>NZ_JBYCZO010000015.1:0-395 GCF_057586275.1 Sphingomonas sp. SRI_018 | reverse complement strand
CCGGTCGTCACGCCGGTGGACCATGGCGACGCCAATTATCTGGCGCTGGTGTCGCTGGTCGGTCTCGACCTGCAGGTGCTCGGCGTTCCGAACGTGGCGTTCACGGTGGAGCCCGGGCACAGCCTGGATGCGGTGTTCGAATATGACGCGCTGGCCAACATCGGGGTGCTCAGCGATTATCGGGTGGTGGTCCAGAAGTGGGACGGCACCCAATGGACCAGCATCGACGGCTCGGAGCAGATCACGCTGCTCGATCTCGGGCTGCTCGACGGCAATGCGGTGGCGAGCGAGGCGCTGGGACCGGGCGAGTATCGTGCGTTCCTGACGTTCGAGGGCACGCTCGGCCTGGGGCTGCTCGGCAGCCTCAGTGTCACCGGCACGGACTCCGACTTCAC
>NZ_JBYCZO010000014.1:0-915 GCF_057586275.1 Sphingomonas sp. SRI_018 | reverse complement strand
GAATCTGTCAATTTCGGCCGAGAAAGCACGAATATGCGGTTCTGATGGTGAATGGCTGCTCTCCCGGAGAAAATGCATCGAACTCCATAAAGTCGAAGCGACCGCCGCAGATGAACCAAGGAGTAAGGATTTCCTGCGGAAGCCGGGCCGATTCGAAAGCGGGACAAACCGTTTTCGAAATGACCAACTTCGGTATCGCTGCTTGATCACCTAAATTGCGTCGACAGACCCACCATGGCCGATCCATAATCGCATGGAACATTCACCGTTTACGATTTTGCTCGAGATCTCATCTCTTGGAGCCTGGCGACCGAGGGCCTCCGATGGCGCCTGTCTCCTCAAGCGTCTTCGCCAGTTCGGCTGGTCCATCAAGTCCCAGCGCCAACGCAACGTCAATATATTCAATGACATCAAGTCTGCGGGCCGCCAACTCGTAGCGGGAGACGAACTGCTGCGTTCGACGCAGCCGACGGGCCACTTCGTCCTGTGAAAGACCTGCCGACGTCCGAGCTTCTATCAGCCTCGTGAGGAGGCGCCGATAACGAATATCCGATGTACCGTTGGGCATTTCGACCACTTCACTTCAATTGCCCCCTGTCTTTGCCGATCCCTCTCGCCGTTCTCTTTGCTTTACGTCAAACACGCAGCATACATAATTATCCTGAATGCCTCCTGACCGTCAAATCATCTCAGGCGCGGTAAGGCGACCTTGGGGCCGGTTGCTCTGATATTCCGATTTTTCGCAGACCCATAATGTAGGCGTGCTTCGCCCTATCACCAAGCGCCTCCATCTCTTGGACAACGAGGCGAAATGCCAAAGCGAGAGAGTTTCGCATGACACTTCACATCCGTGAAGTCATGACCCTAATTGCGGGCATTTTACATCCATTTCGGCATAATAACGTGACCGATCCT
>NZ_JBYCZO010000013.1:0-1229 GCF_057586275.1 Sphingomonas sp. SRI_018 | reverse complement strand
GTTCTATTCAACCGGATGGTCTCGCGCGCGAAGCTCGAGACAGTTCTGCGCGAGCAGCCACCCTGCATTGTCGCGATGGAAGCGTGCGCAACGAGCCACTTCTGGGGACGGTTCGCGCAAAGACTCGGCCACGAGGTGCGGTTGATCCCGCCGATCTACGTGAAGCCGTTCGTCAAACGGCAGAAGAACGATGCGGCGGACGCGGCTGCGATCGCCGAAGCCGCCCTTCGGCCGAACCTGCATTATGTGGCAGTCAAGAGTGCCGAGCATCAAGCCCGGGCAGTCGCATTCCGGACCCACCAGTCCTTTGTCGGGCAACGCACCCAGCTAATCAACGCCATGCGGGGACATCTTGGCGAGTTCGGGCTGGTCGTTGCGCAAGGGCCGACAGGTCTAAAGACCGTCGCCGGCATGATCGACGACGATGCGATCGAACTTCCCGACTCTGTGCGCGATATCGTTCGCCTTTACCTCGACCAGATCGCAGCGCTTACGCAAAAGATCGATGAACTGCACTTCAAGCTGCGCGCCGCGACTAAGGTGGACGACGCGATGCGGCGGCTGTGCACGGTCCCCGGTGTTGGCCCGGTAACGGCGGGTGCGATCATGGCGTTCGCGCCGGATCTGCGCACCTTCGCTAGCGGACGCAACTTCGCCGCTTGGCTCGGGCTAGTCCCGCGACAGCGCTCGACCGGCGGCAAAACCCGGCTCGGCGGGGTCAGTAAAATGGGCCAGGCCGATATCCGCAAGCTGCTGATCGTGGGCGCCATGAGCCGGATCCGATGGATCGTGCGCAAGGGCGTGTTGCCCGACAACTGGCTCGGACGCGTGTTGGGGCGCAAGCCTCGCATGGTGGCGGCGGTCGCGCTGGCCAACAAGATGGCGCGCATGATCTGGGCGATGATGACTCGGGAAGAGAATTACCAGATGGCGTGAGCCGCTCGCCTTCAACCAAAGGCAAAGCGGAACGCGCTTAGGGGCCCAAAGCCCCGGCAAGGAGATCGACAGACGATTATGCGGCAAGGACTTCAATGTTCAGGACGTGGAAACCAGTCCCGGGGCGCGAGCATCAAAGCTCTCTGAACCGATGTGGACCTCGTTCTTCGAACTGCATACCGGCCCATGGCGAATATCAGGCCACACCAAGAGGCCTGACACACGAGCGATAGAAGCGCCAAGCCGTCATAACTGTCCGAAAATCACCTTGCAAAACTGGGGGCATCCACACA
>NZ_JBYCZO010000012.1:0-1306 GCF_057586275.1 Sphingomonas sp. SRI_018 | reverse complement strand
CTAGGTCGTGAACTCATAAATCCGACGCTCGCTGTTGGCGCGGCGCGGCATCAGGTTTAGCGTCGTGCGATGTTTTCAGTTGTCGTCCCCGTCTTACTGCTTGCTGCTGGCGACACGGCCAGCGAGCAGCAGTTCGGTGCGTGGCGAGCCACCGAGGTTTGCGCCCATGATGCCGACAGCTTCGGCTGCACGAGGACTCTCCGGCAGTCGAACCCGAACTTGGATGTTATCCTGATCTTCCGGGACAGTTTCGCCATCCGGGCAACGGTTAGAAGCTGCGATCAAGAGGCAACCCGGGTGAGTTTCACACCTGATCCGAAGGAATGGAAGCAGTTGTCCCTCGCGGGACGGATTGATCAGACGAGGAAGGTATTGACGCAATGGAGCGAGGCGTCGGTCATCGGATGTGGTCACCCTGCGGCGTTGTCGTTTGATGGCTTTGAGAGCGGCTTCTCCCGTCTGGATGCTGCTGCATCGGCCGATGTCGAGGTGCTTTCAAAATAGCTTCACTCTCGCTTCGACATCTGATTCAGCATCGGCATGAGCCGTTATGACTTGACCGACTTCGAGTGGCGCGTGATCCAGCCGCTGTTACCCAGCAAGCCTAGAGGCGTGCCGCGTGTTGACGACCGCCGCGTCTTGAACGGTATCTTCTGGGTGCTGCGATCCGGTGCACCATGGCGCGACTTGCCCGAGCGCTATGGACCGCGCACCACTTGCTACAACCGCTTCGTGCGATGGCGGAAAGCAGGCGTCTGGGATCGGATGATGGACGCGATCACCTCCGCCCACGACGGCGACATCCAGATGATCGATAGCACCTCTGTTCGCGCCCACCAGCAGGCCGCGACGGCAAAAAGGGGGATCGAGATCATTGTCTCGGTCGCTCCCGAGGCGGGCTCACGACCAAAATCCACGCGGTCGTCGATGCGCAAGGTCTCCCGATCCGGCTCGGCCTGACTGCTGGGCAAACGCACGATGGGCAGGTCGCTGACGAACTGCTCGACCACATTGGACCGGACACAATCGTCCTGGCTGATAAGGCCTATGATGCGGATCGTATCCGCGAAACTCTCCGCGACAGAGGGGCTATGGCCAATATACCGCCCAAGTCCAATCGCCGCTGGAAACCTTACTTCAGCACATGGCTCTACCGCCAGCGCAACCTCGTCGAACGGTTCTTCTCCAAGCTGAAGCACTTCCGCCGCATCGCCACTCGCTACGACAAACTCGCCGAGAACTTCCTCGCCATGGTCCAACTCGCCTCAATGCGCCTGTGGCTCCGCGCTTATGAGTCCACGGCCTA
>NZ_JBYCZO010000011.1:0-1513 GCF_057586275.1 Sphingomonas sp. SRI_018 | reverse complement strand
TGACGCCGACGCGGATGCTGACGCCGACGCGGATGCTGACGCCGACGCGGATGCTGACGCCGATGCGGATGCTGACGCCGATGCGGATGCTGACGCCGATGCGGATGCCGATGCCGATGCGGACGCTGACGCTGACGCCGATGCGGACGCTGACGCTGACGCCGATGCGGATGCTGACGCCGACGCGGATGCCGATGCCGACACCGAAGCTCCGCCTCCGCCTACGGCGACGGTCAACGCCACGGGCACGGCGGTGACGGGAGATGGTGAGCCCGGTGCTACCGTTCAGATCTACTCGCCTGACGGCACATTGATCGGGACGGGAACGGTTGCCGCGGACGGGTCCTATTCGGCGGCCGTCTCACCGGCGCAGACCAACGGCGAGAGGCTGACCGTCACGCAGACCGATGCTGCGGGGAACGTCTCCGATCCGACCATCGCACTGGCGCCCGACATCACCGCGCCCGACGCGCCGACCGCGGAGGTCAACGATGCCGGCACCGTGGTGACGGGCCGGGGCGAGCCCGGCGCCACTGTCACCATCCGCGATCCGGCGGGCACCGTCATCGGTACGGGCCCGGTCGGCACGGACGGCACCTATACGATCACGCTCACGACGCCGCAGACCAATGGTGAGAGTCTGACGGCCACGCAAGCGGATGCTGCCGGGAACGTCTCCGATCCCACGGCGGCGCTCGCCCCCGATCTGACCGCGCCATCAGCCCCTTCGGCGACGGTGGACGCCACCGGTACGACCGTGACCGGCGAAGGCGAAGCGGGGGCGAGCATCACTGTCCGCGATCCTGGCGGCAACGTCATCGGTACGGGGACGGTCGATGCCGACGGCCATTATTCGGTCACGCTGACGACTCCGCAGACGAACGGGGAAAGCCTGTCGGTCACGCAGAGCGACGCTGCGGGGAACGTCTCCGATCCGACGACAGCGCTGGCACCCGACATCACCGCGCCGGATGCGCCGACGGCCGATGTCAACGACACCGGCACGGTGGTGACCGGCACCGGCGAGCCCGGAGCAACGGTGGAGGTGCGTGATCCGGACGGCAATCTGATCGGGACCGGCACTGTCGATCCCGACGGCAACTACACGGTGACGCTGACGGAGCCGCAAGCCAACGGCGAGACGGTGACGGTCACGCAGACGGATCCGGCGGGCAACATCTCCGATCCCACGACGGCGTTGGCACCCGACATCACCGCGCCCGATGCGCCCACCGACCTTGCGGTGAGCGATGACGGCACCGTGCTGACCGGCACCGGTGAGCCTGGCGCCAGCGTCGAGGTCACGGACGAGAATGGCGCGGTGATCGGCACCGGCGCGGTCAATCCGGACGGCAGCTTCTCGGTGACATTGACTGAACCCCAGGTCAGCGGCGAGACGCTGGGCGTCACCCAGACCGACGCCGCCGGCAACGAATCTCCCCAGGCGGACGTCGTCGCCCCGTTCGACATCGACGCGTTCGATAACAGCGCTACGGCTGGGATCGACCTGGTA
>NZ_JBYCZO010000010.1:0-1882 GCF_057586275.1 Sphingomonas sp. SRI_018 | reverse complement strand
CACCAGGTCGATCCCGGCCGTCGCGCTGTTGTCGAACGCGTCGATGTCTACGGGAGCGAACACGGTCGCTTCGGGCGAAACATTGCCCACCGCGTCGACCTGGGTGACGCCCAGTTCCTCGCCATGCGTCTGCGCCGGGGTGAGCGTGACCGAGAAGCTGCCGTCCGGATTGACCGTGCCGGTCCCGATCGCGGCGCCGGCCGTATCGGTAACCTCGACGCTGGCGCCAGGCTCGCCGGTACCGGTCAAGGTGGTGCCATCGGCGCTCACCGCAAGGCCAGTGGGTGCATCGGGCGCGGTGATATCGGGTGCCAACGCCGTCGCCGGATCGGAGATGTTACCCGCCGGATCCGTCTGCGTGACCGTCAGGTCCTCGCCATTGGTCTGCGGCGAGGTCAGCGTCACTGTATAGGTGCCGTCGGGACCGACGGTGCCGGTGCCGATCGTCGCGCCGCTCGGATCATGGACGGTAACGGTCGCGCCGCGTTCGCCCGTGCCGGTCACGATCGTGCCCGCATCATTGACGTCGGCCGTCGGCGCGTCGGGCGCGGTGATGTCCGGAGCGAACGCCGCCGTCGGATCGGAGACGTTCCCCTCAATGTCGGTCTGGACGACGGTCAGGCGCTCGCCGTTGGTCTGCGGCGGCGTCAGCGCGACGGTGTAGTTGCCGTCGAGACCGACGAGGCTGGTACCGATCACATTGCCGGCCGCCCCGCGGACGGTGATGGTCGCCCCCGCTTCACCCGTGCCGATCACCGACGCACCGTCGGGCGCAACGGTAGCGGTGGGCGGATCCGGGTCGTCGGTCGTCCCGGCGCCGGAGACGTCGAGGACGATTTGGAGTGTGGCGGTCTCCGTTCGCCCGTCAGGCGAGACGAGCTGGTAGGTGAAGCTGTCGATCAGGTCCGACGCCGAATGCGGCAGGTCCGCCCGGGGCGTGTAGACATAGTCGCCAGTCTCGCTGATCGTCAGCGTACCATAGAGGCCGGTGATCGCGCGTCCGCCATCCTCGACCTCGACGAAGCTGGTCCCGTCCCTCACCCACAGCTCGGTGAAGGCAGAGCCGGCCACATCATTGTCGAGCAAATTGCCCTCTGCGTTGGTGGTGCTCTGTACCTGGAAGTCGTCGAGATGCGTGATCGTCTGACCCAGATAGACGTCGGTATCGAAGGGCAGCCCCACCGCGCTCGAGCTCGACACCTCGAAGGTATAGGTACCGGGAGGCAGATCCTGGACCGTCAGCGACAGGCCCGCGCCAAGGCCGAGCACATTCGCCAGGGCGGTGGCCGTGATCGTCTGTACCTCCGCGCCGCCGGCATCGCGTATCGTGATCGTGAACGTCGGCAGGGCGGACAGCACCCCTCCTCCGACCGCGATGATCGTGACGTCGGAGCTGGTGTTCGGTGCAACGGTGAAGGTGTCGCTGCCCGATCCCGTCCCAAGGAGGCCCGGCGTGTTGAAGCTGAACTCCACCGTCGGATCGACCGTGTCGACGACATTCTCGTAGACGACGTCGACGCGCGCCTGGTCGTCATTGGCCACGGGAGCGCCAGTGATGTCGTCGCTGCCGATGGTGATGGTGAGATTGGCGGTCTCCAGCTCGCCGTCGCTGTCGCGGATGGTGTACTGGAACTGCTCCGTCTGCCCGATCGCCGACGCGTCGGCATTGGGCGTGTAGGTGTAGCTGCCGTCGAGGTCGATCACCAACGTGCCGAACTGACCGGTGACCGTCGTTCCGTCCGCGGTCACATCCGTGGTGACGCCGTTCACGGTGACGCTGTGCACGACCGTCGCCGGGCTCACCACGTCGACCTCGCCACCGGGGCCGGCATCGGTGATGACGTTGCCGCTCGCCGGGATCGGATCGACGCTGGCGATGTCC
>NZ_JBYCZO010000009.1:0-14199 GCF_057586275.1 Sphingomonas sp. SRI_018 | reverse complement strand
TGCTGGCTGCTGGCTGCTGGCTGCTGGCTGCTGGCTGCTGGCTGCTGGCTGCTGGCTGCTGGCTATTATATGTAGCCGTGTCATCGTTATAGTCAAGCGTTATCAACGGATTAGGTGAAATTTTTCTCGCTTCCTCAAGCGTGACTATGAAGCCGTCGCCGTGCAGCTTGACACCTGGCGAGCAGAGCCGGTCATTCGCCTTGAGCGCAATCGTAGCCGTCAGATCGGCACCTACGCGCAGATCACTGCCGATGACGCCCATGCGGCTGGTGAACTCGATCCGGTCGGGCGCCTCGCTTTCATCCGTGACAGTGAGCAGCAGCCCCTCGGCCTTGCCAGGTGCGGCGACCGTCATGGCGATCCGCACCGCCGCGCCGTCCTTTTCGTCCACCCAGGGGTGATTGGGAACGGCGAAGCGCAGTGACAGCGCATCCTTGGCGTCGAGGTGTTTCGCGATCACGCGTCGGCTGAACAACTGGGTGATCGAATTGGTGGTGACGAAGCCGAAACGGCGCGTACCGTGCTTGCGGACCGCAAGCGCAGCCTTGTCCCACCAGTGCATCACGAAGTCGGCGCTCTCGGGGACGTCCGTGGTGCGGAACAGCGCTTCGAAATAGCCATCGCCCAGTCGGTCGCGCACATCCTTGCCACCGATGAACGGCGGGTTGCCGATGATGAAGTCCGCTTTCGGCCATTCGGCTGCGCGCGGACGGACGTAGCGATACGTCTCCATTCGTGCGCTCTCGTCCGGCACCGGGCGCCCCGTCACGGCATGCAGCTTCATCGTTTCGCCATCCCAGCGCGTCACGGGGGCGCCATCCTTGTCGCGTTCGAATTCCCGGCTGTCCCAATCGATCAGGGCATCGCGGTTCTCGATGGTGCGGATATCGCGCAGGATCGGCTCGGGCGGGGAGCGATCCCTGCCGTTCACGCGGAAATGCCATTGCAGATAGCCGATCCACAGCACCAGCTGCGCGATCGCCGCGGCGCGCGGATTGATCTCGATTCCGAGGAAGTTTTCGGGCGTGATGGTGTGGCCGGTCAGCTCCGCGACATATTGCAGGTCGCCGAGCTCCACGAGCAGGTCGAGGACTTCGCCTTCCAGTTCCTTCATCCGCGCCATGGCGACATAGAGGAAGTTGCCCGTGCCGCAGGCCGGGTCGAGCACGCGCGTGGCGGCGAGGCACCCGTGGAACGCTTCGACCGTGCGCCGGGCCTGCTCCGGCTTGCCCTGGTCGATCAGCTCGGCGACGGCGACTCGGATGCCCGCCCAATCGGCGCGCAGCGGCTCGATGATCGTCGGGCCGACCAGCCGTTCCACATAAGCGCGCGGCGTGTAGTGCGCGCCGAGTTTCGCGCGTTCCTTGGGATTGAGGGCACGTTCGAGCAGCGTGCCGAAGATCGCAGGCTCGACTTCGGTCCAGTCTTTCTGCGAAGCCTCGATCAGGACCTTCAGCTCGTCCAGCTCGAGCGGTAGCGCCGCGGTGTCCTTGAACAGATAGCCGTTGAAATGCTTCACCGCGATGCCGAGGCCGGGTGCGAACGCGCCGCAGTCCATCGCGCGCCACAGGGCGGAAAGCTGATGATGCAGATGCTCGGGATGGTCGAGCTGGCCGCGTAGCAGCGTCTTGAAGCTGTCCCGCGGCAGCAGCACGCCCGTATCCTCGGCGAACATGGTGAACAGCACCCGCATGAGAAAGCCGCTGACGGTCTCGGCGGAATGGCCGCGTGCCTCCAGGCGGCGTGAGACGGTTGCGAGCAGATCGGCGATCTCGCGCGTGACCTGCGCGGCCTGGGCCGAGGGATCGAGGCTCTTCGGGTCGGTCCAGATTGCCGCCAGCCGCTTGCGGACTTCCGCGTCGCGCAGGTCATCGAGCATGACCCGGTAGCGCGACCGGTCCGGAAACTGGGCATAGGCTTTGCCGGTGCCGGTGAAATCGGCATAGACCTCGATGCAATAGCCGATGTCCGCGATCAGCAGGAAAGGCGGCCAGCCATGGTCGGCGGGCAGGGCCCTGGCATAGCGTTCGGCCTGGCCCTTGGCCTGCACCATCGCCTTTGCCCAGCCGGGCGTCCCGCGCCGGGCGGTGCCGCGCTTCAGGCGCGCGGATGCGGTCTGGCCGAACAGGTCGAGGTCGTCCTCCCCGCGATCGGCCGCGGCGCGGTCGGCATCGCTGCCCTGCTTAGCCTCGAGGATGAAGGCGTCGCGCTTGTAGAGGTCGATGCGGCCGAAGCTGGTCGTCCCGTCGCCATTGTCCTGGAAGACGCGGCGCTCGAAGACATAGTCGTTATGGGCGTCATCGGCCCGGCTGCCGTTGGGCGGCGCGATGCCGAGGAGGTGGCACAGGCCGTTGATGAAGCTCTGAGTGTTCGCCAGTTCGGAACCGCCGGTGTCGCGCCAATGCGCGATGAATGCTTCGATCTCGGATTCGTCCCCCATGCGGTGAATCTACCGATCCTGGCGGCAAGGAAAAGGCGGGGCCGTAGCCCCGCCCTTATTTGGTGCAGTCAAGCTGCTTGTTAACAGCTGGCCCGCGATCTCTGAGGTAGAAAGAATTCCATCTCCACGAGAGCCTGTCAAGACCAACTGCAACTAGAATCCTTTGGCATAACCCGAAGACAATGCGCCAGTTTCCAAGGCGGGAACGGGTTTGGATATCCGCCCCTTTGCACTATGGTTTTCGCAGCATGCCAGCCGCTAGGTGATGGCGGACGGTTTGGACCCCGACCGCCATCACCAGCATAGCGCATGAGTGAATAGTTCCTCCCAGCAGGCTGGGCTTGTCAATCCCCTAGAATACTTTATTTATCATTGGCGGCGATGGCGGCGATGGCGGCGATGGCGGCGATGGCGGCGATGGCGGCGATGGGATATCGGAGGCAGAACAATATTGCCCACACCGTGGAAGAAGAGCAGAAGTTGCGAACGGGGTGGAATATGCGCAGACTCGGATTCGATATCGGCACCAATAGCATTGGCTGGTGCCTGGTAGAATTTGATGAAGAACACCCGATCGGAATCCGCATTCTAGATATCGGTGTCCGCATCTTCAGCGATGGACGCGATCCCAAGACCGGCGCAAGCTTGGCGGTGGACCGCCGGGCAGCGCGGTCGATGCGGCGGCGGCGTGATCGTTATCTCGGGCGGCGTTCGGCCTTTCTCGACAATTTGATCCGATACGGATTGATGCCCGCCGATACGGACGAGGCCAGGCTGGTCGCCGCGCGCGACCCCTATTCGATCCGCGCCCGCGCACTCGTCGAACGACTGGAGCCGCATGAGATCGGGCGTGCGCTCTTCCATCTCAACCAGCGCCGCGGCTTCCTTTCCAACCGCAAGGCCGAGCGGCGCAGCAAAGATACTGAGGACGGCAAGATCAAGCAGGGCGAGTACGCGCTCGATCGCGCCATGCTTGAGGCCGGCGCCGATACACTTGGCCAATTCCTCGCCGGCCGCGCGGAGAAGCGCGTCCGGCTGAACGGCGAAAGCCAAGGCTATGATTTCTACCCCCAGCGCCGGCATGTCGAATATGAGTTCCAGCGCATCTGGGAAGAGCAGGCGAAGCATCATCCCGCCTTGTTGACCGAAGAGGCGCGTGCGGCGCTCCACCGTGTCCTGTTCTTCCAGCGCCCGCTCAAGGAACCGGTGGTCGGCGTGTGCACCTTCGTGCATTCCGAGCGACGGCTACCCAAGGCGCATCCTCTCTTCCAGGAGCGGCGGCTCTACGAAGAGGTCAACCAGCTCGAGATCACCGCGCCGGGCGAAGCGCCGCGCAAGCTGACGCTCGATCAGCGGAATCATCTGATCCTGATGCTGCGGAGCAAGAAGGAAGTCGCCTTCACGACGCTGGCCGGTGGCAAGGGGTTGAATCTCCAGGCCGGCGAGAGCTTCAACAAGGCGAGCGAGACGCGCACGGTGCTGCGCGGCAACGAGGTCTATCACGCGCTTGCGGACAAGAAACGCTTCGGAAATGGCTGGGCGCACAAGTCGCCTGAGCAGCAATGGGCGATCATCGAGCGACTGCTGGACGAGGAAGACCCGGACAAGCTCCATGCCTTCCTGACAGACGAATGCGGCCTCGACGAAGCGGCGGCGCTCGCGACCGCCAAGGCGCCGCTGCCGGAGGGGCATGGCCGGCTGGGCGAGACAGCCACGCGGCTGATCCTGGAGGAGCTAAAGAAGGAAGTCGTCACTTATGATGAGGCCGTCCGGCGCGCCGGCTGGCATCACAGCGACGACCGCACCGGCGAGATCCTCGATCGCCTGCCTTATTATGGCGAACTGCTGGCGCGCGATATCCCGCCCGGTTCGCAGGACCCGTCGGACCCGCCGGAGAAACGCTGGGGCAAGATCACCAACCCCACCGTCCATATCGGGCTGCGTCAGCTCGAGAAGCTCGTCAACGCGATTATCGCCGTTCACGGCCGACCCGACCAGATCGTCGTCGAGCTGGCGCGCGAGCTGAACCTCAGCGAGGACGACAAGAAGAAGCACGACGCGCGCATCCGCCGAAATACCGCCGCCGCCATCGCCCGGGGGGAGAAGCTGGAGCAGGAGGGCATCCCCAATACCGGCGCCAATCGCGCCCTGCTCAAGCTGTGGGAAGAGCTCAACCCCGCCAACCCGCTCGACCGCCGCTGCCCCTATTGCGCTGAGCCGATCGGGATGCGCGCGCTGTTTTCGGGCGAAGCGGACGTCGATCACATCATCCCCTATTCGCGCTCGCTCGACGACAGCGCCGGGAACAAAGTCGTGGCGCATCGCCACTGCAACCGGACCAAGGGCAATCGCACCCCCCATGAACGCTGGGGCCACGAGCCGGATCGCTGGGACAGGATCGCCGAACAGGTCGCGCGACTGCACAAGTCGAAGCAATGGCGTTTCGGGCCCGACGCCATGGAGCGCGTCGAGAAGGATGGCGGTTTCCTCGCGCGGCAATTGACGGACACGCAATATCTCTCGCGGCTGGCCGGCAAATATCTGCGTAGCCTCTACCCCACCAAGGAGGATGGGAGCGTCTATGTGATTCCCGGCCGGATGACGGCGATGCTGCGGCGGTTGTGGGGGCTGAACAGCCTGCTTCCGGACCATAATTATGTCGAGAACGAGCACAGCAACGCGCCCAAGAACCGGCTCGATCACCGCCATCATGCGATCGATGCGGCGGTGACCGCGGTCACCACGCGCAGCCTGCTCCAGCGGATCGCCCGAACCACCGGCCAGGCCGAGGACAAGGACCTCGACCGGCTGTTCGAAGGACTGGAGCAGCCATGGGAAGGCTTCCGGGAGGAGCTGGGCGAGGCGCTCGCCCGCGTCACCGTCAGCCACAAGGCCGATCACGGACGCAACGGTCGCCCCTCGCGGCATCGCGACGTGACAGCCGGGCGCCTGCACAACGACACCGCTTACGGCCTCACGGGCGAGGTGGCGGCGGACGGCAAGACGCCGATCGTGGTCCACCGCGTGCCGCTCGCCAGCCTCAAGCCGGCCGACCTGACCAATCCGGACCGCATTCCCGATCCGGCGCTGCGCGACGCGCTGTACGAATGGACGCGCGATCTCACCGGAAAGCCGTTCGAGACGGCGCTGCAGCGTTTCCGCGACACGCATCCGGTCTTTCGCGGCATCCGCCGCGTTCGCGTGCGCGAGCCGCTGAACGTCATTCCCATCCGCGATGCCTCAGGCCGCGCGTACAAGGCCTATAAAGGCGACGCGAACGCGCGCTTCGATGTCTGGCGGCTGCCCGGGGGGAAATGGATTTCAGACATCGTTTCGATGTTCGATGCGCATCAGGCCTGCGAGGGGGATCGGAGACCACATCCGGCTGCCAAGGCGATGTTGAGGCTGCGCCAGAACGACTTGCTGGCGATCGAAGGTGACGATGGCGCGCGCCGGATCGTGCGGGTGGTCAAATTCTCTACCATCGGCACCATCGCGTTGGCGGCGCACAACGAAGGAGGCCCGCTCAAGGCGCGCGATGCCGCATCCAACGATGTCGATCCGTTCAAGTACGTGCTTTCATCGGCGGGTGGCCTCAAGCGGCTCAAGGCTCGCCAGATACGCATCGACCCGCTCGGCCGCGTCTTCGATCCGGGCCCCCGCGAAATGAACGGCTGAGCGCGGGCGATGGACCGCATCGTCGATATCGCCACCGACGGCCGCCATCTCTCGCTCTATCGCGGCTTCCTCGTCGTGGAGGAACAGCGCGAGGAGGTCGGCCGGATCGCGCTCGACGATATCCATGCGGTGATCGTGCATGCCCGCGGCACCACCTGGAGCGCCAGTCTGGTCGCCGCCCTGGCCGAGCGCGGCGCGCCGGTCGTCTTCTGCGGATCGAACCATTCGCCGGTCGCGGTCACGCTGCCGATCGAGGGGCATCATGCCCAGAACGCCCGTTTTCGCGCGCAGTGGGATGCGTCGAAGCCGCTCTGCAAGCAATTGTGGCGCCGGATCGTAACAGCCAAGATCGCGATGCAGGGATCGCTGCTGGCCGCGCGCGGCATCGCGGGTGCGGATGCGTTTCCCTTGATCGCGCGGCGCGTCAAGTCGGGCGATTCGGACAATCTGGAGGCGCAGGCCGCGCGCCGCTACTGGCCGTTGCTGATGGGCGCCGAATTCCGGAGGGACCGTAATAGCCCGGGTGCGAACGCATTGCTCAACTACGGCTATGCGGTGATCCGGGCGACCGTTGCCCGGGCGGTGATCGCCGCCGGCCTCCATCCGACGATCGGCATCAACCACGCCAATCGGGGCAACGCCTTCGTATTGGCGGACGATCTTGTGGAGCCGTTCCGGCCCCTCGTCGATGCGCTCGTAGTTGCAATGGTCGCGCATGGGTTCGATACCCTCGATCCGCAGCGCAAGCGGCAGTTCGCCAGACTAATCGCGTTCGATTTGCGGGTCGGCGGCGAGGCATCTCCCTTGTCGATCGCAGCCGCGCGGCTCGCGCAATCGCTCGCGCGTGCGTTCGAGACCGGACGTCCCTCGCTCGCGATATTCGATCCTCCGACACCCATCGAATGGGCAGCGCTCGCCCGAATCGACGAAGACGATGAGGCGATCGATTGACGAGCGCTTCCTATCTGAGCGGGTACCGGCTGATGTGGATCTTCGTCATGTTCGACCTGCCCGTCGTCACCAAGAAACAGATGAGAGACGCGGCCAAGTTCCGCGAGTTTCTGCAAGACGAAGGCTTCGAAATGAGCCAGTTTTCGGTCTATGCTCGATTCTGCAACGGCAAGGAGAGCTTCGATTCACATCTCTCGCGGATCGAGCGCAATCTGCCGGAGAAAGGCGATGTGCACATTCTCACCTTCACCGACCGGCAATATGAGAACATTGTCCGATTCTCGAGCCAGCGGCGCAAACGCCCGCGCAAGAATCCGGACCAGCTTGCCATGTTCTGATTCGCATGCCCGGAAACAGGCTTCCGGATGTGCAAGTTTTTCTTACTTAATCAATAAGTTGCTTGCACATCCGGTTTAGCCGCTCAGAGATCGGGGGCCAACCGCAACTCGCTTGGCTCGCGGATCGCGGCGATGACGGTTTAGCCGCTCAGAGATCGGGGGCCAACCGCAACTCGATTTCGGTGAAGTCGCCACGCAGCGGGGGTTTAGCCGCTCAGAGATCGGGGGCCAACCGCAACAGCACGTCGCGCAGGTACGCCCATGGATCCAGGTTTAGCCGCTCAGAGATCGGGGGCCAACCGCAACCAATGGCCGCCGCGTCCGCTTCCGCCGCTTGGTTTAGCCGCTCAGAGATCGGGGGCCAACCGCAACTTTGGGTTGCACTGACAGGTGCCGTCGTCTGGTTTAGCCGCTCAGAGATCGGGGGCCAACCGCAACGCGGATAGGAGCTACCCTGCACCGTCGCAAGGTTTAGCCGCTCAGAGATCGGGGGCCAACCGCAACTCTTGCGCCGCGTCCGCGGGCGCAGGAGGGCGGTTTAGCCGCTCAGAGATCGGGGGCCAACCGCAACCTATCGCAGATCGTCAAGAAATTTCTCGAGGTTTAGCCGCTCAGAGATCGGGGGCCAACCGCAACTGATCGAGCACCAATATTTCGAAGACGACGGGTTTAGCCGCTCAGAGATCGGGGGCCAACCGCAACTACCGCCGGAACAACGTGAAGTCGATGAAGGGTTTAGCCGCTCAGAGATCGGGGGCCAACCGCAACCGGCAAGTCGCCGTTTCCGCTCTTGATCCAGGTTTAGCCGCTCAGAGATCGGGGGCCAACCGCAACGCATGACCATCTCTTGCGAGGCGCCGGTCGGGTTTAGCCGCTCAGAGATCGGGGGCCAACCGCAACTCGACGCAGCGTGCCAGGCCGAAATGAACAGGTTTAGCCGCTCAGAGATCGGGGGCCAACCGCAACTTCGGTTGGCCTGTGGATCGCGTGCATCTTCGGTTTAGCCGCTCAGAGATCGGGGGCCAACCGCAACTTGATGGCCGTGAGATCGTCGGCCTTCGTGGGTTTAGCCGCTCAGAGATCGGGGGCCAACCGCAACTGAACGCGATAGAAAGCGGCTTGGGCACCAGGTTTAGCCGCTCAGAGATCGGGGGCCAACCGCAACGCACTCCCGCAACGCGTGCATGACCGAGGTGGTTTAGCCGCTCAGAGATCGGGGGCCAACCGCAACGACCAGGGGCCGGCAATGCGGGCGTGCTGCGGTTTAGCCGCTCAGAGATCGGGGGCCAACCGCAACGTTTGGGTGATCATTAACGCAGCCGTATCCGGTTTAGCCGCTCAGAGATCGGGGGCCAACCGCAACGGTGACAGCATCGGGTTCGGTGTCCACTCGGGTTTAGCCGCTCAGAGATCGGGGGCCAACCGCAACTGATCTGCGGCACACAACCGGAACTAGGGTGGTTTAGCCGCTCAGAGATCGGGGGCCAACCGCAACTTGGTCTTGGTGGTGGATTTGGTGGCGGTGGGTTTAGCCGCTCAGAGATCGGGGGCCAACCGCAACTTGGTGGGGCTCATCGGCACATGCTCATGCGGTTTAGCCGCTCAGAGATCGGGGGCCAACCGCAACTAGAACGCGCTGTAGAGCTTCTACAGAGTGGGTTTAGCCGCTCAGAGATCGGGGGCCAACCGCAACTGGAGCACTGCCCTCACCGAACAGCACCACGGTTTAGCCGCTCAGAGATCGGGGGCCAACCGCAACTTCGGCCGTGTTGATCCAGTAATCGTTTTCGGTTTAGCCGCTCAGAGATCGGGGGCCAACCGCAACATAGCTTGGGAAGCTTCTGCTCTACCATTGAGGTTTAGCCGCTCAGAGATCGGGGGCCAACCGCAACTCGCGCGGGCGGTTCCCGCGCATCTGAAGAGGAAGATTCCGCCGATCAGCTTGGGATGTTCGAGACGCCAGTGCAAAAGGCCGTTTAAGCCGTGACCGATCTTCTGAAAGATGTTGCAGCATTGGGCGGCCGCTCGTTCGACGAGAAGCTCGACGAACTCGACAGCAGAATCTTTTCGACGCTCAAACGATTCATTGGAACCCTGCATCGCGCGCACTCGACATTAAGAGTCGCGGAGGAAAACGAGAGCTTACGCTTGATTCGTCGGCGTGGAGCGAGCCTTTGACCGAGTTTCTCGGTCAGAGGTTGAGGAAAATGATGAAGCGGCAGAAGGCGACTTGCTCGGGTTGGTACCCGTTCAAAGACGTTTCGATTTTCGTCGCGGGGACAACGGCGAAGTATGGCAAGGTCGCGTGGCAGCCAACCTAAGCGCCGACTATCTTGAATTGAGCGCGAAGGAATCGCGGCGGGTAAACGTTGGCGCGCGGTTATTAGAACTAAGTCTGTCCATCATCCCGATGGCCGCCACGTCAACGTCTCGCGCTTGCTGATCGACCTTACACCGCTCTAGCTTGGTGCGTTTGCTGGAATAGGCCGCTCGGTTGGCTGGGGCGGCAGGATTCGAACCTGCGAATGACGGTACCAAAAAACGCTCGATGCGGATACCAGCCTTCCGAGAGCCGCAGATTTCTGCGGATTTTAGCGGTATCCCAAGCTCGATTCCGCGGGTCAAGAAAAGTCATGACATAAATCATGACATGGGAATGGTAGTAGTTTCCCATCACCGCGGCATCTGCTTGGCGCCCATTTCCGGCCGTTCAGTGACGGAAACCACATTTCAATCAATCCGCCACCATGTCGCGAAAGGAGCATGTCGCCGGCACGAAATGGCCGGCCCAATGGGCCGGCCACAGGTTGGGGAGTGGCGAATCTGCGGACGTGCTACTGACCGAATTCCCCCTGTCGTCTACAGCTTCGCCGATCACAGCCTCGCCACGTCGGCCCCCGACCGCAACTCTAATCGCAACCGATTCCGGGCGTATCAGGGAGCGGCGGCTATGGTGGTCCAGCTCTCCAATTTAGCCGGCGGGGCAAAGTTCATCGGCTGCCGCAGCCGCTTCCTCGAGCGGGTCGGAGAGCCTGTGTCGGCTTCCGGCCGGGTGAGAGGGCTGCAGCGAACATATGTATTTTGTTCGGTTTGAAGGCGCGCGCCTTCGGGATATCTTTCCTCGAATGGATCCGCCGCCGTTCGACTCACTGACTGCCAAGGAGCGGGCCTGTCTTCGCTTGGTGGGCGAGCTCAAGAAGACGGAGGCGATCTCCTTCGAGATCGGCCTCTCCCCCAACACGGTCAATTCCTACATCGCAAGCGCGATGAAGAAGCTCAGGGCACGCAACCGTCGCGAGGCGGCGCTGATGCTGCGCGCTTATGAATCGCAGCTACCTGAAAAATTCATATCTGAATCTGAGCGGCTTGTGGATCGTCCTGATCCGTCCATTCTGCCCAGGCCAGCACCGATGCAAGGCGATCAATCGCGCCTGAACGACGTGCTGGTCGAAATGTCGAATGAGGACGGGTCAGCCATTGCCTGGCTCTCCTCGAAACTGGGGAGAAATCGCAATGGTTTGACCGTGTCGCAACGATTGCGGGCAGTCTTCGTGATTGTCGTGGCCACCGTCGTGGTCTCATTCCTGATGTTTGCCGCCTTTGAATCGCTGCAGCGCGCTCTCTGGCGGCTCGCACAGTCCAACTGAAACTCCAGCCTATCTCACCACGGGGCCTGCGCTTCGCGGAAAGGGGGATCTATGCTCAAAGTACGTCGCGCCGCCGCAGAGGCGGTTCGCTCAGCCTTTCTACCGGCCGAAGCCGCCCAGGATCTCGCCGCGCGAGAAGCGGCTCGCTGTCTGTCCGTGGCGCTGGAGGCCCGTGCCGAAGCCAATCTCGGCCTTGGTATCGGGCTGAATGCCATCAGCCTTCTGTCCAAGGGCGTCGCCCACGCAGTCGAGGCCCGCCAATCGATGATCGAGGCACACCGTGCGCTTGCCCTGATTCCGGCCGAGATCGGCTTGACGAGGGCATGGGGCGAGGAGGGCGATTGTCCGCCGATCGAGCAGCCGGCTTTGGCTGGAATCGCGACACCTTCACTTCGCGTGGTGGCGTGATCCACGCTCGACTTGACGGGACGCCGGCATTGGCGTCCCGGTCCTGCGATGTTCGGCCTTCCCATCTTCCTCTGTGTTCTGGTGCCTGTATGCGGATATGCATTCTGGCGCGGTGGCGCGCCCGAGCGCGTCGTTGCTGGCTTGTTCATCGCCGCGTGGGCCGTGACGATGATCGGTCACCTCCCCTTCGGTCGGCGCTATTATCAAGTCGATCCGCTCGTCTTCAGCGTCGACGCATGTCTGTCGATTTGTCTCTTGTGCGTAGCCTTGCGGGCGGACCGTCACTGGCCATTGTTCGCGAGCGCATTCAATTTCGTGATCCTGCTCGCTCATATGATCAAGTTTCTCGATCCGGATCTGATCCGGCGAGCCTACGCGATCATGATATACCTGTGGCCTTATCTGCAGCTTGCGGTGCTGGCGATCGGAACCTGGCGGCATCGCAGGAGGCTGATCCGCAAGGGCACAGACAGATCCTGGTCGACCTTTTTGGTACGATCGACCGGCTGAAGGCGGGGTGCTGGGCCGACATTCTGATCCGGCGATACAGCGTTATCAGCAACATTTTCGCCGCCGATCCGGTCGGCGTTAGCGATATTCTGGGCGATAGCCGCCCCGCTTTCTTGCTCAGCACCACGCGCGGCGCGATGCTCGCCTCATTGCGCGAACGAGCCGTCGACGCGCTGCGCATCAACTGCCTTGAAGACCTCAAGGTCTATCTGCGCGCTGACATGGCAGCCCTGCCATGTGAAGTCGTTCGCCTGATCCTTCTCGACAACTCGCGTCGTCTCCTCCTCGATGAGACCGTGGGGCTCGGAACGATTGATGAGGTCTCCGTCCATCCGCGCGAGATCGTGCGCCGAGCGCTGGAGCGAAACAGTCGTGGGGCCATCCTCGTCCACAACCATCCGTCCGGCTTGGCGAGACCGAGCCGCGCAGATCGCGAACTCACCAAGTCGATCTGCACAGCACTGCAGCTGGTCGGTGTGACGCTGATCGATCATCTCATCATAGCAAAGAGTGAGATCTTCAGCATGCGTGAGGCGGAGATGATTTGATGACGATAAAGGCGATAGATTTAAGATAATCTCGTCATGATAATTAAATTATGAATTTTAGGGCATTCATAATATGTCTTCAGATTATATTGAATCTCCTATCGGAAATATCCGACAAGGTAATAGTTTAAATGATATTGCTCGAGATGGAGTTGGTAATAGCTCTCTCGTGCGAGAAGCAAAAACTATGAAAGGTGCTCGCGCTATATTCTCAAGCATATTTCCTGGTAGTCTTTTCAGGGATTCGGCTTGGGACATGATGCTGGAGCTATATATAGTCCAAGCGGAAGGTCGGAGCATATTCATGAAGCAGCTCGCGGCTGCTGTCGGCGAAACCTCGACTGGTGCAGCCCGGCGCATCGGTGGCTTGGAGCGAGCTGGCCTGGTCACTCGACGCGTCGATCCAGAAGATCATCGGCGTAGCGAAATCGCTCTTACTCCAACAGGCGAGGCGGCGATCACGACATTGCTGAAGCATATTTTCGATAATCAACCTGTCGAGAACATCGGTTCGAAGATCAGGCCGGTGTCATTTCATCCGGAAGAATCACGCCGGCGCCGTTGATCGGCCGGCATTCCATCGAGGCGCATGGCGATCGCGATCAGAAGCTGCACGCGACTTTCATTGCCGGCGAGCGCGGCTTCGCCGATAAGCGCGAGCAATTGCCACGGCGCCTCGTCACCATGTTCCTTCAGCAGTGTTTCGGTGATCTCCCCGAGCTTATCCTCGCTGGTTATCGCCCCGCAACTCTCCACTTTTATATCGACGTTTGGCAGCTTTCATCTCCTGCTCAGCGGCGTGGCGCATGGATTGTGCATGCGTCGCTTGATCATTGCCAGCAACGAAGGCCGTCGCGGCATCAGGCGCTATCAGGGAACGGGCCATAAGATCGCCACCTGAACGGCGCGGCGTTCGGATGATGTGTCGCCTGCCCAAGTGCCCGACGCTCGCGCCTTGGCGATGGCCGCGCTCGGCACCGCGTTGCCTGTATCCCACGGGATTTTGGCTTCCGCACCTGAAAAGCAGCGCGTCACAATTAGCTCCGAAATCGGAATTCTAGAGGCCGCCACCGATAATGTGCAGTATTTGTCATGATGACGAGAGCGCGCTGGCAAGCTCTTGGAGAATAGCTCTCCAAGGGGAAAGGTGAGTTCGGCCTGCTCTCGCGATGTTCCATCGGTCTACGAGAGGAGACGGTGATGGCTGCGGAAGTGATCGACAAGGCAACTGGCGCAATCCGCTCTGTGCCATTGGATGCAATCGATCTCGACAAGCCCAGCGTTGTCCGCTTGCAGATCAGTCGCGCAGATGTCGCTGGATTGTACCGGGATGGTAACGATCTGATCGTACGTTTGCGATCCGGTGAGGACATCAGGGTCGTCGACTTCTACAGCGCATCGAACGAAAATGGCACGAACGACCTGGTCCTCAAGGAATCCGACGGCACGCAATGGCTCGCGCATCCCAGCGGGGCGACGAGCCGCTATTCGATTCTGAACGATCTCGATGAGCTTCTGGCGGGCAGTGGCGGCGGTGAAGGCGGCTCTGGATTCCTCGTACCGGGTCTGCTCGGCGGCGCTGCGGTGATCGGAGGGATCGCCGCTGCTGCGGGCGGTGGTGATGACGACACCGACGCGGATGCTGACGCCGACGCGGATGCTGACGCCGACGCGGATGC
>NZ_JBYCZO010000008.1:0-32197 GCF_057586275.1 Sphingomonas sp. SRI_018 | reverse complement strand
CCTTGACAGATTTAACGAATTTTTAATATCGCCTACGCAATTTTGATGTGAAATGGACTCGGGCCTACCTAGCTTTGGCGTGCGCCTTATTGGGTGGATTTTGACGCTCCATTGCTCTCGTCGCGGCGGGCTAGGGCATGTGGCAGATGATTCGTCTTTGGTTGATATAATAACCTATGAAATAAAATGATAAATATAAAGCGATAATTCGGGTATTTCTTCTCGATAAGAATTTATTATTCTACGAGAATACGGGGAAAATACTTAGTTCGGTAAGCGTGTTGCTACGGTTAATTTCCAGTTTTTCAATTGAAATTGGATTCGGCCAACTGATCAGGGGAGTTCGTCTTGGTCCACTCGCTTTGCAGGATCGCAATCGACCGCTGGATGCACCTGTCCATGCTGGTAATGTGCGCCCTCGCCTTGGCCATCGGCTCTGCCGCTGCCCAAGCGCAGACGCAAGTTTCCAATACGGCGCGTATCGGTCTGTCCTCGGGAATCGCGGATAGCAATCCCGGCAATGACGAATCGACGGCGATCGTCAATGTGACCCCCCTCCCAGTGGTGACCTATGCGAAAGCCGTCACTGCGCCCGGCCCAGCCGTAAGCGTCGGCGATACGCTGACCTACACGCTGACGGCCACCGTCACCAATTCTGCAACGCTGAATGTTCTGACGCTCACTGATACTCTGGGCCAGGGTCTCGACTTCGGCGCCGTGACCAATGCAGGCGCTTTCACCTGCAATGCAGCCAATCCCCTGGTCTGCACACTTCCCGCCGGAACGGCGGTCGGGACCTATAGTCTCACCTATACTGCGACCGTCAACGCGACCGCGGCCACATTCGTGTCCAACGCTGTAGTCGGCACAGGCGACGATGATCCGACCTGCGCGGGAACCTGCGATACCGATACGCCGGTAGCTGATGCCACGGTGACCTTCGCAAAGACGACGGGTGCAACCAGCGTCGCGATCGGCGACACCATTTCCTACACGCTTTCGGCCACTGTCGCCAATTCCCAGACCACGGGCATTGTGACGCTGACTGACACGCTTGGTGCCGGCCTCGATTTCGGATCCGTCGTCAACGCCGGCATGTTCACCTGCAATGCTGCGAACCCCTTGGTCTGCACATTGCCGGCGGGGACCGCTCCAGGCACTTACAGCGTCACTTACACTGCGATCGTCAACGCCTCGGCTTCAGGGTCGGTCACCAACGCCGTTATCGGTTCTGGACCAGATGATCCGAGTTGCACCACCAACTGTGGGACCGATACGCCTCTGGTGCCGCCCGCGGTTACCTATGCCAAGAGCGTTTCCGCTCCTGGCGCGACCGTTTCGGCCGGCGATGTCCTGACCTACACGCTCACCGCAACCGTCGCCGATTCACCAACGACAGCCGTCCTGACGCTTACGGATACGCTGAGCGCGGGCCTCGACTTCACCGCCGTTACCAATGCCGGCGCTTTCACCTGCAACGCGGCGAACCCGCTGGTCTGCACGCTGCCGGCCGGGACTGCTCCGGGCGTCTACAGCCTCACCTACACCGCAACCGTCAACAACCAGGCCACCGGCACGGTCAACAATGCGGTCGTCGGCACCGGCGGCGACAACCCGACCTGTTCGGGCACCTGCACGACCACGACGCCAGTCACAGATCCGGCCATCACCTATGCCAAGAGCGCCAATGCGACCCAGGTGAAGGTCGGCGATGTGATCAGCTATACGCTGAGCGCGACGATCGCCAACTCGGCCAGCACCGGTGTCTTGACGCTGACAGATACGCTGGGAACCGGCCTCGACTTCACCGCCGTCACCAGTCCCGGCGCGTTCACCTGCAATGCCGCCAATCCCCTGGTCTGCACGCTGCCCGCGGGCACGGCCGTCGGCACCTATAGCCTCACCTATACCGCGACGGTCAACGCAAGCGCTACCGGCACGGTCAGCAATGCGGTGCTCGGGTCTGGCCCGGATAATCCCGTCTGCGGCGCCGACTGCGACATCGACACACCGGTCATCGCGCCTGCCGTCAGCTATGCGAAGGCTGCGGACACAGCCGGTCCGGTCACCACCGGCGACATCATCACCTTCACGCTGACAACAACGGTCGCCAATTCGCAGACCACGTCGGACATCGTACTGCTCACCGATACGCTTGGCACGGGCCTCGATTTCACGGCGGTCGTCAGCGCAGGCGCTTACACGATCGACGCCTCCGGCGCACCTGTCGTGCGCTTCACCCTGCCTGCGGGCTCCGGTCCAGGTACCTACAGCGTCGTCTATACCGCAACCGTCAACGCGGCGGCGACCGGGACGGTCAGCAATGTCGTCGTCGGCACCGGCGGCGATAATCCCACCTGCACCACTCAGTGCGGCACCGACACGCCAGTGGCGGACACGGGTGTGACCTATTCCAAATCCGTCTCGGCACCCGGCGCCACCGTCTCGGCCGGCGATGTCCTGACCTACACGCTGACGGCTCGCGTGACGAACTCGCCGACCACGGCTGTCCTGACGCTGACCGACACGATAAGCGCGGGCCTCGACTTCACCGCGGTTACCAATGCGGGCATCTTTACCTGCAATGCCGCGAATCCGCTGGTCTGCACGCTGCCGGCTGGCACCGCGGTTGGCACGTACAGCCTGACCTACACCGCTACGGTGAATGCGGGCGCGACCGGCACGGTCAACAATGCGGTCGTCGGCACGGGCGGCGATAACCCGACCTGCTCGGGCACCTGTACGACCACCACGCCAGTCGCCGATCCGGCCATTACCTATGCCAAGAGCGCCAATGCCACGCAGGTGAAGGTCGGCGATGTCATCAGCTACACGCTGACCGCGACGATCGCCAACTCGGCCAGCACCGGTGTCCTGACGCTGACAGATACATTGGGGACGGGTCTGGATTTCACCGCGGTCACCGATGCTGGCGCTTTCACCTGCAACGCGGCGAATCCGCTGGTCTGCACGCTGCCTGCCGGCACCGCAGTGGGCACCTATAGCCTCACCTATACCGCCACGGTGAATGCGAGCGCCACTGGAACGGTCAGCAACGCCGTCCTCGGCTCTGGCCCGGATAACCCCACCTGCATCGGCGATTGCGACATCGACACGCCCGTCATCGCGCCTGCCGTCACCTATGCCAAGACCGCCAGCACCGCGGGACCGGTCTCGAGCGGAGACGTGATCACCTTCACGCTGACAACGACCGTCGCGAACTCGCAGACCACCTCGGACGTGGTGCTGCTGACCGACACGCTTGGCACCGGCCTCGACTTCACCGCCATCGTCAGCGCCGGCGCCTACAGCGTCGATGCATCCGGCGCCCCGGTCGTGCGCTTTACCTTGCCGGCCGGGACCGGTCCGGGCACATACAGCGTCGTCTATACCGCAACCGTCAACGCCTCGGCGACAGGGACGGTCAGCAATGTCGTCGTCGGCTCGGGCAACGACAATCCGACCTGCACCACCCAGTGCGGCACCGACACCCCGGTCGAGGACTCCTCGGTCACTTACTCGAAGAGCGCCAATGCGACGCAGGTGAAGGTCGGCGACGTCATCGGCTACACGCTGACCGCGACCGTCGCCAGCTCCGCGACCACGGGTGTGGTGACCCTCACCGATACGCTGGGAACCGGTCTTGACTTCACCGCCGTCACCAATGCCGGCGCCTTCACATGCAATGCAGCGAATCCGCTGGTCTGCACGCTGCCGGCTGGCACCGTACCTGGCACCTATAGCCTCACCTACACCGCCACCGTCAACGCGAGCGCGACCGGCAGCGTAACCAACGCCGTGCTGGGTTCGGGGCCGGACAATCCGACCTGCGCCGGTGCCTGTGGCACCAATACGCCGGTGATCGCGCCTGCCGTCAGCTATGCCAAGACCGCGGATACCGCAGGTCCGGTCTCGACCGGCGATGTTATCACCTTCACACTGACGACGACGGTCGCCAACTCGCAGACCACGTCGGACATCGTGCTCCTGACCGATACGCTCGGCACGGGCCTCGATTTCACCGCTGTCGTCAACGCCGGCGCCTACACGGTCGATGCCTCGGGCGCCCCGATCGTGCGCTTTACCTTGCCTACCGGCTCCGGCCCCGGCACCTACAGCGTCGTCTATACCGCAACCGTCAACGCGGCGGCGACCGGGATGGTCAGCAATGTCGTGGTCGGCTCGGGCGGCGACAATCCCACCTGTACCACCCAGTGCGGCACCGATACGCCCGTCGCCGATCCCGTGGTCACCTATGCCAAGAGCGTCTCGGCTCCCGGCACGCCCGTTCACGTCGGTGACGTCCTGACCTATACGCTGACCGCAACGGTCGCGAGCTCGCCCACCCGAGCGATTCTTACCCTGACCGATACGCTGGGTGCAGGGCTCGACTTCACCGCCGTGACCAACGCGGGCGCCTTCACTTGCAACGCAGCGAATCCGCTGATCTGCACGCTGCCCGCCGGCACGGCTGTTGGCACCTACAACCTCACCTACACCGCCACGGTGAATGCAAGCGCCACGGGCACGGTCAATAATGCGGTCGTCGGTTCGGGCGGCGACACGCCCTCCTGCGCGGGAAGCTGCTCGACCGATACGCCGGTCGACAATCCGACCATCACCTATGCAAAGTCCGTGACGGCGCCCGGCGCCACGGTGAGCGTCGGCGATGTCCTGACCTATACGCTCACGGTAACGGTCGCAAATTCACCGACCGTCAACACCCTCACTCTCACCGATACGCTGGGCACGGGCCTCGATTTCACCGCCGTGACCAATGCGGGCGTCTTCACCTGCAACGCGGCCAATCCGCTGGTCTGTACGCTGCCTGCGGGGACAGCGCCCGGCACCTACAGCCTCACCTACACCGCGACGGTGAATGCGAGCGCGACCGGAAGCGTGACCAATGCCGTAGCCGGCACGGGCGACGACAACCCAACCTGCGCGGGGAACTGCGGCACTGACACGCCACTGGCAGCCCCGGCTGTGACCTATGCCAAATCGGTGGCGGGTCCGGCCGAAGTGAAAGCCGGCGACGTCCTGACCTATACGCTGACCGCGACCGTCACCAATTCGGCGACGACCGCTATCCTGACCCTGACGGACACGCTGGGCACCGGTCTGGACTTCACCGCGGTCACCGATGCCGGGGTCTTCACCTGTAACGCGGCAAGCCCGCTGATCTGCACCCTGCCGGCGGGAACCGCACCGGGCACCTACAGCCTGACCTATACGGCGACCGTCAGCGCGCAGGCCTCGGGCTCGGTAACCAATACGGTCGTCGGCACGGGCGACAACACGCCCACGTGCGCAGGCAATTGCGGCACCGACACACCGGTCGCCGCGCCCGTCATCAGCGTCGTCAAGTCGGCCGATCCGGCGGCAGGCGAGACCGTCCAGGTGGGGCAGACGATCAATTATTCACTGGTCGCCACCGTCGCCAATGGTGCGACGACCGAGCCGCTGACTCTGGTCGACACGCCCGACCCGGGCCTCACGGTCACGAGCATGCCGTCGCTCTGCCAGGCGGCCGGCGAGACCATCACCTGCACGCTTCCCGCGGGCACGCCGGTCGGCACGCACAGCCTGACCTACACCGCCACCGTCAATGATCAGGCGGGCGAGATGGTCCGCAACCTGGTGACGGCTGCCGGTGGTGGTGGAACCTCGGTGCCGAGCTGCGACGCCTGCACGACCGAGCATAAGGTCGAACTGCCGCTCATCCGCCTCGTCAAGACCGCCGCGGTGCGCGAGGCCAGGATCGGCGATCTGGTCCGCTACACGCTCTCGGTCGAGAATGTCGGCGAGCGCGATCTGGTGGGCGGCGATATCGTTGACATGCCGCCGGCCGGGTTCACCTATGTCGAAGGCTCGCTGCAGGTCGTCGACGGTGACAATATGGCCAGCGTCTCGGGCCAGAGCCCGCTGCGTTTCGAAGGCATCGACGTGCGCGCCGGGGAGACCGCCACGCTCGCCTATCTGATGCGGGTCGGGGCCGGCGTCCGTCAGGGCACGCACATCAATCAGGCCCAGGTCTATTCAGACCAGAATGTGCCCGTATCCAATCCGGCGACGGCGCAGGTCGAGCTGGTCGGCGATCCGCTGGTCGATGAGACCCTGATCTTCGGCACGGTGTTCGATGACCGCGACGGCGATGGCTGGCAGGACAGTGCGGCGCTCTCCGGCCTGCACGTCCAGGGCGGGTTCGCGCCCGAGGCCTATGTCGCCGGCTCGACGCTGGTCGATCGCGGCCAGGGCATGGCGCCCGAGCCCGATGCGAGCGCGCCCATGTTGCACGGCATCAAGCTGGGCGGCATCAGCGCCCGCCAGTCCGAGGCCGATCCGGTCGAGAAGCACCGGATCGTCATCCGCCAGCGCCTGAATGCCCCGACCTTCACCGACGATTTCGTCCTCACCAACGGCCAGGGTGTCACGATCCGCATGAACGCGGCCGGCGAGACCAGCGTCGAGAAGAGCGGCGATGCGGCCAGGGGCCTGAACGGCGCCGAGCCGCGGGTGACGCGGCAGGTCTCGCAGGGCGAAGGCGGCTATGTCGTGGACTATATCGTCGAGAATGCCGGTATTGACGAGCGCGGCATCCCCGGCGTGCGCATCGCCTCGGTCGAAGGTCTCATCATGGAGACCGACCAATATGGCCGCTATCATCTGGAAGGCGTGCCCGGCGGTCTATGGCAGCGCGGCCGCAACTTCATCCTGAAGGTCGATCCCACCACCCTGCCTGACGGTGCGGCGTTCACGACGGACAACCCGCTGCTGCGCCGGATCACCCCGGGCCTGCCCGTCCGGTTCGACTGGGGCGTGAAGCTGCCTGTCGCACTGATCGAAGGCCGCACCGAGACGATCGAACTGGAGTTGGGCCGCGTGATCTTCGCACCGGGCAGCGCCGAGGTGCGGGAGCAGTACCTCCCGGTGATCGAGCGGATGGCCGCCAAGGTGAATGAATATCAGGGCGGTGAAGTGGTTATCGACGCCAACGGCGACACAGAGGCGCTGGCGTTCGATCGCGCCGAGGCGGTGAAGGCAGCCCTCCTCCCCCGGCTGGATCCGGCCTCGGCGCAAAATCTCGTCATTACCGCGCGCGGCCGGGTCGACGATCCGTCCTCAATGGTGGTCGGGATCGACGAGGGCGGAGCTCTGCTGGGAACCGTCCTGTTCGACACCGACAAGTCGGACATCAGGCCCGAGTTCGGACCGTTGCTCGACAAGGTTGCGGCCTGGATCGCCAAGCAGGGCGGCGGGGTCATCGCGATCGTGGGCCACACCGATGTCCGCGCGTCGTTCGACTACAACACGGCGCTCGGCATGCGGCGCGCCAGGGCGGTCTATGACGCGATCGCCGAACGGGTTCCACCAGACATCCGAACAAAATTCCGTGTCGAGAGCAGCAACGATCCGACGGCCCCCGTCGGCGAGCAGAAGTGAGGGAGGGCCAGACCATGAAAAACCCGCTCCTCAATCTCACCCTCGCCAGCCTGATGGCCAGCGTCGCGATGCCCGCTCTCGCTCAGAACGGAGCGCAGATCGCGGACGATCGCACCGGCGAGAGTGGCGATGCACTCGACTGTTCGGACGACAGGTGCACGGACGACAGCGGCACCGTCTTCCGCTTGCGCACCCGCAGCTATGCGCGGCCGGTCACAAGTGGAACGAACGAACGCTCATCGTCGGAAGAGCTGCAACCCGACCGGCGCGTGACTATCGCCACCGAACAGCCAGGGCAGGCCACGGCGATCGGCAAGTTCTCGATCTCGCTGCCCAATGGCGGGGTGATCTGGGCGACCGAGGATCCCACTCTCGGTCAGCCAGAACTCTCCGTCTCGGCCCCTTCCATGGTCGCCTATGACGGCAAGCGGATCGTCGACCCGGTGCAGTTCTTCGTGCGAGGCAACTATCCCGGCTTCATCGAGAAGCTGGAGATATCGATTTATCGCAGCACCGACGCGGATCTCATAGAGCCGCTGGCGGTCATTCCGCTCGATGTCGCCGCCGTCACCCAGACGAACTGGGACGGCGCGCTCCCCGGCAAATATCGCTTCCGCACTGGCGACGAGCTCATCTATGTACTGCGCGCCTATGGCGAGAACGGCGCATTCGACGAGACGACCCAGCGCCGCCTGCAACTCGTGCGGCCCGAAGATGTCGCGCGCAACAACCAGCTCTTGCGCAACAATGTCGAGAGGACGCTCGGCACCGCTCTTACGACCCAGCAGGCGCAAACCCAGAACCTGATCGACGACGTGTTCAGCGGCAACGGCCTGCGCCAGCAGAACATCGCCATCCGCGGCTCGCGCATCCGCATCCAGGGCCGCAATCTGCCACAGAACGAGCAGCTCACGATCAACGGCGAATCCTATCCGGTCGATCTGGAACGCAAGTTCGTCGCTGAATATCTCTCGCCCATCGGCCGGCACAGCTTCGATATCGCGCTCACCGGCAATGGCAGCGAGGCGGCGCAGCATCATACGCTCGATGTGGACGTGAGCGGCCGTTACTTCTTCGGTGTCGGCATCGCCGATCTCACCATTTCGCAGAACGACATCTCCGGCTCGATCGAACCGTTCGCCAACGACCCGCGCGCGAACGACGATATTCTCGCCGACGGTCGCCTCGCCTTCTATCTCAAATCCAAGCTTGGCGGGCGTTATCTCGTGACCGCGCAGGCCGACACCACCGAGCGCGACATCGGCGATCTGTTCAAGGGCTTCGGCAAGGCCGATCCGCAGGACATCTTCCGGCGGCTCGATCCCGATCTCTATTATCCCGTCTATGGCGATGATTCGACCACCTACCGCGACATCGACACGATGGGCCGCTTCTACCTGCGCGTCGACTGGGACAAGAACCAGGCACTTTGGGGTAACTACCAGACCGGAATCACCGGCACCGACTATGCGCAATATATCCGCTCACTCTACGGCGCGGCGCTGAACTTCCGCTCGAACGGCAATAATCTGTGGGGCGACCCGAAAACGGAAGTGCGCGCCTTCGGCTCGCAGGCTCAGACCGCGCCGGGCCACAATGAGTTCATCGGCACCGGCGGCAGCCTCTATTATCTGCGCCATGCCGATCTGCTGCCGGGTTCCGACATCGTCTACCTGGAGATCAGGGACCGCACGACCGGGCGCCCGGAAAACCGCATCCAGCTCACACGCGGGGCGGACTACGAGATCGACGAGTTGCAGGGCCGCATCATCCTCACCCGTCCGCTCGCCCAGATCACGCGCGAGAATGTACCGACGCTCACCCGCGACGCGCCGCTCGACGGCTTCGAGCAGCGGCTGATCGTCGACTATGAGTGGGTGCCCTCGAGCTTCGACAGTGACGAGATCACCGCCGGTTTCCGCGGCAAGCAATGGTTTGGCGATCATATCGGCATCGGCGCCACTTATGTGGACGAGAACCGCGCCGGCGAGGATTATACCCTCTATGGCGGCGACATCACGCTGCAGGCGGGCAAAGGCACATACCTCAAGGGCGAGTTCGCCCATACCGAGGCGCTGGCTGCGCCGACCTTCTTCTCCACCAATGGCGGCTTCGACTTCACACGGCTCACCAGCACCGGCCCGCAGGAAGGCGACGCCAAGTCCATTGAGGCCCGCGTCAACTTCACCGAACTGGGCTGGGTGGCGCTCGACTGGAGTGCTGCCGCCTGGTGGCGCGATACCGATGCCGGCTACTCGACCAGCCGCTACAATACCGGCCTTCCCACCACCGAATATGGTGGCGAAGTGCTCGGCCAGATCACGCCGAACCTCGGCATCTATGGGCGGTATAGCAAGGCCGAGAGCGGCCCCAACAGCCTCCTCCAGATGCAGGGCAGCCTCGACTGGCGGCTCGACGATGCCAACAGCCTCGCCGCCGAGGTCCGGCGGGTCGAGGAGAACTCGGCCTATGCCAACGCCGATGGTATGCTCGGCGCGCTCAAATATACCCGCCGTATCGGCACGGCGCTTGATCTCTATGCCCAGGGCCAGCTGACCCTCGATGACGACAATGGCCGCTATCGCAGCAACGACATGGTCCTTGCCGGCGGACGCTACCTGTTCGGAGACCAATCGTCTGTGGGCGCCGAGGTCAGCACCGGCGATCGCGGCGATGCTGCAACCGTCAACGCCGAATATAAGCTCGCACCCGATCACACCATCTACGGCGCCTACACATATTCGACCGACACCACCGAATATGAGAATCTGCTCAACCCCAACCGCCAGAACGGATGGACGCTGGGGCAGCGCTGGCGCCTGTCCAATCAGGTCAACATCTTCAACGAGAGCCAGTATCTGAAGGAACCGACCCAGTCCGGTCTCGCTCACACCTATGGTCTCGATTTCTATCCCGCCCAGGGCTGGAGCACCGGCGTCACCTATCAGACCGGCGAATTGCGCAACCAACTGGGCGGTATCGTCGACCGGCGCGCGGTCAGCGTGCGCCTTGGCCGCACATCGCCCGACACCGACTGGCAGAGCAAGCTCGAATACCGCCGCGATACCGGCGCCGAGCGGCGCGAGCAGTGGGTCACCACCAACCGCATCACCCACAAGATCAACGAAAGCTGGCGGGTCGCTGCCCGGTTCAACTATTCGGACACGAAGGATGACATCAATCCGCTCGCCGGCGCGAAGTTCGTCGAGGGCAATGTAGGGTTCGCCTGGCGCCCCTGGAACAATACGCGCTGGGGTGTCTTCGGCCGCTACACCTATCTCTATGACCTCGCCACGCTGGGCCAGGAAGGCGGCGCGGACTATGACCAGAAGTCGCAGATCTTCTCGCTCGAGGGCGTTCACCGGCTCGATCATCACTGGGAATTCGCGCTCAAGCTGGCCCGCCGCGAGGGTGAGGTGCGCATGGGTCGCGGTTCGGGCGAATGGTTCGACTCCGCGACCAATTTCGCCGCAGGGCAGGTCCGCTATGAGGTTATCTCCAAATGGCATGCCCTGGCCGAATATCGCGTCCTCGACGTGAAGGATGGTGGCACCAGGCACGGGTTCCTCGTCGGCCTCGATCGCGATGTTGCCAAAAATTTCAGGATCGGCGTCGGATATAATTTCACCGAGTTCAGCGACGACCTCACAAACTTCGATTACGATCAGAAGGGCTTCTTCATCAACCTCGTGGGGAGGTACTGATGACCGAGAGCAGGACAGGTCAAATTGATGCAGGGATTTCATCGGGGGATACAGGGATGATGCGGGCGAAGATCTTGGGCGAAAAGCTTAGCGGGCAGCCTCTGGCGCCGCTATTCCGCTGGCTCTACGCGAGTCTCGTTGTGTTGATCGGGTTGGGCCTCGCCGCCGCTCCGGCAAGAGCGCAATATGCGACCGGCGGCAGCGGCATCTATCGGAACCAGATCATCTGGTTCGACTGGGGCAACCAAAATGCCAGCATTCCTGCGGGCGGGACATCTGTCACAAATACCAGCACCGTCGCCGGGCAAACGCTGAGTGTTACCTGCTCGCTCAGCAACATTTCCGGAACAAGTGCTTTCCCTCAGCTCCTCACATATAGGCCGGGTCTCTATTTCGAGGATGGTCTGGACGATCTCTATAATATCGGCGGCACTGATACCGCGAACACAATGGACATCGGTCTGATTACGACGGGAGCCGGACAGACAGCCGAGTTCGATTTTACCTGCAGCGCTACCCTCAACGGCGTAGCGTTCAACCTGGACGGTCTCGTTTTCGCCGATGCCGAGACCACCAGCGTCGGCGAATATACCCAGGCGACTTTGCCAGCCGGTTCGACGATGCGGGTTATCGAACGCACCCGAGCCGCAGGATGCACCACAGGATACAATGTCAACCGGAGCGGCTCGCTTTACACCTATTCAACCCTCTCGCCCTATTACTGTCCTGGCAGTGATCCGGCGCCAATGGCCATCAATTTTATCGACGGGGCGTCGGCCGCGCATATTCTCCTGAAGGGCGGTGGCCGCCAGGCGGTTGCGTTGGGAGTGATGGTGAACGTTGCCGACTATGGCGACGCGCCGGCAAGCTATGGAAACGCCGCTCACCTTCCCCAGGCGACCTGGACCGGTGGCGAGGTTCCGTCGGGCAATACCAATGTCTTTGCCAGCGGCTTTACGCTCGCGTCCCTTGTGCCTCCGACGACCGCGATGCTCGGCAGCCGCGTCGACGTCGAGAACGCACCCTGGTACAGTGTAACCGCGACAGGTGACGACACCAATGGCCAGCCCGATGAAGATGGCGTGGCCGCAGGCGCCCTCGCTATCATTTACAGGTCGCAAGCGGGACAGACATATTCCGTTTCCGTGGCCTGCGTCGGCAATGCGCCCACCGCGGGCTGGATCGACTTCGACCGGAGCGGTGCATTCGACGCCGACGAGCGCTCCGCGACTGTCAATTGCAGCGGCGGCAGCGCGACCCTGACATGGACGATTCCCGCCGACGCCGTAGCCGGACAATCCTATCTGCGTATCCGTACCGCTGTTCTGGCTTCCGATATCGCAAGCCCGACCGGCATCGCCGGATCCGGAGAGGTTGAGGACTACGCGCTCACCATCGCCGATCCGCAAATCCGGGTTGCGAAGATCACGCTGGGCACCGACGGTGGTCCGTTTGGCTTCACCACCACGAACACCGTCGCACAGCCGGAGCCTATCACCACGAGTGCCGCAGGCGTCGCCGTGATCGGCGCGCCGGTACAGATCACCGATTTGGGTGCGTCGGTCGCAGTGGTCGAGGCAACGATTCCGCCCGGCTGGGGGATGACCGGCCTCGCTTGCACCAACGCCGGTGGGGGCGCGGTGTCGGGTGTCATCTATGACGGCGCGGCCCGGCGGGCCACGATCCCGGCAAGTGCATTGACGCCTACCTCGGACATCACCTGCACCTTCACCAACGCCAATCTCCCCACGCTCGCGCTCGCGAAGACCTGGGTGAATGCGGCGCTCAACGATACCGCAACCCTGAATTCCGCGGGCGGCACGAATAATCCGACACTTTCGTCAACGGCCGATACGCCCAATGAAACCGATACCGGGATTCCGCTTAAGGTGGACGTCGGCAACAGCATCTCACTCAGCGAGGCGCTGGGCGGAAGTAATGTCGGCGTCTATGACGCAAGTGCATGGAGCTGTACGGGCGGCACGCTGTCGGGCAGCACGCTTACGATTGGGGCTGGGGATGCTGCGCTCGCGATCGTCTGCACAATCACCAACACCCGTCAGCAAACCGACCTTGCAGTCGTCAAGACCGCGACACCCGATCCGGTCCGCAGCCGCAATCTGGTGAATTACACGATCACGGCAACCAATAACGGCCCGAACGCCGGCAGCGGAGCGGTTATCCAGGACTTTCCGGACACAGCGGTCGATTGTCTGGATCCCGCCCCGGTTGTCGATTGCCTCGGAAGCGGTGGGGCGGTCTGTCCCTCACCGACCGTACCGGTCAGCACGCTGACGGGAGCAGGCGTCACGATCCCGACCTTCCCGGTCGGTGGGCAGATCGTCCTGACCTACCAGTGCAGGATCAACGCCACGGGCCTGCCATAAAGGATCGTGTCTCCCGAAGAGCGCACACATGAGAATGTGACTGAGGTGACACAATGTAAGTCAAGTTACCGGCCAGTTCGTTGCCAGGCAGGGTTCACGCGCCGGTGCCTCATGATGGGAGGAGAGTATGATGGATGGATCGTCATTTTCCCGTGAACCCCACGAAGCTCTTCCCGCTAGCGATCGCGAGCGCCGTAGAGGCAATCGCTTACGTACGATTTGTCGCGTCGCCCTGATCACGCACGCAGGTGATGTTGGCCTTTGGCGGGTGCGCAATATCTCCGACACCGGACTGATGCTTACCGCCAGCGTGCCGATGCATAGCGGCGAGACAATTGAGGTCGGACTTTCAGAGACCGTTTCGATCGCAGGCAGGATAGTATGGGCTGAGAAAGGAAACTGCGGCGTTGCGTTCACGCAGAAAATAAACGCCGCTGAGCTGCTTCATTCACTTGCCGTCGAGCAGCGCGCCAAACGATATCGCGCGCTACGCTTGCCGATCGAAGCCGAAGCGGCTCTGATTGCCGGAACAGTGCGATATCGAATAGTACTCGTCAATCTCTCGCAGCACGGTGCCAGCTTTCACGCGAACGGGGACGTTAAATCCGGCCTCGAAGTCGACCTGTCACTATGTGGCGGGAAACTTAGACGACGAGCACTGATCCGCTGGACCAGGGCGCAACGGGGCGGTCTCTGGTTCAGCCATCCTCTCAGCCTCACCGACCTCGAAAGCGTCAAGCGCCTGCTGCGTGGGTCGTCCGATATGGACGTCACCCCGCCTTCTGGCTATCCCGCACATCTCTGATCCACACGTGGCCCCAGTTCATGGGAACAGCATCGCTAACGACGGATGCGCCGACACCAGAATATTCGGACCGGTTGAGGGATTGCGTCTTGTATCTCAATATTTTTCGTCACCACAAAAGTTCGGATATCGACACAGAGGCTCATGCCGCCGATGCCGATCGAATGCAGGCACTCGCATCCCGGCAGAAGGGATTTATTTCCTATCGCAGATATTCCGGGACGGACGGCGAGGCGTTGTCGATCTCAGAGTGGGAGACCGAGGAAGATGCCCGGGACTGGGCGCGGAACCCCGAGCATCTCGCTGTGCAGGCACGAGGTCGGTCCGACTATTACGAAAGCTACGTCGTCTATTCCTGCACCGACCCCACAGTCAGGCATTTTCAGCGCCGTCGCTGAATTTATGTAAGATATGCGACAACCGGATTTCCACCGGCGCCGTCACGCATCATTACGCTAAAACTGGATATCCAGTACGATCGTATCGACATATTGCCCGACTGGCGGAGTTGTTTGAGCCGGATCGATCCGTGCTCCATAAGTGAAACCCTGCTGGGTGATGCCGTCATAAATGTCGGGATTGACCTGCGCCGACGCGCTGCTGAGGCGTTCCGAACCGTTGCTGCCCCAGCGAATGCCCGATGAGGGTGCCTGATATATTTCGTAGCGCAGATAATCGTTCGTGGCGGCGCGGCGCATCCGTCGCCATCCGCCATCAAAGTTGTTTCCATCGCTCAGACCCACACTGTAGCTCGCCCCGGCGCTGCAGCGGATATTGATCGTGCCGGCTGCCTCCGCGAAGCTTCCTGCGAGGGGCGCGCTGCCGAAATCGAGATCCGGCGCAGCGATCGCGCAGTCATTCTCGACGATCATGGTCACGCTCATCGTGGTGAGCACGCCGCTCCCCCAGTTGAGCGGTGTGAACAGGATCGGCCGCACGAAGCCCGGGCTTTCCGAAAAGTCGCAAATCACGAGCAATCCAAGCGTGCAGACCGAGAAATACCAGCGCAGATTGACGGTTCCGCTGTAGATCCCCGCTCGCAATCCGGGCTGTGCCTGTGTCTTCACATAGAGCGGCAGGCTGCCTCCCGGCCCCGAAAACAGATTGAGAAGCTGGAAGCTCGTAAAATCGAACTCGGCACCCGCAGGGATTGTCGTACCGTTCTCCGTTGCCGAGATCGTGAACGGGATGGTCTGATTATCGGGACCGCCGGTGAGCTGGAATGTCGAGCTTTCAACCTTGACCTTGATGTAGGAGGTGCTGAGCAATGCCAGCGGCGGCTCGCAGGTAAGACCGCCGGCACCGGCGCTTTCCTGCGTGCCCGATGCCAGTTCAAGCGAGCTGTGGCTGCCAAGATCGGCGTCGCTGCCCGAAACCGTGCAATATTTGAACGTCTGCGCGATGGCAGGCGACGGAAGTGCGATGACCACGATGCAGGCAAGCCAAAGCCACGTCCACAGCTTTGTCATGATGCGAATGCTCATGGCTTGTTCTCCACCTGGCAGGTCAAGGGCCCGACGCGGCCAATCTGATCAGACATCTGCTCAAGGTCGAACGACGTAGCGCAGGAGCCACCATCGGGCAGGGTTATGATGAGGGCATTCCGAGGCTGAAGACCTTCCAGATAGGCAATACCGTCCCAGCCGACATAAGCGCCGGGCACGCCGTTGACCATAACGGCGGCGCCGACCGGAAGTGGCTGGCCTGCCCCATCGTGCAGGGTGACGGTTGCGGCAACGACACGAGATACAGGGAATTCAAGGAGGTAGCCGCTTCCGCGTCGCACGGCGATGCGTTGGTCCACGATAGGTGTCCCCACCGCGGATGGCAGTCCAAGGGGGTCGATGCTATATTTGGCCCGATAATAGGAACTGGCCCATGGCACCAGCAGATGGCCGCCGGCATCGGTTTTGCCGATCAACTGGTTCTCGTAGCGCACCGGTACGTCCGGCTCACCGCTGGTACTGACGACCGCAAAGGCGTCGTTGATCCGGTTCGCAATGAAGGTCGATCCGTCCATCATTGCGATGGAGCCACTCGCGCCGGCCCAGCGCGTATAATTGCCGTCTCCACCATAGATGCCGCCGCGCAGCTGCATCAGATCGTTTCGCCAGGTGAGATCGGCCTGAACGTAGCGCTCTGTCTTGCTGCCCTCGGCATAGCCGAGACTCCACCCGATACCGCCATCGCTCGGCACGCTACGATTATAGTTGGCGCGCCAGGAACTGCCCCGGGCCGCGCTATGCTCATATCCGCTGCTTGCGGTTCCGCGATTTCGACCGAGCGGTATCACCAGCTGCAGCGCGGCCGACCATTTGCCGGTGCCGATCTCGTGATTGCCTGAGGCATAGACGCTTGCGTTCTTCCAGAGTGGCAAGCCCCATGAAAGATTGGCGAGACGCGTTCGCGTTCCGTCACGCGCGCGCGTATCGAAATAGCCCGCGCCCATACTCCCGAAGCGATCCAGAGAGAGGCTCCCGGTTATCGACGTGCTGCGTCTGCTCAGGCTGGATGTGCTCGCGCCATAGACGGACAGATCGGCAAAACCCTCGCTTCGTCTGCTATGCAAAGCTGCGATACTGAATTTACGCGCGTTATACTGGTATCCGATCGTCCATTGATTGCCGCTGCGCCCTCTGTACCGGCTCTGGCTCCAGGACGAGCTGACCATGCCGATATTGCCAAGGCTCGCCACACCGCCGATGCCGGCCAACCCGAACTGCCGGCCAGCTTCGCCATGCAGCTCCAGCGTGAGCCAGTCGGTCATACCGCGCCGGAAGGACGCACTCGCCGCAGCAGAGCCGTAGGAGAAGTCCTTCAACCCATAGTCCTGCCGGACAAACCCTGCCGCCGCCGCGAAGTCGGACAGCCCGGTGCGCAGCAGGGCATTGCTGACATAAAAGGGGATCGTGGTGGACACCTGCCGCCCCAGGGCATCGGTGACCACGACAACAGCCTCGCCCGCACCGTTGATGGATGGGATATTGGTGAGAGTAAATGGTCCCGGCTTTATCTCTGCGTTGTCGGCGCGATAGCCATCTATGAAGAGATCGACCGTCGAGGGAACGGCCGCTTCACCTGCGAACTGGGGAAGCGGATAGGTGATGATGTCGGGACGTATCGCGAAGTCACGCGAAATCTGGGCGCCGCCCAGACGCACGGTGCTGCCCCAGTTCAGGCTCCGGGTAAGCAGATCCCCCGCCTCATAGGTCAGCATTCGCTGCTCGTCGGAATAGCGCCAGTAGCTGTCATAGCGCCGAAAGCCATCCTGACCACCAGCACCTGACACCGCCCGGAATACGCCGGTCGTCGAGACGATGCCGAAAGATCCGAAGGCGCGCAGTTCGTTCCATACCGAAAGACTGGTCGCTCCCCGATCGGAGTCGCTGGCATAGACATCATAGTTGATCAGCAGACCCGGACTGCTGCGGGCGGGCACATAGTCATAACGTCGGTCGCTACCAATCTGCTGCTCCGGCAGCCATGCGGTCGGAGCACGGATCATCAGTCGCAACGTGGTCGCATCATATTCGACGCGCAGGCCGGCGATGTCATCGGCAGCAACCATCGCGGAAGCCTCGCCCTCGACCGGAATACCGACACCGCGCAAATCGGCTGCGGCCACATGATAGTGACCGCCGCGCAGGAGAACCGGAACGATCTTGCCGGTCGGAAGCCCGTTCACGACCAGCTCCAGATATAGCTTCACCTCGTCGAGAAGCTGTTCTCCTCGTGGCGCGGGAGGAAGGGATGAGCCGGACCAGGAATCGCGAGCGAAGGCCGAACCGGCGAGGAGGATCGTGGACAGTCCCGCCGACGCCATAAGCCCGAGCAGCCGCTGGCAGTGTATCTCCTCGAAGGCGCTTCGCTTTCGCATGGAGCGCGTCCGGGTCTACTTCGCCAGCACGATCGCCAGCGCTTCCGGGCCGCCATTGACGGTTGCCATCAGGGTGGCATCCGCCGCGACCGCTTCCGGCAAGGGGCGACGCAGGCTTGACCCCGCCAGCACATAGCCGAGCAATCCCTCGGCCAATGTCGTCACCTCGCCGCCATGCCTGAAATGCACGCCGGTCAGGCGCGCATGGACCCGGCCGGTATTGCTAACCTCCAGATATCGCTCTGCGTCCCGGCTGACGATCCGCCAGGCAAGCTCCGGTTGCCCGGCACCCGCCGGATTGCGTTGACGGTCCGCTCTCGGTTTCCACCACAGGCCCTCGCCATAGATGAACAGCGGAATGGAATAGCGGAACTGCAGGCGGACACCGACCGATGGAGCGGTTTCTTCGACTGACGCGGGCCTGGCATTTACGGGCACTTCGTCGATCAGCACCCTGAATGCCCGTTCCACGCCCGGCGGCACGGGAACCGTTCGGGTCAGCCGAACCATCTGGCGCTTTCCGGGCTCGATTCTGATCATCGGCGGCGTGCCGACGATCTCCTCCTGATCCGCATATCGATCTTCGCCATCGACCTGGGTCCAGGCGAGTATCCGCACCTGCAGCAACGATGCTTTGGGCCCGCGATTTTCAAGCCAAAGGGCCACCGCTTGCTGATCATGTTCGATGACAGGATCGACAGGCCAGACAAGAATTGCGCCGGAAGCATGCGCCGGCGTTGCGGGCGCGAGCGCCGCGGACAGGAGCAGCAGCGCACCAAGGCAAAGTCTTGTTCCCCACGGCATGGCAGTCATTCTCCCCCAAGGAACCGACCACCATCACCAGGTCAGGGTGACCAGGACAGTGTCGGTATATGTTCCCGCCGGGCTCCCGCCGGGCAGCGAAACCTGCGCGTAAACGGGCAATTGGACGTCGTTCATGTCGGCCGCTGTCACGAGGATCGATCGATCCTGATCGATCAGAATCTCGTCCGTCATCCCCGCATTGGCGTAGAGGTGATATTGGAGTCGGTCGGCGGGCGACGATCCGAGTTGCATGTTGCGATTGCCGCCGCTCGCGTGCTGACCGCCGCCAAGCTTCAGACTGAGCGATACACCCGGCGTGCAACGCAAAACGATCGCCTGGTTCACCCCAAGCGCGGCATTATGTGTGGCGGTGGACAGGGTGGTGTCCCGGCCAAAATCCAGCGTGCCGATCAGACCAGCATCGCCGCTCGTGCCAACCCCATCGACCGCGCATCCCGCGACGATCGTCGCCGACACCTCGAACGTCGCGCCTGTATCGGCCTTGGCCGGACCTGACATGCCCATAAAAGCCAATAAGCCGAAGAGCACCAGCCCCGCATATTGCGCTGGAAGGCGAGGCATCTCGTTGACCCGCCGTTCTTCACACCTCGCGCGTCAGAGTTCCAACACGACGGTGACGGTGTCGTTATAGGTGCCCGCGATTAGCCCCGCGGTGCCATAAGCGCGGCCATTGACGGTGATTGTCTGTTCAGATCCGTCGTTGGAGAGCGCAACGCTATCGCCATTGTTGATTACAGTCGTATCGTCGTCACGCAGTAGATTGTAGGAAACATACTGCGTGGTGGTGGAGCTATGCTGCATCGCCTTGTTGCCAGCACCCGAGGCATTGGCATCGTGTAGACCGGTCTGAAAAACAAGGTTGGGGGTCACTCCCGCGGTGCATTGGACGGTAATACCGGCGCCCGTCCCCGTAACTTGGGCACTGACTTCGGAAAACAGGGTTGTCTCGGTTCCGAAATCCAGCGTGCCAAAATCGGCGCTACCGGTATCGTCGGCTACATTCGTGCCATTGATGACACAGCCGCTTTCAAGCGTGATCGTCGCATCGATTGTCCCTGTAATGTCGGCATGCGCCGTGCCGGGAATGGCGAGCACCGCGAGGCCCATCAGGGCGGGAGCGACCTGCTTAATCATAGCCATACCTACTCCTTTCCTAAACGCACACCAGTTTCCTTCAATATACTTAGAAAACGTGATGGGAGATTATTATGTTATTTCCCACATCAAATTAAGGTGACATCGATTCGTTAAGGAGGTGTTATGATCATTCACAGCCCGATCTGTCTCGGACCCAAGTGCGGTTTGGAGTCAGCGTCTCCAGCATGTTTCGATCACGGCAAGGAAGGGAGTTCGGCGATGGAACTGCCATAATAGTTATCCTCCGGTCTATTGGAGTCCGCAGGGATCACATTTCGAGCAAAAGCGATGCAATGGGTATCGAGGGTCAGAGGAGTACTGACCAACCGTATACCGTTGAAGGCGATTTGCATGGAAAGCGGGTTGGGCGCGCGCCAGCGATCGAGCGTTCGATACTATGCGACTGACTTTGATTGAGGAACTCGTATCCAGGATATCCGAAGCCCGGAACGAGCAACAGCTCTATGAGACATTGCGGTTAGCGACATCGCGCCTGGGCTTTGACCATTTTGCGCTCGCGCTTGAACGCAATCCCGGACGGTCGGAACGAACCGCGTTATTGCTGCACGACTATCCAGATGAATGGGCCAAGGTGTATGAAGGGTTTGACCTTGGCGGTAAGGATCCGATCCGCCGGGCATGCGGACGGTCGATGACCGGCTTCGAATGGCAGCATCTCGACAGATTTGTCCCCATCACCCGAGGAGATCGTCAGATGCTCGCGGTTGGGCGGGATCATGGGATAGCCGACGGCTACACGGTGCCACGGCATCTTCCCGGAGAGGCAAGCGGATCCTGCTCCTTTGTCATTCGCTCGGAATCTATCTACCCGCGATCCCTGCTGCACGTTGCCGAAATGGTCGGAGCATTCGCACTGACCAGGGCGAGATACCTGGCAGGAAACATCTCCGAGACAGTGAAATGTCCGGCATTGAGCGAGCGGCAACGAGAATGCCTTCTCTGGTCAGCCCGCGGCAAGACCGCCGGTGAAATTGCAACCATTCTTGGCATCAGTGAAGAGACGGTGATTCAACACCTCAAGATAGCCCGTGAGCGTTACGATGTGCACTGCAGACAGGCGTTGATCCTGTGCGCCCTCTTTGACGGGCTCATCAGCTTCGCAGACATTTTTCGCTGGTGGCGGCAAAAATGACACTGCCCTTCCATCCAGCCTAAAAGAGCAGCGCCGCAAAACCTGGCGAGAAAATGTCCCCGCCATCCCCTCTTCTTGGTATGTCGGGGCTGCCCGGAGCATGATCTGATCGAAAGCGTCCACCACGCTTTTCAAGGATACAATCATGCTCGACACGCTCACGCGGGCGCCGCTGGCGCTCGACGATGCTGCCTTGCGCGCCATGTTCGCGGCGCGCAAGCAGGTCTTCATCGATCTCCTCAAATGGGATCTGCCCGCGCTGGCCGATGCGTTCGAAGTCGACCAGTTCGACGACGAACAGGCCGAATATCTCATTCTTCTCGACAGGTCGGGACGCCACCGGGCCTCCGCCCGGTTGTTGCGGACCGATCGTCCGCATATCCTTGGCGATCTCTATCCCTATCTTTGCGACGGCCCGGTCCCGTGCGGACCCACGACGCGGGAGATTACCCGCTTCTGTCTCGACCGGAACCAGACGGCAAGCGAGCGCCGGTCGGCGCGCAACCAGCTCGTCAGCGCGCTCGCCCTCCATGCCCTTCGCCATGGCATCACCGACTATACCGGCGTCGCCGAGGTACGCTGGCTGACGCAAATCCTGCAATTCGGCTGGTGGTGCGCGCCGCTCGGCAGGGCGGTGCGCGATCGCTGCGGTATGCTGTCGGCGCTCCATATCCGGATCGACGAGCATACGCTGCCCGGCCTGAAGGCGACCGGAACCTATGAGCCGATCACGCTCATCGCGGCGGGGCATTGGTAGGGAGAGGCATGATGACCGGTATCGCAACCCCCGCCGACCGGTGGACCGAGCAGTTGCTCGACCAGGGCTATTGCATCATCCCCGACGCACTGCCGGCGGCGGCGATCGCGGCGCTCAACGCCGATCTCGACGCAGTCTTCCAATCGACACCATTCGGCCAAGGCCGCTTCTATGGCAATCGCACCAAGCGGTTCGGCGGGTTGCTCAAGCGTTCCCCGCATGCCCGGGCGCTCGTCCTCCAGCCAACCATTCTCGCGATGGCCGAGGCGATCCTGGGCGAGGCGTGCGACTGTATCCAGCTCAATGTCGCGCAGGCGATCGAGATACATCCCGGCGAACCGAAACAGTTCCCGCATCGCGACCATGACATGTGGGCCGGTGCGAAGGGCGACCATGAATATCTCATCAACGTGATCTGGCCGCTGACACCTTTTCGCGAGGAGAATGGCGCCACGCAGATCTACCCTTATAGTCATGGCGGGGCAGGTATGGAGAAGGCCGGCCCCGGCGAACCCGTTGCGGCGACATGCGAACCGGGATCCGCGATCTGCTTTCTCGGCTCCACCGCCCATGGCGCTGGCGCCAATCTGACGACAGCGCCAAGGCGGGCGGTCGTCGTCGGGTACAGCCTGGGCTGGCTCAAGCCTTACGAAAACCAGTGGCTGGTCTATCCGCCCGAGATCGCCCGAACCTTCCCGCCGGAACTGGCGGCGCTCGCGGGCTATGTCCAGCATCGCCCCAATCTCGGCAATTATGAAGGGCAATGCCCCTCGATCCTGCTGGGTGACAGCGTTCCGACCCATATCGGCGCGGTCGATGCGCTGCGGCCGGACCAGGCGGCGATGCTGGAAGCCTATGCCGAGACCGGGGTCATTCCGGCATGAGCCCGGCCCATGTGCTCGAGCCCACCTATGATGCGATCAAGGACAGGCTGAAGGCCGGCTTCTGGCCGCCCGGCTTTCGGCTCGAGTCCGCCCGCCTCGCCGCCGAGCTGGGGGTCAGCATCACGCCGGTGCGCGACAGCCTCAACCGGCTCGCCGGGGAACGGATGGCCGAATTTACCGCGGGCGTCGGATTTCTGGTTCCGCGGCTGGGTGAAACGGACATCCGGGACATGATCGGCCTCAATCATCTGCTGATCAGCGAAGCCCTGAACGCTTCGCAGGACAGTGAGCCCGCGATCGCCGAGATCTATGACGATCTCGACCATGCCGAAAGGACGGCGAGGCTGTTTCTCTCGATCGCGGGAATGAGCTGCAACGCGGAACTGGTGGCGGCGATCCGGTCGCTGAACGACCGGCTCCATGTTCTCCGGCTGCTCGAGATCCGTTTCCTGCCGCCCGCGCGCGAGGAACTCGCGGGGCTGATCCGCGCCGCGCATCGCAAAGCCCCGCCCGCGCGCCTTCGCACCCGGATCGAGCGTTATCACATGACAAGGCAGCGAAATGCGGCCGCCTTCATCCGGTATTGGAGCGGCCTGCTGCAGGCGCGCGGCTGACAGGCCGTCCGGCCGGAGCGGCAAGCTCGATGATCGCGCATGCCCGTTCCCGCTCCACCAATTGCAGTGGATATTCGTGGTCATGTTGCTAGCATGTTCCGATGCGGACAGGCCTTGACCATCTTCCCGCGCAGAAACAGCGCGAACTGAATTATGCGGTACAACTGATCTTCGAAGAGTTCGAGGATGCGACGGCGCTGGCCAAGCATCAATGGCGGAAGCGCGGCCGGATCGAGAAGATCGTGCTATACGGCAGCTATGCGCGCGGCGGCTGGGTCGATGAGCCGCATACCGCGAAGGGCTACAAGTCCGATTTCGACCTGCTCATCATCGTCAACGACAAAAGGCTGATCGGGCGCGTCGATTACTGGCTCAAGCTTGAGGACCGGCTGAACCGCGAGCTGGCGATCACCAAAACCCTCAAGACCCCGGTCAACTTCATCGTCCACACGCTTCAGGAAGTGAATGACGGCCTCGCCCACGGCCGCTACTTCTTCATGGATGTGCGCCGCGACGGCATCGCGCTCTATGAGTCCACCGACACCGAACTGCACGTCCCCAAGCCGAAGACGCCGGAACAGGCGCTGGCTATGGCCCAGGAATATTATGAGGAGTGGTTCCCGGCAGCACAGAAGCGCTTCGAAGGCGCAAAATTCTATATGGAGAAGGGATACCAGAAGGACGCCGCCTTCGACCTGCACCAGGCGACCGAGCGTCTCTATCACGGCATTTTACTGGTCGTGACCTTCTACACGCCCCATGTTCACAATATCGGCTTCCTGCGCACTCAGGCCGAGCGGCTGGACCGGCGCCTCGTCGACATCTGGCCGCAGGAGCGCCGGTTCGAGCAAGCCGCCTGGCAGAAGCTCAAGGAAGCCTATGTGAAATCGCGCTATTCGAAGCATTACAAGATCAGCGACGAGCAGCTCAACTGGCTGGCTGCCCGCGTCGAGGCGCTGGGCGCGGCTGTCCACATGATCTGCACCGAACGCCTTGCCGCCCTCGAACAGGAGGTCGCGCGGGAGGGATCGTGACCCGGATGGGCCGGGCCAAAAGCGGCCCGGTCGCCGCCTCGCGGCGATAGAGCCCGGCGGCCGAAGGCCGGCCCGCCCCGGTTCCCGGCTACTCCTTGCCGCGAAACTTCCGGAAGCGTTCCTTGGCATCGGCCTGCTGGACCGCCAGATCGGCGTTGGCGCATTCGTCGCCGCGCACCGAACCCTCACGGCAACCGGCGACCAGCTCGCGCGCTTCATCGAGATGGGCCTCGAAATAGGCCGTGCTGCGCGGCTCCGCCTTCCCGCAGGCCGCCAGCAAAGCCGTCGTCGCCAATGTGCCCGTAATCAACATTCTCGTCATGAACATGCTCCCGCTGTGCAGCCCGATCGGCATCTTGGCGATAGATTCCATAGCCTTGGCTGCGATTGCAACGGCGTTTCGGCCCGCGACGCCTTTCCCTTGCCTTCCGGATTCGTTCCGGCCATGTTCGTGCAGCGCGGCGAACTTTCTGGCCATCGTTCGCGCTCAGACAAGGCCAGGCATCATGAACGCCGGTCCATAAGGGACAGGCGGCCGTACCGGGCAAAGGCGTCTCAAAAAGACAGTCTGACGGCGGCACAGCGCTGGAAATGTGACAGGCCGGATTGCCGGCCTTCGCGTGCTGCTGCCCGAAAGCCGAGCGTGTCTTCCTCATCCTCTCCGCCATTCCTCAACGGCCGTCCGCCGCGATCGGTGTCGTCGGGCTGCCACAATAGCCCCGCAACACCGTTCGGGCCATCGGAGCCGGGCGAGCGTCCACCGGCGGCGAGCCTGGAGGAGACATTCCGGACCGAACGCGACCGGTTGCTGCGCTATCTCGGCAAGCGCGCCGGACATGATGCCGCCCCTGATCTCGTGCAGGAAGTCTTCGCGCGCGCGGCCAGCAGCCAACAGGCCTCGCGGCTCGGCAACCCCGCCGCCTTCGTGAAGCGCATCGCCCGCAATCTCCTGATCGACCGGGCGCGGCGGCGCGCGGCGAACAATGTGATCTTTTTCCCCCTGGATGAGCAACGCGACATGGCAACGCCCCCCGAGCAAGGCTGGAGCATCGAGGCGGCGGACCTGCTGCGGCTCTATGAGGACGCGGTCGAGGGCCTGCCCGAGAAGACCCGCCGCGTGTTTCTGATGCACCGTGTCGAGGAACTGAGCTATCGGCAGATCCATGAACAATTGGGGATCAGCATCGCGACCGTGGAATATCATATGATGAAGGCGCTGGCGCACATCGCCCGGTCGGTGGATGCGGCACGATGAACGACAATGAGCGGCAGGCCGCCGAACGCCGGGAGCAGATCGAGGACAAGGCGATCGAGTGGTTCGTGAAGATGCGCGGCGAGGACGCCGCCCAGCTTCGCGGCGCCTTCGAGGACTGGCTCGGCGAGGCGCCCGAACATCGGCGCGCCTACGAATGGGCGCAGACGCATTTCGGGCAGGCAGAGCGGCTGAAGGCGTCCAGGAGGCTGAGCCGATGGGGCCTGTCGAAGCCCCGGACATGGCTGGCCGCCGGCGTGGCGGCCGCTGCCGTGATCGCGCTCGCCGTGGTGATGCGCCCCGCGGACGAGATCATCCCCGTCGCCCCCGGACCGCCTATCGCCCGGACGGGCAATCCACTGAAGACCGGACATGGCGAGATTCGGACCTACAGCCTGTCGGACGGCTCGAAGGTCACGCTCGATTCCGACAGCCGGGTCGAGGTCGCGATGAGCGAGGAGGGACGGCGGCTGCGGCTGCGTCGGGGCAAGGCGCGCTTCGCGGTCGCCGCCGATCCCCGCCCGTTCGTGGTCGAAGCCGGTTCGGGCGCGGTCGAGGCGAAGCAGGCGGTGTTCGACGTCGGCTATGGCGATCGCGAGCAGGTGCTGGTCCATCTGGTGTCGGGCCAGGCCGACATCCGCGCGATGGCGCAGCCGGCCGTCTATACCGTACCGGCACGTCCGCTCCTTGCCGGACAGCCCGTCCACTATCCGGTCGGGACGTTCCGGCCGGAACCGGTGATCGACACCGGCACCGACCGCCGCGACTGGCCCGAGGGCTGGGTCGAATATCGCTCGGTCCCGCTCGATGTGCTGATCGCGGACGCCAATCGCTATGCCGACCGGCCGATCGTCATCGATGACGCCGAGACGGGTGCCCTGCGCGCGTCGGGCCGGTTCAAGCTCACCGACACCGACACATTCGTGTCGCGGATCGCCGAGGTGTTCGACCTCAAGATTTCGCACAAGCCGGACGGCATCCACATCCGGCGGCGATAATTATTTCGCGGGGCGGCTAAGGTCGCCCCGTCCCCTGCGTCAACAGCCCCCATGAGCGAGCCGGACAGGTTCGCCTTCCAGAACATCAGGGGGCATTATGACGGGGAAGCGAGTTCGTTCGATTGCGATATTGTTGGCGGGCGCGGCCTGCGCGGCCATGCCGGCCGCGGCACTGGCGCAGGATCGCGAGGCCCGGCAGTTCGACCTGCCGGCGCAGGATCTGGGCGACGCGCTGCGCACTGTTGCCGCTGAGGCCGGTTGGGAACTCTATGCGTCCGCCGAGGATGTGAACGGCGTCACCGCTCCGCGCCTGCAAGGCAGGCTGACGGCCCGCCAGGCAATCGAGCGCCTTCTCGCCGGAACCGAGCTGCGCGCGCGCTTCACGAAGGGAGCGGTGATCATCCGGGGGCGATCGGTCGCGGCGGTAGCCGATGAGGATGGTGGCGAGGAAATCGTTGTGACTGGAACTCACATTCGCCGGGGCGAGACCACCTCACCCGTTCTCGCGGCGCGCCGCGAAGAAATCGAGAAATCGGGCCGCTCGAATCTCGGAGACTATATTCGTGATGTGCCTCAGAATTTCACGGGAGGGCAAAATCCAGGCGTTCTGGGTGGCGGCTCGCAAGGTGGGAGCGACAATCTTGCGTCGACTTCGACGCTGAATTTGCGAGGGCTCGGTCCTGACGCCACTCTGACGCTCATCAACGGTCATCGCGTAGCATATGATGGAGCGCTACAGGGCATCGATATTTCGGCCATTCCTTTAGCAGCACTTGATCGGATCGAGATCGTGGCGGATGGCGCGTCTGCCCTTTATGGCTCGGATGCCGTGGGCGGCGTCGCGAATGTCATCCTCAGACGAGAATATGAAGGATTGTGGACTTCGGCGCGCATTGGGGGCACGACAGCGGGCGGCAATTTTCAACAGCAATATAACGCTGTCACCGGCGCAAAGTGGGACGGCGGCGCATTCATGATTGCGGGTGACTTCAACCGGTCGACCGCAGTCATGGCTAATCAGAGGTCATTCACGAGGTCGCGGGATCCATCGACAACCCTGCTGCCTGCGCAGCAACAGTATAGTGGCGTGGTTAGCGGACATCAGACGATCACTGAGCAGATAATGTTCAAGTTTGATGGGCAGTATAGCCGTCGCACCAGCCATGCATCGAGTCCATTGACAGTCGACGCGCCCGCTACAACCAGCGGCTATCTTATTGATCCACGAGTCGAAAGCTATGCCTTCACCCCGTCTGTGGCATTCTCGATGGAGAATGGTTGGCAGATCGATCTGGGTGGCACCTATAGCCGGAGCATCACCGACGTCACAACTCAGACATTCAGTGCTGCGGCGCTCGCGTCTGTTACGCATGTCAACTACGACAATCGCCTAAGGTCGGTCGATTTGCGGGGGAGCGGTCCCTTGGCACATTTGCCGGGAGGTGATCTCGAGCTTGCAGCGGGGGCCGGTTACAGGCACTTTTCGCTTGATGGCCAATCGCAACGCAGAAGCACATCGACGACGACCCAGCTCCTCAACATTGATCACAATGAGAAGGTCTTTTACACTTACGGCGAACTGGCAATCCCTATCGTCGGCTCAGAGAACAGACAGAGTTTCATCGAGTCTTTGCAGCTATCCGCTGCGGTTCGGTATGAGCGGTACGATGGTCTCGCGAGCGTCGCGTCGCCCAAACTCGGATTAATTTATCGCCCGACGTCCAATATCGTAATCAAGGGAGGCTGGGGCAAGTCTTTCAAGGCGCCAACTTTTTATCAGAGATACCGCGTCTACCAGGCACTTCTCCTTCGCGCGTCGACGTTCGGCGTGACTGGAGCAAACGCAAATCTTCCCGTACTATACCTAGCAGGGGGCAATCCGGATTTGCAGCCCGAGCGCGCGAACACCTGGAATATATCAGTGGCGGTCAAGCCCGCCCCATCGCTTCGGATCGAAGCCAACTATTTTAATGTTCGATACAAGAACCGCGTAGTTGATCCGATTACTTCAGTCTTGGGGGCGCTCGACAATCCGATTTATTCGGATCTCATTGTACGAAATCCAAGTCCCGAACTGCAGGCTGCATTGATTGCACCTGCGACCAGTGCCCTTGGTCTCCAGAATGTAACCGGTGCTGCCTATGATCCCACGACAGTCTATGCGGTGGTCGATGCACGTTCGCAGAACACGGCATATCAAAATATCCAAGGTGTCGATCTCAATCTTAAATATGGGTTGTCGATAGGCTCCGAAGGCAATTTGGATTTCACTGCCGCCGCCAGCTACATTTATAGTGATCGCCGATTGCTGGCAGATCAGGCGACAACGCCGGATGCCGGCGTCATCTTTCGTCCTCCGCACTGGCGGGGACGAGGCGGAGCCACCTTTGAGCAGAACAATGTCTCCATATCCGGCTTCGTGCAATACACCGGCGGCGTGCTCGATAACCGTCTTTCGCCAGACGTAAGGGTTGGCAGCTTCGTGTCAGTGGATTTGACGGCCCGCATTTCTGGCTCGGAAATTTCTCGGATATTCCGCGGCGTCGACCTCACGGTCTCTTTGGCCAATCTCTTCAATGAAAAGCCCGATGTCATTCGCAGCCTGTCGGCGAATGATCCGACCTATGATTCGACCAACTACTCAGGTCTGGGACGTTCGATCAGCCTGACATTCGCGAAGCGGTGGTGATCGCCGGTGCTGAGATCGCTTTTGGCCGCTTTGGCGGCAGGCTTCGCGCTGCTTACGCCGTTCGCGGCAGCCCATGCCGCTTGCGACCGACTTGATTGGTCAGTCCTATCTCTTCCCGATCATCGAGCCCTGACCCCCGATGATCTGGTTCGCATCCGGGATGTGGGGCCGAACGGCGACGATCCCCCCTCCCAGCATCTCTTCTCATTTTCCCCTGATCACCGTTCGGTCGCGCTTCAGATCCGGCAGGCCGATCCTGAGAACAATTCATACTGCCTGGGGATCGTAATAATTTCACTGCACAGCGATGCGAAGCCCCGTTTTGTCGACGTTGGCGGCGAACTAATCCTGCGTCCGGCCGATGATAGCGTCTATCCGATCAAATGGTCGGGTATTCCATCGACGGTCACACCAGTTTGGACATCCGATGGGAAATCGATCCTGTTTCTCAAGCGCACTAACGGCGTGACCAACGTCTGGCGCGCCAGTACTGCCTTCACCCGGTCATCCCAACTCACCGCCTTTTCCCAGGACGTGAGCGATTTTCGATTGATCGATGATCGCCTCATTATCGCGAAGCTTCGCGGCGATGGAAGTGCCATGAAAGAAGCTTTGGATAGAGAAGCGCTGGGCGGCTATCACTTCGACAGCCGGTTCGTACCCATGATGTCGAGCAGACCCTATGCTGGGGTCGCTCCCGCACACATCATGCGCGCGATCGATATGCGAACCGGAACTGTCAGGGAAGCAACTGCGCAGGAAGTCAGCGCATTCTCGAATTCTGATCGCACGGTAACGGACCCAACGGAATCGCCAGCGTCCTGTACCTCAGCGCGCCGAGCAACAGATAACCGCCTTCCATCCTCATGGCGGGTAGAACAAATATGTCCCACGGGCGCAAAGACCGTTTGCACGCAGGCGGCATGCAACGGGAATATTATCACCGTCTGGGAGAATAACGATGCAACCATCGTCCGCTTCCTGAAGCAGGAGGGATGGGCGCGGAGCGAATGGACAATCTATGAATGGAACATTGCTGCCGACAGCGTTCGGAAAATTTACTCGACCCAAGCACTTCTGACGGACTGCCAGCCGCTGACCTCTGACGATATCATTTGCCTGAGGGAAACAGCTCTCGAACCGAGGCATCTGGCCAGGCTCGATTTGCGGCGAAATGGTCTGTCCATTATCGCAAATTTCAATCCCGAATTCTCTCGGCTGGAACTGGGTCGTGTTGAACGTCTGACCCTCCGCAGTGACGCTGGCATTGAAGCTTTTGCCGACCTCGTGTTTCCGACCAATTTTCAGGTGGGCAGGCGCGTTCCCGTTATCATCGTGCAATATCAATCGAGGGGATTTCTCCGGGGTGGCACCGGCGACGAGTTTCCAATCCAAGCGTTTGCCAACAACGGCTTTGCCGTCTTGAGCATGCAGCGCCCCATGCCTGTGGGGGCCTTGAATCGCCCTCGCGACGCCATTGCAATTGATCGCGTCAGCCTGCTGGATTTTGCCGACCGCAAAAGCGTCCTTTCGGTCATCGAGAAGGCCGTGGCGATCATCGTTGATCGCGGCATTGCTGACCCGTCATCAATCGGAATTACTGGGCTGAGTGACGGGTCATCGACCGTACAGTTTGCGTCTCTTCACAGCGAGCTATTTTCAGCGGCCGTGGTCAGCGGCTGTTGTTGGGAACCTGGGCAGGCAGTTCCACTGGGACCGCAAACGGCACAGCGTTATACGGCGATCGGATGGCCCGACAGTAGCGAGATCGCCGAAACATTCTGGAAGAATATTTCCATATCGAGGAACGCAGACCGGATTCGTTTCCCTTTTCTCTTCCAGATGGCCGATGAAGAGTATCAAATGGCCCTGCCGAGCTTCATTGCTCTTCAGGAAAAGGGAAAGCCAGCCGACCTGTTTGTTTACCCTGACGAACATCATGTCAAATGGCAGCCAGCTCATCGGCTGTCTTCGTATTGGAGGAGCATAGACTGGTTCAATTACTGGCTCAGGGACGTGCTTCCAGCCGCTGGCAGGAGAAGAGCGGAAGCCTTGCGATGGCAGGCCTTGCATGGCGGTGCCTAAAAGGCAGGCTGCAGATCGTCCTGAGACCAGCCTCGGACCCAAGCCTCCGTGTCCAGGAGAGATAATATTCGAGCGTAATCTGTTCCGCGCGCCAAACCCTGCTCGGTCAGAGCAAGCTCAAGTTCAGGACGGTCGATCAGGCTATGTTTTACCAGCTCGCCATCCAGAAGCCGTTCGCGGACTTCGGGCAGATTTGCCCGAATGATCTGAATTGCGAAGGCGTCAGGACCGCCTTTCTCGCGTCGGTTGTACACAGATTTTGGGATATCGTTCATAAAGGCCCGCCGCGCGAATGAACGGTCAAGACCATCTGCACAGGCCTCCCAGCCGGGGATCGCGAGGCAAGCTTCCACGATCGGTTGCGACATAAGAGGATGAAGCTGAGGGACAGGTATGCGACGGTCTTGCGCTTCTGGATACAAGTGGGCGCGAACGATCATCGCAATATGGGCCGCCTTGCCCGGCAGGCAACTCTCCGGCCCGTGGAGCCACGGATGGTCGAGCGGCACTGTTTGCAACTCCGCTACTAGGCCCGGCTCCAGAAATCTCTGGT
>NZ_JBYCZO010000007.1:0-69070 GCF_057586275.1 Sphingomonas sp. SRI_018 | reverse complement strand
CACGCCTCCCAATGCCGATCCGATCCCGGCGAGCGGCAATGTCATCACCGATGCCGGCCCCGGCGGCGAAGTCGACGTGGTGAGCCCGGCGACGGTCGTGCACAGCGTCACCGTGAACGGCGTCACCACGGATGTGACCGCGGACGGAACGACGGTCACCGGTCAATTCGGCACGTTGGTGATCAATCTCGACGGCAGCTACACCTACACGCCCCATGCCGACGCGTCGGCGATCGGGCAGGCCGAGCAGTTCCAGTACACCATCCGCGACAGCGATGGTGAGCTGGAGACCGCCAATCTCACCATCACCATCGGCAGCGACGACATCACCGGCGCTCCTGTCGCCAACGACGATCAGGCGGCCGCTGGGGTCATCTACGAGAATGTCGTCGACACGATCGATCCGGCGGTCGAGTTCAACTTCAATACCGGTCCGGGACTCGTCATCTTGCCTTCGACCGGATCAGGCAGCGACACCTTCACGGTCGCAGCGAACACCAGCTCCAACGTCACGATCATCGCGGTCGGAGGAGGGGCGCTGTCCGTCCTGCCGACCTTCACGGTCACGGTCAAAGACGCCGGCGGCGCGGTAGTGGAGACGGTGACCCAGGTTGCGCTGGCCAATGTTCTTGGGCTGGGCGCGGGTCTCAGCCTGACGGTCGATGACCTGGAGCCGGGCACCTACACGTTCGAGGTGTCGAGCACGAACACGGTGGGCCTCGGCTTCAACACCAACGTCTATCTGGGTCAGACGATCACTCATTTCGACGATTTCCAAGTGGCAAGCACGACCGAAGCCACGGGGGATTTGCTTGATAATGACGTGCTGGGTTCGGCGTTCATCTCGTTGCGGGTGAACGACGGGACCGGGTTCGTCGAGGTCGAGGATGGCGGACGGGCGATCACCGGCCTCTATGGCACGCTGACGGTCAGCGAGACGGGCGAGTATAGCTACACGCCCCGCACCGACCTGCCGCATTCGGCGTCGGACCTGATCGACAGCTTCACCTATCAGCTCGTCTCGCCGGATGGACGGACCGAGGCCGCCACGCTCGACGTCACCATCGATGTCTCCGGCGCTGGAACGACGGGGTTCGCTGCATTCGCGGCCACGACATTCGGTGCGGAGACGGCCGATGTGATCGAGTTGGGCAGCCTCGCTGCCGCGCCGGCCGAAGCCGCCGGTGCCGATCCGTCGACGATGGCCTCACTCCTCTATGACATGTTCGAGGGACGCGGTGATCTCGAGAATGTGCTCCAGGCTTATCTCGACGAACCGAAGGACGATTCGACAATCGGAGCCGATACTGATAATGGTATACCAAATACCACTGAAGTGATGACGGTTCAATCTGAAGTTAATGATCCACTGTCATACATTACTATTGTCGATGATCCCGAAAGAGACCAAATAAATTCTACTCATTTAATCTGATAAATAATAGAATTTTACATGTACGGGTGTCGGTTGGCTTGAACCGGCACCCGTTTTTTGCTTATCTTTAATCAGTTTGGGCGAAAGTGTTGTGGCCCAAAGGATAATGCCACTTATGGCGAGTCGTGTCCGTCGCGTCCCTTCCAGCCTCTTCGCTTGCAGCATCCTGTTGTTGTGCGCCTCCGGAACAGCAGGCGCTGCCCCCGATAATACCGGTCCAGTAACGCTGGAGAGTGCGGCGCGCGAAGCGGTGGCGTGGCATCCGTCGGTGATCGAGGCGGTGGGGCGACTGAATGCCCGCGCCGAAGAGGTGCAAGTCGCCCGCGCCGGCTATTATCCGCAGATCAGGGCCGGGGTCGGCTCCGGCTACGACAACCGGCTCAGCAACCAATGGCGGCCGCGGCCGCAGGTCACGGCATCGCAGATGCTCTACGATTTCGGCAAGGTCGCGAGCTCGGTCGAATCGGCCCGCGCGGGTACCCGGATCGGGGAGGCGCAGGTCCTGCTGGCGATCGACGGGCTGATCCGCGACACCGCCTATGCGGCGATCGAGGTACAGCGCGGCGTGGCGCTTCATCAGGTGGCACTGGATCAGCTCGCCAGCGTCCGACAGATCAGCGAGCTCGTCCGCAATCGCTACACGCGCGGGGCCGCGACGCGATCGGATGCGCTCCAGGCCCAGGCGCGGGTCGAGGCGGCGGAGGCGACCCTCACCCAGATCGAGGCCGCGCAGCGGCGCTGGGCGAGCAACCTCGCCTTCCTGCTCGGCCGCAACGCTCCGCCGCAGGTGATGCCGGACGTGCCGCAGTGGCTGGCGTCCGCCTGTCTGGGCGGGACGCCCGATTGGGCGCGGGTCCCCGCGGTCATGGCAGCCGAGGCCGGGCGCGACCAAGCGAGCGCCGACCTGAAGCGCAGCCGGGCCGAGCGGATGCCGACCCTCTCGGTCGAAGGCGGAGCCGCGGCCGACCTCAGCTCGCCCTTCTCAGACCGCAGCCAGTATAATTTCGGGCTCTCGGTTTCGAGCAGCGTGTTCAGCGGCGGCGCGCTCAGGGCCCGCCAGCGTGGTGCCGCCTTTGCGCTCGCCGCCGCCGAGGCGGCCGTCGCCGACGCCCGCAACGAGACCGGCCAGCGCCTCGCCGAGGCGCAGCAGCAGATCGCCAGCTTCTCGCAGCTCCTCGACACGCTGGCATCGCGCCAGGCCAAGATGGCGGAGACGGGGCGGCTCTATCGCCTGCAATATCTGGAAATGGGGACCCGGACGCTGGTCGATCTCCTCAATGCCGAGCAGGAACTCCATCAGGTCCGCTTCGATGCTGCAAACACGTCGCACGACCTCCGCCGGCTGGAGGTGGACTGCCTCTATTATTCGGGCAGCGCGCGCGCGGCGTTCGGCCTCAGCGGCACCGTCGTCCGGGGAGTGACGCTGTGAACGCACACCTGCCGCCCCGGCCGCCGCAAGCGGTCGAGCTCGAGGCGTGGCTCGACATGCTGCAGCAGACGGCGCAGCATTTCCGGCTACCGGTGTCGGTCCAGACCGCGAAGCTCGCCGGCCTGTGGCGCGGCAGCGATGACGAGCAAGGGCGCGTGCGGGCACTCGCCCGCGCCGTCGGGCTTAGCGTGCGCTTCGTCCGGCCCGAGGCGATGCGGCTCACGAGCTGGCGGCTGCCCGTGATCGTCAGGCTCGCGAGCGGCGACCTTGCGCTCGTGACCGCGATCGACGGCGAGGGGGAGGCGAGCCTGACGCTGACCGGCGAGAGCGGCATGCAGACGCGGATGCCGCTCGCCGCGCTGACTGGCGATGCCGAGCTGTTCGTCGTGCCTCGCCCGGCGCGCTCGGCGCCCGATGCGCGGGTCGACGCCTATATCCGCCCGTACGAGGAGCATTGGCTGCGGCGCATCCTCATGCAGGACATCGGCGCCTATGGCCATGTGCTCGTCGCGTCGCTGGTCGCGAACTGCCTGGCACTGGCCGGAGTGCTGTTCTCGATGCAGGTCTACGACCGGGTGGTGCCGGCCCAGTCCTTGCCGACGCTCTACATCCTCTTCGCCGGCGTGCTGCTCGCGATCGGATTCGACTTCCTGCTGCGGCGGCTGCGGATGAGCATCATCGACGTGCTGGGCAAGCGCGCCGACCTGCGCCTGTCGGACCGCGTGTTCGGCCATGCGTTGCGCGTCCGCAACCGCGCGCGGCCGGCCTCCACCGGCAGCTTCATCGCGCAGCTCCGCGATCTCGATCAGGTGCGCGACCTCCTGACCTCGACCACCGTCGCGGCGGTCGCCGACCTGCCGTTCTTCGTCCTGTTCCTCGCCATCTTCTGGTCTATCGGCGGCTGGCTGGTGCTGATCCCGCTGGGGGCACTGGTGCTGCTGGTGCTGCCCGGGCTCGCTGCGCAGCGCCACCTCCGCGCCTATGCGACCGAGGCGACGCGCGAATCCTCGCTGCGCAACGCCATCCTGGTCGAGGCGGTGCAGGGCATCGAGGACATCAAGGCGCTGCAGGCGGAGAACCGTTTCCAGCTCCAGTGGAACCACTACAATTCGGTCGCGGCGGAGGCGCAGCTCAAGCTGCGCGGGCTGACCAACAGCCTCACCGTCTGGACGCAGAACGTCCAGAACGCCGTCTACGCGACGACCATCCTCTTCGGCGCGCCGATGGTGATGGCAGGGGACATCACCACGGGCACGCTGGTCGCCGCGTCGATCCTGGGATCGCGGATGATGGCGCCGATGGCACAGGTCAGCCAGCTCCTCAGCCGGTTCCAGCAGGCGCGCGTGGCAATGGGCAGCCTCGATCAGATCATGGCGCTGCCCGTCGACAATCCTGACGACGAGCACCGTATCCAGCTGCCGTCGGTCGCGGGCGGCTTTGCGGTCCGCGCGGCGGTGTTCCGCTATGCCGACCCCAATTCGCCGCCCGCGCTGACGGTGCGCGAGCTCGACATCGCGCCGGGCGAGCGGATCGCAGTGCTCGGCCGCAACGGCGCGGGCAAGTCAACGCTGCTCCAGGGTCTGTCGGGCATGTTGCAGCCGGTGTCGGGTGAGGTGCTGCTCGACGACCTCGCGCTCCACCAGATCGATCCGGCCGACGTCCGGCGTGACGTTGGCCTGCTCACCCAGAGCAGCCGCCTGTTTCACGGCACGCTCCGCGAGAACGTCACCCTCGGCGCACCCCATGCGACGAACGAAGAAATCCTGGCTGCCCTCGCCATGGCAGGTGCCGACAATTTCATCCGCCGCCTGCGTGACGGGCTGCAGCATGTGGTCCAGGAGGGCGGCGTCGGGCTGTCGGGTGGGCAGATCCAGGCAGTGCTGCTCGCCCGGCTGCTCGTGCGCCAGCCGACCGTTGTGCTGCTCGACGAGCCGACCGCGTCGATGGACGAGATGGCCGAGCGCCATTTCATCCAGCAGTTCAAACAATGGAGTCCGGGGCGGACCGTGGTGGTCGCTACGCACCGGCTGCGTGCGCTCGACCTCGTTGAGCGGATCATCGTCGTCGACGGCGGCGCGATCGTGCTCGACGACCGCAAGGATGCGGCGCTGCGCACCATGCAGGAAGGGAGGGGGAAGGCCGCATGAGTGGCGGGATCGCCGTCGCCGGTCCGGATTTCGTGGACGAGGGCAGCGCGCGCCTCTCCACCTCGTCGCGGCTCATATGGCTGCTCTGTGCGCTGTTTGTCGCGGGGCTTGCCTGGGCCTGGCTGGCCAAGCTCGACGAGGTCGCGACCGGCAGCGGGCGGGTGGTGCCGACCAGCCACGAACAGGTGCTCCAATCGCTCGAGGGCGGGATTCTGGCGAAGCTGATGGTGCGCCAGGACGACATCGTCCAGCCCGGCCAGATTATCGCGCAGCTCGATCCCACCCAGGCCGGCTCCACCGTCGAGGAAAGCGCCGCCAAATACCGCGCAGCGCTCGCCGCCGTGTCCCGGCTGCGCGCGGAGGTGAACGGCACCCCGCTCAGCTTCCCGGTGGAGCTCGACGCCTATCCGGAGCTCAAGGCGACCGAGACGCGCCTCCACGAAGCACGGTTGCGCAGCCTCAACGATTCGGTCGCGCTGGTCGACGAATCGCTGCGCCTCATCAACCGCGAGGTCGGGATCGGCGAATCGCTCATCCAGGTGGGGGCGGCGAGCAACGTTGAGGTGCTGCGGCTGCAGCGCCAGCGCGCCGAGCTCCAGCTCAAGAAATCGGACATCCGCTCGCAATATCTGGTCGAGGCGCGGCAGGACCTCGCCAAGATGAGCGAGGAGATGGAGGCGCTCGCCCCGGTGGTGCGCGGCCGCTCGGACACGCTCCAGCGGCTGACGCTGCGCTCGCCGGTGCGCGGCGTGGTCAAGAACATCGAGGTCTCGACGATCGGCGGGGTCGTGCCACCAAACGGCAAGATCATGGAGATCGTACCCCTCGACGACAAATTGCTGATCGAGGCTCGCATCGCGCCGCGCGACATTGCCTTCATCCATCCGAGCCAGCGCGCCAGCGTCAAGATCACGGCCTATGACTATTCGATCTACGGCGGTCTCGAGGGCGAGGTGACGAGCATCTCTCCCGACACGATCCGCGACGAGGTCAATCCGGAGATCTATTATTACCGGGTCTTCGTCCGCACTAGCTCGGACGCGCTGGTCAACAAGGCGGGCAAGCGGTTCCCGATCGTTCCCGGCATGATCGCGACCGTCGACATCCACACGGGGCAGAAGACCGTCCTCCAATATCTGCTGAAGCCGCTCAACCGCGCGCGCGAGGCCTTGCGCGAACGATGAGCGCGGCGCTGGAGGCCCGGCTCGCCCGCCTTGCTCCCGACGTCCGGGACAGCCCTTCGTTCATGCTGGACGGCGTCGCGCGGTCCGTTCTCTTTTTCTCCTTCACCGACGGCAGTGGGCGGGCGACCACCTTCTCGGTCGGCGGGCCGGACGCGGACGCCGCCTGGGCCGTCGGCGCCGAGCGGCTGCGCGAGCGCAGGGACGCGCGGTGGCTGCGGGTGGATTGGGTGAATGCCGCCGAGCGGACATGTTGGAAGGATCTCCGCACGCGGCTCGCGCGGACCAAGCGCAATTATTTCCGGCTCGGCATCGCCCTCGACGCAGGGTTCGAATGCGCTTTCCTGGAGACCGAGCTCAACGCCAACGCGATGCTCTACGGCGGCCCAACGGTGCCGACCGCGGTCGTCAATGAAGGGAATTTCACCCGTTACGCCGCGCAGCGTCACGGGCTCGCGGCAGTCGATTTCGACGATGAGACCCCGGTCTGGCTGTTCTCGACGAAGGGCCTGTTCGTCGGGGACGACCTGGCGCTGCACCGTCTCGACAGACTGGGGCGCGACGCCGGACGGCGCAGCATCGCCCGGCTGGACCCGGACCTGCTGCTCGACCTCATCCGCAGCGGGAGCGGCTATCTCGCCTCGCAGGTCCGGGAGGACGGCCGCTTCCACTATGGCTGGCATCCCTGCTTCGATCGGCCGATCCCCTCCTACAACAGCCTGCGCCACGCCAGCTCGCTCTACGCGATGCTGGAAGCCTGGGAGGTGACGCGCGATCCGGTGTTGCAGGGCGCGATCGATCGCGCGCTCGCCTATCTCACCGGTGAGTTGATCAAGCCGGCCGTGCTGCCGGGCGGCGAGAACGCGGCGTTCCTCGTCGACCCGGGAGCGGAGATCAAGCTCGGCGGTAACGCGGTCTGCCTGCTCGCGCTGGTCAAGTACAGCGAACTGATGGCGACCGACGCCTATCGGCCGCTGCTGGAGAAGCTGGCGCTCGGTATTCTCCATATGCAGGACGCGACGTCCGGCCGTTTCGTCCATGTCCTCCACCATCCTTCGCTGGAGGTGAAGCAGCCTTTCCGGATCATCTATTACGAAGGCGAAGCCGCCTTCGGGCTGATGCGTCTGTTCAACCTGACCGGGGACAAGCGCTGGTTGGCGGCGGTGGAGCGCGCGTTCGGCCATTTCATCCGGTCCGAGCATTGGCAGGCGCATGACCATTGGCTGAGCTACTGCGCGAACGAGCTCACGCGGCACCGGCCGCGCGAGGAATATTTCCGCTTCGGCCTCGCCAACATCGCCAACCACCTCGACTTCGTTCTCGAGCGGATCACGACCTTCCCGACACTGCTCGAACTGATGATGGCGGCCGAGCGCATGGTCTCGCGCCTGCGGGCCGACGCGGCGTCGAGGCATCTCCTCGCCGGCTTCGATCTTCCCAAATTCTACCGCGCGCTCCATTTCCGCGCCCATTACCTGCTGAACGGCCATTTCTGGCCCGAGCTTGCGATGTTCTTTGCCGATCCGGCGAAGATCACCGGCAGCTTCTTCATCCGTCATCATGCGTTCCGGATCCGGATCGACGATGTCGAACATTATCTGTCCGGGCTGATCGCCTACCGGCGATATCTGATCGAGCGCCCGGCAGGGCATGAAGACCTGCTCGAAAGCGTGGACACGGAGTCCGGCTGGACCGCCGCTTCGGTCGCCCGCGCTGCCATCGGGCGCTGGATCGTGCCTCCGCCGGAGGGTTGGTCGGCAAGAGGATTGTGCATCTTCGGGCCGGCCATGCGCGCGCGCGACATGGTGGTGGTCCGCCAGCCCGGCGAGGAGCGCGGCATCCCGCCGTCCCGGCTCGCTGCGCTTTCCCACCCCCCGGCCGCGCTCATCACCACAGCGCCCGACGCCGTTCGGACCAGCGACGCCCCGATCCTGTCGGTCGCGAACTCGGACGCTGCGGTCGTCGCGCTCGGTGCCCATGCCCGCGCACACATGACCGGCAAGGTGATCGGCGTCACCGGCAGTGCCGGCAAGACCACGGTCGTCGCGATGCTCACCCGAGCGTTGGCGCCATGGGGCCCGGTCGGCCGGACGCGCCGCAACGCGAACCTGCCGCACGGCATCGCCTGGAACCTCGCGTCGATCCCCTGGGATACGCCGCATACGGTGCTGGAACTGGCGATCGGACGGATGCGGCACAATGCGCGGCTGGCGCGGCCGGACGTCGCGGTGTTCACCAACGTCCTCCCCGCGCATCTCGAATATCATCGCGACCTGCGGACGATCGCCGAGCACAAGAGCGCGATCTTCGAAGGCATGGCGCCGGGGAGCGTCGCCGTCCTGAACCGCGACATGACCGAATGGGCCTATGTCCACGATGCGGCGCAGGCCCGAGGGCTTCGGACGATCGAGTTCGGCCGCTCGGCGGAGGCGGCGTTCCGGCTGCTCGATCATGATCCCGAAGAGGCGATCGTTGCCGCACGCACGCCGGAAGGGGACATTCGCTATCCGCTCGCGGCTCCGGGCGAGCATATGGCGCTCAACAGCCTCGCCGTGCTCGCGGTGCTGTCGGCATTGGGTCTGCCGTTGGCACCAGGCGTCGCTGCCTTGCGCGGCTTCACGCCGCTCGCCGGCCGGGGCGACGAGTTTCTGCTTCCGGTGAGCGGAGGCGTCGTCACCGTGATCGACGACGCCTACAACGCCAACCCCGGCTCGATGGAAGCGGCGATCGGATTGCTCGCCAGAAAGGCTGCGGCGCGACGGATCGCCGTCCTGGGCGAAATGCTCGAGCTGGGCGCTGATGCGCGGACCTACCATACCGCTCTTGCCGCGCTGGTGAACGCATCGGGCGTGGATCGTGTCTATGTCATCGGCCGCCTCTATATTGGCTTCTGGGAAGCGCTGGCTCCTGCGCGCCGCGGCGGCTTCGCCGCCTCGCTCGAGGAACTCAAGTCGCAGCTGCAGAGCGCTCTAAGGGTAGGCGATATCGTCCTTTTCAAGGGCTCCCACGACAGCGGCATCCACCAAATCGTGCATTGGCTCAAATACGGTCGCTTTCAGCCGACCGCTGGCGAAGCCATAGCCTAGAGGACTTATATATCTGAAGTTCTTATGGTTAGTATTTGAAAAGTATATTTAATACTGGCGTGTTAACTTCTTCTTTACCAATTCGAGGCTAGCGTTTCGCGAGGAGTAAATCGGTGTTGATCGTATGAAGCCGCGTGCTGTCACCGACACCTTGTCGAACCCGTTAGAGGCCGTCGACGTGGACCGGCTTGCTCCTCGCCATATCGGCCGACCAGAGCCAGCGACGCGGCCACCGGTCTCTTTCATGCCTTGGCGCCCCCTGTTGGATTTCGCCCACCGGGTGATGGATGCGCGGGCGAAATGCGCTGCCTATTTTCCGAAGGGCGTTTTCCGCGATTCCGCCTGGGACATGATGCTCGAACTGTTCATCGCAGGGGAGGAGCGACGGGTCGTCTGCGTGAAACAGCTCATGGCTGTCTCAGGCGAAAGCTCTACCGGCGCGATGCGTCGGATCGACCGGCTCGAGGAGGTACGGCTGATACGACGCCGACCCGATCCGGAAGATCATCGCCGCGTGATTGTGAATCTCACCGATTCCGGTCGTGAGGCGATGACGGCATTGCTCACCAATCTTATCAAGGCGGATGCTACTTCCGGCGCTTGATGAGACAGCCTCAGCCAAGGCCATCGGCGAGTGGGCGCGAGGCGATGCTGCCGCTACGGCGAGCGGGGCGAGGCCGGCCACGCCGCGCGCAACATTGTAGCAGAAGCCGAGACCCGAACCGCGCAGCCAAGCAGGCGCGCGAGAACAACCTCGGCGAACGTGTGCTCGTATCGCTTGGCACGCTTCATTTCGGCTGGTTCCGCGTGGAGCGATCAAGATCGCCTATGGCCTGCTGGGCCTAGGCCCCAGCTATCTCGCCGCGGGTGGCGTCTGGCTGGCGCGGCGGCGCGACAAAGGCGCTCCCCAGCTATCTCGACGGCGTGCTGCCGAAGACCGCGGCCTCTGCCAGCGAATGAGGACAGGGCTCGGGGACTGGCCAGGCCTCACCGCCTATCGCTCTTCCCCGTCTACCTACCCCCCTGGTATTGACCGGGCTGACGGGTGGCCGGTCGGAGATTGCGGCCGACGAATTGTCGACGCTGACCTTGCTGCCGGACCATGACGGGTCGCGCTGATTCCGAGCGGCCAGAGAAGATATTCCGGCATCGCTCAGCTTCGCCCGGGTCGATTACCCAATCACGAACTCAACGTCAGCGCGGATTGCGCGGGCGAGCCGCGAGGCTGCCGGCCTGAATCTTCTCCCAAGCCGGAGCGGCAGCGGCGAAGATCATGGCGTGTAGAACCGCGCGGATATCACCCATCGCGGCTTGGTGGAGGCGCAAATACCCAATTGGACCGGTGATGTCTGATGAAATTGGATGTTTCGGCGGCCATTTCCGGCCCTCACTGTCGCCTTCGCCGAGAATGGGGGAGGGCAAATGCTGCCGTTCCGGCCGATGAACAGCCAACGATAAAGCCCCCGGGGGATAACATGTCGCAGACGACGTCTCGTTTCGGCCGCAAAACGACCTGGCTCGCTGGCTGCTCGGTCATTCTTGTCGCCGGCGTAACTGCGACGTCCGCCACCGCGCAGTCCGCGACGGACGCGGCTGCGAACGAGCCGGCCCAGAGCGAAGCAGCGGAGCAGTCCACGGACATCGTCGTCACGGGCTCGCGCATAGATCGGCCAGGCTTCGAATCCCCGACCCCGCTCACCCAAATCAGTGCCGAGGAACTGTCGGTGGCCAGCCGCGCCAATGTCGGCGCCGCGCTTGCCGACCTGCCACAGTTCAAGGCCGGTCAGTCGCCGCAGACGTCGGGTACGAACGCGCAGGCGGGCCGTTTCCCGGTCGACCTGCGCGGCCTCGGCGCGGTCCGTACGCTCGTCCTTCTCGACGGACGCCGCTTTTCGAGCGACAATGATCTGAGCACGATCCCGAATGTCCTGGTAAAGAAGATCGATATCGTCACCGGCGGCGCTTCCGCCGCATGGGGATCGGGCGCCGTTGCGGGCGTCGTGAACATCACTCTGGACAACGACCTGACCGGCCTGCGTCTCGGCGCCGAGGGTGGCGTGTCGCGCTACGGCGACGGCGCGCAATATCGGCTCGAAGGCGCGTTCGGTACGAAGTTCGCCGGTGGTCGCGGCCACTTCATGATCGGCGGCGAGTATCTGCAGAACGAGGGCATCACCCCGAAGACCAGCCGGCCGAACACGGGGCGCTGGGTGCCGCTGGCGAACGGCAACGGCACATCGACGCTGACCCCCGACGTCGGCTATGCGAACGCGTTCGTCGGGGGGATCATCACCTCGGGCGTGTTGCGCAATTTCGGCTTCAATCCCGACGGGACCTTGCGCGCGCTCGACCTTGGTAGTGTCAACGGGTCCAACATGGTCGGTGGCGAGGCGCCGTCAGACGACGATCTCAGCCCGCTCAGCCCACCGCAGAACCGCGTCTCGGCGCTGGCAAGAATCTCCTACGAGATCTTCGACGACGCGACCCTGACGGCAGACGTGCGCTACTCACGCTATTGGGGTGACTATATTTGGTTCGGCGATCACAATCGCGGCAACATCACGATCCGTAGCGACAACGCCTTTCTCCGTCCCGAGATCAAGGCGCAGCTTGCGGCAGTTGGCCAGACCAGCTTCACCATGGGCCGCTTCAACTCTGATTTCGCCTACAGCACGATCGACGTCGAGCGCGAGACGGTACAGGGAACCCTTGCCCTCGACGGAAAGCTGGCCGACGGCCGTCTGCGCTATAGCGCCTATTATACCCACGGCGAGTACCAGAATAATCTCGACACGCCCGGCTTCCGATTGACCACCAACTTCAACAATGCGGTCGATTCGGTCATCAGCCCGACGACGGGTCAGCCGATTTGCCGCATCGCCCTGACCAATCCGTCGACCGACTGCGTGCCCATCAACCTGTTCGGCAACGGCGCACCCTCCGCCGCGGCCGCGGCCTATGTCACCGGGACGCCGCAACTGCGGTCGACGACGAAGCTCGACAATGCCGGCGTGAGCCTGCGCGGCGAACCGTTCGATCTCTGGGCGGGTCCGGTGTCCATCGCGGTCGGCGCGGAATGGCGCAAGGAGTCTGTCGTCCAGCGGTCGGGTGCGCTCGACCAGGCGGGCGCCTTCACGACATTCTCCTTCGCGCAATTGTTCGGTTCCGTCACCGTGAAGGAGGCGTTCGCGGAGGGCCTGATCCCGCTGGCGAAGGGCCTGCCGCTTCTGCGCGACCTCAACCTCAACGGCGCGGTGCGCGTCTCCGACTACAGCACCAGCGGCTCGATCTGGTCGTGGAAGGTCGGCCTGACCAACGAATTCGTGCCGGGCGTGATCGGCCGTGTCACCCGGTCGCGCGACATCCGTGCGCCAACGCTCAGCGAACTCTACTCCAATCAGACGATCAGCTATGTCAACGTCTCGGACCCGGCGAAGAATACGACCGTGCTGACGCTCGTGAACGGCGGCGGCTTCTCCGGGCTCACGCCTGAAAAGGCCGACACCTGGACGGGTGGCATTACCGCGTCGCCGTTGCGCGGACTGACTGCGTCGATCGACTATTTCGACATCAGCATCAACAACGTGATCACCACGATCAGTGCGCAGGATCTGGTCTCGCGGTGCTTTGCGGGCAATCAAGACCTGTGCGCGCGCGTGTTCCGCGATTCTAACGGCAACCTCACTCGCGTGGTCTCTGCTTCGGTCAACCTGGCTGAGTACAAGACCAACGGGATCGACGCCGAACTTGCCTATGTTCTGCCGCTCAACTCGGCGAAGCGTCAGAACCTGAACTTCCGCGTGATCGGAACGTGGGTCGACAGCCTGACGACCTATGACGGCGTCGCGCGCGTGCAATATCTCAACAACACCAGCTACGCCTTCGTGCTCGGCATGCCGGAATGGCGCGTGAACGGCAGCATCGGATATTCTGATCCGCAGTTCAGCGGACTGGTCCGCCTGCGCTACATCTCTCCGGGCTTCTACAACCGCAACCTGAACATCACCAACAACCGGGTTCCGGCCTATACCTATGTCGATCTCCAGCTCGGTACGAAAATTCCGACCTCGAGCGGACCGGAGATGGAAGTATATGCGAACGTCTCCAACCTGTTCGACAAAAATCCGCCGATCGCGTCGCTATATTCGCCGTTCTACGATACCGTCGGACGCTTCGTCACCGTCGGCGCGCGCGTGAAGTTCTGACGTTCGGGATGCGCGGCTGTGCTCGCATCGTACGACGCACATCTGTGACAAGGGAGATCGAAAAGTGAATGGCGTGGATCTTCCCGCTTTCGGATTGAGCCGTCGCGACGTGTTGGCAGCCGCGCCCGCGCTCGTCGTTTCCGCGCCGGTGCTGGCTGCTGCGAGTGGACCAGCCCGCACGACCGACATCCTCGACATGAGCGCAATCTCCTTGGCCCAGGCGCTGAGGAAGAAGGATCTGTCCGCGCGCGAGCTTATGACGGCCCACCTTGCCCGGGTCGATGCACTCAACCCGCAGTTCAATGCCATCATATCGCGGATCGGTCATGAGGCAGCGCTCGCCCAAGCGGCTGCGCTGGACGAGGAAGCGGCTGCCGGGCGCTTCCGGGGTGCCTTGCATGGCTTCCCGCACGCCGTGAAGGATACCGCCCCGGCAAAGGGGATTCCGTTCACGCAAGGATCGCCCATTCTCAAAGACAATGTGCCGACTGCGGACTCGCTGGTGGTCAGCCGCATGCGCGCGACCGGCGCGATCTTCGTCGGCAAGACCAACGTGCCCGAATTCGCGCTGGGATCGCATTCGTACAATCCCGTGTTCGGGACGACCCGCAACGCCTTCGATCCACGGAAGTCGGCCGGGGGCAGCACGGGCGGCGGCGCGGTGGCGCTCGCATTGCGGATGGTGCCGGTCGCGGACGGCAGCGACTTCGGCGGATCGCTGCGCAATCCGGCCGGATGGAACAACGTCTTCGGCTTTCGCCCGTCCTGGGGGCGCGTACCGTCGATCCCGAACAGCGACCTGTTCTGGCAGAATTTCGCGACCTCGGGGCCGATGGCCCGTAGCGTCGGCGATCTCGCCCTCCTCCTTTCCGTTCAGGCCGGACCCGACAAGCGCGCACCATTCGCCTTGGCAGAGGACCCGAGGATTTTCGCCCAACCGCTCGACCGCGACTGGAGGGGTAGGCGCATCGGCTGGCTCGGCGACCTTGGTGGCGCGCTGCCGATGGAGCCGGGCGTCCTGAAGACATGCGAGGCGGCACTGGCGGCGTTCCGGACGATCGGGATGCAGGTCGACGAAGCGCGGTTGGCGGAGGATCCGCGCGCGATGTGGCGCACCGCGGTGACGCTGCGCCAATGGTCGGTCGGCGCGGACCTGCAGGGTTATTACGACGATCCGGACAAGCGGAAGCTGATGAAGCCCGAAGCAATCTGGGAGGTTGAAGGCGGCTTGGCGCTGACGGGGCCGCAGCTTGCCAAGGCCTCGGAGGGCCGGACGCGGATCTACGAGGCGTTCCGCAAGGCGTTCGAGACGTTCGACTTCCTCGCCCTTCCGACCGCCCAGGTGTTTCCCTTCGACGTCGAGCAGCACTGGCCGCGCGAGATCGCCGGGGTCGAAATGGATTCATATCACAGGTGGATGGAAGTGACCCTTCCGCCGACCATGGCCGGACTCCCCGTGCTGGCGATACCGGCGGGCTTCGGCGGACCTGCCCGCCTGCCGATCGGCATCCAGCTCATCGGGCCGAGAAACGCCGATCTCGCGGTGTTGCAGCTGGGACATGCTTACGAGAAAGCCTCCCCGTGGATCGCTCGAAGCAAGCCGCCCGTGCTTCTCTAGGATTCCGTCACGGACGCGTCTGTTCTAGATCTAACCTCGTAGCGCCTAGCCCCTGTGTGCGGCGGTGAGGGCATCCATCAGCCGATCCTGGACATCAGCCGTGAAATACAGACAACCCGGTCGACGGCGGCGACAAGGTGAAGGCCAACAATACCTTCGACCTGCATTTCCGATCCGTCGGCCTACGCATTCAGATGTAATCCCCGTCCAAAGGACCGCACGAAAGAGTTCCGGAGCAGCGCTTCTACGGAGCCCTTCTCCCAGCTTGTACGGTGATGCGTCAGTCGACGACCAGCACCGCGGAGCATTCTCCGCGCGACCGCGGCCTGGAGGATGCTCGACTGGGCCAGCGCCCTCGCCGATGGTGAACCGGCGCATCGAACGTTGGCGCTGGAGGACGCGTCGGTAACATCGCCGACCCGGCGCGGCTTCCTATGGGGCGGCGGCGCGATTGCGGCATCGCTGATCGCGGCTACCGTCGGATGGACCCTGCTGTCGCCCGGGCCGACGTGCATTCAGACCGCTCTCGGCGAGATACGCAAGGTGCCGCTCAGCGACAAATCGATCACGACGATGAACACCGCCACCACGCTGGAGATCGACTTCCGGCCGACGCGCCGCGATGTGCGGCTGGAGGCGGGCGAGGCATGGTTCGAGGTAGCGAAGGATGCGCGGCGATCTTTCGTCGTTGCCGCCGGCGACGTGCGCGTGCGTGCGGTCGGCACCGCTTTCTCGGTCCGCCGTCTCGCCGGAGGGGCTGATGTGCAAGTTACGGAAGGCCGGGTGGAAGTATGGACCGTCGGCCGCGAACGCCACCGGCTGGTCGCGGAAGCCGGCGCGCGGACTCTGGTGACAAACCTTGGTGGTCCTCAGCCCGCAATTGTTGACACGACGGGGATCGATCGCACCCGGATCGATTACATTCTGCAGAGCGACGGCGGTGTCCCCGCCGATCATGACGCGATGCTCGGCTCATCCCCACGACAGGACATAGCCTCTGACGCCATTACCCGACTTCTCGAGTGCGAAGGTGGAATCGCCGCCGGGGAAGTCGCGCTGTCCGCGATGACTGGGCCGTCTTCATGATCGATGCTGAATGCGCCGCGCGTGCCGGCGGCCGGCCGTGCTGCGACGACCGGAATGCGGCGCCTCCGCGTTGCTTCCTGCGACCGCGGCATACGCACTGACACAACTCGTCACGGAAATCGGCTTGGCGGAATTGCGGCGCTATCTCGCTCAGGGCATCGACGGCTGGCCGGTGACCGGCGCAGGAGACCATGCGGCGCAGGCGATGCGCTCCTCGCGCAGTTGCGACCGGCGTGCCTTGCCTGCGCTGTCGCGCAGATCGTCGTCGGTGAACTCGAAGGTCCGGGGGATCTTGTAGCGCACCAGCTTCTCCGCGAGGAACGCGCGGAGGACATCGGCGTCGGTGCGTTCGCGCGCGTCGTCGGCGACCTGGACGATGGCATGGGTGCGCTGGCCGAGATCGGCATCGGGAAGTCCGATCACGATCGAGGACTGGACATCCGGGTGCTGATCGAGCGCCGCCTCGACCTCGGCAGGGAAGATGTTGGCGCCGCCCGATACGATCATGTCGGTCCGGCGGTCGGCGATGTAGAGATATCCCTCCGCATCGACATAGCCGAGGTCGCCATAGGTCTGCCAACCTCCGGAGGCCTTCACCTGAGCGCCGATATATTCATAGGTCGAGTTCGGGCCGGCCTCCGGGAGGAAGTAGATCTCGCCGATCTCGCCGGGCGGGCATTCCTTGCCGTTCTCGTCGAGGATGCGCATCCGATAGCCGGGATAAGCCCGCCCGACCGACCCCTTATGCTCGAGCCACTCGCGCCCGGTGATGATGGTCCCGCCCATCACTTCGGTGCCGCCATAGACCTCGAGGATCCGGTCCGGACCCAGCCAGTCGATCCAGGCCTGTTTGAGCCATTGCGGGCACACCGATGCCGTGTGGTACACCAGCCTCAGGCTCGAAAGGTCGAACGCCTTGCGCTGCTCGTCGGGGAGCCGCCAGATCCGGCTCATCATCGTCGGCACGAGATTGACGAAGTTGACCCGGTAGCGGTCGATCAGCTCGAGCGCGCGCAGCGGATCGAACTTTCCGAGCTCGACGACATGGCCGCCCGAGAAGAGGGCGTGCGCGCAGAGCAGGAACGGCGCGTTGTGATAGAGCGGGCCGGGGTTGAGCATCGTTTCGCCGAGCAGCTGGCCGGGCGGCGGCCTGCTCGGGTCATGCACGCCCGAGCGCTTCTCGACGATCAGCTTCGGCCGGCCGGTCGAGCCGCCGCTGGTCATGATCTTCCAGCGCGGCGCGATCTTCGAGGGAAGCGGCTCGGCGGAGAGCTCGCTGCTCGGAGCGGTCCCCGCCTGGAGGAAGGCTCTGCCGCCGACGCGCGCATGTTCCTCGCCGATGATCAGCCGCGGATCGGCGAGTTCGACGATCGCCTGGAGCTCCCCCGCCGGCAGCTTCGACGACACGATGTTCGGCGTCGCTCCGAGCTTCCAGATCCCGAAGACGATCTCGTAGAATTCGGGGCTATTCGGCAGCGCCACGGTCACGACGTCGCCTTCGGCGACGCCGAGTTGCGCCAACTGCCGCGCTCTGCGGCTAGAGCGGGCGTCGAGGGCGCCATAGCTGATGGTCACGTCCTCGCATGTCACCGCCGGCCGCGCCGGGCCCCTTGCGGCGTGATAGGCGAGCAGGTCGCCGATCGGCAGCGGTGCGGTCGTCGCCTCGGCATTCGGCCCGTTGTTGCCCAAATCCACCCTCCTCGGCGCGTCGAGCGATATCCGGGCTGGCCGAAGCTCGACTGGTTGCTCGTTCGCGCCCGACCTTAACGGGAGGTGGGTGCGCTGAGGTCGGATTAAGGAACATCGTACATGCCTGTGGGGAATGGCTGAGCTGCGAGCTTGTTGCTGCTTCCGACGGCGCGGGGGCATTCCTGACAGGCATTGCACCTCCTTGCTTTGCATTTCGTGCGGCAGCGGGGCCGGCCTAGCGTCGGGTTTGAAGACCCGTGGGATCGCGCAGGTCGGAGCGACGCGGCGGCCGCACGGCGGCGCGCCTTTCGCTCTGAACAGCGATCGATGCGGAAAGGAGAAGTTGGGAGAGCGATCAATGGCCGAGCTGCGGGGCGCACCGCGTCCCGACCAGGGCAGGCCGCCGGCGCAGGGCATAGGCATCAGGCTGAAATCATGACGGACACGCCGCGCAACCGCGCGCGGCAGTTCCGCCCGTCTCGGGCGGCGTCTTCAGGCGATTATCGGGGAGCTTCATTCATGGGAAATGTTCGGGTGGCCGGGGTGGGCATGATCCCCTTCACCAAGCCGGGTCAGAGCGAAGAGTGGGACGTCATGGCGGAGAAGGCCATCCGCATGGCGCTGCACGATGCCGGCATCGCGTACGACCAGGTCCAGCAGGCCTTTGCCGGCTATGTCTATGCCGATTCCACGGCCGGCCAGTCCGCGCTCTATCGCATCGGCTCGACCGGGATCCCGGTCGTCAATGTCAACAACAACTGCTCGTCGGGTTCGAGCGCGCTCTACCTCGCGCGCCAGATGGTCGAGATGGGCGCCGTCGACTGCGCGCTCGCCTTCGGGTTCGAGCAGATGGTGCCCGGCGCGCTTGGTTCGGTCTTCAACGATCGCAAGCGGACGATGGCGCTGCACGGCAAGAAGTTCCTCGAACTGCAGGAATACGACCCGAGCAAGCCGCCGACGCCGCAATTCTACGGCGGCGCCGGACTCGAATATCAGCGCAAATATGGCGCGACGGACGAGACCTTCGCGATGATCTCGGTCAAGGCGCGCCGCCATGCGGCCAACAATCCGCTCGCGGTCTTCCGCGATCCGATCACGGTTGAGGAGGTGCTGGCATCGCCGCAGCTCTCCGGGCCGGTCACGCGCCTCCAGGCCTGTCCGCCGACGTGCGGTGCGGCCGCCGCGATCCTTGTGTCGCCGAAGTTCGCGGCGGAGCGCGGGATCGATGCGCCCGTGGAGATCCTCGCCCAGTCGCTCACGACCGATTTCCAGACCACCTGGGACCAGAGCTCGCTCGTCAGCCTGATCGGCTTCGACATGGTCAAGGCCGGCGCCGATCAGGTCTATGAGGCCTCGGGCGTGTCGCCCGACGATGTCGATGTCGTCGAGCTGCATGACTGTTTCACGCCCAACGAGCTGGTCGCCTATGAAGCGCTGGGGCTGACGCCGGTCGGCACGGCGGAACGCTATATCCGCGACGCGCAGAACACCTATGGCGGGAAGCATGTGGTCAATCCCAGCGGGGGGCTGCTGTCCAAGGGACATCCGATCGGCGCGACCGGCCTGGCGCAATGCTATGAGCTGACGCGTCAGCTGCGCGGCACTGCCGATCGGACCCAGGTCGAGGGCGCGCGGCTAGGGCTTCAGCACAATATGGGCATGGGCGGCGCGTGCGTCATCACGATGTACGGAAAGGCCGGCTGAGGCGCCGGGCCATCGCCGGCTTTCCCCACCAGGTGGCCGGCGCTCGAACGACAGACAGGAGAGATTCAATGAAGGATGTGCGGGGTCGCACGGCGTTCATCACCGGCGGCGCGAATGGGATCGGACTGGGGATCGCGCGAACCTTCGGTCGGGCCGGTGTCAAGCTGGCCCTGGCGGACCGCGATGCCCAGGGCCTCGCGCGTGCGAGGGCGGAGCTGCAGGAGGTCACTCAGGTCGAGACCTTCGAGCTCGATGTGCGCGATCGCGATGCCTATGCGGTGGCAGCCGATGCCACCGAGAAGGCGCTGGGACCGGTATCCCTGCTGTTCAACAACGCCGGCGTGATCGTCGCCGAAACCGCCGGCAAGCTCAGCTACGACCTTTGGGATTTCACGATCGGGATCAATCTCAACGGCGTGATCAACGGCATCCAGACCTTCCTGCCGCGAATGATCGCGCGCGGAGAGGAGGGGCATATCGTCAATACCTCGTCCGGCGCGGGCCTCGCCGCGACGAGCTCGGGGGTGCTCTATTGCACGACCAAGTTCGCGGTCGTGGGAATGTCCGAATCGCTCGCGCTGGAGCTGAGCTCGAGCGGGATCGGGGTCAGCGTGCTGTGCCCGGGGCCGGTCGCCACCAACGTGATCCATCGCTCGATGGAAGGCGCACCGAAGGGCTCGGTCGAGCTTTCCGAAGAGCATGAGAAGCGCCGCGCCGAGCGCAGGGAGCTGATCAGCCAGGCATTGCAGAAGGGCACCAGCATCGACGATGTCGGCCGGATGGTGTTCGATGCCGTCCAGGAGAACAGGCTGTACATCCATACCGACCGGTTCATGGAAGAGCCTATCAAGGCGCGGACCAAGGCGCTTCTCGAGGCGCTACCTTCTTAGGGCGATCCAACGCTACATCTCGAAGGCGCTTCGCCTGTCGGAACGGAAACCAGCATGCCCGTCAAATCCTTCGCGTCGATTCTCCAGGACCATGCCAGCCGAAAGGGCGCCCAGCCCGCGATCACCTATCCTGACGGCTCGCTCAGCTGGGAAGATCTCGACCGGCGGTCGAACCAGCGCGCGCGCATGCTCGCGTCGCATGGGGTGAAGCGGGACGATCTCGTCGTCGTCATGCTGCCCAATTGCGCCGAGTTCCATGAAGCCGTGGTCGGCGTCTGGAAGGCCGGGGCAACCCCGTTTCTCCTGCCGTCGAAGCTGCCGGGGCGCGAGGCGAGCGAGATCATCTCGCTGGCGAAACCGGCGGCCGTGATCGGCTGCGTCCCGTTCGCCTTCGAGGGAGCCGCCATTGCTCCCGGCGCGGCACTCGACCGATACAGCGACGCTCCGGTGGAGGATGCCGGCGCGCGCAGCTGGAAGGCCGTCGCGAGCGGCGGCTCCAGCGGTCGGCCCAAGGTCATCGTCGACACGATGCCCGCGTTCGTCGATCCCGAAAAGGCGCCCTATGCTCCGCTCGCCCGGCATGGGCTCGCGGATGGCGGCGCGATGCTCAATCCGGGGCCGCTCTACCATAATATGCCGTTCCTGTTCACCAGCTTCAGCCTGCTCGCGGGTGCACATGTCGTCGGCATGGCCCGTTTCGATCCGGAAGAGTTCCTGCGTTTGATCGACCGCCACAGAATCGAGTTCGTCGCGGTCGTTCCGACGATGATGCAGCGCATCCTGGCGCTGCCCGAAAGCGTCCGCGGTGCCTATGACCTGTCGTCCCTGAAGGCACTCTGGCACCTTTCCGCGCCCTGTCCGCAATGGGTGAAGCGCGCGTGGATCGAATGGCTCGGCCCCGACCGGATCTTCGAGGCCTATGGCGGCACGGAGGGAGGCGGCGGCACGGCGATCACCGGTCGCGAATGGCTCGCCAAGCCCGGCTCGGTGGGAAAATGCACGCATGGCTCGCTGCGAATCCTGCGCGACGACGGATCCGAGGCGGACGTCGGCGAAGTCGGCGAGGTGTTCTTCTCGGCCGAGGGCACGGCCAAGTTCCGCTATATCGGCGCGGAAGCCAAGACGGACGCATCGGGCGGCTACTCGATCGGCGATCTCGGCTATGTCGATGCGGACGGCTATCTGTTTCTCGCCGACCGCCGGTCGGATCTAATCATCCGCGGCGGCGCCAATGTCTATCCGGCCGAAGTGGAAGCCGTTCTGGACGAGCATCCGCTCGTGTCCTCCTCCGCCGTGATCGGCTTGCCGGACGAGGATCTGGGCGAGCGGGTGCACGCGATCCTTCATTTGCGCGACGGCAAGCCGTTCGACCGTGCGGCGGTCGCCGCGCATGTCGAGGAGCGGCTCGCCAAGTATAAATGGCCGGCGTCCTACGAGCTGAGCGGCGTGCCGCTGCGCGACGATGCCGGCAAGGTCCGCAGGTCCGCGCTGAAGGCGGAGCGGCGGGCATGGCTCGCGGACGGCCGGAGCTTCGTCGCGTAAGCGGGCCGATTCTATTCGGCCTTTGCCGGCGTCGGCACCGGCATCCACTCCCGACAGGCCTTGACGAATGCGCGGACCGCGGGGCGCGGCGTCCAGCGCAGCCTCGTCGCGCAGCACAGCGGCGAGGGGGGCAGGACATCCGGAATCGGTATCGCGCGGAAATGCCGCTCGAACTCGCTTGTCCGGGTATGGTTGATCGACGTCACGCTGATGGCGTTCGTCTTGCGCACCAGCCGAGCGATGATCGGGAAATAGTCGACGACGTGCAGCCTGTCCTGCATGTCGACGCTCGAGCCCTCGTAGATTTTCCGCCAGATGAAATTGTAGAAGAACGGCACCGAGGGCAGGATCAGGTCGTAGTGCGACACCTCGTGCTTGGTGATTTCGGGCGCCTCGAAGATCGGGTGTCCTTGCCGCGCAAAGAAGGTCGTGCACAGCGGCGCCAGCGGGTCGCGCCGGAAGTCGGGCTGCTCCTGAAAAGCTGCCTCATAGCCAAGCGCTACATCGACCGCGCCGGTGCGAAGCTGTTGGACGATGCTGTCGTAGCTGCCGCCGATGATGTTGAGCCGGATATTGGGGTGCCGGCCGACCAGGGTCGAGAGCGGTTCCACAAGCAGCCACTCGAGTGAGGCCGGGCATACGCCGATTCGGAGCATGCCGGCATAAGGGTCCGAGCCGGTCGCCACCCCGCGCATCAGATCCTGCGACTCGTCGAGAAGGCGAGACGCACGCTCGACGAAGCTGCGTCCCTCTTCGGTCAGGATCACGCCGCGCGCGGTGCGGTTGAAAATGGCGTAGCCGAGCTGCTGTTCGAGATCGGCGACGCTCTTGGTGATTGCGGACTGAGTTACGCCGACACGCTCCGCTGCAGCCGTGAAGGACCCATTACGCGCGGTCGCGACGACATAAACGAGACGCCGGTCGATCATGGAGCCATTCCTATTACGAATGGCTGGGTCTGGCCAGAGGGCTGTGCCGCCTTCTTCGGCCAATGGGCCATGCGCATGGTTCACGGTGCGCCGGCGATCCGCTCATCCCGCAATTTCGACCGGCGGACCTTGCCGGCATCGTCGCGCAGGTCCTCGCTGGTGAACTCGAACGTGCGCGGGATTTTGTAGCGCACCAGCTTGCCGGCGAGGAAGGCGCGGAGCGCATCGGCATCGGCATGCGCGGCGGCCTTCCGCGCGACCTGGACGATCGCGTGCGCGCGATGACCCAGATCCGCATCGGGGAGCCCGATCACCACCGAGGACCGGACGTCGGGATGCTGATCGAGCGCCGCCTCGACCTCGGCAGGGAAGATATTGGCGCCGCCCGACACGATCATGTCGGTGCGCCGGTCGGCGATGTACAGATAGCCTTCCTCGTCGACATGGCCGAGATCGCCGTAGCTCTGCCAGCCGCCCACCGACCGCGCCTCGGCGCCGACATATTCATAGGTCGAGTTCGGCCCCTTGTCGGGCAGGAAGTAGATCTCGCCGACTTCGCCCGGCGCGCAGTCCTCGCCATTCTCGTCGAGGATGCGCATCCTGAATCCGGCCTGGACCCTGCCGACCGAGCCCTTGTGCGCGAGCCATTCCCGCCCGGTGATGATCGTTCCGCCGAGCAGCTCGCTGCCCCCATAGATTTCCATGATGCGATCCGGGCCGAGCCAGTCGATCCAGGCCTGCTTGAGCCACTGCGGACAGACCGCGGCCAGATGAAACACCAGCCGAAGGCTCGAGACGTCGAAGGCTTCGCGCTGCTCGGCCGGGAGCTGCCAGATGCGGCTCATCATCGTCGGCACGAAATTGACCCAGGCGATCCGGTGCCGCTCGATCAGCTCGAGCGCGCGCACCGGATCGAACCGGCCCATCTCGACGACGTGATTGCCGCCGAACAGCGAATGGAAGGCGCCGACGAAGGGAGCATTGTGGTACAGGGGGCCCGGGTTGAGCATCGCGTCCCCCGGTTGCTGCTCTCTCGGGAGCTTACCGGGATCGTGCACGCCCGATTGCTTGGCGACGATCAGTTTCGGACGTCCGGTCGAGCCGCCGCTGGTATGAATCTTCCAACGCGAGGCGATCTTCGACGGCAGCGGGTCCGTCGAGAGGGTTTCGTCCGCTGCGGTTCCGGCGAGCAGAAACGGCCAGCTTTCGGCACGCGCAGACGCTTCGCCGATGACCAGCCGCGGTCCCGCGAGCTCGAGGATCGCCCGGAGCTCCGCAGGCGGTAGCTTCGCGGATACGATGTTCGGTGTGGCTCCCAATTTCCATACGGCGAAGGCGGTCTCATAGAATTCGATCCCGTTCGGCAGGGCTATGGTCACCACCTCCTGGTCGCGTACGCCAAGGGCGGCGAGCTGGCGCGCCTTGCGGTTGGCGCGCGCCTCGAGCTCGCCGAAGCTGATGGTCGCATTGTCGAAGGTTACCGCGGGGCGGGCCGGATCGCCGCATGCGTGATGGGCGAGCAGGTTGCCGATCGGGATTTCCGCGGAGCCGGCTCCCGCAACCTTCGCTTGTTCGCTTGCCAAATCGACTCCTCTTCGTCCGTCAGGATTGCGTCACCGCAGAGCGGCAGTGCGCCTTGCGGCGAGACTAGCAAAAGGGAGGACGCGCCGACCTCGGACAAAGCTGGTGCGCATATGCGTGCCGGGAATGACCCTAGAGCCGCTCCACGATCGTCACATTGGCGATGCCGCCACCCTCGCACATCGTCTGGAGCCCCCATTTCCTGTCGCGCGCCCGAAGCGCGTGCACGAGCGTCGCCATCAGCTTGGTGCCGGAGGCGCCCAGCGGATGTCCGAGCGCGATCGCGCCGCCGTTGACGTTCACGCGATCATGATCGACGCCGAGCGCCTTCATCCAGGCGAGCGGCACCGAGGCGAACGCTTCATTGACCTCGAACAGGTCGATGTCGTCGAGGCGCATGCCGGCGCGCGCCAGGGCCTTCGCCGTGGCCGGAATCGGCTCCTCGAGCATGATCACCGGATCGCCTGCGGTCACGGTCATATTGTGGATGCGCGCCAGGGGCTCGAGGCCGAAACGCTTCAGCGCCGCCACACTCGCCACCATCACGCCCGAGGCGCCGTCCGTCATCTGGCTGGCATTCGCGGCGGTGATGGTGCCGCCCTCGGCGATCGGCTTCACCGATGCGATCGCTTCGAGCGAGGCGTCGAGGCGCACGCCCTCGTCCTGCGTGACCGTTCCGTCGGCGGTGACGACGGGGACGATCTCATCGGCGAAGGCGCCCCCCGCGATCGCCGCGGCGGCGCGGCGATGGCTCTCGAGCGCATAGGCGTCCATCTCTTCGCGGCTGAGTCCATATTTGTCGGCCATGGTCTGGGCACCGTGAAACTGGCTGAACTCCGCGACGCCATAGCGGTCCTTGATGGTCTGGCTCCACGGACCTTCCCCGATGCCGGCCCGGGCATGCAGTGTCAGGTTCGAGAGCATCGGAACGCGCGTCATGCTTTCACCGCCGGCGGCGATCACGATGTCCTGGGTGCCCGACATCACCGCCTGGGCGGCGAAGTGCAGCGCCTGCTGCGAGCTGCCGCACTGCCGGTCGATCGTCACCGCCGGCACGCTGTCGGGGAGGCGCGAGGCCATGACCATGTTGCGGCCGAAGGCGAAACCCTGTTCGCCTGCTTGGGTGACGCAGCCGACGATGACGTCCTCGACCGCTCCGGGGTCGACGCCGGTGCGGTCGACCAGCGCGTTCAGGACAGCCGCGCCGAGATCGGCGGGATGTATTCCGGCGAAGGCGCCCTTGCGCTTGCCGCCGGCGGTGCGGACGGCTTCGACGATATAGGCCTCAGGCATCGGTGTTCCTTTGCAGAAAAGGGTCAGCGGATCGGGAGGCGCGTGGCGCCGTCGAGGCGGATGACCTCGCCGTTGAGCATCGGGTTGGCGACGATCGCCTCGACGAGCTGCGCGAACTCGTCGGGCTTGCCCAGGCGCGAGGGATGGGGGGCGAGAGCGGCGATCGCATCCTGTGCCGCCTGGGGCAGCGATTGAAGCATCGGCGTGAGGAAGATGCCCGGCGCGATCGTGACGACGCGAATGCGATGCTGCGACAGATCGCGTGCGATCGGCAGGGTCATGCCCACGACTCCGCCCTTCGACGCTGAATAGGCGGCCTGGCCGATCTGCCCGTCATAGGCCGCGATCGAGGCGGTGTTGACGATCACGCCGCGCTCCTCGTCGATCGGGTCGGCGGCAGCCAGGCGCGCCGCAAATTTGGCGAGGACGTTGAAACTGCCGATCAGATTGACCTCGATCGTCCGGCGGAAGGCATCGAGCGAATGCGCGACATTCTCCTTGCCGACTGTCTTGATTGCCGGCGCCACGCCTGCGCAGTTCACCAATATGCGCGCGACGCCGTGCTTCGCCTCGGCCGCCGCGAGCGCTTCCTCGACGCTCGCATCCTCGGCGACGTTGGTTTTCGCGAAGAAGCCGCCGATCGCCTCGGCATGATCGCGTCCCGCCTCCTCGTTGAGGTCGAGGATCGTCACCTTCGCGCCTTTTGCGGCCAGCCAGGCCGCGGTCGCGCCGCCCAGGCCCGAGGCGCCTCCGGTCACCACCGCCGCCAATCCTTCGATCTTCACGTCGCAATCTCCCGTTTGAGTGAGGTTTCGCCCGCGCCGCGGGTTCGGCTCGTGTCGAGGCCGGCCGGTCAGAGCGACCGGCCGATGACTTCCTTCATGATCTCGCTCGTGCCGCCGTAGATTCGCGTGACCCGCGCGTCCCGATAGAGGCGCGCGACCATATATTCGTTCATGTAGCCGGCGCCGCCGTGCAGCTGCAGCGCGGCGTCGACGACGCGGCCCTGGAGCTCGGTGTGCCAGAGCTTGGCGGCGGAGGCGGCGGGCGCGTCCAGCGCGCCTGCGATGTGCCTGGCGATCGCCCAGTCGAGATGCGCCCAGCCGACCTGCAGCTCCGCCTTGATGCCGGCGAGCACGAACCGGGTGTTCTGGAAATCGAACACGCGCTGGCCGAACGCCTCGCGGTTCTTGGTGAACGCGACCGCCTCGTCGAATGCGCGCTGTGCGGCCGCTTGCGCGGCGATCGCGACCGAGAGCCGCTCCTGCGCCAGCTGCGTCACCAGATAGCCGAACCCGGCATTCTCCTCGCCGAGCAGGCTCTCGGCGGGCACGCGCAGGTCCTCGAGGAAGAGCTCGGCGGTGTCGCCCGAACGCTGGCCGATCTTGTCGAGCTTGCGGCCGCGCACGAAGCCGGGCGTATCCGCTTCCACCAGGAACAGCGACATGCCGCCCGCGCCGCGCGCGGCGTCGGTCTTCGCGGCGAGGATCACCAGATCAGCATTGATGCCGTTGGTGATATAGATCTTCGAGCCGTTGATGACATAACCGTCGCCATCCCGCTTCGCGCTCGTGCGGATCGCCTTCAGGTCCGAACCGGCCGAAGGCTCGGTCATCGCGATCGCGGTGATGCATTCCCCGCTGACCATCTTCGCCAGATAGCGCCGCTTCTGCGCTTCAGAGCCATAGGCCTCGATATATTCGGCGGTGATGTCGTTCTGGATCATCAGGCCCGCGTTCGACCCGCTATAGGCGAGCTCCTCCTGGACGATCGCATTGTAGCTGAAATCGAGGCCGGGCCCGCCATATGCGGGGTCGACGGTGGGGCAAAGCAGGCCGGCCTCGCCGCACTGAAGCCAGAACTCCCGGCCGACGATTCCATCACGTTCATGATCGTCAAGGTGCGGCACGAGGTGGCGTTCGAACAGCTTGCGCACGCTGTCGCGGAACATCGCATGATCGTCGGAGAAGATCGTTCGAGTGGATGTATCGAGCATTTCGCGCCTAGGCTCCGGTTTGCGTGTTTTCCGGTGAGAGCGGCGGTCCGGCCGGCTCTGCGTCCTGCTTGTCCGTAAGGCCGAGCGGGCCCAGCACCTCGTCATTGTGCTCGCCGAGGCGCGGCGGCATCGCCAGCGGCGGACGACGGCCGTCGAACAGGACGGGCACCCCCGGCAGGCGCAGCTCGCCCAGTGCCGGATCGTGCAGCTTCGAGAAGAAGCCGACCGCCTCGAGATGCGGATCGTCCATGAGATCGTCGAGCGACCTGACGGGCGCCGCAGGCAGGCCAATGCGTGCGCATAGCTCGAGCCAATGGCTGCTGCTGCGCCCTGCGATCAGGTCCGCGGCGATCGCGTACAGCGCGTCGATATTCGCGGTGCGCGCGGCCATCGTGGCGAAGCGCGGATCCGACGCATGCTCCGGCGCGCCGGCCTCGGCGAAGAAGGCGCGCCAATGGGTATCGGTATAGGGCATCATGCAGACATGCCCGTCGCTGGTGCGAAAGGGACGGCGATGCGCGGAGAGCGCGCGCGGATAGCCCATCTCGCCGCGCGGCGGGACGAACAAGCGGCCATAGAGATGCTCGACGAGGTTGAACGCGACCATGCTCTCGAACATGGGCACCTCGATGATCGACCCGCGGCCGCTGGCGGCGCGACCGGTCAGCGCGGCAAGAATCGCCATCGCGGCGATCAGCCCGGTCGTCTTGTCGGCGGTGATCGTCGGGAAATATTGCGCCTCGCCCGTTTGTCGCCGCACCAGGTCGGCGCACCCGGACAAGCCCTGGATGATGTCGTCATAGGCGGGAAGACCGCCATAGGGCCCGGCCTCGCCGAAGCCGTGGAGCCCCGCATAGACGAGCCGCGGATTCCGCTCGAGCAGCGCCGCAGGCTCGAGGCCGAGCTTCGCGAGCTTCTGCGGCCGGATATTGTGCATGAGGACGTCGGCGCCGTCGATCAGGCGGGTCAGCGCGTCACGGCCTCCGGCCTCGGCGAGGTCGAGCACCACGCTTCGCTTGTTGCGATTGGTGCTGAGGAAGGTGGCGGCCATTCCCGCCTCGACCGCCGGGCCGGTCTGGCGCGTGGAATCGCCGCCGGGCGCCTCGACCTTGATGACGTCGGCGCCGAAGTCCCCCAGCCATTGGGCGGCGAGAGGGCCCATCGCCACCGTGGTAAGGTCGATGACCCGGATGTTCGCGAGCGGCAGCATCGTCGTTACCGGGGACCGTCCGGCCGACCGGCGATCATCCGCCGCGACGTGTAGCGCAGCACCGGCTCGGCCCGTTGATTGAGGATGGTGATCGCCGAGTCCACGATCGCCCGGTTCCCCTGAGAAGTCGGACGCACGCCCGTGAACTCGACGACCGCGTGAATGGTGTCGCCGACATGGACGGGCGCGATCGCCTCTTGCGTGCAGCCCAGCATCGCGATGCCGGTTCCGCGGATCAGCGACTGGATGATGAATCCCTCGATCATCGAATAGGTGAGGGCACCGGGCACCGGGCGCTCACCCATCGGCCCCGCCGCCGTCGCGTCCAGAAAGGTGCTGTCGGTCATGCCGGTCAGCGTGACGAAGCTGACGAGATCGGTTTCGGTGATCGTGCGCGTATAGGTGCGGAACGTCGCGCCGACCCGCATATCCTGCCAGAACAGGCCCTGGCCGAGCGGCGCCTCGCTGCTGCCTGTCCGGGGCGGCTCGATCGACATTCCAATCTCCATCAACTGTTTCACCGCGGCGTTGGCGAGCGGCGCGCGGCAGCCTGCCGGTTCAGAGCGCGGTGATGACCGTCTTCAATTCGGTGAAGCTCTCGATGCCCTCGACACCGTTCTCGCGTCCCCAGCCCGACTGTTTGAAACCGCCGAACGGGATGTTCGGGCCGCCGATCGATCCGCTGTTGATCGTCACCGTTCCGGCACGGATCTTCCTCGCGAGCCTGTAGGCGGAGGAGATGTCGCGCGTCCAAATGCTTGCGGACAGGCCGTACACCGTATTGTTCGCGAGCGCGGCCAGCTCGTCGAGGTTGTCGACCGGCGTCGCGACCAGCACGGGGCCGAAGATCTCCTCCTGGCACACCCGCATCTGCGCGTGGACGTCGCGGATGATCGTCGGCTCGACGAAATAGCCCCGGTCTCCCGCGGCCTTTCCCCCGGCGATGACGGTCGCGCCCTCGCTCCGCGCGCCGTCGACATAGTCGAGCACGCGTTCCTGCTGCTTCTCGGAGACGAGCGGGCCCATCACGGTCGTGCGATCGAGGCCGGGCCCGAGCTTGAAATGCCCTGCGATCCGAGTGAGGCCCGCGAGCACCGCGTCATATTGCTCGCGTGCGACATAGAGACGGGAGCCGGCGACGCAGACCTGGCCGCTGTTCAGGAAGATCGCGTTGGCGGCTCCCGCAATGGCCTTGTCCAGGTCGGCATCGGGCAGGATGATGGTGGGGGACTTGCCGCCGAGCTCGAGCGTGAGGCGCTTGAGATTCCCGCGTGCCGCGCCGATCAGCGATTTGCCGACCGCGGTCGATCCGGTGAACGAGATCTTGTCGACGTCGTCATGCTCGGCGAGCGCGGCGCCGACGACCGGACCCAGTCCGGTGACGATATTGACCACGCCTGCGGGGATACCCGCCTCCCGCACCACCTCGCCGAGACGGAGCGCGGTCAGCGAGGTCTGCTCGGCCGGCTTGAGGACGACCGTACATCCCGCGGCGAGGGCCGGACCGAGCTTGGTGACGACCGCCAGCAGCGGGAAGTTCCAGGGCGTGACCAATCCGACCACGCCGACGGGCTCGCGAAGCGTCATCGCGAGATATTCGCCGGGCATGTCGACGGCCCGCGTTTCGCCCGAAATCTTCGTGCACCAGCCCGCCCAATAGCGGAGCGTCGCGACCGAAGCAGGCACGTCGAGCCGTTTCGACATCATGATCGGCTTGCCGTTGTCGAGCGTTTCGAGCTCGGCGAACTCCTCCTGCCGGGCCTCGATCAGATCGGCGATGCGCCACAGCAGTTTCGCGCGCTCTCCTGGCGGCATGGTCGACCAGGGACCGCGCTCGAACGCGTGGCGCGCGGCCCGGACCGCGCGATCGACGTCTTCCCTGCCGCCCGCCGGGATGGACGCGATCACGCTTCCGTCCGCCGGATTGACGACCTCGAGCCACTCGCCGCTGCTGCTCTCGCTCCACTCGCCGTCGATCAGCAGCTGGAATGGTCGCTTCAGGCTCGCTCGGGTTGGTTCGCTCGGCTCGATCGATAGGGACATTGGCGATCTCACATCTGCTTTTTGAGCAAATCGGCGGCCTTCTCGCCGATCATCATCGACGGCGCATTGGTATGGCCGCCGATCAATCTGGGCATCACCGAAGCGTCGGCGACGCGCAGGCCCGCGATCCCGCGCACCCTGAGCTCGGGGTCGACGACGGCATCCTCTCCGACGCCCATCGCGCAGGAGCTGGTCGGATGCTCCGCCGTCGACACGGCCTGCCGGATGAAGACGTCGAGGCCGGCATCATCGTCCAGCGCGGCACCCGGGAAGATCTCGCCTCCGACATGGTCGGCGAGCGGCCGCTGGCGCACGAACTCGCGCGTCCAGCGCAGCGCATGGCGGAGCAGGCGCAGGTCGTCCGCTTCCTGGAGCAGGTTGAACTGGATACGCGGCAGGTCGGTGGGGTCGCTCGATCGCAGCCTGACCCAGCCGCGGCTCCTGGGGCGGAGCAGGACGTTGAGTGAGGTGAGCATGTCCGGCGTCCGCTTGCGCCAGCCCGGGAACCAGGGGCGCGCGAGCAGATTGGTCGACATGAAGACATGTTCGAGATCGGGTCGCGACAGACCGGGATCGGACTTGAGATAGGCGATGCAGTTGAGCGGAACGGTCGAGGGAAGCCCGCGTCCGCGAACGAGCCAGTCGGCAAGCGACAATGCCAGGCGATCGGCGCGCAGCCGCGCGCCGAACCGGAACGGCTTTCGCGCCGCGAACCCCATCGGCACCAGCGGATGCTCCTGCAAGTTCATGCCGACGCCTGGCAGCTCGTGCACGACCGGCACGCCGACCTCGCGCAGATGATCCGCCGGGCCAATGCCCGACAGCATCAGGATCTGCGGCGATGCATAGGCGCCGCCCGAAAGTACGACTTCGCGATCCGCGCGGACAAAGTTCTCGCGGCCGTCGCGTACATAGCGCACGCCGACCGCCCGGCCCTGTTCGATCACGATTCGACTGACATGGGCGCCGGTGACGACGGTCAGGTTCTCGCGGCGCCTCGCCGGACCCAGAAAGGCCTTGGAGGTGCTGGCACGGCGCCCGCGATGGATGGTGCTGTCGGGGAGTGCGAAGCCCTCGGGATCGCCTGCCTCGAAATCGTCCAGCACTCGATGTTGCAGCCGGCGCGCGGTGTCGCAGATGGCCTGCGCCACCGGCTCGTCGCTCGTGTAGGGAACCACGCTGACCGGGCCGTTCCCGCCGTGCATCGGGCCTTCGCCGCGCCAGTTGCGTTCGGACTTCTTGAAATAGGGCAGGACCTCGTCGAAGGACCAGCCGCTCGCGCCCAGCTCCGCCCACTCGTCATAGTCATGCGGATGGCCGCGCGAATACATCATCCCGTTGACGGACGAGGACCCTCCCAGCACCTTGCCGCGCGCCGCCGGCAGCATCCGGTTGGCCGCGCCCGGCTCCGGATCGGTCTTGTATCCCCAGTCGAACGCCGGATTGTTGCGCAGGGTGGTGAAGACGAGCGGCATCCGGAGAAGGATACTGTTGTCGGCACCGCCGGACTCCAGCAGCAGCACCCGCAGATCGTGCCGTTCGCTCAACCGCGCGGCGACGACGCAGCCCGCCGAACCGGCGCCAACGACGATATAGTCGTAGCTCACGGCCGCCATGCGGCTGCGTCTGGATGCAGCCGGTCCGGGGCAACGCCCAGTCGGCGCGGCCGGGAACCCTTTGCAGATGAACCGAGGCGCACGACCATTCACTACCCCTCCCGCTGATGGGGCGAGCCCTCTTCCGGCCCTTCATGCCCTCAACGCCTCGACTCTACGGGCTCACCAATACATGATCCAATACTGTTTTGATCGTAAGTGATATACAGGATATATCATGGAACTCAGGCAAATCCGGCAGTTCGTGGCGCTTGGCGACACGCTGAACTTTCACCGGGCGGCGCGCGTGCTCAACATGAGCCAGCCACCGCTCTCGATCTCGATCCGCAAGCTGGAAGCGGAAATGGGTCTTCCGCTGTTCGACCGCCAAGCGCGCGGGGTCGCACTTACCGACGCCGGTGCGGCGGCCCTGCCGCATGCACGAAGGATCCTCACCGAAATCGACACGATGTGGGAAGCCGCTCGTGCGACCGTAGAAGGCATGGCCGGAGAGCTGAGCGTCGGTTTCGTAGGATCGGCCGTCTATGCGCTGATCCCGAAGGTCGTGCCGCTCTTTCGGCAACGGCGGCCCGCCGTGGACCTTCGTCTGCGCGAAGCGACGACGCTGGAGATCATCCAGGCGCTGGAGGCAGGGGAGCTCGACGTCGGTGTGCTCAGGACGCCGGTGTTCGACGTGGAAGGGGTGGTGGTCGAAGAGCTGTCGCGAGAGCGGATGATCCTGCTGCTGCCGAAAGCGCACCCATTGTCGCAACGCGGGGAAGTACGGCTCGAGGAACTGGGTGACGAGAATTTCATCGGCTATGATCGGGTCCGGCTTCCGAGCTACCAGAATCTCTCGTCGAGCGCCTGCACGATGGCGGGATTTCAGCCGCGGATCGTCGAGGAAGCGGCGCACCTCCACACGTTGATCGCGCTGGTCGAAAGCGGGATCGGCATCGCGCTGGCGCCGGCGGTTGCGCGCATCCCGGGCGGCGACCGCATCGGCTATGCGCAGCTGACCGTGCAGGGATCGCCGATCCAGATCGGCCTGGCGCTGGCGACTTCGCGCGCCGAGGTCCGTCCTGCCCGCGATGCATTCGTCGCGGCGCTGCGCGAGGCGGCCGGGCTGCTCGGCGAGGCGCATGGGGGCCATTCAGCCGCAGGTCTTTGAATTCGGCTCCGGACTCTTGGCAGTACCACACGTCCATTCCTTATGATCACGACTTATGCGGGCAGGGCATGGACGGAGTACGCTTTGCCTAATCAAGCTATTGAAATATCGCGGAAAGTATTTGGACCCGGTCGGGCATGTCGGCGTGCCGGCGCTTGACAGCATGTTGCTCCTCCTGGACCACCGCGGCCGGTCGGAAGCAGGCCCAATGACGATGGAGAGGAGCGGGAATGGCCGCCAAGTTCGAGGCATTGCCGATAAGCGCGATCGCGCAAGGCCAGCTGGAAGCCACGCCGGAGCAATCGATCACTGCGGCGCGGCTGCCGCTTGGGCGCAAGATCGGCTATGGGGCCGGGCAGACGGTCGAGCTGATCATCGAGACCACGCTCAACGCGTTCGTCCTCTTCTATGCGACTGCGGTATGCGGCCTGCCGGGCGGGCTTGCCGGGCTAGCGATCGGCGCAGGGGTGGTGATCGACGCGATCGTCAATCCGCTAATCGGTTCGCTGTCCGACGGCTGGCGATCCCGCTACGGCCGGCGCGTCCCGTTCATGGCGCTGTCGCTGCTGCCGATCGTGCTCACCTTCAACCTGATCTTCAGCCTGCCCGCGACGCTGGGACAGACCGTGCTGTTCCTGTGGCTGACATTGCTTTCGGTCACGCTGCGCATCTCGCTGTCGCTGTTCACCGTGCCTTACCAGGCGCTCGGCGCCGAGCTCACCGAAGATTATGCCGAGCGCTCCTCGGTCGCGGTATGGCGCTGGGGAATCGGCATTCTCGGCACAGTGGCGGTGATCATGCTGGGCTATGGCATCTTCTTCGCGGGGCCGGGCGGCGTGTCGCGGCGCGCGGCCTATCTGCCCTTGACGCTCACGCTGAGCATCCTGGTGCTCGCCGGCGCGGCGGTCGCGATCAGGCAGGGGCTGAAGATGCGGGAACTGCCGCCGGAGGTGGACGGTGGTGAGGCTGGACCGGCACTTCACCGCCGCCTGTTCGGCGAGATGGCCGAGATGTTCCGCAACCGCACCTTCCGCCTGCTGTTCGCCGCCGCGCTCCTATTCAACATCGAGGCCGGCGTGCACCAGGCGCTCGCGCTCCACGTCGCAACCTTCTTCTGGCAGCTGAGTCCGGGCCAGATCCAGGGGATCGGCATGGCCGTGGTGCTCGGAATGGTTCTCGGCGCCCCGTTCGCCGGGCCCTTTGCCCGACGCGTCGAGAAGCGCACGATGCTGGTCTTCAGCATGATCGGCATGCTGAGCTGTCATGCCTTGCCCGCCACCCTCAAGCTGCTCGGCCTCCTGCAATTGACGGGAGGATCGCTGGTCGGCTTCCTCGCGACGACGTCGTTCATCGGGGGCGCGATGATGGCGCTGACCATCATCGCATTCCTGTCGATCATTCCTGACGCCGCCGACGAGCATGAGCATCTGTTCGGCACCCAGCGTCAGGGGCTCTATTTTTCGGGGTGGCAATTCGCAAAGAACACGGCGACGGGAGCGGGCGTCCTGATCGCGGGGCTCGTGTTGCAGATCCTGAACTTCCCGGCGCAGCCAAGCGTATCCCACCTGCCGGAACGCACGGCGGCGTGGCTCGGCTTCGCCCATGGGCCGGGTGCTGCATTGCTCTCGGTCGCGGGCGCTGCGCTGGTGCTGCTCTACGGCATCAACAAGCAGGCCCACGCACGGATCATCGCCGACCTGAACGAGCGCCGACGCGCCGGCTGACCGCCGGCACCGCGGCATTCCGCCAGCTCATCGCTGGCTCTGTGTAGGAATTTGACGCTGACGCCGTGGCCGGAGGAAGGTCGGGCACCAAATGACGACGGCGCCTGTCCGTCGATCCAGAGAATCCGGAAGGGAGAGTGATATGGCCACCGAAGGTCGCGAGTACACGCAGGTCATCTACGAGACCCCCGCGCCGAAAGTGGCGCGGATCGTGATGAACCGCCCGGAGCGGCGGAACGCGCAGGGGGTCACGATGACCTACGAGCTCGACGGCGCCTTCAAGCGCGCCTGCCGAGACGACCAGATCAACGTGATCATCCTCGCGGCGACCGGCGATCACTGGAACTCGGGCCACGACATCAGCGGCGATGAAGCGCCCATGCCGAAGCCGGACCAGGTCGTCGGCCTATGGGGCGACTACAAGGGCAAGGGCTGGGAAGGCTATTATGCCCGCGAGCGGGAGATCTATCTCGAGATCAGCGAGCGCTGGCGCAACGCGCCCAAGCCCGTGATCGCCGAGATCCAGGGATCGGTCATCTCGGGCGGCATCATCCTCACCTGGATGTGCGACCTCATCGTCTGCGCGGACGACGCGCGCTTCCGCGACGCGACGGCAGTGGAGATGGGAATCGCGGGCATCGAGTTCTGGCAGCACCCTTATGAGATGAGCGTGCGGCAGGCCAAGGAATGGCTGATGACCGGCAGCTGGATGAGCGCCGAGGAAGCGCTTCGCCGCGGCATGGTCAATCGCGTCGTGCCCCGGGAGGAGCTCTCCGCCCGCACGCTGGAGCTGGCCGAGGCGATCGCGGCCCGCAATCCGTTCACGATGAAGCTGGTTAAGCAGGCGATGAACTTCGCCCAGGATCAGATGGGCCGCAAGGCTTCGGCCGATTTCGGTTTCCATCTTCACCAGATCGGCCACATGCAGGCGATGCTCAATCACGGCCTGCCCATCGATATCGACAGCATGCCGTCGGCCATGCGCGCGACGATCGAGAAAGCGATCGAGGCGCGCCGGGCGGCCGCTGCCGCGGCGGAATGAAGCGCAGTCGACAGCACGACGTAGCATCCGATTGGACAGGTCATGACCGACATCGCTGATCGCGCCGCCTTCATCACCGGGGGCGCCAACGGCATCGGGCTGGGGATCGCGCGATCGCTTGCCCGTGAAGGCGCCAGGCTGGCGCTCGTCGACCTCGACGCGGAGGCGCTCGAGCGGGCCAGGGCCGAGCTCGGCCCGGTGACCGAGGTCTACACCGCTGTGCTCGATGTCCGCGACCGCGACGCATTTGCCCAAGTGGCGGAAAAGGCCGAAGCGGCGCTCGGACCGGTGTCGATCCTGGTCAACAATGCCGGGGTGGCCAGCGGCGCGCCTGCCAGCCGGCTCACCTATGAGCTGTGGGACTGGGGCCTCGGCATCAACCTGGGCGGAGTGGTCAACGGCATCCAGACGTTCCTGCCGCGGATCATCGACCGGGGTGCCGGCGGACACATCGTCAACACGGCATCCGGTGCCGGATTGGTCGCGCGAACGGGCGGGGTGCTCTACTGTACCGCGAAGTTCGGCGTGGTCGGGATGAGCGAAGCGCTCGAACTCGAGCTCCAGCCGAAGGGGATCGGCGTCACGATATTGTGTCCGGGACCGGTCGCGACGGACATCGTCGATCGAACGGATGCGTTGCGGCCGAGGCCGACCGAGGGAATCTCGTCGGAGGAGAGGGCTGCAGCGTCGGCGAGGCGGGAAGACGTGAAGAGGTACATCGCCGGCGGTGTCGCGCCCGACGCAGTCGGCGACATGGTGCGCGATGCGATCCGCGAGAACCGGCTCTATGTGCATACGACTCGTGCGGTGCTCCCGATGATCGAGGAGCGTACCAAGGCGTTGCTCGATGCGATGCCGCTCGCAAGCTAGAGCTCTGATCTTGAGCGGGCGCCGCGAAGGGAGGAGCGGCTGAGGAAGCGGACTGCAGCGGCTGGCTGCCGTCGACCTCGTTCTAGCCGACGACGTCGAGGATCTCGATGGCGGGATCGACTTCGCAGCAGGCCGCGAGCCGCGGACCGGCGGCGGACAGATAGTCGGCCGCGCCATGCGCCTTGGCAGCGTCCTTGTCGGCATAGAGTTCGAGAACCCGATAGACATCGGGCGTGCGCTTGGATCGGGTCAAGGCATAGAGCCGGTTGCCGGGCTCCTCGGCCCGGACATTAGTGGCTAATTCGGTAAAAACGGCCTCGAACTCCGCGGCGAAGCCGGGTTTGACGGCGAACGTGGCGATGATGGCGATCATTGCGGCTATTCCTCCAGCGAAATGTCAGCGGATATCCGCGCGCCGGAAGCGCTGACCCCATGAGCCACCTTGGTCATTGCCGGGCTCGGACGCTATGGAAAGCCGCGGATCTGCGATGCGCTGGAGGAATGGCCTGAGCCGTCAGCCGGACCCAGGCAACAGGCGCTTACAACGCTCGTATTCCTGCCGATCATGGGACGGCGCTATTCAGCATTTGACCTGCCGTCGCCCACGCGAAGACTGATGGCCACAAAACAAGGACGTTCAAAAAACGGGGAGGGGCATCGTGAACAGGCATATGCTGAAGACAATCTCGTCGGCGCTCGCGATCACCTGGGCCGGCGCCGCGCATGCGCAGAATGCCCAGCCCGCGTCGCCCGCCCCGCAGGCGGACGCGGTGGCTACGACACCCGCGCCGGCTGTCCAGGACGGCGCTGCGAGCGAGGGCGACATCATCGTCACCGCGCAACGCCGATCGGAGCGCCTGGTCGACGTCCCGATCTCGGTCGCGACCGCCTCGTCGGAAGATCTCGAGCGGACGGGTCCGACCTCGCTCGAGAACCTTACCAAGGCGACGCCCGGCATCTATCTTCAGCGCGCCGTCTACGGCCTGTCGCCGACGGTTCGCGGCATCGGATCGACCCTCGCATCATCGAGCGGCGAGCAGAATGTCGCAGTTTATGTCGATGAAATCTATTATCCGACGCCGACCGGAAACATCTTCGATCTCGCCAGCATCGCGGGCGTCGAAGTACTGAAGGGGCCGCAGGGCACGCTCTTCGGCCGCAACGCCACGGGCGGCGCGATCCTGCTGCGCACTCTCGATCCCGCTTTCACGCTCTCCGGCCGCATCAGCACCTCGTACGAGCGCTTCGATCAGATCCGCGCGAGCGGCTATGTCAACGTGCCGCTCGGCGACAGGGCGGCCGTCAATGGCTCGGTCGCGTACCGCTATTCCAACGGCTATGTGCGGGACCTGCGGACCGACCGGATCACCAATCAGGGCCGGAACTTCACGGCGCGCGGTAAGCTGCTGGTGAAACCTGCCGACAATTTCTCGATCATCTTCACTGCCGCGCATGCCGAACTCGACGACCCGTCGGGCGCCGACACCAGGAACTTCCAGCCGGCCCGGCTCGTCGCGTTGTTGGGCGGGCCGATCGCGACGGATCGCTTCGATTCCTCCTTCAACACGCTGCAGCGCATCCGCACCCAGACGGACGAGTATAGCGCGCGGGCCCGGCTCGAGCTGGGGGGCGGCACCTTGTCCTCGTTCACGGCATTTCTGCGCAACGAGCTCGACACGGTGAACGATCTCGACCTTAGCTATCTCAATCAGGCACTGGCGCTGCGCGTCCGCAACAGGACCTTCACGCAGGAAATCAATTTCGCGTCGAAGGAGACCGGGCCGTTCAGCTACGTGGTCGGCGTCTATTATTATCGGAACCGAGGCAAAGTGCCGTTTCTCACGACCAACGGCGTTCCCTTGTCCATTGCCGAAGGCGAGATCGACGCCATCGCCGGCTATGCCGACGGCACCTACAAGTTCGGCGATCTGTCGCTGATCGCAGGCATCCGCTACAGCCATGAGGACCGTCGTTCACGGAGCGCCTTCGGGGTCAGCGCGCCGTCGCCGTTCACGCGCTTTCAGGACGCGACCGACAAGCAATGGACGCCGCGGCTCGGCCTTCGGTACGCGCTTGGCAAGGACGCCAATGTCTACGCCACTTACAGCAAGGGCTTCAAAAGCGGCGTGTTCGATTCGACGACGGCGACAGGACCAGGCGTTCGCCCGGAGACGGTCGATGCCTTCGAGGTCGGGTTCAAGTCGGCATCGCCGACCTTCTCGGTCAGTGCCGCCGCCTTCTACTATGATTACAAGGACACGCAGGTGAACGCGACCGTGTCGGGCGCGAACGGCGCCGTGTTCACTCAGCTGTTCAACGTGCCGCAGTCGCGCATCTATGGCGCCGAAGTGGACGCCTCGCTTCGCCTCGGGGCCAATTTCGATATCCGGGCGGCGGTCGCCTATACGCATAGCCGCTATGTCGATTTCAAGAATGCGCCCGGCTATGTCGACGCGCCCTCAAACCCGGCGACCTGGATCCCGCTTGGCGGCGGAGCCTTCTTCCAGGGTGCGCTCTATGCGAACGTCAGCCTCGACGTCAGTGGCAAAACCATGGTGCGCTCGCCGGAGCTCACGGCCAGCTCGACCGTTCGCTACCACACATCGGTCGGCGACAATGACGAGTTCGAGATCACGCTCTCGCCTTACTATAGCAGCCGCGTCTATTTCACCTTCGACAACAGCCTGAGCCAGAAGCCTTATGTGACGCTCGACGCGGCCGCCACGTTGACGCTGGACGAGCGCGTGCGGCTTTCGGTGTTCGGGCGCAACCTCACCGACAGCAAATACATGGCGAGCATGAGCCAGAACTCGCTCTCGCTGCGCGCGGGACGATATGCCCAGCCGATCACCTATGGTGTGTCTTTGGGGTACACCTTCTAAGAACGGAGACCGAGGCCCGCCTGCACGCGCTGGCGCTGGTGCCTCCGGCACCGGTGCGGCGGGGTAGGCGTCGCGCCCCTCTAGTCCCGCCGCGGCGCGCCGCAACCTCGGCCTTCGGCCGGGGGCCTCCACTGCGTCCAGCCTGCTTCGCGGGTGCGGCCCGCCGCCGGTGGCGGGACTGCCGGTCCGCTTCTGCCGCCCACCCCGCCGTTCCGGCGCCGGGTGCGGTGGTTTTGGAAGAAGGAGCGAGGATCATGAGGGATACCGGCCATCGCGCGGACCTCTATGGCGAGGTGACCCGGCGGGTGATCGCCGAGCTGGAGCAGGGGCGGCTGCCCTGGGTGCAGTCGTGGACAGCGCACGGTGCGGCTGCGCGCTGCCGGCCAATGCCGTGAGCGCGCGGCACTATTCGGGGATCAACGTGCTGATCCTGTGGGCGGCAGCAGTCGCGCGCGGCTATGCGACGCAGCGCTGACTGACCTACCGCCAGGCCCTTCTCCTCGGCGGGCATGTCCGCGAGGGCGAGCAGGGCACTGCCGTCTGCTATGCCGATCGCTTTACGCCGAAAGGCGAGGCCGAGCGCGCTCGACGAGGGACGCGAGGCGCGGGCGATGCGCGTCGGCGCGTGCTCACCTTTCTCCGTCCAGCAAGGTCTTGTCGCGCAATTGCGGCCGCTCTGGGCTGCCTTTGACGATGCGGTGCGAGCGCTCGATGCCGAAGCCGGCAGAGTGACTGAGCGCTGGCGGGACTTGAAGAAGCACTCGCGCGAAAGTCACTGTTCGAGCGCATTGCCGATGGTGCAGCGAGTAGAATCTAGCCTCCTAATCCGTCATTTTGGTGGGACGGGGGCACTTCGCGATCCAGCTCCCCAAAGTGACCGCTCGATTTCAGCCATATCCACCCACGACGGGTAAGCGCCCTCAATCGGTCATTCAACGGACTCAGCCGCGCTCCATAAGCCGACGTGCAGTCGAATGGGAGCGCTCTACTCGCGCCAGCAACAAGTCCTTTCGCGCGGCAAGAGTATGCATAGAGGCGCCCCGAAGCCATTGGAGTCATTGCCAGCATCGCGGTGACTGCAACCTACTAAGCCTCTAGATTTGATGTCCGAATGCGGTCGAACTGAAGCTGACCATCGTGGGCCCGAATATTGATACGGCCGTGATTCTGGTCCTTGACTCTGGCCGTGTCTGGCCGAGCTTAGTCGGCTTAGATGACCCATCGTGGAACAACCATCATGTCGCGCACGATAATCGCCACGCCGGCCGCCCCAGAGGCGCCACCCTCCTATAGCCAAGCGGTCAAGGCCGCGGGATTGGTTTTCGTATCAGGAACTGCGCCTATTGACCCAGTCACAGGCTGCCTCGTGAGCGGTCCGGTGCAGGCCCAGGTCGCACAATGCCTTCGCAACATCTCTGCTATTCTGGAGGCTGCCGGCACCAGTTTGGACAAGGCGGTCAGTGCCACGCTGATTGTAGCCGACGAGGAAGACTTTGCGGGTGCCAATGAGGAATGGCTTAAATGGTTTCCTAAAAGCCCACCTGCCCGACAGGGAGCGAAGATGCCGGTGCGCATATCCGATATGAAAGTCTCGATAGCAATGATCGCAGAGGCATAAGCCTCTCAGCTTCACCATGAGCTAAAATGGCCGTTATGCGCTGCACGACTTCATCAAGAAGGCGCAGAAGACTCCGCCGACGGATTTGAAGCTGGCGCGCGAGCGCAAGAAAGAGATCGAGAATGGCTGACAATCCCCACAGGGGATCAACGCTGGACAGCTTCCTCGAAGAGGAAGGCGTGCTGGCCGAGTTTCAGGCGAAGGCCATCAAGGAGGTCATCGCCTGGCAGCTCGCCGAAGCAATGCGCGAGCGCAAGCTCAGCAAGAACCGCCTCGCGACTATGATGCATACCAGCCGCACCCAGGTGAACCGGCTGCTCGACCCCAATGATGGCAACGTCACTATCGAGACCCTGCAGCGGGCGGCGGCGGTTGTCGGCCGCCGGGTCGAATTGCAGCTGGTTTGAAGACGAGGGGAACTCGCGAGGTTACGGTTGACCGGGAGCAGATCGACGCGCCGGTGATCCTGTGGTCGGTCGACCGCTGCCGACGATGTCGGCTGTAAATGAGAGAGGCGTAGCTAGATGCCAGCCTACTTGATCTCCGATGTCACCATGCGCGACGCCGCCGCCTTCGAGACATACAGAACCCTCGCGGCGGCCTCGATCCGAGCGTTTGGCGGACGTTATCTTGTTCGGGGCGGAGAGATCGACGTATTGGAGGGGCAACATCGCCCCTCCGCTCTTGTGATCGTGGAGTTTCCCGACACCGGCACAGCGAAACGGTGGTATGCCTCACCAGAATATGCCGCTGCGCTTGAAGTGCGTGACCAAGCTCTCGTGCGTAGCCTGATCCTCGTGGATGGCGTCCATCTCGATGCGGGATCGTAGCCGCCTGAACAATCCAGCGAAGGCACAGTCAAAGGCTTCGCAGCGGTCGCGTGAGAGGCTGCGAGTCGACCTCTCGACGGCCGATGCGCCGACCGCTCAGAGCGATCGATCGGCATAGATAGCCATCGCCTCGGCTATGAACTCGGCCGTGCCCGCCAACGCTCCGTCCTCATAGGTCCCTCGAAACTCGGAATTCTCGACGTAGAGCCGGCCGAGGCCCTTGAACGCTGCGGCGTCGGGCGTCCAGCTGTGCGAAACCCAGGCATAGTGCCGGGCGGTCACAGCCTGCACTGCCTCCGATCCTGGCGCCGCCCCTTCGGCGAACAGCCGCTGGAAATCGCTCCGGATCGCCTCCATCTCCGCCTGAATGGCGGCGACCTGCTCCTTTGAGAAGGAGCGTGCCTTTGCCTGCGCAGCGCGCACCGCATCCTCGCCCCAGAATTCGATGGCTTCGCGCTCCCAGCGCGCCCGTGTCTCGGGCGAAACGCCCGCATAATATTCGTGGTCTTCCATTGCTTCATCCTTCTCGATTGACGCGATCGTGCGATCGATCGTGCGGATGAGGTCGCCGTACCGCTCTATTCGCGTGGCCAGGGCCTCCCGATGGCCTCTGAGCGCTGCGAGCGAGTCGAAATCCGGATCATCGAGGATCGACCGGATCTCGCTCAGTGGCAGCCCAAGTTCGCGGTAGAACAGGATCTGCTGCAGCTTCAGCAGTTCCGTGCGGCCATAGTAGCGATACCCGTTGGCCCCGACATGGCCAGGCTTCAGCAGACCGATCGCGTCGTAATGGTGGAGCGTGCGCACGCTGATCCCAGCTGCCTTCGCCACCTGCCGAACCGTGCGCATGCCGTTCCCTCATCTTCACGCGAATCGCCCTATCGGGGATGACGCAGCGTCAGGGTCAAGCCGCTGCGAGACAGGCGGGAGCTTTGACTCACTCCATCATGGCGCTGCGGGGCCGCATGCCATGACCGTGTGGATCACGCTCGCCGGATCGTCCCGGAGGGGATAGCTTGTTAGAAACATGCGCTGCACTGGAACCGAATTCAGAGGACTCGGTTGGCTGGGGCGGCAGGATTCGAACCTGCGAATGACGGTACCAAAAACCGTTGCCTTACCACTTGGCGACGCCCCAGCGGGAAGCGCAGGCCCTTAGAGGGTCGCGCCTCCGAAAGAAAGCCTCAAGCCAGCCGGTCGATCCAGTCGTGCGGGTCGGGTGCGCGGCCGCGCTGGATGTCGGACAGGCGGCGCAGCAGCCGCGCCGTGGTCTGACCGGTGCCGCCGCTGCCGATCGTCACCTCGTAGCCGGGGCCCGAGAACTTGCCGATCGGCGTCACCACCGCGGCGGTGCCGCAGGCGAAGGCCTCGGTCAGCTTGCCCGACGCAGCGTCCTCGCGCCACTGGTTGATCGAATAGAGTTCCTCGCGCACCGTCAGCCCTTCGTCGCGGGCGAGCTGGATGATCGAATCGCGCGTGATGCCGGGCAGGATCGTGCCGGTCAGCGGCGGGGTCGCCAGGCTACCGTCGGCGAACACGAAGAAGATGTTCATGCCGCCCAGTTCCTCGACATAGCGGCGCTCGGCCGCGTCGAGGAACACCACCTGGTCGCAGCCGTGGCGGATCGCCTCGGCCTGGGCGGCGAGGCTGCTGGCATAGTTGCCGCCGCACTTGGCGTCGCCGGTGCCGCCGGGCGCGGCGCGGGTATAGTCGTGGCTCACCCACAGCGACACCGCCTTGACCCCGCCCTTCCAATAGGCGCCGACCGAGGAGGCGAGCACGCAGTAGAGATATTCGGCCGAGGGCTTCACCCCCAGGAACACCTCGCTCGCGATCATGAAGGGGCGGAGGTACAGCGCGCCTTCGTCGCCCTCGGGAATCCAGTCGCGCTCGATCGCCACCAGCTCGCGGCAGGAGGCGACGAACATCTCCTCGGGCAGCTCCGCCATCGCCATGCGGCGCGCGGAGTTGCGGAAGCGCGCCGCGTTCGCCTGCGGGCGGAACAGCGTGATGCCACCGTCGGCGGTGCGATAGGCCTTGAGACCCTCGAAAATTTCCTGCGCATAATGGAGCACCGCGGTCGCCGGATCGAAGCTCAGCGGCGCGCGCGCGACGATCTTCGCATCGTGCCAGCCCTTGTCCGCCGACCAGCGCGCCACCGCCATGTGATCGGTGAAGACGCGGCCGAAGCCCGGATCGGCGAGGCGCGAGCTGCGCTCGTTGGCGGAGGTCGGCGTGGCGGTGGGTTCGAAAGCGAACAGGGATTGCGCGGTCATCTCGGCTCCATCGGTTGCCAGCCGAGTAGGAGAGGTGCCAGATGGGGTCAACATGGCCACCGCTTCGCCCCTGTTCCTGACCGAGCCCGAGATCCGCCGTGGGATCGAGCTGTTGTTCTTCGGCTATGGCCAGCTGACCCGCGCGATCGACCTGGCGCTGGAGGAGCATGACCTTGGCCGCGCGCACCAGCGGGCACTCTATTTCATCGCGCGGCGGCCGAACCTCAGCGTCGGCGAATTGCTGACGTTGCTCGCGGTCACCAAGCAATCGCTTGCCCGCGTGCTTGCCGATCTCACCAAGCGCGGCCTGGTCGAGAGCCGTCCCGGCGATCGTGACCGCCGCCAGCGTCTGCTGCGGCTTACCGTCGAGGGCGCCGCGATCGAGGCGCGGCTGTTCCAAGCGCTCAGCACACGCATGGCGGAGGCCTATTCGCGCGCCGGGCAGGAGGCGGTCGGCGGCTTCTGGGGCGTGCTCGAAGGGCTGGTGCCGGCACGCGACCGGGGCAAGCTGCTGGGGCGGTAGGGCCGACGAGGCTCCTCCCCGTGCCGGGGAGGAGCTTTGGGGAGTTAGGCCAGCTTGAACCCTTCCTTGTTCATCGCCGCGGTCAGCAGCTTGTTCTTTTCCTCGCTGAGCTTGGCCTTGAGCGAGGGGAACAGCTGGTTTTCCTCCTCGGCGATATGCTCCTCGATCTCGCTGCGGAACCTGCGGACCGTCGTCAAGTAATCCGGGCTGTCGTTCGGCATGTTCTCGAGCTCGTAGAGATATTGCTTGATGTAGCCGTGCTCCTTGTTGAGCTCGTCGGCGCCCTCGACCTCCCCGGCTTCGCGCAACGCGGGGTAGATCACATTCTCCTCCTCCAGCGCGTGCTTGGCGAGCGAATGCTTGAGCTGAGAGAGCAGGATCGCGCGCTTGCTGGTGTTGCGGCTTTCGGTCGCCTCCAGCGCGTCGAACAGCTTGAGCACCGCCTTGTGCTCGGCCGCGAGGGCCTGGTCCCATTCGCCCGCGAGCAGGGTCGGCGCCTGCACCACTGCCTTGCGCGCGAGCATCGCCAGCATGCCGAGCGCCATGCCCGCGGCGCCGACGCCGGCGAGCGTGCCGAGATTGGACGAGCTGCCGCCGTTCTTCTGGCTCGAAGTGCTGCGGCTGCGGGACGCACTGGTGGTCGCCATCGGGATTCCTCCGCTGGATTGGGTTCAGCGGCTAGAACCCTCGGCGACGCGGTCGCGTTCCCCCGCGCGGTCACATCCAATGGTATTCCAACAGTAGCGGGGTCTATCCCCGCGCCTCCGCTGCCATCTCGCCGTTGCGGCGCACGGCAGCCGCGATCGTCTCACGGATCAGCGTCTTCAGCGCATCGTCCTTGTCGAGTACGGCATAGCCCTCGCGGGTCGATCCGCGGGGGGAGGCGACGCGGTCGGCGAGCACCGATGGCGGCACGTCCGCCGCGGCGGCGAGCAAGCCCGATCCCTCGACCGTCGCCACCGCCAGCCGCTGCGCCTGCTCCGGCGCGAAGCCCATCGCCGTGCCGGCATCGGCGAGCGCGTCGATGAAGCGATAGACGAACCCCGGCCCGCTGCCAGCCACCGCGGCAACGACATCGAACAGCCGCTCCTCGACCCATTCGACCAGGCCGAGCGGCGCCATCAGCGTATCGACCGCCTTACGCTGCTCCGCATCGGCGCTGTTGCTGGCGAGGCCGACCACGCCCTTGCCGATCGCGACCGGCAGGTTGGGCATCGCGCGCACCACCGCGCCGGCGTCGAACTTCCGCGCCAGCGTCGCCTCCTCGACCCCGGCGAGGATCGAGATGAGCAGGGGCACACCGGCGATGCGCTCCCCGTGCGCCGCAGCGATCTCGTCGATCTGGAAGGGCTTCATGCCCAGCATCACCGCATCGGGCAGCGGCCCGTCGGGGAAGGCGCGGCCCTGGCGCACGCCGGCGGGCAGCGCGCGGTCCTGGCGGTTGACGACGAACACCTCCGCCGGATCGACCGCGCCCGCGACGATCCAGCCGTCCAGCATCGCGCCCGCCATATTGCCGCATCCGACCAGCCACAGCCGGCGGATCGCGGTCATGCCTCGCCCTGCGTCTCGATCAGCGCCGCGGCGATTGCCTCGCGCGGGGTCTTGCCGCCCCACAGCACGAACTGGAACACGGGATAGAAGCGCTCGCACTCGTCGATCGCGCTTTCAACCAGCAGCTCGGCCGCGCCCAGCGTCATGGTCGCGCCGTCGTCGCCGTCGATCATCGCGGCGTGGCGGAACAGCAGGATGCCGCTCGACGACCACAGCTCGAAATGGCCGATCCAGAGCTGCTCGTTGACCAGGCCGATCGCCTCGTAGATCGCCGCGCGGCGCTCGTCGGCCACGCGCACGTCGGGGAAGCACAGGAACTGGAGCACGCCGTCCTCCGCGCGCCAGACCGCGCGGAGCTCATATTCGGTCCAGCTGCCCTTGACCTTGGCGACGATCTCGTCCTCGTCGCGCTCGTGGTTCCACCCGTGCGCGGCGTAATAGCGTTCGAGCATCTCGATCGGGGCTTCGCCGTCCGATCCGTCTTCAACTTCGTCGAGCATCACCCCTCCCGCCGAGCATTGCCCGGCCGAGACCCTGCCGTCCGGCGCTGCGGCGCACAAGACGCCGCGCTCCATAAAGCTGTGGAAAAAATGCGTCAGCCCGCCTTTGGTGCCCTGGGTGCCTTCGGCGCCTTTGATGCTGCCGGGGTCGCGGCCGCCTGGGCAGCCTCGAGCTTGTCGAGCCGCGCGCGCAGCGCATCGGCCTCGTCGCGGGCGGCGGCCGCCATGGCCTTCACCGCCTCGAACTCGTCGCGGCTGACGAAATCGAGCCCGCCGATCCATTCGCGGGCACGCTCGCGCGCGGTGCCTTCCGCCTCGCGTGCCACGCCGGCGAAGGTGCCGGCGGCGCCGTTCACGAATTTCACGAAATCGTCGAAGATGCGGTTTTCGCTTTGCACGGGTCTCAAATCCTTACGTCAGATCACAATCTGGGTGGTGTCGCCGCCCGGCACAAGGGTTTCCGCGCCGGGGTTGAGCCGGTCCACCTCGACGATCAGCGCCAGCGCGAAGGCGAGCCACAGCAGATAGGGGACCATCAGCGCGCCCGCCGCCGCGCGCACGCGCCGGAACAGCCAGGCGGTCACGGCGGCCAGCACCAGCAGCAGCGCGAGCAGGATCGCCGACGCGCCGACCTTGTGCAGGCCGAAGAACAGCGGCGGCCAGACGAGGTTCGCCGCCATCTGTATCGCGAACAGGGCGAGGGCAGGGCCGCGCAGGCGCGATCCGCGCGCGTTGATTACCAGCGCGAGTGCCAGCCCCAGCAGCACGTAGAGCAGGGTCCAGGCGATCGGGAAGGCGGCATTGGACGGCATGAACGCCGGCTTGGCTAGGGCGGCGAACCAGCGGTTGTCGTCGCCGCTCGGTGCCAGCCGGCCAGAGGCGAAGCCCAGCAGCAGGATCAGCGGCACCGTCACCATCGCCCAGCGTAGATAGGATGCCCGGAGCTGTCCCTTCGACGCGATCTCGCTCATTGCCTGCCCCTTCGCTCCCCCCGGGGCGCACCTCTTATCGAGGATCAGGACGGGGAACAAACGCGATCGTTGCATGATGCTGGCCAAGAACGATCCACAATTCCGTTCGTGCTGAGCTTGTCGAAGCACCGTCCTTCTTCGGGCGGCGGCAAGAGAAAGGACGGCCCTTCGACAAGCTCAGAGCGAACGCGATGGGTAATTCCGATCAGCTTGGATTCGCCCTGATCGCGGCGATCAAGAACTCGACGTTGCCTTCGGGGCCGGTGATCGGGCTCGGCGTCACCCCTTCGACCCGCCAGCCCTGCGTCTCGAACCAGGCGGCGACCTCGTCGCAGACGCGCGCGTGCACGGCCGGGTCACGCACCACGCCGCCCTTGCCGACCTCGTCGCGCCCTGCTTCGAACTGGGGCTTGATCAATGCCATCGCGCGGGCCTCCGGTCCGGTGAAGCCGAGCGGCACCTCCAGCACCTTGGACAGGCCGATGAAGCTCGCGTCGCATACGATCAGGTCGACCAACTCGGGGATATGCGCCGGGGTCAGCACGCGCGCACTGGTCTGCTCGTGGACGATCACGCGCGGGTCCTGGCGCAGCTTCCAGGCGAGCTGGTTGGTGCCCGAATCGACCGCATAGACCCGCGCGGCGCCTCGGGTCAGCAACACGTCGGTGAAGCCCCCGGTCGACGATCCCACGTCGATCGCCACCGCGCCGGTCACGTCCCAGCCGAAATGGTCGAGCCCATGCGCGAGCTTGATCCCCCCGCGCGACACCCAGGGATGATCGCGCCCGCGCACCTCGATCGCGGCGTCCTCCGGCAGCGCCTGGCCCGGCTTCTCGACCTTGCGGTCTCCGGCGAAGACGAGGCCCGCCATGATCAGCGCCTGGGCGCGCGTGCGGCTTTCCGCGAGTCCGCGGTCGACGAGCAGCTGATCGGCGCGATGCTTGGCCATGACGCATGCTTTGGACGCTTCGGCGGATCGTCGCAACCGGACCTCCGATGGGCGCAGCGGCTATTGCCTACTCATTCAGTAGGAATATATTCCGGCTCCGGGTGGAGTCGTCGTGCGGCGTCCCCTAGAGCGCCGTCCGGCCTCTCCCCCCACCCCGATGGGAGAGACAGGATGGCGCATTTCTCCGAGGCCTCGTCGCCGACGATCCTGACGGTGCCCGGGCTCAACAACAGTGGCCCCAGCCATTGGCAGAGCCTGTGGGAGCGCTCGCGCCATGATACGGTGCGGGTCGATCTCGGCATGTGGGACCGGCCGCATCGCAACAGCTGGGTGACCAAGCTCGACCAGGCAATCCGCACCGCGCGCGCGCCGGTGGTGCTCGTCGCGCATTCGCTCGGCTGCCAGGCGGTGGCGTGGTGGGCGGAGCTGTCAGGGCAGCCCTACGGCTGGCCGGTCGCCGGCGCGCTGCTGGTGGCGCCGGCCGATGTCGACCGTACCGACGCGCCGGAGGAGCTCGCCGGTTTCGCGCCCGCGCCGGCGAGTGTGCTGCCGTTCCCGTCGATCCTTGTCGCGAGCCGCGACGATCCGTGGATCGATCTCGGGCGCGCACGAGCGCTCGCCGGACAATGGGGCAGCCATTTCGTCGACATCGGCTGCCAGGGCCACATCAACGCCGCGAGCGGCATCGGCGACTGGGCGGAAGGGCTGGGGCTGCTCGATCGGCTGATCGACACCGCGCGCGGCGATTTCCCTAAGACCCCCGCCGCGGCGAAGGCGGCGTTGACGGCATCGCTGGCGGAGGAACGGCCAGCCGCCCTGTGACCGTCAGGCCCGACGAGATTGCCGCCTCAAAATTGGAGCAGGGAACATTCAGTTTCGTCGGCGCCAATGTGCAACGAACAGGGCGCGCTTAGGCTGCGCGGTGGACGCACCGAAGCTTACTGCGAGATTAGATAACGCCGGGCGGGTCAGCTTCTCCAGCGAGCGCTGCTGTACGGCAATCATGGTCTTACCGATCTCCGGCCCTGGATCACCGTCGAACATGGCTGAGATCTCGCACAGTGACTGTGCACAATATGCAGTCAGCTTGTTCTCTGGCGTATCGAGGCCCGGAATTGCGGCATAATGAGCGCGCAACGCCTCCTCGGCTTCAGGAGCCCAGCGCTTGTCGCGGGTCTCAGCTTTGAGCAGGGCGTGCCAATGTCCCGGGTCCCTTTCCTTGTAAAGCGGCGCGAACTCTCCTGCCTCCTGATCTGCCGCTGCGGTCGAGGCTTGTAATGGCGCCGACGGACGAGATGTCCCGATCGCGATTGCGAGTGCGGCTGCACCAAGCATGATCGTCCCAATAGCCGCCATGAGATAAATGCTCCGTCGATGTCCACTTTCCGCGCCTGCCGGGGCAGCTTCCGACAGCGTCAATGCTCCGTCTCGATCCGATCCGGCCACCCCGATTTGCTCGTCCCGATTTTCTTGTGCCTTCAGAAGCCGCGCCAGCTCGCGGCTGCTGCCGACTCCGGTCTTGCGGCGGGCCTCGCGCAGCCGCTCGTTGACCGCGCCGACCGAGCGGCCGGTCAGAGCGGCGATGCTCTTGGCGGTATGGCCCTCGCCGAGCAGGCCGAGCGCCTCGCGCTCGGCTTGATTCAGCCGGCCGAGATCGACTTCGTCAGGCCCGCGCACCCTCGACTACGCCGCCGCTGTTGTGCCTCAGTGCCGCCAACACCGTGTCCACGATATGCTCGGCGTTGAGCCGCGCTTCGTCATATTGGAGCTCGGGCTTGTCCTGGTCCTGGAAGAGGTCGGGCAGGCGCATCGTGCGCAGCTTGAGGCCCGCGTCGATCAGCCCGGCGTCGCTGGCATAGGTCAGGACATGCGCGCCGAGGCCGCCGATCGCGCCTTCCTCGATCGTCACCGCCACCTCATGCGTGGTGAGCAGACGGCGGATCAGCGCCTCGTCGAGCGGCTTGGCGAAGCGCAGGTCCGCGACCGTGGTCGACAGCCCCCTGGCATCGAGCGCATCGGCGGCCTTGAGCGCCTCGGCCAGCCGCGTGCCGAGCGAGAGGATCGCGACCTTCTTGCCCTCACGGACGATGCGTCCCTTGCCGATCTCCAGCCGCTCGGGCACCGCGGGCAGCGCCACGCCGACGCCGCTCCCGCGCGGATAGCGCACCGCGATCGGGCCGGAATCATGCTCGGCGGCGGTATAGGTCATGTGCACCAGCTCGGCCTCGTCGGCGGCCGCCATCACCACGAAATTGGGCAGCGTCGCGAGATAGGTGACGTCGAAGCTGCCGGCATGGGTCGCCCCGTCGGCGCCGACGAGGCCGGCGCGGTCGATGGCGAAGCGGACCGGCAAGTTCTGGATGGCGACGTCGTGTACCACCTGATCGTAGGCGCGCTGGAGGAAGGTCGAATAGATCGCGCAGAACGGCCGCATTCCCTGCGCCGCGAGGCCCGCCGCGAAGGTCACCGCATGCTGCTCGGCGATGCCGACGTCGAACGCGCGGTCGGGATGCGCCGCGGCGAACTTGTCGACGCCCGTGCCCGACGGCATCGCCGCGGTGATCGCCACGATGCGCTCATCGGTCTCGGCGAGCTTCGCCAGCGTCTCGCCGAACACGTTCTGGTAGCTCGGCGGTCCCGGCGGCGCCTTGGCCTGGGCGCCGGTGATCACGTCGAACTTCTGGACGCCGTGATATTTGTCCGCGGCATTCTCGGCCGGGGCATAGCCCTTGCCCTTCTTAGTCACGACATGGACCAGGATCGGCCCCTGCTCGCTGTCGCGGACGTTCTCCAGCACCGGGATCAGATGGTCGAGGTTATGCCCATCGATCGGCCCGACATAATAGAAGCCCAATTCCTCGAACAAGGTGCCGCCGGTCGCCATGCCGCGGGCGAACTCCTCGGCCTTGGCGGCGGCGTCGTAGGCGCGGCGCGAGATGCGGCGGATCGCCTTCTTGGCGAAGCTCCTGAGGCCCACATAGTTGGACGAGGAGATGAGGCGCGCGAGATAGGCGGACAGCCCGCCCACCGGCGGCGCGATCGACATGTCGTTGTCGTTGAGGATGACGACCAGCCGGTTGCCCGCGGCCTCGGCGTTGTTCATCGCCTCATAGGCCATGCCGGCCGACATCGCGCCGTCGCCGATCACCGCGATCGCCTTGCCCGGCGCGCCGGTCAGCCGGTTGGCGGTGGCGAAGCCCAGCGCCGCCGAGATCGACGTCGACGAGTGCGCCGCCCCGAACGGGTCGTACTCGCTCTCGCTCCGCTTGGTGAAGCCCGACAGGCCGCCGCCCTGGCGGAGCGTGCGGATGCGGTCGCGCCGTCCGGTCAGGATCTTGTGCGGATAGCATTGATGCCCGACGTCCCAGATCAGCCGGTCCTCGGGCGTATTGAAGACGTAGTGGATCGCCACCGTCAGCTCGACCACGCCCAGCCCGGAGCCCAGATGCCCGCCGGTCGTGCCGACCGCGGAGATGGTCTCGGCGCGCAGCTCGTCGGCGAGCTGGCGGAGCTGTTCGGGCTGGAGCTTGCGCAGATCGGTGGGCGTCACCACCGTGTCGAGCAACGGCGTCTCGGGTTTATCAGCCATTGACGCGATCTACTCCAGCCTGCGAACGCTGTCGAATGGTTAGCGTTTCCATGTCCTTCTCCCACCGTCCTGCCACCACCGCCGACCTGCCCCGCCTCAAGGCGCTGATGGCGCTGGCGATCGACCGGCTCCAGGCCGGTTTCCTGACGCCCGAGCAGGTCGTCGCGAGCCGCGCGGTGATGGGCCTCGATACCCAGCTCGTCGCCGATGGCACCTATTTCCTGGTCGAGTCGGACGACGGCAGGCTCGCCGGCTGCGGCGGCTGGAGCCGGCGCGCGACGCTCTATGGCGGCGATCACAGCACCGAGCTGCGCGAGCCCCGCCTGCTCGATCCCGCGACCGAGGCGGCACGGGTGCGCGCGATGTACACCCATCCGGACTTCGCCCGCCGCGGCGTCGGACGCCTGATCCTGTCGCTGTGCGAGGACGCCGCCGCCCGCGAGGGCTTCACCCGCGCCGAGCTGATGGCGACGCTCGCCGGCGAGCCGCTGTACCGGGCCTGCGGCTATGTGGAGATCGAGCGGGTTGCCGACAATGTCGACGGCGTGCCGGTTCCGCTGGTGCGGATGGGGAAGGCGCTAAATTGAATCGTCATTCCCGCAAAGGCGGGAATCCATTGTCGCTGAAACTGATGAGCCTCACTGCCGTCAGCCAGAATGGATTCCCGCCTTCGCGGGAATGACGGTGGTGATATATCTCCCCCTCACGCCGCCTCCGGCAACGGCGCCGCCGCGTAGCTGCGGATGAAATCGGCGTGGCTCGGCATTCCTGCCAGGCCATGCGCGATGCCTTGCTTGAGGTCGCCGAGCGCTTTGCGGAGCTCTTCGGGCGGCAGCATCCGCGGAAGGTGGTGGTGGCTCTCGGGCGCGATGCCCTGGCCCATCAGCACCTCGACCCAGCTGTCGATCCGGAACAGGTCGTCCTGGTCTTGATAGGTGAGGGCACCCTCGCGGAACAGGGCGATGCGTTCGGCCAGCGAATCGGGGATCGCCATCGCGCCCGAGCGGCGCCAGAAGGCGCTGTCGTCGCGGGCGGTCGCCTTGTAGTGCAGGATGATGAAGTCGCGGACATGCTCCCACTCGCGCCGCGACTGCTCGTTGAACCGCGCTGCCAGTGCCTCGCTGGTCTCCCCGAACGGGAAGGTCCGGATCAGGCGAAGGAGGGCGATCATGATGAGGTGGATGCTGGTCGATTCGAGCGGCTCGATGAAGCCGCCGGCCAGCCCGAGGGCGACGCAGTTGCGGTTCCACATCCTGCGGCGCGCGCCGGTCTTGAAGCGCAGCAGCCGCGGGTCGAACAGTGGCGCGCCGTCGAGCGCGTCGAGCAGCTGCGCGCGTGCCTCGTCGGGCGACATGAACTCGCTCGAGAAGACGAAGCCGTTGCCGACGCGGTGCTGCAAGGGAATGCGCCAGCGCCAGCCGGCCGTGTGGGCGATCGCGCGGGTATAGGGGACGATCGGACCGGCGGATTCGGTCTGGACCGCGAAGGCGCTGTCCATCGCCAGCCAGTGGCTCCAGTCGTCGAAGCCGGTCTCCAGCGTCTGCTCGATCAGCAGCGCGCGGAAGCCGGTGCAGTCGACGAACAGGTCGCCCTCGATGCGCGCGCCGGATGCCAGCACCAGCGCACGGATGTCGCCGGACAGCGGATCCTGCTCGACCTGCTCGATCCGGCCCTCGACACGCTTGACTCCGGCCGGCTCGGCGAGGCCGCGCAGGAAGCGGGCATAGGCGGTGGCGTCGAGATGATAGGCATAGGCGAGCGGCGACTCCGGCCCGGTCGCGAACTTGCCGGCGGTCGCTGCCTGCAGCTCCAGCGAATAGTCGCCGTAGTCGCCGCCGAAGCCGTGGCGGCGCGCTTCGAGCCAGAAATGCTGGAAGTCGGCGACGAACACCGATCGCCCCACCGAGCCGAACGCATGGAAATAGCGGTCGCCGAGTTTCGCCCAGTCCTCGAACCGGATGCCGAGCTTGAAGCTCGCCTGGGTCGCGCGGAGGAACTCGCGCTCGTCGATGCCCAGGAAGTCGTGGAACGAGCGGACGGTGGGGATGGTCGATTCGCCGACGCCGACGGTGCCGATCTCGTCCGATTCGACCAAGGTCACGTCGACCAGTGGGATCAGGTGCTTGGCGAACGCCGCGGCCGCGAGCCAGCCCGCGGTGCCGCCGCCGGCGATCACGACGCGCTTGCGGGGAGTGTCTGCGGTCATCGGTTGAGCCTGTTGATGAGGAGCGCGCGCAGCTGCCGCGCGCTGGTTGGGTCGAGCGGGGCGAGGGGCCCGCGCGCGGCTTCGGGCAGGTGGGCGGCGGGGCGTTCGGGATCGCCGAACAGATAATAGTCGAACAGCGCCCGCCATGCCTGCCTCTCGCTGTCCGGACGGTCGCGCAGGCTGAGCAGCCCGTGGAGCAGCGTGGTCATCGGCGTGTCCATGAAGGCGGGCACGGCGTTCCACCAATAGTTGACCAGGATGTTGAAGCGGTCGAGCGCCTCGACATGGTGCCACCACAGCGCCGGGTAGACGAGCACGTCGCCCGGCTCGAGTTCGGCGACCTGGGCGGCGGCGATCGCGTCGGCGAAGCGGGGGTGGAGGTCGAGGTCCGGCGCGGTGAAATCGACCATGCTCACCACCTGGCCGCCCGGCGTCGGCGCGAGTGGGCCGGGGTAGAGATTGGCGACCTGATCGGGCGGGAACAATGTGAACCGGCGATGGCCCGCGACGCAGCAGGCGACGTTGTTCGACATGTCGTAATGCGCCGAGGCGATGGTGCGGTTGCCGATCCAGATGCTCATCAGCGGCGGATGGCGCTCGAACAGCCCGTCGGCGGGACGGAGATCGTTCGCCGCGCGCAGGCCCGGCAGGTAGAGGTCGACGTCGGTCGACCCGACATAGAAGGCAGGCGGATCGGGATCGTCGAGATGCGCCTCCAGCCGCGCGAGGATGTCGGGCAGCGGCGCGCGCTCGGCGGCGAAGTTCATCGCGGTGGCGTCCGCCGTATAGTGGAAGCGCCCGCGGATCGCCGGATCGCCGACATAGAGGGTGATCGGCCTGCCTGCGTCGAAACGCGAGAGATAGGCGATCGCCTCCTTCGGCGACGCCAGCCCGGCCTGCACGAGCGGCCAGTGTGCGACCGCGCCCTTGAAGATCGTCGGGCGCTGCGCCTCGGCGAGCGCTTCGAGCGGGATGTCGCCGGCGGCGACGCCGGTCACCACCTCGGTGCGGCGCTCGATCGCGAGCGGGCGGGTCTCAGCGTTCACGGTCGCGCCGGTTCTTCATCTCGATCAGGCGGGTGATGTTCCTGAGCGACGAAGCCGCCCAGATCGCCGGGCGGAGAAAGTCGGAACCGTGCAGCGCCGCCAGCTGCTCGCCGTCGAGTGCGCTGAGGTGCGCGGGGGCGATGGTGTAGCAGTCGGGCAGCTTGTACCCGCGCGTCTCGTCGAGGCGGACGTCGAGCGTCACCGGTTCGAGCAGGTCATGCTTCTCGAACGCCGCGAACATCGCCTCGCTCACCTTGCTGCCGACGTAGATCGCTTGCAGCACGCGGGCGATGTGGTCGAGATAGGGGGCGTTGCCGCCGTGATCGAGGAAGACCGGCTCGCCTTCGCTGCGGCTCACGCGGGGGTGCGAGGGGTCGACATGGATCATCGGCTCGCCCGTCTCGCCGGGTCCCGGCACGCCGATCGAGAAGGGGCCGCGCTGCATCAGTGCAGGGATGTAGCGCGCGGTCCATCCGTTTTCGTCGAGATAGAGGTTCTCGCCCTCGTCGAGCCCGAGCAGCACGGTCGAGCGATAGGCGCCGTCCGCATTGCGGCGGAACAGGATCGCATAGTCGCGCTGCAGTTCCTCGAACTCGGTCGGGAACACCGTCACCTGATTGACGCAGTCTCCGAAGGCCGCGCCATGACCGAGCACGACCCGCAGGTCGTGATGATCGACATTGTTGAGCAGCACGGGCGACGACATGGCGGTCATGCTTATCATGCCAGGCGACGGCCGGCAGCGGAAAAGGCGAGGGAGGTGACCACCTCCCTCGCTTCCCCCTTAGAAGCGGTACCGGGCGCCGATCAGGTAGCGCGCCGAACCTTCGGACTCGAACCAGGTGTTGATCTTGTCGCGGCCGTAGGTGCGGACCCCCTCCTCGAGCAGGTTGATGCCCTCGAAGGTGACCGCGAGCTGCGGCGTGACGTCGTAGCTGATGTTGAGGTCGAGCTGGCCATAGGGTGCGGTGAACACCGGGTTGTGGTAGCTGTCGCGGTTGGTGGCGCTCAGGAACTTGTCGCGCCAGTTGTACGCCAGCCGGCCCGAGATGCCGAACTTGTCGTAGATCAGCGTGACGTTGGCGGTATCCGAGAGGCCGACCAGCGCGAACTGGTCGACGTTCGGATCGGCCGCGGTGTCGATGCCGACGTTGCCGCGGACCAGCGTGTAGCTGGCGGCGACGCCGATGCCGGTGTTGCCGAAGAAGTGTTGCCCCGCGATCTCGACGCCCCAGATCTCCGCATCCTTGTTGTTGATCGGCGTGTTGACCGAGAAGTTGAACAGCGGGTCGTTGGCGTCCGGGGTCACGTCGACCGAAGCGAGCGTGGCGTCGACGAAGGCCTGGTCGAGCGCGCGGGTCGCGGAATTGTAGTGCGACCTGAACTCGGCCTCTGCCGCCGCGGCGTCGCCGCCATGCTGGATGACCAGCGCCGTGGCGGTGAACAGGTTCACGTCGCTGATGTCGGCGCCCATGCCGGTGAGGATGTTCCTGGCGATGCCCGAGCGCGTGCCCGGCTGGCCCGAGGTCGGATCGCGCAGGCCGAACAGATTCTTGTCGACCAGCGTGTTGCCGATGAAGTTGTGGACGCGCTTGTCGAAGAAGCCGACCGAGATGAAGCTGTCGGGCTTGTAATACCATTCCAGCGACACGTCGAAATTGTCGGACGTCAGCGGATCGAGGTCGGTATTGTTCTGGAAACCCGGGGCGATACCGCCGATCACCGTCGGCCGCGGCGGCGCACCGACGGTGGTCGAGGCGAAAAGGTTCCCGTACGGGGCACGCGCGATCGTCTTGCTGTAGGAGAGACGGCCGATCAGGTTGCGCGCGATCTCGACCTGGAAGTCCATCGAGGGCAGCAGGTTGTTGTAGCGGCCGCGCGACGAGAGCGCCTCCTGGTCGGCGGACTGGTTGATCTGGAAGTCGTTGTCGGCGGTCCACACGATCGCCAGCGGCACCGTCTGCAGCGACGTCGCATGCACCTTGGTGCTCTCGAACCGCACGCCGGCGACCAGGCTGGCCTTGGCGCCGCCGATCTCACCCTTCCAGGTCACCTGGCCGTAGACCGCCCAGATGTCCTCCTTGACGCGATTGTCGCTGTTGGTGTCGATCCGGTTGCGATGGTTGACACCATCGACGATCGCTTTGCCGGTCACCGGATCATAGGGCAGGTTGATGTAATAGTCGTAGAGCGTGTTGTAGAGCTTCGCCGCATTCTGCGTGCGGAAGGCGACCATCGTGTTCGCGTCCGCGTCCGGATCATTGTGGTGGAAATTGCAGACGTTGCAGAACTGGAACACCTGACCCGGCGCGAGCGCCTCGATGTCGGGCGGCAGCGCGTTGCCCCAGTCGCCGAGCGTCTGGGCGGTGTTGAACTGGGCCTGGCGAGTGTTGGTGGTGCGGTAGTTGCCGCCGAAGTCGAACTGGCTGCCGCCGCCGAGGTCCCAGGTGCCGTCGAGGCGGATTTCCTTGATGCGCTGGGTCTGGCGCGAGTTGAACTGGCGCTGCACCGCGCTCGACAGGTCGCCCACGTCGATCACGCCGTTGGCATTGCCCTTGATGAAGGGCACGCCGGCGGGCGTCGTGCTCGGCGTCGCGTCGTTGAACGTGATCTTCTGGCGCGGGAAGCCGTCGGTGCCCCAGTCGAGCGACTGTGACGTCACCACTGGGGCGTTGAACGCGACCGTGGTCGAGGTCTGGCCGTTGGGGTTGTCGGGCAGGCTCTCGGCCTTGCCGATATGGCCGTCGAGCGAGAACGACAGGCGGTCGGACACTTCCCAGCGCGCGTTCGCGCCGATGTCCCACAGACGGTTCTTCTGCGCGCGATAGGCCTGCTCGAACGCCGCGTCCTTCACGCCGTTGATGGTTTCGTGCAGGTAGCGCGTGGTGGCGATGCCGTCGCTGGCGTCGTCGAACGTCACCTCGTCGAACGGGCGGTTGAACCAGTTCGACTGGGTCGAGCGGCGCTCCGATTCACGCTCCTGCGCGTACAGGCCGTCGACGGTCAGCATCAGCGTGTCGGTCGGCTTGAACTGGAGCACCGCCTGACCGTTGATGCGCTCGCGGCTCGCTTCCGAATAATGGTAGCGGCTGTCGTTGGGCACCGACACCAGCGTGTTGGGATCGGCGGGCGCGTTGTTGATCTTCGTCGAAGGCCTGACGAAGCCGTTGTCCGGGTTGAGGAAGTCCGCGAGCGTGCGGATGTTCCAGGCGTCGTTCGCCTGGCTCGGGAAGCTGAAGTTGCGCTTCTGGTAGCTGCCGAACACCGACACGCCGAAGCGCTGGTCCTTGTCGCTCCAGCTGAGCAGGCCCGAGACCTCCGGCGTGATCTTCGATCCGCAGTCGATGCAGTCGTCGGCGCTGGTGTCGTAGCTCGCCTTGGCGCCGATGCTGCCGGTGAAGCCCGAATCCTTCGCATCGAGCGGGCGGCGGCTGACGATGTTGATCGCGGCGCCGATGCCGCCCGAGGGCACTGCGGCGCGGCCGGTCTTGTAGACCTCGAGCGTCTTCACGCCTTCCGAAGCAAGATTGGAGAAGTCGAACGAGCGGCCGTTGCCCGCCGCGCCGTCGCCGCCCTGGTCGCCGCCGACCGCGACGATGCGCGAGGTGGCGAGCTGGCGGCCGTTCAAGGTGACGAGGTTGTATTGCGCGCCGAAGCCGCGGACGGTGACGGTCGAGCCCTCGCCGTTGACGCGGTCGATCGACACGCCGGTGATGCGCTGGAGCGATTCGGCGAGGTTGGTGTCGGGGAACTTGCCGATATCCTCGGCGGAGATCGCATCGACCACGCCGAACGAGTTGCGCTTGATCTCGATCGAACGCTCGAGCGAGGCGCGCACGCCGGTGACGACGATGTCCTCGGTCTGGCTCGGGTCGTCGGCTTGCGCCGTCTGGGGTGCGTCCGCTTGCGCGGCCTGGGCTGCTGCGACGCCCGGAACGGCCGCGAGGCCGGCAGCGATAGCGATGACGGAAGCCGAGCGCGCGAGCGCCATCGGCAAGGCGATCCCCTTCATTATCCTCCCTCCACTCAGGCCGCCGCCTCATGACGTCGGCTATTCTTTGTCAGCGGCGTATTCCCGCTTGCTTGTTACGTATCACCTTCGACATCGATGTCAACAATTTCCAGACAACGATGTCAGGCGTAATTTTATTCTCCAAAATCTCGGATCGGCGCCCGATTCGCTGCCCGGCAGTTGCCCCGAGACAAAGAGACGGCGGCCGCCGTAGCGGCCGCCGTCAAGCCCGACTGGACCTAGCCGGGTGGGGAGCAATCGAGCCCGATGCCGATCGCGAATCGCGGCTTTCACCGTCATCCGGCGCGGGCGAGCAGCTGGCGAAATCCTGAAGCGCATCCTCATGCCCCTTTCATGAAGCTTGACGTAATGGTCGCGAAAGCCGACATCGATGTCAACACCTGTCGGCGCATCGACGCGGCGGAACAGAGGGAGAGGCTATGAAGGGTGGGAATTGGACGAGGGTCGTGTCGGGCTGCGTTGCCGTGCTGGCGGCGAGCGGCGGAATTGCACAGGTCGCACCCCCGACGCCCTCGACTCCGGCCAACACCGCGCATCCGTCGGAATGGCCCGGACAGACCTCTCCCGTTCCGCGCGATCCGGCGATCGAGGCGAAGATCGACCGGCTGCTCGCGGCGATGTCGCTCGAGCAGAAGGTGGGGCAGGTGGTGCAGGGCGACATCGCCAGCATCACGCCCGAGGACGTGCGCCGCTATCATCTGGGCTCGGTGTTCAACGGCGGCAATTCCGATCCGCACGGGCAGTACAACGCCCCGGCGAAGGACTGGCTGGCGCTGGCCGACGCCTTCTGGGATGCCTCGACCACCGACGATCCCAAGCTGCCCCGCATCCCTGCCATCTGGGGCATCGACGCGGTGCACGGCCATTCGAACATCGTCGGCGCGACGCTGTTCCCGCACAACATCGGTCTCGGCGCGATGCGCGATCCCGATCTGATGCGGAAGATCGGCGATGTGACGGCGGTCGAGATGCGCGTCACCGGCATCGACTGGACCTTCGCGCCGACGATAGCCGTCGTCCGCGACGACCGCTGGGGCCGCACCTATGAAGGCTTCGGCGAGGTGCCCGAGATCGCCGCGAGCTATGCAGGCCCCTTGGTCGAGGGGCTGCAGGGAAAGGTCGGCGGCAAGGATTGGCTGAGGGGGCCGCACGTCATCGCGACGGCCAAGCACTTCCTCGGCGACGGCGGCACCCACAACGGCCGCGACCAGGGCGATGCGCAGGTGAGCGAAACGCAGCTGCGCGACCTGTTCGCGCCGCCCTACGAAGCCGCGCTCAAGGCGGGCGTGCAGTCGGTCATGGTCAGCTTCTCGAGCTGGAACGGCCGCAAGATGACCGGCAACGACAGCCTGCTGACCGGCGTCGTCAAGCAACGCTGGGGTTTCGACGGCTTTCTGGTCGGCGACTGGAATGCGCACGGCCAGGTCGAGGGCTGCACCAACACCGACTGCCCGCAGGCGATCAACGCCGGGCTCGACATCTACATGGCGCCGGACAGCTGGAAGGGCATCTGGGAATCGACGCTGCGCGAGGTCAGGTCGGGCGCGATCCCGATGAGCCGGCTCGACGACGCGGTGCGCCGTGTGCTGCGCGTCAAGTTCCGCGCCGGCATCTTCGATGCGGTGAAGCCGTCGGCCCGGCCCTATGCCGGCCGCTACGAGCTGCTCGGCTCGCCCGAGCACCGCGCGGTGGCGCGGCAGGCGGTGCGCGAATCGCTGGTGCTGCTCAAGAACGCGGGCTCGCTGCTCCCGCTCAAGCCCGGCGCGCGCATCCTGGTGGCCGGCGACGGCGCCGACAACGTCGCCAAGCAGGCGGGCGGCTGGACCCTGTCGTGGCAGGGGACCGGCACCACGCCGGCGGATTTCCCGAACGCGACCTCGATCTGGCAGGGCATCCGCGAGACGGTGCAGACGGCCGGCGGCACCGCGACACTCAGCCCCGACGGCAGCTTCGCCGCCAAACCCGACGCGGCGATCGTGGTGTTCGGCGAGAATCCTTACGCCGAGTTCCAGGGCGACCGCTCCGACGTCGCTTTCGACGATCCGGCCGACACGCTCGCGACCATGAAGCGCCTCAAGGCCGCCGGCGTGCCGGTGGTGGCGGTGTTCCTCTCGGGGCGGCCGCTGTGGGCCAATCCGTGGCTCAACGCCGCCGACGCCTTCGTCGCCGCATGGCTGCCCGGTTCGGAGGGCGGCGGCGTCGCCGACGTGCTGTTCGGCAAGGCCGAGTTCCGCGGGAAGCTGCCGTTCAGCTGGCCCAAACGCTCCGACCAGACGCCGCTCAACGTCGGCGATGCCGGCTACGACCCGCTGTTCCCCTATGGTTTCGGCCTCACCACCAAGGACCGCGGCGAGCTGCCGGCGCTGCCGGAGGTGCGGGCGAGCGGCGGCGGCGATGCCCACACGCTGTTCACCGCCGGCAAGGCGACCAACGGCCGCCGCCTGCTGCTCGGCACCGGCGACGCGCTTGCGACGAATCCGGGGCCCGAGCTGATCGCGCAGCGCCCCGCCGACCGCGTGGCGCAGGAGGATTCGGTCCGCATCACCTGGACCGGGCGCGGCGCGGCCACGGCGGCGCTGGTCGGCGATCCGGTCGACCTCACCCGCGAGGCCAACGGCGACGTCGCGCTGATCGTCACCTTGCGCGTGGCGGGCGGACCGGCATCCGCGGTCACGCTCGGCGGCCGCGACGTCACCGCGCGGCTGCGTGCATTGGCGGAGAGCCATGAGTGGGGTGACGTCGCCGTTCCGCTGCGCTGCTTCACCGGCACCGATCTCGCCCGCGTCACCCGCCCGTTCGTGATGAGCACCGCGGGGGCGCTCGACGTGACCGTCTCGCAGGTGCGGCTCGGCTCGCCGACCGCCGGCCTGGTGGATTGCCGCTGACATGGGGGCCGTTGCGTGGGAAGGCGGAGGCGATAGGATCGCCGGCGTGAAGTCGTCCGACCTTTCCGCCGCCGAGCGGCAACGCGCCTCGCGCATGTTCCGCCTGTCGATCGGCAATTATTTCATGGGCGGCTTCCTCGTCTGCCTGATCAGCCTGCTGGTCCCGCGCCTCAAGCTGCTGATGGGGCTCGACTATACCCAGGCGTCGCTGGTCCAGCTCGCCTTCCACTCGAGCTACCTGCTGTTCGCGCTGCCGATCACCGCGATTCTGGTCAGGATCGGCTATATGCGCGGCATGGCGGTGGGGCTGGGGGTGATGGCCGCCGGCTGCATCGGCTTCGCGGCGGCGGCGGGGTTCGCCAGCTATGTCGCGGTGCTGCTGGCGCTGCTGGCGCTGGCGGGCGGGATCACCTTCCTCCAGATCGCCGGCAACATCGCCGTCGCGGTGGTCGAGCCGGAGGAGCGCGCGGTCTCGCGGATCACGCTGCTGCAGGGGTTCAACTCGATCGGCACGGTGCTGGCGCCGCTGCTCGGCGCTTCGTTCCTGCTCACCGAGCGCAGCGCCGAGGGCGACGACACCGCCTGGCTGATCCTGGCCCTGCCGTTCCTGGCCAGCGCGCTGGTGCTGGCGGGGCTGGCGCTGGCCTTTGAGCGGGCCCGCAACCTGCTCGCCGACCTGCCGGCGCCCGAGCGTGTCCCGCTCGCGAAGCTGCGGGAGGTGTTCGGCGACCGCAAGCTGCTCGCCGGGACGGGCGCGATGTTCGCCTATGTCGGCGCCGAGGTCACGATCGGGACATTGCTCACCAACTATCTGGTCCTGCCCGAGATCCTGGGAGCCACGCCGGTGGCGGCGGCGCATCTGGTCAGCCTCTATTGGGCGGGGGCGATGGTCGGCCGCTTCGTCGGCGCCGCGATCCTGATGCGCTGGCCGGCGCCCCGGGTGCTGGCCTGGTTCGCCGCGGCCGCGACCGGGCTGGTCGCGCTGGCGATGATCGCGACCGGCGTGGTCGGCGCGACCGCGCTGATCGCGGTGGGGCTGTGCAACTCGATCATGTTCCCGACGCTGTTCACGCTGTCGCTGCCGGCGGACGAGACCAAGGCGCCCTATGCCTCGATGGCGCTGTGCATGGCGGTGGTGGGCGGCGCCGTCATCCCGGTGCTGACCGGCGCGCTCGCCGACATGAACGGGCTGGTCGCGTCCTTCTCCCTGTCTGCGCTGTGCTATGTCGCGATCGCCGCCTTCGCGATCGCCTGCGGCGGCGTCTGGGCGCGCGAGCGGGTGGCCGCGGTATGACCGTCATCACCATCAAGGATGTCGCCGCCCGTGCGGGCGTATCGGCCAAGACCGTGTCGCGCGTCATCAACGGCGAGCCGCACGTCCGCGCCGAGGTGCGCGAGGCGGTGATGAAGGTGGTCAAGGAGCTCGACTATCGTCCCAACGCCTTCGCACGGGGCCTGTCGAGCTCGCGCTCCTTCCTGCTCGGGCTGTTCATCGAGGAAGTGGCGTCGGGCTATGCCGCGGACATCCAGCGCGGTGCGGTCGAGCGGTGCCGCGCGCTCGGCTATCATCTCGTCATCGAGACGGTCGAGCTCGGGCAGCGGGAGTGGCTGAAGGAGCTGCCGGCGATCCTGAACACGCTGCGGCTGCAAGGGGCGATCCTGGCGCCGCCGCTATGCGACTGGCCCGATCTGCTCGACATGCTCGCGGCCCATGAGGTGCCGGTCGTGCGGATTGCTCCGCGCGATACGCCCGAACGGACGCCGTTGGTGCGGATGAACGACCGCGCCGCCGCACGCGATCTCGCGAACGAGCTGATCAAGCTCGGTCATCGCGACATCGCCTTCATCAGGGGTAATCCGACCCACAGCGCCGCGACCGAGCGCTGGCTGGGCTTCTCGGATGCTGTCCAGACCGCAGGCCTGACGGTGCGGCCGGAGTGGGTCGTCGACGGCGACTTCACCTTCCGCTCCGGGGTCGAGGCTGCCGAGAAGATTCTGGAAACCACGACTCTGCCGACCGCGATCTTCTCGTCGAACGACGAAATGGCGCTTGGCGTGCTCGTATCGGCGATGCGGCACCGTATCGAGGTGCCGCAGGCGCTGTCAGTGGTCGGCTTCGACGACACCCTGATCGCGCGCATGGCCTGGCCGCAGCTAACCACCATCCGTCAGCCCAATCCGGAGATGGCCGCGGCGGCGGTCGACCTGCTGGTCGGGCCGCCGAACGGGCGGCGGAGCGCCGAGACCGCCAGCGTCGAGCTACCCTATTCGCTCGTCCGCCGCGATAGCCTGGCGCCGCCTGCCCGATAGCCGGACCTTACCTGGCCGCGACCAGATCGACGCGGCGGACGTTCGGGACGAGCAGGTGGATGATCAGCATCGCCAGCAGATAGACGCTGCCCGCGACCGCGAAGATCAGCGTATAGCTGCCGGTGAGCTCCAGCACCTTGCCGGTGTAGAGCGACATCAGCGCTCCGCCGATCGCCCCCGCGGTGCCGCCGATGCCGACCACCGATCCCACCGCCCGGCGCGGGAACATGTCCGACGGCAGCGTGTAGATGTTGGCCGAGAACGCCTGGTGCGCCGCGGTGGCGAGGCCGATGATCGCGACCGACAGCCACAAGTTACCGACGTACTGCGCGAAGAACACCGGCGTCACCAGCAGCGCGCAGCCGAGCATCGTCAGCTTGCGCGCGCGGTTGGCGCTGAACCCCGCGCGCATCATCCGCGACGAGCACCAGCCGCCGACGACGCTGCCGAAATCGGAGATCAGGTAGATCGCGATCAGCGGCGGCCCGAAGCTGACGAGATCGAGCTGGTAGCGTTTGGAGAGGAAGTCGGGCAGCCAGAACAGGTAGAGCCACCAGATCGGGTCCGTCAGGAACTTGCCGATCGCGAACGCCCAGGTCTCGCGATAGCCGAGCAGGCGGCCCCAGGCGATCGGCTCGCCCACGTCGGCGGGATCGCTGTCGATATAGGCGAGCTCGGCCGGGGAGACCCGCGGATGCTCGCGCGGACGGCGGTAGATCCAGATCCAGGCCACCAGCCAGATCAGGCTGAACGCGCCGGTGATGACGAACGCCGCGCGCCAGCCGAGCGCCAGCGTGACGACGATATAGGGAACGACGATCGGCGTCAGGATCGCGCCGACGTTCGCTCCGGCGTTGAAGATGCCGGTCGCGAACGCCCGCTCGCGCGCCGGGAACCATTCGCTGACCGCCTTGATGCCCGCGGGGAAGTTGCCCGATTCGCCGACGCCGAGCAGGGCGCGCACCAGCGAGAATTCGAGCGCCGTGCGCGCCGCGCCGTGCAGCATGTGCGCGGCCGTCCAGATGACGAAGGCGATGGCGTAGCCGAAGCGCGCGCCCACCACGTCCATGACCTTGCCGAACGCCAGATAGCCGACGGCATAGGCGAGCTGGAACCAGACGACGATGCCGGCATAGCTCGTTTCCGACCAGCCGAGCTCGGCCGAGATGGTCGGCTTGAGCACGCCGATCATCTGCCGGTCGACATAGTTGATCGCCGTCGCCGCGAACAACAGTCCGCAGATCACCCAGCGATAGCGGCCCACCCGCGACGCCGCCTCGATCACCTCTGCCGGCTGGTCAGTCATCCGTCTCTCCCATGCCCGTCGTTATGCGGGCTTGATCGTGCATTCGACCGTCAGTGTCGAGTTGAAGCGTGCGACGACATAGTCGCCGACCTCGACCGGATGGACGCCGGTGACGGCGCCCGACGAGATCCACTGGCCGGGCCGGAGGGCGATGCCGCGCTCCGCCAGCGCCTCGAACAGGAAGCGCGCGGCGCCGATCGGGCCGTCGAGCATGTTCGCGGTGGTGTCGCGGCCGATCGGCGCGCCGTTGATGAGCAGCTCGACCAGCCAGTCGTCGAAGGGGACCGCGCCGCCGCCCGCGATCTCGGGGCCGATCACCAGCCCGTTGTTGTTGCCGAAATCGGAGACGGTCACCGGCGCGCCGAGCGCGTTGATGCCGGGGAAGGGCGAGCTCGCGATCTCGATTCCCGCGTGCACGGCGTCGATCGCCGCCGCTGCTTCCGCCATCGTGTAGCGGCGCTTGGCCGGATCGAAGCCGGCGCCGATCCGCAGCAGGAACTCGGCCTCGGCGGCGGCGAATCCGTCGGCGAACACCGGCATCGCGATCGGCTCGGCAGTCGCTTCGAATACCGCGTCGGCGAAGATCGGGCCGGCCAGTCGATCGATTCCGCCGAGCGGCGGATTGACGCGCCCGACCTTCCAGCCCGCGACCGGTCCCTCGACGAGCGCCAGCGCAGCATCCTGGATCGCATAGCCGGTGGCGAGGTCGGTGGGGACGGTGCCCGGATAGTCCGGAAGGCCCCGGGCCGCGCGACGCGCCTCGACGAACGAGCGTGCGATCCTGCCCGCATCTGCGGCCGCCTCGACTGAACTCACTAAACAGCCTCCCCTTCCGGCGCGTGCTCTCGCGCTGTGCCAGCGGCTTATTGGAAACCGGTGTCAATGACAAGCGGAGGCCATGATTCCTTACAAAGATCCTATGCGGCCGGCTCGCGTTCGGTCGAGGGAACGAGGACGGGCGCACTCGGCGGCGTGCGTCGTCCGGCGGAGAGATATCGGGTGAGCGCCGCCCGCACTCGCGCATCGCCGATCGCGGCCCGGTGCGCGACGAGGACGATCCCGACGACATAGGCGAGCGCCAGCGGCAGACCCCAGCGCTCCAGATGGAGCAGCTTGAGCGATCCTTCGAGCACGAAGACCGGCGGGCCGTGCAGCGCATAGACCGGGTAGGAGATGTCGCCGAGGATTTGGAACGCGGCCTCGTCGCCGGTCGTGGCGCTGCGGAAGCCGGCGGCGACCAGCAGAGGGCTGCCGACGAGCACGAACAGCACGTCGATCGGTGCCCGCTCGGGCAGCAGGAGGACGGCGCCGAGCCCGGCCAGCAGCAGCCACGGCGGAATACGGCCGAGGCTCGCCGGGACAAGATGGCGGTGGCGATAGAGCAGCACGCCGAGCGGAAAGGAGAACATCACCCGCGCGAAACCGAGGTCGATCGTCCGCCACGACCAGCCGAAGTTGATCGTGCCCAGCGTCAGTACCGCCGCGATCACGACGGCCCCGCTGATCGCCGCCACCAGCATCAGCAGACGGTCGCTCAGGTGACGGTGGAAGATCGCGAACAGGAGGTTCGCGACGATCTCGAACGAGAGCGACCAGGCGGGACCGTCGAGCGGGAAGGTGAAGTCGAGGCTGCCGTTGAACGGCGACGGGATCCAGAACGCCGCCAGCACGAACGAGGCAAGCGTCTCCAGCCCGCTGAGCTTGCTGTGCCCGGCGGCCATCAGCAGCAGCTGGACGCCCAGGCCGACGAACAGACCGGCCAGGAACAGCGGGTACATGCGGATCAGCCGCCGCCGGGCGAAGTCGCCGACCGTCATGCCCTCGGCGAGCGGCCGGTCATAGGCCGCGGCGACGACGAAGCCGCTCAGCACGAAGAACAGGTCGACCGCGAGCGGCCCGGCGCAGTCGTAGCCGAGCACGCGGTGGAGGTGGAACCACACCACCGCGATCGCGGCGATGCCGCGCATCGCGTCCAGCGCCAGGTAACGCCTCCGGTCCTGCATCGGTCCCGCCCCTGGGAACGCGCGAACTCATTGTCGCGCCGGAATGATACCGGGTCCGAGCGACGAAGCCGATCCTCCCTCCGGCGGTAGCGGCGGATTTTCGGGGTTAGGGCGGCTAATTAA
>NZ_JBYCZO010000006.1:0-93926 GCF_057586275.1 Sphingomonas sp. SRI_018 | reverse complement strand
GCCCCTCCCGGACGGGCAGCCACCACCACCGCCGTTGCACCGGCGCAGGATCGGCGTATCCCTTGCGCATGAAGAAGTCCGCGCAACCCACGATCAACGATGTCGCCCGCGTGGCGGGGGTCTCCAAGAAGACGGTCAGCCGGGTGATCAACCGCTCGCCGCTACTCAACGACGAGACGCGCCGGAAGGTCGAGGAGGTGATCAGCGATCTCGGCTACATCCCCAATCCTCAGGCGCGCGCGCTGGCGCTCCGGCGCAATTTTCTGATCGGCCTCGTCCACGACAACCCCAATGCCCAGACCGTGATGAACGTGCAGCAGGGCATGCTGGAGGCGCTGCACGGCACCGAGTTCGAGATGGTGGTGCGCCCGCTCAACCGCGGTTCGGCGACGATGCTGGACGACCTGCGCCATTTCCTCGAGCGGCAGCGGCTGTTCGGCGTGCTGCTGATGCCGCCGGTCAGCGAGAACGACACCGTCGCCCAGCTGTGCGACGCGATCGGCTGCCGCTACGTGCGCATGGGGTCGGCGATGCTCGACAGCGACGAGCATATGGTCGCATCCAACGACCGCGAGGCGGTGCGCGCCGCGACCGACTATCTGATCGCGCAGGGCCATCGCCGCATCGGGTTGGTGAGCGGCCCGCACGGCTTCCGCTCGGCGCGCGAGCGGCGGACGGGGTTCGAGGAAGCGCTGTCCGCCGCCGGGATCGCGCTCCCGCGCAGCATGGTCGCGGACGGCAACTACACCTTCGAATCGGGCGTGGTCGCGGCCGAGCGGCTGCTCGACCTGATGCCGCGGCCGACCGCGATCTTCTCCTCGAACGACGAGATGGCGGCGGGCGTGGTCCATGTCGCGCGCCAGCGCGGGCTCGATGTGCCGCGCGACCTCTCGGTGATCGGGTTCGACGACACGCCGATCGCGGCGCACATCTGGCCGCCGCTGACGACGGTGCGCTGGCCGATCGCCTCGATGGCGCGATCGGCCGCGCTCAAGCTGATCGCGGACCCGGTCGACAACGACGAGAATGTCGTGCAGGAGCCGTCGATGTTCCTGTCGACGCTCATCCGCCGTGCATCGGTCGCGCCGCCGCGCGATTGAACGGACGGGTGGGGCGGCGGGAGCGGTTGCACCACGCCCTAGTGGTTGCACCGCAATCTGACACCGGTTACCAGAGCGCCCGCGGCGCTCCTGAGAAAGCGTGAGGAGACGATGTGATGGCACGGCGACTGGAGCTCGACCCCGATCGGCTGTTTCCGGCGGACGCGGCGACACGCGCGATTGCCCGCAGCCTATACGCCGGCATCACCGAGCTGCCGATCGTGAGTCCGCACGGCCATACCGATCCGCGCTGGTTCGCCGAGGATACGGCATGGACCGACGCGACCACGCTGCTGCTCGCGCCCGACCATTATCTCTACCGGATGCTCTACAGCCAGGGCATCGCGCTCGACGCGCTCGGGGTGCCCGATCGGAATGGGCCGCCGGCGACCGATCCGCGCGCGGCGTGGCGGCTGTTCGCGGCCAACTACCACCTGTTCCGCGGCACGCCGTCGCGGCTGTGGCTCGACCATGTCTTCGCCGAGGTGTTCGGGATCGACGTCGCGCTGGAGGCGGCGACGGCCGACCATTATTACGACGCCATCGGCTCGGCCTTGGCGACCGAGGCGTTCCGCCCGCGGGCGCTGTTCGATCGGTTCCGCATCGATTTCCTCGCCACCACCGAAGGCGCGCAGGACGACCTCGGTCATCATCATGCGATCCGCCGCTCGGGCTGGGGCGGGCGGGTCGTCACCACCTATCGCCCCGACGGCGTGATCGACGTCGAGCATGAGGCATTCAAGCCCGCGATGGCGCGCTTCGCCGAGCTGACCGGCGAGGACGTCTACGGCTGGAGCGGCTATCTCGCCGCGCACCGCAAGCGTCGCGCCGATTTCCGCGCCGCGGGCGCCACCGCGACCGATCACGGCCATCCCACCGCCGCCACCGCCAACCTGTCGCCGCAGGAGGCGGAGGCGCTGTTCCGCCGCATCGTCGGCGGCGACTGGACTCCGGCCGACGCCGAGCTGTTCCGCGCGCAGATGCTGACCGAGATGGCGGCGATGTCGGTCGAGGACGGCATGGTGATGCAGATCCACCCCGGCTCCTGCCGCAACCACAATGCCGGCCTGTTCGCCAGCCATGGCCGCGACAAGGGCGCCGACATCCCGACGCGCACCGACTATGTCCACGCGCTGAAGCCGCTGCTCGACCGGTTCGGCAACGACAGCCGGCTGTCGGTGATCCTGTTCACGCTCGACGAGAGCACCTATGCGCGCGAGCTGGCGCCGCTCGCCGGCCATTACCCGTGCCTGAAGCTGGGCCCCGCCTGGTGGTTCCACGACAGCCCCGAGGGGATGCGCCGGTTCCGCGAGATGACGACCGAGACCGCCGGCTTCTACAACACCGTCGGCTTCAACGACGACACCCGCGCCTTCCTGTCGATCCCGGCGCGGCATGACGTCGCGCGGCGGGTTGACTGCGCCTTCCTCGCACGGTTGGTGGCCGAGGGCCGCCTGGCCGACTGGGAAGCGGCCGAGCTGGCCGAGGAGCTGACCAGCGGCCTGGTGCGCCGCGCCTACAAGATCGACGACCCCCATTTCGCCGCCCAGGCGGCCTGACCCGAAGACGGAGCCTCGTTCATGTTCGACCGGACCTATTACGCCACGCATCCTGACATGATGGAGTGCGTCAGCAACGAGGAGCTGCGCGACCGTTACCTGATCCAGGACCTGTTCCGTGCGGGCGAGTGCGTGCTGAACTACACCCACGCCGACCGTTTCGTGATCGGCGGCGTCGCGGTGGGGGCGAGCCCGGTCAAGCTGCCCGACCAGACCGAGCCGCCGTCGGCCGCGGGCCATCCGTTCCTCGAGCGGCGCGAGCTGGCGATCGTCAACGTCGGCAAGGTGGACGGCACCGTCACCGTCGACGGCGAGGCGTTCACGCTCGGCAACAAGGACTGCCTCTACGTCACCATGGGGGCGAAGGACGTGCAGTTTTCGGGCGAGGGCGCGCGCTTCTACCTCGCGTCGTGCCCGGCGCATAAGGCGTTCCAGACGCGCAAGGTCTCGATCGCCGACGCCAACGCGCTGGAGCGCGGCAGCCTGGAGGAATCGAACGAGCGCACCATCTTCCAGCTCGTCATCCCGGGCGTGTGCGACAGCGCGCAGCTGGTGATGGGCCTGACCGTGCTCAAGCCCGGCAGCGTGTGGAACACCATGCCGCCGCATATCCACGAGCGCCGCAGCGAGATCTATTTCTACTTCGAGCTCGACAATACCGACACCGACCGCGTGATGCACTTCATGGGCGAGGGCGAGGCGACCCGGCACATCGTCATGCAGAACGAGGAGGCGGTGATCTCCCCGCCATGGTCGATCCACATGGGCGCCGGGACCAAGTCCTATGCCTTCATCTGGGCGATGGCCGGCGAGAACCAGGACTATACCGACATGAACGTCCTCGACATCTGCCAGCTCGCATGACCAATCCCTTCGATCTTTCCGGCAAGGTGGCGGTGGTCACCGGGGCCAACACCGGCATCGGCCAGGCGATCGCGCTGGCGCTGGCGGAGGCGGGGGCGGACATCGCCGCCGTCGGCCGCACACCGGCGAGCGAGACCGTGGAGAAGGCGCGCGCGCTCGGCCGGCGCGCCGAGATCGTCTCCGCCGACCTCTCGACCATCGAACCTGTGCAAAGGGTCGTGGATGAGACTGTGGACAAGCTCGGTGGGCTAGATGTCCTCGTCAACAACGCCGGCATCATCCGCCGCGCCGACGCTGTCGACTTTACCGAGGAGGATTGGGACGCGGTGGTCGACACCAACCTCAAGTCGGTGTTCTTCCTCTGCCAGGCGGCAGGTCGGCACATGATCGCGCAAGGGTCGGGCAAGATCATCAACATCGCCTCGATGCTGACCTTCCAGGGCGGCATCCGCGTGCCGAGCTACACCGCGTCCAAGTCGGGCATCGGCGGCCTCACCAAGCTGCTCGCCAACGAATGGGCGGCCAAGGGCGTCAGCGTCAACGCGATCGCGCCCGGCTATATCGCGACCAACAACACCGCCGCGCTGCAGGCGGACGAGGTGCGCAACAAGGCGATCCTCGACCGCATTCCGGCGGGGCGCTGGGGCGATGCCAGCGACCTCGGCGGCGCCGCGGTGTTCCTGGCGAGCCGGGCCTCAGACTACGTCCAAGGCCATATCCTCGCAGTGGACGGCGGCTGGCTGGCACGATGACGTTGCCGCATTCCCATCGTCACCCCGGCCTTGTGCCGGGGTCCACTATGCCCCAAGCGGCAGCCTTTGCGGCTCGGTGGATGCCGGACCAAGTCCGGCATGACGAAGGAGGAGAGGCATGACGCTTGTGGCTTTCGGTGAGATCATGCTGCGCCTGTCGCCACCGGGCCGCGAGCTCTTGCTGCAGACGCCGAAGCTCGACGTATGGGTGGCGGGCGCCGAGGCGAACCTCGTCACCGGGCTCGCGCGGCTCGGGCACGATGTGGCGATGGTGAGCGCGGTGCCGGACAACGACCTCGGCCGTGGCGCGCTGACGACGCTGCGCGGGCACGGCGTCGATTGCTCGGGCATCCAGTTGAGCGGCGAACGCATCGGCCTCTATTTCGTGACGAGCGGCGCCGGCCTCCGCGCGACCGACGTCGTCTACGACCGCGCCCATTCCGCCTTCGCCGAGGCGCCGGTCGCGAGCTGGGACTGGGACCGGTTGCTCGAAGGCGCCGACCGGCTGCACCTGTCGGGCATCACCCCGGCGCTGGGACCGGTGCCGGCCGAGGCAGCGGTCGCGGCGGCCGAGGCGGCGAGCGCGCGCGGTATCCCGGTGTCGTTCGACGGCAACTGGCGCGGCAAACTGTGGGAGCGGTGGGACAGCGATCCCCGCGCGATCCTGTCGCGGCTGGTGGCCCATGCCGACCTCATGTTCGGCAACCATCGCGATATCGCGCTGCTGCTCGACAAGCCCTTCTCCGGCGACGGCGAGGCGAGGCGGCGCGAGGCGGCGGAGGCGGCTTTCGACGCCTTCCCCAAGCTCCGGACGATCGCCTCGACCGCGCGCCACGTCATCGACAGCGACCATCACCGCCTCTCTGCGCGCATCGACACGCGCGACGGCACCGCCCAGACCGAGGAGGTGGCGGTGACCGGCATCGTCGACCGGATCGGTGCCGGCGACGCCTTCGCGGTCGGCGTGCTGCACGCGCTGCGCCGCGGCGAGAGCATCGAGGCGGCGGCGCGCACCGGCCTCGCGCTCACCATACTCAAGCATTCGCTGCCGGGCGACGCCTCGCTGTTCGGACAGCGCGATCTCGATCAGGCCTTGCAGGGTGGAGCCGACGTCCGGCGCTGACCCGCCGCCGCCCGCATCCGCAGATATGGGGAGGGGACGATGACGGAGGGGAATGTTTCGCGTCGCACGGTGATGGCGGCGGGGCTGGCGTTGACCTTGCCGAGCGCTGCCTGGGGGCAGTCGGGCTCCGAGGTGACCGCCCCCGCCGGAACCTTCGTCGGCGACCGGCAGGCGGACGGCGTGACGGTGTTCCGCGGCATCCGCTACGGCCGGGCGAAGCGCTTCATGGCGCCCGAGCCTGAGCCGCGCGCGCCGGCGCCGGTGCGGGCACTCGCCTTCGGTCCGTCGTGCCCACAGGCAGGGCAGGGCTATCGCGGCGACGTGCCCGGCGTCACCGCGAGCGAGGATTGCCTCGTCCTCAACGTCTGGACGACCGGGCGCGGCAGCGCGCCGAAGCCGGTGATGTTCTACATCCATGGCGGCGCCTATTCCTCCGGCACCGGATCGAGCGCGCTCTACGACGGCAGTCGGCTCGCGCGCGAGCAGGACGTGGTGGTTGTCACCGTTAACCACCGTCTCAACGTCTTCGGCTATCTCTATCTTGCCCGGCTCGATCCGCGCTTTCCCGACAGCGGCAATTGCGGCCAGCTCGACCTGATCCTCGCGCTCAAATGGGTGCAGGACAACATCGCGGCGTTCGGCGGCGATCCCAGGCGCGTGATGGTGTTCGGCCAGTCGGGCGGCGGCGCCAAGATCGCGACGATGATGGGGATGCCTGCCGCCAAGGGCCTGTTCCACCGTGCGGTCACCATGAGCGGACAGCAGGTCACCGCCTCCGGCCCGCTCAACGCCACCGCGCGCACCCGCGCCTTCCTCGCCAGGCTCGGCGATCCGGGCATCGACGCGCTGCTGGCGATGCCGGCGGAGAAGCTGGTCGACGGCCTCGCCGCGACCGACCCGATCCTCGGCGGCGGCGTCTATTTCGGGCCGGTGCTCGATATGACATGGCTGGTGCGCCACCCGTTCTGGCCCGACGCCAACCCGCAGTCACTCGCCATCCCGATGATCCTCGGCAATACGAAGCAGGAGACGGGTGCCTTCATCGCCCCGGACAGCCCGACGATGCAGGGCCTCGACTGGAGCAACATCGCCGAGCGCATGGCGCCGCAGCTGCGCATCGACATCCTGCCCGAGTGGGTCGTCGCGCGATATCGCGAGCGCTATCCCACCTGGTCGCCCGAGCAGGTGATGTGGGACGCGACCACCGCCGGGCGGAGCTGGCGCGGCCAGGTGATCGAGGCGGAGGAGCGCGCCCGCGCCGGCGCGCCCGCCTGGGTCTATCAGGTCGACTTCGCCTCGCGCACCGATCCGCGGCGGGGGGCGATGCACACGATGGATATCCCGCTCGCGTTCGGCACGCTCGACGCGCCGGGATCGCAGACCGGCACCGGCGCCGACGCGCGCGCGGCGTCCAAGGCGGTGCAGGACAGCTATGTCGCCTTCGCGCGGACCGGCGATCCCAACCATGCCGGCCTGCCGCGCTGGCCCAAGTACGACCTCCAGACGCGCGCGACGATGATCTTCGACACGGCCAGCCGGGTCGAGAACGATCCGCGCCAATGGCAGCGCGAGCTGTTCGCGCGCGTGCCCTACATCCAGCCGGGGACTTGATAGGATGAAGGCGATCGACCGCCGCACGGCGATATGGGAACGATCGGCGGCGTGCTGGTTGCAACGACATGTAAAGCAGGAAATGGCAGCAAACCTGCGGCGGGCTTTCCTGGAAGAGCGATCGCTTCGACGCGGGTTTGGGCGGCTTGAGAAAAATTTGCGGAACGCTGTCGATTCCCGACAAGCTCGTTCGTCGTCCCGATGAGAGGCCAAGAGGGGCCGGCTCAGAACAAGGAGACAGACGATGCGTGTGATGGTGTTCGTGAAAGCCACCGAGGACAGCGAAAAGGGCATGGCCCCCACGCCCGAGACGCTGGAGATGTTCGAGGCGATGGGCCGGTTCAACGAGGAACTGGTCAAGGCCGGCGTTTTAGTGGCCGGGGCCGGGCTCAAGCCCAGCGCCGAGGGTAAGCGCGTCGCCTTCGATGGTCCGGGCCGCACGGTCATCGACGGGCCGTTCGCCGAGACCCGAGAGCTGGTCGCCGGCTTCTGGATCTGGGAGGTCAGGGACATGGATGAGGCCGTGGCCTGGACGAAGCGCTGCCCCAATCCCATGATGGGCCCGAGCGAGATCGAGATCCGGCCGTTCTACGAGGAGGCCGATCTGGCAGAGTACGTGACGCCCGAGAAGCTGGCGACGCCCCGTGAGGGCGAGCGCGGGAAGCTCGGCGTCGCCTGATCCCGCTCGCGGGAACCGGCTTGTCCCGCCCGCGGTCCTGGCCGAAAAGGCGGCGTGACCGCAGGCGAGACGCATCAGGCGATCGAGGCGACCTTCCGCATCGAGCGGGCCAGGCTCATTGCGGGCCTGGCCCGGCTGGTGCGTGACATCGACCGTGCGGAGGAGCTGGCGCAGGACGCGCTGATCGTCGCGCTCGCCGAATGGCCGAGGACGGGCGTTCCGGCCAATCCCGGCGCCTGGCTGATGACGGCGGCCAAGCGCCGCGCCATCGACGCGATCCGCCGCGACAAGATGCGGGCACGCAAGCATGACGAGATCGCGCGGGAGCAGGACGACATCTGCGACGACGAGGCGCAGGCGATCGCGGCGATGGACGACGATCTCGGCGACGAGCTGCTGGGCCTCATCTTCGCGGCGTGTCACCCCATGTTGTCACCGGATGCCCGCGCGGCGCTCACCCTGCGGGTGGTCGGCGGCCTGACGATCGACGAGATCGCCCGCGCCTTCCTGTCGAGCGAGGCGACCATCGCCCAGCGCATCGTTCGCGCGAAGAAGGCGATCGCCAAGGCCGGATTGCGCTTCGAGGTCCCGCGGGGCGCCGAACGGACGATGCGGCTGCCCTCGGTGCTCGAAGTCGTCTATCTCATCTTCAACGAAGGCTATGCCGCCACCGCCGGCGACGACCTCGTCCGGCCGAGCCTGGCCCAGGAGGCGCAGCGGCTGGGCCGTATCCTGGCGGGGCTGATGCCCGAGGATGCCGAGGTGCTCGGCCTGCTGGCCCTGATGGAGATCCAGGCATCGCGCCTGCCCGCACGCATCGGTCCCGATGGCGCGTTCGTGCCGCTGACCGAGCAGGATCGCGGGCGCTGGGACCATTTGCTGATCGAGCGGGGCCTCGCCGCGCTGGCCCGGGCCGAAGCGCTGGCCGGTGCCGAGGATTGCGGCCCCTATGTGCTGCAGGCTGCGCTCGCCGCCTGCCACGCCCGCGCGCGCCGGGCCGAAGATACCGACTGGCCGCGCATCGCCGCACTCTATGACCGGCTGCGCGTCGTGGCGCCCTCACCCGTGGTCGACCTCAATCGCGCGATCGCCCACAGCATGGCGTTCGGGCCCGAAGCGGGCCTCCGGCTGGTGGACGAGATCGCCGACGCCGCCGCTCTCCGCCACTATGCGCCGTTGCCGGCGGCGAGAGGCGACTTCCTGTTCCGGGCCGGCCGATTGGCCGAGGCGCGTGCGGAATTCGAGGCTGCGGCCGCGCTGACCCGCAACGCGCGCGAAAGAACCTTTCTGCTGGCACGGGCGGATGCCTGCGAGAATCCCGTCTAGAGTCCGTTCAAATGAAGTGAACTCGTGCTCCTGCGAAGGCAGGAGCCCTGGATTACCGGGTGTCGCTTGCAGCCAAAGCTCCTGCCTTCGCAGGAGCACTGACGCTGCTTCAATCTGAACCGGACAGACTCTGGAAGCTGGCTCGATCCGCCTCATCGAGGATCCGCCGATAGAGCGCCAGATACTCATCCGCCATCCGCTCGACCGAGAAGCGCTCCTCCGCCGCCCGGCGGCAGGCGGTGCGGTCGATCTCGCCGATCCGCCCGATCGCCGCGACGGCCTCGTCGAGATCGCGGACGAGGAAGCCGGTCACGCCATCCTCGATCAGCTCCGGCATCGATCCGCGCGGATAGGCGATCACCGGCGTGCCGCAGGCGAGCGCCTCGACGACCGACAGGCCGAACGGCTCCTCGAAGCCGATGAGGTGGAGCAGCGCCTTCGCCTCTCCCAGCGTCCGCGCGCGATCGGCGCCCCCGACGACGCCGAGGTGGATCACGCGATCGCCGTCGACGAATGGGGCGACCTCGCGCTCGTGATAGCTCTGGTCCTGCACGATGCCCGCCATCCTCAACTTGTGCCCCGAGGCGAGCGCGGCGCGGATTGCTTCGCCGGCGCCCTTGTCGGGGTGGATGCGGCCGAAGAAGACGAGATCGGGACCGCCCACCGGATCGAAGGGGAAATCCTCGATCCGGATGCCGTGGTGGATGGTCGCGGCATAGCGGAGGTCCGGGTGGCGATCGGCCTCGCTGATCGCGACATAGGCGACGCGGTCGTCATAGCGCCGGTAGACCGGCACGATCCGTTCCGACGAGAAGCCGTGGATCGTCGTCACCATCGGCGTCGCGACCAGCCGCGAGAAGGTTAGCGGCATGAAGTCCGCCTGATTGTGGATGAGGTCGAACTCGTCCGCGCGCTCGAACAGATGGGCGATGTGCAGGATCTCCTGTACCTTGGCGTCGAGCCCCGGGGCCTCCGAATAGCCGCGCGGCACGACCGCCTCGAGCTGGCCGGCGGTGATCGAATCGGCGGTCGCGAACAGCGTGACGTCGACCCCGCGCGCGACCAGCGCCTCGGTGAGCAGGCTGGTCGCCAGCTCCCAGGGGCCATAGGCGCGGGGCGGGGTGCGCCATGAAATCGAGCTCAGCATCGCAACGCGCAAGCATCACCTCCTAGCGTCGGATCGATAGAATGGCTTCGTTCGGCCGCAGCCGCGTGCGGTCCGCGGGCAGGTCGCCGTGAATGGTCGAGAGGAGCGGCGCGTAGTCTCGTGCGATCTCCGGCATCGCCTGCGGTTCGCCGCCGAGGTTCAATACGACCAGGAACTCCTCCCCGCCGCCACGCCGCAGATAGGCGAGCACGTCGCCCTCGGCCTCGACGGGGGCGTAGCTGCCGATCGACAGCGCCGGGCGGCCGCGCCTGAGGCGGAGCAGGCGCCGGTAGAGGCTGAGCATCGATGCCGGGTCCTCCCGCTGCGCCGCGACATTGCGGGTCGGCCAGTCGGGATGGAGCGGCAGCCAGGGCGTGCCGGCGGTGAAGCCGGCATTGGCCGAACCGTCCCACGCCATCGGCGTCCGCGCCGGATCGCGGCCGAGGCCGAGCCCCGGCTCGCGCAGCTCCTTGGGATCGCGCACCTGATCGGGGCCGAGCACGACCTCGCCGATCCCGATCTCGTCCCCCTGGTAGAGCGTCGGCGTGCCGCGCAGCGTGAGCAGCAGCATCGCCGCGACCCGCGCCTGCGCCTCGCCCAGCCGCGCGGCGACGCGGCGCGCGTCGTGGCTCCCCAGCACCCAATTGGGCCAGGCGCCGGGCGGCAGCGCGGCCTCATAGGCATCGATGAAGTTCGCGATGCCGCGTGCGTGCCACGGCGCCTCGATCAGCTCGAAGTTGAAGGGCAGGTGCACGCCCTTCGCCTGCGCGCCGTAATAGGTGACGAGCTTCGACAGCGGCAGGCAGACCTCGCCGACCAGCACCCGCTCGTCGCCGCCGCCATAGCTGTCGGCGAGCGCGCGCATCTCGGCGATCAGGTCGTGCACCTCCGGCTGGTCGGTCGAGTTGAGCTGGAGCACCATGAACTTCTCGCCCATCGACGGGTGATAGTCCGGGTTGACCGGATTGTCGGGAAAGCCCTCGGCCTTGACGATGTGCCACAGCACGTCGATGCGGAAGCCGTCGACGCCGCGGTCGAGCCAGAAACGCATCGCGTCGAACATCGCCCGGCGCAGCTCCGGGTTGCGCCAGTTGAGGTCGGGCTGCTCCTTCAGGAACGCGTGGTAGTAATATTGGCCGGTCGCCGGGTCGTGCTCCCAGGCCGAACCGCCGAAATCGCTTGTCCAGTTGTTGGGCGGCCCGCCGTCGGGGGCGGGATCGCGCCAGATGTACCAGTCGCGCTTGGGCGAGGCGCGCGACGAGCGGCTCTCGATGAACCAGGGGTGCCGGTCGGAGCTGTGGTTGGGCACGAAGTCGAGCAGCAGCCTGAGCCCGCGCTCATGCGCGGCGGCGAGGAGCGCGTCGAAATCCTCGATCGTCCCGAACAGCGGGTCGACGCCGCAGTAATCGGCGACGTCATAGCCGAAATCGGCCATCGGCGAGGGAAACATCGGCGACAGCCAGATCGCGTCGACGCCGAGGTCGGCGATATGGTCGAGCCGCTGGCGGATGCCGACGAGGTCGCCGACGCCGTCGCCGTTGCTGTCCTGGAACGAGCGCGGATAGACCTGATAGACGCACCCGGCCTCCCACCATCGCTTCGTCACGTCGATACCTCCCGCTGCTTCCATTATCGATGAAGGCCCGTTTTGGTTCCTACTTCCGGCCGCTCGCTTGCCGAGGCGGGGCGGCTGGGCAATAGGAGGCCCATGGGACTGAGCCCCGAGCGCATCGCGATCGAGATCGTCGGCTGGACCGGCGCCGCGCTGATCCTGATCGCCTATCTGCTGCTATCGGCGGGGCGGCTCACCGGTCAGTCGCGGCTCTACCAGTGGCTGAACGTCGCCGGCGCCGCGGCGTTCGTGCTCAACAGCGGCTGGAACGGCGCGATCCCCTCGGCGACGCTCAACGTGATCTGGATGGGGATCGGGCTGTTCACGCTGTGGCGCATCCGGCAGGGGATGGCCTGAGGCGTGCTCTTCTCCTGCTTCGATTTCCGCCTCCGCTCCGAGATTCCGCTCGGCGAGCTCACGCCCGCCGACGATCCCGACGACGCGCGGCCGATCGTGGAGATCAGGCTGGGCAAGCTGCCCGAGCTGCTCGCGGGGGCACCGCCGGCGGTCCATGGGCTCCAGGCCGCGGACGGCGAGGCGCTGCTCACCGTCACCGGCAACGCGCGCTACCTGATCCGCGAGGGGCGGGAGATCGTGGTCGACCCGCTGCCGGGCGCGGCGGAGCGCAACGTACGGCTATTCCTGCTGGGTTCGGCGCTCGGCATCCTCGTCTATCAGCGCGGGCTGCTGCCGCTCCACGCCAACGCGATCGTGGTCGAGGGCGGCGGCGCGGTGGCCTTCACCGGCCAGTCGGGCGCGGGCAAGTCGACGCTCGCCGCGCACTTCCAGCGCGCCGGCTATCCCGTGCTGTGCGACGACGTCTGCGTGGTCGGCTTCGACGATGCCGGCGTGCCGCTCGCCTGGCCGGGCCTGCCGCGGCTCAAGCTGTGGGAGGACGCGGCCCACGCCTTCGGCCACGATCCCGCCGCGCTCGACCGCGCCGTCGAGGGGCTGGAGAAATTCCATGTGCCGATCGGACGGACCGCCGATGCGCGGCCGGTCCCCCTCCGCCGCCTCTATACCCTGGCGCGCGCCGAGGACGGGGAGGGCCGCATCCTGCCCCTGCGTGGCAGCGAGGCGATGGCGGCGGTGATGGAGAACAGCTACCGCGGCCTCTACCTCCCGACGCTCGGCGCGACCGCGGCGCATTTCCGGCAATGTGCGATGCTGCTCCGCCATGTCGAGGTATTCGCCGCCACCCGCGCCTGGGGCTTCGACGTGTTCGACCGCGAGGCGGCGATGCTCGAGCGTCATGCGGCGGGCGCGGCATGATCCGTACGGCGAAGGCGGAGGACCAGGCGGCCGTGGTCGCGCTGTGGCGCGAATGCGGGCTGACGCGCCCGTGGAACGATCCTGACCGTGATTTCGTGCTGGCAGCGGACGGCCCTGCCTCGACCATATTGGTCGCCGAGCGCGCCGGACGCATCGCCGGCAGCGTGATGACCGGCTTCGACGGCCATCGCGGCTGGGTCTATTACCTCGCCGTCGCGCCCGACGCGCGCCGCGCCGGCCTCGGCCGCATGCTGATGGCGGCGGCGGAGGCATGGCTGCGCGAGCGCGGCGCGCCCAAGGTCCAGCTGATGGTCCGCGAAGGCAACGACGCGGCGCTCGCCTTCTACGCGGCGCTGGGGCTAGAACCGCAGCCGGTGGTGACGCTTGGTCGCTTCCTTGGAGATTGACCCGCGGCGGTCAGGTGCGCGGCCAAACGGACCCGCTATTTTCTTCCCAGCAATAAGCGCAATTGCTCATCGGTTGCGGACCCGACATCGACCGATACCTGCGGGCCTACGCCATCCGTAGCATTGGTCAGACCGTTCAGCAGTATGAGTGAGTTGCCTGTGGCAGCCTTCCTAATCAGGACGAGAACCGCAGACCCGTCAGCTGCCCATGTACTCGAATAACCGGCGGAGCGGAGCAGTGCCCAGGCGGCGCTAAAGGATTGGCGGCCGTCCTTGGAATTCGTCATCACGATATGGCATAGGTTCGGTTTGTCGCCCACGCCGATGAAGATGTTTTCGGGTTTCTTCTTGAGCCGATACCAGACCGGGACGTGCGGATACCTGTCGGCAATTTCCACCGGTCGTTTTGGTAACCGCTCCAATATCGCCTGTGAAGGCGACGCATTGGTGGAGGCCACCCCAAGGCATACGTCCGGAATGACGTTGGCGAAGGTGATGGGCATGTCGGGGTCCTGTGGCGGCCGCGTTTGAGCGATGGCGCTATCAGCGGCCGTCAGCATCGAGACGAGAAGCAGAGGGGAGAGAAGAGTGCGCATGGGGTCTGTTCCGCTTTTTCCGGCTCTATCGCCTCGCGGCCGTTAAGTTTGATCTAAGGCCCGAGCGAGCTCCGCAGCTGATCGATCGGCGAACTGCTGCCTTCTTTTGTCGCGAGCGCTATGCGGAAGTGTAGGCAAAATGGATGAGGCTCGAATGACGTTAACCATGTACGGCATCCCCAACTGCGATACCGTCAAGAAGGCGCGCAAATGGCTCGATGCCGCCGGCGTGACCTATGGTTTCCACAACTACAAGACCGACGGCGTGCCGGCCGAGAAGCTCGCCGCCTGGGCGAAGCAGGTCGGTTGGGAGAAGCTGCTCAACCGCGCCGGCACCACCTTCCGCAAGCTGCCCGACGCCGACCGCGAGAATGTCGACGAGGCCAAGGCGCTCGCACTGATGGCCGAGCATCCCTCGCTCATCAAGCGCCCGGTGATCGAAGGGGCGGGGCCGTTGCTGGTCGGCTTCGATCCTGATCGTTACGGGGCCGTCTTTCCCTAGCGGAACCGCCCCCGATCCGGTACTCTTGCGACCGGACAAAGAGGGGATGACGGATGGCGACCTATCTCAAGCAGCGGCCTCCGGCGTGGTTCTGGATCGTCGCGATACTGTTCCTGCTGTGGGGAGCGATGGGGTGCTGGGCCTGCTACCAGCAATTCAGGATCGGCGCCGACGCCTGGGGTGATCCCGCCAACGCCGAATACAACCGCGCGCTCTATGCCTCGCTGCCGGCCTGGTACAACTACGTCTATGCGATCGCGGTCGGCACGGCGCTGCTCGGTGCGCTGGCGCTGCTTGCGCGGTCGGCGGCGGCGCGGCTGCTGTTCATCGTCTCGGCGATCGCGATCGTCGTGCAGTTCGGCTATGCCTTCCTCGCCACCGATCTCATCGCCCACAAGGGCGCGGCGGCGGTGCTGCCGTTCCCGATCCTGATCCTCGTCATCGCGCTGGTCGAGATCTGGTTCGCCGGCCTCGCACGGCGGCGCGGCTGGATTTCCTGAGGGGGTACAGACCGGCAGTCGGCCCAACCATTGCCAGTAGGGAGGGCAGGCCGTAGGGCTGGGCCCATGTCGACCACCTTCACCCTCGACACCTCGACCAGCCGCGCGCACCCCACGCCGGCGCCGATGAAGCGCCTCACCGTGCCCGCAATCACCGCGCGCAAGGGGAAGGAGCCGCTGGTGATGCTCACCGCCTACACCGCGCGGATGGCGCAGCTGCTCGATTCGCACTGCGACATGCTGCTGGTCGGCGACAGCCTGGGCCAGGTGATCTACGGCCTGCCCTCGACCCTGCCGGTGACGGTGGAGATGATGTGCGCGCACGGCGCCGCGGTGGTGCGCGGCAGCTATCATGCCGTGGTGATCATCGACCTGCCGTTCGGCAGCTACGAGGGTTCGCCGGAACAGGCTTTCGCCACCGCCTCCCGCGTGCTCGCCGAGACCGGGGCGGCCGGCGTGAAGCTGGAGGGCGGCGAGACGATGGCCGAGACCGTCGCCTTCCTCACCCGGCGCGGCATCCCGGTGATGGGACACGTCGGCCTGACGCCGCAGGCGGTGAACGCGCTCGGCGGCTATGGCGCGCGCGGGCGCTCCAACGCGGAACACGCGCAGATCATCGACGACGCCCGCGCGATCGCCGAGGCCGGCGCCTTCTCGCTGGTGGTGGAGGGCGTGGTCGAACCGCTGGCCAAGGAGATCGTCGCCGCGGTCGGCTGTCCGGTGATCGGCATCGGCGCCTCGGCCGAATGCGACGGGCAGGTGCTGGTGATCGACGACATGCTCGGCATGTTCGAGCGCACCGCCCGCTTCGTGAAGCGCTACGAGGATTTCGCCGGCCGCATTTCCGCCGCGGTCGAGACCTATGCGGGCGAGGTGCGGGCGCGCGAATTCCCCGGTCCCGAACAGGTATACGCGCCGAAACCCTGAACGCTTTCCCTTCGGCCAGCACGCGGCTAAGGTCCGCCGCCGATCATCCCCCTGGAGTAGCCTGTCCGTGGCGCTGAGCCCGCAATCCAACGAAGCATTCTTCCGCGAGGTCGACGATGAGCTGCGCCGCGATCAGGCGGTCGCGCTGTGGCGCCGCTGGGGCATCGCCATCGTCGCCGTGGTCGTGCTGGCGCTCGCCGCGTTCGGCGGCTGGCTCTATTGGCAGTCGCACCGAGAGGCCAAGGCCGGCGAGCAGAGCATCACCTTCAACAAGGCGCTCGACGAGCTCGGCAACCGGCGGACCGAGGCTGCGCGCCCGATGCTCGAGCAGCTCGCGAAGGAGGGGACGCCGGGCTATGCCGCGCTCTCCAAGTTCACGCTCGCGGACCTCGCGCTCCAGAAGAACGACCTCAAGGCCGCCGCGGCCAGGTTCGCCGAGGTCGCGAACGACGGCTCGGCCGCCGAGCCGCTGCGCAATCTCGCGCTCATCCGCCAGACGCTGGCTGAGTATGACTCGCTCCAGCCGCAGGTGGTGATCGATCGTCTGCGTCCCTTCGCCGTCAAGGGAAACCCCTATTTCGCGAGCGCCGCGGAGATGACCGCGGTCGCCTATCTGCGTACGAACCGCAAGGACCTGGCCGGCCGCATGTTCGGCGACATCGCCAAGGATGAGACGGTGCCGGCGTCGGTTCGTCAACGCGCGGTTCAGATGGCCGGCGTACTGGGGGTCGACGCGGTCGCGCAACCTGAGGAAAAGAAGGCTCAATGAGGAAGTTTGTCACCGCGTGCACCGCGCTCGCGCTGGTTGCGGGCCTGAGCGGCTGCGGCGTCTTCAAGGGCGGCAAGAAAAAGACGCCGGTGCTCGGCGAACGCGTGCCGATCCTGATGAGCGAGAACTCGATCTCGTCCGACAAGTCGATCGCCGCGATCGAGGTGGTGCTGCCGCCGCCGGCCGCCAACGAGAGCTGGAACCAGCCGGGCGGGAACGCCGCCAAATCGATGGGCCATCTCGCGCTCGCCGACGCGCCGCGTCAGATCTGGCGCGCACAGATTCCGGGCGGCGACACCCGCGTCCGCCTTGCCGCCGCGCCGACCGTCGACGGCGGCAAGCTGTTCGTGATGGATACCGAGGGCATGGTCCATGCCTTCGACGCCAATATGGGCGCGAAACTGTGGACGGTCGAGACCGCAGGCGCCGGCAAGGACAAGAAGGAAGCCAAGAAGAACGCCCGCGCCCGCTTCGGCGGCGGCGCCAGCGCCGAGGGCGGCAAGGTGTTCGCGACCAACGGTCTCGGTGACGTGGTGGCGCTCGACGCCAGCAACGGCGCGGTGCTGTGGCGCGCCAAGCCCGGCGGTCCGCTGCGTGGCGCGCCGACGCTCGCCAACGGAAACATCTACGTGCTGAGCCAGGACAACCAGCTGTTCGCGCTCAACCAGGCCGACGGCAGCGTGGTGTGGACCCAGGCGGGCAGCCTCGAATCGCAGGGCGTCTTCGGCGTCGCCGCGCCAGCCGCGGCGCAGGGCACCGTCGTCGCCGGCTTCTCCTCGGGCGAGCTCAACGCCTATCGCTATGAGAACGGCAGCAGCGTCTGGGCCGATACGCTGTCGCGCAGCAGCATCTCGACCTCGGTGTCGAGCCTGTCGGACATCGATGCCGAGCCGGTGATCGACCAGGGCCGCGCCTATGCGGTCGGCCAGGGCGGCCGCATGGTCGCGCTGGAGCTGGTGACCGGCCAGCGCCTGTGGGAACAGAATATCGCCGGCATCTCGACGCCGTGGGTCGCGGGCGAGTGGATCTTCGTCGTCACCGACGATGCCCGCCTGATCTGCCTCGCGCGCGCCAGCGGCAAGATCCGCTGGATCAGCCAGCTGCGCAAATACCGCAAGGAGAAGAAGCAGAAGGACCCGATCGCGTGGATCGGCCCGGTGCTCGCCGGCGGCAAGCTGTGGCTGGCGAATTCGCAAGGCCAGATCGTCTCGGCATCGCCCACCGACGGCACGGTCGGCTACACGCTCGAGACCAAGGGCCGCTTCGGCCTGCCGCTGACGGTGGCGAACTCGACGCTCTATTCGCTGAACGACAAGGGCGGGCTGACGGCGTACCGCTAGGTCTCGACCCTCCGTCGTCATGCCGGACTTGTTCCGGCATCCACGTTTCCGCGAGGAATAGCGTCGAGATTCCGGCAATATTCTCGAAACCAGTCCTCGACTGCATCGTGGGCCCCGGCACAAGTCCGGGGTGACGGTCGAGGCCGCCGCTAAGCCGGTCAGTGAGCGCCCTTGCGCCCCAACTGGGCAACCCGCGCATCGACTTCCGCCTTCACCGCGGGCGTCACGAACTTGGCGATGTCGCCGCCGTAGATCGCGATCTCCTTGACCAGCCGGCTCGCGATTGGCTGCAGCGAGACGTCGGCCATCAGGAACACCGTCTCGACGCGGCTGTTGAGCTGCTGGTTCATGCCCGCCATCTGATATTCGTACTCGAAGTCGGCGACGGCGCGCAGGCCGCGCACGATGACGCTCGCCCCCTCGCGCTCGGCGAAGTCCATCAGCAGCGAATCGAAGCCGACGACATGGATCTCGCCGTTGCCGATCGCCGCCACCTCGCGCTGCACCATCGCCATCCGCTCCTCGACCGAGAACATCGGCGACTTGGACGGATTGGTGGTGACGCCGATCACCAGCCGGTCGACCAGCTTCGCGCCGCGGCGGATGATGTCCATATGGCCCAGCGTGATCGGGTCGAAGGTGCCGGGGTAGACGCCGATTCGGGTCATTTAGCGGTCTCTCTCCAGAACGTAGCGCGCGACGTCGCGCAGCAGGTCGGCCTCGGGTCCGTAGCTGCGCAGATGCTCCACCGCCTGCTCGACCAGCAGCGCCGCCTGCGCCCGCGCGCGGTCGAGGCCGAGCAGGGTGACGAAGGTCTCCTTGCCGGCCGCCTCGTCCTTGCGCAGCCGCTTGCCGGCGGCATCCTCGCTGCCTTCGACGTCAAGGATGTCGTCGGCGATCTGGAAGGCGAGGCCGATGTCGCGGGCATAGCCGCGCAGCCCCGTGCGCGCCTCGGGCGGCACGCGGCCGAGGATCGCGCCCGCCTCGACCGAGCAGCCGATCAGCGCGCCGGTCTTGAGCGCCTGGAGCCGGGTGACGGTGGCGAGGTCGAAGCTCGCCTTCTCCGCCTCGAGGTCCATCATCTGGCCGCCGGCCATGCCCGCCGGGCCGGCGGCGCGGGCGATCTCGCCGACCAGCTCGATACGGACGAAGGGGTCGGGATGGGTCGCCTCATGCGCGGCGACCTCGAAGGCGAGCGCGTGGAGGCTGTCGCCGGCCAGGATCGCGGTCGCCTCGTCGAAGGCGCGGTGGACGGTCGGCTTGCCGCGGCGCATGTCGTCGTCGTCCATCGCCGGCAGGTCGTCGTGGACCAGGCTGTAGACGTGGATGCACTCGATCGCGGTGGCGGCGCGCGCGGCGCAGTCGCGGTCGACGCCGAACATGCCCGCGGTCGACATGGTCAGGAAGGGGCGCAGCCGCTTGCCGCCGCCGATCGCGACGTGGCGCATGGCGCGGTAGAGGTCCGCGCGCGGATCGTCGGGGACGGCGAGCAGCAGGTCGAGCTGGCGGTCGACTTCCGCCGCCGCCTCGCGCAGCGCGGCGCCGAGCGCCAGCGACGCCTGCGCCACCGCCGTCCTCACCCGGCGTTGAACGGGGTGGTGCCGGCGGGCTGCCCGTTCGCATCGAGCCTTACCGCCTCGATCCGCGCCTGCGCCGCATCGAGCCGTGCGGCGCATTGCCGGCGCAGCTTGTCCCCCCGTTCGTAGAGCGCGATCGCCTCGTCGAGCGCGGCATCGCCGCTCTCCAGCCGGGCGACGATCGCCTCCAGCTCCTTGAGCGCCTCCTCGAACGAAAGCGCCTCGACCGCACTGTCCTCTGTCATGGCGCCGCTATGCGGCAGGGGCGGGGGGGATTGCAACAGCTCCTCCCCGGCACGGGGAGGGGGACCATCGCGCAGCGATGGTGGAGGGGGCCCTGATCTTGGCCATTCGCTTGTGGCCGGGCCCCCTCCACCACGCGACTTCGTCGCGCGGTCCCCCTCCCCGTGCCGGGGAGGAATTAGGGGTGGCCCATCACCTCTGCCTTCAGATCCTTCCGGCTGAGCTTCCCGATCATCGTCTTGGGCAGCGTCAGCCGCACCACCACCTCGTCCACCCGCTCGTGCTTGCCGAGCTGCGGGTTGAGCCAGTCGCGCAGCTCCTCGCCGGTCGCCGCCGCGCCGTCGAGCAGCGTGACATAGGCGCGCGGATGCTCGCCGCGGTAAGGATCGGGCAGGCCGAGCACCAACGCCTCCTTCACCGCCGGATGATGGTGCAGCAGCGCTTCGATCTGGCTAGGGAACACCTTGAAGCCGCTGACCGCGATCATGTCCTTGAGGCGGTCGACGATGCGGACATAGCCCTCCTCGTCGATCGTGCCGACATCGCCTGTGCGCAGCCAGCGCGTGCCCTCGGCATCGTCGACGAACACCTCGGCGTCGGCGTCGGGGCGCTGCCAATAGCCCTTCATGATCTGCGGCCCCGCCGCGACGATCTCGCCCGGCTCGCCCTCGGGTGGCGGACGGGTCGGGTCCTCCTTGTCGACCAGGTGCACGCGCGTGCCGGGGATCGGCTGGCCGATGCCGGGCTTCATCGGTCCCGCATAAGGATTGGCCGAGATCACGCCCGAGCTCTCCGACAGGCCATAGCCCTCGATCAAGGTCGATCCGGTCGCCGCCTCGAACCGCGTCTTGAGCTCGGCCGGCAGCGGCGCGCCGCCCGAGATGCAGAATTTGACCGAGGAGAAATCGGTGCCGGCGAAGCGTGGGCTGTCGAGCAGCGCCTGGTACATCGTCGGTACGCCCGGCATCGCGCGCGGCCGGGTGCGCTGGATCGCGGCGAGCACCTGGCCGGCGTCGAAGCGCGGCAGCATGATGATCTCGCCGCCCTTGATGACGGTGCGGTTGAGCACGCAGGTGTTGGCGAAGACGTGGAAGAAGGGCAGCACGCCCAGCACCGTGTCCGCCTCCTCGGGATGCGGATCGAGCAGCGCCACCTGTCGCGCGTTGGCCGACAGGTTCTGATGGCTCAGCATCGCCCCCTTTGGGGTGCCGGTGGTGCCGCCGGTATATTGGATCAGCGCGAGGTCGCGATCGGGGTCGAGGTCCGGGACCGGGCAGGCGCCGTCGTTGGCGATCAGGCGGGAGAAGGCGATGATGCGATCGTCGTGCGGTCGCGGCGTCACCTCGCGGCCGCGGAACAGGCGGTAGAACAGCGACTTGGCCGGCGGCAGCGCACCTGCGACCGATCCCACCACCAGCCGCTCGAGGCTGCTCGCCTCCAGCACCTTGAGCGCGTTGGGCAGCAACGCGGTGGCGGAGAGGGTGAAGAGGAGGCGCGTGCCCGAATCGGCGACCTGGTGGGCCAGCTCCTCCACGGTGTAGAGCGGCGAGAAGTTGACCACCGTCGCACCGAGCTTGAGGATGCCGTAATAGGCGGCGACGTAGTGCGGCGCATTGGGCAGGAACAGCCCGATGCGGTCGCCCGGCCCATAGCCCAGCGCTTTCAGGCCGCAGGCGACGCGGTTGGCGCCGTCCAGCGTCTCGGCATAGCTGTAGCGGCGGCCGAGGAAGTCGAGCAGCGGCGCGTCCGGCACCCGCGCCGCCGTCTCCTCGAACAGCGCGACCATCGTCGTCGGCGGGAAGTCGCGATCCCAGGGAACGGGATGGTGATAGGCGCTGCGCCAGGCGGACTCGGGCTCGCTCATTGACACGAATGTAAGCGGACCCGGCGATGAAAATCTAGGGGCGCGCCGGCCGAATCCTCGCTTCATGGCGAGGGTTTGCGCCTTGACCTTACGGAATCAGGTGCTCGCCGGACCAGGTCACCAGCAGATTTATCGCGACCACGCCGGTATCGATGGCGGTTCGCACCTGATGCGGCGCGAGATCGGTCGCGTCATGGGTGAGGATGCGGATGTCGACGGTCGGATGCCGCACCGCCGCGACCAGCAGCAAGGCGGCGAGGATGATGAACGCTACGCTGCGATTCCGCATGGGGCCGCCATAGCCGAGCTACCGGGCGGCGGCAACGATCAGGCGGCGAGGGATCGCCCGCGCCGTGCACGGTCGCGGCCGGCAGACTTGGCGTCGAACAACGCGCGGTCGGCGCAATGGTAAAGCCGTTTCCAGTCGACCTCGTCCGTGAGCGGGCCGAGGCAGCTGCCGATACTGGAGGTGACGGTCAGATCGAACGGCATCCGCGCCGACCGCAACTTGGCGAGGATGCGCTCGGCGTCGATCGGCGTGTCGGCGGCAGCGACGATCGCGAACTCCTCGCCGCCGATCCGCGCGACCAGTGCGCCGGTCGGCACCAGGGTCCGCAGCACGCGGGCGTAGACGCGCAGCACCTCGTCGCCGCCGTCATGGCCGAGCGTCTCGTTGACCCGCTTGAAATGGTCGATGTCGATGACGTGGAGCTGCTGCTCGCCCTCGCGCCCGATCGCCTGGGACAGGAAGGCGCGGCGGTTGAGCAGGCCGGTCAGCGGATCGGTGTCGGCCAGCCGCCGCGCGAGCGTCTCGCCCGCCAGCGCCTCGTCGCGCTCGCGGCTCAGCATCCACACGCGATAGGCGATGGCGATGCTGGACAGCAGCGCCTCGATCCCCAGCGACAGCACGGTCGAATTGTCGAGCCAGAAATTGGTCGGGATGACGTGCAGCGCCGCTAGAACGCGCGCCATCGAGAAGACGATCGGCGCCGCCCAGGCGACCGCGAACATCCACAGATAGTCGCTCTTCTGCCGCCACGCCGACCACAGGATCGGCCCGACCATCGCCAGCCCGGTGAGGAAGCTCCACGAATAGATCGCATCCGCAAGCGGCGTGGCGAGATAGGACAGCGGCCAGAACAGCACCGCCACCGTTAGCAGCAAGACGATCGCCGCGCGGGTCAGCGCGCTGAGCCGGGGCGTGAACACCCTGGGCTCGAAGAAGGACCGCGCGAACGCCAGCGCTGCCGCGGCGATGATGCCGAGCAGCAGGTAGTTGATCCGGAGCCGGACGTTGTTGTCGATCCCCGGCCACGCCCAGGCGAGCGCGCCCGAGGAGGAGAAGGTATAGGCCAGCATCGCCCCGACCATGACGCAATAGGCAAGCTGGAACCGGTGGCGGAGCGCGCCCCAGATCGCGAGATTGTAGACGAGCAGGGCGATGGCGAGGCCGGCGAAACCGCCGTAGATCGCCGCCATCGCCAGGTTGGCGCGCTCGCCTGCCGGGGGATTGGCGATCCGCTGCCCGAGCAGGATGCCGCGGACGTTCGACGCCCCCTCGACGTGCCAGAGCAGCCGCGTGACCGGCGCCGGTCGTGCCGGCAGCGCGAACTCGATGATCGCGCCGAGCTGGACGTGGCGCGACAGCGTGGCGCTGGTGGTGGGAATCGTCTCGACATGCCCGTCCGCATAGAGCGCGTGCAGCGTCAGCGCCCGCTGCCACAGGCTCAGCACGCGCACGCGGACCTCGCCGTTGCCGAGCGCGGCCGGGACGGGTGCGGACAGTGCCCAATAATCGCCCGGTCCGTGACGGTGCTGCGGCGAGGCGCAGTCGTAGGGAAGGCCGCCGCGCAGTGCCTCAGCGGCGGTCGATCCGGGCAGGGCGGGGGCGATGCACACCGGAAGCGGGAGCACCTCGGGTGCGGCCGAAATCGCCGCGCTCGCGTCCAACGGCAAGGCGAGCGCGAGCAGCAATGCGCCGATCAACCTGACGATGCAAACCCCCGGCATGGCTCCCCCCGTAAGCACCTATGCCAAACAAGCCGTTAAGCGCGTTTTTGTTGCCGGAATCCCGGCTCCGACGCAATCAGCGGCGCGCACCGTGGCGGACCGAGACGATCTCCACTCGCTCGCGATGAACCCGATAGCGAATCAGGTAAGGATAAACGACGGAGGGCTGCCGCAATCCGCGGCCGATCCTGCGTCCCTTGTGCGGGAAATCGGCGAGGCCTTGGGCTGCGAAAATGATACGATTCGATATTCGCCCGGCAGCGTCTGGATCGAACTGCTCGATATAGAGGCCGATCCGGTCAAGTTCGTCGATCGCGCGATCCGACCAATCTACTCGCCGCACTTAGGTCTCGGCAGCCGATTGCCTGTTCCCCACCACTTAAGCCAACGGATCACCGCCTCATTGCTGACGGTCCGTCCGGCGTCCAGGTCGGCGATGCCGGCGAGGTCGGCCTCGTCGAGCTCGTCGTCCGGCCCAATCTCATAAAGACCCACCAGGGGTTCGCTCTCGAACCCCTGGCGGTCCTCGCCGACCTTGCGGTCGCCGGCCATCGCCTACTTCGCCTTGACCTTGGCCGGCGCCTTGCCGCCCTTCTTGGGCTTGCCCGGCGCAGCGCCGACGATCTCGAAGGCGAGCGCGCCGTCCTTGAGCTTCACCGTAACCTCGCCGCCATGGACGAGCTTGCCGAACAGCAGCTCCTCGGCGAGCGGCTGCTTGACCTTCTCCTGGATCAGGCGGCCCATCGGCCGCGCGCCATAGAGCCGGTCGTAGCCGCGCTCGGTGAGCCACGCCTTCGCCTCCTCGTCGAGGCTGATGTGCACGCCGCGGTCGGCGAGCTGCAGCTCGAGCTGGAGGATGAACTTCTCGACGACGCGGCCGACCACCGCCGGCGGGAGGTAGTCGAACGGCACGATCGCATCGAGGCGGTTGCGGAATTCCGGGGTGAAGAGCTTCTTCACCGCGTCCTCCTGCGCGTCCTCGCGGCTGATCTCGCCGAAGCCGATCGATTCGCGCGCCATGTCGGCGGCGCCGGCATTGGTCGTCATGATCAGGATCGTGTTCCTGAAATCGACCGTCTTGCCGTGGTGGTCGGTCAGCTTGCCGTTGTCCATCACCTGGAGGAGGATGTTGAACAGGTCCGGATGCGCCTTCTCGATCTCGTCGAGCAGGAGCACCGAATGCGGCTGCTGGTCGACCGCGTCGGTCAGAAGCCCACCCTGGTCATAGCCCACATAGCCCGGAGGCGCGCCGATCAGGCGGCTGACCGAGTGGCGCTCCATATACTCCGACATGTCGAAGCGCTGGAGCGGGATGCCGAGGATGTTGGCGAGCTGCCGCGCGACCTCGGTCTTGCCGACGCCGGTGGGTCCCGAGAACAGATAGTTGCCGATCGGCTTGTCGGGATCGCGCAGGCCGGCGCGGCTCAGCTTGATCGCGGAGGACAGCACCTCGATCGCCTTGTCCTGCCCGAACACGACGCGCTTCAGATCGGTGTCGAGGTTCGCCAGCGTCCGCGTGTCGTCGGTCGACACCGACTTCGGCGGGATGCGCGCCATCGTCGCGATCACCGCCTCGATCTCCTTGACGGTGATCGTCTTCTTACGCTTCGACGGCGGCACCAGCATCTGCATCGCGCCGACCTCGTCGATCACGTCGATCGCCTTGTCGGGCAGCTTGCGGTCGTTGATGTAGCGCGCGCTGAGCTCCACCGCCGACTTGATCGCGTCGGGGGTGTATTTGACGTTGTGATGCCCCTCGAACGCGGTGCGCAGGCCCGCGAGGATCTTCACCGTATCCTCGACCGACGGCTCGTTGACGTCGATCTTCTGGAAACGGCGCAGCAGCGCGCGGTCCTTCTCGAAGTGGTTGCGGAACTCCTTGTAGGTGGTCGAGCCGATGCAGCGGATCGCCCCGCCCGACAGCGCGGGCTTGAGCAGGTTGGAGGCGTCCATCGCCCCGCCGCTGGTCGCGCCGGCGCCGATCACCGTGTGGATCTCGTCGATGAACAGGATCGCGTGCGGCAGCTTCTCCAGCTCCGCGACGACCTGCTTCAGCCGTTCCTCGAAGTCGCCGCGATAGCGCGTGCCGGCGAGCAGCGCGCCCATGTCGAGCGAGTAGATTACGGCTTCCTTGAGCACGTCGGGCACCTCGCCCTCGACGATCTTGCGCGCGAGACCCTCCGCGATCGCGGTCTTGCCGACGCCCGGATCGCCCACGTAGAGCGGGTTGTTCTTGCTGCGGCGGCACAGGATCTGGATCGTCCGGTCGACCTCCGGCCCGCGGCCGATCAGCGGATCGACCTTGCCGGCCTTGGCCTTCTCGTTGAGGTCGACGGTGAACTGCTTGAGCGCGCTCTCGCCGCCCTTCTTGGCGTCCTTGGGCTTCTCCTCCTCGGCGCCCTTGACCTCGCGGGTCTCGATCGGCTGGCCGCCCTTGCCGACGCCGTGGCTGATGTAGCTGACCGCGTCGAGGCGGCTCATGTCCTGCTGCTGCAGGAAATAGACGGCATAGCTCTCGCGCTCGCTGAACAGCGCAACGAGGACGTTGGCGCCGGTCACCTCGTCGCGGCCGGACGACTGGACGTGCAGGATCGCGCGCTGGACGACGCGCTGGAAGCCGCTGGTGGGCGACGGATCGGTCGCGGCGGCGACCTTCAGCGCCTCCAGCTCGGTGTCGAGATAATGGGCGACGGTGGTCTTGAGATCGCCCAGGTCCACGCCGCACGCGCTCATCACCTTCGACGCGTGCTCGTCGTCGATCAGCGCGAGCAGCAAATGCTCGAGCGTCGCATACTCGTGCCGGCGGGAGGACGCGGCCTCGAGCGCCTTGTGCAGGGTGGTTTCCAGGGCGGAAGCGAAGGACGGCATCAAATTACTCCAGACGGGCGGGTGCAGATGCCCGCCCCTTGCCCATTATGTCGGAAGTCCGGGGCCGCGCATCAAGCAGGGCGCCCCCGCACCGGTCTGGCTTTGCGCCTTTGGCCGGTGCCGCCGCGCTCATCGCTTGAATAGCGCGTCAGCGCTTGCGCGATGGTTAACGGCGCGTTCAATTCTTTGTTTGGACCGGGCAATTTCCGCTTCGAGCATTGCGATGCGCTCCTGCAGTTCCTCGACCGAGAAGGGATCGAGGTCCTGCCTGGCGAGCTCCGCGACCAGGTCGCGACTCTTGCGCGGAAGGCTGTCGTCGACGTCCATTTCCGTGCAGCGTTGACCGCGGGGGGGCGGCTGTCAATAAGCACGCGCGGGGCTTGCGATGAAACGGGGACGGCACGTGGCGATTCCGACGACGATGCTGGCGATCGATCCGGCGGAGCCGGGCGGGCCGGAGGTGCTGGTGCCGGTCCAGCGGCCGGTGCCGCAGCCGGGGCCGGGCGAGGTGCTGATCCATGTCGCCGCCGCCGGAATCAACCGGCCGGAGGTACTCCAGCGCAAGGGGCTCTATCCGCCGCCGCCCGGCGCGCCATCGATCCTGGGGCTGGAGGTGTCGGGCGAGGTGGTCGCAGTCGGCTCCGATGGGCCGGAAGAACTGCTCGGCCAGCCGGTCTGCGCGCTGGTTGCGGGCGGCGGCTACGCCCAATACGCCGTTGCGCCCGCCGGCCAGTGCCTGCCGGTGCCGCCCGCGCTGACCATGGTCGAGGCGGCGGCGATGCCGGAGACTTTGTTCACCGTCTGGACCAACCTGTTCGAGCGCGGCTTCGCGGCGGAAGGCGATACGGTGCTCGTCCACGGCGGCACCAGCGGCATCGGCACCATGGCGATCGCGCTGTGCAATCTGTTCGGCATCACCGTCATCGTCACCGCCGGCTCGCCCGAGAAGGTGGCTGCCGCGCGCGGCATCGGCGCCGACCATGCGATCGACTATAAGGCCGAGGACTTCGTGGAGCGCGTGAAGGAGATCACGGGCGGCAAGGGCGTCGCGGTGGTGCTCGACATGATCGGCGGCGACTATGTCGCGCGCAACCTCCAGTGCCTTGCCGACGACGGCCGCCACGTCTCGATCGCCGTGCAGGGCGGGGCACAGGCGACCGTCCCGATCTTCGAGATCATGCGCCGCCGCCTGACGCTGACCGGCTCGACGCTGCGCCCGCGCGACACGGTGTTCAAGTCGATGGTCGCCGACGAGCTCCACCGCACCGTCTGGCCGCACGTCGAGGCGGGGCGGCTGAAGCCGGTGATCGATTCGACCTTCCCGTTCGCCGAGGTGCCCGCGGCGCACGCGCGGATGGAGTCAGGAGAGCATGTCGGGAAGATCGTGCTGACGATCCTGGGGGAGGGGGAATGAGGCTCTATCAGCTATTGCTGCCGGCGACGGTGCTGATCGTCGCCGCGGTGCAGTTCGTGACGCCGGGCCACTTCGGCGTCCTGGTCAATCGCCCGGCGATCGCGGATGTCGGCGAGATCCCGCCGCGCGCGGATCACGCGAAGCTCCGCCGCTTCCTTGATGCACTAGCAATCGTGCTGCCGGCGGATTTTCCGATGACGCCTCCGAACGAACCGGCGCCGGTGCGGCTCGGCTACAACTATCGCACGCTGAGCCTGCTCAAGCTGCCGCTGCTCGCCTATCGCGACCTCGGTTTCGTGCTCTACGACGACAACGGGATGCGGCAACGCATGATCCCGCTCGACGACGACTATATGAAGCTTCTCGCGAAGGAAGCGGGCGAGCCGCTCGGCCAAGGCTATGCCTTCCCCTTCTGGCGCTATGTCTGGGGCTGGCTGATCGTCGCCGCGCTGGCCGCCGCCCTTGTTTCCTGGCGGCGCGAGGAAGCCGCGAAACGGCTGGCATTGGGGATCATCTGATACCCGGCTCGCCTGCCCGGCGACCGATTCCGCTAGAGAGTCCCGACGTGTCTCCGTAAACTCCTCCTCGAATCGGGGGCAGGGGCAAGTGCTGGCGTTTCTGGGGGCATCGGAGAACATCGCCTTCGTCTCGGCGATCGTGCTGATGGCGCTGATCGGCGTCGTCCAGCTTGTCGGGCTGGGCGGCGATCTCGATGCGGATGCCGATGCCGACGCCGATCTCCATGCCGGCATCTCGGGCGACCTGCTGAGCTGGCTCGGCGTTGGGCGGCTGCCGCTGCTCATGCTGCTGGTGGTGTTCCTGACCCTGTTCGGCCTCGTCGGTCTGATCGGGCAGCAGCTCAGCCGCGACCTTACCGGTGCGCTGCTGACGCCGTGGATCGCGGTGCCGGCGGCGGCGCTCGCCGCGCTGCCGCTGACCGGGCTCGCCGCCCGCGGCCTCGCCCGCATCCTGCCGCGCGACTTCACCACCGCGGTGCCGCTCGAGGTACTGGTCGGGCGCACTGCCCATATCCTCACCGGCCGCGCCAGCCGCGGCTCGCCTGCGCGCGCCCGGGTCGAGGACCAGTGGGGCCAGGCCCATTACGTCATGGTCGAACCCGACAACGACGGACAGAGCTTCGTCGAGGGGGAGGCCGTGCTGCTCGTCCGGCGCGAGAACGATCTGTTCCGCGCCATTGCCCGCGGCGATCATTACCTGCCGCGCCTGGAACCCTGACCGGAGGACCGTCGTGCCCCAAGGAGTCGCTGCCATGCTGCCCTATCTGATCTATGCCGGCGTCGCGCTGCTGGCGCTGCTGGTGCTGGGGTTGATCCTCGCCAAGCTCTACAAGCGTGCGTCGAAGGAGATCGGCTTCGTCCGCACCGGCTTCGGCGGCGAGAAGGTGGTGATCAACGGCGGCGCGCTGGTGCTGCCGGTGTTCCACGAGACGATGCCGGTCAACATGAACACCGTCCGCCTCGCGGTCGAGCGCAAGAACATGGACGCGCTGATCACGCTCGACCGCCTGCGCATCGACGTGAAGGCCGAGTTCTACGTCCGCGTGAAACCCGACGCCCAATCGATCGCCACCGCCGCGCAGACGCTCGGCCTGCGCACGATGAACCCGGAGGCGCTGAAGGAGCTGGTCGAGGGCAAGTTCGTCGACGCATTGCGCTCGGTCGCGGCGGGCATGACGATGGCGCAGCTCCACGAGCAGCGCAGCGAGTTCGTGCAGAAGGTGCAGCAGGTCTCCTCGGTCGACCTGGCGATGAACGGACTGGAGCTGGAGAGCGTGTCGCTGACCGGGCTCGACCAAACCTCGATCGAGCATTTCAACGCCAACAACGCCTTCGACGCCGAGGGCCTCACCAAGCTCACCGAGCAGATCGAGCTTCGCAAGAAGGCGCGCAACGACATCGAGCAGGACACGCGCGTCCAGATCGAGACCAAGAATCTCGAGGCTTCGCGCCAATCATTCCTGATCGGCCGCGACCAGGAGTTCGCGCGGCTCGAGCAGGAGCGCGAGGTCGAGATGCGCCGCGCCGCGCAGGCGGCCGAGGTCGCGCGCGAGCAGGCGCTGCGCCAGCAGGAGGCCGATCAGGCCAGGATCGAGGCCAAGAAACTCGTCGACAGCCAGCAGATCGAGGCCGACCGCGCAGTCAAGGAGGCGCAGATCGCGCAGGAGCAGGCACTCGCGCTCGCCCGGCAGGAGCAGCAGATCGCGGTCCAGAACAAGAGCCGCGAGGAGAGCCAGGCCAAGGCCGAAGCCGACAAGGCGCGTGCCGAGGCGGTGGTCGCCGAGGAGCAGGTCGGCACCGCGCGCGAGGCCGAGGTCGCCGAGCGCCAGAAGCGCATCGAGCTGATCGACGCCGCCCGCGAGGCCGAGCGCGCCGCGATCGCGATCAAGGTCCAGGCCGACGCCGAGAAGCAGGCCGCGGCCGACCGCGCCGAGGCTGCCCGGCTCCAGGCCGAGGGCGAGGCCGAGGCGGCCAAGCTCCGCGCCGAGGCCGACCGCGTCCGCTTCGAGGTCGAGGCGGCGGGCCAGCGCGCGATCAACGAGGCGGCGAACTTGCTCTCGTCCGACCAGGTCTCGCTCACCACTAAGATGGCGCTGCTCAAGGTGCTGCCGGAGGTGATCCGCGAGGCGGCCAAGCCGCTGGAGGCGATCGACAGCATCAAGATCGTTCAGGTCGACGGCCTCACCGGCCGCGGCGGTGGCGGAGCGGGCGTGGCCGCGGCGAACGACGAAGGCGGCGATCGCAACCTCGCCAATTCCGCGGTCGCGGCGGCCCTGCGCTACCGGGCGCAGGCGCCGGTGATCGACGGATTGATGCGCGAGCTCGGTTTCGATGGCGGCTCGCTCGACGCGCTGGTGAACGGGGCGGCGGGGACTGCCGTGCCGCCGCCGGCGATTCCGCCCGCGCCACCGTCGCCCGCCGCTGAGCCGCAGGCAGCGGAATAGGGCGATCCATCAGCCGCACTTGTCATCGCCCCCGCGTCTTCGATTGGCGCGGGCCGCGATCGGCGGCTAAGCGCGACGGCGGGAGGAACGATCCATGACGGCCACGCTCACGCTGCACCAATATGCCCAGTCGGCGAACTGCTATAAGATCTGGCTGACCGCCGCCCATCTCGGCATTGCGCTCGATCGGCGCGAATACGACATTCTCAAGGGCGAGACGCGCACGCCCGAGTTCCTGGCCAACGTCAATTCCAACGGCCGTATCCCGGTGCTCCAGGTCGGCGACCGCTTCCTTCCCGAGAGCAACGCGATCATCACCTATCTGGCACATGGATCGCGGCTGATCCCGACGGATTGGTTCGACCATGCCGATATGCTGCACTGGATGTTCTTCGAGCAATATCATGTCGAGCCCAACCTCGGCACCGTCCGCTTCTGGCGCCGGTTCGTCGGCGAAGGCGCGCTCACCGAGTTCCAGCGTGCGCAGATCCCCGCCAAGCTCGCCGCGGGCGAAGCGGCGCTCGCGCTGATGGACGAGCATCTCGCCGGCCGCGACTGGTTCGTGGGGCAGGGGATGACGCTCGCCGACATCGCGCTCTACGCCTACACCCATGTCGGAGAGGACGGCGGCTTCGCGGTGCGCAGCCATCCGAACGTCGCCGCGTGGCTGGCGCGGGTCGCGGCCGAGCCGGGGCATGTCGGCATGAACGATTGATTCTGCTGAGTTTTATGACGAGGCGATGACTCGCGAACGATTCGTTCTGTCACATTTCTCGGGCAGTGGAGCGCGGACAAGGGCTTAAGCGGGGACGCTGCTCATGGACGCGATCACCAGACTGCCGGTCGGGGCCGATATCACCGACCTGGCCGATTTCGCCGCATCGAAACCGACCTATCCGGAGAAGACGGTCGAGGAGCGCCGCCGCTACCGCACCATCTGGATCTCGGACGTGCACCTCGGCACGCGCGGCTGCAATGCCGACATGCTGATCGACTTCCTCGACCACGTCGACAGCGACACCATGTACCTGGTCGGCGACATCATCGACGGCTGGCGGCTCAAGAAGAAATTCTACTGGCCGGCGGCGCACAACGACATCGTCTGGCGCATTCTGAAGCGCGCCAAGCGCGGCACGCGGATCGTCTACATCCCGGGCAATCACGACGAGATGTTCCGCCAGTTCACCGGGCTCCACTTCGGCGGGGTCCACATCGTCCGCCAGTGCGTGCACGAGACCGCGGACGGCCGCCGCCTGCTGATCCTCCACGGCGACGAGTTCGACGCGATCACGCTGTCGCACCGCTGGCTCGCCTATCTCGGCGACTATGCCTATGAGTTCATGATGGCGCTCAACCGCTGGGTGAACGCCTGGCGGCGCTTCTTCAACCTGCCCTATTGGTCGCTGTCCAAGCACGCCAAGCACAAGGTCAAGAAATCGGTCGAGTTCATCTCCAACTTCGAGGAGGTCGTCGCCCATGCCGCCGCCCAGCGCGGGGTCGACGGCGTCGTCGCCGGACACATCCACACCGCCGAGACTCGCGAAATCGCTGGAATCGCTTATTATAACGACGGAGATTGGGTAGAAGGCTGCACCGCGCTCGTTGAGCATTTCGACGGACGGATGGAGATCCTGCATTGGGCCGAGGAAATGGCGGCACGCGCAGACGCAAAGGTCGAAACGCTGGCGGCGGCCTGACCGGCGTGCGTATCGCGATCGTCACCGACGCCTGGGAGCCACAGGTCAACGGCGTGGTCCGGACCCTCCAGGCCGTGCGCTGCGAGCTCGAGCGGCAAGGCCATCACGTCCTGGTGATCTCCCCCGAGCGCTTCTATTCGCTGCCGTGCCCCACCTATCCCGAGATCCGGCTGGCACTGGCGCGGACCGCGGCGGTCGGCGCGCTGCTCGAGGAGTTCCGCCCCGACGCGATCCACCTCGCCACCGAGGGCCCGGTGTGCGTCGCCGCGCGGCGCTGGTGCCTGCGACGCGGCTTTCCGTTCACCACCGCCTATCACACCCAGTTCCCCGATTATGTCGAGGCGCGTTCGGGCGTGCCGGCGGAGTGGGTCTGGCGCTACATCCAATGGTTCCACGGACCGAGCCAGGCGATCCTCGCCTCGACCCCGTCGATCCGCGAGACGCTGGTGGAGCATGGCCTGACCCGCGTGCGCCACTGGGGACGCGGCGTCGATCTTGCCAACTTCCATCCCGGCGTGGAGGTGCATCCGGCCTTCGCCGGGCTGCCGCGCCCGATCCAGCTCTACGTCGGCCGCGTCGCGATCGAGAAGAACATCGAGGCGTTCCTCAACAATACCCATCCCGGCACCAAGGTGGTCGTGGGCGACGGACCGGCGCGCGCCAGCCTGGAGGCGAAGCATCCCGACGCGCTTTTCCTCGGCGCCCGGTTCGGTGCGGAGCTTGCGCAATGCTATGCCGGCGCCGACGTGTTCGTCTTTCCGAGCAAGACCGACACCTTCGGCCTGGTGATGATCGAGGCGCTCGCCTGCGGCACGCCGGTCGCCGCCTATCCGGTCACCGGCCCGGTCGACGTGCTGACGTCGGAGACGGGTGCGATGGCCGATGATCTGGACACGGCGATCGCGCAAGCGCTCACCCGCGATCGCGCCCGATGCGCGGCCTACGGCCGCAGCTTCACCTGGGAGGCGAGCGCTCGCCAGTTCCTCTCGGCGCTCGTGCCCTTCGGCACCGGCGAGGCGCTGGCGGCCTGACCAGCACGTTTAAGCCCCTCCCCTTCAGGGGAGGGGTTGGGGTGGGGCCTGTCCACGAGCCGGACGGCTTGCCGCACTCCCCCACCCCCAACCCCTCCCCTGAAGGGGAGGGGCTTAGAATGCGGATGCCGACCTGCCTTTATCCCTCGAGAATCTGCAGTTCGACGTTGTCGAACTCGACCGGATGCCCCTCGCTCTGGAGCGCGATATAGCCCCGGGTCAGCCGCAGGTCGCTGCCCGCGCGGGCGACGGCGTCCTTGCCGATCGGGTCGGTCGGATCGAGCCTGGCATTGGTATAGCGCTGCACGACCTCGCCGTTGATCCGGTGGAGAATCTCGCCCGACGGCAGCACGTCGAGCTCGGCCTGCACCCAGGTTCCGTTGGGGATCGTCGGCCCGTTCGAGGGTGTGCAATGCTCGGCCGCGCGCTTGCCGCCGATGTCGACGTCGGTCCCCGGCGTGCAGACGGCGCCGGTCGGCCGCGGCTTGTCGCCGTCGCGGCCCAGCAGCTGGAACTCGATCGACACCGGGAAATTCTGGTCGCGCCCGATGTCGCGCGGGTTTTCCGACAGAAGCATGATGCCGCTGTTGCTGTGCGCCCAGGTCGGCGCGTCGGGCAGGCCGGGTTCGAGGAAGCGATAGCGCAGCCGCAGCCGGAAGAAGCGCAGGGGGCGATCGTAGAACAGATGGCCGAACCGGCCGGCGAACTTGCCGTCGTAGCTGGCGTAGGACACCTGGAGCTTGCCGTCCTTGACGACGAAGGTCCGCCCCGCGTCTTGGCCGGCCGCTTCGCCGACGATCTTGGGTGTCCAGCCGGCCAGCGTCCGGCCGTCGAACAGCCGCTCCCACCGCGGCGCCGCGCCAGTCGGCTGCATGGGCACGAAGCCCTGTAGGGCGAGCAGCGATGCGAGCGCGATTCCGAAAGCAGGCTTCATGACGTGCGCTCTCCCCGTATCCGGCCAATGTGGGCCGAAGTTCTAGAGTTTGATCCATCTCGCTTGAAGCAGCTGTTCCCCGGCGAAGGCCGGGGCCTAGCTGCGGTCGGCTCGATACTTGGCCCCGGCCTTCGCCGGGGAACAGATTCAAACTGGCCAAATCCGACTCTAGGATCGGCCTTCACCTCCCGCAATGGGATCATCAATAGTCCCGCGAGTAGCGCAGGTTGACGTTCGATCCGCCGAACGAGCCGGTCGAGGACAGCAGGCTGAGCGCCTTGGTCAGCGCGATCTCGAGCTGGGTGGCGGTGAAGCCGCGCGCGTCGGTGATGATCTCGATGTAGATGTCGTCGGTGATGTATTTCCCCGCCGCGAGCGCGGTGCCGCGGCCGGTCGCCTCGTCGGAGCCGAGCAGGCGCAGCCGGTCGATGCCCGCCACCGACCTGAGCTTGCCGAGCGGATTGAGCCCGCCGCCTCCGCCCCGCAGCGAATTGAGCGCGGCGGCGAGCTGGATCGCCTCGGTCGCCGACAGGTTGGTGACCGAGCTGCCGAACAGCAGCCGCGACAGCACCTCGTCCTGCGGCAGGCTGGGCGTGGAGGTGAAGGAGAGCTGTGGCGCCTGGGCGGTGCCGCCGATCTGGATCGACGCGGTGATGCCCTCTGTCGTGGTGTTGGCGACGATGTCGAGCGCCGGGTTGGTCAGCGCGCCGCCCTCGAACCGGACCAAGCCGCGCGCCACCTCGAAATTCTTGCCGGCGAAGGCATAGGTGCCCCGGATCATCCGCGCCTCGCCGGTGATGCGCGGTCGCGCAGTGCTTCCCCTGACGCGCAGGTCCGCCTTCCATTCGGATTCGAGGCCCATGCCCGAGATGAAGATCCGGTTGTCGGCATGGATGCGGATCGCCAGCCGGAAGCGGCTCGGCAGCTCGCCGCCCTGATCGCCCTGCGCCGCCGCCTTGGCGACGTCGCTCTTGCGGCGCACGCCGGTGAGCTGCGGCACCTCGGCCGCGCCCTGGGTGACGATCTGGTAGCGCACCTCCGGGATGTTGAGGTCGCCCTCGATCAGCCCGCCGCGCTCGCGGCTGTTGGTGACCTGGAGGGTGCCGGTGGCGGTCGCGCCGATATCGTCGCTATGGGCCAGCGAGGCGTTGTTCAGCTTCGCGCGGATGTCGATCGGAAAGCCGCTGTCGGCGGCGAGGCCCACCGTCCCCTGCGCCGCCACCGTACCTTCGCCCGCCCTGGCGGCGAGCTCGACCAGCTCGAACCGGTCGTTGGTGAAGCGGCCGTTGACGCGCATGTCGGTGAGGCGCGTGCCGTAGGTCTCGTTCTCGTAGGTGAGCTGATTGGCGCGCACCACGCCGTTGAGCTGGGGCGCCGACAATCGTCCGCCGAAGTCCGCGGCGACGCCGATCCCGCCGCCGAGCTGCTGGCCGGAGAAGCCGGCGAAGGAGAACAGCACCGCGGCCGGCCCGTTGTAGCGGATGCCCCCGCCGAGCGGCGCCGCGAACAGGCGCTCGGTCCACGACCCGCCCTCGCCCAGGGGGCGCAGCGTCGCCAGCAGGCGGCCGACGGTGGTGGTGCCGCGCTTGATCAGCGCGCGCGCCTCGCCCCCCTCGGCGTCGAGGCGGCCGAGGAAGTCGATGTTCACCGGCGTCGACACCGAGGCGAGGCTCGAGCGGGTGAAGTTGGTGACGGTGATGCGTGCGTCGGCGTGCGGCACGCTGGCGCCGGCCGCCTGGGTGAAGGTGACGCTGCCCGTCGCGGCGCCGCCGATGCCGAGATTGGGCACGAAGGCATTGACCACGGCTAGGTCGAGCCGGTCGAGCCGCGACTGCAGCGCAAGGCCGCGGCCATAGGTGCCGGCCAGACGCACCGACCCTTGGTCGAAGTCGATCCGCGTCGGCAGCAGCCGGTACTCGCCCTCATGCGGCTCGACGCGCGCCGGCGCGGCGGTGCGGAAGTTGATGCCGTTCGCCTGCCCCTGCAGCGCCGCCAGCCACAGCTTCGGCGAGAAGCGCGCGTTGGCGCCGATCCGGAACGGGACGCCGGACGAGCCCTCGGCGAAGGCCTGGGCGGTGCCGCTGCCGCCGCGATAGTCGACCTTCGCGCGGGCGGCCTTCAGCATGAAGTCGCCCATCTTGAGCGTGGCGATCTGCGCGTCGCCGACGATGGCCGGCTTGTCCGGATACATCACCGCGTTGCCGGTGATGATCGCCCGCCCGATGGTGAGTCCGGCGGTGCCGGGGATCACCGCGTTATAGGCGCGCGCATCGACGTCGGCCCGCTGATACTTGCCCTCCGCCCCAAGCCCGAGCGTGCCGTTCACGCCCGACCCGGCGAAGCGCAGGCTGCCGGCGAAGGGCCCCGCGGCGGTCTGCTGGACGCGGCCGTTGAACAGGATGCCGGCAAAGCGGGTGTCGCGGACATCGGCGGTCAGGCGCGGCGACGTGGCGAGCAGGAGATTGGCGTTGAACGGGCCATAGTCGGTGCCGCCGGTCGCGACGACGGCATAGCGTGCGCCCTGTCCGCGGATCGTGGCGTTGAGATCGACCAGGCCGATCCCGACTCCCGGCCGCGGCGCACGCAGGTTGACCACCGGCGCCGCCAGCGTGCCGTTCACCCGCGCGAACAGCGGTCCGTACTGCCGCGACCAGGCATCGGCGTTGACCAGGATCGGCCCCGCGGGATCGTAACGGCCGGAGCCGTTCGTCACCTTGAACCCCGGCGCATTCACCCGGAGCCCCGAAAAGGCGATGATCCCCTGCGGCGTATAGTCGACGTCGGCGCGGCTGTAGGCATTGCCGCCCAGGAACTCGCGCAGCCCGTCGTTGAAGATGCGCGCCGTCCGCGCCGCCACGCGGCCGCGGATGCCGAAGCCGCCCGACGCCGGCGAATAGAGTCTGGCGTCGGTCTCGACGTTGACGATACCGACGCCGTCGATGCGATAATCGTTGACGCGCCCCTTGAGCGCGCCGGCGTAGCGGCCCTTGGCCATGTCGGCGGCGACGATCGCGGTGGCGTCGATCTTGTCCGAGCGCACGCGCAGATTGTCGGAGAGGATCTCGGTGCCGCCGTTGATCGCGAGATCGCCGTTGACGCGGACGTTGGTGAGCAATCCGCCCGCCGCGGCGTTGAGCCCGGTCACGCGGGTCGCCCGCGCAGCGATCGGGATCAGGATGCGGTCCGCATCGACCCGCGCCTTGCCCTCGGCATAGAGCCCCTCGACGCCCATCGATCCGAAGCCGAGCGCTGCCGCCTGGACCTTGTAGTCGACCACCGGCCGCGCGAACGGCCCGTCGAGCGCGACTGCGGCGCGCACCGAGCGGCCGTTGAGGTTGGGCGCGATCGCGCCCGGCGTGAGCAGCTGCGCCTCGGCCCGGACGTTGCCGAACCGGCTCCTGCCGAGATCGAGCATTCCTTCGGCCGCCACTGCCAGCGCGCTCGAGCGCAGCTGCAGCTTCGTATCGGCCTTGCGATCGTCGAGCGTCGCGTCGAGCGCGACGCCGAGCTGCGGTGCGGTCAGCCGCTCGACCGGCCCCTTGAGGTAGAGGCCCGGCCGCGTCGGCCCGCGCACCTTGAACGTGCCGTTCCGCGCTTCGATCGTAAGATCGGCGAGCCGGCCGGTGCCGAGATCGGCGACCGCGCGGCCGTTCCAGGCCTTCCAGCTGCCCTTGCCGTCGACAGTCGCGGTGAGCGGCGCCTCGAGCTTCGCCATCGTCGCGACCAGGCCGCCCTTCGGCGCGTTCAGCTTGAGGTCGATGGCGAGCCGGTCGGCGTCGGGCACCGCATCGAGGTTGAGCGCGAGCCGGTCGCCGCCGCCGATCGTCGCGGCATTGGCCACCACCTGCGCGCGCCGGTCGGCGATATGGGCGCTGCCGTTCAGGCTCAGCAGCCGGCGCTGTCCGCTCACCGCGGGCGCGAGGTCGATGCGCCGGATCGCCAGCCGGTTCACGTCGATGTCGATGTCGGGCAGGATCGGCGCATTGGGCTCGCTCGGCACCGGCTTGAGCTCGGGCAGGCGCGTGACGGTGACGAGCGGGCTGGTCAGCGAGCGGACGTCGACATGACTCCGGATGAAGGCGAACGGCCGCCAGTCGACCGCGATCCGCGGCGAGGTGGCGAAGGTGCCGTGCTGGTCCTGCACCTTGACGTCGCGCAGCACCATCGCGCCGTAGAGCGAGCCGTCGATCCGCCCCACGCGCAGGTTGAGCCCGTTCGCCATGGTGTAGCCGGCGATGCGGTCGGCGACGAAGCGCCGGCCCGGCTGGGTATCGAGCCCGAGCACCAGCAGCCCGGCGAGCACGACCAGGCCGACGAATCCGACGCCGATCCACAGCGCGACCCGCTGCCACAGCGGCCGACGTGCCACCGCGGTCTCGGCGGCGGGCGGCGGGGGCGTTTCTTCTTCGGCCATCAGAACGCCTGCCCGATCGAGATGTAGAGCGCGATCTTCGATTCGCCCGGCTTGCGGTTGATCGGCGTCGCGACGTCGAGGCGGAACGGGCCGAAGTTGGTATAATAGCGCGCGCCGATGCCGACGCCGAAGCGGATGTCGGACATCTTGGGCAGCTCGCTCTCATAGACCTGACCCGCGTCGACGAACGGCACGATGCCGAAATTGCCGAAGCGATAACGCGCCTCGATCGAGAATTCGTTCAAGCTGCGGCCGCCGACCGGCCGGTGGATGGTAGGCGAATCCTTCTCGTCCGGATCGGTCGGGTCATAGTCGGGATTTGGCTCGGTCGTCCGCGGGCCGAGCTCCTGGAAGCCGAAACCACGCACCGACCCGCCGCCGCCGGCATAATAGCGCCGCGACGGCGGCAGATTGTCCCGCGCCGTTCCCGCGATCGCCCCCGCCCGCGCACGGCCGGCGATGACCAGGCTGTCGCTGATCGGGTAATAGGTGGTGCCTTCTAGCATCGCGCGGACATAGGGGCGCACCGCTCCCTGCACCGACGTCTCCGGGCTGACGTTCAGCTTCACGCGGAAGCCGCGCGTCGGGTTCAGCAGATTGTCCGAAGTATCATAGCCGAGGAATGCCGGCAGCGCCGCGATGCCATAGGTGCGGCGCACGCGATCGTTGAGATCGAAGTCGTAGACGCTCTCGTTGGTGCCGACCAATTCGACGCCATAGAAATAGGTCCAGCGCTTCTGCCAGATCGGCGTCGAATCGCGGCTGATCCGCGCCGACAGCGTGCCGGTATAGGCGCTGAAGGCGTCGTAGTTGCTATGGTTCAGCGCGGCGGTCAGCGAGAAGGTGCGGTCGCGCTTGCCGGCGTTCGAACGGCGGAAGGTTGCCGACAGGCCCTGCTCCTGCGTGCCGGCGACGCCGGAGATGATCAGCGCGCCTTCGGGCGGGAACAGGTTGCGGTGCGTCCAGCTCGCCTCGGCGCGGAAGCCCTGGCCGGTGCCGTAGCCGACCGTGCCGGCGAGCGTGCGCTGCGGTCCCTTGTTCTGCCGCACCATCAGATCGACCTGCTCGGTGCCGTCGGGGCCGGGCCGGCCGGTCTTGCGCGGCGACACGCCGACGCTCGAGAACAGGCTGGTCGCGACCAGCGCCTGGCGGAGGTCGTCGACCTTGCGGCTGTCGTAGAGCTCGCCGGGCTTGAAGCGCGCGAGCACCGCGATGTGATCGGCGTCGAACACCGGATCGCCGCGCGTGACGAAGCCGCCGAAGCTGCCGCGCGGTCCGGTGTCCACTGGCAGCGTATAGTCGCCCGTCAGCGTGGCCTCGTCGAGCAGGATGTCGCGCTGGCCGACCTCGGCGAAGGGATAGCCCTGCTGCGGCAGCTTGAGCGCGACATTGGCCTCCGCTCCCTCGATCCGCTCCGCCTCGATCGGATCGCCGACCTTGAGCGGCAGCTCCTTGTCGATCAGCCCGGGCGGCACGGTCGGCGCCGCCTTGATCGCGATCGACCCAAGCGAATAGCGCCGGCCCGGCACCGCGGTGATCGTCGCGCGGACGCGGCCGGGCTGGTTCGGCACCTGCTCGATCATGGAGGTGGCGGTCGCGTCATAATAGCCGCGCGAGGTCATCAGGCGGACGGCGAGCCCCTCGTCCTCCCTGGCACGGGCGTTGACCATCGCCGCGTTGGGCGCGTCGTCGTCCTTGCGCAGCGCGGACAGCGCATTGAACTCATCGTCGAGCCCCACCGCATCGAGCCCGACCACGCGCGTGTCGTAGCGGATCGCGGCGGCGGGCTGATCGTCGACCCCGGCGATGGTGACCGGGGTCACGTCGAAGCCGGACAGCGGCGGCAGCGGCTGCGCGAGCTCGCTCTCGGACGGTAGCGGGACCGGCGTCAGATCATCGGGGGCGGGCTCGACTCCGGCCTGCGCGGGGGGCGCCGAAGGCGTGGCCGGCAACGGTTCCAGGGGAGCATTGATGTCGCCGGACAGCGGCGGAATCGATTTCTCGAACTGGTCGTCGGGGACGATGGCCCCGTCGGGCGGCGGTTGATTCTGCGGCTGAGGCTCGGGCGTCGTCGCCGGTGCAGGCGCGATCTGAGCCCGTGCGACACCGGACGGCGCTGTCAGACCGATCGCCAGTCCCAGAAAGATCGCGATCGAACCTGGTCGCACGCCCCTTGTGCCTCCGCCTGAGGGCACATCCGTTCAGGCGCGCCCTTCTTGTCATGAACCGAAACGACCCGGATCGAATTTAGTGCCGCTCCAGAGAGATGAGGTCGATTTCGCAGAAACGCGCGACAATAGCCGATCAAATCTCCTCGTCATCAGGTTGTCGCAATAGCCATCGTCCCCACGTGAACGCACCGAAGCCGATGGCGAAGGGAACGCCGCCGATGATCAGGGGCAGGAGGATCGCGGAGGGCTCGCGTATCGCCACCTCGAAGCCGCTGACGACGACCACCAGCGAGCACAGCCCGCTGCACGCCATGATCAGGATTCCCGCTGCCAGGAGCAGTCCGCCGAACAGTCGTTTCATCCTTCCCCCCTCGCTCGTGCGAGCACCGATTCCCCTTCCGCCCCCGGACGGTAGAAGCTGTTGTAGGTATCGAACGGAATGATCTGCCGATCGGGCGTCACGAAATGCACGCAACTGCGCTTCACGGTAGCCAGGTCGAAATTGTAGCGGTCCAGGAACTGCAGGATGACCACACGGAAGCTGCTCGCATAGCCGAGAGTCTCGGGCACCAGCGCGTTGGGCAGGCAGCACAGGACCTCCGCCAGCTTCTCCTCCGTATTGCATTGCGTGGTGGCGAGGCTGAGCAGGTCGACCATGGCCTGGCGGAGCGCCGGATAGGCTTCGTAGCTGATCGTGTTCGGCCCCTGCAGGATCAGTTCGCGCGGCAGGAGCGAGGTGATCGGCGTGACGGTGCGGCCGTCGCGCAGGCCATAGCCGATGCAGATCTGGTCGGGATTGCAGGGCAGCGGGATCATGTCCTCGGCCGCGAAGACGCCGGCCTTCACCACCTCCCGCCGGATCTGCGTGAGCAGCATCCGATTGGCCTTGGCGTCGAAGCCTTGGTTGCGGCCGGCATCCTGCACCGGCTGGAACGTCACGCCGCGCACGCACGACCATTCGAGCGCGTGATTGACGATGGCGGCGATCTCGCCGTCATTCACGCCGCGCTTCACCACCGCGACCAGCGTCGTCGACAGCCCGACGCGCTCGAGCGCCTCGAGCGCCGCCCGGCGGATGCGCGACAGCCTGGCGCCGCGCAGGTTGAGCAGCGCGCCGTCGTCCATGCTGTCGAACTGGAGATAGACCTCCAGCCGGGGAGCGTAGCCGGCCAGGCGGGTCACGAACGCCTCGTCCTGGGCGATCCTGACGCCGTTGGTGTTGATCATGACGTGGCGGATCGGCCGGCGCTTCACCGCGTCCAGGATCTCGAAGAATTGCGGGTGCAGCGTCGGCTCGCCGCCCGAAAGCTGGACGAGATCGGGCTCGCCCTCGCTCTCGACGAGCGCATCGAGCATCGACTCGATCACCTCGAGCGGCAGATGGCCGCCGTGCATGTCCTCGGCATCGGCAAAGCAGACCGGGCAGGCGAGGTTGCAGGCGGAGTTCACCTCGACGATCGCGAGGCAGCTGTGCTGCTCGTGATCGGGGCAGAGGCCGCAATCGAACGGACAACCGGCTTCGGTCCTGGTCTGCGCGCGCAAGGGGCGGTCCCCCGGCTTGAGCCAGTCCTTCTGCGCGCGCCAATAGGCCAGGTCGTCGCTGATCAGCGTTTTCTGGACGCCATGCGACCGGCAGCGCTTGAGATAGTAGACACAACCGTCCTCGATGATGACCTTCGCGGGGACGATCTCCAGGCAGGTCTCGCACAGGCTCGTCGTCTGTCCGTGGAAGATGTAGGGCGCTGCCTTACGCTCCGGCGACGGCTGGACGGTGGCGGCCGCGAGCGATCCAGATGAGGGCATAGGCGCTGAGTCCGATCATCACGAGGTGGAAGACGTTGAACGGGCCGACCAGTGGTGGATAGGGCTTGAGGAATTCCCACGCAAACCGCTGCGCCGCATAGGCGAGCACGAACGCGTGGAACCCGTGCCGCTCCGCCCACGGGCGATGCTTTGCGAGCGCTCGCCAATAGACGACGAGGAAACCGGCCATCGCGAGCGATTCGTAGATCTGGACGGGATGACGCGAGATGCCGTCTCCCAGGTCTACGCCCCAGGGCAGATCGGTCGGGATGCCATAGGTCTGGTCGTCCAGACCGGCGAAGAGGCATCCCCATCGCCCCACGACGATCCCGATCGTCAGTGGGATCACGAACGGCCCGCCGGTCGATTCCCGCACGCCGCGCAGCCACTTCCAGATCTCGACCGCGACGATCGCGCCCGCCAGCGCGCCGGCGATCGAATGCGACAGCACCGGCCGCGAGTCTCGAAGCGTGTTGAGCGAGCCCAACAGCCAGGCGCCGAGCGCAGCGCCTGCCGCGAGGCTGACGAAGTAACTCGGCACGGACTGCCGCGAGAGCCGCTCGACGCTGGCGCGGCGGTGGCGATACACCCATCGCGCACCGAGAAACGCGGCAAGCCATGCCGTCAGGTCGCCGACATAGTGGAGCCAGGGAGCTGCGGGAACGTGAAGCACGCCCGTCGATACCATATCGGTCACATGTTTAGGGCTCGATCCATCTGAGTTGAAGCAGACCTGTACCCCGGCGAAGGCCGGGGCCCAGCTGCAAGCAGCCCGAGACTGGGCCCCGGCCTTCGCCGGGGAACGGATTCAAACTGCCTGAATCCGACACTAGGGCCTGTCTTGTTCAGGATGAATTCAAACGGAACCGCTTGTCACCCTCACGCTTCCGCGGCTTCGCCGCTCCCTCCCTCTCCCGTTGGGAGAGGGAAGGGGCCCGCCGCCGAAGGCGGTGGGAAGGGTGAGGGTGACCGTCGCTTCCAATCGATCTCATTCCACTCCAGGCGCCGAACCCGCCTCAATCGACGACGTCGATGATCACGCGCTTGTATCGTGTCAGGCGCGGCGTGCCGTGGTCGGTGACGGCGAGGATGACGTGGATCGTGCCGGTGCCGGGCGGCACCACGCGATCGGTCTTGACCGTCAGCCACGCCTTCGGCTGGTCGGCGTCGTTGACCGGGAGCTTCACGCCCGAGACGTTGTTCGACATGCTGCGTGTGCCCGCCTCCTCGTACACGAACCAGTCGTAGGAGAGGGCGTCGCCATCGGGATCGCTCGATCCCGCCGCGCTCAGGTCGACGCGCTGGCCCGGCTTCGCGGTGATGGATGCGGGCATGTCGAGCTTAGGCACCGGCGGGTGGTTGGCCCGGCGGCAGGGCTTGATGGTCCAGTCCATGCGCGCGACGAAATCGTTCTGGAAGGCCGCGCGCCAGCGCCATACCGTGGCGTACTGGTCGTCGTGCCATTCGCCGTCATGGCCCAGCACCTCGTCGCTGGCGTCGGTCCAGATCGGCCGCGTCTCGGGCGCCAGGAACCACTTGCGCATGGGCGGCGTGTAGAGCTCGTAGCGGCCTCCCCACCCGCCCCAATTCGGGTGATCGGGATCGTTGAGGCCGTTGTTGACGAGGAACAGGAACGACGGCGTGTCGCCCTCCATCTGGAACTTCCAGTTGGGATATTCGTCGCTGAGCGGCCCCTTGCCGCGGATGTTGCGGTCGATCCACTCGTTGGTGACCAGCGAATAGTCGCCGCCGGCGAACCGGCCGTGGAACTTGTCGCCGCTGATCCCGATCCAGGTCGAGTGGTGGAAGGTGTTGCCGGGATTGACGATGTAGAACAGGCCCGGGAACTCGCGCCGGATCCAGGGGCCGCTGTCGTCCTGGTCGGAGATGGCATAGACCCTGAGCTTGGCGACGAAGCTGGCGAGTTCGGCCTTCGACCGCGTCTGCCGCACCTTCCACAACGCCTGGGCGAGCACGCTCGGCCCGCCCCAGACCGTCACCCAGAGCGGGCGATCGTCGGCACGGTCGACCGCGCGGATCAGCAGGTCCGATCCGGACGAGTCCATGCCCGGCCCCACGCCCTTGATCCCGTCGGTCAGCGGGCCCTGCGCGATCCTCGTACGCAGCTCGCCAGCCGTGGGAAAGCCGGGCTCGTGCAACTCGAGATTGTCGCGTACCTTGCCATAGGCGGTGACGATGTCGCCGATCAGCTCGGGGAAGACGCCGCGGCTGTTCCTGGTCGCGACCAGCCCTTCGATGTCGAACTGGTTGGCGTAGGTCATCAGCCGGACCATCGACATGCGGTCGTCGGGGTCGCCGCCGATGTCGGTGAGGACGAACAGCCGCCGCTTCGACGGTGCCTCCTGAGCGGTGCCGCAAGCCTCTGCCCAGGCGGCCTGCGGAACGGCGACGACCGCCGCCAGAACCGCGATCGCGATCCGGCGCCAACGGGTCACAGCATTTCCAGCGCGAGCAGGTTCCAATCCATGAATCCCTTGTGACTGAGCGGCCTGCCGGTGTCCGGGTGATAATATTCGTTCAGGCTGCCGTCCGCCGCGAGCGACGCCACCAGCAGCGATACGGTCTTGTCGGCGAGGTCGTCCGCCTCCCGCCGATAGCCATAGGCCGACAGCGCCTTCCACACGAAATAATTGGAGATGATCCAGACCGGCCCGAGCCAGTTGCTGGGATTGCTGGAGAAGGCGAGCGTGTACATCCGCTCGCGGTTCGACAGCGTGCGTACGCCATGCTCCGCGCGCAGCCGATCGTCGGCGAGATAGTTCCGCTCGATCATGGCCCTGGCCTGCTCGGCGGTCGCGAGGCCGCACCAGAGCGGCAGGAAGCCCGTGAACACCTGCAGCCGCAGCGGCAGGGTCGACCACGACATGTCCATGCCGGGAGCGACATTGGTGATGAGCGCCGCGCGACGATCGACGCACTGGACGTCGACCGTGTAGAAGAAGGCGTCGCGCGGATCCCAGCATTCGCGGAGGATCGCCGCGCCGAGCCGTTCGATCCGCTTGGCCAGGGCCGCGCGCTCCTCCGCCGGGCGATTCAGCCTCGCCGCCAGCTCCGCCAGGGCGCGCAGGTCCTGGTAGAAGAGGCAGTTCAGCAGGAGGTTCGCCGACGAGAAGGGCGGCCGGCCGAAGGTGGTGGGATCATTGTCGTTGCCGATCGCGACGTCGTTGCTCCACACCAGCAGGCCCGGGCCGGCTTCGTTGTGCGCGCGCCAGCTGTCGTGGAACCGGGCGAGCTTGTCGAATATGGGGTCGCACCAGCCGGCGTCGCCGATACGGTCGGCGATCAGCAGCGCAAGCTGCGCCATGACCGGCTTCGCCTGGTTCCGGTCGCGCGTCGCGAACGGAAAGCGGTTCGCATCCCGGTCGGCCGACGCCATTACGATCGGCAGCCGTCCGTCGGGCTGCTGGTTGTCGAGGAAGTTGAGCAGGCTCCCCTTGGCGTGGTCCGCCACCTGCCGCTTCAGCGTCGCATCGCCGGTGACCTCGGCAAGCGCGAACAGACCGCGCACCGTCCACAGCGTGTCCCAGTCCCACAGCTCCGCCGAATATTGCCGGGCGGGAAGGGTGGGGGCGATCGAAGGATGGCGGAAGAACCCCTGCGCCGGACGCAGCAGCTTGGGACCATTGGCGCGAAGATAGTCAACCAACGGCTGCGCCTCGGCACGCCGCGCACTCTTCGGTGAGGCGCTCACGGTCCGGGACCTCGTGAGCGCCGCCGCGGCGAGCGCCGATCCGATCGCCTGTCGCCGGGAGATGCCGCTCATCACCCTAGAACTTCACACGCACGCCGGCGTAGAACTGGCGCCCGTTCAGCCGGTAGTTCACCCAACGCCGTGCGACGGAGTCGCTGTATTGGATATCGGCCTGGTTGGTCAGGTTAAGTGCATCCACGCTGATCGTCAGGTTCTCGGTAATGTCGTACGAGGCCGAGGCGTCGACGTAGGTCGCGCCGCGCGTCCCAGCCACGTCCTGATTGAAGGCGGCCGGAACGCCCGTCAGATACTGGTCGCGGTAGTTGACCGACCCGCGCGCCTGGAAGCCGCCCTTCTCGTAATAGAGCGTACCGTTGATCGAGTTCTTGGACAGATTGAGCAGCGTCGCGGTGACCAGTGCCGCCCCGGCGCGATATTTGATGTCGGAATCGACATAGGTGTAGTTGGCGAGCACGCCGAAGCCGCTGAGCAGCCCGGGCAGGAAGGTGAACTGCTGCTGGAGGTTGAGCTCGACCCCCTTGAGCGGACCGCCCGGCGTGTTGGTGACGTTGGTGATGACGAAATCGGTGTCGGGCGTGACGTTGGTGCCGGCGAGAAGCTCGGCCGGCAGCCCCGTCGTCGAATAGGGCGCGGTAATCGTGTTCGATTGGATGTAGGTGCTGATCTTCTTGTAGAAGGCGCCCACTGAGACGATCGAGCCCCGGCTCGGGTACCATTCGATCGAGGCGTCGAGATTGTCCGACTTGAACGGCTTCAGGTACGGATTGCCCGTGGTCACGGTGCGCGATCCGCCGGAGACGTTGACGGTGGTGGCGCCGGCCAGGCTGCCGAGCGGCGGGCGCGAGATGGTGCGGGCCGCCGCCAGCCGGACGACGAGGCTGTCGCTCGGCTCGAACGCGAGGTTCGCGGACGGCAGGAAGTTGCGATAGGTGCGGTTGACCTCCGTCGGCACCACCCCGCTGGGATCGACCGACACGGGCACCGTCGTCAGGAAGTTGGACCGCTGCCTCGTGATCGTGAAGCGTCCGCCGAGGTTGCCGCGCACGCGCATCCCCAGCAGCTCGCTGTCGAAGCTGGCCATGCCGTAGAAGGACCAGTCCTGCTCCTGCACCGACCGGTTGTCCCCGCGTGCCGCGGACACCGTGTTGGAGAGCTGGGCGCGACCGGTGTTGGAGAAGATGTCGTAGGTGTCGGCGAAGGCGGAGATGTTGGGCGTCGTCCAGCATTTGGTGTTGCCGGCGGGCATGTCGAACGCCTCGAAGCCGCAGAACTGCTCGGTCAGATCCTGGATGCTGGAGCCGGCGGGGATCGCCGGCCAATCCGCCTCGCCCAGCAGATAGCGCAGCGATTGCGAGGCGAACTTGTACTTCTTGTACTCGGCGCCGGCTGTCAGCTTGAGGTCGTCCGCCGCCTCGAACGTCAGGTCGGCGCGCGCGGTGGTGTTGCGGTTCTGGATATAGTTCGGCCGCAGGCGGATCTCCGGCCCGGTCGCGCCGGTGCCGCCCGGCTGGGTCACGCGCGGCCCGAAATACCAGTTGGCGGGATTGGTTACGTCGATCCCCCAGTCGATCCGCGGCGCATTCTGGCCGTTCGGCCGCAGATCGTAGGAGAAATTGTCGACGTTGAACGAGTCGATCTGGGTCGAGATATCCACGAAATTGTCGAAGTCCGACCGCGAATGGCCCGCCAGCGCCTTCAGCGTGAGCCGGTCACCGAGCTTCTGCTCGAGCGCCAGCGTCGCCTGCACGAACTCGGTGGTGAAATTGTCGCGGTTGTGCTCGGATCTGAGGTCGACGTTGTCGAGTAGCGCATAGATCAGCGAGTTGTTCGAATCGATGATGCCGTCGCGGACGATCGTCTCGGGCTTGCCGCCCTGCGACGCGGCGCGGCTCAGGCCGATCGGCTCGAGCGCCCAATCGTCGCGCTTCACGTCGAACTTCGAATAGAGCACGTCGAGGACGAGGTTGGTGCGGTCGCTCGGCTTCCACTGGACGCTGCCGGTGAAGCCCAGCCGCTCGGTCCTGCCGACGCCCTGCACGTAGCGCGGGAAGCGAGGGTTGTAGACCTTGGGGTCCTGGAGCTGGTTGTAAACGGCCAGGTTGGTGCCCGCGCACGCCGCTGGCCTCGCGACCGGATTGCAGAAACCGCCGTCGCCGATGCCCTGGTTCCAGTCGCCCGAATTGCTCTGCTGGAAATTGCCCGATTGGCGGGAATAGGCCCCCGATACGAGGAAGCCGAGCGTGCCGTCCGCCGTCTGCGTCGCGAACACCGCGGCGAGGCGCGGGTCGACCTTCTTGGCCTGGTCGTTGTAGCCGCCCTGGGCGGACAGGGTGACCGTCGTCTTCCTGAACGACAGCGGCCGCGCGGTCGTCAGGTCGACGGTGGCGCCGAGCGATCCCTCGGGCAGGTCGGCCGCGGCCGTCTTGCGGACGTCGATCTGGCTGAACAACTCGGACGCGAAGACGTTGAAGTCGAAGCCGCGCGACCGGTTGGCGCCGTTGTAGCCGTCGGTCGTCGCCTGGCTCTCCATGCCGTTGATGCGGGTCGAGGTGAAGTCGCCGCCGAGCCCGCGCACCGAGATCGAGCGGCCCTGGCCCTGATCGCGCGAGATGGCGATGCCGGGGACACGCTGGATCGACTCCGCGAGGTTGTTGTCCGGGAATTTGGCGATGTCCTCGGCGACGATCGAGTCGACCACGCCGGCGCTCTCGCGCTTGATGTCGAGCGCGCGCTGGAGGCTGCTGCGGAAGCCGGTGACGATGATGTCGCCGGGCTGGGAGCCATCGCCGACCTGGGCCTGTGCTTCCCCTTCAGCAGGTGCTGTTTGGGCATGAGCTGGCGAAACGAGGTTCGCGAGCAGCATCGCGCCGAGCGATGCACCGGCCAAGCTGTGCGACGATATACGGCGTGCCATGTTTCCTCCCCTCCATTGCCGGCCATTCGGACGGCCTAGCGACGCCTGTTTCCGTGAAGCTGGCGCCGACGCTCGAGTCGGAGGGGCGGTAACGCTCGCAAACATACCTCCCCTCGACAGGCGGTCGCCGTTTCGGCGATCCGCCATTCTATCACTCCTGCCAAAACTGGTATTATCAGCAGCTGATAACGCCATCGTAGGACGGCAAAAAACGTCGAGTCAACCGCTAATGGTTGCGCTAACTCGACGTGGTGGGGCGCATTTGAGCTGGGATGTATCCTGTGGGGGAGGCGGCGTCAGATGCGGGCGCTATCCGCCTCCGACAGTCGCATTCGCCGCGCAACCTTATCGTCTGAGCCGTTAAGATATAATATTTCGTATACTATATTTGACTTTTGAGCCATAGAGCGCGATGATCGGTCCGACCGAAAGGGAGGACCTCATAATGCGGCATCGTCGGACAAGATTTTATTGGACAGCTGCGGTGGCGGCCTTGCTGCCGACCATGGCTTACGCCCAGGCGGCGCAAGAGGCGGATGCGGGGGCGTCCGAGGAAATCGTCGTCACCGGCACGCGCATCAAGCGCCCCGATCTGGAGAGCAACAGCCCCCAGACGGTGATCGGGCAGGAGGAGTTCAAATATCAGGGCGCGACGACGGTCGAAGGGGTGCTGAACCGGCTGCCGCAGTTCACCGCCGACGCCAACGAGAACGTCTCCAACGGATCTGACGGCACGTCGAACATCAACCTGCGCAACCTCGGCTCCAATCGCGTGCTGGTGCTGGTCAACGGCCAGCGGATGCTGCCGCAGCAGGCGATCGACCTCAATTTCGTGCCGGGCAGCCTGGTCGAGCGCGTCGACGTGATGACCGGCGGCGCCTCGGCGGTCTACGGCTCCGACGCGCTGTCGGGCGTCGTGAACTTCGTGCTGAAGGACAATCTCGACGGCGTGCGCGTCGACGCACAGGTCGGCTTCGCCCAGCACGACAACGACAATCGCGCGGTGCGCAGTCTGCTGAGCGAGAAGGGATATGCCCTTGCCCCCAAATCGGTGGCGGACGGCGGCAAGCAGGACGTCACCATCTCGGCCGGCAAGAACTTCGCCGACGGCCGCGGCAACGTCACCGTCTACGGCGGCTACCGCCATTTCAGCCCGGTCAAGCAGTCGAGCCGCGACGTCTCGTCCTGCGCGCTCCAGGCGGCGGACGAGAATACGCTGTTCTGCGGCGGATCGAGCAATACGCCCTACGGCACCTTCGTGCCGCTGGAGGGCGCCTTCCAGGGCCAGACGCTGACCAACAACCGCGACGGCACGCAGACCTTCGTGCCCTACGACAATAGCTACGCCTATAATTACGCCCCCGACAATTACTTCCAGCGCTCGGACGAGCGTTACACCGCCGGGGCATTCGCGAAGTTCGAGCTGAGCAAGGCGGCCGAGGTCTACGGCAGCTTCATGTACATGCGCGATCACACCTTCTCGCAAGCGGCGCCCTCGGCGATCTTCCTCGGCTCGCCCTTCGCGATCTCGTGCAACAATCCGCTGGCGAGCGCGAGCCAGCTGCAGACGCTGTGCGGGGCCAAGGCCGGCACGAGCCAGACCGCCGATGCGTTGGTCGGCTATCGCATGACGATCGCACCGCGGCGCGACGACCTGCGCCACACCGACTATCGCTACACCGCGGGCGTGCGCGGCGATCTCGGCAGCGGGTTCAGCTATGACCTGAACTATCTCTACTCGCTGGTGCGCTACAAGGAGCGGTATCTCAACAACGTCGACGCGGTGAAGGCGCAGCGCGCGTTGGACGTGGTCAGCGTGGGCGGCACGCCGACCTGCCGTTCGGTGGTCGACGGCACCGATCCGGACTGTATCCCGGTCAACGTGTTCCAGGCTGGCGGCGTCACGGCGGAGCAGGGGAGCTATATGTTCACCCCGAGCAACACCGCGTCGCGCAACTCGCTGCGGGCCTTCTCGGGCACTCTGAGCGGCGACCTTGGCCAGCTTGGTATCACCAGCCCCTGGGCGAGCCGCGGCATCTCGATCGCAGTCGGCGCCGAGCAGCGCCGTGAAACGCTGAAGTTCACCGCCGACGAGATCGCGCAGCAGGGCGGCGCGACCAACGCCGACGGCATCATCAGCGTGGTCGAAGGCTATGGCGAGATCGAGATCCCGATCATCGAGGACAAGCCCTTCTTCCGTTCGCTGACCATCAACGGCGGCGTGCGTTATTCCTCCTACGACAACAAGCAGAACTCGACCGGATTCAAGTCGAGCTACAACGTCTGGACCTACAAGGGCGAGCTGAGCTGGCAGCCGATCGAGGACCTGCGCCTGCGCGCCAGCTATAATCACGCGATCCGTGCGCCGAACGTCGCGGAGCTGTTCGCGTCGCAGTCGGTCGGCAACGTCGCGGCGCAGGACCCCTGCGCCGGATCGAGCCCATCGGCGTCGGCGTCGACCTGCGCGCTGACCGGGGTCACGGCGGCCCAATATGGTCATATCGTCGAATGCCCGGCCGACACCTGCTCGGCGCAGGGCGGCGGCAACCGCTTCGTGAAGCCCGAGACCGCCGATACCTGGACCGCCGGCTTCGTGCTGTCGCCGCGCGCGCTGAAGGGGTTCTCGCTGTCGGTCGACTATTACCGCATCAAGGTAAAGGACTATATCAGCTCGATCGACCCGTCGCTGATCATCAGCCAGTGCGTCGCGACCGGCGATCCCTTCTACTGCAGCCTGTTCAACCGCGATCCGCGTTCGGGCGCGATCTTCGGCCAGAACGGCTACATCGTCTCGACCACGCTCAACACCGGCTATCTCCAGACCTCCGGCATCGACGTGATCGGGGACTATACGTTCGGCATTGGATCGCTGGGCAAGTTCAACGTCAACGTGATCGGCACCTGGCTGGCCGAGCAGGTGGCGGAGCCGCTGCCGGGGCTCGGCACTTACGACTGCAAGGGTCTCTACGGCTATACCTGCGGCCAGCCTTCGCCCGAATGGCGCCATGTCGCGCGCTTCACCTGGATGGCGCGGGGCGACACCACGCTGTCGCTGTCGTGGCGCCACCTGGGATCGACCAAGCTGTCGAGCCTGTCGGACAATCCCTTCCTCACCGGCACGCCGAGCGTGATCAACAAGCGGATCGAAGCCTATAACTATTTCGACCTGTCGGTGACCCAGGCGGTCGGCAAGCAGCTGCAGCTGCGCATGGGCGTGAACAACCTGCTCGACAAGGATCCGCCGGCGATCGCCGCGGGCATCCTGTCGGCGTTCGGCAACGGCAACACCTATCCGGGCGTCTATGATCCGCTCGGCCGGACGGTGTTCTTCGGGGCTACGGTCAACTTCTGAGGACGAGGACGGGCCGATACTCAGCTTTTAAGCCCCTCCCTTCAGAGGAGGGGCTTATTGTTTGTCCGTCAGCTGGTCGTCTGCTTTTCCTCATAATAGAGCGGCCCCAGCGCATCGATGATCGCCACGGCATCCAGCGCGCGTTGCTGTTCTGCGCCGGCATCGACGTAGCGAATGGTGAGCTCGGTCTTGAAGCCCGTCGGCCGGCTGCTGATCTCGACTCCATATTGCGTCGTCGTCATGCGCCGGGAGAAATCCTTCCGCTCGACGATCACGAAGGCCGGCTTTCCCGCCGCGCGCGTCACCTCGGCCGCACGCAGCAGCGTCATCTCCTGGACGAGGGCCGCAGACGGCGTGTTGCCGATGAACTCCACCTTGGTGGTTCCGTCCGGGTTCGCGATCGTGCGGAACCCGTCGGTGCGGCCGATTCCTCCGAGCAGGCTGGTTCCCATACTCAGCGCGCCGCCGACCAGCGCGCCCAGGATATTGGGCCGCGCGCGTTCATAGTCGATGACCGCACGCGGCGTCTCGGGCGCGATCAGCGTGCTCGGGGCGATTCCCGCCAGCTCCTTGAGGCGGTTCTCGCGCAGTTGCTTCTCGAAAGGCGCGACATCGGGCACCAGCCCCGCATCCTTTACGGGAACCGCCGCCCGAAGCGCGGTCAGCAGCTCGATCGTCGCCGCGTCGTACGGCAGCTGCGCCCCCACCAGCGCGCCGATCGCGTCGGCGGACCGCGCTTCCGCTACCGCGATGCGCGCCTCGATCTGGCGGCTGCGGGTCTCGACGTAGCGATCGAGCATGGTGGTCGGCTGGGATGCCAGTTGGGCGAGGGCTCCTTCGACCGGCGCGGGACGCGCCGCAGCCATATGTTTGCGCACCTCGGCGAGGTCGCGGCGCGCACCCGCGGCATCGCCCGTCGCCGCACGGGCATAGGCGGTGTGGAGCGTGATCAGCATGGCCGAAAGCAGCCGCACCGTGTCTGAATCGGGCGCGACGAGGCCGATCGGTTTGAGTGGCTCGCCGGGCCAGTTGACCGTGACGTTCGGGCGCAAAGCAAGCACGCCCGCGAAATTACCGATCTCGGCTTCCTTGCTGATCGCCGTCGCCTCCGCCTGAGGATCCAGGCGGGCCGCGGACAGCCATGGCGAGGGTGAGGCGTCGCGCATCGGGCGGGCGGCCTGGACGATCGTGGCCGCCGCGCGCTGGATCTGCAGCGAATAGGGACGCGCTGCGCCCGCTTCGCGTGCTAGCCTGACCGCGCCCGGCATATCGTCCGACTGGGCGAGGGCCAGTGCGCGGAGCAGCTTGAGCGAAACCGCCATGCTGCGCTGATAGAAGCGGTCGTTGGCGAGGTTGGCGGTCGCCGCTTCAGCCGCGTCGATGTCGGCGACGGCCTTGGTGATGTCGCCTATGCCGAGATAGGCCGAAGCCCTCGCGCGCAGCAGATGGGCCCGCCTGAGCGTCTGCGTCGGCAGCAATCGCGGGCTTGCCAGGGCGCGGGTACAAGCGCCGATATCGCCCTTGCGCTGGAACAAGCTGGTGAAGCGCCCGGTCCCCGCCTCGCCGCGCATCCCGTCATCCTGGCGTCCCGGATGAATGCGCCCGTCGCACGCCTCGAAATCACGCTTGTCCGATGATGCCTGCGCCGGCACCGCGACGAGCGTGCCGAGCGCGAGCAGCGCAATCCTGCCCCCCATATTCTGTCCCCCCAAACAGACCCCACGCGTTGGTAGGGGAGGAGTATCGATCGGACAAGCGGGTCGATCGGCTTCCCGCGTCCGGTGATGGGATCGTGCTCCTGCGAAGGCAGGAGCCCTGGATTATCGGGAGTGTCGCTTGCGGCCAAGGCTCCTGCCTTCGCAGGAGCACTGACGCCGGATCATCCGCCCCTGACGGCCACCATGACCGCGCCGTGCGCCGGCACGGTGTAGCTCTCCGGCAGGCCGGCGGCGGTGGCGCCTGACCACAGGTCCTGCACCTCGCTGATCGACCGCAGCCCGGCGTCGGCCGCCGTCAGCGCGAAGGATGCCTCATCGGTGCCGCGGTTGAACAATGCCAGCGCGACGCGGCCGTCGGAGAGCGGCTTGGCCCAGACCTCGATCCGGCCGTCCTTGCGCACCGCCTTGCCCTGGATGCCGCGCGGGTCCTGGTCGACGGCGATGACGTGGCGGTTGGTCAACAGCGCCAGCATCTCCGGCGTGGTCTTGCGCAGGTCATGGCCCATCATCAGCGGCGAGGCGGACATCGCCCACAAGGTCATGTGCGTGCGATATTCATCGATGCTCATCCCGCCGTTGCCGATCTCGAGCATGTCGGCGTCGTTCCAGCCGTGCGGGCCAGCGTGATCGGGATCGCCGTTCCTCTCGAACCCGATCTTCGCCATGGTCTCGTAATCATCGGTGATGTCACCGGTGGTGCGCCACAGCTGGCCCCCGACGTCGCGGCCCCAGCTGCCGACCTCGAAGCGGCCATATTCGCACAGCGAGAAGACGATGTCCCGGCCGGTCGCCTGCAGCGCCGCGCCCATCTCGCGGTAGCTGCGCTTCACCGTGTCGGCGTTGGGATAGAACCATTCTCCGGAGCACAGGTCGTATTTGAGATAATCGAAGCCCCAGTCGGCGAAGGTCCTCGCGTCCTGGGCGACATGACCGTAGCTGCCCTCGTAGCCGGCGCAGGTCCGGGGCCCCGGCGAGGAATAGATGCCGATCTTGAGGCCCCTGGCATGGACATAGGCGGTCAGCCCCTTCATGTCGGGGAACTTGTCGTTGGGCTGGAGCACGCCGCCCGCGTCGCGCTTGCCCTGCCAGCCGTCGTCGATGTTGACGTAGCGATAGCCGGCGTCGCGGAGCCCGCTCGACACCATTGCGTCGGCCATGGCGCGCACCGTCTTGTCGTCGATATGCTCGGCGAACCTGTTCCAGCTGCTCCAGCCCATCGGCGGCGTTGCGGCCAGCCGGCTGACGATCGGCACGCCGAGTGGCGGCAGCGGCGCGAACCTGAACGCACGCGCCTTCGCCGCCTTTGCGGTGCCGCGATAGCCGGCGGTGTCGACTTCGGTTGCCCAGATCTGCCCCTGCAAGCGCACCTGACCCTTGTCGAGGCTGACGCTCCAGCGGCGGAACGGATGGTCGCGGTCGTTGATGTTGCGCGCGTCGAAGATCAGTCGCCCGTCCTCGACGCGCGGGTCGATCATCGTGATCGGACCATACCAGAGGGTGGTGACGCGGCCTTCGATCCTGGTGCCGCGGCTCGTCACTTCCATCATCGTGACGCCGGGCATCGGCGGCGCCTTGTCGAACAGCCAGACGCCGTCGAAGGCGGTGCGGGCGGACGCCGCGGCGGGCGCGAGCATAATGGCCGCGAGGGCGGTGGCGGCGAACAGGGCGCGCGTCATCGCTGATCTCCTTTGGAAGGGGTGGGGATGAGGTCAGGCGGCGGCCGCGGCCTGCCGCGCGGCATCGCTCCTGCGGCGGCCGTAGAGGGCGTAGAGCAGCAGGCCGATGACGTTCCACGCGCCGAAGCGGACCAGCGTGGTGCCGGGCAGGCTGAACAGCAGATAGGCGCAGCCGAGGATGGTCAGCGTCCCCACTACATAGGGCTGCGGGCAGCGGAACAGGCGCGGCAGCTCGGGCGAGCGGCGGCGCAGGATCATCAGGCAGGCGCCGACCGAGATGAAGGCGACCAGCGTGCCGGCATTGGCCAGCTCCGCGATCTCGTCGAGGCGGAAGATGCCGGCGACCAGCGCGATCGAGAGGCCGGTCACCAGGGTGATGCGCGTCGGCGCGCCGGTGCGTGGGCTGACCGCCGCCAGGCTCTTCGGCAGCAGGCCGTCGCGGGCCATGACGAAGAACACGCGGCTCTGCCCGTACATCATCACCAGGATGACAGAGGGGAGAGCGATCACCGCCGCCAGTGCGATCAGATGCGCGGCGCCCGGATGGCCGAGCTGGCGCAGCACCAGCGCCAGCGGTTCGGGCGAGTTGGCGAGCTGGAGGAAAGGCAGGGCGCCGACCGCCGCGATCGCGACGGCCATGTAGATCGCCGTGCAGACCAGCATCGATCCGATGATGCCGATGGTGAGATCGCGGCCAGGATTCTTCGCTTCCTCCGCCGACGTCGCCACCGCGTCGAAGCCGTAGAAGGCGAAGAACACGATCGCCGCCGCCGCCATCACCCCGCGCGTCTCGCCGCCGATCTGGGTGCTGGCGAAGCCATAGGGCATGAAAGGCTCGAGATTGCCCGACTGGAAGGCGGGCAGCGCGAGCGCGACGAAGATCGACAGCGCGACCAGCTTGATGATGACGAGGACGATGTTGAGCGTGGCGCTCTCGCGCGTGCCGGCGATCAGCAGGCCCATGACGGCGAGCGCAACAAGCACCGCGGGCAGATTGACGATGCCGCCGCCGTGAGGGCCGACCAGCAGCATCTGCGGCAGGTGGATGCCCGCCGACTGGATCCAGCCGACCAGATAGCCCGACCACCCGACCGCGACGGTGGAGCAGGCGAGGGAATATTCGAGGATCAGGCTCCAGCCGACGATCCAGGCGATCGTCTCGCCCATCGCGGCGTAGCTGAAGGTATAGGCGCTGCCCGCGGCCGGGATCAGCGTCGCCATCTCGGCATAGGCGAGCGCGGCGCAGGCGCAGACCGCGCCGGCGATGGCGAACGCCAGGATGACGGCGGGGCCGGCGCGCTCGGCGCCGACGCCGGTCAGCGTGTAGATGCCGGTGCCGACGATGGCGCCGACGCCCAGCGCGATCAGATGCGGCCAGCTGAGGGTCTTGGCGAGGCTATGCCCGGATGCGCGGTTGATCAGCGTCTCGATGGGTTTTCGCGGTCCGAGCATCTGGCCCCCTGATCTGTCTTATGGCTATTGCGTGTGGCTGGCGGCGAAATGCGCGCGCAGGTCTTCGAGCGTATTGGCGATGTGTTGCGTCAGCAGCTTGTGGAGCAGCTTCGCGTCGCCCGCCACCCAGGCGTCGAGCAGGCCGCGATGCTCCAGATGGGCACGGTCGCCGCGCCCGGCCGGCTCGAGATGCGCCAGCACATAGCGCTCGGCGAGCACCTCCAGCCGCTCGACCAGCTGCGTCGTCAATATGCGCCCGCCCGGCCGCACCAGCGAGACGTGGAACTCGCGGTTGCGCATGGCAACGTCGTTCAGATTGTCATGGGCGGCGGCGTCGAGCGCCTCGAACGCCTTGACCGCGGCTTGCCGGTCGTCGTCGGTCGCCTGGCTGCAGGCGAAGGCGGCCGCCGTCGGCTCGATCGCGAGGCGCAACTGGTAGATCTCCTCCGCCTCGTCGGATGACATGGCGCGCACGAACCAGCCGCGATTGGCCTGGCTGGTGAGCAATCCTTCGTGCTCCAGCCGGGCGAGCGCCTCGCGCAGCGGGATCTTGCTGACGCCCAGCTCCGCCGCGAGCGCGTCCTGCCGCACGGGTTCCTTGACGGGCAGCTTCCCGGCGACGATCCGTTCCCGGATCACCTCGAAAACACGTTCGGCGAGCGTGCGGACAACGATGGTCACCTGTTCATCTCCGTACCGGATGAGGCAGCGCGATCATGACGATCGCTTACATACGATATACGGTAGATAATGGGATTTCGGACAGCAAGCTTGCTCACGAAGAGGTGAATGCCTTGTGCTGGGGCAGTGAACACATATAACGTATACGATATCAGAAGATCGATGCAACGGGGTTTTGTGGGGCATACGGGAATAATCGGCGGCGGCGTGGTCGGCCTGTGCACGGGCATCCGGCTGCTCGATGCGGGGCATTCGGTGGTGATCGTCGATGACGATAGCCGAGCGAGCGCCGCGTCATGGGGCAACGCCGGCCATATCGCGGTGGAGCAGGTGGCGCCGCTGGCGTCGCCTGCGATGATCCGGGCGCTGCCGGGCAAGCTGTTCCTGCGCAGCGGTCCGTTGAGCTTTCCGGCGAGGTCGGCCGCCGCCTGGCTGCCGTTCGGTCTGCGCCTGCTCGCTGCTGCGACGCCGTCGCGGTTTCGCAGCGGATGCGACGCCCTGCGCTCGCTGCTGGAACCGGCGATGTCCGACTGGGAAGCCATGGCGGCGGACATCGGCGCGCTCGGATTGCTGAAGCGGGACGGCCATTATGTGCTGTGGCATGACGGCGCGGCGGCCCGGACGGGCGAGGCTTCCTGGCGCGCGGCAGATATCGGCACGGCGACTGTGCAGCCGGCGAGCGAGGCGGAGATCGCGAGGCTCTCGGGTCTGTGCGCGAGGCCGATCGCGGGCGCGATCCGCTTTTCGGGCAGCGGCCAGATTGCTGACCTGGATCAGCTTCGCGCGGCGCTCGAAGCCGCCTTCGCCGCACGAGGGGGGAAGATCGCGCGCGAAAGAACTTCGATCGTGCGGGCGGGCGATCGGGCCGAGCTGTCCTGCCTGGACGTCGACCGGATCGTCGTCTGCGCCGGGGTCCGCTCGCGCGGCCTGATGGAGGCGATCGGCCACAAGGTGCCGATGATCGCCGAGCGCGGCTATCATGTCCGGGCCGACGCCGGGCCATGGCCGGAAGCGATGCCCCCGGTGGTGTTCGAGGAGCGGTCGATGATCGTCACGCGATACCGGGATTGCGTGCAGGCGGCCGGCTTCGTCGAGCTGAGCCGCATCGACGCGCCGGCTGACCCGCGCAAATGGGACCGGCTGGAACGCCACGTCGCCGAGCTCGGCCTGCCGATCGCGGGGCCGTTCCGGCGCTGGATGGGATGCCGGCCCACGCTGCCCGACTATCTGCCGGCGATCGGCCGGTCGGCGCTCGCGCCCAATCTCTACTATGCCTTCGGCCACCAGCATCTGGGACTGACGCTGGCGCCGGTCACCGCGCGGCTGATGACGGCGCTGGTGGCGGGGGAGCAGCCGGCGTTGCCGATCGGCGCGTTCGACATAAAGCGCTTTGCCTGAGGAGACGGACAATCATTGGTGGATCGACCGCGGAGACCGAACTGGAGCGCCTGCGCCCCTGGGCTGACCGTGCCGCGCCCATCGCGGCAGCGGAGCGGGACGCGCGGATCGCGCGTGCGGCGGCGCTGACCGCCGATGCCGGCGCCGACGCGCTGCTGGTGAACGCCGGCGCCTCGCTGCGCTATTTCACGGGCGTGCCCTGGGGGCAGAGCGAACGGCTGGTCGCGACGCTGCTGCTGCCGGGGCGGCGGCCGATCATCGTCTGTCCGCATTTCGAGATCGGGACACTCGAAGCCGACCTCGCCATCGCCGCCGACATCCGGTCCTGGCAGGAGGATGAGAATCCGATCCGCCTGGTCGCGGATGCATTGGCGGAGGCAGGTGTCGGGACGCTCGCCCTCGACCCGGAGCTGCCGTTCCATTTCGCCGAGCGGCTGCGGGGCGCCACACCCGCACGGTTGCTCGACGCGACGTCGGTCATCAGCGGCTGCCGCATGGTGAAATCCGCGGCGGAGCTGGCGCTGATGCAGCAGGCCAAGTCGATGACGCTGGCGGTCCAGGCGGCCACCGCGCGCATCCTGCGGCCGGGCATCCGCGCAAGCGAGGTGACGCGCTTCATCGACGAGGCGCACCGGCGGCTGGGCGCCGGCGGATCGAGCTTCTGCATCGTCCAGTTCGGCGAGGCGACCGCCTATCCCCACGGCCTGCCCGGCGACCGCGCGTTGGAGGAGGGGCAACTGGTGCTGGTCGACACCGGCTGCACGATCGAGGGCTATCACTCCGACATCACCCGCACCTATGCCTTCGGCGCCGTGTCGCAGGAGGCGCGCGACATCTGGGCGATCGAGAAGGAGGCGCAGCAGGCGGCGTTCGACGCGGTGCGGCCGGGCGAGCCGTGCGAGAGCGTGGACGCCGCGGCGCGCGCGGTGCTGGTGCGGGCGGGGCTGGGGCCGGACTATCGGCTGCCCGGCTTGCCGCACCGCACCGGCCACGGCATCGGCCTGTCGATCCACGAGCCCGCCTATCTGGTGCGCGGCGACCGGACGGTGCTGCAGCCGGGCATGTGCTTCTCCAACGAGCCGATGATCGTGGTGCCGGGGCGGTTCGGCATCCGGCTGGAGGATCATTTCCACGTCACCGAAACTGGTGCGCAGTGGTTCACCCAGCCGCAAGCGGCGATCGATCGGCCGTTCCCTTGAGGACCCGCCCGACGAGAATGCTGGCGACAAGCACGGTGCCGCCGATCGCCACGGCGACCAGCCCGATCCTGAGATAGGCGTCGAGCACGACCGCCCGGTCGGCGCCGCCGTGCCGTCCGCCCATCGCCTCGATCACCGACGCGATCACCCCGGCGCTGAAATTGCCCGCCGCCGTCGCCAGGAACCAGGCGCCCATCAGGAAGCTCAGCATGTGCCTCGGCGCGAAGCTCGACATGGCGGACAGCCCGACCGGCGACAGGCACATCTCGCCGGTGGCGTGGCAGAGGAAGAGCAGCAGGATGAACAGCAGCGGCACCTTCTGATCGCCGGGGACGAGCAGCTGCGCGGCGGCCATCACCACGAAGCCGGCACCGACCATGATGATCGCGAAGCCGAAATTGCTGAGCGGCGCCGGCGTCCTGCCGAACCTGGCCAGGCGCAGCCACAGCGCGGCGAAGGGGACGGCGAGCAGGCAGACGCCCAGCGGCGGCAGCGACTGGAACACCGACGCCGGCACCACGAAGCCGAGGATGACCCGGTCCACATGATTGTCGATGAAGAGGCTGAGCGACGATCCGCTCTGCTCGTAGAGGCCCCAGAAGACCGGCTGGATGACGAGCAGCAGCAATGCATAGAGCAGCTTGCGCCGCTCCTCGCCCTCCAGCCGCGCGACCGCGATATAGACGAGGGCGAGCCCGATCAGGCCGCCGCCGGCCGCCAGCAGCACGCCCGTCGCCCGTGGCGACACCAGCAGCGCCCAGCTCAGCAGCGTCAGCGGCAGCGCGCTCGCATAGATCAGCCACTCCCGGCTGACGCCGAGGATCGGCCGGGCGAGATGCGCCGGATCGGGCGGCTCGCCGCGGCCGAGCAGGTAACGCTTGCCGCGGGCGAAGACGATCAGGCCGAGGATCATGCCGATCGCGGCAGCGCCGAAGCCGTAGCTCCAGCCGAGTATCTCGCCGAGGAGGCCGCAGACGATGGGGCCGACGGCGCCGCCGATGTTGATGCCCATGTAGAACAAGGTGTAGGCCGAATCCCGCCGCGGGTCGTGCTGGGCATAGAGCTGCCCCACCAGCGCCGAGATATTGGCCTTCAGAAACCCGGTGCCGACGACGATGAGGGCGAGCCCCAGCCAGAATGCGGGCAGCGCCGACGGCGAGCCGTTCAGGATATCCTCGGCCCCCAGCACGATATGGCCGGCGGCGATCACGATGCCGCCGAACATCACCGCCTTGCGCTGCCCCAGCCAGCGGTCGGCGAGATAGCCGCCGATCATGGGAGAGAGAAAGACGAGCGCGATATAGGCGCCGTAGAACAGGCCCGACTGCTCGCCGGAGAACAGGAAATGCTTGGTCAGGTAGAAGATGAGCAGCGCCCGCATCCCGTAGAAGGAAAAGCGCTCCCACATCTCCGTGAAGAACAGGACGTAGAGGCCCTTGGGATGGCCCCACAATGTGTCCGGCGCGTCCGCCACGCTCAGCGCGGCGCCAGGGTAACGGTGGTCGCCGCGGCGCCGAGCGGGATCGCATAGCCGCCGCGATCGGCGGTGCCGCCGTCGAGCGCATAGGGACGCCCGCTCGCCGTGGTGGTCTCGAACAGCAGCCGCGCGGCCGGCGCGATCGCCGTCGCGGGATCGAGGGTCAGCGTCACCTTGCCCGAAGCGCTGTCGTAGGCAGCATCGGCGATGCGTCCGGCCTCCAGCGTGATCCACAGCCCGGCGGGGGCGATGAACAGCCGCCGGCGCGCGCCATCCTTCGGCACGATGCGGACGATCGCGCCCTCGCTCGTCAGGTCGCCGCCGAAGCCGAGCCAGCCGAAGGCCGGGTCCTTCACCACATAGGTCGCCGATGCGATGGCATGGCCATAGAAGCCCATGCCATAGTCACCGGTGATCGCATCCCAGCGCATCATGTCGGGCCAGGCGTGGAAAGCGGCCGATCCGAAACCCTGTTGGTCGATGTTGGTGATGCCGCCCATCATGCCGCCGTAGGCGACGCGCAGCAGGTGGAGGTCGGCCGGGTTCTGGCGATAGGCGTCGAACAGCGGGACCGCGTTGAGCGCGGAGCCGTAATGGTGGATCTGCCGCTCGATGCGCGAGACCTTGCCGCCGTAGAGGAAGTCCCAGTAGCGGCGGGCATTGCCGTTGTAGCCCCAGCTCGGGATCGTCGGGTCGTAGCCGAGGATCACCTCGCGGGTGACGTCGGCCTGCGGCTGGTATCCGAAATGGCGCATCCAGGCGTAGACCTCCGGCTGGCCGGTCGAATCCCACGCCATCTCGCTGCCGAAGGGATATTTGAGCGCGCGCCAATGGTCGGCGCGGCCCTTCATCAGCCGCTCCATCTCCGCCGCCTCGGCGGTCATCCCCTCGCGCTTCAGATCCTTGAGGATGTCGAGGAAGACGTCGCCCTCCATCTGGCCGAACTGGGCGTAGTAGGGCGCATCGCGCATCATCGCGACCGACGTGCGGTACGCCCAGTCGAGGTAGAAGCGCCAGTCGTGCTGCTTCACCAGCCCTCGGTTGTCGCGCGCCAGGCGATAGAGCACCCAATGGCCGATCGCGACATGGGGATAATTGTAGGAGCGGCCGAGGTCCTCGGCTTCCTTCTTCGGCCAGGCGGTCCAGCCCTTCCAGTTGATGCTTGGATCGTAATAGTCCGGGAATTCCTTGGGATCGTAGTAGAACAGGCTCTTCCTGACTCCGCCGGCATGCGGACCTTCGGCGACCTGGAGTTGGCCGAGTACGGTTTCGTTGACCAGCCGCTCGAGCTTGGCGACCTCTTCGGGATCGGGATTGTCGAGCTGCTTGATCGCGGCGGCGACCCAGCTGCCGGCGCCGCCTTCATCGCTCATGCCCGCGACCCAGGCGCGCGAATCCTGCGTTAGGATCTTGTCGGCCTCACGATCGTAGGTGAGGATCGCGGGTGAGCGGTGGAAGGGATCGCCCTTGCCCTCGAACCATTGTTTCGTCGCGGTGAAGCGGCCGATGTCGGCCATCACCTGCTCCAGCGGCTTGGTAATGTAGTAGCTGACAGTCTGCTTCTCGCCGTCGGCATAGGTGACGGTCAGCCGCGCCTGGCCCCAGCCGCTGGCGCGGACGGTGTAGCGGGCCCAATCCGATCCGCTCTCCGCAGGTGTCGCAGTCAGGGCGCCGGCGGGGAAGGACTCGATCGTCGCGACTGCGCTCGGTGCCTTCAGGAACAGGCTGGCCTGCTGGTCGGTCGGCACGACATAGCCGGGGATGCCGATCGCGACCGGGCGCTTGTTGGCGACCAGCGTGTCCTCGATCGCGCGGATGCTGGGTGACGTCACGAAGCGCAGGCCGATGGTGCGGCGCTCGCCCGGCGCCAGGGTGAAGCTGGTCGGCTCGTTCCACTGCTGGCCGGCCTTGGCCCATTCCTTCTCGGCGAAGCCCTTGCTGGCGATCGTCCAGTCGTAGAAGCCCTCCGACACCTGGCCGCGCGGGCTGCGGTCGGTGAAGATGTCGCCCGGCGGCGCGGCTTTGGCCTCCAGGATCGGGCGATAGGCTTCGAGCGGCGTGCCCTTCTCGGGCAGCACCAGCAGCGCCGGGCCATGGCCGTTGAGGCGGGTGACCTGCAGATAGCCGGCGTCGCGGCCGATATAGGGGTCGACGAAGCTCGCCTGCGCGTGCGCCTGGTCGAGGTCGCGGTCGAGGATGATGTTGTCGAACACCATCGGCAGGCCGAGCCCGCCGACCTCCACCGGTGCGTTGCTGGCGTTGGTGAGCGTGAAGCGCAGAGCAAGAACGCCCCGGTCGTTCACCCACCGACGTTCGACGCGCAGCGGGATGCCGGCTCCCATGGACGCGGTGATGTCGGCGGCGGCGAGTACCTCACCGCGTGCGGCCAGCCTGGCGATGGCCTTGCGCGCATGGGCGGAGGAATAGTCCTGCCACGCGCCGCCCCCGCTTTTCAGGCGGATATGGATGTCGCCGATGTGAACATAACCGTCGCCGGCGCGCTCGGCTTCGCGGCCGGCAGGTACGAAATCGAATGCGGCCTCCCCGCGCGGCGAAAGCTGCGCCAGCGTCTGGGTGTCGGTGCGCAGCGCCAGGTCGAACGACGGCGTGCGGAATGCGGTCTTCGCGATCGGCGGGAAGACCTTCTTCGCCGGTGCCTTCTCGGCCTGGGCGAACAACGGGGTCGTCGCGGGCACCGCCGCGGCGATCAGCGCGACGAGCGGGAGGGCGTGCAAGAAGGGCTTCATCCTGATCCTCGCGGAAGTCATTTCGCGGCCGGAGCGGCGTCGGCGGAGGCGGTCTGCTGTGGCGCGCCGAGCGGCGGCGGCGCCTCGCCGAGCAGGTTCAGCGTGAAATAGTCGCGCAGCTTCTTCCAGAAGAAGGGCTGGTAGACGCGGTGGGTGGTGTTGGGCAGCACCACCATGTCGACGTCGCGGCCGGCGTCCATCAGCGCCTTGGCGAGGCGGAAGCTCTCCGTAACCGGTACGTTGTCGTCGATGTCGCCGTGGATCAGCAGCAGCTTGCCCATCAGGTTGCCGGCGACGGACATGTTGGAATTGCGCTCCCACGTCGCCTCGTCGGCATAGCCCATCGAGACTTCCGGCCACCAGCTCTTGTCGAGCCGCAGGTCATGGTTGCCCGAGGAGGCGACGCCGACCTTGAAGAAGGCCGGGCGCCTGAGCAGGAAGCGCGCGGTGTCGTAGCCGCCCGCCGATCCGCCGTACACGCCGACGCGGCTCGCATCCATATAGGGATAGCGCGCCGCCATCTGGCGGATGAGCGCGATATGGTCGTCGAGCCCGACCTCGCCGAGGTTCCGGTACGCCGGCAGGCGAAAGGCCTGGCCGCGCCGCGACGTGCCGGTGCCGTCGATCATGACGACCACCGCGCCGATCTGCGCCACGCTGTTGCCGCTGACCGTCAGCGCCTGCCCCCAGGTGGCGGGCACGTTGGTGGTGGTCGGCCCGGTGTAGACATTGTCGATGATCGGATAGCGGCGGTTCGGATCGAAGCGCGCCGGGCGGTAGATCATGCCGTAGATCGGCGTGCGGCCGTCGGCAGCGAGACCCTTGAACGGCTCGGGCGGCGTATAGCCGGCGGCGCGCAGGCGGCTGTCGTCGCCCTTGGCCAGCTCCATCACGATCCGTCCGGTCGTGCCATCGCGCAGCACCGCGCGGTTGGCCGAGGTCGGGCTCGACATCTGGTCGACGATCCATTTGCCGTCGGGCGAGACCTGGGCGTCGTGGTCGAGCGGCTCGGGCGTCAGCTCGATGGGAGCGCTGCCGTCGAGCGGCACGCGATAGAGCGCGCGCCAATAGGGATTGCGCGCCGCCTCGCGGCCGACGCCGGTGACGATCAGCGAGGAGCCGTCCTTGGCGACATGGTCGACCGACAGCACCTCCCATTCGCCGCGGGTCAGCGGCACGCCGCCGTCGGGCGCGTCCGGGCGGACGAGGTAGAGCTGAGCCCAGCCGGACCGTTCCGAGATGGCGAGTTCGCCGCCAAGCTCCGGCGCCGGCATGATCATGCTGGAGGTAACCGTGACGAGCGGTTTCATCGCCTCGTGTGCGACGATATGCGCTGCGCCGGTCTCGGGATCGGCGAGGTAGACCGCCTGCTGACCATAGCCGCGCTCGGTCCAGAGGATGCGCGGCTTGCCGTTCTCCCAGCCCATGTCGGGCGGCGCGGGATAGAGGAGGGATTCGCTGGGAATGGCGAGCGGGACGACCTTCGCCTTGCGCTTGCGCATCGCTCGCTCGACGTCGATGACGACGCGCGTCGCCTGCGGCAGCGTCTCGGCGCCGGCGAGCGGGTAGATGTAGGAGAAGCTGCGCGGATAGAAGCTGCCGGGCGGGTTCTGCTGCGTGATCGACAGTTTCTTCACCCCGCGTGTGTCGAGCCGCCAGGTCAACAGGTAGCGGCCGTCGGGCGACCACTCTGCCGACACCGGCATCGCCGGCTCCTCGGTCCCATCGCGCAGGATGTCGGAGAGCTCCGGGATCGAGCGGCCATAGGGCTGCTCGCGCGTGCCGTCGGTGGTCAGCGGGACCTCGCGGCCGGTCTTGGCGTCGACCGCGATCAGATTGAAGTCGCGGGCGACGATCCGCACCTTGCCGTTGGGAGAAGGCAGGACATGATCGTCTTGCTTCTCGTCCTCGGCCCTTTCGGCACGCCCGTCCGCGCCGAGCCGCCAGCGGTCGCCGAGCGCGCGAAACCGGACGACGCCCGCCGCCGGATCGAAATCGACGTCGCCGATCTTGGCATCGTCGGCACTTGCCGGCCTGCCTGCCTTCGTGAGAGCCGCGAGGAGCTGCGCCGTGGTCGCGACTTGCCGGCGCGCGGCGGTGGCAAGATCGATATAGTCGTAGCTCTGGCTCCGCGGGTTGCCCGTGCGGATCAGCAGCCCGATGCCGTCGCCGACGAAACGCGGTGCGACATCGGCGTTGTCGATCAGCTCGGCCAGCCGATTGCCCATGAAGCTGTCCGCCTGGGCATAGCGTTCGGCGATACTGGGCGCCGGCGGCATCGCCGCGACCACCGGGCGGTCTGCGGGACGGCCCTCGGCAAAAGCTGGCGAATGGAGGGTCGCCATCCAGGCAAGGGCCAGCAGGCCGACCGATGTCTTTGCGGAAAACTGGCGATTGCCCACGGTTGCCGGCCACCCTGTCATGCGATGAGGACGGCATCTCATGACGCGCGCGACATGGTGCGTCAATGATAATATACGATATATGATCCGTCTTTTATCCAGGCCCGCTCCGGTGCCCTGTGATAAGGGATGGTCGAGAAAAGGTAGCTGGATGAAGCGGATGATCGGACGAAATGGTGCCCTGACCGGCGAGCAGGCGCCCCTGGCAAAGGGGCGACTCCACCAAGCGGTGGCGCAGCTGCTCGCGACCCAGATCGTCGACGGCACCGTCCCGGTCGGCCATGTCTATCCGGCGGAGGTCGAACATGCGGAACAACTCGGGGTCTCGCGATCGGTCCTGCGCGAAGCCTTCCAGATCCTGACCGCCAAGGGGCTGGTGACCAGCCGGCCGAAGGCGGGCACCCGGGTCAGCGAACGGCGCCGGTGGAGCCTGCTCGACCCCGACGTCCTGGGATGGCAGATCCAGTCCGGGCCCTCGGAGGAGTTCCTGCGCGACCTGTTCGAGCTGCGCATGGTGGTGGAGCCGCAAGCGGCGGAGATGGCGGCGCTGCGCCGGAGCGACGACCAGCTCGTCGACATGGCCAACGCCCTCGACACGATGGAGCACCAGACGCTTGCGACCGAGAAGGGGCGCGCGGCCGATCAGCGGTTTCATGGGTTGTTGATGGAAGCGACCCACAACGAAATGATCCATGCGCTGTCCAGCTCGATCATGGCGGCGATCGCCTGGACCACGACGATCAAGCAGCGCGTGCAGCAGACGCCTCGCGATCCGATGCCGGAACACCGCAAGCTGTTCGAGGAGATCGCCGCCCGCAATGCGCGCCAAGCGCAGAAGGCGATGCGCGTCCTGATCGAGCTTGCGCTCGCCGACATGCAGGTGGTGTTGCGGAGGTAAGGCTATCCCTCTCCCCTTGGGAGGGTGAGGGTGACCTCACTCACCACAGTCACCCTCACCCTCCCGCCGCTTCGCGGCTCCTTCCCTCTCCCAATGAGAGAGGGACAGTGAGTTCGGGATTGACAGCCGGGACAGCCGGCCTATCGTATGGTATACGATATTCGATAGGAGTTATTGACGCGATGAAAGCCAGTCGCCGCGAGTGGATGGCGGGCGTTGCCGCGCTGGCTGTCTGCAATGTCTCCACGTCCGCCGTGGCGGCGATGCTGGCGCCAGGGATTCCGCCGCGCGCGAAGCCGCTGCCGCTGACCGACGTGCGCCTGCGCCCCTCGGACTATGCGACCGCGGTCGAGGTCAACACCGCCTATCTCCATTCGCTGAACCCCGACCGGCTGCTACACAATTTCCGCAAATATGCGGGGCTGGAGCCCAAGGCGCCGATCTACGGCGGCTGGGAGTCCGACACGATCGCCGGGCACACGCTCGGCCATTACATGACCGCGCTGGTGCTCGCCTGGCAGCAGACCGGCGACGCCGAATGCCGCCGCCGCGCCGACTATATCGTCGACGAGCTGGCGCTGTGCCAGGCGAAGCGCAGCGACGGCTATGTCGGCGCGCTGGGCCGCAAGACCAAGGACGGCAAGATCGTCGACGGCGAGGAAATCTTCCCCGAGGTGATGCGCGGCGAGATCAAGTCGGGCGGCTTCGACCTCAACGGCTCCTGGTCGCCGCTCTATACGGTCCACAAGATCTTCGCCGGCCTGCTCGACGTCCACGGCGCCTGGGGCAATGCCAAGGCGCTGGAGGTGGTGACCGGCCTCGGCAGCTATTTCGAGACAGTGTTCGCCGCACTCGACGATGCGCAGATGCAGCAGCTGCTCGGCTGCGAATACGGCGGTCTCAACGAAAGCTATGCCGAGCTCCACGCCCGCACCGGCGACCCGCGCTGGCTGAAGGTCGCCGAGCGCCTCTACGACCGCAAGGTGCTCGATCCGCTGGCCGCCGGCGAGGACAAGCTCGCCAACTTCCACGCCAACACGCAGGTCCCCAAACTGATCGGCCTGGCGCGCATCCACGAACTGACCGGTAACGAAGCGCCCGCCCGTGCCGCGCGCTTCTTCTGGGAGCGGGTGACGCAGCATCACAGCTACGTGATCGGCGGCAACGCCGACCGCGAATATTTCTTCGAGCCGGATTCGACAGCGCTGCATCTGACCGAGCAGACCTGCGAGCATTGCAACACCTACAACATGCTCAAACTGACGCGGCACCTCTATTCCTGGCAGCCTGACGGCGCGCTGTTCGACTATTACGAGCGTGCGCACCTCAATCATGTGATGTCGGCGCAGAACCCGGCCAACGCCGGCTTCACCTACATGACCCCGCTGATGAGCGGCGCCGCGCGCGGCTATTCGCAGCCCGACGAGGACGCTTTCTGGTGCTGCGTCGGGTCGGGGATGGAAAGCCATGCCAAGCACGGCGATTCGATCTTCTGGGATGGCGGCGACACGCTGTTCGTGAACCTCTACATCCCCGCCGACGCCCAGTGGAAGGCAAAGGGCGTCGCGCTGTCGCTGGAGACCGAATATCCGTTCGAGCCCGACGTCCGCCTGACGCTGAACGCGGTGCGCCAGGGACGGTTCGCGCTGGCGCTGCGCATCCCCGGCTGGGCCGGCGGCCGCGCGACGATCGCCGTCAACGGGGAGAGCGTCCACGCCACCCCGGCGAACGGCTATGCCGTCATCACGCGCCGCTGGAAGAAGGGGGACGTGGTCACGCTCCGCCTGCCGCTCGAGCTGCGCCTCGAATCCGCGCCGGGCGCCGACGACACCGTGGCGGTGCTGCGCGGGCCGCTCGTGATGGCGGCCGATCTCGGCCCCATCGAGAAGGACTGGACCGGCGTCGAGCCGGCGATGGTGGGCGAGAACCCGCTCGCCGCCTTCACCCCGATCGTGTCGAGCCGGCCGCGCTACCGGACGCGGGGCATCATCCGGCCGGAGGACCTCGCCTTCGTGCCGTTCTACAGCCAGTACGAGCGGCGCAGCGCGGTCTACTTCAAGCGCTTCTCCGAAGCGGCGTGGAAGACCGAGGAGGCGGCTTTCCTGGCCGAGCAGGCGCGGCAGAAGGACATCGCCGCCCGATCGGTGGACATCATGCACCTCGGCGAGATGCAGCCCGAGCGCGACCATGGGCTGACGTCGGAGATCTCCTATCCGGTCTCCTACCGCGGGCGGAACGGCCGCGATGCCCGCTCCGGCGGCTATTTCGAGTTCGCCATGAAAGTGAAGCCGGGTCCGCTGCTCCTCCAGGCGACCTATTGGGGCGACGAGCGCCAGCGCAGCTTCGACATCCTGGTCGACGGCGTGAAGCTCGCCACCCAGGCGCTGGCCAACGATCGGCCCGGCAAGTTCTTCGACGTCGAATATCCGATCCCCGAGGCGCTGACCAAGGGCAAGAGCAGCGTCCGCGTGAAGTTCGTGCCGCACGATCGCAGCACAGTCGGCCCGGTGTTCGGCGTGCGCCTGTTCACCGCCAAGGCGGGGTCGGCGGTGTGAGCGGAGACGGCGATGTCACGCTGACGCTCGGCGAGGCGGAGGCGCTGGCGCGATCGGTGCTGGAGCGGCAGGGCCTCGCGCCCGGCCATGCGGCCGCCGTCGCGCGCACCATGGCCGCCGGCGAACGCGACGGCTGCGCATCGCACGGGCTCTACCGCCTGCTGGTTGCGGCCAACTCGATCGCGAAGGGTGTTGTCGTGCCGGATGCGGTCCCGGTGCTGTCGGAGCCAGCCGTGGCGCTGGTCCGCGTCGACGGCGGCGGCGGCTTCGCCCAGCTGCCGTTCGAGCAGGGCAAGCCGCTGCTGGTCGAGAAGGCGCGGCGGTTCGGCATCGCCGCGCTGGCGCTCAACAACGTCGTCCATTTCGCCGCGTTGTGGCCGGAGGTCGAGGCGCTGGCGGGGGAGGGCCTCGCCGCGCTCGCCTTCACCCCCAGCCACGCCTGGGTCGCGCCGGAGGGCGGGACGAAACCGGTGTTCGGCACCAATCCGATCGCCTTCGGCTGGCCGCGGCCGGGCAAGCCGCCGTTCGTGTTCGACTTCGCCACCAGCGCGGTCGCGCGCGGCGAGATCGAGCTCCATCGCCGCGCCGGCAAGCCGATCCCGCCCGACTGGGGCTATGACGCGGCCGGCAATCCGTCGACCGATCCCGTCGCGGTGCTGAACGGCGCGATGCGGACCTTCGGCGGGCACAAGGGATCGGCGCTGGCGGCGATGGTCGAGCTGATCGCCGGGCCGCTGATCGGTGACATGACCAGCGCGGAATCGATCGCTGCCGACCAGGGGCGGATGGGATCGCCGATCGGCGGCGAACTGGTGATCGCGATCGATCCCTCGGGTTTCCTGGGCGCGGGCCTGGAGGGCCACCTGCGCCGCGCCGAGGCGATGTTCGAGGCGATCGAGGGGCAGGGCGCGCGCCTGCCGTCGGCGCGCCGCTATGCCGCGCGGGTCCGGTCGGAGACGGAGGGTGTGCGGATTCCGGCGCAGCTTCACCGGGACATATCGGCGTTGCTGAAGGCTTAGATTGAGGAAAGGGACGGAGCGTGACGATATCGGGTCGCTGGCTGCTTGCCGGTGTAGCAATCGCAATCTGGACCGCTCCGGCGCCTGCCCAGAAACCGGCCGCGCAATCCGCCGACGAGACGTTCAAGGCGATCTACACCGCCGAATATGACTGGCGCCTCAAGCAATCCGGGCCGAGCGAGGACGGCCCCAAGGACAAGCAACCGTCGCTCCCCGACGTCGGCCCGGAGGCGCAGGCCGCCCGACTCGCGCGCTGGGAGGCGGTGGAGAAGCAGCTCGCAGGGGTCGACGTGGACCGGCTCTCCCCGGCCAACCGCGTCAACTTCGCGGTCTACAAGGCACAGATCGACGCCCTGCTCGCCGCCCAGCGCTACCGCGAGTACGAGAAGCCGCTGAACGCCGACTCCAGCTTCTGGGGGGAACTGGCCGAAGGCGCACGCGACACCTTCCGCACCGAGGAGGACGCCCGGCGCTACATCGCGATGCTGCGCGAGATTCCCCGCTATTTCGACCAGCAGATCGCCAACATGCGCGCGGGCCTCAAGCGCGGCTTCACCGTGCCGCAGGTGACGCTGAAGGGCCGCGATGCCGGCGTCGCGCTGGTGGCGAACGCGAAGAGTGCGGAGGAATCCCCCTTCTACGCGCCGTTCAAGACGCTGCCGCCGACCATCCCTGCCGCAACCCAGGCGGCGCTACGCGGCGAGGCGCGCGAGGCGATCACCCAGGCGGTGGCGCCCGCCCATGCGAAGCTGCTGGCGTTCCTCAGGACCGAATATATCCCCGGCGCGCGCACGACGCTTGCCGCCTACGACCTGCCCGACGGCCAAGCCTACTACCGCTCGAAGATCCGCGAGTTCGTGACGCTCGACAAGAGCCCGGAGGAGATCCATCGGATCGGCCTGGCCGAAATGGCGCGCATCCGCAGCCGGATGGCCGAGGTCATGAAACAGGTCGATTTCAAGGGCGACCTGCCGGCGTTCCTCACCTTCCTGCGCACCGATCCGCGCTTCTATGCCAAGACGCCGCAGGAGCTGCTCTACCGTGCGGCGTGGATCGCCAAGACTTTCGACGGCAAGGCGTCGCAGTTCTTCGGCCGCCTGCCGCGCAGCCGCTTCGCGATCCGGCCGGTGCCCGACGACATCGCGCCCTTCTACACTGGCGGGCGCGGCGGGCCGGGCATCTACCTCGTCAACACCTACAACCTGCCGGCGCGGCCGCTCTATTCCCAGGTCGCGCTGACGCTGCACGAGAGCGCGCCGGGCCACGCGATGCAGATGCCGCTGGCCGCCGAGAACAAGGACCTGCCGGCGTTCCGCCGCGACACTTACGTGTCGGCTTATGGCGAGGGCTGGGCGCTCTATTGCGAGGCGCTGGGCGAGGACATGGGCATGTACGAGACGCCCTACGACCGTTTCGGCATGCTGAGCTACCAGGCATGGCGGGCGTCGCGGCTGGTGGTGGACACCGGCATCCACGCGATGGGCTGGACGCGCGAGCAGGCGCAGCGGTATCTCCACGACAACACCGCGCTCGCCGACCACGAGATCGAGACCGAGGTCGACCGCTACATCGCCTGGCCGGGGCAGGCGCTCTCCTATTACATGGGCGAGCTCGCCTTCCTCGACGCGCGCCGCAAGGCGGAGAAGGCGCTGGGGCCCAAGTTCAACATCCGCGCCTTCCATGATGCCGTGCTCGAGCTGGGCGGGGTGCCGCTGCCGGTGATCGACCAGCGCGTCGACCGGCTGATCGCCGACGGCGGAAAGGGCCCCTATCCCGATGAGGAATAGGCTGGCGCCGCTTCTGCTCGCGGGGATGGCGGCCGCCGGTGCGGCGCAGGAGCCGCGCGCGATCGTCGTGCCGGGCAACCCGATCCTGGCCGACGGCGACTATTATTCGACCGATCCCGCGCCGTTCGTCGCGGACGGCGCGCTGTGGATTCTCGCCGGACGCGACGAGGCGCCGCCGGACGTCAACGACTTCATCATGAACGAATGGCAGCTGCTCAGGACCGACGACCCGGCGTCGGGCAAGTGGCTGCACTATCCCGCCGTCGCGCGGCCGGAGCAGGTGTTCGCCTGGGCGGAGACCGGCCGTGCCTATGCCGGGCAGATCGTGCAGGGGCCGGACCGGCGCTATTATCTCTACGCGCCGGTGCTGGAGAAGGACAGCGACGCGCCGGACCGTTTCGCGATCGGCGTCGCCGTCGCCGACAACCCTGCCGGGCCGTGGCGCGACGCGCATCCCTCCGGCCCGATCGTCTCGCAGCGCGTACCCGTGCGCAACGACATCCAGAATATCGATCCCACCGTGTTGATCGACGACGATGGCCGGGTCTATCTCTACTGGGGCACCTTCGGCCGGCTGCGCGGCATCGAGCTCGAACGCGACATGATCACCCCCAAGGGCCCCGAGCAGGTCATCGAGGGCCTGACCGGTTTCTTCGAGGCGCCGTGGGTCATGAAGCGCAAGGGCGTCTACTACATGCTCTACGCCAGCAACCGCGCGGGACCGGCGTCCGACTGCACGCCGGCACTCTATCACGCCTGCATCGCCTACGGCACCGCGCCGTCGCCGATGGGGCCGTGGACCTATCGCGGCGTCGTGCTGAAGCCGGTGTCCTCGACCACCTCCCATGCCGGGGCGGTGGAATACAAGGGCCAGTGGTATCTCGCCTACCACACCGCCGACGCGAAGGGCGGCGGCCATTTCCGGCGCAGCGTCGCGCTCGACCGGATGGAGTGGGACGACAGCGTGACGCCCGCCGCGATCCGCCTGGTGGTGCCCACGCTGCGCCCGCGGCCGCCGCTTGGCGTCACCCGCAACATCGCCCGCGCCGCCTTTGCGACGGCGTCCAACGATCCGGTGCCGGTGCAGTTCTGGATCAAGGCGCTGAACGACGGCATCACCAAGGCCGCGCCGCTGCCGCCCGACATGTGGGGCAGCTGGACCGCGAACAATCCCCGCAGCCAGTGGATCGAATATCGCTGGAACCGGCCGGTGACGATCGACGGGTCGCGCATCTGGTTCTGGAACGACCAGCCGGCGGGATCGGGGATCGGAGTGGCGCCGCCGGCGCACTGGCACCTCGAATATTGGGACCGCGGCTGGAAGCCGGTGCGGGGGGTCGGCGCCTATGGCACCACGCCGGGCGCGTTCCAGACGGTGACTTTCCCTCCGCTCAGGACGCGCTGCCTGCGCGCGGTCATGACCGCTTCGAGCGACGGCAAGACCAACGCCGCCCTCGCGGTCCAGGAATGGGAAGTGCTGGCGCCCGCCGCTCGCGAGCCGATGATACGAGAGCAAGGGAAGCAGCCGCCCGCATCCTGCGGCTAGCTTCTACCCCCCTTCAGATAGAAGCAGAGTGCTCCTGCGAAGGCAGGAGCCAGGCCGCGAGCGATGTGCCCGCGATCCAACGCTCCTGCCTTCGCAGGAGCACGTGTCCGCTTTGTCCGAACCGGGCGGAGCCGCCACCTCCACTTGTTTCCCCTCCGTGACAACCGTGTTGACTCCCTCAGAATAATATAGTTTGTATACGATATAAAGTAGGGCGTTTGACCCGGAAAACAAAAGGGGGGTTTGGGGATGAAGTCACTTACGCTGCTCAGGATGTCGACCGCGCTGCCGGTCTTCGCGCTCGCCTCGATCTCGTCGATGGCATTGGCGCAAGTGGCCTCCGATTCATCAGACCAGACTGCTACGCTGCCGTCCGACCAGGAAGGGAACGCGTCGGACATCCTCGTGATCGGCGTCCGCGGCAGCGTCGAGGCGGCTTCGACCAAGAAGAAGAACGCCAAGCAGATCGTCGATTCCGTCGTCGCGGAAGACGCCGGCAAGTTGCCGGACAACAATGTACCCGAGGCGCTCTCACGCGTGACCGGCGTGCAGATCGATCGCGAGCGCGGGCAGGGGCAGAGCGTCACCATCCGCGGCCTCAGCCAGGTGCAGACGACGATCAACGGCAACAACACCAACCTGGGGACGGAGCGCTCGCTCAACCTCGCCGATATTCCCGCCGAGCTGCTGAAATCCGTCGAGGTCTACAAGACGCGCACGGCCGATCAGGTGGAAGGCGGCGTTGCCGGAACCGTCAATGTCGAGCTGCGGCGCCCGCTGGACCTCAAGAAGGGATGGACGATCGCGGGCAGCGCACGTGGCGCCTATGACGAATTCGCGAAAAAGGTCAGTCCCTACGGCAGCCTTCTTGTCGGAGACCGCTTCGAGACCGGGATCGGCGAACTGGGCTTCCTGGTCAACGGATCGTGGACCAAGACCTTCTACCGGGAAAACTACGTCGAGAGCGAATCGCCGGATACCGTCTGCTGCGAGGCGGATCCGAACAGTCCCCTATACAATCTTCCCGCCAACCTGCGGAACATCGTCATCCCCTATCGCACCCAATATGGGCTGGAGAGCGGGCATGTCACGCGCCCCTCGGTCAACGTCGTCCTCCAGTGGAAACCTTCGGACAAGCTGGAGTTCGTGTTGGAAGGTGGCTACCTCGGTTCACGGGAGAAGCGTTCGATCGACAAGATGTGGACGCTCAATCGCGAATGGAACACGCGGTTCAGCGGCATCGAGCTGATGCCCGACGGGCAGACGATCAGCAAGCTGACCATCGCCGATCCCAACGGCGTCCGGGCCTATATCGAAGGCACCTACAACTCGCTCGAATCCAACCTCTACACCACGAACTTCGAGGCGAACTGGAAGGGCGACCGGGCGCAGCTCCACTTCGGGGCGCAATATAACTGGAGCAACGACAGCTATTATTTCGTCCAGCAGATCCTGCGCCCGCAGAATCTGGCCTCGGCGACGATCGACTTCGTCTCGAACAATTATTCTCGGCCGATCCCGTCGATCACCCTCAACGGCGTCGATCTCAACCAAGTGTCGGTCTACGGCGTCGATCGCTTCCAGGACAATGCCGGCGACTCCAAGAACAAGGAGTTCGCGACCCAGGCCGACCTGACGCTGACGCTGAGCGATAACAGCTTCCTGCGTTCGCTGCAGGCCGGTGTCCGTTACAACCGGCGCAAGGTCGATCGTTACTACGGCTATCGCGACGGTTTTCCGCGCGTCAATGGCATGGCCGCTCCGCTCACGGCTCTGCCGGGGGGCGATCAGGCGGCGATGATCGGTCCGGACCTCGACGGATCGCCGCAATGGTATCGCATTCCCGGCCCGGTGCTGCTCGCCAACATCGCCGCGGTCCGCGAATATATCCAGGCGACCGATCCGGGGAACGCGGAGCGTTTCGCGAGTGAACTGCCGCCGAGCGACCAGGGGCAGACGTTCCGGTCGACCGAAAACACCTTCGCCGCCTACGCGCAGCTCAACTACGGACTGGATGTCGGCTTCCCGATCGACGGCGTCATCGGTCTGCGCGCGGTCAATACCTGGGGCGTGTCGAACAGTTTCAACTATCGCATCTCCCCGGCGCCGGAAAATGCGCTGATCATCGAGCAGGCGACCGGCCGCGGCAATTTCATGGATTATCTGCCCAGCGTCACGAGCACGCTGCACTTCGATTCCAAGACCCAGCTCCGCCTGTCCTACACCACCAATGTCTCGCGGCCGAGCTTCTACGATCTTCGTCCCTTCTATTTCGTCGATCCCAATGCCGCGAACCCGCGCGTCGATGCCGGCAATCCCGACCTGAAGGCGCAGAAGGAATGGGCGATCGACGGCAGCCTGGAACATTATTTCGGTCGCGCCGGATCAGCGTCGCTGGCGGGATATTACAAGAAGGTCACCAACTGGACCTATTATAGCGCTGAAATCGTGGACGATCTTGCCGCTTATGGCCTGCCCGGCCGCAGCGGCACCGTCGCCCAACAGCGTAACGCCGGCGACGGCGAATTCATCGGTGCGGAGGCCGCGGTTCAAAGCTTCTTCGATTTCTTGCCGGGGTTCTGGAAGAACTTCGGTGCCAGCCTGAATGTCACCCGCATCATCCGGGCCCGTGTCGAATATCCTTATCCCGAGGATTTTCCGGGCGCGTTCGATTCGGTCGACACATCGAAGTGGACGGCTAACGCTGCTCTTTATTATGATACACCGAAGTTCAGTACCCGCGTCGCGTTCAATTATCGTTCCCCTTATCGCCTGTGGGTGTGGACCGACAATCCGGAATATTCCTGGTACAACGACGATACCTATCGGCTCGACGCGGCGATCAACTACACTCCCGTCAAGTTCATGACCTTTTCCCTCGAAGGGACGAACCTGCTCGGCAACGATGTCTACCGCTATTTCGGTCAGCAGAATCTGCTGCCGCTGGGTGTCCGTACCCTGGCGCGGACGGTGCAAGGCAGTGTCCGTTTCCGGTTCTGATGCGATCGCCGGCACGGCGACGGCATGATGAAAGGAGCCATGGCGCAAGACGCCGTGGCTCTTTTCGTTTGAAGGCTACGCATATCGTCCTACCATCCATATCGGCGATCTTGGGGACCGATCATTTTCTTTGGGAGGTAATCCATGTCCCGGGAATCCATACTGAGGAATACGGCCCTGATCCTATCGCTGCTGCTTGCCGTCGGCCCGGCTGCGGCACGGGAGGACGCGGCGCGAGCCAGGCGCTGTGTGCCCCAGGGCTTGGTCGCGGCGCCGGTCGTGCGGGACGACGGCCGCCTCTACTTCCGCGGCCAGCCCGACCGCCGGCAATCCTATATCGCGGTGTTCAAGGGCGGTGAGTGTCCTGGCCTCAACCGCTTCTCGATCGTCGCGATCGAGACCACCGGGGCCGGCTATTGCGAAGGGGACAAGGTCCAATCGCGGACGACGCCGACCCAGATTCCCGGTCCGCGCTGCGTGATCGATCACCTGCGGCCCTTCGCCGGTGACCTGGACGATCCGATTCCACCACATCCTGTGCGGTAAAAATCATTGCTGCGGTGCGGAAGCCCCCTTGTGCATGCGTCGGTAATATCGTATACGATATTTGATAAACAAGAACGCAGGTAGAACATCATGGCAATTGGTTGGAAGGGCGTATTTCCGGCAGTCACCACGCAGCTGCGCGAGGATCTGTCGATCGATCTCGCCGACACGCAGCGCGTCGTCGACGATCTGATCCGCGACGGCGTGACCGGGGTGATCGCGCTGGGCACGGTCGGCGAGAACAATTCCCTGGAATATGCCGAAAAGGTGTCGGTACTGTCCGCGATCGTCGAGGTGGTGGCGGGGCGCGTTCCCGTGATCACCGGCGTGTCGGAGTATGACACGCGCCGCGCCGTCCGCTACGCGCAGGCGGCCGAGAAGGCTGGCGCCGACGGCCTGATGCTGCTGCCGCCGATGGTCTATGTGCCCAAGCCGCACGAGCTGGTCGCGCATTTCAAGGGCGTGGCCGATCAGACCGGCCTGCCGATCATGCTCTACAGCAACCCGCCGGCCTATCGCACGGTGATCGGTGCCGAAGTGCTGACCGCGCTGATCGACGTGAAGAACATCGTCGCGGTCAAGGAATCGGCGCCGGACACCCGCCGCTTCACCGATTTCCGCAACGCGTTCGGCGACCGCTACACGCTGTTCGCCGGCCTCGACGACGTCGCGCTGGAGAGCCTGTACCTCGGCGCGCAGGGCTGGGTGTCGGGCCTCACCAACGCCTTCCCGAAGGAATCAGTCGAGCTCGTCGCCGCCTTCGAGCGCGGCGACCATGCCAAGGCGCTGGAAATCTACCGCTGGTTCATGCCGCTGCTGCATCTCGATGCCGAGCACGACCTGGTCCAGTCGATCAAGCTGGCCGAGCAGGTGATGGGCCGCGGGTCCGAGCGCGTGCTGCCGCCGCGCCTGGTGCTGCAGGGCGAGCGCCGCGCGCAGGTGATCGCCATGGTCGAGAAGGCGGCGGCGACGCGGCCGGACCTGTCCGCCGCGGCCGTGGCGGCGGAAGCGGCGGCCTGACGCACGACGATGCGCCACACCTTCTTCTGCATCGACGGCCACACCGCCGGCAACCCCGTCCGCCTGGTGGCGGGCGGGGCGCCGCTGCTGAAGGGCGGCTCGATGTCGAAACGGCGGCAGGATTTCCTGGCCCGCTTCGACTGGATCCGCACCGGCCTGTGCTTCGAGCCGCGCGGGCACGACATGATGTCGGGCGGGTTCCTCTATCCGCCGACCCAGGCCGAAAACGACATCGGCATCCTGTTCATCGAGACCAGCGGTTGCTTGCCGATGTGCGGCCACGGCACGATCGGCATCGTCACCTTCGGGCTCGAGCATGGGCTCATCCAGCCGGCGACGCCGGGAAAGCTCCGCATCGAGGTACCCGCCGGCGTCATCGACATCGCCTATGAAACCGTCGGCGAGAAGGTGACATCGGTGCGGATCACCAACGTCCCGGCCTATGTCGCGGCGCGGGGCATCGTGGTGGACGTGGAGGGGATCGGCCCGCTGTCGATCGACGTCGCCTATGGCGGCAACTATTACGCGATCATCGAGCCGCAGGGCGCCTATACCGGGCTCGACGACATGGGCGCGTCAAGGCTCGTCGACTTGAGCGGCCGCATCCGCGCCGCCATCCGCGAGACGTTCGAGCCGGTCCATCCGCTCGACCCGACGATCCGCGGGGTCAGCCATATCCTCTGGGCCGACCGGCCGAAGGGCGAGGGCGCCGACGGCCGCAACGCCGTCTTCTACGGCGACAAGGCGATCGACCGCAGCCCCTGCGGCACCGGCACCTCGGCACGGCTGGCGCATCTGGCGGCGTCGGGGCGGCTCGCGGTGGGCGACCGGTTCGTCCATGAAAGCTATATCGGCAGCCGCTTCGTCGGTCGCGTCGAGCAGGCGGTGACGCTGGGCGATCAGCCCGCGATTATCCCTTCGATCGAAGGCTCGGCCATCGCCACCGGCTTCAACACGATCTGGATCGACCGCGCGGACCCGTTCTGGGCCGGCTTCCAGGTAAAATGAAGTCGCGGATGCGGGAGTGCCCCGCCCGCGCGTAAAGTCGCGCGGGTGGCCGCTTCCGTGCCTGGCTGAATCACCATTTTCACCGTTCGTCCCGAGCGAAGTCGAGGGACGCTTCACGTCGCCGACTGTCCCTCGACTTCGCTCGGGACGAACGGGCAGTCCAATCGCAGAAATATGGTGCCCAGGGGCGGGATCGAACCACCGACACTGCGATTTTCAGTCGCATGCTCTACCAACTGAGCTACCTGGGCATTCACGGCGTGCCGCGAAGGAGCGTCGCCTTTAGTCGCGGCTTTCGGGGCTGTCTAGCCCTGCCGGATCGGCGGGCGGGCCGGGCAGGCGATAGCCTTCGCCGAGCCAGTTCAGCAGGTCGCGGTCGCGGCAGCCCTGGCTGCAGAAGGGCGCGAGCCCGGGATCGGTCGGCTTGCCGCACAGCGGGCAGAGATCATGCGAATTGGGCCTGGACATGCCCGCCGGACATGGTGAGCGACGCGTCCTCGCGCAAGACGATTTCGGTGCCGAGGCGGCGGGCCAGCTCCTCCCGCCAGCCGGGAGTGATCGCGGCGATCACCGCCGGGTGCGCCGTGAGCGTCCGCGCGCCGGCGCCGGATGTGCGCTCGGCGCGGCGGAGGAACGCACGGGCATGGGCGAGCGCCGGCTCCATCGCGTAGATTTCGGGAAGCGAACGGCGCCGGCGCGGTCGGACGATCTGGACGAAGCCGAAGCCGTTGACGGCGGTGCGCTCGAACGGCTGCGGCAGTGCGGCGTCGATCGCCTCCGCTGCGGCGTGGCGCACGGCCCTGTCGGCCCCGCCCGGAAGGTCGATGCCGATCGAGCCGGTGATGTCGAGGCGGCGGATCGCTTCGGCCGCGGCTCGCGCGCCGGCGACCGCAAGCAGCGCCGGCGCGAGCGTGCCATCGACGTCGATCAGCGTCATCGCCGGTGTCAGCGCGATGCGGAGCTCGCCGCCGGGAAACGCGACCACGCCCGTGGCGGCCTCCTCGAGCAGCTCCGACCATCCGGCCGCCTCGAGCAGGTCGGGGTCCGTGTGCCGCAGCGCGCGCCCGTCGAGCGACGGTGCCGGTGCGGGCTCGGCATCGCTGGGGCGGGCGCGGGCGCGCTTGGGCTTGCCGGGCTCGGGGATGGCCGGCCGGACGATCTCGACGCGGGTGAGCGCCCCCTCGGTGACGCCGGCGGGGAGGGGCGACACCAGCGCCTCATGCCCGTCCCAGGCGACGATGCCCTGACCCCGCTCAGGGATACGGGCGACGAGGCGCGCCTCCACCACCGTCCCGGCGATCAGCTCGCCGTCGGGAATGATCCGTGCTTCCAGGATGCGATCGCCCTCGACCAGCACGGCGCGGGTTTCGCCGATGCCGGCCTCGACCAGCCACTCAGCCAAGCGGATAGCCCGCGGCACTGAGCAGCGCGCGCGTCTCATAGACGGGCAGGCCGACCACGCCCGAATGGCTGCCGGACAGGAAGCGCACGAACGCCTCGGCGCGGCCCTGGATGGCATAGCCGCCCGCCTTGCCCATGCCTTCGCCGCTGGCGACGTACCAGTCGATCTCGGCGTCGCTGAGGCGCTTGAAGGCGACGACGGTCTGCGAGACGCGCAGCCGCGCGCGGTCCTCACGGTCGATCACACAGACAGCCGAGAAACAGGCGTGGCGCCGGCCGGAGAGCAGGCCGAGCATCCGGCGGAGGTCCGCTTCGTCGCGCGGCTTCTCCAGGATGCGCCGGCCGACGGCGACGGTGGTGTCGCCGGCGAGGACGATCTCGTCCGGCGTGCGTTCGACCGCGCGGGCCTTGGCCTCGGCGAGGCGCAGGACATAGCGTTTGGGCAGCTCGCCCTTGAGCGGCGTCTCGTCGATGTCGGGCGCGGCGAGCCGGGCCGGCGCGATGCCGAGCCGCGCGAGCAGCTCGAGCCGGCGCGGCGAAGTGGAGGCGAGAACGAGTGCGGGCGGTTCGCTCAGGATGCGGGTCAGCTCTGCGACCCTAGTCAGCTCTGGGGCCCGGGCCCGCCGCGGCCGGGCATGAAGCGATAGGTGATGCGGCCCTTGGTCAGGTCATAGGGAGTGAGCTCGACCAGCACTTCGTCGCCGACGAGCACGCGGATGCGGTTCTTGCGCATCTTGCCGGCGGTGTGGCCGAGGATCTCGTGATCATTCTCCAGCCGCACGCGGAACATCGCATTGGGCAGAAGCTCGACCACCTGGCCGCGCATTTCGAGCAGTTCTTCCTTGGCCAAACAAAACCTCTTGGGTGCAAACGGGTGGCGCCCCTTACTCCCTGAACGGCAAAAAGGAAAGCGGTGAAAGGACTTGGCGGCAAGGTGGACTGTCCGCGTCCGGACAGCATGCGTCCGTTTCCGTTCAGGTCCGGATGCGAGAAACCGGCGATCGGCGCCAAGGCTTGGCCGAAATTGCTTGGCTCATTCGGTTAAGTGATTGAATTTGTGTAAGTGGAGGCACTTGGCACGGGGGATGCACCTCGTTGGACGCGGGCGACGAGCCCGAGCGTTCAGTTCGAGGAGGTTTCCATGTCCGTTTCACTTCGTCCGTTCGGCGCTGCCTTCGCCGCCGGGATCGCCGCCACCCTCTGCATCGCCGCGGCGGCCGCGCCGGCGATGGCGCGCGACAAGGAGGAGTCGGTATCCTCCAAATTCGACGTGAAGACCCAGGGCGACAAGATCTGCCTGATCGCGAAGGAGGTCACGACCGGCTCGATCATGAAGCCGCGCACCTGCAAGACCCGCGAGGCCTGGGCGGCCGAGGGCGTGAAGTTCTCGGCGCGTGCGGATGCAGCGAAGGTCGCGGCGAACTGACGTCGCCGTCGGCCTTCAATCGTCCCAATGAAAAGGCCCGCCCGGATCGCTCCGGGCGGGCTTTCGCATCGCCGGAGCGGATCAGCCCGCGGCGTGGGCCGCCAGCGCCGCGAGCAGCAGCAGCGCGACGATGTTGGTGATCTTGATCATCGGATTGACCGCCGGGCCCGCGGTGTCCTTGTAGGGATCACCCACCGTGTCGCCGGTCACCGCCGCCTTGTGCGCGTCGGAGCCCTTGCCGCCATAATTGCCGTCCTCGATGTACTTCTTGGCATTGTCCCACGCGCCGCCGCCCGAGGTCATCGAGATGGCGACGAACAGGCCGGACACGATCACGCCGAGCAGCATTGCACCGAGCGCCGCGAAGCCCTGGCCCTGGCCGGCGACCGCGGTGATCAGGAAATAGACCAGGATCGGGCTCAGCACCGGCAGCAGCGACGGCACGATCATCTCCTTGATCGCGGCGCGGGTGACGATGTCGACGGTACGGGCATAGTTGGGACGGCTGGTGCCCTCCATGATGCCGGCGTTCGAGCGGAACTGCTCGCGCACGTCCTCCACTACCGATCCGGCGGCGCGGCCGACCGCGGTCATGCCGAAGGCGCCGAACAGATAGGGCAGCAGCGCCCCGAGCAGCAGTCCGACGATGACGAACGGGTTCGACAGCGAGAAGTCCACCGTGATGTCCGGGAAGAACTCCTTGAGGTCGGTCGTATAGGCGCCGAACAGCACCAGCGCCGCCAGCGCGGCGGAGCCGATCGCATAGCCCTTGGTCACCGCCTTGGTGGTGTTGCCGACCGCGTCGAGCGCGTCGGTCTTGTGGCGCACCTCGTCGGGCAGGCCGGCCATCTCGGCGATGCCGCCGGCGTTGTCGGTGACCGGGCCATAGGCGTCGAGCGCCACCACCATGCCGGCGAGCGCCAGCAGCGAGGTCGCGGCGAAGGCGACACCGATGATGCCGGCGAGCTGATAGGTCGCGACCACCGCGACGACGATCACCAGCGTCGGCAGCGCGGTCGATTCGAGGCTGACGGCGAGGCCCTGGATGACGTTGGTGCCGTGGCCGGTGACCGACGCCTTGGCGATCGACTTGACCGGGCGATAGTTGGTGCCGGTGTAATATTCGGTGATCCAGACGAGCAGGCCGGTGACGCCGAGGCCGATCATCATGCACCAGAACAGGTCCATGCCGGTGAAGCTCGGACCGGCTGCTTCCAGCCCGAGCGCCGCCTCGGTGGTGAGCCCCTCGCTGGCGGGATCGAGGAAGCCGGCGCCGCCGATAACGGCATGCATGTCGCCGAGCGTATAGCTGGTGACGAGGTAGATCGCCGGCACCGCCAGGATCACCGTCGTCCAGAAGCCCTTGTAGAGCGCCCCCATGATCGAGCCGTTGCCGAGCCGGACCGCATAGGTGCCGATGATCGAGGTGATGATGCACACGCCGCCGACGATCAGCGGCAGGCTCATCAGCGCGAGCAGCTCGGCCGAGCCCGCCTTCACCAGTAGCGCGATCGACACCATGGTCAGGCCGAGGGTCACGACATAAGTCTCGAACAGGTCGGCGGCCATGCCCGCGCAGTCACCGACATTGTCGCCGACGTTGTCCGCGATCACGGCGGGGTTGCGGGGATCGTCCTCGGGAATGCCGGCCTCGACCTTGCCGACCAGGTCGGCGCCGACGTCGGCCGCCTTGGTGAAGATGCCGCCGCCGAGACGCGCGAAGATCGAGATCAGCGAGGCGCCGAACGCGAGCGCGGTGAGCGCGTCGATGATCGGCCGGTCGTTGGGCGCATGGCCAGCGGGCCCGATCAGGTACCAGAACAGCCCGGCGATCGCGAGCAGGCCGAGCCCCGCCACCAGCATCCCGGTGATCGCGCCCGAGCGGAAGGCGAGGGTGAGGCCGCCCTGCAGGCTGCCGCGCGCCGCCTCGGCGGTGCGCACGTTGGCGCGCACCGAGATGTTCATGCCGACATAGCCGGCGACGCCCGACAGCACGGCGCCGATCAGGAAGGCGACGGTCGACAGGATGCCGAGGGTGAAGAACAGGACGACCGCGACGATCGCGCCGACGATGGCGATGGTGGTGTACTGCCGGCCGAGATAGGCCTTGGCCCCCTCCTGGATGGCGGAGGCGATGTCCTGCATCTTGGCGTCGCCCGCGGGCGCGCGCAGGACCTGGCTACTGGTGAAAAGGCCATAGAGCACGGCAATCAAGCCGCACAGGATAGCGCCGTAAACGATCGTCATAAGCGAACGTCCCCTTCTCTTCCTAAAGGCCGCGCGTTGGGTTGCCCGGTCTGACGCCGGATGCGCGTTAGGAGAAAGGTATAGGCGCGGGCCGACTGAGCGCAAGCGCGCCGTCAGAGGTGCTCGTACCCAAGGCGTGAGGGGAGGGGGATCGGCCTGCCTCGATCGGTGAGGCTGAGGCCCTGTCCGGCGGCAAAGGCGCCGATACGGGTGGCGGGCACGGGCGGCTCGGTGCCGGCGGGGAGGGCGAACAGCAGCTCGTAATCGTCGCCGGCGGTGGCGGCGGCGAGGCGGTCGCCGGGATGGTGCGGCGACAGCGGAACGTGCGCGAGATCGATCGTGACCGCGCAACCGCTGGCAGCCGCCATGCGGGCAGCGTCGATCAGCAGCCCGTCCGACACGTCCATCATCGCCGTGACGAGCGGCGCGAGCGCTGGGCCCTCGGCGAGGCGAGGAATGGGCCGCCGATACCGTTGGAGCAACTCGGGCGGCCCTGCAGTCCCCCGCGCAATGGCGAGACCGATTCCGGCGTCACCGATCGTGCCGGTTACCCAGAGCATATCGCCCGGCCGCGCTCCGGATCGGGTCGGAGAAACGGCGGCCCGGCCGATCGCGGTCAGTGCCAGGGTGCGCGGGCCGGCGACCTTCACCGTGTCGCCGCCCAGCAGCGGGCAGGCGAAGGCGGCGAGCGCTGCGCCCAGACCGGCGAGGAAGGTGCGATCCCAAGCCTCGTCGCCGAGGGGATAGCCGAGCAGGATGCCCTCCGGCACGGCGCCTTTCGCGGCAAGATCGGAGAGGTTCACCGCCACCAGCTTCCAGGCGACGTCGCCGGGCGGATCGGCGGGAAGGAAATGGACGCCCTCGGCGATCAGGTCGGTGGTGATGACCAGTTCGCCGAGGCGTGCGGCATCGTCAGCCAGACCCAGCGCGCCGGTATGGAGCGGGAGCGTGCGCAGCGCGGCGAGGAACTCGGCTTCGGTCATGACGAACGACATAGCCCGGTTCGGCGGGGGCGTCTGCCGTGAGTGATCCGCTGCAATCAGGTTCTACTGGTATGGATCGACATTCAATCCTCCCCCGCCAGGGGGAGGTGGCACGCGAAGCGTGACGGAGGGGGCGGAAGCCGGTCGATAATGAGTCGCCGTCCTCCCCCTCCGTCAGCCTACAGCTGACACCTCCCCCTGGCGGGGAGGATTGAATGGGGCCGCCCTAGTGAAGTGGGACAATGCGCGACAGCAGCGTCTCGGTGATCACCGCGAACCGTTCGGGATCGCCGAACGCGCGGGCCGACAGCATCGCCCCATAGACAGCCGACATGAAGGCATCCGCTTCCTCCGCAGGCGGCCGGATGAGCGACACGCTCCCCTGCCGGACGCCCAGGGCCAGAATGCGCGTCAACCATCCCGTCAGCTCGGCGAAATGCGCCCTGACGACGACGACGAGATCGTCCGGTAGGCTCGGCAGCTCGGCGGCGAGCATCGCGGCCACGCAGAACGGCGCCGAGTCATCGGCGATGCAGCGCTCCCAATAGGTCACATAGGCACGAAGCTGCGCGGCGGCTTCGGGTTCAACATTCGCCAACTGCTCGACCTGTGCGCGGATCACCGCGCGCGACTGTTCCACGACAGCCTTCGCCAGGTCGCTCTTGGCCGCGAAGTGGTGGTGGATGCTCGCCTTCCGGATGCCGATCGCGGCGGCGACGTCGGCATAGCTGAAGCCGTTGTATCCCCGCGTCATGATGAGGCGTCGACCTTCATCGACGATCTGCTCGGCCGTGGATCGCGCTGGTTCCATGTTTCTACCTTCCGATAGGTAGGTAATCGCTTGCAATGCGCACGGCAATCGTCCTACCGCCTACCTACTGATAGGTAGATGGAGAATTTTCATGAATCGAGTCGTCGAGCACAATGCCGTTTCCCTGACAGCGAGCGCACCTGCAGCGGGTGCTGCCGGGCTGCGGAACTATTACTGGATACGGGCTCTCGTCGCGGCGGGCTGGGTCGCTGCGGCCTTCTCGCTCGGCAGCGCGATGCCGACGGCAGCCGCCGTCCTGCTGATCGCCTATCCGGCTTGGGATGCGGCCGCCAATCTGATCGACGCCGCACGGAACGGCGGATTGAAGCGGAATCGTACCCAGGCGCTGAACGTGCTGGTGAGCGCAGCAACGACGATCGCGGTGGCGGTAGCGATCGGAGACATGAGGGTGGTCGTCGGTGTGTTCGGCCTATGGGCGATCCTCGCCGGCCTTCTGCAGCTCGCCACGGGCGTGCGGCGCTGGCGGTCCTATGGTGCCCAATGGGCAATGGTCTTGAGCGGCGCGCAGTCGGCGCTGGCCGGCGGCTTCTTCATCAAGAGGTCGCTCGGAAGCGCCACACTGGGCATCACTGATGTGGCACCCTACGCCGCGTTCGGCGCCTTCTATTTCCTCGTTTCGGCGCTCTGGCTCACCGTCCGCCGCGGCCGTCTCAGCCGCTAGAGTTTGATCCATCTGGCTTGCAGCAGCCGTTCCCCGGCGAAGGCCGGGGCCCAGTTGCGAGCGGTTCGAGACTGGGCCCCGGCCTTCGCCGGGGAACGGATTCAAAACTGGCCGAATCCGACTCCAGCCGGCCACTCGCAGCGTCAGTCTTCCCGTTTGGCGCCGTCGAGATCGCGCTCGCGCCGCTCGGCCTCGCGCCGGGCGGCTGCCTTCTCGCTCTTGGTGCGGCCGAAGGCGACGCGGTTGGCAGCGGCGTGCGCCTCGGCATCCGCGCGGCGCTTCGCTTTGCGGACGCGGCCCAGGTTGACGACCTCACCCATCCTCAGCCGCGCACGTCCTTCGCCACCGCATCGAGCAGGCCGTTGACGAAGCCCTTCTCGCGCTTGTCGTAGAAGGCGTCGGCGACGTCGAGATACTCGCTGATCACCGCCGCGGTCGGCACGTCGTTGCGTGCGAGGAGCTCATAGGTGCCGGCACGCAGGATGCCGCGCATCGGCTTGTCGAGCCGGTCGATGCTCCAGCCCGACGAGAGCTTGGCGGTGATGAGGCGGTCGATCTCCTCGCCGCGCGCGTCGACGCCCTTCACGACATCGTCGAAGAAATCGACGTCGGCGTCGGCATATTCGACGTCCTCGATCGTGGCGCCGAGCCGGTGATGGTGGAACTCATGGAGCAGCTGCGCGAGCGGAGTCGCCTCCATCTCGCGCTGGTAGAGAGCCTGGACCGCGGCGAGCCGCGCGGCGGCACGCGCCTGGCTGCGCGCGCGGGTTCGGGAATTGGCGTGAGTCGTCATCGTGCGGCCCATAAACTGCGGAAGAGGGGTTTGTCGAAGGCCGCCGTTCGCCCTTCCGTCATGCCGGACTTGTTCCGGCATCCACCAGGCCGCAAATATCGGAACAAGAGGCGCGACAGCATAGCCTGCCTCCCGGTGGACCCCGGCACAAGGCCGGGGTGACGGAGAGGCTATCGGGCCACGAGCCGCATCGCCACCGACTTGGCGTGCGCCGGCAACCCTTCGGCTTCGGCAAGCGTCACCGCCGCCGGTCCGATCTCGGCCAGCGAAGCCGGATCGCACGCGAGGAAGCTGGTACGCTTCATGAAATCGAGCACCGACAGGCCCGAGGCGAAGCGGGCGCGGCGGCCGGTCGGGAGGACGTGATTGGGGCCGGCGACGTAATCGCCCACCGCTTCGGGCGTATGGCGGCCGAGGAACACCGATCCGGCGTGGCGGACGCGGTCGAACAGCGCCTCGGGATCGTCGCAGGCGAGCTCGAGATGCTCGGGGGCGAGGCGGTCGACCAGCGGCAGCGCCTCCTCCAGGCTCGCGGTGACGATGATCGCGCCGTTGGCGTCCCAGCTCGCGCGGGCGACCTCGCGCGTTGCGAGCTGGCCGATCTGGAGGTCGACCGCATCCGCCACCGCAGCGGCGAGCGCGGCATCGTCGGTGAACAGGATCGACTGGCTGGTGGGGTCATGCTCGGCCTGGCTGAGCAGATCCGCCGCGATCCATTCGGGATCGTTCTTGCCGTCCGCGACGACGACGATCTCGGACGGACCCGCCACCATGTCGATGCCGACCACGCCGTAGAGCTGGCGCTTGGCCTCGGCGACCCAGGCGTTGCCGGGGCCGGTGATGACGTCGACCGGCGCGATCCGCCCGGTGCCATAGGCAAGCGCGGCGATCGCCTGCGCGCCGCCGATCCGCCACGCCTCGTCGACCCCGGCGAGATGCGCGGCGGCGAGGACCAGCGGGTTGATCTCGCCCTTCGGCGTGGGCGTCACCATGACGAGCCGCTCGACCCCGGCCGCCTTGGCGGGAAGCGCGTTCATCAGCACCGAGGAGGGATAGGCCGCGCGGCCGCCGGGGACGTAGACGCCGGCCGCCTCCACCGCCCGCCAGCGCGCGCCGAGCCGGACGCCGTTGGCGTCGATCTCGTCGCGGTCGGCCGGCACCTGCTTGGCGTGATAGGCGGCGATGCGCTCGGCGGCGAGCTCGAGCGCGGCGCGTAGGTCCGGCGCGAGACCTTCCCAGGCGGCCAGCATGTCGGCACGCTCGATGCGCCAGCCGGTCTCATGGAGGTCGTGACCGTCGAAGCGCTTGGTATAGGCGGCGACCGCCGCATCGCCCTCGTCGCGCACAGAGGTGACGATCGTGCGGACGTCGCGCGCGACGTCGGCGTCGGCCTCGCGCCGGGCATTGACCAGCGCGTCGAACGCCCGCGCAAAGCCCGGGTCGGAGGTGGACAGCTGGATCATGCCGCCGCCGGCTCCACCGCGCGGCGGAAAGCGTCGACCAGTGGCACGACCTCTGCGCGGGTCTTGAACGCGGCGCGGTTGACGATCAGGCGGCTGGTGACCTCGGCGATCGTCTCGACCTCGACCAGGCCGTTCTCCTTGAGCGTGCGGCCCGAGGAGACCAGGTCGACGATGCGCGGCGCGAGCCCCAGCACCGGCGCCAGCTCCATCGCGCCGTTCAATTTGATGCACTCGGCGCCGACGCCGCGCGCCTCGAAATGGCGGCGGGTGGTGTTGGGATATTTGGTGGCGATCCGGATATGGCTCCAGCCGCGCGGGTCGTCCCGGGCGGCGAGTGCCGCGGGCTCGGCGACCGACAGGCGGCAATGGCCTATCCGCAAGTCGACCGGCGCGTAGATTTCCGAATAGGCGAATTCCTCGAGCACGTCGGAGCCGACGATGCCGAGCGAGGCGGCGCCGTGCGCGACGAAGGTCGCGACGTCGAACGCGCGCACGCGGATGAGGTCGATGTCGTCGCGGCTGGTCCGGAAGCGGAGCGCGCGCGACTCCTCGTCGGCGAAGGCATCCTCGGGATCGATGCCGACCCGCTGCAGCAGCGGCACGGCTTCCTCCAGGATACGCCCCTTGGGCACGGCGATGATGATCGGATCGGCCATCGTGCGTCGGCCTTAGTCATGAGCTACAGGTGGCGCAACTGAAGGAGCGGGCGATGGCGAACGAGACCAACAATCGCGGGGCGTTCCGGATCCAGGCATATTATTGCGATCGCATGGGCGCGCCGATCTACGCGGCGATGTGCGAGGCGATCGCCGAAGGGCTGACGCGCGGCAGCCTTACCGCCCGGCGGGTGCTGGACTGGGCAGGCGAGCCGACGCGCGACGCGCTGCCGCTCCGGCTGATCGGGGGACTGCACGCGCTGGTCCGTGCCGGGGCGGACGAGGAGCTGGCAGCGGTGTTCGCTGGCGAGGTCCAGGGTCAGGAGCAGATCGCGGCGGTGATCAACCGCGTGCTCGCCCGCCACGACCAAGCGCTGCTGCCCTGGCTCGACGGCCCGCCCCAGACCAACGAGCCGGGCCGCTCGGGCGCGCTGATCGTCGGGCTGATCGAGGTCGCGCGGCGTTGGGAGCCGAGGCTGGAGGTGCTGGAGATCGGATCGAGCGGCGGCCTCAACCTGCTGATCGACCGCTATCGCTTCGACCTGGGCGGGGCGGTGCTCGGCCCGGCCGATTCGCCCGTGACGATCGCACCCGAATGGCGTGGCCCCGCGCCCGACCTGCCGCCGATCGAGATCGTAGGCACGCGCGGCTGCGACATCGCGCCGCTCGACGTCACCGACCCGGCGGTCGAGGCGCGGCTCGCCGCCTATGTCTGGGCGGAGAAGCCGGAACGGCTGGAGCGGCTGGCCAAGGCGATCGCGATGGTGCGCGAGCGCGGCGTGCGGCTCGATGCCGGCGACGCGGCGGATTGGGTCGAGGCGCGGCTCGCCGAGCCGCAGGCGCCGGGCGTGACCCGCGTGCTGATGCATTCGGTGGTGTGGCAATACCTCCCGGAGACGAGCGCCGAGCGTATCCGCGCCGCGATGACGGCGGCGGGCGCCCGCGCGACGGCGGAGACGCCGCTCGCTTGGGTGGCGATGGAGCCCGACCGCGCGCTCGCCGAACAGGTGGTGAGCGTGCGCGGCTGGCCCGGCTCGGCCGAATGGGAGGTGGTGGCGACCGCCCATGCCCATGCGGCGTGGGTCAAGCCGGGCAAGCCCGACGGGCGCGAGCCGGAGATTCAGCTCGAGGCGGCGGCGCGGGTGATCGTTTGAGACCGATCGATACTTAAATCCTCCCCAGCCAGGGGGAGGGGAACCGCCGAAGGCGGTGGAGGGGGAGGGCGGCGACTCATTATCGGTTCGCTTCCTCCCCCTCCGTCACGCTTCGCGTGCCACCTCCCCCTGGCGGGGGAGGATTGGAATGCCGATCCGCTTCAGGGCTGCGCCAACCATTCCCGCATCGCGCTCGTCACCGCCTCCGGCTCCTCCCACGGCACGAAATGCCCCGCGTCCACCCGCACCAGCGTCAGCTTCGGCACCAGCGCGTCGAGCCCGTCGAGGTTCGACGGCAGCAGCGCCTTATCGCCGGTGCCCCAGATCACCAGCGTCGGCTGCCGGATCGGCGGAAAGGGCGCATCGAGGAAGGCGGGGCGTTCGGGCGTCTCGTCCATCGCCGGCACCTGGATCGCGCTGGCGCGATACCAGTTGAGCATCGCCGTCATCGCGCCGGGCTGGGCCCATTGCGCGAGGTAGACCGGCTTCTCTTGCCTGACCTTCTCGAAGTCGGTGTGGCGCATGAAGCTGCCGTCGAAGAACGCCGACAGGCCGATCGCGTCGATATGCCTCTCGAACTCGGGGTTGCGGAAGGCGCGGATATACTGGCTCGCCTCGCGCTGGGCCGGGTCGTCGAACATCAGCTTCTGGAAGAGGAAGGGATGCGGCGCGTTGACGATGATCAGCCGCGCGATCCGCCCCGGATTCTGTAGCGCCGCCATCCACGCGATCGCGCCGCCCCAGTCATGGCCGGCCAGCGTGAAGCGCTCGATCCCGAAATGGTCGGCGAGGGCGATCAGGTCGGCGACCGGCTTGTCGGGCGTATAGTTCTCGACGCCCGCGGGCTTGGAGGAGCGGGCGAAGCCGCGCTGGTCGGGAACAAGGACGAAATGATCCGCCGCCAGCGCCGGCACCTGGTGGCGCCAGGTGCGATGCGATTCGGGGAAGCCGTGGAGCAGGATGATCGCGGGATTCGCCGGGTCGCCCGCGACCTGCACGTCCAGTTCGACGCCGGTGAGAAGGGCGATGCGCTGCAGCTGGTCGGTCATCACTCTCTCCCACTCGATTCGTCATTCCCGCGAAGGCGGGAATCCATTGTCGCTGAAGC
>NZ_JBYCZO010000005.1:0-173568 GCF_057586275.1 Sphingomonas sp. SRI_018 | reverse complement strand
ATCTCCACCGGTACTTGGGACCAAGGGCGCGTGGAACGCTGAGCGCCTGTCGCAATATCTGCCACGGCCCCGCGCCGGTAAGCCGACTGATGTCGCGCAGCGTCGTAAAGAATGCCGGCGTAATGCCTTTGGCGAGAAAGAGATCCACAAGCGGACGCGCCGAGCTTGTGGAATAGAAGACATTGTCGCCGCCCAAGCCGGTGAAAAACATGTTCGCGCCACATCGAATGGCTTCCTGATACACGACCTTATCATAGGCTTGAAGCTGCGCCCTCCCACCAGGCCGTGGCGCATGGATGAAGCTCGATCGCGTGATGTCCACATTTGCCAGTTCATATCGTCGCTCAATGAGATCAAACCCGATATGCTCGCAAAGCGCACGAGCGTAGGGTCGCTCGTCGCCGCGCGCATCGTCGGTCGACACTGTCAGCATGTAGCGCCGATTGGCGCGACGCAGGACAGATGCAACGATGGAAGAATCCAGGCCGCCAGAGACACCAACAAGGATCGTTTCGAACCGTGTTGCCCAAGATTCGATGACCGATAGGACGACCTCTCGGAACTCTTCGGGGCTGCCATGTGGCTTATTCGCATGACGCCAGGGAGACCATATCGGTGTGATCTCGACGGAATCGGCGCGGATGCGGATTTGAGAGCCAGGAAGCAGCCTTTGAACGCCGCTCAGTGCCGTCCCCGTTTCAATTAGGCCATTCGCAAACAGCGAGCGGGCGACCCCCTCCCAGTTTACATTCAATGCCATTCCAGTCACGCTGGCGATCAAGGGGACATCGGAAGCGAAAACCCACAGCTCCTTCCAACGGCTGAAAAAACATGGTAGCAATGCTGACGGATCTCGAGCGATATCGACACAGTCGGACCCGAGCATGCAGGTGACATAGGCGCCCCACCCGACTTCGAAGGCGCCCGCCGCGTCTTCAATGTCTGTGGATTGATAAATGGACGGACGACAACGGTCCGATGTCGACATCTGGTCGAAATATTGTCCAACTATCACGCCGCGCAACGCGGGTAGAATCGTACAGTTGTTCGGCTGATTCACCAGCACCACAACACTCTCGGAAATTGAAATATGCTCGAAATCCAGTCGTTTCGCGATGCGCTTTACGTCCTCCAATGGCGTACCGTGTGAACCAACGACGAGGGCAAACCGAAACGGCATCAGACAGCCAGAATTGGCGTAAACTGGGTGACGCGCTCCAGCCTATCATTTTCGACGCGATCCCCCGCCTGGATCCAGCAATGGGCTGCGAACGGATCAAGCTTCACGCCAATGACCAGGGTAGGGCTAAAACCAACCCGAAAGGCAACTGCTCGAAACGCAAGCGAACGCACCAAACACAGATCCTTTTCGCCGAACCACGACGACAGAATCCTAAAGGCACCATATACCTGAGAGATATCACGCATCTGCATCCCTCGTTGACGATTGGTTCTGCGGCTTCGCTCATGGTCAATGATGCGCCGGAAAGTCCAGCGCTCCAGGCGATGTTGCGCCATCAACTGGCCCACCGCAGCATGCAGCAAGAACGAGGAACCAGCCTCCGGTTCACTCTCTTGCGTTGGTGGTGCCTGAAGGCATCGAGATGCCTTCGGCATAATCGGCAGTGCAGCGCTGTCATGTGGGTCAAAGCATGACGAGGGATCCATCACCGCATTCCCCATTACGGCCTGCGATCGAAGGAATGCTTCATTCAATGGTGCGGAAAGCCCAAAGTAGCGATCATTTTCTGTATCCAGGAACACAGCGCGATCGTTACAAACGCAATAGCTTAAGGTGGTCATCGCTAGAGCCGTCTAAGTGTTTGGCGTGTACGAAATGGAGTTCGCACACGCCAAACAGTTCAGTCGTCAGAAATCCCCATGAGATTCTGTTCAGACGACCCGGTATCGATGACAAGTTCGCCCTTGCCCTTTGTTTCGGTGCTTGCAGCGCCGAAATCGATCATTTCATCGTGAGGAATGTTGCTCACAACAGCCATCATCAAGTCCTTCCAACATCAAAACGACTCCTGGCGAGTCGCGAAGGCATGATGATTTTTTTGTGCAGCGGTTTGAATTTTATAATTCAATTATAATCGCCACGGTTGGCCGAAAACAAACGACCGAGCGATGAGTAACACGCGTTGGGAGCGAGCACCGGCGCCTTTAGCGTGAGCCTGAACATGCGCGCCGGAACCCGGTCGTTTGCGCCGCCGAGCAGCGGTGCAACATAGTTTCGTGATCACAATAAGATAGCAAGTGCAATCGCCTCCAGTTCTGTTGCATCAACTGCGGCGCGTGCCGCGCGATCGCACAAAACCCCGATCGCTCGCGATAAACCTCTCCAGCATCGGCACGATCAGCCGCTCGGGTGGCAGCGGCTCGGTAAGGCCGGTCTCCTTGCCATGCGCTTTCGCGTAATCGGACAGATCGCGATAAAGACTGCCGGGCAGTTCGACGCTGAGCTTCACCGGCTTTTCCTCGATGATCGGTCCCAGACGCAGCTTGCTCATGGCCGTCCTCCCTGCACTGCTTCGAGGACCAGGTCCCGCGTGACGATAATCCGAAGTACATGGCCAGGCCGCACCGTCAGTGTCGGCGGGACATTGATCTGGCGCTGCACCACCTGACGACCTGTCTGGTTGATGGTGTCCTGGGTGCCATAGCGCAGCGCCCGGACAAGATCGTCGTCATTGTCGGTGGCGAGCTGCGTGCCCACCCCGAGCAACGTGGAGATGAGCGCGGCCTTGAGCATATTGCCCCAATGATAGTTCACGCCATCGCGCAGGCCAGCCATGCCGGACGCATCGGCGCCCGGCTGGCGGTCGAGCAGGATCGAGCGTCCGCTCGGCAGGATGAGCCGGTCCCAGGCAAGCAGCACGCGGCTCTGGCCGGCGGAGACCTCGCTGTCATATTCCCCGATCAGCCGCGATCCCTGCGGAATGAGCAATATCCGTCCGGTCGGGCTGTCATAGACATTTTGCGTCACCTGCGCGGTGATCTGACCTGGAAGATCGGACTGAATGCCGGTGATGAGCGCGACCGGGATGATACTGCCCGCCTGCAGGATGTTCGGCGAGACTGGCGCCACGATGCGCTCATGGCTGACCGTCGTGCGATCGGACGCTACGGTCAAAAATCCGCGTTTGCCATTGGCGGTCGCCGCCGGCGCCGCGGCGATGTCTGGCTGCGGCGTCGCCAGGGCCGGCTGAGCGGACACTGCGTCGGCGCCTCCGCCACTCGTCGCCCCGCCAAGGAACAGCCGGCTGGTACGGGCCGTATCCCGCTCCTGCACGATGCGTTGACGTGCCTGCTCCCGCGCCGCGATCCGTGGATCGGTCGCCTGACCCGCCTGTGATCCCATGGGCGGCATCGGCACGGCGCGGCCGTTCTGCTGTGCGGAGAGGATCGGACGGCCGAGATCCCCGGGCATGGGCTGACCGAGCTGCGGCACCTTGTCATAGCTATCCGGTGCGGCGGTCACCTTGTCGGCCTTGTTCCGGCTCTCCGTCTCGATGAGGTTCGGGGTCACGGCATGCTGTACCGGCAGAAGCGCATAGACCAGCGCCCCGCCAATGCCGAAGCAAGCGACCGCCCCGATCGATGCCAGCGCCTTGCGCGAAAGGCGCATGACCGATGGCGGATCGCCGCGAAGCCTGAACGCGCGGGGATCATGGACCTGCGGCGGGGCGATAGCGGATGCTGGCGCGGTTTCCTGACCGGCGCTCGTCGTGCGATCCGGCGTCTCCGCGTTATCGCCAGGCACCGCGGCGACCATTTCAGGCCCTTGCGTGCCGGAGCCGCTCATGACCGACCCTTACGACGGCGGTCCTCACGCTCGATGCTGACCCTCGCCACGCGCCGGCCGGACGCGAGCCGCAGTTCGGCGTGGGAGAAGAGCCGGTCGATGATCATGTAGCGACCGGCAACGCGGTAGTTGACCAGTTCCGTGTCGCCCGTGTCTCCCATCACGAACAGCGGCGGCATGTCGGTCCGCGCCACCCCTTCGCCAAACTCGATATAGACCTGACGCCCGTCATCGAACACGCGCACCGGCCGCCAGTCGGGACGATCCCCGCCGATCCGATAGCGAAAATCGAGAGATGCAACGTCGATGCCGGAGGCGAGAGGCATGTCACGCGCCCGTTCCGCCTGCGCGGCGCGCAGCGCGATGAGCTGGTCGCGCGGATAGGTCCAGGAGACCGAGGCCATCCAGGTCGAGGGGGTAGCGCGCAGCTCGACATGATAGGTGCGCCGGTCGGTATTGATGATCAGGTTCGTGGAAATGTCGGGCCGGGTGGGCTTCACGAGGATATGCACGCGCGCCGCCTCGCCGGTCCCGCTCACCGTGTTACCGATGATCCAGCGCACGGTGTCGCCGGCCGCGACCGGTCCGGGGCCGACAAGCTGCTCGCCTTCCTGAAGCGCGATGTCGGTCACCTGGCCGGGCGCTGTATAGACCTGATAGAGTGCGCCGCTTTCCCAAGGATATTGCTGGATCGCGTTGAGGAAGCCGTCTCGAACGGGCTGGACGCGGGCGGCATCATTGGCCGCGCCGACACGGCGGCGCGGATCGGCCGGCTCCGGCGGCGATGCGCTGTCTCCCACCGGCTTCAACTGGCCGGGAAGCGGTAGCGGCCGCGAGATCTCCACGATGCGGATCGCGGGCTCGGGTTCGACTGCGGGTGTCGTGGCTGTCTCAGGCGGCGCGTGGTTTGCGGGCGGCATCGCCGCGCTGGTCGCGCAGGCGCCGAGCGACGAGGCGGAGATGAGCAAGGCGGGCACGGCCTTGCGAAGCGGACCATGTTTCATTGGGCCAATTCCTTCGACCAGTTGAGGGCATTGACGAATACGCCCAGCGGATTCTTGGCGACGGCATCGGGCGTGCGCGGCGTCTGGACGGTGACGGTGAGAATGGCCGACCAGCGCGAGGTCTCGGCCAGAGCGCCGTCCTGATAGCGGCGCTCGGTCCAGGCCAGGCGGAAGCTGTCGTTCGAGGCCCGGATCACGCTCGACACATCGACCGCGACCTGCACCTTGCCGACCTGCGCGAAGGGATCGTTGTTCCGGGCATAGTCGTTGAGCGCGAGACCGCCCTTGTCGGTGGCGAAGTCATAGGCGCGCAGCCAGTTCTCGCGCAGCACGATGGGATCGGCCGGGATCGAGCGGACCTGTTCGATGAAACGCGCGAGGTGGAAAGCGATCTGCGGGTCGGTCGGGCGGTATTCGGCATCGGCTGGCGCGACCGCCCGGGCTTCGCCAAGCTTGTCGACCTCGACCACCCAGGGCGTGATGTGTCCGCGCGCCGACTGCCAGACCAGACCGGCGGACAGACCGCCCGACAGGGCAAGCGCACCTAGACAAGCGAGCCGCCAGTTCTTCGCGGCGACGCGCGCCGAACCGATGCGATCGTCCCAGACCTGGGCGGCGCGCTGATAAGGCGTGACCGGATCGGGCGCTTGCCCATAGCGGATGGAAGGTCTTCGAAACATGGGGTTCGTCCTTTCGAGAAGTCAGCTCTTGTCGGAGACATCGGGACCACTGCCGCCGCCATGGCTGTCGCCGCCCTTGAGCGTGTGGGTCGCCATGGTGGCGCCTTGCGTCATCGCCTGACGGTTCCTCATGGCTTTGGCCCAGGCAGGCGGGCCACTGGCCGGAGCCGTGGCGCCTGCTGCCGATTGCGCGGAAGCGGCGGTTGCGCCGGCTGCGCCTTGCGGCTCGACCCCGAAGGCCGAGCGTGCGCCGCCACGAAAGTTCGACCTGAGCGCCTGTCCCGCCTTGTCGGCCATCTTGCGCAAAGGTGAGGTCGCCGCCTTGCCGGCCGCGCCAAGGGCGTTCTGTCCGGCGGCGGCCATGCCGCCTGTAACAGCGCTGGCGCCACTCTTGCCGAATGAGCCCATGCTGTAGGCTGCGGCACTCGACCCGGCGGCACGGGCGCCGCCACGCGCTGCGGCGGCACCCACCCGGCCTCCGGCAGCAGCGGCGGGGCCGGCAGCTCCTGCGGCGAGCCTGGCACCGGCCGCGCCGCCCGCCAGCGAAGCGCCGGCGAGCAGCGCCGTGCCGGCCGCGGCCCCTGCGCCAAGCTGGGGACCGCCCGCGACGATGCCGTTGGCGATGCCGGGACCGAAAATGCCGAGCCCGAGCAGGGTCAGCGCGGCGAGTGCGATCGCCATGACCTGGTCGATATCGGGTTCGGCGCCAAGGCCGGCGTCAATGAACTGGCTGAACAGGGTCGTGCCGATGCCGGTGATGACGGCGAGGACCAGTACCTTGATGCCGGACGAGATCACATGCCCCAGCACCTTCTCGGCCATGAAGGCGGTGCGATTGAAGAAGGCGAACGGCAGCAGCACGAAGCCGGCGAGCGTCACCAGCTTGAACTCGATGATGGTGACGAACACCTGGATGGCGAGCACGAAGAAGGCCAGCACGACGATGAGCCAGGCGACCAGCAGGATCATGATCTCGGGGAAGTTGGTGAACAGGCCGACCGGCCCGACCAGATCCTCGGTTGCATCGAGCAGCGGCGCGCTGGCATCGAGGCCGGTTCCGGCGACGGTTCCGGGCTTCATGAAATCGGCAAGCGCCATGCCGCCGCCCGAGGCTTTGAGACCGAGCCCCGCGAAGCTGTCGAACAATATGGTGGCCAGCGAAGAGAAGTTGCCGATGATATAGGCGAAGGTTCCGATATAGAGGGTCTTCTTCACCAGGCGCGCCAGGACATCCTCGTCAGCGCCCCAGGCCCAGAACAGCGCCGCGATGGTCACGTCGATGACGATCAGGGTCGAGGAGAGGAAGGCGACCTCGCCGCCCAGCAGCCCGAAGCCGCTGTCGATATAGCCGGTGAAGACACCCAGAAATGTGTCGATCACGCCCGTATCGTTCACGGCCGGTCCTCCCTGGCGTAGAAGCGGCGGCGCCGTTCCTCCCAGGCCGCCTCGCAGCCGCTGTCGGGCATGGTGAGCGTGCGGCAGCGGCGAAGATCATCGGTCAGAAGATCGGCGGCGTTTTCGTCGGCCGGGACGATGATCGTCTTGACGCGGCGCTCTTCGCGCATGGTCATCGCGACGGTGAGCGTCATGAGCAGGCCGCCCAGCGCGCCGGCCGCCGCGATCTTCGCCGTGCGGCTCATCTCAGTTCTGGCCCCGGAAACGGCGGAACCGTTCGCGGCCTTCTGCCTCGATCGCCGCCGCGCGGGCGGCCTCGAGCGCCTGCGCGCGGCCCTGCGCCGCAATGGCTGCGGTCAGATCCGCGAGCTGCTGCGATTGCAGGGCGAGAAGCTGATTGCCCGCCTGCGTCGCCTGCAGGGCGCCGCTTGCCGACTGGCTGGCGCCGACCAGCGTGTTGATCGAGCCGCGCGTGCCGGCGAGATTGCCGACCACGCCGGCCTGGACGCGCAGCGCATCCTCGAGCGCGCCGACGCTATCCTCCCAGCGCGCATTGGCATTGGCGACCATCTGCGCATGGTCTCCGGTCAGCGCGCTGCCCTTGTAGCGGCCCTCGAACGCCTGCTGGATGCTTTGCACATCATAGGCGATGCGCTGAGCCTCGCTCAGGAGCTGGCGGGTCTGATCGACCTGTTGCTGCAAGGTCGAGAGCGTCGAGACCGGCAGGCTGGCGAGGTTCTTCGCCTCGTTGATGAGGCTGGTCGCCTGCTGCTGGATCTGCGTGATCTGATTGTTGATCTGTTGCAGCGCGCGGGCGGCCTGGAGCACGTTCGAGGCATAGTTGGTCGGATCATAGACGATCCCGCCGAAGCCGAACTGGGCGTGGGCGGGACCGGCGATCATCATGCCGGTGGTGAGGCTGGTAGCGAACGCCGTCGCCACCATGGCGCGGCGAAGGAAAGCGCGTTTCATGCAGGGGACTCCTCGGAATCGAGCGGGAGCAGCGGCTCGTCGCCCGGGATGGACGCTGTCAGCGGATCGGATTGGGGCAGCAGGCAAGCGGCCCAGTCGAGACCGCGATGCCGCAACCAATGGGCGGCGAAGGCCTGTGGCCCATGCTCGGCGACCAGCTCACCGATGCGGAGCTGATCGGCCTTCGACGATGCGGCGGAGAAGGCGAGCGCGACCTCGCCCAACCCGAGTTCGAACAGGCGGTTGCCGCGCCGCGACTGGCAATAATAGTCGCGCTTCGGCGTCGCCCGGCTCAATATTGCGATCTGCTGATCGTTGAGCCCGAAACGCGCATAGATGGCGGCGATCTGCGGCTCGGCGGCGCGTTCATTGGGCAGGAAGATGCGCGTCGGGCAGCTCTCGATGATGGCCGGCGCGATTGCAGACGTCTCGATATCGGCGAGACTCTGCGTGGCAAAGATGACCGACGCGTTCTTCTTGCGCAATGTCTTGAGCCATTCGCGCAGCTGCGCGGCGAAGGCGGGACTGTCGAGCACCAGCCAGCCCTCATCGATGATGATGAGGGTCGACCGCCCGTCGAGCCGTCCTTCGATCCGGTGGAAGAGATAGGCGAGCACGGCGGCGGCGGACGCGGCGCCGACCAGCCCTTCGGTCTCGAACGCCTGGACCGATGCCGCGCCCAGATGCTCGGCCTCGGCATCGAGCAGCCGACCCCATGGTCCGCCGACGCAATAGGGCGCGAGCGCCTGCTTGAGTTCCTGACTTTGCAGCAGCACGGCGAGGCCGGTTAGTGTCCGTTCGGATGCCGGCGCACTGGCGAGCGAGCCCAGCGCCGTCCACAGATGCTCCCTGGCGGCAGGATCGATCGCAACGCCTTCACCGGCAAAGATCGCGGCAAGCCATTCGGCGGCCCAGGCGCGTTCGCCGGCCTCGTCAATCCGCGCCAGCGGTTGCAACGCGACGCCAGCGCCTCCCTCATCATCATGCAGCGCACCGCCAAGATCCTGCCAGTCGCCGCCCATGCCGAGCGCGGCAGCGCGGATCGATCCGCCGAAATCGAAGGCGAAAATCTGATTGTCGCGATAGCGGCGGAACTGCATCGCCATCAGGGCCAGCAACACTGATTTGCCGGCACCGGTGGGGCCGACGATCAACGTGTGACCGACATCGCCCACATGAAGGGAAAGACGGAACGGGGTCGAGCCTTCGGTCTTGCCGTACAGCAAGGGGGCGTCACCGAAATGCTCGTCCCGTTCCGCCCCCGCCCACACCGCTGACAGGGGGATCAGGTGGGCGAGATTGAGGGTGGAAATGGGGGGCTGGCGGACATTGGCGTAAACATGGCCGGGCAGGGATCCGAGCCAGGCCTCAATCGCGTTCATGCCCTCGATCGTGCAGGTAAAGTCGCGGCCCTGGATGACCTTCTCCACCAGCCGCAGCTTCTCGGCCGCGAGCGCCGGATCGCGGTCCCAGACGGTGACGGTCGCGGTCACATAGGCGATGCCCGAATGATCGGCGCCCAGTTCCTGCAGAGCGAGATCGGCGTCAGCCGCCTTGTTGGACGCGTCGGTGTCGGTCAGCACCGAGGCTTCGTTGGTCATCACCTCCTTGAGGATCGCGGCGACCGACTTACGCTTAGCGAACCATTGCCGCCGGATGCGGATCAAAAGCTTCGTCGCATCCGTCTTGTCGAGCATGATCGCGCGGGTCGACCAGCGATACGGAAAAGCCAGCCGGTTCAGTTCATCGAGCAGGCCGGGGAAGGTCGCAGTCGGAAAGCCGGTGATGGTAAGCGTGCGCAGATGGTGGTTGCCCAGCATCGGCTCGAGCCCGCCGGTCAGACCTTCGTCGGTGAGCAGCGCATCAAGGTAACAGGGCGTCTCGGGTACGCGCACGCGCTGGCGCTTCGTCGACACGCATGAATGAAGGTATGTAAGCGTCTCACCGTCATCGAGCCAGCGCGCCTCGGGCATGAAACCCTCGACCAGATGCAGCACGCGGTCGGTGCGGTCGATGAACGTGCCGAGCAGTTCGTGGGGATCGACGCCCTTTCCCGAACGGCCTTCATAGAGCCAGGTCTCTGCGCGCGCGGCCTCTTCGGCGGGCGGCATCCAGAGCAGGGTCAGATAATAGCCGCTCTCGAAATGGCTGCCTTCCTCGCGAAACTGTTCGCGCCGCTCCATGTCGACCAGCGCCGAGACCGGATCGGGAAAGTCCGATTTCGGGTACTCCTGGGCTGGCACACGCTGGGCTTCGACGAACACGGCCCAGCCGGAGCCCAGACGGCGCAACGCATTGTTGAGCCGGGCGGTCACCGACACCAGTTCGGACGCCGTGGCACTGTCGAGATCGGGACCGCGAAACCGCGCCGAGCGCTGGAACGATCCATCCTTGTTCAGCACCACGCCCGGTCCGATCAATGCGACCCAGGGCAGGAAATCGGCGAGGCAGGCCGCCTTGGAGCGATATTCAGCGAGGTTCATCATGGCCGCATCCAGACCGGATATTTGAGGTGGCGGCGGGCGACATCGACGAACTGGGGATCGCGCCGGGCGGCCCAGACCGCCAGCACATGGCCGAGCGCCCAGAGCAGCAGACCGACGAGCCAGAGGCGCAGGCCGAGGCCGACGGCCCCGGCGAGCGTGCCGTTGACGATGGCCAGGCTGCGCGGCGCGCCGCCCAGCAGGATGGGTTCGCTCAGCGCCCGGTGGACCGGCGCGTAGAAGCCCGGGATGTCGTCCGCGCCGTTCATCAAATCAGCGCTCCGCCGCCGAAGCTGAAGAAGGTCAGGAAGAAGGACGATGCGGCAAAGGCGATCGAGAGACCGAACACGATCTGGATCAGCCGCCGGAAGCCGCCCGACGTGTCGCCAAAGGCGAGGCTGAGGCCCGTCACGATGATGATGATCACCGCTACGATCTTGGCCACCGGGCCTTCGATCGATTCGAGAATGGACTGGAGGGGCGCCTCCCAGGGCATCGACGAACCACCGGCGTGCGCTGGCGCGGCGATAAGAAGGCCGGCGGACGTGACAGCCAGCACGCCGAGACGATCGAGGGCGGTCCCGGCCAGAAGCCGGGCTTTCTTCGTTTTCATTTGGAGTCTCCTGCTTGTTCGAATGGGAGAAGGATGAGCCGGTAGTCGCCATCGGCGCCGAGCCCTTCGACGCGAGCAAGCTCGGCCAAACGGCGGCCGTGACCCTCACGAACCAGCACCGCGACGAGGTTGATGGTCTCGGCGATGAGGGCGCGGGGCACGGTGACCACCGCCTCCTGGATGAGCTGTTCCATCCGGCGCAGTGCCCCGAGCGCGCTGCCGGCATGGATGGTGCCGATCCCCCCGGGATGCCCGGTGCCCCAGGCCTTGATCAGATCGAGCGCTTCGGCGCCCCGCACCTCGCCGATCGGAATGCGGTCGGGGCGCAGGCGTAGCGAGGAGCGGACGAGATCGGAAAGCGAGGCGACGCCATTCTTGGTCCGCATAGCCACGAGGTTGGGCGCGGCGCATTGCAACTCGCGCGTGTCCTCGATCAGCACGATCCGGTCGCCCGTCCCGGCTACCTCTGCGAGCAGCGCGTTGGTGAGCGTCGTCTTGCCGGTGCCCGTGCCGCCCGCGACGAGGATGTTCAGCCGATCGGCGACCCCGGCGCGCAGCACTTCGGCTTCAGCCGCCAACATGATGCCCGCCGATACATAATCATCGAGCGTGAAGACCGCGACGGCGGGCTTGCGGATCGCGAAGGCCGGTGCGGTCACGATCGGCGGCAGCAATCCTTCGAACCGTTCGCCGGTCTCCGGCAGTTCGGCCGAGACACGGGGAGAGCGGGCATGAACCTCCGCGCCGACATGATGGGCAACGAGACGGATGATCCGTTCGGCATCAGCAGGCGCCAGCCGCCGCCCGGTATCGGCAAGACCCGTGCCCAGCCGGTCCACCCACAGGCAGCCGTCCGGGTTCAGCATGACTTCGACGACGAGGGGGTCGGTCAGCCAGTGGCCGACCATTGGGCCGATGGCCGTGCGCAGCATTCGCGCACCTCGGACTCGTGCTTCCGTATCGGTCCAGCTCGACGCCATGATGATCCCTGTTTGCGGCGCGGATCAGAAGCGTCCGCGCGATGGGGATGATTAAGAGACGCAGAAAAAGCGCGGATTCAACAAGGATTTGCGATCGTAGCAGGCTAGCGAAGGAATACAGGAAATGGCGTAGGCTGCCGCGACTTGGAATGCCGCATCAAGGACGGGCAGAGCGCCATCACTTGAGGATGTTTCGACGTGATGAATAGTCGCCGCTGCCCGGCGGGTGAAGGATTCGCGAAAGGCCAAGTGTGGCTTTGCGTTTGAGCCGTTTCATAAACCGCCTGTAGCGTTGCGGTGAATAGCCGCCTTATTCACCGCGCATCATGCGGCGAATGTTCTTGTCCATTGCGGTGAATAAACGCTATATTCGCCGCAGAAAGTGCGGTGAATATGATCTATATCCATGAACTGCCGGACTGGCCAAACCTGCGCTGGAGCGACGAGCAGCTTGCCCAGCCGCTCGCCGCCGTGCGCCACCGACAGGGGCGGTTGATCGGCCATATGGAGGCCCTTGGCTTCCCGCTGCGCGAGGAAGCCGTGCTCCAGGCCCTTACCGAGGACGTTATCAAGTCCAGCGAGATCGAGGGCGAGGTGCTGGACAGGGAGCAGGTGCGCTCCTCCATCGCCCGCCGTCTCGGCATGGACATCGGCGGGCTGGTCGAAGCCGATCGCAACGTCGAGGGCATTGTCGAAATGATGCTCGATGCCACACAGAATTATGCGCAGCCCCTGACCGCCGAACGGCTGTTCGGCTGGCACGCGGCGCTGTTCCCCACCGGACGCAGCGGCATGAGCCGTATCACCGTAGGCGCATGGCGCACCGCCGAAGCCGGCCCGATGCAGGTTGTGTCGGGTCCGATTGGCCGCGAGCGCGTCCATTACGAAGCCCCCGCATCGGAGCGGCTTGACGCAGAGATGTCCCGCTTTCTCGACTGGTTCGAGACAGCGACGCCGGATCCTGTCCTGAAAGCCGGAGTGGCGCACCTGTGGTTTGTCACCATCCACCCCTTCGATGACGGCAACGGACGAATTGCCCGGGCCATCGCCGACCTCGCGCTGGCGCGTGCGGAGGGAAGCGCGCAGCGTTTCTACAGCATGTCCGCGCAAATCCGGACAGAGCGCAAAGCCTATTACGACATGCTGGAGCGGGCGCAGAAGGGCGAGCTCGACATTACGCCCTGGCTTTCGTGGTTCATCGGCTGCCTGGATCGCGCCTTCGACGGCGCTGAAACCATCCTCGCCAGCGTCATGCACAAAGCGCGGTTCTGGGAGTCTGTCGCCGGACAGCCCCTGAACGAACGCCAGCGCAAGGTCGTCAACCGCCTGCTGGACGGCTTCGAAGGCAAGTTGACCAATGCCAAATGGGCGGCGATCACCAAGGCATCGTCCGATACCGCCTTGCGCGACATCAACGATTTGCTCCGGCGCGGTATCCTTGAGAAGGAGCCGGCCGGTGGGCGCAGCACCAGCTATTCGCTGGTCCTGCCCGAGTCCTGATCCGACCGGGTTGACCTCGTTGCATCTTCCGCGATCTCATTCCTGAACCGCGGCCCCAGTTCCATGCGCCGGTTCAGCATATCTATAAACCGCTCCCATCGCTCGCGTCCCTGCGCCCTTGCGGCCTGCGCGGCGCTATCGGGGAGAGACGGCGTGGCGTTAAGCCAGTTCCGCACGAACAGCGCCAGCGTCTCGTTCGACAGTTCGACATGCCATTCGAGCCGTCCCAGATCACGGGTCAGACGGTCGAGCCGCCGGGCGAGCGCGGCTTCCAGCCGCTCGGCGGCATCGGGCGACAGGAAGGACTCCAGTGCTGCCTCGATGATCGCAGCCTGCGTGGTCCGGCGCGCGGACGCGTGATCGGCGAGCCGGCGCGCGATATCCGCGGGCAGGCGGATGCTGCGCTTGACGTGACCGGCGCTCACAGCACGATCCCGTCATCGGGATCAAGCGACGCATTGCGGGCGTTGCGCTTCATGAGGCGATCGGCCTGCCGCCTTGCGCGTGCGGCTTCCTCGTCCTGCTGATGCTCGTCGGGCATGTCTTCAGGCACCTGATCCTTTTCAGGCGGAACGATCTCCTCATGCTCACTCAGTTCGGGCTCTCGCCGGATGCCGGCATTGGCGGGATCGCCGCTGGTGTCTGCCTGATCGTCTGCTGCCGGGCGTTGTTCGTCAGCGCCAGCCGTGCCGTCTTGTCCGATGTCGCCTTTATCGCCGGCCTGCTCCACAACCGGCCTGGGCGGTGCGTCGACCGGTTCCAGGGTCAACCAGTCGTCCTTCGGGCGGCGTTTCGGGTCGAGCGGCTGTACCTTCGGTGGCGGCAGCAACCGCGCGGTGAAGCGTGGATCGGTGAAATAGCGCGCCTTGTCCGCGCGGATCGGCGGAATGCCGGCCGCCATGACGATTTCCTCGTCTTCCGACAATTGCATGATCTCGCCGGGCGTAAGAAGCGGCCGCGCGGTTTCGGTGCGCGAGATCATGAGGTGGCCCAGCCAGGGCGACAGCCGGTGCCCGGCATAATTCTTCATCGCGCGCATTTCGGTCGCGGTGCCAAGCGCGTCCGAGATCCGCTTGGCGGTGCGCTCGTCATTGGTCGCGAAGGCAACGCGGACATGACAATTGTCGAGAATGGCGTTGTTCTGCCCGTACGCCTTCTCGATCTGATTCAGGCTCTGGGCGATGAGGAAGCCCTTGATCCCGTAGCCTGCCATGAAGGCCAGCGCGCTTTCGAAGAAGTCGAGCCGTCCGAGCGCGGGAAATTCATCGAGCATGAGCAGCAGGCGATGCGGACGGCCCTTGGGATTCAACTCCTCGGTCAGTCGCCGGCCGACCTGGTTGAGGATCAGGCGGATGAGCGGCTTGGTGCGGCTGATGTCGGAGGGCGGGATGACCAGATAGAGCGAGACCGGCATTGGCCCATCCACCAAGTCCGCGATCCGCCAGTCGCTGGCGCGCGTGACCGTGGCGACGATCGGATCGCGGTAGAGCCCCAAAAAGGACATGGCTGTCGAGAGCACGCCCGAGCGCTCGTTCTCCGACTTGTTGAGCAACTCGCGCGCGGCAGAGGCGACCACAGGATGGACGCCCGCCTCGCCCAGATGCGGCGTGGTCATCATCGCACGCAGCGTGGTTTCGATCGGGCGGCGCGGATCGGAGAGGAAGGCGGCGACTCCGGCCAGCGTCTTATCCTCCTCGGCGTAGAGGACATGGAGGATCGCGCCGACCAGCAGCGCATGGCTGGTCTTTTCCCAATGATTGCGCTTCTCGAGGCTGCCTTCGGGGTCGACCAGCACGTCGGCGACATTCTGAACGTCGCGCACTTCCCACTCGCCCTTCCGGACCTCGAGCAGCGGATTATAGGCGGCGCTTGCCGGGTTGGTGGGATCGAACAGCAGCACGCGGCCGTGCCGCGATCGGAAACCGGAAGTGAGCTGCCAATTCTCACCCTTGATGTCGTGGACGATGCAGCTTCCCGGCCAGGTGAGCAGCGACGGTATGACGAGGCCGACGCCTTTGCCCGAGCGAGTCGGCGCGAAGCACAGGACATGCTCGGGACCATCGTGGCGCAGATAGCGCTGTGCGAAATGGCCAAGAACGACGCCATCGTCGCCGAGCATCTTGACCCGCCTCACTTCGCGCTCGCTGGCCCAGCGCGCCGAACCATAGGTTTCGGCCTTCTTCGCCTCGCGCGCGCGCCAGACCGACATGGCGATCGCGATGACGATGCCGGCCATTGCGCCCGACACCGCGATCAGCGCACCGGTCTCGAAGATCTTCGGCGCATAGGCATCGAAAGCGAACCACCACCAGAAGAAGGCCGGCGGCGGATAGATCGGCCATGACCCCAGCGAGAACCAGGGCTCACCCAGTTCGGGTTGATAGGCGAGTGCGTGCGCGGTCCATTGGGTTGCCGCCCAGATGCCGGTCAGCGTCACGCCGAAGACGGCGATGACCTGACCCCAGAGGATACGGGTTGCGTTCATGAGAGGAAGCTCCTGATTATGAGGATGTGGAAGGTCACAGGCCCAGCCCCCGGCCACGGCCGAGCGACCAGTCGACGCCGCCGGGTGTCATCGTGCCGCTGATGTGCTTGCCCAGATGCTGATCGAGCGCCGGCCGCCAGGGCACGAGCTGGAACCCGAGACCATCGTCGATCATCGCGAACCGGCCCGAGGCGAGCGTCACCCGCTCGCGATAGACGCCGCTCACATAGTCACCGGCCGCCGATAGCCGATGGGCAAGGCCGGTGCGCTGGGTGATGGCGTCGATCTCCTGATCGACCTCATTGGTTTTGAGCGTGCTGATCAGATCGCGCGCGAACAGGAAGCCGGCGCCGCGCCGCTGCGCGAGACCGGCGCCTTCGAGATGGAGGGCGCGCGCTTCCATCGCATTGCGAATCTCCTGCCCGAATCCGCCGCCGGTCGCGACGGGATCACGCGCGATGAGCTGGCGATCGAGCCAGGTGGCGCCCGGCGCGTTCACCTGCTCGGCCAATGTCAGGTCGGAGCGCGTGGCGAGCGACATTCGGGTGTTGCCCCTGGCATCCTGCCAGCTTCGCGTCTCGACGATCGCGCCAGGTTTCGCGTCGCCGGTCATCTCCATATCGTCGAAGCGCAGATAATGGGTGCGGCCGTCGGCACCCTCGATCACGGCATAGGCGGTGCCCGTCAGTTCATCATGCAGTCCGCGTTCGACGAGGCGGCCGATGATGGGATCGGCGGGGGCATCGCCATGCAAGGCGAAGCTGCTAGGATCGATCGCATGACCGCCATCGCGCATCGCGCGGTGCATGGTCTTGATGATATCGCCGCGAATGGAGAGGTCACGCAGCGTCTGTTCAGCATCAGGCCGGATAGACCAGACCGCCGGCCCTTGCCCGTCGGCCAGCCCCAGCCGTTCGAGCTTCGCGGCGCGCCCGACCAGCAGCCGGCGCATCTCGGGATCATCTGCGCCGCCCGGGCGCAGATCCACGATACCGGTCGCCTCATCGGCAATGCGTTGCAACCGCCGGTCGAGGCTGGTCCAGCGGTCGGCCTCCACCTCCCGCTCGAGCGCGGCGCGGATGTCCTGCTCAGTGCGCAGGCCCAGTTCCGCGGTGACGCGCTCCTCGGCACGGGCGCGCATGCCTTCGCGGATATAGTCGCGGTCGATGACCAGATCGGCGCCGCGCACATCGACGCCGCGCACGAGGACATGGATATGGGGATTGTCGGTATTCCAGTGATCGACCGCGACCCAGTCGAGCCGGGTGCCCAGATCGCGCGCCATGTCGTCCATGAGCTCGCGAGTGAAGGCGCGCAGATCGGTCATCCGTCCGGCATCCTCGGGTGAGACGATGAAACGGAAATGATGCCGGTCATCTTCGCACCGCTCGGCGAAGGCATCGCCGTCCGCCTGATCCGAGCGCGCATCGAACAGGCTGGCGTCGCGCCCGTCGCGCGTCACGCCGTCGCGCTTCAAATAGGCGATATGGCGGCCGAGCGGCGCGGAACGGAATTTCGATCCCTTGTGCCGCACGACACGGGCCTTGATGACGACGCGGCGGGCGTTGGCTGGTGCCCTGGCTCTCAGCCGTGCGACACGTCCCCGTCCGTGGCGCCCCGTGCCTTTGCCGCGCGATGGACCCCGGCGGCTATAGCCTGCCTTGGCCGCCGCCCGGCGGACCTGCGCCGCGAGGCTCTGGGCCTTGCGCCCCGATCCCTTGCCAGCGTCGCGGCTCCTTCCCGGCCGCAGCTCGAAATCATCGTCGCCGGTGGCCATCACGGCCCCCAAATCCGTGCTGCCACCCGCCAACCGGCTGATGTCAGGCGATAATCGGATAACCGCGCCACCGGCTCAGATCCGGCGCCACGTGAAAATCCCCCTGACTTACAACCACATAATGCCCCACAGGTGGCATTCTTTTTATCTCGCCATCCACTTTCCTCTTCGATTCCAATGTGTTGACTCCTTATCCAGCGCAGTAAATCCCACGCCAGAGAACGCCAACGGACGCCATGACCGCTCATGGCGCGCTCCGACCGGAAAGCGGGACGAACAGGCCGTGCGGAGCAGGCGATGAGGGGCGCGGCGGGATGGTCGAAGGCGGCGAAACCGGCGCAGCGATTTTGCCGCCCGGTTGCGCGACGGGCGCGGGATCGGTGGCGGTTTCGCTGCCGTCCGATGCGTCGTCGCCGCGCACCACGAACAGCGTCGCCTCGCGCCAGGATGGCGCAGCAGGCGGGTGTGCGGTCGCAGGCATGATGGCGGGCGAAGCGACGCCGGACATGCCGAGGACCGGCGTGATCTTCGCGACATAGGTGATCGTCTCGGCGGGCAAGGGACGGCCGCGCTGGCGCCAGTCGTCCACCCGGCCCGGTCCCGCATTATAGGCAGCAAGCGCGGTGGACAGATCGCCATAGCGGTCGACCATTTCGCGCAGATAGGCGGCACCGGCATGGATATTGGCGCGCACGTCCCAGGGATTGCCGCCAAGCCCATAGCGCGCGGTCAGCATGGCCCATGTGCCCGGCATGATCTGCATGAGCCCCATGGCGCCGGCGTGCGAGATCGCCGCCGGATCGCCATTGCTCTCGACGCGCATCACCGCCCAGATCCACGCCTCGGGGATGCCGAACCGCTGCCCTGCTTGCGCCACATGCGCCGCATAGGGATGTGCGGGCACTGGCGCATTCGCCGCAGCGGCCGGCATGACGGCCAGCACAGCAATGGCCGGGAAGAGGAAGGGGAACGAGCCGGTCAGGGCCGATACGCCAGCGAGGCGACCGGCACTGAGGCGACAACGCGATGCGAAGCGGGCGCGCATCGGTCATTCCGCCTTGGGACGCCGCAGGCGTGGCGACCAGAGCAGGACATGCGCCTCCTCGTCGCGATGGGAGCGCAGCAGATTGGCGCGGATCGGACGGGCGAAGCCCGGACAATCGAGCTGGAGCGTGACGAACGCACCGCTCTTGCCATCATGATTCCAGCCCGATCCCACCTCCGGGCCGAGGCCGCCCGGCGCCTGCACATCGGAGAGATGGACGCGCCAGTCCGGCGCACGTCCATGGCCCGTAAAGCCGGTGGGCACGAGCCGCAGCGCGACATCAAGCGTCAGCGTGTGAAGGCGACCGGCAAAGCCTTCGCCTTCCGGACGGAAGTAACCTATTTGCATGACATATCTCCTTCGTGAGTGATTGCCTGGGACTGGCGTGCGGGCGCCGAATGCCAGCGCAGCGGCGCGTCGGGCGCGCTGCGGGTGAGGATCGGCGTCGCGCGTCCGATCAGGCCGGACGCCGGGACCGGCCCGAAATAGCGTCCGTCGAGACTGTCGAGCGCCGGGTTCAGCAGAAACAGTTGGTCGGCCTGAAGCACCCGGCAGCCGCGCCAGACCGGCAAGGGTCGGCCGCGGCTATCGGCCGCGTGGGCGATGGCGACCGTGCGCCCGTCGATCGTGACCGCCGCATTGCGGCGGCAGATCGTAGCGCCCGGACGCGCCGCCACATGCTTGAGCAGCGGCACGCCGATGGGCAGATAGTGGCGCTCGCTCATGAACCGCGCCAGCGCGGGCGATGGCCGGTAGGCGACCATATCGCCGACCGCAGGCGTGTCGCCCGGATGCAGCCGATAGAGACCGATCGGTGCGCTTGCACTGGCGTTCCAGAGCAGGCGTGGCTGCGGCGAGAGCCACGCCACCGCCGCGAACAGGGCGATGAACAGTTCCGCGATGACGATCGTCACCAGCACATAGCCGAGGCGGGTCATTGGCCGAGCGCCTTGCGCCGCAGCCAGGCCCGATGCCGCTCGGGCGTATAGGCCCGCACCGGCTCGCCGGCGCTCAGGCGGTTATGCACATGGCGCCAGTGATCGGGCGCAACCTCACACGGGTCGAGCCCCACGGCTTCGATCGTGTCGATCAGTTCGAGCACCCGCTGGACCTTCGGCCAGCCCTGGATGGAGAGCAGCAATTCGCCACCGGGCCGCACGAAGGGCGCGGTCGTATAGGCTTCGCCGCCGCGCACCGCGCGCAGGATGTCGATGCGCGAATGGATCGTGCCATAGTCATTGGCCGACCAGCGCACGAACGCGATCATTGCATCGGGCCGGAAGCTGACGATGCGCGTCTTGCGGCTGACGATCCGCTCGCCGGCGATCCGGCCGAAACGAATCCAATGCTCGAGCCGCTTCTCGATCCAGATCAGTTCGATCTCTGTGCGGCTGCTGCGGAGCGGCGGGACCGCGCCCGTGGGCACGCGCTCGCCGGGCGGCAAATGGGTCATGTCTGGTCTCCGGGAAGAGGGAGGGATGCAGCTGGCGCGCCGCCCAGCGGCAGCGTGGCGGCGATGCGGTCGTTGGCGCGGACGGCCATGTCGGCGTCGATCTCGCAGCCGAGATACCGCCGGCCCGTCGCGCGGCAGGCTTCCCCGGCGGCGCCGGAGCCGGCGAACCAGTCGCCGATCAGCCCGCCGGGCGGACAGCTCGTGCGGACCAGAATTTCGAGAAGACCGACCGGCTTTTCGGTCGGATGGATCGCGCGTCCGTGGCAGTTGCGCGCATAGATGACGGAGCGCATCAGGCGCGGCCCGCGATCCTCGCTCGCATAATGGCCCGCCTCGATGTGACCGGTATGCGGCGGCCGGCGCTTGCGCCGGACGGTGCGCGCGGTCGCGTCCTGCGTCTTCTGGACGTCATTGTAGATATCGGCCCATGCCGCATCGTCGCGGATAAACTGCGCGGCCAGTTCGTGGACGCGCTTGAAGCGATCGGCATGGAAGGCGCTGCCGTTCTGCTTCTCCCAGACCACTTCCTGCACAATGCGAAGCCCGGCGGCGCCAAATTCCTGCGCCACGCCGATGAAACTGCGCAGCGATCCGAACAGCCAGAGCGAGCCCGATGGCGCGAGCGCATCGCGGGCAAGCGCGAGCCAGCCTTCGACACGCCGATCCCAGATCAGCGATGTGTCACCATAAGGCGGGTCGGCCAGGATCATGTCGAAGGGCGCATGTTCCGGCATGAGCAGGCGGCAGTCGCCGGTCAGGACCGTCATGACGGGGCCTTCCGGGCTGCAGAGCGCCATCCCGATCGACGTGCCCGAAGCATGGCGACAAAGCGGCCGGAATCCACAGCCCCGCACCAGGTTAGGAAGACTATGAAATAGTCTTCTCTATTAGGACGGTTAGAGGGATGTCGATTTGGCTCGGATTTCTGCGGGTTTCGGCCGCGTCGCGGTTCCCGATAGGACGACTCTCCGGTTCCCGAAAGGACGACTCCGGCGGTTCCTGATAGGACGACTCCCATGGCCGTTATCCACAGACCGGGAGCTTGAGACGGCGCATGGCGGCGTCGATCGGATCAACCGGTATGGGCGTGAAGCCGAGCCGCTCCTTGCCGAAGCCATGCTCGATCCGCAGCGTATAGCCGGGCAAGGGCTGGCGCTTCACGATGCCGCGCAGTTCGAACGCGAAGCGTTTCAGCGGCGAGAGCGCGCCGGACTTCAGGTGCAGATGTTCGAAGTCGAAGCTCCAGCCGCCGGCCTGGCGACCGCCATGCTTGCGCACGATGCGGTAGAGCCAGCGCTCCAGCCCGCCGGTCAGATCGAAATAGGCGCGGTCGATCGTCAGGATGAGCGCGCGATCGAGCACGCCGGCATAGAACCAGTCGGGCAGGATCAACTCGATCCCGAGCGGGCGGCCCTGCGCATCGAGCCGCTCCTGCCATTCGTTGATCCAGGAGAAACGATGACGGCGGCGCTGGTGCTGCTGGCGGATCGAGGTCGCGACGGTCGTCGACTGGAGCCGATCGAGCGCGGCCTTGAGGCGATCATAATTGTCGCGGCCGGTTCCGCGCCGGATATAGGTCAGAATCTCGTGCGGCGTCGTCGCCATCAGCCGTGAGGTGGGCCGGCCGGCATCGCGCGCCTCGACGAGCTGGCTCGCCGCCCAGATCAATATGTCGGCATCCCAGATGGTCGCCATGCCGTGCTCGGGCACGGCCTCGACCGAGATCCAGGTTTCGCCCATGCGGAAGTCGATCGGCGCGGAGCGGCGCGACTTGGCGAGGCTGAAGAATGGCCAGGCCATGAGATCCTGCGCGTCGCGCGGCGCGGGATCGACCGGGACCGAACGGAACAGGTCGAGCTGCTGCCGCTCGGGGCCGGCGATTGCCGATGGTGACGGGCGACGGCGCATCGTCTCAGCGTGCCGGCTGACTATCGAGGCGCTTGGCGGGCAGGCAGACGCCGGTGCCCGGATCGGAGGTCGAACGGCGGCGGCCGAGTTCGGCCCAGGCGTCGAGCGCCTCGATCGAATAGACGACGCGCCCGCCCAGCTTGTGGAAATTGGGGCCGGTGCCGTAGCAGCGATGCTTCTCGAGCGTGCGCGGCGAAAGTCCGAGCCGCGCGGCGGCGTCGGGGGTCTTGAGAAATTGCGGCGAATGTGGTGCGGATTGATCCATGTTCTTCCTCCATCGAAGCCCGGACCGCGCACGGCGGCGATCGACCGGGCTGGAGGAAAGTGGCGGAGCAGGACCGGCGGGAGGGAGCGGCTGTTTTACGCGGTCGACTTTTGTCGCACCGCAGGCGGCGGGTTCAGCCCCGCAGCAGGGCGCGGTAGCCGCCGTTCATCAGCCCCATCGCCTCGTCGATGAGACGCTGGGTCCGCCGGCGCTCGGATGAGGATTTCCACTCATTGCCACGGCCGATCCTCATGTGGGGATAGACATGGCGGCGTGCGATCTCGTGGGTCGTGATCGTGGAACGCTCACGTTCGAGGACGGCATCGAGTATGTCGAGAAGCATGGACAGACGCCGGCGCTGAAAAGGCGTGGGCGCAAAGCCCGGCGGCAGGCGCATGCGCGCGGCGCCCGCCAGTCTGCGGTGGAATCGCTGGACGGCGCTATGGCGCAGGTCGATCGCGTCGTCCCGGACGAGCACATAAGCGAGCGGGCTGCCCTTGAGCGGATCGCGGACCCAGAGGCGATGCGGGCCGTCGATATCGCCGAGTATGAGATGACGGCCGGTCGAAAGCGTGCGGTCGGCCAGGATAATCGGCCAGGCGTCGATATCGAATGGCGCCGCGTCGGCTATCCCCGGCGGCGCCGTATCGAGGATGACGGTCGTGGGTGACAGCGCCGCCTGCCAGAGCGCGGGCTCGGCCGCGGCGAAGGCGGACGGCGCGCATGGGAAAGCTGAGGCCCCATCGCCGGGCCATGACCTCCTGCTCCTGCACCGAACCTTCCCCCATGCGCCTGACCTTTTCCCAGTCCGCGCGATAGAGAGGATTGCGCCGCAGAAACTCCTGTGCAAATCCCGCCCGGTCGAGAAGGCGCCGGTCGCCGTCGCTTCCCTGTCCGCCGGGCATGTCTGCTCCCCTTCAGATTTGGGAGCGCAGGCTGCGGGCTATCGGATTTGCGGGCTATTCCAACATGGTGGGAGGCGGCTCCCCAGAAATGGGGATATCCGCCGGCTCGCGGAGGAGCCGGCGGATCGGTCGCGATCAGTCGCGGGTCTGCCGCGACGGCCGGTTCCAGACCAGGTCATATTCGCCGTCCTCGCCCGCGAAGAGTTGCGCGAAGATGGGAGCCGTGAAGCTCGGATCGTCGAGCTTGACCGAGAGATAGGGACGATCATCGCTGGTCCGCTTGCTCCAGGCGGCCCCCACCTCGGCTTCGCCGATATGGATCCGGTGGCCGGGCGCGTTGCCGCTGGCGTTCTCGTCCGCGACGATGCGAACCGACTTGGCCTGAATGGCGAGGGTCATGATCTGGCCCCGCAGTTCGCCTGAAACCTTCTTGAAGCTGCCGATCTTTGCCATATTGCTGTTCCTTTCACTTCGAGCCGCGCCGATCGCGGCCTCGATGCGCCAGACCAGCCGGCAGGCGACCGGGGCCGCAGCCTCAAGGCCCGCAGCGTGAGCGAAGGACGGCGCGGGACGGAGTTTCTTGGGGCGCGAGGAACGGCGGAACGCCGTGGGGAAGAAAGTCCGCCCCGCGCCGTTGCGGCAAGCCGGGCGAGCGTCAGCGTCCTGACGGCCATGTGCGCATTGAGACGAGGCCGTGACGGTGGCGGCGGTGAGAGGGACGGCTTTGGCTGGTCCGGTCTTCGAGGGTTCAGACAATTGCAGGGCCGGGTTCTCGCGATGTTCAGGCCAGTATTGCACCGTCCCGACAGTGAATCGGGAAACCAACCCGGCTGCCGGCTTTTCGGTGTCTTCGACCGACCGGACAAGCGACCACGATCGGGCGCTCACATGGACAAACCGCTGATCTCGCGGCGGATCATCCTCAGCCCCTCAGTGGAGGCCTGTCCCAAGTCTGCGATCTGAAACGGTATGCGCGGCCCGATTATCGTGCGTTCCGAATCGACATCGCCGTTTGCGAAACTGGCCCCGGAGCCTCAGCACCCGTGAGCCGCGACCATGCGGCGAATGCAATGACGATGGCGCCGATCCAGCTCAGCACCGAGAGCATTGTGCCCGGATCGAACGCAAGCCGCAGGACGCCCTGCACGGCGTGGTAGCCCCCAATGCCGGCCGGGATCGCGAACATCAGTGCAAGGACAAGCCGAAGGATGGGCGCGCGAACGATCGCGAACAGCAATTGGCCAATCAGCAGGATCGCAATCCCCGCGGCGAGACCGCCGAGAATAGCGGCGACATAGCCGTGGCCATGATCGCGCATCCAGAAAGCGATGCAGATGCCGGCACCGACCGGTAGCGCATGGACGGCGAGATTGAACAGCAGCCAGATCATGTAGAGGCCGGCGAACAGGCCAAGCACGAGAAAGATGGTCATGAGATGCGTCCTTTCGAATGACGAATGATCGTCGGACGCGCTCTCCGCCACCTCCACAGCGCTATGATGCGGCGCCAGAATAACGCGAGGGAAATGCGAACGAAACAGGAAACTGCTTCGTCCTTTGGGTGAAGGCGTGCCCGTCCATCAGGATGGAAACGGGTCATATTCGCGCACCACGTTTGCCGGATTGCCGTCGAACTCATCCCAGGGCATCACCGCGTAATCGCCAGCGTCGGTCCGCACGAGGACGATGACGGTCATCAGCGTTTTCGCGAGGTTCCAGGCGAACGACTGGGCGGTCTTGAGCGGCATGGGCTGAACTCCTGTCTGAAGGAGCGGAGACCATCCCCGCTCGACAGGTGCCCCGGCGGCCGGGGGCTGGCCGCAATCACCGCGCCGGGGTTCATCCCAAGCGGCTGCACGCGAAGCGTAGCGGACCCTTCACGGGTTGATTGAAGGAGGCCGGACTTCGGCCAGGGGATCAGCGCCTATCGAGAGCGGGGCTGGTCTTCGTATCCGGGCAGGTCATCCTGATGCCGTTGCCGCCCAGTCGCTCGCCTGGAACCTCCCTCCGCCAATGCGCTCTCCCGGAACCGCAGACCGACTGCGCCTGATCGGCATGCAAGAGAGAAGATGACCGCAGCGTGGCCGCTGCCTAGAGATGGCCAGGCCGTCAGGGACCATTGTGATTCGAGCCCTGGCGGCACAGTTTGAGAAGTGGAGCTATTCGTGAACAATAATGATCTGGCCGAGGCACTGGCTGCCGGAAACGACATCACCAAGGCCGATGCCCGCAAATATGTCGACGGCGTTCTCGCCGCGATTGTCGAGGCGGCCGCAAAGGGAGAAGAGATTTCGTTGAACGGCTTCGGCAAGTTCAAGGTGAAGGACAGCCCGGCGCGCGAAGGCCGCAATCCCGCCAATGGCGAAACCATCCAGATCGCCGCGTCGAAGAAGCTGTCCTTCGCGCCTGCCAAGGCCGTGAAGGACAGGCTGAACGGCTGAGCATGGCAAAGCCGGGACAGGCGCGGACCTGTCCCGGCAAGCGTCATATCAGCGCATCGCCCAGCCTGCGCATTCGGCAAGCGATGGCCGCGACGGCTGCGCCGCTTCATGCGCCATATCGGCGATGTCGCGCTCGGCGAGATTTTCGAGCGCGTAACCTTGCCGCTTGGCAGCCGCGATCAGCGCGCCGAGGCTGGGATATTCGTCAAAGCGTATGCCCAGCCAGAGGCCGGGGTCGTCGCGTTCCTCGTCTTCGAACGCCTGTAGGAAGTAGGTCCGCATCGGGGGATCATATCCGATCACGGCATTGTCGTCGGTTCGCGTTGCGGACCGGACGGTCACGGGGTGACGGCTCATGGGCGCGTCCTTTCCTGTCTGGAGACCAAACGAAGCGGCCCCGCCCGGAGGCGGGGCCGGTGCCGATCAGGCCGGCGGGTTCCAGATGATGACCTTCTTCATCGGGTCATCGCCGGGCGCGTTGGCGACATTGCCGTAGATGGTCCCGAACTCCGGGGCGGACAGCGAGACCGAGACATATTCGGCGCCCGTGGCCTGCGAGTAGCGGTTCCAGCCGGCCCCCAGCTCGAAGCCGTTCTTGCGGCTGATGATCCGGAAGTCGGGCTCGCTCTCCTTCGCCTTGCGGGCGTTGGGGATGATCGCGATCGGCGCGGTGACGTTGAGCGTTGCCAGCGTGCCTTCGAGGCTGCCGTCGGTCTTCACGGTGAGGTTAGCGATAGTACCCATGATCAAAACTCCTTCGGTTGCTCGGGGACCGTCCCCGATGGCGCCCATAGGAGAGCCCGGTTTGCCGACGTCACTGGAGCGCAAGCGGAAGGGAACCCCCTTGCGGGGTTGACGGCACAAGGCAGGCCGAGGATCGTATTCAGGCGACAGATGAGGGGTCGGTCTCCGGCAGCCGGAGAGGTCCGATTGTCCTGGCCACGTTTTCCTCATATAATGGCATGGGCTGCCGGGGGCTGGACTCTCTCAGCGTTTTCCGGGTGATCCCTTTCTTCCCGCCCGGAGGAGAGCATGCGATCCGCCAGCCGGATCAGGCCGGCAAGATCGTCGAGGCCAGGCGCTTCAGAAATGCTTCCCGCAGCCGGGCGGCACCGGCTCCGAAATGCGCCTCCCGATGATGATTGGGACAGAGGCAGATGACATTCGCCATCGTGTCCGGGCCGCCCTCATGAAGAGGGACGATATGATGGGTCTCGAGGTAGATCGCGTCGTCCGCCCGGGCGAAGCCGGGGACGTCACAATATTCACAGCATCCCCCGGCGCGCAGCAGGGCGGCGCTGCGGACGCGCGGATCGCGGACATAGACAAGACCCGCCTGTTCGCGCCGCCTCACCTCCTCGGAACCGGCCGGTTCGGACAGGACGAACTGATCGACGAACGGACCGGCTATACCGCGCACAAGCACATGGGCGCCAGTTGCGGCGTCATAGGAGGCCAGCGTCCAGGGCTCGGGATCGAGTTCGCGTTGCGTGACCTGCGAGGCTTTGGCTTCCGGATCGTCGCGATCCCGGCGATTTCCGGTGTTGAGAATGACCCGTATCGCGAGCTTGTCGCGCAGGGCGAGTTGCAGTGCCTCGTCCAGCTTGCGGGCGCGGCGTCCCCAGGGATTGCCGCGGCCCCGCGCGAACTGGATCTCGGCATCCTCCCGGAAATTGCCGCGATGGAGGATACGGCCGTCTTCTTCTTCGAGCAGCACATGCCAGAGATTCAGGACGATCGCATTACCGGGCTCGACGAACACCCACTCATAGCAATATTTAGGGTTGGTCCGCGCGCCGGCCGCGCCGCGCTTGCCGTTCGACCAGTCGGAGACGTCGAGCCCTGCTTCGCGCACGAGATCATGCACGAAGTCTTTGCGGACAGGCCGGATATCGTCGAGCGTCGTCATGCGGCGACGATGTCACAGGGACGTTAAGATTGCCCGACATCGATCTTCCTGGCTTATTCGTGCTTGAAACAAGCGGGCGATATGGAATGCTGCCATAGTGGGCGATCCCGAACCCGAGCCGCTGATCCAGCATAACTTCGCGCCCGAGCTGCCGCATTTCGGGAAGCATTTCGTCTATCACGGACAAAGCGGCGTCCTGACGTTCCGCATCGACGTGCAGGACTATACCCATGACGGTCATGTGATTGTCGGCGGTACGATCCTCGAGGGAACCGAGACATATCCAACAGGTCTGAAGAAGAATCTCAAGGGAGAGCAATTCTCCGCCTTTGTGACGGAGAGCGAATATATGCGCCTGTCGAACGCGCCCCTGGGCTGACAGGGGCACGCACGGCGGGGCGGCCGATCAGCCGGACCGATTGCGGAAGTCCCAGATGCGGATGCCCATCTTGCGGGCCTTGTCGGCAAGATTGTCCTGGATGCCCGTGCCGGGGAACACGATCACGCCCTTGGGACAGGCTTCGAGCATGGCGTCATTGCGCTTGAACGGCGCGGCCTTCTTGTGCCGGTTCCAGTCAGGCCGGTAGGGATCCTGCGGCACCTCGCGATCCCGTGCCCAGCAGGCGGCGATGCGTTCGGCGCCCGTTGGCGTGCCGCCGTGCATCAGGATCATGTCCGGAAGCTGGGCGTGGACCTTGTCGAGAACCGTGTAGATTCGCTCATGGTCATTGCAGTCGGCGCCGCCGGTGAACGCGATGCGAACGCCATCGGGATCGAGCAGCCGTTGCTTCTGATACTCGCGTCGATCGACATGCTTGCGGCTGTCGAGCACTGCTGAGGTCAGCGCCTTGTGATTCACCATCGGCCCGGAGCGGGGAAGCCAGGGCTTGCGAATGTGGATGCGGAACTGCTCGGCGGCGGCGTCGCGAAAATACTCCATGGTGTCGCGGCGCTCGATCATCGTGATGCCTTCGGCGATCGTGCGTTCCAGCTCGACCGACTTGACCTCGCTGCCGTCCTGTTCGCGCTGCATCCGCTTCTGCGCCTGCTCATTGTCGTCGAGTTCGCGCTCGATCCGTTCGCCGGCGCGGTGGAATATGTTGACGACATGCCAGGCGAGATCCTCAAGATCGGGTTCGATCCGCGTATCGATCAGGCAGGAGACCAGGGCGTCGAACATCTCGGCGACCGCGCCGCCGGCAATACGATCGTCCGGCAAGGGCCTGTGATCAGGTTCATCCTCAAACGGCCGGTGACCGTAGAGCTGCATTTCCTGAAGCAGGTAGGCGGTGGAACCGGGCTGGGCTTCGGTCTCATCATGATCACTCGCCATCTTCTCATCTCCGTCGTCTGACAGCCGCGCCTCTCGCGGCCTTCGTGGCGACGGGGAGCGGCAGGCGGAGCGGGACAGAACCGCGCGCAACGGCGCGGCCGAAGCGAAGCGAAGGATGGCGGGACGCGGATATTTTGCTTCGCGATGCAAAGGGGCTTCGGCCCCGGCGGAAAATAGCCGCTGGACGCCATTGCCGTCCCGCGCCGTTTGCCGCAGTCGCCCTCTAACGAAGGACGAGTGCGCGGCGTCCGTGACAGTAACGGAGTGGATGGCGAGCGTGCGTGACCGTCGCCTCACATGGCCCGTACAATCACCCCTGTTTCAGGAATTGCCCGGCATCCGCGGTTGCGAGCTGGGTCCGCAGCCCCAACGCCAGTCGCTCCCGTCCGAAGGCCCGCAGATCATCGTTGAAGTCCTCGAGCCTCGGCTCGAGCGGCATGACCTCGATCCCCGCGAGGATCGCGCGGCCGGTCAACGTCTTCAACGCCCCCGCGCCCGCCGGATCGTCGTCGCGCGCGACATAGAGGCGCTTGAGGCCCGCCGGGAACAGGATGGCGGCGAGATGGGCGGCCGAGAGCCCCGCAATCGCCGGCATCGCGGGCATGACCTGCCGCAGCGACAACATGGTCTCGATGCCTTCGCCCGCCATCATGACGGGACCACTTCGTCCGAACCGAACCCCATTGCCGAGGAGATGCCCCATGGCGCGGCGAGGAAAGGCGACGGGCGCCTTGTCCTTGCCGTCAAGCGCCAGCCAGGTGCGATGAACCCCGGTGACGCTGCCGTTAAGATCGGTGACCGCGGCGACTATCGCCGGCCATGCGGGACGGACATCGGGGTCCTCCTCGTCGGATGGGCGATACCAGCAATGGGGATGATATCGCAGTGCCTCACAGCCGGTGAGATCGGTGATCTGCCGGGACGCGAGATACGTCCGCACCAGGCTGCCCGCGATCGACTTTGCGGCCGCGTTCAGTCGCCGGGCCGCTCCAGGCGTGCCGGTCGGCGCCTTCGTTCGCCGGACAGGCCTGTCCTCACTCGGCGCCGGCATCGGCAGGCTGAGGAAGCGCCGGGCCTCGTCGAGCGTTTCGCGCATGGTCCGGCAGTTCCGGGCGACGGCGATGATATCGAGCAGGTCGCCGTGATCGCCACTCTGCGCGTCGGTCCATTTGCCCGCCGCGTCGCGCCCATCGGGGGACGCGGCGAGGCGGACATAGAGGCTGCGCCCGGGCGTGTTATGAACGTCGCCCACCAGCCAGTATCGACCTTCCTTATGGCCTTTCGAGAGATAATGACGGCAGACGCCCTCCGCATGGCTGGCAAGGCGGTCGGCGATCTGGCTGGCGGGGCTGCTTAATAACTTTGGGGACATATCAGGGCTCCTCAGGCGGCCTTGCGCGAGGAGAGACGCTCGATTGGAAAGCGATCGAACAAGCGCTCCAGCACATCGGCGCCGACAGCCCCTGTCGGCACGTAGAGCTTGAGCTTCCACGAGACGATCTCCGAGATCAACCCACAAGCTTTAAGGCGCTCGACACCCAGATCGTTGAAGCCGGTGAGTTCGATCCGCCAGTCGTGCATCGCGCGCACCCGCTGGAGTTTCTGGTCCTGCGCCAGATGCAGCGCGGCTTCGCCCGACATCAGCACAGAGAGAGCCTCCTCGCCACTCAGCCGGACGGGACCGCCATCGTTATTCGCGACCCGCGCCGCCCAGGCCGGGGAGATCCGACGGCCAATGACGCGCTCGCCGTCATCGCTCTGGAGCCGATAGACCCGCGTCGATTCGTCAGGCAGCAGCTTCCAGATCGGCAGCAGCAGCCCGGAGACCATGTGCAGGGTCGAGGTTTCATAGCTGGGTAGCGTAGCAAGTTCGGCTTGCCAGGCCGCGCTGAAGGCCGCCCGGTCAACCTCCTCCCACGGACTTGCCGCCAACATTTCGGCCGCCATGACGGAATCCGTCAGCGGCCAGATGAGCCGCACGCGCGGATGGATCGCACCGTCATCATCGGTGACGCTGCGCGCCCGGCGCTGGACGGCGGCCCGGCCGGTCTTCGCATTGATCAGCAGCTTGCCGCCGCGATCGTCGGCCATTGCCAGCGCATCGGCGAGCGAGAGCGGCATCAGCCGATCCTTGCGCTCGATGGTGAGCAAGGCGGTCTGCGCACCGGTGCCCGGATGGGTGTAGATCGGCGCGCGCCCGACAATGCGGAAGCTCTCGGCCTGCAGCGTCTCCAGTCCCACCTCATAGCTACCCGACGCCTCCGCCTGTTCGATCCGGGCGGTGAGCAGGCCTTCGAACGCCTCGAACAGCCGGTTCTGCATGTCGACCGTCAGCGCCAGCATCCGGTTCAGGAAGATGTTGATGCCGGGCAGTTCGTCGCGCAAGCCGCCGTCGCCGTCGAGCAGCGACAGGCCAGTCGCCGCTTCGAAACGGTCGAGCGAGCAGCCCTCGACCTTGCCGCGTGAGAGCAGCACATAGAGTTGGCGTAGCGCATCGCGCGCATACCAGCTTTCGAGATTGTCAGCCGCGTTGAACATATTCTGCCCGCCGGTCTGGCGTTGGCCGCGCGTGATCGCGCCGAGCGAATCCAGACGCCGAGCGATGGTCGAGATGAAGCGCTTCTGTGCCTTCACGTCAGTCGAGACCGGCCGGAACAGCGGCGGCTGTTTTTGATTGGTGCGGTTGGTCCGTCCGAATCCCTGGATCGCGGCATCGGCCTTCCAGCCGGCTTCCAGCAGATAATGGATGCGCCGCCGCTGGTTCACTGCACCGAGGTCGGCATGGTAGCTGCGCCCCGTGCCGCCCGCTTCCGAGAAGACGAGGATGCGCTTCCTGTCCTGCTGGAACGCATCGGTCTCGTGAAGCGCGGCTGAGGCCGGGCGATTCTCGACCGCGAAACGCACCGATCCGTCGTCATTCTTTTTGGGTACCACGCGGCGCGCGCGGCCCGTCACCTCGGCCACCCTGTCCGTCCCGAAATGCTGGACGATCTGGTCGAGCGCGCCCGGCACCGACGGTAGCGCGGCGAGGCGCTCGATCATCGCGTCGCGACGGCGGACCGCCTCGCGGTTGACCACCGGCACGCCATTCTCGTCATGAACCGGCCGGGACGAGAGATTGCCGTCGCCATCCGTGAACGGCTCATAGAGTTGCACCGGGAAGCTGTGCTGGAGGTAGGCGAGAACGCCGTCTCGCGGCGTGATATCCACCGATACGTCCTGCCATTCATCCGCCGGGATCTCGGCGAGGCGGCGCTCCTGCATCGCCTCGCCGGTCGAGACGATCTGCACCACCGCGGCATGGCCTGCTTCCAGATCGCGCGCGATGCTGGCGATGACAGTGGGCGTCTGCATGCTCGTGATGAGGTGGTTGAAGAAGCGCTGGAGCATCCCCTGATAGGCGGACTTCGCCGCCGCCTTGGCCTGGCGGTTGAGGGTGCCATGGGCCGAACTGGTGACACCGGCCGCTTCCAGGGCGGCGTCGAGATTATTGTGAATGACCTCGAATGCCGAGGCATAGCTGTCATAGATGCGCACCTGCTCGTCGGTGAGCTTATGCTCCAGCATCTCATATTCGACGCCATCGAACGAAAGCGAACGCGCCGTATAAAGACCGAGCGCCTTCAAATCCCTCGCCAGCACCTCCATCGCCGCAACCCCGCCATTTTCGATCGCGCTGACAAACTCGCCCCGCGACGCGAACGGGAAATCATTCCCGCCCCACAAGCCCAGGCGCTGGGCGTAAGCAAGGTTTTGCACGGTGGTCGCGCCGGTCGCTGAGACATAGAGGATGCGGGCATTGGGGAGCGCATGCTGCAGGCGAAGACCGGCACGACCTTGCTGCGAAGGCGCAACGTCGCCGCGCTCGCCCTTACCGCCGGCGGCGTTGGCCATGGCGTGGGCCTCGTCGAAGACGATCACGCCGTCGAAATCAGCGCCCAGCCATTCGACGATCTGGTCGACGCGCGATTTCTTGCCGCCGCGTTCCTGCGAGCGCAGCGTCGCGTAGGTGGTGAACAGCACGCCCTCCTCGAGGCGTATGTCGCTACCCTGACGAAAACGCGAGAGCGGCGTCACTAGTAGCCGTTCCTGTCCCAGCGCCGACCAGTCGCGCTGCGCGTCCTCGAGCAGTCGTTCCGAGACCGAAAGCCACAGCGCGCGACGGCGGCCCTTGAGCCAGTTATCGAGGATGATCGCCGCGACCTGCCGCCCCTTGCCAGCACCCGTGCCATCACCGAGGAACCAACCCCGGCGGAACCGAACTGCATCGTCCGCATCCTCCGCCGCTGCGGTGATTGTGTCGAACGTCTCATCGACCTTCCACGCGCCGGACAGATGGCCCGCATGCGCTTCGCCGGCATAGATAACGGATTCAAGCTGGGCGTCGGACAGGATTCCGAGCGTCACGAGCTGCGGCGGCAGATGCGGGCGATAGGAGGGTTTGGGTGGCGCGACCGAGGCCATTGCCGCCGACTGGACCAGGGGCGTGGGATGCGGCTGCGCGCCATCGATTCGCAGCGACTGGAGCGCATAGGGCTCGTAGATGCTATCGCCCAGCCGTTCGGCCGGCGACGTCCAGTCGATCGTCTCGTAGGCGAGTTCGACCGCTGGGGTAATCGGGGCGGATGGTATGACGGTCGTGGATACGGCCCGCGTCTTCGCGCAAACCCGCGTGGCGGAAGCGACGATTGGCAAAGCAGCGACAGGCGTCGGCGTGATCGGAGCGCGTGGCGGCACCTGGTCGAGCACCCATTGCAGCAGCGTGGCGTTATCGGGCGCCTTGCCCATGGTCTCGACGAACTTGTCGGGATCTTCGGCGGGCAGCTTGTCGATGACCGTCAACCGCGTCTCGATGCTAGTGCCATGCTTTGCATAGACCTTCCCCGCGATCACGGCGGTGAAAACGACACGCGCCCGTTCCTGCAACCGGGTGAACGGCCCGCGCCAGTCGGACGAGGTCGGTGCGCAGTTCGCACCTGTGATTGCGACCAGGCGACCACCCGGCTCAAGGCGTGCAAGGGCGGAGATGATATGGCGCATCGCCGTGTCGCGCATCGTGCGATCCACATGGGCGACCGCCGAGAAAGGCGGGTTCATCAGCACCACGGTCGGACGGACGCTGGCGGGCAGCCGATCGTCGATCGAGGCGGCATCATGGGCCAACACCGCAACGTCCGGGAACAGAAGCTTCAGCAACTCGACGCGCATCTCGGCCAGCTCATTGAGCGTGAGGCCGGCCCGTGCCAGCAGGGCATGGACGGCGAGCATGCCCGTCCCGGCCGAGGGTTCCAGCACATGATCGGCGGAATGGATCGAGGCCGCCATGCTTGCGATGAAAGCGAGGCCCGGCGGGGTCGAGAACTGTTGCAGCGCCTGGCTGGTCTCGGACCGGCGGGTATGCGTCGGCATCAGCGCCGCGATGCGCTCGATCAGTGCCAGCACGCTCATCGGCGCGCGGCCGACGATCGCCGGGCCAAAGCGGCGCAGGAACAGGATCTCCGTCGCCTCGCAGGCATCATAGGCAGTCTTCCAATCCCAGGCGCCTGTCGCATCGCTGCCGCTAAAGGCACCGGACATCGCGGTGCGGAGCTGCGCCGCATCGATGGTGCGCCCGGCCTCGAGCGCAGGCAGAAGGCTGGCGGCTGCCGCCAGCAGGGCGCCGGCCCGGCCGGCGAACTGGCTTGCGGCAGTAAGCGGCGCGGCGCGCAGCGCCGCGTCGGACAGAAGTTGGGTCATGAGGTGAGGTCTCCGGGAGAGCGGAAAGCGTACCCCCGGCGGACGCTCTCTCTAAGCCCGGCCGGGTTCCCTCTTCCCGGCCTTCCCTCTGACTTTTATCGGATGTTGTTCGACGCCGACTTTGTTAGACGCCTTCGCAAGATCAGATCAGGCCGATGTGTCGGCAATGTCGCGTTGCCGGCGCTCAAAAAGCCGAAACATAGATATGAATCGGAAACTCTTGTGAGGAACTTCTGACGGGATGAGGAGCATAGCGATGCGCAGAACGCTCAAGCTGTACCTGTTCGCTGGCTTGCTTGTCGGGCTGGTCTATGTGGCGTATCAGCCACGCTCCATGCTGGCATCGAAACTGTTCACCTCCGGCTGCGATCAGGCAGAATTCGAAGCCCGCGTAAAACGGAATCTGGCCGCCAGCGCGGCATGGGCACCTGGCGAAATGCCGACAGTTGACGAAGAACGTGCCTTGATTGCGCGTCTACAAAAGCAGGTGCAGGAAACGGGCGACTATGCGTCTGCCTGCCGCGCATTGACCAAGTGGACCGATGACCACACCGAACGTGGAAGTCATTAAGCCGAATTCCCATTACACACGCCACAATCCGCTGAACTCGGACGCGATCAGCGTCGACAACCGTCAGCACCTCGATCCCCGAGCATAGGTAGACCTGCTGGCTTTGCAGCCCCAATGATACGCCGTAGCAGATTCAACAATCTCAATCCTCGTTTTTCGGATCAATGGAGACATCCTCCACCTCGAAATCCTCATCCAATTGCACGCGGATCCAACTATCAGGAAACTGCATCGGGGCCACGAAGGTCAGGAGAGTGGCGTCGGCAAAAACAACCACTGAACGAACGGCCAAATCGTGACGCAAATCCGTGGTCTCGATCACATTTTCGTCACCAACAGCACCCTCGATCTCTTCGGCGATGCCGTCGATGATCCGCCTCCAGACTTGGGAGCTCATCTCAAGAACTCGTTCGATGGCAGCGACGAGCGCTTCTGCATCCATTTCCGACCTGTCTTCCAGTTCGGGATCCACGTTTACATTGACATGAACATCAGCTGCCAAAAGGCGCGCCGCACCAAAAACAAACCCGTCGCCAATTTGCGGACTGGAGATAAATTTGCTCGCAGCGATTGCATCTCGAAGTTGTTCGATCGGTCCCATCGCTACTTCATCCCTCGTTGATTCTGTCGACTACGGCGGTAGCCTGCCCCTCTATAAGAGCCGTTGGACAAGGTCGAGTCGTCGAATCGACGCTGAATGACTCACCGGCTGACGCGGATAGGATCATGCGGAGGGGCTGAAGCCATGTCTGCCGATATGTCGGTCCAGGTAGGCTATGACAATGTCTTCGGTGATATTGCCGGCGGTGGTCGAGAAGTAGCCCCTATGCCAGAAGCGCTGCCCCAGTAGCGTCGGACGAGGTGTGCCAGCCGCCTTTCCACCCGTTGGCCTGTTCCCTGAAATCGCCCATACAAGGATCGGCAGCGCTCGGAGAATTGTGATTCGGCGAGATCATTCTTCTATAAGCGACCACAAGGCAATTCCGGCAGCGCGATCAAACCTTGCCATCATCCGAGAGAAAAAATGAGATCGTTACTGCTTGCTTTGGCGATGGTGATAACTGAGATCGCTTCCAGCAGCGGAGCCGTCCACGCGCGGCCTTCAACGCAAGACCCATCCCCGCCAAGCTGCGTTAAGGATGGTAACGTTGATAGTTGCTGGAGCACCGGCGTCGCGGCCGAAAAGCGGAACGATGCTGCCGCTGCCTTGAAAGATTATGAACGTTCCTGCGCAGCCGGTTTTCAGATGGGTGGCTGTTACGAGGCCGGCAAGATCTATTTCCTCGATCCAGCCCGTCGAAACTATGACATGGCGAAGGATCGGATGACCCGAGTTTGCGACTCCGATGATGCTGGGATAGGCCCCTATGCCTGCAAATATCTGGGCATCATCTTTCGCAATGGTCTGACAGCGAAACCGCAGATCGATTTAGCATTTCGTCCCCTGTCACGCTCCTGCTTCCTGCATAATGCCGAACCGTTCATCGATGGAAACGGCTGCGAAATCCTGGCCGAAAGTCTCCCCACCGCCGATGACATGGGGCTCCCTGAAGCAGCTTGGCAGCGCAACTATATCGCCTATCTGGCCTATGTGATGGGTTGCACTGACGACATGCCGGCTCTGTGCGCGAAAGCGCGTAATATATACCGCCAGGCAGTCGCGGCATCGGCGAGCTGGCCCGCCCGCTGTGTGGAAGAGTTGGAGCGGAGCTCTTTTCCTGGAGCCTGCGACGCCCTGGCGAACCCAGGCATGAGCGCTACGTTCGAGCAGCGGCAGAAGCTGCGCCGCACGCTGGTGCTCATGTTCCGCACCGCCACGGAAAATCCTCCGCTCGGCTGACAATACCAAAACCGCCCGCATTTTTGCGATTATTGCGTGGATCGGCGAATTTCCTTGCCACTCTTGCGCATGTTCGGAAGTGACCCGCCAGCACCGCTCGAGTCCCATGCCGAGGGCAAAGCGTCCGGCAAGGCGCTTCCCGTAAAACCCTGGGTGGCGGCCAGCTCCGGCCAACAGCGGCGACAATCGTGCCGACGCTGAAGATAGACGGGATACTGGCGTCCGCGCCGATGCTCGCGCGCATCGGGATCGTCGGGCATGCCCTCGACGACATCGACCGCGAGCGTCCAGCTGTCGATATCGTCGAGGAAGCCTGCCCCCATCAGTCAGTTGCGGATGGCATGCGCCCTACCGCCTGGGGCCACGCGGTAGCGTTCGACAGAAGCAACCGGCTTGCCGTCTTCCTCTTTGATATCGAAGGCGAGGATGGCCCTGACCTTCATGCCGCCTCTCCAATCGAATAGGAGCGAACCGCGAACGGATCGACCTCGCGGTGGATCGGCTGGGCGCGACCCATCCAGGGTTCCGGGCGGATGCAACGCACCCAGTCCGCGAAGCTGGGGATGAACCCCAGATCCTGACGCACATGCTGTTCGCCGATGAGGCGGACGGGAACGACGCGCCCCGACGAGGCGGTGATCGTCGGCCCGAAGAAGCGTTCGAGCATGAAAATGCCCTCGGCATGGTGCCGCAGCGCGCGATGGCGAAAGTCCGCCGTGATCGATTTTGATTCGTCGAACCACTGATGGAGCGGCAGATAGTCGTCGGGCGCGCCGCCCCATTGGCGCACCGAGGATAGCGCATGATGATAGCAATGTCCCATCGTCGTCTCCTCACCAGTCATGAGCATGGGATTCGGACGAAGTGAACCGCTCATTGTAATCGAGCGAGATCGTCACGGCCGTAACATCGAAGATGAACTCACCGTAGGCGCCGTCATTATTCTCCCATCCGCAATGGGTCTGGCGCAACAGATCATAGGCAAGATCCTCGATCGCTTCGGCAGCCGAGAAGACATTGCTGACGGGTTCGTCGGCACCATGGCGAAGCATGGATATCTCGACGGTGCCGTTAGGCAGATCGGCTTGCTCGTCGCCCCTGAAGGCGGTGACATCCTCGATCTGGCCGCTATCGCCACATCCGTCGAAGATGACGATGACGCGCGTGATGCCGGCAGAAGCGAGGAAGGTCAGGAGCCTTTCCTTGTTTGCGGGAACGAGTTTGGCCGCATCTGCTTCCCATTGTGCGAAGCGCTGCATGATTGCCGTCATGTCGATGGTCGGCTGAGGCGGTTGGGGTTGGTTTGAATCGGTCATTGCGGATTTCCTGAAAGGCGAAAGCCCGGCGCGAGGACCGGGCTTTCGGAGATTGAGGTAAGGAGGTGAAATGGCGGCGGATCATTCTCGAAGCCCGCCGGCGGCGACGTCCGAGTTCCATTCGGCCGCCTCATCGAAATTGGCGTCATCGTCGGCGACGAGGCGAGAGAGCGCCACCGCCCCCTCGCGGCCAAGTTGCCCGCGGCGCTGAAGTGCGCTCAGCAGCACCGGCGCCAAGTCTTCGGGCGTCGCGGTTTCGATCGGGGTGTTCTGCATCGTGAAGCTCCTGAAATGAAAGAGCCCGACGCGGGTGCGCCGGGCTCGAGGGATGGAAAGGGGCGAGAAGCGAGACGAGCGAATCCGCCCGTCCCGTTTGTCAGGCGGCCGCCGCGATATTCTCGCCGTCATCATTGCCGGTTTCGACCGGCTGCTCCTCGTCGTCGAGGAAGGCAGGCAGAGCTGCCGCCGCCTCGTAGGCTGCCGGATCGGCAGCGGGCGCATCGAGCAGTTCCGGCGTCCGCATCGGCTCAGGCAACCAGCCGGCATCCTCGAGCAGCCGCTCGGCTTCGTTCGCCATGTCGCCCTTCTTGAGATGGTCGATCATCTCCGCGAACTTCGCACCCCTGGCCTCCGCCACATCGGCAAGGATGCGCGGCTTGGTCACGCTGCGGAAATAGCCCTCGACCGTCGGACGCCAGCCGGCGCCGATCAGGTCGAGCCCGACCGCGCGGGCGAGAACATGGCTGTGCGCGATGCGCCGCTCGACGCTGTGCTTCGAGATACGGCCATTGTCGTATTTGGGCACGACCTCCTGCTGCGCGTTGAGCACCTGCGAGGCGCAATGTGCGAACAGCGCCGCCTGCTCGGCCCCGTCGAACGCCAGCAACGCATCCCACAGATCCTTGTCGTCGTCCGGCAGCCGGTCGGCCCAGCGCTTGTGGCGCTCCTCGATCGCCTTCGCCGGGGCGCTGCCGCGCAGCTCGGACGGCGCGAACCCGAACGACACCTTGTTGAGTGAGACCTCGAGACAGGATTCGCGGCTGTAGCTGTAGAAGGTGCTGAGCACGAAGGCGTGCAGCACCGCCGCAAAGGCCGTGGAGGGTTCCCGTGCGAGGGCATCCTGCAGCGCGAGCGTGCGCCAGGCGGTGAGTTCGGCGACCAGCCGGTCGGGCAGTGGCTTGAGGATCTCGCCATCCTCCTCCTCGTCCCCGGATGATGCGGCATTGATCGACACGACATTGGAGGCGGCGGGATCGCTCGCGCCGTCACTGTCCTCGCCATCCGAATCGCCGCCCGCGACGGGTGCATCGGTTTCGTCCCCGCCGGGCTCGGCTTCGACCGCCAGCTCATCCTCGGGCCGGACATAGCCACGCTCGATGCAGAGCGAGCCATCGGACTCGATCGACACGAACACGCCGGCCCGCGCCATGTCTTCCGCCTCGAAGGTCAGCGGCCGCTCGACCAGCGCGCCGATCTCGGCATCGATGGCCGCGAGGCGCGTATGCACCTCGTCGGGCACATGGGGCTCGTCCGACCACTGCTCCTCCAGCGCCTCGGCCTCGGCTTCCAGTTCGGTGAGACGGGCATCCTCCTCCGGCGTGCGCGACACCAGCACGCCTTCGATCTCGCGCATGCCGTCGGTCACGCCCCAGGGCAGGTCGACCGCGGTCGCGACCCATTTCCAGCCTTCGGCGCCGATCGTCTCGCCTTCGGCCTGAAGCCTCTCGCTCACCAGCCGGTCGAGCAGCGCCGGATCGGTGAGCCAGCCGCCGTCATCCTCCTCGAACAGGTCGCGCAGGACATGACCGCCCGCTGCCACATAGGCATCAACGCCGATGAACCGCACGCGCCGGTCGGCGACGCGGATCGTGTCCTCGGTCAGCTTCTGACGGATATAGGCGCCGGACTTGTTGTAGCTGTGGGCAAGCAGCTCCCACACCTGTTCCTGCCGCTCATGATCGTCCGAGACCGAGAAGGCCATGAGCTGCTCGAGCGTCATGCCGTCCTCGGCATAGATGGCGTGCAGCTTCGGAGATACCTTGGCGAGACGCAGGCGCTGGTTCACCACCGCCGGGGTGACGAGGAAATGCGCGGCGATCGATTCAATGCCTTCGCCCTTGTCGACCATCGCCTGCATGGCCTTGAACTGATCGAGCGGATGGAGCGGTTCGCGGAAGGTGTTCTCCGCATAGCTGTCCTCCTCGGCCAGCACGCCGTCATCGGCGACCCTGACCACACAGGGAATCGGCGCATTCTTCGCGAGGCGCTTCTGCTTCACCAGCAGTTCGAGAGCACGGAACCGCCGGCCACCGGCCGGCACCTCGAAATCACCGGTCTCCTGCCCCGCCTCATCGAGGATAGGCCGGACGTTGAGACTCTGGAGCAGGGTGCGCCGAACGATGTCGTCGGCCAGCTCGCCGATCGACACGCCGGCCTTCACCCGGCGGACATTGGACTGGGACAGACGCAGGCGGTCGAACGGAATGTCGCGCGAGCCGCTGAGGGTGATCTTCTGTGGCGCTTTGGCCATGGGTCTTCTCCGTGACGGGCCGCCGCGAGACTCTCTCCCGGCTCCCAGCCCGTCATGAAGCCCCCGGCTTCCCTCTCCCTCTCATGGCCTGCCGCAGGCAGGCCATGCGGCCTTGTCGAGATGGCCAGCAACATTCGCCGCAAGCGACTTGCCACGAAGTTCGCCATTTGTTCTCATATTTGCATGGAACGAATCGAACGAGATGATCTGTCCGCGATCCTGCTGGCCGCGCCCGGTTGGGCGCGGGTCGGGCTGACGATGCCGGACGAACGGATGCGCGAGCGCGCCGCCGATACACTGGCGGCAACGATCATCGAGAAACTGGAGGGCTCATTCCCGCCCGATGTGAACCAGCTCAGGCTGCCGCTGTAGGTGCGGGCTGCTCCGCCACGTCGAACACGCCGCGCCGAACGTCGAAGCGGTCGGAGAAGGTGACGACATGGGTGCGGCCCTCATGATCGATCTGGGTGAAGCGCAGCACATCGCCCTTGAGAATCTCGATCGTGACCGGCGGCAGTTCGTCGCGCGGATCATGGAAGGTCATGCGGTTCTTCGGCATCGGCGACTCCATCGCCATGGGAATGTCGCAGCATAGCATGAAAGTACCTGCTGTTCAGCGGTGCTCCTCGGGCAGGTCTTCCTCATGCCCCTGCCAGACGATCCGGTCTCCTTCATAGACGGTGACGAAGCCGCGGCCGCGCGTGATCGGCGCCGGTGGCTTGGCCGAGAAGTTGAGGCAGCCGAACGTGTCGACCGTGGCCGAGAAGGCGAGCGGCTTGCCCTGTTGCAGAAGCACGCGGTCGCAGGTGCCTGAAGGGCGCTTCACCCGCCGTTTTGAAACGCCGAGCTGGAACGCCTCATAGGCGCGGACCTCCCAGTCGGACGGCGGCGACCAGTGCCGGCTATATTTGCAGTAGCGCGGCGTCGGCGGGCCGCTCTCCTCGTCGTCGAGCGCTGGCCCGCCATTATGGCCGATCGGGGAGCGCGAGCCCGTCACGGCTCGCGCCCCTGTTCGAGCCAGGCGCGCAGGCGCTTGCGCATGATGCCGATGCCGGCATTGATCTCGGTGATGTCCGCGTCGGGTGTGATGCAGCGCATCTCGCGGAAGCCATCGAGAAAGGCGCGCATCACCTTGAGGTAAAGTCCGCCGCCGACCAGCGCGACGTCGGTGAACGGCCGCGATCCATGGTAAGCGAGGGTCGCGATCTCGCAGCCGGGATGCGAGCCGCAATTGTCGGGCTTACGCGGGGACGGCGGACGTGGCCAGCGCGTCGTCATGCCGCCCGCGATCATCCGCTCGGCCAGATCGGGCGTCAGCCGCGCATCATAGTCCTCGATCGGCCGGTCGCCCGCGCCGAAACCATAGCGGGCGGAGAGGAACCCGACGCGGGCGAGACGGCGCCGGGGATCGACCGTGCGCCAGGTCTGCCAGAGCGGCCCGTCATAGCGCTCCCACGCCGGCATCCATCCGGGATCGCGGCGCTTGGTCGCCGAGCAGGCGAGGATCAGCAGCCGATGCGAGAAGCCGGTCGCGCGCGTGTGCGGAAGATCGACGCGCACCACCTTCACGGCACGCTGTTTGGCGGCTTCGGCCAGCCGCCCGATCAGCGCGATGTCGGCATCGGTGCAGACACCCCGGACATGGAAGGTCGGAACAGCATCGTTCCCGATTGGCGGGAGCGCATCGAGGAACAGGATGCCGTGCCCAAGATTGCCGCAATATTGGGGCGCCTCGACCTGCGGCAGACCCGGCGCCGGTTCGATCCTGCGCTGGCCGATCCGTTTGAACGCCTCGGCGAAGCTGGCGGGACTCGGCGTTATCCGCGCTTGCGCCCGCGCATGATATCGCCACGGCGGGCGCTCGGGATCGATCTTGCCGATGCGGATCTGGTGGAGAAGATCGGCGAAGCTGTAAGGATCGGCCGGGTAAGGACAATCCCGCTAGGCGCGCCGGATCGATCGGCGTTCATGGTCGGGGAAGGCGAAGAGGCGCGCCCGCGCCCGCCGCCACACCGCCGCCCGTTCGTCACGCCGTTCCTGTTGCTGCTGCAGCCACCAGACGGCACGGCGGGCCATCTCCTCATCGACGCTGTGCTGCCTGGCCGCGATCATGTCGGCGAACAGCGGCAGCGCCTCGCGCTCGCGCCGCTGCTTTGTGGCGAAGGCGGCACGCTTGCGCGAGGTCTCCTCATAGACGCTGGGCCTGGGCCATTTGGCGAAGCGCATCACGCACCGCCTTTCGCGGCGGCGGCCGCCCGGATGAGGATGCGCTCGCCCTCGATCAGCGAGCCGGCGCGGCAGGCCGCTTCGGCATAGACCGAGAGTGGAAACCGGCCCTCGAACAGGATGTCACGCTCGATGCCAAGACCGAAGGGCAGCCGGATCGATTCCAGTTCCTCCAGCGCAAAGCTGCCCAGTTCCGGGCAGCCAAAGCCGAGGTCAGCAACGCCGAAGAGAATCCCATCCTCGTCCAGCTCCGTAGCCAGCCAGGTCGCGGCGCCCACGGGATTGAAGAAGCGGACCACCGGCACGGGATCCGGCGCTGGATCACCGCGGCGCAAGGCGTTGCAGCGGGCGAGATCGTTGGCGCGAAGCTGGTCGCGCAGTTCCGGGGTCAGGAGGATCATGCCACGGCCCTCCCTTCGAGCGCCATGCCGCAATCGGGATCGGGCTCCGGATCGTCGTCATTGGCCGCCAGCGCGGCATCGGGCCGGAAGGCGAGCAGATAATCGGCCGCCTTCGAGGCCGCGCTGGCCGCGCGCAGGATCGCGCGACTGTCCTCGCGGATGATCTCCAGCCAGGAACCAAGGTAATCGGCATGCCGGACGGTGGGCGTGATACCGAGCGCCGCGCAGACGAAGGCGCCTGCCATTTCGGCGATCAGCTCCTCCTTGCCATACGCGACCGAGCCGAAGCTGCCACTCTGATCGCGGTCGAGACGGGCGGCGCCTCCAACCCAATGCGAGAGCTCGTGAAAAGCCGTCCGGTGCCAGTTCACCGGGTCGTGGAAATCATCCGGCCGCGGCACCTGCACATAATCATGGCGGGGCGAATAATAAGCCGAGGGACCGCCGATGCGGAAGTCGGCGCCGGTCGCTGCGATCAGCGCCTCGGCCTGCGGCAGGATCAGCCCTTCGGGGATCGGCGGCGGCGGTTCGCAGATGCGTTCGGGCAATCCCTCGCACTGCTCGACCGAAAAGACGGTGAACCATTTGAGGAATGGGATACCGCCCGAGGGCTCGCGGCCTTCATTGTCGGCGCGGCGGCGTTCCTCCTTCGGAATGAAGCGGCGCGTGTAGATGACGCCCACGCCCCGCTCGCCGCGCCGGACATGACCGCCAAGCGCCAGCGCCTGCCGGAAGGTCAGGAAAGCATGGGAGGCAAAGCCGCGCGAGACGATGGCGTCCCAGAGGGTGAGAACATTAATCCCACTGTATCGCCGGTCGCTGACCGCATTGTAGGGCATGCCGATACTGGCGGCCGACGATCCCCACGGCTGAACCCAGGGGACGCGTCCGGCTTCGAGTTCGGCGATGATCCGGTTTGTGATCTGTTCATAGAGGTTCGTCCGCTCACCGGCGGACCTGGTGGTGCGTGCATATGCCATCGCGATTCTCCGCGACGGATCGGTCCCGAGCCTCTCTCGTGACGCTCAACCCGTCACGGCCGACCGGCCGCACTCTCACTCTCAAGGGGGCGCCCAAGGGGCGCAGCCCCGTTCGAAGGGGTCCGGGGAGACTCGCGAAGCGTGGCTCACCGGCAGGGGAAGACTTTCCCCCTCAAGGTGAAATCCCGTGCGCCAGGAGACGCTATGGAACGCCAATTTTGCCATTCAGCGTTGTAGCCCGGTTGTAGCCCGTGCAAATCCGATGCGGCCGGCTCCGAGCACCTTCCTCATACATCATTGATTTTCTTAGGAAAAACTGGAGCGGGCGAAGGGATTCGAACCCTCGACCCCAACCTTGGCAAGGTTGTGCTCTACCCCTGAGCTACGCCCGCTCGGCGCCAGTCCCACGGAAGAGCCCGTGGGCGGGTAAGGCGGCGGCCTCTAACAGCGCTCCGGGACGGGCGCAAGTCCCGAAAAGGCTTGCCCGATCCGCCTCCCGGCCCACATAGGCGCCTTCGAGGTCGAAAGGAGCGCCGATCCGTGGCTACGCTAGGTCTGTCCCCGCAGGAGAAGGATGCCGTCGAGGCGTTCCGCCGCGACGTCGTCGAGCCGTCGATGACCAAGCTGGTCATCATCGATTTCTGGGCGGAATGGTGCGGACCGTGCAAGGCGCTGGGGCCGGTGCTGGAGAAGGTGGCGGCCGATTACGCGTCCAAGGGCGTGGTGCTCGCCAAGATCGACGTCGACGCGAATCAGTTCATCGCCGCGCAGTTCCAGGTCCGCTCGATCCCGACCGTCTATGCGATGTTCCAGGGCCAGCTCGCCGCCGACCTCACCAACGCGCGCACCGAATCACAGCTCAAGGCGATCCTCGACCAGCTGTTGCGCCAGCTGCCGATCCAGAGCGACGATTCGCAGCAGGAGGCCGAGCTCGAGCCGCTGATCGCGATGGGCGAGGAGGTGCTGGCGGGCGGCGATTCGGCACGCGCTCTGTCGATCTTCGAGCAGCTTGCCGAGATGGCGCCGGAGCATCCCGCGGTGATCGCCGGCCGCGCCCGGGCGCTGGTCGGCCAGGGCCGGCTCGACGAGGCGGAGGCGGCGCTCGCCGACCTGCCGGAGGAGGTGGCGAAGAGCGCCGAGGTGGCCCGTGCCCGCTCGGCGATCGATCTCGCCAAGGTCGCCGAGCCGGTCGACGACCTCGCCGGCCTTGCCGCCGAGGTCGCCGCCAACCCCGACGATTTCGACGCGCGCATGCGCCTTGCCGGCGGGCAGATGGCGGCCGGCGACCGCGACGGCGCCGCCGACACGCTGCTCGCGCTGGTCGCGGCCGACCGGGAGTGGAACGAAGGCGCCGCGCGCAAGCAGCTGCTCCAGCTGTTCGAGGCGGTGGGGCTGGAGGATCCCTGGGTCGCCGCCCAGCGCCGCAAACTTTCCGCGATCCTGTTCGGGTGAGCACGCGGCTGACGATCTTCCCTCTCGCGGGGGCGATCCTGTTTCCGCGGATGCTGCTGCCGCTCCACATCTTCGAGCCGCGCTACCGGGCGATGGTGACCGATGCGCTGGCGCGAGACCGGCGGATCGGGATGATCCAGCCGCGCGCGGCCGGCAACCCGCCGCCGCTGTTCGACATCGGCTGCGTCGGCCGTATCACCGATGTCGAGGCACTGCCCGACGGGCGCTTCGACATCGTGCTGGAGGGATTGGCGCGCTTCCGCCTGCTGCGCGAGCTCGATGTCGCGACGCCGTTCCGCCAGATCGAGGCGGAGCTCGAGGCGCCGGGCGAGGCGGAGGCGCTGGCGCCGGTCGAGCGCGCCGCGATCGAGAGCGAATCGCGCCGTTTCGCCGACGCGCAGGGCTATGCGGTCGACTGGGAAGCGGTCAGCCGGCTCGACGACGAGAGTCTGATCAACGGCATCGCCCAGATCGCGCCGTTCGATCCCGCCTCCAAGCAGGCGCTGCTCGAGGCGGCGACGCTCAGCGAGCGGGCGCGGCTGATCGTTCAGCTCATGGCGTTCTTCGGCCGCCACGACGAGGATTCGGGGACGCTGCAATGACGGTGACGGTCGACCCGTGGCTGCTCGAACGCCTCGTCTGCCCGGTGACGCGCACGCCGCTGCGCTGGGACGAGGCGGCGGGTGAGCTGGTCTCCGATGCGGCCGGCCTCGCCTATCCGGTGCGCGACGGCACGCCGGTGCTGCTGGTCGAGGAAGCGCGGACGGTCGCGGATCAGAGCCTGTCCGATCGAGATTGAACCACCGTCATTCCCGCGAAGGCGGGAATCCATTCTGGCTGGCCCTGGTGGGTCTCACGACATTCAGCGACAATGGATTCCCGCCTGCGCGGGAATGACGATTCAATCTTTGACGGACAGATTCTAGGCCGTCAGTCCCTGCAACAGCTTGGGCACCTCGCCGCTCTCGCCGCGCGCTTCGGCCATGAAGCGGTCCTTGAGCGGCGGCAGCGCCTGCACTGCGGACAGGCCGAGCCGGCGCACCGCGCTCGCGGCCCTGCCGGGGATGCCGAACAGGCGGGTGAGCCCGTCGGTGGCGGCGGCGACCATGAAGGTGTCGAGGCTGCGCCAGCGCTCGTAGCGCGCGAGGAGCTGCGCGTCGCCGAGGTCGAGCCCGAGCCGCTTGCCGTCGACCAGCACCTCGACCAGCGCCGCGACGTCGCGGAAGCCGACGTTGACGCCCTGGCCGGCGATCGGATGGATGCCGTGCGCTGCGTCGCCGACCAGCGCGAGGCGTTCCGCGGTGATCTTTGCCGCATGGTGGAAGCCGAGCGGATGGCTGAACCGCTTCGTCAGACGCAACAGTTCGCCGAGCACGCCGCCCATCTTCCTCTCGCATTCGGCGAGGAAGCCGCGGTCGGACAGCTTCAGCATCCCCGGCGCCGTGTCGCGCCGCACCGACCACACGATCGCCGAGCGATGGCCGTGCTCGTCGTCGGTGAGCGGCAGGATCGCGAACGGCCCTTCGGGATAGAAGATCTCGAAAGCGATGCCGCCGTGGCTCTTCTCGTGGTGGAGCGAGGTGACCAGCGCGGCGTGGTCGTAGCTCCAGCGCGCGACCTTGAGGCTCGCGGCGTCGCGCGTCGGCGAATTACGTCCCTCCGCGCCGACCAGCAGCGGCGCCGCGACCTCGCTGCCGTCGCTCAGCGTCGCGCGGACGCCATGGGCGTCGCGCGTCACCTGGACGGCCCGCGTCTTCATGCGAAGGTCGAGCCGCGGCGCCGCCTCGGCCGCCCCTATCAGCGCCGCGCGCAGCCGGCGGTTCTCGAACATTACGCCGAGCGCACCTTCGTCCGCGTCGGGCACGAAATCGAGCCCGCCCGGCGCGAGGCCATCGCTCACCCGGATATGCTCGATCGGGCAGCCGAAGCCGGCGAGCCGCTCGCCGACGCCGATCGCCTCCAGCATCCGCATCGGTGCGCTGGCGATCGCGGAGGCGCGGCCGTCGAAATCGGCGGCAAGCACCGCGGCCGGATCGGCCGGATCGACGATGATCGCGCTCAGCCCATGCGCATCGAGCGCGACGCCGAGCGCGCTCCCGACCAGACCGCCGCCGAGGATGAGGACGTCCGCACGCTCCATGACGCTGCCCTAGCCCGGCTCGAGGCCGCTGCCAATGGCGCTGCCTTGACGTCGAGTCCACGGGGGAGGACAATAGGAGAACGCCGATGGTCGGCGACGTTCCCGGGGGACAGGACGATGGCAACCCGCGCGGCACCCTTTCTGTGGCGCGACACGATGAAGGCCGGCGCGCGGCGCTCGGGCGCGATGATCGGCGCGCTAGCGCTGCTGGTCGCGCTCGTGCTGCTGGCGCTTGCCCTCGGCAGCTATCATCCGGGCGACCCCTCGCTCAACACCGCCGCGGGCGGGCCGGTGCGCAACCTGATCGGCGCGCCGGGGGCGATGATCGCGGACCTCATGCTCGCGCTCGCCGGGCCGCCGGTGGCGCTGATGCTGCCGCCCGTGCTGGTGATCGCGCTGAGATTGTGGCGCGGCCGCCCCGTCGGGCGCTGGGTGGCGATGCTCCGCAACTGCGCGATCGCCGTCGCGCTGATGGCGACCGCGCTCGCCTTCATCTCCAGCGCCTCGGTGCTGTGGCTGCCGGCGGGCTATGGCGGCATCGCCGGGCTGACCATCGCCGATCTCTGCAAATGGGCGATCCGCCTGATCGGCAACGAGACCGCCGAGATCTGGACGATGCGCCTGGTGGGCACGTTGTTCGGCATCGCCGGTGTGGTGATCTGGGCGCGCGCCGTCAACCTGGAGCTGCCAGAGCGCCGTCTCGCGCTGCCGAGCTTCCGCCGTGAGGCGCCTGCCGACGAAGCGCCGATAGAGCGGGTGATCGCCGAACCGACGCCCAAGCCGCAGCCGCGCAAGCCCGCCGCGCCGATCGACAAGCCGGCCCCGGTGATCGCCGACCGCACGCTCGCGCCGTCGCTCGCCAAGCCCAAGGCGGAGCAGGGTTCGCTCGATTTCCGCGACAACTACCGCCTGCCGCCGCTCGACCTGCTGAAGCCGGCGCCGGCGGGCACCAAGGCCGCGGTCGACAAGGCCGCGCTCGAGCGCAACGCGCGCCTGCTCGAGAGCGTGCTCGACGACTTCAACGTCAAGGGATCGATCGTCGAGGTTCGCCCCGGCCCGGTGGTGACGATGTACGAGCTCGAGCCCGCCGCCGGCATCAAGGCGAGCCGGGTGATCCAGCTCGCCGACGACATCGCCCGCAACATGAGCGCGATCTCGGCCCGCGTCGCCACCATCCCCGGCCGCAGCGTGATCGGCATCGAGCTGCCCAACGCCAAGCGCGAGGCGGTCAACCTGCACGAGCTGATCGGCAGCCAGAGCTTCGCCGACCAGTCGGGCGGCCTGCCGCTCGTGCTCGGCAAGAACATCGCCGGCGATCCGGTGGTCGCGGACCTCGCGCCGATGCCGCACCTGCTCGTCGCCGGCACCACCGGCTCGGGCAAGTCGGTGGGGCTCAACTGCATGATCCTGTCGCTGCTCTACCGGCTGACGCCGGACCAGTGCCGGCTGATCATGATCGACCCCAAGATGCTCGAGCTCAGCATCTACAAGGGCATCCCGCATCTGCTCGCCGACGTCGTCACCGATCCGCCCAAGGCGGTGCGCGCGCTCAAATGGGCGGTCGAGCAGATGGAGGAGCGCTACCGGATGATGGCCTCGGTCAACGTCCGCGGCCTCGCCAGCTTCAACGAGAAGGTGAAGGCGGCCAAGGCCAAGGGGCAGAAGCTCGGCCGCCGCGTCCAGGTCGGCTACGATCCCGACACCGGCAAGCCGATGTACGAGGAGGAGGAGCTCGACCTCGTCCCGCTGCCGCAGATCGTGGTGATCGTCGACGAGCTCGCCGACCTGATGATGACCGCGGGCAAGGAGGTCGAGTTCCTGATCCAGCGCCTCGCGCAGAAGGCGCGCGCGGCCGGCATCCACCTGATCATGGCGACGCAGCGCCCCTCGGTCGACGTCATCACCGGCGTGATCAAGGCGAACCTGCCGACCCGAATCAGCTTCCACGTCACCAGCAAGATCGATTCGCGCACCATCCTCGGCGAGCAGGGCGCCGAGCAGCTGCTCGGCAAGGGCGACATGCTCTATATGCCGGGCGGCAAGGGGGTCGCGCGTGTCCATGGTCCCTTCGTCAGCGACGAGGAGGTGCAGGCGGTCGCCGACTTCTGGCGGTCGCAGGGCGAACCCGATTACATCGACGCGGTCACCAACGATCCGGAAGGCGACGACGGCTTCGCGATGGAAGGCGGCCCGTCGGGCGACGACAGCCCCGAGGACCAGCTCTACCGCCGCGCCTGCCAGCTCGTCGCCGAGAGCCAGAAGGCCTCGACCTCGTGGCTCCAGCGGCAGCTGCGCGTCGGCTACAATTCCGCCGCGCGCCTGATCGAGCGGATGGAGAAGGACGGGCTGGTCTCGCGCCCCGACCATGTCGGCCGGCGCGAGGTGCTGATGGACCCGGACGGGCGGCCGCTTTCCTGATGAGTCTCGTCGAGCTCGGCCGCTACGACCGCAACCTCGCGCATCTGCTGGTGGGCAGGCTGGAGTCGGAAGGGATTCCGGCGGTCGCCTTCGACGGCGGCGCCTCGATCGCGGACGGCAGCTGGCTGCTGATCCCGGTGCGGGTGATGGTCGACGAGGACGATCTGGACGCGGCGCGCGGGATCGTCGGTGCGGACTAGCCCGTAGGCACACAAGGCGGAAGATCGGCAAGCGTCCCGGTTGCAGACGTTCGCCCCAGTTATTCGACGCGCGCCGATAGGCCTCGGACAGCCACAGAGAACGAAGCGACCGATGCGAGAAACACCGCGACGAGAGCCGCAAGAAACAAATATCCCTGCGTGGTGACGGTAATGGCTGGGCCCATCAAGGAGTGCGATAGCAGCCACAACTTGATGACTATCATCGCCAACCAAATTAGCGTTATGAATGACAAGGAAATGGAGATCGCTGCGATAATTTTGTAGCGCATGCGGAATCTTTCAGTTGGCCTTTTAGGCGACGAACGATAATCGCGCAGAGTGGGTTATCAAGAGTTTTCCCAGCTGGCGGACGGCAGTTCTCCACCAATTCGGCCGCTCCAGCCCGACGACAGGGTCGAATGCTCGCTCCATTCATGAGTTCGACCTGGCTTGGCATTACCCCGGCAAGGTCGATGATCGTCGCTCGAAAACGGAAATCGTGCCGGATGCGTTCCGGTATTCATGACCGGCGAACGCCGAGGCTTGAGCCGCAGTGGACTCCAGCCCAAGGCCGGGAGTGACAGACGCCGGATCGCTTCCCGCAATCCGCTCCAACTGCCCGATTCTTAGGCAGCTCCTTCGCGCCTGCACAAAAATTTACCGCGCGTTGACAATTTTCGATCCCCTGTAACCGTTTTCCTGCCCCGAAATTGCTCTGGCACGCCCCTTGCGAGGCATTTCCTTGCGACTGCGCAAGGGGGTGCCAATGAAATTGGTCATCGCGATCATCAAGCCATTCAAGCTCGACGAGGTCCGGGAAGCTCTCACCGAGGCCGGCGTCGCGGGCATGACCGTTACCGAGGTCAAGGGGTTCGGCCGCCAGAAGGGCCAGACCGAGATCTACCGCGGGGCGGAATACAGCACGAACATGGTGCCGAAGCTCAAGATCGAGGTGGTCTGCGCCGCCGACCTCGCGCCCAAGGTGGTGGAGGCGATCCAAGCCTCGGCCAACACCGGCGCGATCGGCGACGGCAAGATCTTCGTGCTCGATGTCGGTCAGGCCGTGCGCATCCGCACCGGCGAGACCGATGAGACGGCGCTCTGAGATGAAGGGGGGAACGATGAAGCAGATGTTGAAGTTTGCCGCGGCCCTGGGCGTCGGCGCCGTGCTGGCGCATCCGGCCTTCGCCGCCGCGCCGGCCGCACCGACGGTGAACAAGGGCGACACCGCCTGGATGATGACCTCGACCGTCCTCGTCCTGATGATGATCCTGCCGGGCCTGGCGTTGTTCTACGGCGGCCTCACCCGTGCCAAGAACATGCTGTCGACGATGACGCAGATCGGCGCGGTCGCCTGCCTCGCCATGCTGATCTGGGTGATGTGGGGCTACACCATGGCCTTCGGCGATGGCGGCAACGACTTCATCTCCGGTTTCGGCAAGGCGTTTCTCGCCGGCATCACGCCCGATTCGACCGCGGCGACCTTCACCGCCGGCGTCGCCATCCCCGAATATGTCTTCATCTGCTTCCAGATGACCTTCGCCGCGATCACCATCGCGCTGGTGCTGGGATCGGTCGTCGAGCGCATGAAGTTCTCGGCGGTGATGGTGTTCGCCGCCGTCTGGCTGACGATCGTCTATTTCCCCGTGGCGCACATGGTGTGGGCGTCGGGGGGCCTGTTCTTCAAGATGGGCGCGCTCGACTTCGCGGGCGGCACGGTGGTGCACATCAACGCCGGCGTCTCGGCGCTGGTCGCCTCGCTGATCCTCGGCAAGCGCATCGGCTATCCGACCGAGCGGATCGTGCCGCACTCGCTGACGCTGACCGGCGTCGGCACCGGCCTGCTTTGGGTGGGCTGGTTCGGCTTCAACGCCGGCTCGGCGCTGGAGGCGAATGGCTCGGCAGGACTCGCGATGATCAACACCTTCGTCGCCACCGCCTCGGCCGGCCTGTTCTGGATGCTGGCGGAGCGCGTCAACGGCCACAAGGGCTCGGCGCTCGGCTTCTGCTCGGGCATCATCGCCGGGCTGGTCGCGGTGACGCCGGCGGCGGGCAACTCGGGTCCGTTCGGCGCGATCGTGCTGGGCGCGGTCGCCTCGGTGATCTGCTTCTATGCGGTGTCGGTGCTGAAGCCGAAGCTCGGCTACGACGACGCGCTCGACGCGTTCGGCATCCACGGCATCGGCGGCATGATCGGCGCGGTCGGCACGGCGATCGTCTATGCGCCGTCGCTCGGCGGCCCCGGCAAGCCCGATTTCGCGATCGGCGGCCAGATCGTCACCCAGCTCGCGGCGGTGGCGACCACCATCGTCTGGGCCGCGATCGGCACCGTGATCGCCACCTATGCCGCCAAGGCCCTGACCGGTCTGCGCGTCGCCCCGGAAGTCGAGCGCGAAGGCCTCGATCTCGGGGAGCACGGCGAGCGCGCCTACAACTATTGACGAGGTTCCTCCTGCGGACGACTGGGCCGGCGGGTCATTCCGCCGGCCTTTTTTTACTTGCCGGAGGCCGCCGTCGAGCCGCGCCGCTGCGCGAACAGCCAGGCGGGGAGCTTGGGGTCGTCGAACCCGGGATCCCAGCTGTTGTGGTCGACGCCGGGCAGCTCCTTATAGTGGACCGCGGCACCCGCCGCCTTGACCGCCGCCGCCATCTGCCGCGAATCCTCGACCGGGACGACCGTGTCGGCACCGCCATGGATGATCCACACCGGCAGCCGCGCGATCCGCCTGGCCATCGCGGCATAGGGATCGGGCTCGGAGGCGGGGACGAGCGGCTGGTAGGGGCGCAGCGTGATCGGCTTGACGAAGCCGCACACCACCACGATCGCGGCGAAACGGTCGGGATCGTCATAGGCGAGCGCCCAGGTGCCGTTGCCGCCCATCGACAGCCCCGCGACATAGACGCGGTCGCGATCGGTGCGGAACTCGCGCTCGGCCGCCGCCAGCGCGGCCAGGGCGATATCCTTGCTGTTCTGCCACAGCCGGTCCTTCGGCACCTGCGGGAACACCACGATCGCCGGCCAGCGCTCGACATGCTTGCGGATGGCATGGCCCAATCCGACGTCGGTCTGGAGCAGCCCGTCGCCGCCGCGCTCGCCGGCGCCGTGCAGCGCGAGGATGATCGGCAGCTTCTCGCCCGGGCGATAGCTGCGCGGCACATAGACCTGGTAGACATGGCGTACCCCCGCCACCGTCACCGCGCGATCGAGAAAGCCGGTCTCGCGCGCCTCGGCCGTCGCGGGCGCCAGCCATGCCACCAGCGCCAACAGCGCCAACAGCGCCAGAACCATTCGCCGCATCGTCTCTCCTCCCTCGCTTTCGCCGCACGCTAGTCGGTCATGCGGATACGAAAAAGGCCGGAGCGATGCCCCGGCCTTTCTACATTTCGTTCCCTAAGCCGTCGCGGCGAACTAAGCCGTCGCGGCGAAGCCGCGCCGTCGGTCGGGCTCATGCCCGCCGGCCGGCACTCGGCTTGACCCTCGCCAACGCTCGCGCGTTAGCTCGGGCCTCGTGCTTACCCGTCGTAATCCCCGCCGACGTTCTGGTTGCGCGGCGGCGCGGCCGCGGTGAGGCGCAGTGCCTCGGCCGACGCGGCGAGGCTGCCGATCTCGTCGGGCGCTTCCTCGTCGTCGATCTGCACCTTCTGCATGCTCGAGACGAGCGCTTCCTCAAGCTGGTTCGGGGTGACCGACTGCTCGGCAATCTCGCGCAGCGCGACGACCGGGTTCTTGTCGCGGTCGCGGTCGAGCGTCAGCTCGGCGCCGCCGGAGATCTGGCGCGCCCGCTGCGCAGCCAGCAGTACCAGGTCGAAACGGTTCGGGATCTTGTCGACGCAATCCTCGACGGTGACGCGCGCCATCCAGCACTTCCTTGGGCAAACGGTGTTCGGGAAAGGCGCTGCACCTAGGGAGTAGGGCCGCGGGAGTCAAGGAAAACGGCTTGCCGAGCGCCGCCCGCTGCCCCAAATCGGCGGCGTGGCCGCGCCTTTGATCCAGCCGACGTTCGAGGTCGAAGGCAATCGCCTGACGCTGCTCGACACGGGCCCTGGCCGGCTGGAGGCGCTGATCGCACTGATCGACGGCGCGCGCGAGAGCGTGCGGCTGCTCTTCTACATCTATGTCGACGATGCCGCCGGCGCGGCCGTTCGCAACGCGCTGATCCGCGCCGTCGGGCGCGGGGTGAAGGTGTCGCTCACCGTCGACGGGCTCGGCAGCGAACATGCCGCACAGCGCCATTTCTTCGCCCCGCTGGTCGCGGCGGGAGTGGACGTGTGCCGCTTCGTGCCGCGGCTCGGCCGGCGCTACCTGCTGCGCAACCACCAGAAGCTCGCCATCGCCGACGAGAGGATCGCGATCATCGGCGGCTTCAACGTCCAGGACAGCTATTTCGGCACGCCGGCCGAGCAGGCATGGCGCGATCTCGGCCTCGTCGTAGACGGTCCCGCGGCGCAGCGGCTCGTCGGCTATTACGACGCCCTCTCGCGCTGGGCGCGCCGGCCGAAATCCTCGCTCCGCGCGCTCCGCCGCATGCTCTCGACCTGGAGCGAGCCGGCCGGTCGCGCGCGCTGGCTGCTCGGCGGGCCGACGCGGCGGCTCTCGCCCTGGGCGCGCGTCGTCAAGAACGACATCAACGCCGCGCGTCGGGTCGATATCATCGCCGCCTATTTCGCGCCCAGCCCGGCGATGCTGCGCCGGCTCGACAGGGCGAGCCAACGTGGCCGCGTGCGCGTGGTGCTGCCGGCCAAGAACGACCACCCGGCCGCGATCTGGGCCGCGCGCTTCACCTATGCCGGCCTGCTCAGGAAGGGCGTCGAGATCTATGAGTACCAGCCGACCAAGCTCCATACCAAGCTGTTCGTGATCGACGACATCGTCCACATCGGCTCGGCCAATTTCGACATGCGCAGCCTCTTCCTGAACCTGGAGCTGATGCTCCGGATCGACGACCCCGCCTTCGCCGCGCATGTCCGCGCCTATGTCGACGGCGAGGTGGCGGATTCGGAGCGGATCACGCCGGAGCTCCACAGCGCGCGCACCGGCTGGTGGACGCGGACCAGGCAGTTCGCCGCTTGGTTCGTGATGGCGGTGCTCGATCCCGAAGTGACGCGGCGGTTGAGCTTCGGCAGCGACCGGAGCTGACCTTCGGTGAGATCGGTGCCGGCCCGCAACTGTTCCAGCTTGCAAACGAATCGCAACTGAAACCCACCGGGCTTCTCGCCGGTTGGCGCCGGGAGGAGAGGCATGATGGCCGAAGCCAAGATCTTCCGCGACCTGAAGGCGGACCATGACAAGCAGCGCAAGATGCTGAAGGCGCTGGGCGAGCTCCAGGGTGATACCAAGAAACGCAAGACACTGTTCGAGGAATTCCGCCTCGAGCTCCAGAGCCATGCCGCCGCCGAGGAGGAATCGCTCTATGCGGAAATGCTCGCCGATCCGAAGCTGCGCGAGGACGCCCGCCATTCGATCGCCGAGCACAAGGAGATCGACGACGTCCTGGGCGAGATGATGGAGCTCGACTTCGCCTCCGACGAATGGACGGAGAAGTTCTTCCACATGCGCCGCCGCTACGAGCATCACATCGACGAGGAAGAGGAGGAGATGTTTCCGGCGGCCGCCAAGCGGTTCGACGATCCGACCGAATATGAGCTCGCCAAAACCTATGAGGAGCGCAAGCCTGAGGAGCTCGAGCTGGCCAAGGATAACCTGCCGGGAAGCGACGAGCGCGAATGAGCGTCGGCGGCAACATCGCCGCGGCCTGGACGGCGCTGCGCGAAGAAGCCTCCGGCTGCACGCGCTGCGACCTCTACAAGGATGCGACTCAGACCGTGTTCGGCGAAGGCCCGCTCGACGCGCGGCTGATGTTCGTCGGCGAGCAGCCCGGCGATCAGGAGGACCTCGCCGGTCGGCCGTTCGTCGGCCCGGCCGGCCAGGTATTCGACCGCGCGCTCGCCAGCGCCGGGGTCGAGCGCGACCGGGTCTACGTCACCAACGCGGTCAAGCATTTCAAGTTCGAGCGCCGCGGCAAGCGCCGCATCCATTCCAAGCCCAACGCTGGCGAGATCACCGCCTGCCGCTGGTGGATCGAGCGCGAATCGGCGCTGGTGAAGCCCGAGATGACGGTCGCGCTCGGCGCCACCGCGGCGCGATCGATGATCGGCAAGGCGGTGACGATCACCAAGGCGCGCGGCGCGCCGGTTCCGCTCGCCGACGGCAGCGAGGGTTGGGTGACGATCCACCCCAGCTTCCTGCTCCGCATCCGCGATCGCGCACAGGCGGAGGACGAGTTCGGCCGCTTCGTCGAGGACATCAGGCTGGCGGCGGCGCGGCTGAAATAGCGGCCGGACGGCGCGTCGGGGGACTAGGCAAGCGGCGCGGCTTCGGCCACCAAGCCGCGCATGGTGGAACAGATCCTCGGCTGGCTCGCCGGCATCGTCATCGCGGTCATCGAAGCGACCGGCTATCTCGGCGTCCTCATCCTGATGGCGATCGAGAGCGCCTGCGTGCCCCTGCCCTCGGAGCTGGTGATGCCCTTCGCGGGCTATCTCGTCTCACTCGGCAAGATGAACCTGTTCGCCGCCGCCACCGCCGGCGCGCTCGGCTGCAACCTCGGCTCGGTGATCGCCTACGAGATCGGCAAGCGCGGCGGCCGGCCGGTGATCGAGCGCTGGGGCAAATATCTGCTGATCGGTCCCGACGAGCTCGACGCCGCCGACCGCTTCTTCCTGCGCTGGGGCCGCTCGGCAGTGTTCGTTGGTCGCCTCCTGCCGGTGATCCGCACCTTCATCGCCTTTCCCGCCGGCGTCGCACGGATGCCGCTCATCCCGTTCCACCTCTACACCTTCGCCGGCAGCTGGCCCTTCTGCTTCGCGCTGACCTGGGTGGGGATGAAGCTCGGCGAGGCGTGGCACACCGATCCGCGGCTCAAGGAAGCTTTCCATTCGGCCGATGCGGTGATCGGCGTGGTGCTGGTGGTGGTGGTCGGCGGCTACATCTGGCACCGCGTCCGCAGCATCCGCCGCTCTAGCAAGGGCTGACGTCGAGCCACAGCCCGCCCTGCGGCCGCAGCGTCACCGTGCCCAGCGGCTCGACCGGCCGGCCCGGGATCGGGGCATAGCGGCGCGCCGCCAGCCAATGGGCGAGGATCACCAGCGCCTCGGTGATCGCGAAGCGCATGCCGACGCAGGTCCGCGGGCCGCCGCCGAACGGGATGTATTGGAAGCGATGGCGCTCCGCCTCGCGGCCCGGCGCGAAGCGGTCGGGATCGAAGGCGTCGGGATCGTCCCACAGCCGCCGGTGCCGGTGGATCAGCCACGGCCAGATCGAGACGATGTCGCCCTTGCGCACGACCAGCTCGCCAAGTCGGTCATCGTCCGCCGCCTCGCGGTCGAAGCGCGGCGCCGGCGGATAGAGCCGCAGCGCCTCGTCGAGGATGCGGCGCAGATAGGGCAACCGCTCCGGTAGCGTCGCGACGTCGCCAGCCAGCGCCGCCATCGCTTCCATCCGCGCGCGGTCCTGCACCTCCGGCACGTTAGCGATCAGGTACATGCTCCATGCCAGCGCATTGGCGGTGGTCTCGTGCCCGGCGAGGTAGAAGGTCGCGGCATTGTCGATCGCGAGCTGGGTCGCCTGGACCGGCGGGAAGCGCTCGTGCAGCGCCCGGATGATGCCACCCAGGAAATCGTCGCCGCCTTCGGGCCCGCGCTCGCGCACGATCGCGGTAAGCGTGGTGCGCAGGAAGCGACGTCCGGCATGGCCCGCGCGGATCCTGGAGGAGAAGCCGATCGCCGGCAGGCCGAGGATCGCCGACATGCGCACCGCACCGGCCGCCTCGAGCGCGGCCGTAATGTGGCGGCTCGCCGCCGGCGTCACCAGCCGGCGATCGCCGGAGAACAGCGCCTCGGCGATGATCGTCATCGTCGCCTCGGTCGCGGCGGCGGCAATGTCGATCGTGCCGCGCGCGGGCCATTCCGCCATGCGCCGCTCGGCAGCCTCCGCGATCAGCGGGGTGAGCGCCGCCACCGCCCCCGGCGCGAAGCTCGGCGCCACCATCCGCCGCTGCTGGCGCCACAGCTCGCCGTCGGCGGTGAGCAGCCCCTCGCCGATGATCGGCGCGATCAGCCGCTTGACCACGCGCGGCTTCACATAATTGGCGGCATTGCCGAGCAGCACGCGCTCGACCGCATCGGGATGGCGCGGGAAATGGATCGTCAGACCCATCAGCCGACGAGTGATCGTCCAGTCCTCGAATGCGCGATGCGTCCAGCCCGCGACGGCGTTGCGCGATCGCTCGCCGAAGAAGGCGGTCCAGGCGGGCCGCAGCCGATCGGCGCGCGGCGGATGGGCGGGGACGAAGCTCATGACGTCATTCGTTCTGCGATCGCCTTCACCTTCTCGGCCCGGCCGGGGGCATGGGCCTCCACCATCGCATGATAGCGCGCCAGCGTCTCCGGCGCGGCGCGTTCGGGCGAGCCGCTGTCGAACGGCGGGGCGGGGTCATATTCGAGGCTGAGCTGGACGAAGCGGGCGTGGTCCTCGCCGCGGATCGCGGCGGTCAGGGCGAGGGCGAAGTCGATTCCCGCCGTGACTCCGCCGCCGGTCACGCGGTTGCGGTCGAACACCACCCGTTCCGCCACCGGCTCGGCGCCGAACCAGGCGAGCTGGTCGCGCGAGGCCCAATGGCAGGCGGCGCGATAGCCGCGGAGCAGCCCTGCCGCGCCGAGCAGCAGCGATCCGGTGCAGACGCTGGTGACCCAGGTCGCGCCGGCCGACCTGCCGCAGCCAGGCGAGCGTCGCTTCGTCCTCCATCGCCGCGACCGTGCCGAAGCCGCCGGGGACGCACAGGATATCCGCCGCCGGCACCTCGTCGAAGGTGGCGGTCGGCAGCAGCGCGAAGCCGGCATCGGTCGGCACCGGATCGCGCGTCTTCGCGACCAGCGCGATGCGGGCACCGCCGAGCCGCGAGAGCACCTGTGCCGGGCCGGTCAGGTCGAGCTGGGTGACGCGCGGAAACAGCAGGAAGGCGATGGTCACCGGATCTGGGGTGATCGGCTCGGGCATGGCAGTCCTCCTCATGGCAAAGGGGTGCCCAGGCGAGCGGCGTCCGGCGCCGCGCGCTTCCCGATGGTGCTCCATCCGAATCGCCAGTCACGCGCGGCCTGGCCGGGAGCTTAGCGCGATCGGCGGCGGGGCTGAACCCCGCCCGCCGCTTACTGCCCGCCCGCGCTCTTGCTCGCTGCCATCGCCGCGGCCGCCTGAGGCGAGCCTTCGGGCAGCACCACCAACGTCCAATCCTTGTCGGGGCGCAGATATTTGGCCGCAAGCGCCTGGATCTCCTGCGGTGTGGTGCCCGCCAGGTCGCTGGCGAGCGTATCGACCGCCTTCAGCCGGCGCGGGTCGAGCGTGCCGCCCTCGGTCTGCTCGAGCCAGAACATGTTGCCGGTCGAAAAGCGCATCATCTGCTGCGCGATCGGCAGCAGCGCGCGCTTCAGCTCGTCGGCGTCGACCGGCTTCGCCGCCAGGTCCGCGGCGATGCCGCGGGCGAGCTCGAAGAAGAAGCCGGTCTTGTCGGGCGGCACCATGCCCATCGCCATGACGCGCCCGCCGCCCGGCATCCCGACCGGCCATTGCGAATCGACGTTGGGGGTGTAGCTCATCCCCGCCTTCATGCGCAGCTGGTTGAGCAACCGGTCGCGGAACACCGCGGCCAGCACGTCGAGCCGCCGGCCCTCGCCGACGCCTTCGATCCCGCCGCCGGTCGGCCAGGCGATCACCGCCGCCGCCTGGGTGTCGCGCCCGCCATGGGTGCGTACCACCGGATTGGCGACATGCGCCGGGAACTTGGCCGCAGGCGCCACCGCCGGGGCGGGCTTGCGCGGCTTGAGCGCGCCGAAGCTCCTCGCCATCGCGTCGATCGCGGCATCGGCCTTGACGTCGCCGAACACCTGCACCTCGATCGGCCCTTCGGCGAGCAGCGGCGCCCACAAGGCGCGGAAGCTCTCGGGGGTGAGCTGGTCGATCTCCTCGCGCGAGGGCGTGCCCCAGCGCGGGTCGCCAGCATGGAGCAGCCCGTCGAGATCGCGCGCGAGCACGCCGTCGGGCGATGCGCCGAGCGCGGCATAGCTCGCCAGCAGCGCCGCCCGCGCCCGTGCCACCGGCTTGGGGTCCCAGCCCGGCGACTGCAGCTTGGCGGCGAACAGCCGGAGTTGGTCGGGCAGGTCCTCGGCCGAGGTGGTCGCGCCGACCACGAAGGCGTCATCGTCGGTCGCGAAGTCGTAGCCGATCCGGCGGCCGCCGGTGAGCCGGTCGATCTCCTCCTGCCCCATCTTGCCGATCCCGCTCGGCATCAGCGCGAGGTCGGCGGCGAAGGCCGGCGTCGGCCGGTCGGAGGGCAGCGCGGTCAGGCCGCGGCCGAAGCGCACGCGGACGTAGACGCGGCTCACCTCCGAGGGGTTCTCGAACAGCAGCATGGTCACGCCGTTGGCGAACTCGATCCGCTCCATCTTGGGATCGGCGAGCGCGACGGTGCGGCTGACGACCTTCCCCTTCGGCCCGAATTTCGGCAGCTTGTCGAAGCTGACCTTGGACAGGCGGGCCGCGGCCTCGGCGGCGCCCTTGACGTCGGTCTTGAGCGCCGCCGCGAGCTCGGCGGCAGCGTCCTCACCGGGGGTGGGGCTGTTGATCACCGCCCGCAGCGCGGTGCCGGAGAACACCGCCTTCGCAGAGGCCTGCACCGCGGCGGGGGTGAAGAACTTCTTCTTCACCGCATCCTGGAAGATCGCGTAGCTCGTCGCCATGGTCGTGGTGGTCTCATGGATGTCGACCGCTTCGACCATGTCGTCGGCCTTCTTGGCGCCGGCCTCGACCTTCGCGCTCGCCACCTGGGCGCGCATGTTGGCGTCGATCTCGCCCACCTCGCGATCGATTTCGGCCTGGGTCGGCGGCGCGGCGATCGCGTCGGCGATGGTCTGGCGCACGTCGCCGAGCGCGGCCTTCCAGTCGTTGCCGAGCGGCAGGATGTTGACGAAGGTGATGTTTGCCGAACGCGACACGTCCTGCAGGTCGGTGCTCGCCTGGATGAAGCTGCCGCCGCCGCGCGCGCGCGATTCGAGGCGGCGGTTGACGATGCGGGTCGCGATCATGTCGACCATGCGCTTCTGGTTGAAGATGATGGTGTCGTCGCCGATCGTCCACGGCCGCACATAGGCCATCGACAAGAGCGGCGGCAGCGACGGCTCGACCAGGCTCGCCGTGGCGGGATCGGCCCCTGGAGCGGGCTTGCCGAAATCGGGGCTCGGCGTCGCCGGACCCTCGCCCTGCCAGGACGAGAAGTGGCGCTGGATCAGCCGCTCGGACGTGACCGGATCGATATCGCCGGAGATCACCACCACCGCGCGTTCCGGCCGATACCAGCGTTCCTGGAAGGCGCGCATCTTCGCCGGCGTGGCCGCCGTCAGCGTCTCGGGCTTGCCGATCGGCGAGCGCTTAGCGAGCAATTGGCCGGCGAAGAAGGTCTCGCGCGTGAGGTCGGCGAGCCGCATCTGCGGCCCCGGCTGCTCGCGCGCCTCGGCCAGCACCACCGGGCGCTCCGAATCGAGCACCGCCTGGGTCAGGCTGGGCCGGTCCATCATGTCCTCGAGGATCTTGAGGCTCTCGTCGAGATTGGCCTCGGTCGCCGAGGGCAGGTCGATCTTGTAGACCGTCTGGGTGAAGCTGGTGCTGGCGTTGGTGTCGGCGCCGAAGGTCGCGCCCATCCGCTGCCAGATCCGCATCGCCTCGCCGTCCGCGACATGCTCCGAGCCGCGGAAGGAGAGATGCTCGATGAAATGGGCGTAGCCGAGCTCGTCATCGTGCTCCATCAGCGATCCCACGTCCATGCGGATGCGAATCGCGACCTGCCCCGGCGGCACCCCGTTCCGCCGCACGGCATAGCGCAGGCCGTTGGGCAGCACGCCGAAGCGCCACTCGGGGTCGGGCGGGATGTCGCTGCCCTTGTAGAGCCAGCCGGGCTGCGTCTGCGGCGCCGGCAGCGGGGCATGTTCCTGCGCCGGGGCGGCAATGGCGGCGGCGAGCAGGGGAAGCGCGACGAGCGCCGGGCGGAGCACGCGGGGGAACCAAATCATCGCCGCCGATTTAGCTGGCTTCGTCATCTCCCGCCAGCGTCACTTGCCGCACCGGTGAGGCGACTGGTTGGCGGTGGCCGGGAGGCTGCCGTCGCGCTGCCATGATTTTGACCCAAGTCGCGCCTAGCGCCCCCCTGTGCCGAGATCGCTGCGCCAATGAGGGCCAGGGACCTGCGATCCGGCCAAGTTCAGCCGTTGTGGGCGAGTATTATGAACGTAAAGCTTGAAGAGTCGGAGCCCGCTGCCCGGGCGGGAACCGGAGATCGCGTGCCCTCGCGCATTCCCGACATCACCGCCGTCTCGGGTGCGCCTGCCGACTCGCGCCGACTGGAAAAGGCACGCGGCCGGCCATTGATCGTGCAGCTCGGCAAAAGGTTGCGCGGTCCGTTCGACCGGGTGATCGCCTCCTCGTCGCTGGTGCCGAACGATCCGGTGCTCGACGTACGGGACTTCCCCTGGACGGCGGAGCTGCGCGCCAATTGGCAAACAATCCGCGACGAGGCTGTCGCGGTCGCGCTCCAGGGCGGCGTGGCGCCGAGCCTGGCGACGATCTCGCCCGATCACCGCGCGATCGCCGAGGTCAACATGTGGAAGTCCTTCTTCCTGTGGGGCTACGGCTATCCGATCGAGGAAAATCTCGCGCAATGCCCGGCGACCGCCGCGCTGGTCGAAAAGATTCCCGGGCTCAACAGTGCCTTCTTCTCGATCCTCGAGCCCGGCACCCACATTCCCGCGCACCGCGGCGTCACCAAGGGGCTGATCACCTGCCACCTCGGCCTGATCGTGCCGCACGACGGCGACGTCAGGATGCGCGTCGACGAGCGGATCGTCCGCTGGGCGGAGGGGGAGACCTTGGTGTTCGACGACACCTACGACCATGAGGTGTGGAACGACACCAGCGGCACCCGCGTCGTTCTGCTCATCCAGTTCGAGCGGCCGCTGCGCCAGCCCGGCAAATGGTTCGCCGACCTGTTCCTCAACGTCGCGCGCCGCTCCGCCTTCGTTCAGGAAGCGCGGGAGAATATCCTGAGCTGGAATGCGGCACTGAAGGCGATGGATGTCTGAAGGCCAATTCGAATCGTCATTCCCGCGAAGGCAGGAATCCATTGTCGCCGAAGGTCATGAGATTCACCGCGGTCAGCCAGAATGGATTCCCGCCTTCGCGGGAATGACGACGCCCCAAACTCAATCGGACAGCTTCCAACGGACGCCGTGCCCCTGACGTTTCGGCCTTGCTCCTTGATCGCGCGCCCACGCGGGCCCAAATGCACGTCATGCTGATCGAGACCGAAGCCACGCCCAACCCGGCGACGCTCAAGTTCCTGCCCGGCCGCACGGTGATGGAGGCCGGCACCCGCGACTTCGCGACGCCCGAGGAGGCGGCCGCCTCGCCGCTCGCCGAGGCGCTGTTCGACCTCGGCGACGTGACCGGCGTGTTCTTCGGCCGCGACTTCGTGTCGGTGACCGCCGCGCCCGGCGTCGAGTGGCTCGACCTCAAGCCCGACGTGCTGGCGGTGCTGCTCGATCATTTCTCCGCCAACATGCCGTTGTTCCGCCCCGGCTCGGCCGCCGGCATCACGGTGCCGCCCGAGGGCGCCGAGTTCGCCGATAATCCGGAGGACGCCGACATCGTCGCGCAGATCCGCGAGCTGATCGACACGCGCGTGCGCCCTGCGGTCGCCAACGACGGCGGCGACATCGTCTACCGCGGCTTCGACCAGGGCAAGGTCTATCTCCAGATGCAGGGTGCCTGCTCGGGCTGCCCCTCGTCGACGGCGACGCTGAAGCAGGGTATCGAGCAGCTTCTCAAATATTATGTCCCCGAAGTGACCGAAGTCCGCGCGGTCTGATCTTTGGGGCGGGGGAGAATTTCATGGGACAGCCGCTCGACGATGCCGGGCTCGACACGATCTTCCGCACCGCGCGCACCTATAACGGCTATACCGACGCGCCGGTCACCGAGGCGGACATCCGCCGCATCTACGACCTGCTCAAGCTGGGCCCGACCTCGGCCAACCAGCATCCCGCGCGCTTCATCTGGCTGCTGAACCAGGAAGGGAAGGACAGGCTCGCCGAGCTCGCGAGCCAGGCCAACGCCCCCAAGATCCGCAAGGCGCCGGCGACGGTGATCATCGGCATGGACATGGAGTTCCAGGAGAATCTGCCCTGGCTCTTCCCGCACGCGCCCGACGCCAAGAGCTGGTTTCCCGAAGGCGAGATGCGCTTCAACAATGCCTTCCGCAACTCGTCCCTGCAGGGCGCCTATCTGCTGATCGCCGCCCGCGCGCTGGGCTTCGATACGGGGCCGATGTCGGGTTTCGACAACGCCAAGGTTGACGCAGCCTTTTTCGCGGACCAGCCGAGCGTCCGGTCCAACTTCATCGCAACATTGGGACATGGCGACCCCTCCACCATTTTCGAACGCCTCCCCCGCCCTGAATTCGAGCAGTTCAATCGCGTCCTCTGACCTGATCCTCGCCATCGAGACCGCGACCGCAGCCTGCTCGGTCGCATTGATCGTCGACGGTGCGGTCGCCGCTGCGCGTCACGAGGTGGTCGGCCGCGGCCATGCCGAGCGGCTGGTGCCGATGATCGCCGAGCTGCCGGGCGAGGGTCGTGCCGCGCGCATCCTCGTCGATTGCGGTCCCGGCAGCTTCACCGGCATCCGCGTCGGCCTGGCCGCAGCGATCGGGCTCGGCATCGGCTGGGGCGCCGAGGTCCGGGGTTTCTCGTCGCTCGCGCTGGTCGCCGCGGCCGGTTTCGCGGCGCGCCCGGGCCTCGGCGAGCTTGCCGTGGTGCTCGAAGGCGGCCACGGTGAAGTGTTCATGCAGAGTTTCACCCATCCGCTCGCCGAAATCGACGCGCTCGCCTCGCTGCGCCCGGAGGCGGCGCTCGCCAGGCTCGCCGGGCGTCGCGCCGTCGGCAACGGCGTGCGCCATCTCGCCGCGCTCGATTCCTCGCTCGACCTTGTCGAGGCGCTGCCCGATGCAGCGCAGGCCATATTGCTGCCGCCGACCTTCGCCGCGCTGCCGCCTCGGCCGATCTATGGCCGCGCACCGGATGCCGTCGCCAAGCCATGAGCGCGAAGCTGATCGATCTGCGCGCGGGGGACGCCACCGACCTGCCCGAGGTGTCGGCGCTGATGGCGGACGCGTTCGATCCGCGTTTCGGCGAGGCGTGGACGCTCAACCAGTGCCTGGGAATGCTGAGCCTGGCGGGCGTGTGGCTGACGCTCGCTTATGATCGGGGCCGGTTGGCGGGCTTCGCGCTCGCCCGCGCGGTCGCGGGCGACGGCGAGCTGCTGCTGCTCGCGGTGCGGCCGGCGAAGCGCGGCCACGGCATCGGCGCGGCATTGCTCCGAAGCGTGATCGCCGATGCCGAAGCGCGATCGGCGACGCGGCTCCATCTCGAAGTCCGCGCGGGCAATGATGCGGTGAATCTCTATCGTGCTAATGGTTTCGCCAAGGTCGGCGAGCGACGCGATTATTATCGCGGCATTACGGGCCAGTCGTTCGATGCGCATACCTATGCGCGGGAACTGTCGGTCAGCCGAGTCGGCTAATCGTAGTAAGCAACGATTGCGCTTGCGTTCGCTCGCAAATCGTCCGAAAGGCGCCCGGCAGGGGCTGTTGGTGCAATACATATACGGGGACCAAGGAAACGACCATGGACAATACGAACGATCTACAGGAAACGCTGGTCACGCTGACCGCTGATATTGTCGCTGCGCACGTCAGCAACAACAGCGTCGCGGTTTCCGATCTTCCGCTGCTGATTCAGAACGTCCATGGCGCGCTTTCGGGCCTCGGCACCCCCGCTCCCGCTCCCGAGGTCAAGCAGGAGCCGGCGGTTTCGATCCGTTCGTCGATCAAGCCGGACTACATCGTGTGCCTCGAGGACGGCAAGAAGCTCAAGATGCTGAAGCGACACCTGATGACGCACTATCAGATGACCCCGGAACAGTATCGCGCCAAGTGGAACTTGCCGGCCGACTATCCGATGGTCGCCCCCAACTATGCCGAGCAGCGCCGTTCGCTCGCCAAGAAGATCGGCCTCGGCACCAAGCGCCGCAAGTCGCGCTGAGCGCCGTCTTCGTACGGATATAGAGAAGGGAGTCGGCCGTGCCGGCTCCCTTTTTTTCATCTGCGCCCTCCGCGCCGGAATCTGCTCCACAGCTTATTGCGAGTCGGTTGCCCTTCCTTCTCGCGCCCGTTCGCATTACATCGCTGTCATGGCGCGCAAGATCGATCTCGAAGCTCTCTGTCACGAAAAGGGACTGCGCATCACCGAGCAACGCAAGGTGATCGCCCGCGTCCTGTCCGAGGCGGAGGACCATCCCGACGTCGAGAAGGTCTATGAGCGCGCCTCGGCGATCGATCCCGGCATCTCGATCGCGACGGTCTACCGCACCGTGCGGCTGTTCGAGGAGGCGGGCATCCTCGACCGCCACGACTTCGGCGACGGCCGCGCCCGCTACGAGCCTTCGCCCGAGGCGCATCACGATCACCTGATCGACGTCGAGACCGGCCGCGTGATCGAGTTCGTCGATCCCGAGCTCGAGCAGCTCCAGAAGCAGATCGCGGAGAAGCTCGGCTTCCGCCTGGTCGATCACCGCATGGAGCTCTACGGCGTCTCGCTCGACCGCAAGAGCTGAGCGCTGTTCGGTCCGGCTGTGATCCGGTGACGCTCAGCCCCGAGGCCCGGCTCGCCGCTCTCGAGGGCCGCCCGCCGCCGATCGACGCGCTGGGGTGGTGCCGTGTCGGCTTGCGCGCCGCGGGACTGGTCGGCGGGCTGATCCTGTGCGTGCCGCTCCACTATCTCTGGCATTTGCTGCGGCTCGGTTCGCCATGGCCGCGCATCTTCCTCGGCTGGGCGGCGCGGATCGCCGGCGCGCGCGTGACGCGGGTCGGCGTGCCGCTGAAGCGCGACGTCTTCTACATCTCCAATCACCTGAGCTGGGTCGACATCCTGGCGATCGCCGGCGCCTCGGGCTCGGCGTTCGTCGCCAAGGCCGAGATCCGCGACGCGCCGGTGGTCGGCTGGCTTGCGCGGCTCAACCGCACCGTCTTCGTCAGCCGCGAGGATCGGATGGGGGTCGCCGAGCAGATCAATCAGCTGAAGGATGCGCTTTCGGAGAATTGGTCGGTCACCGTCTTCCCCGAAGGCACCACCACCGACGGCCGCTCGCTGCTCCCGTTCAAGACGCCGATGCTGCGCGTACTGGAGCCACCGCCGCCCGGAGTGATGGTCCAGCCGGTGATGCTCGAATATGGCGCGGTCGGCGAGGAGATCGCCTGGATCGGCGTCGAGGCGGGAATTGACAACGCCAGGCGGCTGCTGTCGCGCAAGGGCAGCTTCTCGCTCCGGGTCCATTTCCTCGAGCCCTTCCACCCGCGCGACTTCCCCGGCCGCAAGGCGATCGCCGCCGAGAGCCGCCGCCGCATCGAAGAGGCGCTGGTCGCCGCGCTTGGCGAGCCGCTGCGGCCGTTCCGCTACGATGTCGCCTCGGTGCGCTACGAAGCGGCTCTGCCGCACCTTGACGAGATCGAGCGGAGCAGACGGCTTCCGGTCTGGTCCTCGCTGTCCGATCTGTTCCTGGACACAGACGTATCGCTGCTGCGTGATACGAATGCCCGCGTGCTGGCGGACAGCCCGTATACGATCAACCAGATCGAACGCATCTTCCTGGACGAAGTAACGCCGGCCTGTTCGTTCAACTTGTCGGCTGTCGCTGGCGAATGGTCGGGGTTCGGCGAGCAATGGCTTGCCGAGCGCATCATCGCCGTGCGCGTCCGGCCGGGTAGCGGCAAACCATATGCTCCTGTCGAGGCGGAGTGGCGTGCTCTGCGTGATGAAGTCCTTCGCCTTCGCGGGTCCGCCTCGCTGGTGTCTTCGGGCAGTTAGCAGTAAGGGCGGCGCAAATGACCGACCCGAAAACCTTTCACGTCAAGTCGTTCGGCTGCCAGATGAACGTCTATGACGGCGAGCGCATGGCCGAGCTGATGGGCGAGGCCGGCCTGACCGCCGCGGCCGATGCCGGCGAGGCGGACCTCGTCGTGCTCAACACCTGCCACATCCGGGAGAAGGCGACCGAGAAGGTCTATTCGGAGATCGGGCGCCTCCGGAAGGACGGCCGCAAGCCGATGATCGCGGTCGCCGGCTGCGTCGCGCAGGCGGAGGGCGAGGAAATCGCGCGCCGTGCCAAGGTCGACGTGGTGGTCGGGCCCCAGGCCTATCACAACCTGCCCGAGCTGGTCGCCAAGGCCGCGAAGGGCAGCCTCGCGCTCGACACCGACATGCCGGCGGCGAGCAAGTTCGCCGCGCTCCCCGCGCGCCGCAAGGTCGCGCCCTCGGCCTTCCTGACGGTGCAGGAGGGCTGCGACAAATTCTGCACCTATTGCGTGGTCCCCTATACCCGCGGCGCCGAGATCAGCCGGCCGTTCCAGGCGATCGTCGACGAGGCCAAGGCGCTGGTCGACGCGGGCGCGCGGGAGATCACGCTGCTCGGCCAGAACGTCAACGCCTGGGGCCAGGACGAGGGCGGGCTGGAGACGCTGATCCGCGCGCTCGACCGGATCGAGGGGCTGAAGCGCATCCGCTACACCACCAGCCACCCCAACGACATGACCCAGGGGCTGATCGACGCGCACCGCGACGTCGAAAAGCTGATGCCCTATCTCCACCTGCCCGTGCAGGCCGGCAGCGATCGCGTGCTCAAGGCGATGAACCGCAGCCACACGCGCGACTCCTACCTGCGGATCCTCGACCGCGTCCGCGCCGCGCGGCCGGACATTGCCCTCTCGGGCGACTTCATCGTCGGCTTCCCCGGCGAGACCGACGCCGAGTTCGAGGAGACGTTGAGCCTGATCGACGCTGTCGGCTATGCCCAGGCGTTCAGCTTCAAATACTCGCCGCGCCCGGGCACGCCGGCGGCGGAGATGGACGGCTTCGTGCCGGCCGAAGTGATGGACGAGCGTCTTCAGCGCCTCCAGGCCGCGATCAACCGTGATCAGGCGGCGTTCAACGCCGCGACCGTCGGCAAGCGCTGCGAACTGCTGATCGAACGCTCCGGCAAGCTCCCCGGCCAGCGCATCGGCAAATCGCCCTGGCTGCAGTCGGTCCACCTGATGACCGACGCCGCGATCGGCGAGATCGTCGAGGTCGAGATCGTCAGCGCCGGCCCCAATTCGCTGGGCGGCGTCGAACGGCTGCGCGCGGCGGCGTGACGCGTCCGCGCGCCGGCCACCCATATTTCCCCCTTATTTCCGCTATCCACGCCGCGCCGCTTCTGCCACACTCGTGCCAGCGATGCAGCGCGGACCCGCAGCTTTCTTGGCGCCGTCACGAAACCCGTCCATGCGCCCCCCGTTGATCCGGGGCATGGCACGCCCGCCTGTCCTCCACCCCTCCGCTTCAGGAGACGCATGAGCCGCAAGCCTGTCCCCGCCCAGTCCGGCGAACGCAGCCGCGCCGAAGTGACCTTCGACCGGCCCGAACTGCTGCCCCAGCTCTTCGGCGAATATGACACCAACCTGGTCGCGATCGAGAACCGCCTCGGCGTCTACATCACCGCGCGGGGCAACCGCGTGCAGCTCGAGGGCACGGCGGAATCGGTCGCGCTCGCCCGCGACGTGCTGAACGGGCTCCATACCCGGCTTCTGCAGGGGCAGGACGTCGATCCCGGCATGGTCGACGCGGTGATCGCGCTCGCCAGTGAGCCGACACTCGACGGCATCATCCGCGCCGACCGCACCGCGCCGCCGCCGATCATGATCCGCACGCGCCGCAAGACGATCGTGCCGCGCACGATGATGCAGACGCACTACATGCGCGAGCTGGTGTCGAGCGACATGATCTTCGCGCTGGGACCGGCCGGCACCGGCAAGACCTATCTCGCCGTCGCGCAGGCGGTGGCGCAGCTCATGACCGGGTCGGTCCAGCGGCTGATCCTGTCGCGTCCCGCGGTCGAGGCGGGCGAGCGATTGGGCTTCCTGCCCGGTGACATGAAGGAGAAGGTCGATCCCTATCTCCGCCCGATCTACGACGCACTCTACGATTGCATGCCGCCCGAGCAGGTCGAGCGGCGCATCGCGTCGGGCGAGATCGAGATCGCGCCGATCGCCTTCATGCGCGGCCGCACACTCGCCGACGCCTTCGTCATCCTCGACGAGGCACAGAACACCACGCCCGCACAGATGAAGATGTTCCTGACCCGCTTCGGCCAGAACAGCCGCATGGTGATCTGCGGCGATCCCAAACAGGTCGACCTGCCCGGCGGCATGGGCGCCTCCGGCCTCAACGACGCGGTCGGACGGCTGGAGGGGATCGAGGGGATCGCCATGGTCCGCTTCAGCGCCGCCGACGTGGTGCGCCATCCGATCGTGGGGCGGATCGTCGAGGCCTATGAGGGGGCGGAGGCTTGAAGGGAGGGATATCCCGTACTATATAGCGGGATATCCCCGGAGGGTCGGATGGCATCGCTCTATATCAAGGACGGCGAAACCGCGGAGCTGGCCTCGCGCATCGCACGCCGGCTCGGCACGACCAAGACCGAGGCCGTCCGGCGCGCCCTGCTCAAGGTCGAGGCGGAGCTGGGACCGCAGGCCGCCAAGCAATCGACAGTCGAATGGCTTCGCGAATATCGCCGCGATCATCCGCTGCCGCCGCCGACCGGCCTGAAGGCCGACAAGGCATTCTTCGATGAGCTCTGGGGCGAGGATCCCGATTGACCCTGTTCATCGACGCTTCGGTGCTGGTCGCGATCCTCGCGGAGGAAAGCGGTTTTGACGCATTGGCCGATCAGCTCGATCAGGCGCCACGACGACTATGGTCGCCGATGTCCTGCTGGGAAGCGATCTCGGGTCTGCGCCGCTCGCACGGGTACGACGTCGAACAGGCGCGCGAAGACGTGACGGCCTATGCTCGGACACGCCGCTTCGACCTGGTGCCGGTCGGCGCGGCGGAATTGGAGATCGCGCTCGACGCCTATCAGACCTACGGCCGCAACAGCGGCAGCCCCGCCCGGCTCAACATGGGCGACTGTTTCGCCTATGCCTGCGCGAAGGCCAACCAGGCCCGCCTGCTCTACAAGGGCGACGACTTCATCCATACGGACCTCGCCTGATGATCGACGTCGCCGTCCTCCGCGAAGACCCTTGGCCCGAGGGCGAATGGGAGGCGCTCGCCACCCGCGCCGCGGTCGCCGCGATCGAGCGCACGCCGCAGGGCGAGTGGATCGGCCTGCCGACCGCGATCGAGATCGCCGTGCGGCTGACCTCAGATGCGGAGGTCCACGCGCTCAACCGTCAGTATCGCGGCAAGGACAAGCCGACCAACGTCCTCTCCTTCCCGATGGTGCAGCCCGACCTGCTCGATACGGTGACGCAGGGCTCCGACGACGGCGAGGTGATCCTCGGCGACATCGTGCTCGCCCATGGCGTCTGCGTCGCCGAGGCGGCGGGGAAGGGGATCAGCGTCGAGCATCACGCGACGCACCTCATTGTCCATGGCGTGCTCCATCTGCTAGGCCATGACCACGGCGACGACGCCGCGGCGGAGGCGATGGAGGAGATCGAGCGCGCGGCGCTGGCGAGCCTCGGCATCGCCGACCCCTACGCCATCGACCCAGATTTCATCGACGAGGACTGATCCCCACCATGCCCGAGGGCCAAAGTCGCAGCGGGAACGGCGACAACGAACCTTCCAGTATCTGGCGCGGCCTGCGCAACCTCCTGTTCGGCGAGGACAGCGGCGAGACGCTGCGCGACCGCCTCGAGGAAGTGATCGACAATCATGAGGACGAAGGCGAGGGCCATCGCCCGATCGCCGGCGACCTCGCCCCGGTCGAGCGGCAGATGCTGCGTAACCTCCTCCACTTCGGCGAGCGCGACGCCGGCGACATCGGGGTTCCCCGCGCGGACATCATCGCGGTCGAGGAGCAGACCAGCTTCGCCGATCTGGTGAAGCTGTTCGCCGAAGCCGGCCACAGCCGCCTGCCCGTCTACCGCGAAGAGCTCGATACGGTGATCGGAATGGTCCACATCAAGGACGTGTTCGAGATCGTCGCGAACGGCACGACGCCGCCGGCTTCGATCACCGCCATCATGCGCCAGCCGCTCTACGTGCCGCAGTCGATGGGCGCGATCGACCTGCTCGCGCAGATGCGTTCAAGCCGCACCCATCTCGCCGTGGTGCTCGACGAATATTCGGGCACCGAGGGCCTCATCACCATCGAGGACCTGATCGAGGAGATCACCGGCGAGATCGAGGACGAGCACGACGAGGCGCCGGTGGCGATGCTGGTGCCGCTCGACGGCGGCGCCTGGGACGCCGATGCGCGTGCGGAGCTGGAGGATGTCGCCGAGACGGTCGACCCGCGGCTCGGCGAGGTCGACGAGGACGTCGACACGCTCGGTGGGCTCGCCTTCGTGCTCGCCGGCCATGTGCCCGAGCCCGGCGAGTGCCTGGTCCACGACAGCGGCTGGACGCTCGAGGTGACTGAGGCCGATTCGCGCCGCGTCACCCGGCTGATCCTGCACCCGCCCAGGCCCGCGCGCGAGGAGGACGAGGCGGCCTGAAGCCGCTCGTCCTGTGATCGCCCTAGCCGATCACCAACTTCGTCTTTTCGCGTTTCTCCGATCACTGCGCCTCGGTTAGCTTTTGTCGAAACTTCTCGGAAAAGCCGCTCGGCCGTCGCGCCGGGCGCGAGCACGTCAGCGCATGGACAAGGAGAAGACGAGATGGATGCCCCAACCACCGGTGATCCCCTGAGCTCCCCCGCCAAGCAACCGGCCGCGCTGCGGCGGCTGCTCGGCCGCATCAACCGCGACTGGTGGCCGAACCAGCTCAGCCTCGAGATCCTCCAGCAGAACGGCCTGTCGAGCGATCCGATGGGCGACGACTTCGACTATGCGGCGGAGTTCAGGACGCTCGACTATCAGGCGGTGAAGCGCGACCTCCACGCGCTGATGACCGACAGCCAGCCGTGGTGGCCGGCCGACTATGGCCACTACGGCCCTTTCTTCATCCGCATGGCGTGGCACAGCGCCGGCACCTATCGCACCGGCGACGGCCGCGGCGGCGCATCGTCGGGCTCGCAGCGCTTCGCGCCGCTCAACAGCTGGCCGGACAACGCCAATCTCGACAAGGCGCGCCGCCTGCTGTGGCCGATCAAGCAGAAATACGGCCGCAAATTGAGCTGGGCCGACCTGCTGATCATGGCCGGCAACGTCGCGTTCGAATCGATGGGTGCGCCGGTGTTCGGCTTCGGCGGCGGGCGCAAGGACGTGTTCGAGCCCGAGAAAGACATCTACTGGGGCACCGAGGAGCAGTGGGTCGGCCACCCCGAGAACCAGACCCGCATCCAGCCCGAGAAGGAGATGGTGCTCGAGGAGCCGCTCGCGGCGATCCAGATGGGGCTCATCTACGTCAATCCGGAGGGTCCTGGCGGCGTCCCCGAAGCGCTGCAGTCGGCGCGCGACATCCGCGAGACGTTCCTGCGCATGGGCATGAACGACGAGGAGACCGCCGCGCTCACCGCCGGCGGCCACACCTTCGGCAAGGCGCACGGCGCCGGCGACGCGTCCAAGGTCGGCGCTGAGCCCGAGGGCGCGGACATCGCCCAGCAGGGTCTCGGCTGGCAGAGCGGGCACGAGTCTGGAATGGGCGACCACACCATCACCAGCGGCATCGAGGGCGCATGGACGCCCACGCCCACCAAATGGGACATGAGCTTCTTCCACATGCTGCTCGACTATGAATATGAGCTGGTGCGCAGCCCCGCCGGCGCCAAGCAGTGGCAGCCGGTCAATCAGAAGCCCGAGGATTTGGCCCCCGGCGCGCACAGCCCCGACCGCCGCCTGCCGACGATGATGACCACCGCCGACATGGCGTTCAAGGTCGATCCCGAATACCGCAAGATCATCGAGAAGTTCCGGGCCGATCCGGACTATTTCGCCGACACCTTCGCCCGCGCCTGGTTCAAGCTGTGCCATCGCGACATGGGGCCCAAGGCGCGCTACCTGGGACCCGAGGTGCCGGAAGAGGATCTGATCTGGCAGGATCCGATCCCGAAGGCGGACTATGCGCCGATCGATGCGGGCGACGTGGCGGCGCTCAAGGGCAAGATCGCGGAGTCCGGCCTGTCGGTCGCCGATCTCGTCAAGACCGCCTGGGCCTCGGCCTCGACCTATCGCAGCTCGGACCACCGCGGCGGCGCCAACGGCGGACGCATCCGCCTCGCCCCGCAGAAGGACTGGAAGGTCAACGAGCCCGAGAATCTCGCGCGAGTGCTCAAGGTCTACGAGGGCATCAAGGCCGACTTCGACGGCAGCGCCGGCGGCGGCAAGAAGGTGTCGATCGCCGACCTGATCGTGCTCGGCGGCTCGGTCGGCATCGAGCAGGCGGCGCGCGCCGCCGGCCATGCGATCGAGGTGCCCTTCACCCCCGGCCGCACCGACGCGACCGAGGAGCAGACCGACGCCGCCGGTTTCGCGGTGCTCGAGCCCAAGGCCGACGGTTTCCGCAACTATCTCTCGGTCCGCTTCAGCGTGCCGACCGAGGAGCTGCTGGTCGATCGCGCACAGCTGCTCGGCCTCAGCGCGCCGGAGATGACGGTGCTGGTCGGCGGCCTGCGCGTGCTCGGCGCCAACCATGGCGGGTCGAAGCACGGCGTGTTCACCGACCGGCCGGGCCAGCTCACCAACGACTTCTTCGTCAACCTGCTCGACATGGGCACTGCGTGGAAGGAAGTGGACCCGGCGGGCGACGAGGAGTTCGTCGGCACCGACCGTCGCACCGACCGGCCGCGATGGACGGCGACGCGCACCGACCTGGTGTTCGGCTCCAACTCGCAGCTGCGTGCGCTGTCGGAGGTCTATGCCTCGGCCGACGCCGCCGGGAAGTTCGTGAAGGACTTCGTCGCGGCGTGGACCAAGGTGATGAACGCGGATCGTTTCGATCTCGCTGCGTGATCGTGTGTCGCTGAAGGACAGGGGTCGTGAGGACTGCTCGCGGCCCCTGATCCGTTGAAGGCCGTGCCCGAATCGGTGCTCCTCCGAAAGCAGGAGCTCAGGCCGGCGCTGGGCGCGATGCTTGGCGTCATGACGCTGATGGACATCACCAGCCATATCGCACCTGGTTTCGCGGGAGCAAAGCCACGCGAGCCGCGTTTGCTCCGAAAAGGACAGGGAATCACTGGATGATAGAACGCGTTGCTCCGCTTGCCGCCCTCGCGATCGCGCTGGCGGCCGTCCCCGCCGCTGCCCAGGACAATCCGCCACCGCCCGCCGAGCCCCGTAACGACAGCTTCGCCACCGTCGGCGTCGGTATCGCCACCGTGCCCGACTACGAAGGCTCCGACGACAATCGCATCGCCCCCTTCCCGGCGGCGATGGGGCAGGTGAGCGGCTATCGCTTCACGCTGATCGGCAACCGCCTCAGCGTCGATCTCATCCGCAACCGCCCGGGGCCCGGCTGGGACCTCCAGCTCGGCCCGGTGGCCGCGGTCAACTTCAACCGCAGCTCGACCAAAAGCATCGACGATCCCCGCATCAAGGCGCTCGGCAAGGTCGACACCGCGATCGAGCTCGGCGGCTATGCCGGCATCGCGCGCACCGGCGTGATCACCAGCGACTATGACCGCCTCAGCGTCAGCGTCACCTACCGCCACGACGTCGCCGGCTCGCACGACAGCGGGATCTGGACGCCGACCGTCAGCTACATGACGCCCTTGAGCCGCAAGGCGATGGTCGGCCTGTTCGCCAGCGCCGATCATGTCGAGGGCAAATACGCCCGCACCTATTTCAGCATCACCCCCGGCCAGTCGATCGCGAGCGGCCTGCCCGTCTACAACGCCCGCGGCGGCTGGAAGAACCTGACACTCGGCGCGATGGCCGGCGTGTCGCTGACCGGCGATCTCACCCACGGCCTCAGCCTGGTCGGCGGCGGCGCCTGGAGCCGGCTGATGAACGACTTCGCCGACTCGCCGGTCACCAGCGTCGCGGGCGATCGCAACCAGTGGATCGGCACGGTGGGGCTCGCTTACACCTTCTGATGGTCCGCCGGGCAGCACGCCTCGCGAGATTTCGGCTTCCGCCGCGCCGGCGAAGCGCCTAGAACGTCCGCATCCCCGGGGGAGCGCTGGTCCGCGCTTGAGAGGAGGGCAGGAGCCCTCGACCCGCTGAACCTGATCCGGCTGACACCGGCGTAGGGAGGGAGCGGCCCCGCCACCGGACCGTCCTCTCCCGTTTAAGGAGAAGACGAATGGCCGATATCCCCGCTCGCACCGAAATCGGCGTCACGACGGGCCCCATCCGCGGCTCGCGGAAAATCCACGTCGGCCCCCTGAACGTCGCGATGCGTGCGATCGACCTCGAGCCCTCGTCCGGCGAAGCCCCGCTCAACGTCTACGACACCTCCGGCCCCTATACCGACCCGAACGCGCGCATCGACATCATGGCCGGCCTTCCCGCCCGCCGCCGCGACTGGATCCTCGCCCGCGGCGACGTCGAGTCCTACGACGCGCGCGCGGTAAGGCCCGAGGACAACGGCCAGCTTGGCCCCGACCGCTCCGGCGGCGTCGATCCCTTCCCCAACGTCGTCCGGCGGCCCCTGCGCGCCAGGCTCGGCGCCAACGTCAGCCAGATGCACTACGCCCGCCTCGGCATCGTCACCCCCGAGATGGAATATGTCGCCACCCGCGAGAACCTCGGTCGCGAGATGCTGCGCGACTACGTCCGCGACGGCGAGAGCTTCGGCGCCGCCATCCCCGACTATGTCACGCCCGAGTTCGTCCGCGACGAGGTCGCCCGCGGCCGTGCGATCATCCCCAGCAACATCAACCACCCCGAGACCGAGCCGATGGCGATCGGCCGCAACTTCCTGGTCAAGATCAACGCCAACATCGGCAATTCCGCCGTCGCCTCCAACGTTGCGGCCGAGGTCGACAAGCTGGTGTGGGCGATCCGCTGGGGCGCGGACACGGTGATGGACCTCTCCACCGGCCGCAACATCCACGACACGCGCGAGTGGATCATCCGCAACTCGCCCGTGCCGATCGGCACCGTCCCCATCTACCAGGCCTTGGAGAAGGTGGGCGGCATCGCCGAGGAGCTGACCTGGGAGATCTTCCGCGACACCCTCATCGAGCAGGCCGAGCAGGGCGTCGACTATTTCACCATCCACGCCGGCGTGCGCCTGCCCTACGTGCCGCTGACGGCGAAGCGCGTCACCGGCATCGTCTCGCGCGGCGGCTCGATCATGGCGAAATGGTGCCTGGCGCACCACAAGGAGAGCTTCCTCTACGAGCGCTTCGACGAGATCACCGAGATCATGAAGGCCTATGACATCGCCTATTCGCTGGGCGATGGCCTCCGCCCCGGCTCGATCGCCGACGCCAACGATGAGGCCCAGTTCGCCGAGCTCTACACGCTGGGCGAGTTGACCAAGCGGGCGTGGGCGCAGGACGTCCAGGTGATGATCGAGGGCCCCGGCCACGTGCCGATGCACAAGATCAAGGAGAACATGGACAAGCAGCTCGAGGCCTGCGGTGAGGCGCCCTTCTACACATTGGGACCGCTCACCACCGACATCGCGCCGGGCTACGACCACATCACCTCGGGCATCGGCGCGGCGATGATCGGCTGGTACGGCACGGCGATGCTCTGCTACGTGACGCCGAAGGAGCACTTGGGGCTCCCCGACCGCGACGACGTCAAAGTCGGCGTCATCACCTACAAGCTCGCCGCCCACGCCGCCGACCTCGCCAAGGGTCATCCGGCTGCCAAGCTGCGCGACGATGCCCTGAGCCGCGCGCGGTTCGAGTTCCGCTGGCGCGATCAGTTCAACCTGTCGCTCGATCCCGAGACGGCCGAGCAGTACCACGACCAGACGCTGCCGGCGGAGGGCGCGAAGACCGCCCACTTCTGTTCGATGTGCGGTCCGAAGTTCTGCTCGATGAAGATCACCCAGGAGGTGCGGGACTTCGCGGCGAAGCAGAATGCGCCGGTGGAAAGCTTCGTCGCCGCCGAGGAGGCGGAGGCTGGGATGCAGGCGATGAGCGACGTGTTCCGGGAAAAGGGAGGCGAGATCTACCTGCCCGAAGCGGAGTAATTCGCGAGCACGGATTTGGATAGGCTCGCGAGAATGATATTCGACCAAACCGCGATGGCCCAGCCTGATCTTCCGATAAGAAATATCTCCGTTCGTCGGCTCGGCCTGGCCGAGCCCGGCGACGACGCATCATTGCGCAGCGTGCCGATCGAGGCGCCCGTTTCGATCGAGGTCTGCGGTCTCGGCTACGCCGTCATGATGGCGACACCGTCGGACCTGGTCGATTACGCGCTCGGCTTTGCGATGAGCGAAGGGCTGGTGGAGCGGCCGGATCAGGTCGAAGCGATCGACGTCGATCAGGTCGGCGGCGGCTGGGTCGTGAGGGCCGCCTTGCCGCCTGAGCGCGCCGAAATCGCTCTCGATCGGGCGCGCCGGCGGGTGACCGAAAGCAGCTGCGGCCTGTGCGGCATGGACAATATCGAGCAGGTGCTGCGGCCGCTGCCGGCGGTGACGGCGCGTATCTCGATCGATCGGAGCGCTATCGCTCGCGCGCTCGCTTCGCTGCCCGACCATCAGCCGCTCGGACGGGCGACGGGCGCGGCGCATGTCGCGGCGTTCTGCTCTCCCGACGGGGAGATCGTGCGGGCGCGCGAGGATGTCGGCCGGCACAATGCGCTCGACAAGCTGATCGGCGCGCTCGCGCGGGCGGAGATCGATCCGGCGTCGGGCTTCATCCTTCTCTCGGCCCGGTGCAGCTACGAGCTGGTCGAGAAGACCGTCCGGGCGGGGTGCCCGATGCTGGTCACCATCTCGGCACCGACCAGCCTCGCCGCCGAGCGGGCGGTCGCAGCCGGCCTGATCCTCGCCACGCTCGCGCGCGCCGATTCCGCCCTGGTCGTCAGCGACGTGCATGGGGCGATCGGATGAGGACGTTGGGCGTCGTGCTGGCCGGCGGCCGTTCCAGTCGCTTCGGATCGGACAAGGCGGAGGCGATGCTCGCCGGGCGCCGGCTGCTCGACCACGCGATCGCGGCGCTATCGCCGCATTGCGACGAGGTCGCCGTGGCCGGCCGGGCGAGCGTCCCCCATCTGTCGCTCGCCGATCGCCCGCGGTCCGGGCTGGGCCCACTCGGCGGGCTCGCCGCAGCGCTCCACCATGCGGCGGCGCACGGTTTCGGGCAGGTGCTCAGCATTCCGGTCGATTGCGCGGTGCTCCCGCCCGGCATCCGGGCGATGCTCGAGCCCGCCCCATCCTATCTGGCCAGCCAGCCGGTCATCGGCCTGTGGCCCGTCACCGCCGCCTCCCGGATCGACGACCTGCTCGCCGGCAGCGGGAGCCGCGCGATGCGGGCGTTCGCCGACATGATCCGGGCGCGTGAGGTCGCAAGCGACTTCGCATTCCCCAACATCAACACGCGGGACGATCTCACCGCCTTGTCCGGGGCGCCGGAATGACGGAGACGCCATCCTGCCCCGCCCATGTTCCGCTCGAGGAGGCGCTTGCCCTGATCCGGACCGAGGCGGTTCCCCTCGATCTGGAGACCGTTCCCATCGCCGATGCCGGCCTTCGCGTCCTCGGCGAGACGCTTCGCGCCCGGATCGATGCTCCGCGCGGGAATGTTGCCGCCATGGATGGATTTGCGATTCAGGACTCCGTGGCACGGGCAGGACGCCGGACCTTCGACATCGCCGGAACGACCTATGCCGGGAGCGAGCGGGGCACGGCGCTTGAGCCGGATTCGGCCTATCGTGTCATGACCGGCGGGCTGATACCGCCTGCCGCCGACCAGGTCATCCCGTTCGAGTTGGTCGACGAGCATGACGGCCGGATTCACATCAACGGCGCCCTCCCCCATAGCCTGCACGTGCGGACGCAAGGGAGCGATTTCCGTGCCGGTGACCCGCTTCTCGAACGCGGGACGCTGCTGGACCCGGCGAGGCTGCTGGTGGCGATGGCCTCCGATCAACCCTCCGTTGCGGTCCATCGGCGGCCGCGGCTGCGGATCGTGGCGAGCGGGGACGAGCTGGTCCCGGCGGGCACCGCGCTCGGCGTCGAGGCCGGCGTCCCCGACAGCATCAGCGCGGCGTTGCTGCTCTTTGCCAGGCAATGGGGCGCCGAAAGCCTGGGCGCGGTCACCGTCGGCGACGACGTCGCGGCGATCGAGGACGCGGCCCGGCGCGCCATCGCCGACAGCGACATCCTCGTGCTGGCGGGCGGCGCGTCGAACGGCGATCGCGATCTGGCGCGGCCGGCGTTGCGCGCGGCCGGACTCCGGCTCGGTTTTGCGGGAGTCGCGATCAAGCCCGGGAAGCCGGCCTGGTTCGGCCGGATCGGCCGGACCCACGTTGTCGGGCTTCCCGGCAATCCCGCCGCAGCGCTGGTGGTCGCCCGGCTGTTCCTGGCGCCAATGATCCATGCATTAAGCGGGCGGAGCTTCGATGACGCGCTGCAGTGGCGAGAGATGCCGCTGTCGCGCCCGGTTCCCGCGGTGGGGACGCGGGAGACCTTTCTCTTCGCCCGTAGCGACAGCAGCGGCGTGGAGGTCATAGAGCGGCAATCCGCCTCGACCCAGCTGCCACTCGCCGGGGCTGAGATGATCGTCCGCCGCCCGTCGGAAGCGCCATCGCTTTCGCCCGGCACGCTCGTGCCGACCCTCGACCTGCTGCGATAGGACCTAAGCGGCGACGACGCGGACCGGGATGGACTTGGCCGCCGGCGTGCCGCTGATCCTGTCGTGGTGGTCGAGCGGCAGCAGGGGATTGAGCTCGGGATAATAGCCGGCGACCGCGCCGCGCGGCATCGGGTAATCGATGACGGTCAAACCATCGACGCACCGCCGCACCTCGTCGTTCGCAATCGTTTCCAGCGCGACGCGCGTCCCGGCCGCGATCCCGCGGGCGATCCGGTCCTCCCGGTTCATGAACAGGACCATCCGGTCGTTGTACACGCCGCGATACCGGTCGTTGTAGCTGTAGATGGTGGTGTTGAACTGGTCGTGCGACCTGACCGTCGCCAGCCGCAGCATGTCGGGATCATCGACCGGCGCATCGACCTCGAGGCCCGGCAGCGGCAGGAAGTTCGCCTTGCCGTTGGGGGTCTTCCACACCCGGCGACGGGGAGCGACGTCGAGGTGGAAGCCCTTCGGTTCCTTGATCCGTTCCGAGAAGCCGGCGTAGATTTCAGGATAGACTTCCGCAATCCTATCGCGGATCAGGCCATAATCGTGGATGTAATCCCCCCACGGAATGCCGCTGTCGGGCAGCGTCGCCATCGCCATCCGGCAGACGATCTCGACCTCGGGCTTGAGGTCCGGGCTGGCCGGCGCCAGCACGCCGCGTGAGGCGGTGACGTTCGACATCGAATCCTCGATCGTGACGAACTGCTCGCCTGCCGCGGTCTCGATGCGCTCCGACCGCGCGACGACGGGCAGGATCAGCGCGTCCTTGCCATGGACCAGATGGCCGCGGTTGAGCTTGGTCGCGATGCCGACGGTGAGCGCGAGCTTGCGCATCGCCGCATAGGCGCGCTCGGTATCCGGCACCGCCCGGACGAAGTTCCCGCCGAGCCCGATGAAGACCCGCGCGGTGCCGTCCAGCATCGCCTCGACCGATTCCACCGTGTGATGCCCGTGCTCGCGCGGCGGCTCGAACCCGAACACGTCGCGGACGCGGTCGAGATAGGCCTCGGTCGGCTTCTCGTCGATGCCGACGGTCCTGTCCCCCTGGACGTTCGAATGTCCGCGGATCGGCGAGATGCCCGCGCCGGGCCGGCCGAAATTGCCCTTGAGGAGCAGCAGGTTCGCGACCTGCTGGGTCAGCCGCGATCCCTGCTGGTGCTGGGTGAGGCCCATGCCGTAGCAGATCACCGTCGCCCGCGAGCGGACGTAGATCTCCGCGCAGCGCCGGATCTGCGCCTCCTCCAGCCCGGAAACGCGGACGATGTCCGCCCAGTCGAGCGCCATCACCTCGTCGCGGATCGCCTCGACCCCCGCAGTGTGCTCGCGGATGAAGTCGTGGTCGAGCGCCGTCTCGCCGCGTGCCTCGCGCTCGAACATGTCCTTCATCATGCCCTTGATCAGCGCGAGGTCCCCGCCGATCCGGATGTGAACGAACTCGCTGGCGATCGGCGTCGAGCCGAAGGTCGCCATCTGCACGACGTCCTGCGGCTCGGTGAAGCGGATCAGCGCGCGCTCGGGCATCGGGTTGACCGCGACGATCGGCACGCCGCGCTTTCGCGCCTCGACGAGGGTGGTCATCATCCGCGGCGCGTTGGTGCCGGGGTTCTGGCCGATCACGAAGATCGCCTCGGCGTGCTCGAAATCCTCGAGCACCACCGTTCCCTTGCCGACGCCGATCGCCGGGGGAAGGCCGCGGCTGGTCGGCTCGTGGCACATGTTCGAGCAGTCGGGGAAATTGTTGGTGCCGAACGCGCGGACGAAGATCGAATAGAGGAACGCCGCCTCGTTTGGGGTGCGGCCGGAGGTGTAGAATTCGGCCTGGTGAGGACTCTCCAGCGCGCGGAGATGGGCGCCGATCATCGCGAACGCCGTGTCCCAGTCGCAGGGCACATAATGGTCGGTCGCGGCGTCGTAACGCATCGGCTCAGTCAGGCGTCCCTGCATCTCCAGCCAATAGTCGGGCTTCTCCATCAGCTCGGCGACGCTATGCTGCGCGAAGAACGCGCGGGTCACGCGGAATTTGGTCGCCTCGTGCGCGAGCGCCTTGGCGCCGTTCTCGCAGAATTCGAGCGTCTTCTTGCAGTCGGGATCGGGGAAGGCGCAGCTCGGGCATTTGAAGCCGCCGGGCTGGTTCATCGACAGCAGCGCGCGCGACCCTTTGGTGACGACGCTCTGTTCGAGCAGGACCTTGGCCGTCGCCGCGGCCGCGCCCCAGCCGCCCGCGGGGCGATCATAGGTCTTATAGCGGGGCTTTTCCTCAGCCATGGCGGCAGACTCCGAAAATAGCCCGATGATTATACGATGGAATCACGCTATCCTATTGATATCGTGCCTGAGCGACTTGGCGCTGTCGGAGGGGTGGCGGCTGATGAAGCAGGAGGCTGACCCGGTAACCAAACGGAGAACGTCTGACGCCAGGTCAACCTCATGTGGCCAGCTATCGGATTGTTGGACGCGATGTTGGATGCATCGCCGATGATGCGATAAAATCGCGATATATCAGCATCTTATTGAGATCAATGGCGGAGACGGAGGGATTCGAACCCTCGGTACGAGTAATCCCCGTACGGCGGTTTAGCAAACCGCTGGTTTCAGCCACTCACCCACGTCTCCGGATGCGGCAGAGCGCCGGGCTATAGCGACGGTGGGAAGGGTGATCAACCGACCATGCGCATCACGAACCGACGTGGAATCGACTCGCCTCGTCGTCCGTGCGACTCGCCCTATCGCCTGTTCATTGCCGGTCAAGCATGGCAGGATCAGTCGTGAAGGATGAATCCGAAGGCCGGGGGTCGACAATGCGTGCTTTGAGGGCCCTGGGCCTGTTCGTTCTGACCGCCGGTCTTTTGGCCACGCCCGCAGCCACGCAGGTGCGCACGGTCGATCCCAACAGCGCGATCGATGCCGACCTCCGGCAATCGTCGCCTCCCGCCCAGCAGACGACCCCTCCGCCGCCCGAGCCGGGGGAGGAGATGCCGGTCGATCCCGGTTCCGACAGTTCCGCCGCCCAGGCCGCTCCTCAAGCCGATGCCCAGGCTGACACTGGCGCCGCGCCGGCGAGCACCGCCCGATCGGGCGACCTGCCGCCGCCGGTCCCGGGCTCGCAGGCGGCGCCCACCTACGACAACGAGGACGTGCTCTCCGCGGCGGAAGGGGTGTTCGGCAAAGGTGCCAAGGGTCTCGCCTCGATGATCGAGGACCTGCTCAAGAAGCAGGGCCGCCCCAACGCCTATATCGCCGGCCGCGAGGCGGGCGGCGCGCTGGTCGTGGGGCTGCGCTATGGTTCGGGCACGCTCAGCCACAAGGTCGAGGGAACGCGTCCGGTCTATTGGACCGGCCCGTCGGTCGGCTTCGATGTCGGCGGCGACGCCAACAAGGTGTTCGTGCTGGTCTACAACCTTTACGATACCCAGGAGCTCTACCGCCGCTTCCCGGCCGCCGAGGGCCGCGTCTATTTCGTCGGTGGCTTCGCGGCGACCTATCTGCGCCGCGGCAACATCGTGCTGATCCCGATCCGGCTCGGCGTCGGCTGGCGGCTCGGCGCCAACGTCGGCTACATGAAATTCAGCGAGAAATCGCGCTGGCTGCCGTTCTAGCCGCGCGCAGCGCCGGCTGTGTCCGGCGCGATCAGCGCGCGGCCGGCCGGCGAGGCGAAGCTTCGTCCGACGGCGCGGCTTTGCCGCGCCGCGCCAGCGCTATTCCACCATCCGCCACCTGAGCCGCTCGCCCGCCCGGAACGGCACCACCGCGCTCCCGCCGGCGGCGATCCGCTCGGGCACCGTCCACTCGGCCCGCTCGAGGGTCACCGTCCCCTCGTTGAGCGGCAGGCCATAGAAGCGCGCGCCGTTCCCGCTGGCGAACGCCTCGAACCGGTCGAGCGCGCCATCTTCCTCGAACACCTCGGCATAGAGCTCGAGCGCATGCAGCCCGGTGAAGATCCCCGCGCACCCACATGCGCTCTCCTTGGCCTCCACCATATGCGGAGCGGTATCCGTGCCGAGGAAGATGTTGGGCGCTCCGGAGGTCGTCGCACGCCGCACCGCCAGCCGATGCCGCTCACGCTTAGCGACCGGCAGGCAGTAGGCGTGGGGCCTCAGCCCGCCGGCGAAGATCGCGTTGCGGTTGATGATCATGTGCTGCGGCGTCACCGTCGCTCCGACGCGTCCGGGGTGCGCGAGCACGAAATCGGCGGCCTCGGCGGTGGTGATATGCTCGAGCACGACGCGCAGCTCAGGAATGTCGCGCAGCAACGGCGCCAGTACGCGCTCGATGAACACCGCCTCGCGATCGAACACGTCGACCTCGGGATCGGTCACCTCGCCGTGGATGAGCAGCGGCATGCCGATCCGCTGCATCGTCTCCAGCACCGGCATGATCGCGGCGATCCGCGTCACGCCATGAGCCGAGTTGGTGGTGGCATTGGCCGGATAGAGCTTGCAGGCCGCAAACACGCCCTGGACGAAGCCGCGCTCCACCTCGCCCGGATCGGTGGCATCGGTGAGATAGCAGGTCATCAGCGGCGCGAAGCCGCTCTCCTCCGGCACCGCGGCGAGGATGCGCGTGCGATAAGCCTCGGCGGCGGCGATATCGGTCACCGGCGGAGCCAGGTTGGGCATCACGATCGCCCGCGCGAACTGGCGCGCGGTGAGCGGCGCGATCGCCGCCAGCATCGCGCCGTCGCGCAGATGCACATGCCAATCGTCGGGGCGGCGGATGGTGAGGCGATCGGTCATGCGGATGTCCGGCTTGGATTTGCGTCGGCCCCGCTTACCTAGACGTCATGGCCAACACCACCCTTGCCGACCGTGCATTGATCCGCGTCGCCGGCGATAATCCGCGGGACTTCCTCCAGGGCCTCGTGACACAGGACACCAATCTCGTCGCCCCGAATGTACCACGCTGGAGCGGCCTGCTGACGCCGCAGGGCAAGGCGCTGTTCGACTTCATCCTATGGGACGACGGCGACGCGCTGCTGATCGATTGCGAGGCAGGCGAGGCGGAGGCACTCGCGCGCCGCCTCGCCATGTACCGCCTGCGCCGCGCGATCACGATCGAGCCGGCCGCCGGTGCCGTCCATTGGTCGGCGGATGCGGACAAGGGCGTGCCCGATCCCCGCCTCGTTGAGCTCGGCCGCCGCTGGCTGGGCGAGAAAGGCGATCCAGCCGCCGGCTGGGTCGAGCATCGCCTGAAGCTCGGCGTCACGGAAGGCGTCGCCGAGCTCGGCCACGACGCGACGCTCTGGCTCGAATGCAATGCCGCAGAGCTGGGCGGGGTGAGCTTCGCCAAGGGCTGCTACGTTGGCCAGGAGAATACGGCGCGGATGCATCATCGCAGCAAGGTCAACCGCCGGCTGGTGGTGGCGCCGCTCGGCGAGCCGGGCGAGCGCACCCGTGCGATCTATCCGGAGCTCGGCCTGATGGTCGAGCATCGCCGCGTGGAGGCGTTGGGCGACGCGATCATGCCGGATTGGCTCGCGAACGCGGTCTCAGGCGAGGCTGATTGAGTCCATTGGGAGACGCGAAGGCACGAAGAAAGAAGGATCTGTTCGCGCAGAGACGCGGAGGCGCCTCGCCTGCTGCACCGTCAGCCGCGTAAGCGGTTTTCAAAGCTCCGGAGCCGCAGGTGAAAAGGTCTCGCTGACGCGAGACGGAGCTGCGAGCGAGACACCTCCGCGTTTCCGCGCGAACCTCTTAACTTTCTTCTTCTCTTCGAGCCTTCGCGCCTTCGCGTGAACAAACCCTTTTTTTCTCCACGTCTTACACGAACAAATCTCGATAAGCCCCAGCGCCCCAAACAAAAAGGGAGGCCGGTTGCCCGACCTCCCTGATTGTGTCGTCCGGAACCGGACGGTGGATTACATCCCCGAGCCAGGCCCGTAGGTGATTTCCACGCGACGGTTCTGGAGCTCGCGGACGCCATCGGCGGTCTCGACGCGCGGGCGGCTTTCGCCGAACGCTTCGGTCGAGATGACCCCGTCGGGGATTCCATGCGAGGTGAAGTAGGCCTTCACCGAGTCCGCGCGGCGCTGCGACAGGCCGACGTTGTACTTGGCGGAACCCGAACGATCGGCGTGACCGGCCAGCATGACCTGCGCGTTGCCGCAGTTCTGGTACGCCGAGATGGCGTTGTCCAGGATACCCGAGGCCTCCGGCGTGATGTCCGAGCGATCCCACTCGAAGAACACGATGTACGGTCCCGGCGTGCACACCGGCGGCGGAGGCGGCGGGGGCGGCGGCGGGGGAGGCGGCGGCGGGGGCGGCGGGGGCGGCGGCGGCGGGGGAGCCGCCGGCTCACCGAAGTTGTAGGTGAAGCCGCCGAGGATGCTGTGCGACCGGTAGCGACCCTCGTAGGTGCTGCCGACGACGTCGACGAACTTCGGATCCTGCGCATTGAAGAAGCGATACTTCAGCGTCGCGTCGATGTGGTCGGTGATCGGCGCACGGATACCGGCGAGGCCCTGCCATGCGAACACGGTGTCCGAATCGTTCAGGAACCAGCCGTTGGTGTTCAGCCCGTACTTGGCCTTGATGCGCGCGACACCGGCACCACCGCCGATGAAGCCCTGGATGCCGTCATCGTCGCCGAAGTCGAGCAACGCGTTCAGCATGAAGCTGAGAGCGCTGGTGTTGCCGCCGGCATAGTCATAATCGCCGGCCGGTGCCGTGCCGAGTACGCCCGCGCCATTGAACGCCGGCGTCGCCACGGTCGAACGATAGCCGTCGACGTTCGAACGCTTGTAGCCGACCTCTGCCTCGAGGCGGAACGCGCCGAAGTCGTAGCCGATGTTGCCGTCGAAATCATAGCCGTAACCGCTGTCGACGGTCGAGGCATTGCTGACGGTAGTGCCGGCAGCACTAGTGATGTCGAAGTCGATGTCCTCGACGAGAGTCACGCCGCCCTCGACGCCGACGTACCACGATTTATCGCGGGCGACGGCGGGAGCGCTGAGCGCGGTAGAGGCGAGCGCCAGAGCGACGACAAGCTTCCGCATCATAATCCCCTTTCAGTGACGTCCAACGGACAGCCCAAACTCCCTACCCTCAGCTTGGTTGCGGCGCAAGACGACAAATTCTGCGGACTGTTGCCTTATCGTCACAGTTTACGCGGATAAGACCAAGTGATGACGGCGTAAAACGTTGAGCACCTCGGCAAGGGTCGCGCGGGCTTCGGCGTCGATCGTTGCGCCTCCGATCGGATCGGGGATGGCCGGCGCGGGCGAAGCGAGCATCGGCTGACCCGCCAGGAGCAGGGTCTCCCCCACGATCTCGCCGAATTTCCAGGCCGTCTCGTATCGTGCCGCAACGCCGCGGTCCGCCACCCACACCGCCATGCCTTGCCGAGGTGCGACGAAGCGCCAGCCGCCCGCTGTCCAGCCCGCGATCTCGCCGGCATGTCCGGCCCAGCCTCCGGTCGGCGTGTCGCCCACGATCCAGCACTGGCCCTCCGCCGGGCCCTCCGGCGGCGCATCCACGCCCGCCGCCACGACTGCCGGCTGCACGATCATGTCGAGTGCGGCAAGCGCCTCGTTATGCGTCATCTCCTTCTGCACCTGCCCCGGCGCGAGCAGCGGCAGCGCCCAGCACGCGGTCATATCATCGTTCATATCTGTCCTCCGTCATTCCGACAGCGCCTGCGTGGCGGCGGGCGACCAGCCGAACGAACCGAGCTGCCGCACCTCGACGACCGTCGTTCCGATCGTCGCTCGATCAATTGACGCCTCGCTCGCGTCCGTGTCGATCGCCAGCGTCGACCCGTCGCCGCGGCGCAGCGTCACGCGATAGCGTTCGCTCTCCTCAGCAAGCGGTACATCCGCGCCGTCGATCCACCGCCAGCCGGCTCGGCTGCGCCGGACCCAGGCGAGCCGCATCGCCTCCTCCGATCGGCGCACCGTGACATGTACCGGAGAGGGCGGGCGCACCGACGCGCCAGTCACCGGCACGGCCGCGACAGGCGGCGCATCGCCATCCGCGACGCCTGAGGCCATGACCCTTGCCGTTCCGCCGATACTGCCGGCGGGCAGGTCGATGGTCGTCAGCGTCGGCGGCTCGAGCAGCACGAAGCGATCTCCCGCCACGGCCGCGCCGGTCGCCCATTCGGTTCCGCGCCGCCCGCGCCACAGTTCGGTGAGCCGCCAACGCCGCGGACCGATCCGTTCGGCGCGGCCGAACTGGACGATCTCGTCGCCGACCAGCGCCAGGTTGGCTCCGGCGTCGAGCGCCGCTGCATCGGCGTCGCCAAGCTCCATCGCTTCATTCGCGAGCATCACCTCAATCGCATGACGCCGATCGATCAGTGCCGCCCCCGCTGCACCGGGGGCGACCACGACGTCGCCGAGCACCGCCGGCATGGGCGTGCGCCCGGCCGGCGTCCAGCTCGCTCCGTCGGCGCTGATCTGCAGCGCGGCGCTCCGCCACCCGGCGCCGGTACCCGCCACCGCGATCGTCAGCCGCGGCGCGGAGAGCACCGCATCGTCGGTTGGCGGGATCTCGAAGGCATGGACGACCGTGCGCCCCGCCGTCAGGTCCGGCGCGCTGCTCACCCGTCCCGGCGCGGCGGTCGCCGGCGCCATCGCCCGGGCGATCCGCTTCAATTCGAGGCCGAGCACCATCCCCTCGAGCGACCAGCCTGCCACTCGCCAGCGCCCCTGCTCGCCGGCGATCGTCACGCGATCCCCCGGCGCGATCCCGATCGCCCGCCAGTCGAGCGACACCGTCCGCCGCTCCGCTCGACGTCGAGCCGTCCGAGCGCCGCCGCCGCGATCCGCTTGGCTCCGGCCGCATCGAGCACCACCGGCAGTTCGATCCGCGCCGTCCGCGATCCCGCCCCCGGCCGGTCGGCGCGCTGCAGTCCCGCCTGGTAATCCCGTGCCGGATCATAATAGCCGAGCGTCAGGCCGCGCGGCGCCGTGTCCGCCGGCGCGATCGCCCGGCTCCCGCGCTTGCCCTCACCGACACCGTCGTCGGCGATCGCCGCTGCAACGCCCTCGCCGGTCCTCAATGCTAGCCGATCGCCCTCGGCCGCAAACCAGGCGCTGCCCGCCTCTGCGAGCCCGTCGACCACGTCGCGCCGGCTCGCGCCATAAGCCGAATAGCCGCCGAGCATCGTCGCCGCTTCGCCGCCCGCGACCGCGCCGCCGGTCACCGTCTCGACGATGGAGCCGACGCTCACCGGCCCCGCATCCGCCTCGACCTCGAAGGTCAGCGACGGAATCCGGTTGCCGTAATCGGCGAGCGCCAGCTCCTCGAACACCGCATAGGCCTGCCCTCGGCACGCGGGCGTGAGCGCCGCCCCCTCTGCCGAAGCGATCAGCGGATCGACCGCCTGCTCCTCTCCGCCGAGATGCAGGCGAAACCCGCCGACCGAAGTCTTGAAATCCCCCGCAGCGCCCCGCAGCAGCTTCCCGTCCGCCCAGATCCGCCACACGCCCCGGATCGCCCGCGCCGACAGCAACACCGCGAACGACACCGAATAGGAGTAGCTCGTGGTCGACGGCGCGCCCTTGCCCCCGCCGCTGCGCGTGCGATGCTCGATGAGGTCGGTCGACCAGATCACCGTCCCCGCCACGCGCATCGTCCCGAACAGGTGCGGGATCGGCGCGCCATAGGAGGACATCTGCACCGCAAGGTCGGTCAGCCGCGGCCCTTCGCGACCCTTGGGCCGGAAGATCTGCCGGTCGGCCGCACCGCCCAGCACGGCCCCCAGCGCCGCTCCGATCGGCCCGCCGATCGCGCCGCCCACCGCCGTCAGCACCAGCGTCGCCATATCCTACTCCTTCCGCCAGCGCCCGAGCACCGGCCATGGCGGTGCTCCCGGCCGCTCGACGACGCGCCCGAGCCCCGCATCGGCATGGACGAACCCGCTGTCGGTCGCGACGCCGAGATGAAGCTGCCCCGGCCCCGTCCGCATCAGCAGGAGATCGCCGGCCGCCGCGCCCTCCGCGGCCGCCAACCCCGCCGCCGTGATCGCGCGGGCGGCCCGCTCCGTATCCCCGGTCCGCAACCGATAGCCGCGCGGCACCTCGACCCCGAACGCCAGCCCGGCCAATCCCACGCAATCCAGCCCGTCCGCCGCCGATCGCCCGTGCAGCCGGAACCGCGCGCCCACCGCACCCCGCGCCGCGCTCACGCTCCCGGGTAGCGCGTCAACAGGTCGATCCCCGGCAGATAAGGCTCCCCGCGGAAGTTCACGGCATTGCCGAACCGCGCCGAGCAGGTCGCCAGGCTCTTGTCGCACCCCTCGATCACCTCGACGCGGTCGCCCGGCGCCGGCACGAACCGCGGCACCGTCCGCAGCGTCACCATCGCCCCGCTCGACGCGACGATCGCATCCTCCAGTCCCGAATTCGCGCCGCCGAACCACCGCAGTCTCCCCCCGCCCCAGCCGTTCGCCACCGGCTCCGCCACGTCGAGCGTCACCGTCTCGTCCTCCGCCGCCGTCACGCGCGAAGCGCCGCCGCCCGGCCATCGCCACCCGGCATCGCCGGTCGCCGAGCTCGGCGCGGCATTCGGGAGAGGTCTCCTCGCACACCGGCGCATCCAGCACCGCCGCGACGCCCTTCAGCTCCGCGGTGAAGTTGCCGTCCGCGGTCTCGACCGCCCCGATCGTCCCTTCGCCCAGCGCGATGCGCCGGCCGGTGTCGGTCCAGTCGACCGCGAAGATCGCCACCCGCGCCCCGTCCCAGCGCCCCGCCAGCAGGTCGCGTTCCCCGATCGCCGCGCTGGTCAGGGCTCCGCTCACGTCCATGCTGCTGGGGTCCGCGCCGTCGCCGCGCTTGATCGCCGACGGCACCATGCCGGGGCTCGCGCGATAGATATTGCCGTCGATCACCAGGTCGCGGTCATGCGCGGTGAGCCCGATCCCCACTCCATCGCGCCGCTCGAGCCTCCAGCACAGCGCCAGCGTCGTGATCGGTTCATCCAGCCAGCTCATAAATAAAGCCCTCTCCCCTCTGGGGAGAGGGTTGGGAGAGGGGCGGTGTCTCACCGAGCCCGCCGCCTGCCGCACTGCCCCTCTCCCCGGCCCTCTCCCCGACGGGGAGAGGGAATTATCCTTCCCTCACCTCGACCAGCGGCACGCTCGGCACCACGCCGGCCAGGAACGTCGCCCGGCTCGCGCTCAGCCGGTCCTCGGCAAAGCGCACCGGCACGTCGAAGTCGAAGCTCGCCTCCACCCAGGTGCCGGCGGCGGGCGGCGCGTCGAACGCCACCCAGCCGCCCTCCTCCAGCGTGAACGCCGCGGTCTCGACGCCGCCGACGAACGCCGTCACGCTCCCCGCCACCGGCCGCGTGATCCGCCGCGCGACCTCGCCATAATGCTTGACCAGCGCGAACCGCATGCGGCTACCGTCGCCGATCCCGATCCGCTCGCGCTCGCCCCGCCAGTCGAACGGATCACGCAGCCGAAAGCCCCGCGCCGGACCCATCCGCGCACGGAAGAAGGCGAGCAGCTCGGCGACATCGGCCTCGCTGCGCACCCCCGGCCCCACGTCGTAGCGCGTCCGCGCCTCCGCCCAGCCGGCGTTGCGGCTCTCCCGCCCGCCGGCAGACGTCACGATCGCGGTCGACGTCTCGGGGATCACTTCCGCCTCGCGCCCCAGCGCCAGCGGAAAGCGCACGTCGTCGAACCCCTGCACCGTTTCCTCCTCATCGAAATGCACGAAGCCGTCGCGCATCACCTGCGGCAGCGCCCAGACGAAGCTCGCCGCCACGCCCCGCCGCCGCGCCGCCTCGGCCGCCGCATCGATCGCCGCCCACTGCGCGCGGTCCTCGGGCCTCAGCACGAACCCCGCGAAATAATGTTGCCGCTCAGTCGGATAGCCGAGCCGCCCCTCGGCGGCGGCGACCCCGCGCGCGGTCGCGCCGGGATTGCCCGTCGCCGCCCAGTCGTAATCCTCGAGTTGGAGCACATCGAACGCCGGGCTCGCCCAGCCGAGCGGCAGGTTGGCGCGCTTGGCCTCGGGCGCCCGCCCGTCGAGCACGGTCGGCAGATAGGCGAGCAGCAACGTCTCCGCCCCCGGCGCCGCTGCCTACACCGCCGCCGTCAGCGCGGCAGTCGACTCCGCCAGCAGTGCGCCAGCCCGGTCGAGCAGCGCCTTCTGCGCCGCATCGAGCGGCGCGAACATCGTCGGGATCTCGACGGTCTCCGCCCCGAATGCCGCCCGCGCCGCCGCGTCATAGAGGCACGGCCGCCCGTCCCCCGGCACCGTCCACCACCAGGGCTCGCCGACCTGGAACTTGACCGGCAGGCCCGCCTCCAGCGCGATACCGACGAACGCCAGCGCCACCTGACGCAGATAGCCCATCGCTCCGGCATGGGCCGGCGACAGCAAGGTAGAGGGCGGCTCCCACCCGGTCAGCGCCATCTCGCCGTTCCACGTGCGCTGCGCCCAGTCGCCCCAGCAATGCTGCGCCAGCATCTCGTATGACAGCGACCAGATGACATCGTAGCCGAGCGCCTTCGCCCGCATGGCGAAGTCCCTGTGCCATGCCAGCGCCGCGACGTTGAGCACCCCGCCTGCGAGGCTCACATAATAGCCGCCGGAATTCGCCTCGAGCCGGAAATAATGGCTCATCCCGACATAATGGTGATCGCCCCGCGATAGCCGAGGTGCAGCGCGTTCCTCAGCAGCCGCGCCGGCGTCAGGTGATAGCTGTCGTCATACCCCCCGGCGATGCCGATCCCGTGCTCCGGCACGATCGTGTCGCCGATCGCCAGCACCGCGCCCGGTCCCTCGCAGCTGATGCCGCTGATCTCGACCCAACCCTCCGCCCGCGCGTCGAGCGGCGTATCGTCGCCCTCGACATAGCCCGGCGCCACCAGCGACACGAATATCCGGTCGATATCCCCGGCGAACACCGGATCGGCCTCGCCCGGCCACTCGAACCCGCCGACGAGCGCATCGAAATCGATCGCGACCGCCGCGTCCTCGGGCGTTCCCGTCGCATAGTTCCACAGCCGCACGTACCAGGCGCGCGGATTGCCCGCGGCATCGCGCCCCTCGATCGTCAGTGTCGGCCCATGCGTCGCATCGAGCGCCCGCACCCCCGACGACCGCCAGCGGAAGCTCAGCCGGCATCCGCGAAAGTCACGCGACGTCTCGTAGCGCAGCAGCGGATGATCGTGGACATCCTCCGCCTCCCAGATCAGCCCGGCAAGATCGCTCCGCCGATAGAAGACCGCATCGACCCTCAACGCATCCGCGCCGGTCGACACCACGCTCGCGCCCATCGGCCGCGGGAAGTTGACCGTCCAGAATCGCGGATCGAAGCGCTGGATGAAGCCGGCGATGCCGTCCTTCGGCACCCGGCCGGCAAGCCAGTGACCCAATTGCCGTCTCCCTTTGGTTGGACGATGATGACCGGATGGAAAAACAGGTCGCCATCCTCATGGGCAACGAGGTTGATCGACGCGTCGTCGTCACAGAGGACGGCAACGGACATTTCCGCTGGTATGAAGAGGCGTTCGTCACTCTGGACGAAACCCCGGAGGGCGGCGTCATCTACGAATATTGGAGTTCCGTCTGGATTCCGCCGGGGCTCTACGCCAATGCCGCCGATGCAATTGCCGATGCGAAAGCCAATTTCGATTGGCTGGGAGCGTCCGCCGCGGATTAATCCATTTCCATCAGCGCCTGCCGCACCGCGCGCGCCACCTGCCGGCTCGACTGCTGCAGCGCCGCCGGCGCCTCGCCGCCGCGCGCGTTGACCGTGATTGCGACCCGCACCTCGCGCGGCCCCGCCGCCGCGGCCGGCGCCGCCACCCGCCCGCTCGTCGTCGGCACGAACAGCTCGGGCCCGCGCTCGCCGACCAGATAGGCCGCGCCCGGCGACACCGGTCCGCCCGTCGCGCGTCCCGGCAACCCCAGCAGCGCGGTCAGCAGCCCGCCGGCACCGCCGCCGCTTCCGCCCGATCCGCCGTGCAGGATCGCATCGATCCCGCTGCGCACTGCCGCCGTCGCGATCTCCGACAGCACCTGCAGCGCGAGCTTGCCCAGGTCGTCGAATCCGACCTTGCCGGTCGCGATCGCCCGCGCCAGCGAGGTCTCGATGCGTCGCCCGGCGCGATCGACCCCGTCGGCGAACGGCCCTTCCAAGTTGCCGCGCATCTCGGCCACGTCCCTGGCGAAGGCGCCGGTATCGGCACGTACGCTGACGATCAGCCGCTCGATCTCCTCATCCATCGGGAAAAGCCTCCATCAGCCGCGCAAGCTCGCCGCCGCCGAGCGCGTCGGGCGCATCGCCCGCCACCGCCGCCACCAGCGCCCCCAGCTCCGCCGGCGTCGCATTCCAGAAGGTGTCGGGTGCCCAGCCGAACAAAACGCCGGCCAACCCTGCGAGCCGCACGGCGGCACTCCGAAAATCCTCCCCGGCACGGGGAGGATCTTCGCCTCCATCACCGCCCCGCCAGAATCTGCCCGACGAGCGCCTTCAGCACCGGCGTCGCGCTCACCAGTCCGCCGGCCACCACGGCCTCCCCGAACGCTTCCCGCGTCAGCCCATCCGGCCGTTCCCGCAGGCAATGCCAGAACAGCGCCGTCATCTCCCCGAGCGCCAGCCGCCCCTCCGCCGCCCGTTCGACCAGCGCGAACAGCGGCCCGATCTCGGCTTCGGCCGCCACCAGCGCAGCGAAGCTCGGCCGAACCGCCAGCTCGACGCCGCCGACCCGCAGCACCGCCTCGCCCCGCGCGGGGTTAACCCCGCTCACGCCGACACCACAGGCCCGGAGCTCTCCAGGCTGAGCGTGTAGGCCCGCTCCCCATTGAAATCGCCCGAATAGTCGAGCCGCGTGACCAGGAACCTGCCCGTCATCGTCTCGCCTCCCTCGAAGCTCAGCCGATAGTCGTCGAGCACGCCCGACAGCGCCGACGCCTTGATCCGCGCCTCCGCCGCGCTGCCGGTGAACACGCCGGCCCCCGACACGCTCACCGACCGCACGCCGGCCCCGGACAAGAGCTCGCGCCACCCGCCCGAATCCTTGGAGGTGATCGCCACCATCTCGCCGTTGATCGAAAGCTGCGTGGTCCTCAGCCCCGCCACCGTAGTGAATGCGGGCGTCGCCGTCCCATCCCCCACCTTGAGAAGGAACGCGCTTCCCTTTTCCGCCGCCATAAGACTCTCCCAAAAAATCCTCCCCGGCACGGGGAGGGGGACCATCCGCGCAGCGGATGGTGGAGGGGGCCCGCCTCCTCGGACGACATCGCCCGTGGCCCGCCCCCTCCACCACGCGACGACGTCGCGCGGTTCCCCTCCCCGCGCCGGGGAGGATCACATCGCCTCCAGCACCCGCACCCGATATTCGAGCACGCACAGCCATTTCCCCGGCCCGTCGCCGGTGGTCCGCGAACGCAGGAAGGCGATGCTCGCCACCCGCCACCCCGCGACCTCGCGCGGCATCGCCTCGATCGCCCGCTCCGCCAGCGCCGCGATCGTACCCAGCCGCGCCGGCGTCTCCGCCGCATCGCGCAGCATCACCGCCACGCGCACCTCGCGCCCGCGCGCGTCCTTGGTCCCCCAGTCGGCCGCCAGCGTCTCGCTCACCTCGGCGAAGGGCGTGGAGACACGCACCGCCGGTCCCGCGAACACGCCGTTGAGCAGCCCGCGCAGCTCGGCATTGTCCCGCAGCGCCTCGGCCACCGCTGCGCGCACCGCCGCTGCCCCGCTCACAGCCAGCCCCCCAGCCATCGGAGACGCGCGTCGGTCAGCCAGCGCCGCCGGAGCCCGCGCCCGCTGACGGCGACGCCCTCGTCGACCGCCTCCGCCCGCACGCCTTGCATCTCGCCCAGCGCGGCCAGCACCCGCTCGACGGCGCGCTGCCGTGCCCGCTCCGCCGCCGCGTCGCCCCGCGCTTCGACCCCGCTCAGCATCGCCCGCGCTCCGCCGACAGCCGCATCCGCCGGAACGGCCGCCACAACGCCGCGATCGCCGTCGGCGGCGCCGCACTGCCGGGCCGTGCGTTGAACAGATGCGCGGCGAGCAGCACCACGCCCTGCCGCACCGGCGCCGGGAGTGCCTCCCAGCTTTCGCCCGATCCGGCCAGGTAACGTATCGCGACCCGGTGCTCGCCGGCGCTGCGATGCGCCCGCACCCAGCCGTCGCCGGCCGCATCGATATCGACTGCATAGGCCTCCGCCGGCAGCACGATCGCCGTGCCATCGTCGGCCAGTCCTTCGACACCGGCAATGCCCTGCACCGGCCCCATCGTGAGCCGGGTCCAGCGCCCGTCCGCCGGCGCCGTCTCGTGCCATTCGCGCGCGATCATCGCCGCGCCGGTGAAGCTCTCGCACAGCGCCAGCGCCGCGGCCGCCTGCGTCTCGATCAATGCATCCTCGTCCGCGCTCGCGATCCTGAGGTGCGCCTTGGCGGCATCGCGCGCAGCCGCGATCGCCTCCGCCGGAAAGGGCGGTGGTGTCATGTTCGTCCCCCAATGTTGCCGTTACGCCGTCCTCCCTCTCCCGCATAGGAGAGGGAGGGGCCCTCCACTCAGCTCGCGGCGAACTTGATGAGCTTGATCGCCTCGGAGTTCGACACCATCCCGCCGATCCGCTTGGCGGCGTAGAAGTGGACGAACGGCTTGTTGGTGTAGGGATCGCGCATGATCTGCGTCTCGGTCCGCTCGGCGATCAGATAGCCCGCCTTGAAGTTGCCGAACGCGATCGACAGGCTGTTGGCGGCGATGTCGGGCATGTCCTCGGCCTCGACCACCGGATAGCCGAGCAGCGTCGCCGGCTGCCCCGCCGCGATCCCCGGCACCCACAGGAAGGCGCCGTCGCTGGTCTTGAACTTGCGGATCCTGGCCAGCGTCGCCGAGTTCATCACCCAGACGGCGCCCTGGCGATAGGGCGCGCGCAGCGCCTGCACCAGGTCGATCAGCACCTCCTCGGGATTGGCCGCGAACGCGCCCGCCGAGCCGCTCACCAGATGCTGCAGCGTCCCGAACGGCCGCGTCGCGTCGCCCGCCGCCGAGGTCGGCACCTTGAGGAAGCCCCGCGGCTTGTCGACGCCGTCGCCGTTGACGAACGCCGCGCCCTCGGCCTTGGCGAACTCGGTCGCGATCTCGTGCGCCAGCCATTCCTCGACGTCGAACGCGGCGTCGTCGAGCATCGCCTGGCTCGCCGCCGGATTGGCGTAGAGCTCGCCCATCGGCGGCGCCACCTCGTTGAAGGTCGGCGTGCCGGTCTCGGCCCGTGCGCCCGTCTCGCTCGCCCAGCCCGACGGCGTGCCGCCGGAGGCGACCAGCTTGCGATAGCCGGCCGATCCCACCTTCACCACATTGGCGATCGCGCGGATCGGCGAGATGCTCGCCAGCGTCTCGTCGATCGCCGCGTCGATCTCGCACGGCACCGCATAGCCGCCCGCGGCGTCGCTCGCCCCGCTCATCGCCTTGGTCTCGAGCATCGCGCCCGATCGCACGAAGCCCGCGAACGCGCCGTCCCGCGCGCTCGCCCCCGCCAGCGGCGGCCGCGCCGCCGGCACGCCCGCACCCTCCACCGCGCCGAAGCTCGCCTCCAGCGCGTCCATCACCTCACTCATCCCCGTCTCCTCCAAAAGAAAAAGGGCGCGCCCACCGGGGCACGCCCTTTCCGTCCAAAACCTGCGACCGGCACCGGCCGGCCGGTTTAGCTGTGTCGTCGCGGTGCCGGCCCGCTCCCCCACCCGGCCACCCAACGGCAGTATTCTATGGGTGGCCGGGTGGGGGAGCGGGCCGGCACCGCAACCGTTTCAGCTTCGCTGAAACAGGCACATCACGACAGCAGCACCAGCGCCTCCTGCCCGAGCAGCGAGCCGTTCTCCGCCTCGCCCGCGCGCAGCCGAGTCACGCGCGGCGCCTGCCACGGCTGCTTGCGATCCCTGTTCCTCACTCGATCGGCCATAAGGTCCTCCGCCTCGCTTCCACCGCCAGGACCGGCGGCTCGCGCGCAATGTGACGCGAACCGGCCTTCCAAGTTTCCTCAAACAGTCTCCGTTTCGGAGGCTTGGGACGCAGACCGAGTGGGAGAATCCTCCACAACGGCGTGGACCCGCGCCAGCCGCTGCATCGGCTCGGCCACCAGGCTCACCTCGACGAGCTCCAGCGCGGTCAATTCGCGCCGCGCCCCCTCCCGGCAGTCGCGCACGCGATAGCCGAACGACAGCCCGTCCACCGCTCCCGCGCGCACCGCCGCCGCCAGCCGCGGCTCGTCGATCCGCCCGATCACCCGAAGCCCCCGCGCATCCTCGCCCAGCGCCTCGATCACCCCGATCGGCGAACCCTGATGCTGCCACAGTAGCGGCACCGGCCGCGCCGTCGCGTCGAACGCCCCGCGCCGCACCACGTCGCCGCCCCGGTCGGGCGCGTCGAACACCGCGGCATAGCCCGCGAACCTCACTCCCCCACCCATGCGCCGAACCCCAGCTTCACTGCCAGCCCCACCAGCACCAGCGCGAGCAGCATCCGCACCACCCAACCGACCGCCGCCTTCACCGCGGATCTTTTGGCATCCCGCCAGGCGCGCAGCAGCTCGCGCAGCTCCGCCATGTCCGCCGCCGCATCCTCATCCGCCAGCCCCAGCCGCTTGAGCGCCCGCCCGGCGCCGAGCTCGCCCGCCTCCTCGGCGATCGCGCGCAGCGTCGACAGGTCCGCCCCGTCGCCCGCCGCCTGCGCCATCAGCTGCGCCAGCACCGCCGCGCTGCTCATAATCCCACCACCTTCCGCTTCTCGTCGTCCGTCAGGAAATCCGCCCCCGCCACCGACCGCCACAGCCGCTCGCGGTCCTCCGCCAGCGCCGGCACCCGGTTGAGGTCGACGCTCATCGCCGCCTCCGGCCACCATCCCCGCAATCCATGCGCCAGCCCGCCGAGGATCGTCGCGGCGAGCGGCAGGATGGTGAGCCGCCACAGCGCCCGGTTGGCCTCCCGGTAATTGGCATAAGCGGCGTCGCCCGGCAGCCCGACCAGCATCGGCGGCACGCCGAACGCCAGCGCGATCTCCCGCGCCGCCGCCGCCTTCAGCCCGACGAAGTCCATGTCGGCCGGCGACAGGCTCATCGCCTGCCACCTGAGCCCGCCCTCGAGCAGCATCGGCCGCCCGGCATTGGCGGCGCCGGCGAACCCCTCCTCCATCTCCTGCCTGAGCCGCGCGAACTGCTCCGCCGACAGCGCCGCCCCGTCGCCGGGATCATAGACCAGCGCGCCGGACGGCCGCGCCGCATTGTCGAGCAGCGCCTTGTTCCAGCGCGTCGCCGCATTGTGGATCGCGATCGCGCCCGCCGCCGCCCCCAGGCAGCCGAGCCCATAATGATCGTCGGCCGGATGAAAGGCCTTCAGATGGATCACCTCCGGCCGCGGCCCCTCGGCCATCAGCCGCATGACGCGCTCCCCGACGCGGTAGCGATAGGCCGCCGGCCACCCGTCCGCGGCCGGCTCGACCGTCACCCGCTCGGGCCTGAGCGCGAACAGCTCGCCGATCCCGCCCTGGCCGTCGCCGAGCAGCTGCACATAGGCATTGCCGTGCAGCAGCAGCTGCGCCGCCACCGTCTCGAGCAGCGGCTGCGCCCCGGAAGGCGCAGCCAGCAGCTGGGCAAGCTCGGGCGCGGAGGCGTCGACCGGCGCCCAGCCGACCCCCTCGCTGACGATCCGAACGGCGCGCTGCGCGATCGGATTGAGACAATAGCCGTCCCGCACCTGCGCCTCATAGGACCGCGGCCATTCCCCGACCGCCGGCCCCACCGACACGCGCCCCAGCGCCGGACGCGAACCCTCGCGCCCGGACTTGCGTCCGAACAATTTCATGTGACGTGCTCCTTGTTTGTCGCGGAGGCGGGTTAGCGCTTAAACTTAATCAGGACCGGGTCGCGATCGTCCGTGGAAAGCCGTGGACAAGGAGAGCACCGCAGACGCTCCCGAGAAGGGTTAGCTTACCAGGCCCAGCAATGCTTCGACTTGGCTCTTAGTGAATTCCACCCCGGCAATGGTCACATGGGTGTCGGCCGTTTTGCCGATGACAATTTCATTATCGCGAGTGGAGACGGCCCCGACTCCGATCACCACGCTGCCGCTCGCATCGATCTTTTGCCCGGCACCGAAGCCGGCATCGCGCCCGATAAAGATCGTGTCGTTGCCGCCGGTGAGCGACCGTCCAGCATTGGCTCCGAGGCCCGTATGACCTCCGCCAGACGTGTTCTCGAAGGCTAGCCAGCCGACAATCGCGTTGTAGCTGCTGGGCGTGCCCGGGTCTGTCGGCGTGCCGCTATCTTCCGGCAACGGCCCGACCGGCTTTCCGGCATTGTAGAGGGCGCCTTGTCCGATCACGACATTATAGCTGTTGTAATAGCCGTATCGCATCGCGCCGTACCCAACGACGCAGTTCTGCTCGCCCTGGCCCAGCCCGGCGGCGCTGGCATCCGCGCCGCCATAAAGGTTGCGGGCGGCGGAATCGCCGAGCGCCGTATTGTTCCCGCCCTGCACGAGCGACTGAAGCGAATAGCGCCCGATCGCAGTCACGCCGACGCCATCGATCATCTTGTTGAGCGCACCCGCTCCAACGGCGGTACAGTCGCGCGCCGTCGTACCGGAGATCAGCGCCCGCGCCCCAAGCGCGACATTGTTGCCGCCACTGACGATATTGTAGCCCGCCTCATAGCCGATGAGCGTATTGCTGTCCGCATTGGCGAGGCTGAAACCAGCGGTGATGCCGATCGCGATATTGGCGCCTCCCGTTGCGGTGAAATTTCCGGCATTGCCGATGAAGATCGCCTGCCCGCCGAGCCCCGCCTTGCGGAACATCGTGAAGTCGAACAACACCATCTCGCCGGCGTTGAGCCCCAGGACTGTATTATTGTCGGCCGTGGTTCCGACCTCATCGCTCGCCTTGATAACCATCGTCTTACCTCCTCAACCAACCGTTGCGATCGCCGGCCCCGCGAGACCGATTGGCCTCCGAGCGCGCCAAAAGCCCCGCGCCCAGTAATAGCGGGTTCCCTCGGAAAACTCGGCGCCCATGACCTGCATGACTTGGCCGAGCGCGCGATGACATCTCGGCCAACCTGCGTTGTCGTGTCGAGATCGTCTATGCTGTTTGCGATAGAGCCGCTCATGGGCGAGTAGAGGCATTCTGAAGGTCACCCTGGCGGTCCTAGGCTATCGGCGGGGCATCCCCCTCACCCCAACCCCCGCACCCGAGCCTCCCTCCGCCGCCCGAGCATCAGCTCCGTCATCGCCCACACCAGCGCATCCGCCCGATCCGGCGACCGCCCCGGCCCTTCGTAGCCGCCCCCCGCCGTCAGCCCGCACAGCTCGTCCTCGAGCGCCGGAAACGCCCCGACGTGCCTGACCTTCCCGTTCTCGTAGAGCGCCGCCACCGGCTCCGCCCGCGCGCTCTTTCCTCGGCTCGCGTGCACCAGCGTCAGCGGCAATGCCGCATCCGCACCCGTCAGCACGCTGCGCACCATCTCCCCGCCGTTGTTCTTCTCGGCGATCACCCGGTCGGCGCCGTGCCGCGCCACGCAGCCCGCCACCGCCGCCGCCCATTCGCCGGGCGAGGCGCCCGCGACGCTCGCATCCTCCAGCACGTAACCGATCCCATCCGCGCCCAGCGCCACCGCCACGATCCCGCACGCATCGCCGTCGACCCCCGCCGGCGGATCGACGCCAACCACCACCCGCGTCACCTCCGGCCGCCTGCGCACCCGACACGCCTCCAGCAGCGCGCGCGTCCACAGCGCGCCGGCGACGTCGTCGATCATCTCGCCGTCCAGCTCCTGCCGCCCCAGCCGCGTGCCGCCATATTCCGCCGTCACCGCCTCGACGAAGCTCTCGGGCAGGTGCGGGTTGTCGCGTGTCCGCCCCACCGTCTGCGCGATGTCCGGCAGCGCCATCACCCGCCGCATCAGCCGTGTCGGCCGCGGCGTCGTCGTCACCAGCACGCGCGGCCGCTCGCCAAGCCTCAGGCCCATCACCAGATTGTCCCACGCCGGCTCGCCGCGCTCGCGCCATTTGCCGAGCTCGTCGCACCAGGCGAAATGATGCTCGGGCCCGCGCAGCGCCTCGGGCGCCTCGGCCGAATAGACGAAGGCGACAGCGCCCGAGGCAAAGACGAGCTCGCCCGCGGTCGGCCGCCAGTCGATCGTCTCGCCGTCGCGGGCGACCGCGATCAAGCCGCTCTTGCCCTCGATCATCACTCGCCGCACCTCGTCGAAGGTCGCGCCGACCAGCGCGATCCGCGCGGAGCGATCGCGCCGGGCCAGCTCGCTCACCCATTCCGCCCCGGTCCGAGTCTTTCCAAAGCCGCGTCCGGCGCGGATCATCCACACGCGCCAGTCGCCGGGCGGCTCGTGCTGCTCGTCGCGGCGCCACATCGTCCAGCGCCGCTCGAGCTCGCGCGCCTGCGGGTCGCTGAGCGCGGCCACCACGCGCGCCTGCTCATCCTCGGGCAGGTCGGCCAGCGCATCACGCAGCCAGGCATCGTCGACCGCATCCGCGGGCTCAGCTCCCGTCGCCACGACGCTTCTCCACGCGCCGCTTCGCCGCGGCGAGCGCCTTCAGCAGGTTGGCATTGGTCTCCTCGCGCGTCGCGGCGCGGCGCGGACCGCCGGTGCGGCGATTGGGTTCGCCATTGCGCTCGCCGCGGCGATAGATCAGCACCTTCATCGCCCGCTCGAAATCAAATGGTTCGGGATCGGCGCCGTCCGCCGCGGCGCGTTCGGGATCGGGCTCTATCCGTCCGCAGGCGCCGCTATACTCGAGCACCAGCGCCTCGATCCGATCGTAGCCCATCTCCAGCGCCTTGCGCCATTGTTCGGCGAACACCGGATCGCGATGGCGCGTGCGTGCGATGGTGGCGCTGGAGACCTCCGCATAGGCGGCCGCCTTGGTGATATTGCAGGTGAGCGCCAGTGCATCGAGGAACTTCTGCCGCTTCCTTATCCCGAAGCTGTTCGCTCTCGTTCCCGTGTCGTACCCCGACGCTCTCCGCCGCTTTCGCATGGTATCGTCCATGTCACGATCTCCCGAAACGCGAATGGGCCGGCAGCAGCCCTGCGGCGCGCCAGCCCGTTCGCTGCGAAGCAGGGATGCGGCCGCCCAACCGCTATCCCCGCTTCGAACTTGTTTCCGTTCCTTCTCCGTCGTCATCCCGGCGAAAGCCGGGATCCAGGGTCAGGCAGGTTGTCGCCCGCGGCCCTGGATCCCGGCTTTTGCCGGAGAAATGAATCCTCTTGGCCAGCTGATCCTCGATCGGACGATGGCACGGCCTGCGGCGACGCCATCCCCCGACTCGCAATTCTTCAGCGTTCTCTTTTTGTGCCAGAAGAGCGTGACGATGTCAATAGAAAAGTGCCAGATAGGTTAAATTGGTTTGGCACTTTCCCAGGCGGCCACTTCGTCCTCGCGTCGCCGCGTCACGGTGAGGCCGGATGCGGTGGCGGTGGCGAGGTCCACCTCGATCTCGCCGTCCCACTCGAAGGTGGCGTTGCCGGCGATCGTCACCATGCCGTCCTCGCCCGCTGCGGCGCGCACCATCCCGCCCGGATTGAACACGGTGATCTCGCGCCCGAACGGCACGCGGCCGGTCAGGCCCGCGGCATAGGTCGACGCCGCCATCGCGCTGCCGCAGGCGTCGGTCAGGCCGACCCCACGCTCGAAGGTGCGCACGTAGAGGTCGCTTCCCCGCACCTCGACGAAGGACACGTTGGCGCGGTCGGCGAGCAGCTCCGGGCCGGCCTCGCACCACCAGCCAAGCGACACCAGCTCGCGCTCGTCGACCTTGTCGACGAAGGCCACCAGGTGCGGGTTGGGCATCGCCACCGCGGTGAAGGCGCGCGCGTTGGGCAGTCCCGGAATCGTCGCCTCGATCACCGGCGCGTCGACCCTCAGCCCGACGTCGCCCGGCGCCAGCGAAGCCGGCCCCACCCGCGTGCGCACCGTCACCACCCCGGGCGCCAGCTCCGCCACCCGCTCGACCTCGGCGGTCGACCGCATCAGCTGAACGGTCGCGGCATCGATCCCCAACGCCTCGAACCCTGCCCGCGCCACGCACCTCAGCCCGTTCAAACAGGTCGCCGCCTCGGACCCGTCAGAATTGAACATTCTTTGCCCGAATTTCGCAACTTTATTACCGGGTGTCAGCAGTAGAAGTCCATCGCCGCCCACCGGTCCCCGCCGGTCGGCGAGCGCCCGCGCTACCGCTGCCCACTCGGTGTCGCTCAATTCGATCGCGCGGGCGTCGATCAAGGGAAAATCATTCCCCGATCCGTGGCATTTGACGAACGTGAATCTCATGCGCGCGCTGCGTCCGGCAAAGGGGTCGATCCGACGAGAATCATGATGTGCTCCAATCCATGGCAAGCCTAGCGTTGCCGTTTTTCATCGCAACGCAGTTTCGCGGCGGACGGCGTCGCTCGCTTGTGGCATAGCAGGTCCAGCGAAAGGGGCCGCTTATCTTCTCATCGTTCGTCATCCTGCTGATCGGTGTCGTCGGGGCCGCTGCCTTGCATCGGCGGATCGCCCGCCTCGAAGCGGAGGTCGAGCGGCTCCACGACCGGCTGATCGCGCTCGATCCCGGCATGTCCGTCCGCCCGGCCGAACGCGAGGTCGCTTCGTCCGCACGGCCGGCGGCGGAACGCCGCGCTCCGGCCACGGTCGTCGCGGGACAACGCAGCGAAACACCGGCATCACCACCCGAACCTGTTCCGCCGCCGTACGAAAGCCCGCTCACTGCCCTGCCGCGCTTCAGCCTGGAGGACGCGATCGGCGGACGCCTCCCGATCTGGATCGGCGGCGCCGCTCTGGTCCTCGCCGGCTTCTTTCTGGTGCGCTATTCCATAGAAACCGGCCTTCTCGGCCCGGCCGTCCGCACGATTCTCGCGGCGCTGTTCTCGCTGCTGCTGGTCGCTGCCAGCGAAGTCGCGCGCCGTCTGCCGCTCACGCGGGACGATCCGCGCGTGGGACAGGTGCTGGCGGGTGCGGGTGTCGCCAGCGCCTATGGCACGCTCTACATCGCCGCCGCACAATATCATCTGATCGGCGCGCTCGCCGGGTTCGCGATCATGGTCGCGATCACCGCGCTGGCGCTGTTCCTGGCGCTGCGTCACGGCCCGCCGACGGCAGTGATGGCGCTGGTCGGCGGATTCGCCGCGCCGCTCGTCGCCGGCTTCGAAGCAACGGGCGTCGGGCCTTTGCTGGTCTATCTTGCGCTGCTCGTGACGGCGCTGTTCGGCCTCGCGATCCGGCGCGGGTGGAGCTGGCTCGCGATCGCCGCCGTCGCCGCGGGGTTCGGCTGGGCGAACCTGACTACGCTGCTGCTTGACGGCCGCGACGCGGGTGCGGTCGCGGGCTTCGTCGTCGCGCTGGCGATCGGCGCGACGCTGGCGCTGCCGCGCACGGGCGCACGCAATCCCTGGCTGCTGCTCGCGCCGCTGGTTGCCGGACTGATCCAGCTCGTCGTGCTCGCACCGGTCCTGCGCTTCGATGCGCTGTCGTGGAGCTTCGACCTGATTCTCGCCGCCGCCGCGCTGATCCTGGCATGGCGCGACCCCCGGATGCGTGCGGGAGCGCTCGCCGCCGCGCTGCTCCTCCTGTTTCTGATCGGTGCCGGCCTGCTTGCACCCGAAACGCGCGTAACGCCGATCGCAGCCGCGGCGGCGACGCTGCTGTTCGCCGGTGCCGGCGGCGCGCTGTCCCGCACCGCGCGCGAATGGGCCGGCGTCGCCGTCGTCGGCCTCGCCGGACCGGTGCTTGTCGTCCATGGCCTCGCTCCAACCCTGCTCGCACCGTCCGCCTGGAGCGCGATCGAGCTGGTCCTCGCCGCCGCCGCCCTCGCGCTTGCCTGGCGCCACCGCGATCGCGCGGGCAGCAGCGACGTCGGGCTGGTCGGCGGCACCGCCGCTGCGGCGCTGCTCGCCGGCATCGCGCTCGCCACCTGGGTCCCCCCGCTCTGGGCGGGCCTGCCCATTGCCGCCATCATGGCCGGCCTCGCCTTCTGGGCAAGGCGCTGGCCTGATCCGGCTCTCGCACGGCTCCCGACGCTCGCCCTGGTTGCGCTGGTGCTGCTCGCGATGCAGCCGCTCATCGGCATGGCGGGCCTCATCGGCGAATCGCTGATCGGCAACCACACGCCTTACACGCACCTCCCGCCGCTCGCCGACCTGCTGCTGCGCGTCGGTGTGCCCGGTCTCGCCGTCGCCGGTCTTCTCGCGTTTGAGCGCACCGCCTTCGCGAGCAGCCGTCCGGGCGCCGGTGCCGTCGCCGTCCTGTTCATCGCGGCGGCGCTCTACGCGCTCGCCAAGCAACCGCTGGAGATCGCCACGCCCGAGCGCTTCATCACCTGGGGATTCACCGAGCGCGCCATCATCACGCTCGCTTTCCTCGCCGCCGGCTGGCTCGCCTGGCGGTTGCGGCGCGATGTCCTGGGCAACGTGCTCGCCGGCATCGCCCTGCTGCGCATCCTCTGGTTCGACCTGCTGATCCTCGACCCGCTCCACACGCCGCAACTCGTCGGCCCTGCGCCGGTCGCCAATGCGGCGGTGCTGCTCCCGGCGATCGCGGCGGCGCTGCTCGTCCGGCGCATGGGCGTCTGGCGCATCGCCTGCCTCGCGCTCACCGCGCTCGCCGTCGCCGCCGCCGTCCGCCAGCTCGCCCATGGCAACCTGCTCACCGGTCCCGTCGGCAGCGGCGAGAACTGGGGCTATTCGGCCGCCTTCCTGCTGCTCGCGATCGCCTGGCTCTGGCGCGGCATCACGACGCGGTCGCATACTCTGAGGAGCTTCGGGCTCGGCCTGCTCACGCTGGTGGTGCTCAAGGTATTCCTGCTCGACATCGCCTCGTCGGGCGGGCTGCTGCGCATCGTCTCGCTGCTCGGGCTGGGGATCGCGCTGATCGGGATCGGCTGGGCCTATCGCCGCGTCTTCCCCAGCACCGTGGCGGAGGACCCTCAGCCCAGCCCGTAATGATCCGCCAGCCGGTCGAGCGCCAGGCCGAGCACCAGCTTGCCCGACCGACTCGGCCAGCCGAGCGCCTTCTCCGCCATCGTCAGCCCTTCGCCCGCGCACACCACGCGCCACAGCACGTCGCCGAGCCCGGCGCCGACCGCCCGCATCGCCGCATCGAACCGCCGCTTCGCCGCGATCCCGGCCAGCGTCGGATCGAGCGCGTCCGGCGCCGATCGCCGCCCGCGGCCGGCCGGCGCCGCGTCCCAGCGCATGGTGACGCGCGGGCCCAGCTCCGCCGTCTCATAGTCCGCACGCAGCCGCTCCCCCGCCTCATACTGCCGTACGTCGACATGCCCGCGCGAGCGCAGCCAGCTCAGCGGCGATTCGGCCAGGTTCACCGTCACGCTCCGCCCGCCGCGGCCGGACCGCCGCTCCGTCACCCGCCCGTCCTCGAAGGTCCGCTCCACAAGTTCCCGCATACACCCTCCATTGTTCCGAGTCGCGGGAGGGGCTTGCCATAACGGCAAGTATGTAGGAAACAGGAATCACCATATAGGTTCAGGAATCCGATCATGATCACCGCCATCCGCGAAGTCCGCCGCGCCAAGGGAATGACGCTCGAGGACGTCGCCAGGGCGTGCGTGCCGCCGACGACCGCGCAGACGATCGGCCGGCTGGAGACGGGGACCCGCACCGTCTCGGTCGCCTGGCTCAATCGCATCGCCGCCGCGCTCGGCGTCGACGCGAGCGATCTGGTGACACTTCCCGACCGCCCTGACGTTGCGGTGGCGGCCGAACTCGGCGCCGACGGTGTCCACGCGCCCCGTCGCCCCGCCACAGTCGTTCCGCCGCGGCCGGCGCCGGAGATGGTTGCAGTCACGGTTGCCAACGGAGTCGGCGATTATCGCGCAGGTGATGAGATCTGGTGCGAACGGCTTGCGCCCGATGCCTTCGGCCAGGCGCTCAACCGCGACGTGCTGGTGCCCCGCCCCGCCGGCCGCTTCCTGTTCGGCCGCCTGATCGGTCGGGAGGAAGGCAAGCTCCATCTGCTCCCGCTCGGCGCCGGTCAGCGGCAGCAGGTCGTCACCGATCCGCCCTGGCTTGCCCGGGCGGTGCGGCTGGTCCGGAGCCTCTAGTACCTCTAGGGGATCGGCCGATGGTGGGCGGTGACGGGCTCGAACCGCCGACCCTCTCGGTGTAAACGAGATGCTCTACCAACTGAGCTAACCGCCCTCGGGACGGCCTCGATACGCCAGGCTCAGGCGCTCGCCAAGCCCGCGCGGCGGATCGCAGCGAAATAGCGCAGCATCCCCTCGCGCGCCTTCTCCGACAGCGAGACATAGGCGCGCCGCCGGTCGAACGGATCGGCGTGGCGCTCGAACAGCCCGGCGTCGATCATCGTTCCGATCCAGCGCAGCGCCGTCGTTCCCGGCACCGCCGCGGCGATGCACAGGCTCGAGACGGAGACGCGCACATGCTCGAGCTCGGCCGCGAACAGGTCGAGCAGCATGTCCCAGGCCGGATCGGCGAACAGATCGGCGGCGAAGAAATTGGCGCGCAGCCGCCGCGCCCGGATCGCACCGCGCACCTCGGCGGCGCTCACCGTCACGCCCGTCTCGATCACCGGCGGCATGCCGTAGCCGCGCGCAGGCTCGTGCAGGGTCGGCCGGATACGGCTGCCCGGCTCGTCGTCTTCGCCGCGCGTCAGCCGCGCCAGCGTCTCGGCGATCCGTGCCACCTCCGCGTTGAGCATCCGGAGCTGCTCGGCCTCGTCCCGGCGCGGCTCGTTGATCTGCGTAGCGGGGCCCTGCGGCATCGTCGCGAGCGCGGCGACGCGATCGCCGACGCCGGGGGCGCACAGCAGCTTGATGCCCGGTCCCATCAGCCGGGCGGCGACGAGATCGATCTGATCCTCGCCGAACGCGATGATCACGCGCAGCTCGCGCTCACGCATCGCCGCCTCGACGTGGCCGAGCACATCGTCGGCAACATCGGCTGTGATCCCGGTCAACTCGACCATCAGGATATCGAGCGCGGGTTGCACCGCCAGCCGCTCCGCCGCGTCGGCAATGCGGACACGGTCGAGCAGCCGGGCGCCGGCAAGGGCGACCGCCCGCTCCGCCGCGCCGCCCGCACGGGTGTCGTCGGCGATCAGCAGGACGGTGGGTGCGTCGGCATAGGTCACATCAGGCGCATCGCTCTCGCTCATCGCGATCCCCTTCGTTCGATCTCTGTTCCGGTTTGCCGCAAGGCATCTATCCGGACGAGTAGCATCACCGCCGGAATGGACCCGTCACCCGCCGAATCCGTGCGAAATGCCTCCGGAGCGGATCAACCGAGCGCCTTGACGATCTCTTCGACCATCTTCTTGGCGTCGGCGAGCAGCATCATCGTGTTGTCGCGGTAGAACACTTCGTTGTCGACGCCGGCATAGCCGACGCCGCCCATGCTGCGCTTCACGAACAGCACGGTCTTGGCCTTTTCGACGTCGAGCACCGGCATGCCGTAGATCGGCGACGACTTGTCGGTCTTGGCCGCGGGATTGGTGACGTCGTTGGCGCCGATCACGAAGGCGACGTCGGTCTGCGCGAACTCGGAGTTGATGTCCTCGAGCTCGAACACCTCGTCATAGGGCACGTTCGCCTCGGCGAGCAGCACGTTCATGTGCCCCGGCATGCGCCCGGCGACGGGATGGATCGCATATTTGACGCGCACCCCCTCTTCCTTGAGCTTGTCGGCCATCTCGCGCAGCACATGCTGCGCCTGCGCCACCGCCATGCCGTAGCCGGGGACGATGATGACCTGCTCGGCCTGGCTCATCAGGAAAGCCGCGTCCTCGGCCGAGCCGCGCTTCCACGGCCGGTCGATCGCCGCGCCGCCGCCGGCGGCCGCCGCGTCGCCGCCGCCGAAGCCGCCCGCGATCACCGAGAGGAAGCTGCGGTTCATCGCCCGGCACATGATGTAGGAGAGGATCGCGCCCGAGCTGCCCACCAGCGCGCCGGTGATGATCATCGCGGTGTTGTGCAGCGTGAATCCCATCGCCGCCGCCGCCCAGCCCGAATAGCTGTTGAGCATGGAGACCACGACCGGCATGTCCGCGCCGCCGATCGGGATGATCAGCAGGAAGCCGATCGCAAAGGCGAGTGCGGTTGCCGTCCAGAACACCCAGGGCGCCTGGTCCTGGGTGAAATAGCCGATCAACCCGAGGATACCGGCGAGCACGCCGAGATTGATGACGTGGCGCGCGGGCAGCAGAATCGGCTTGCCCGACATGTTGCCGTTGAGCTTCAGGAACGCGATCACCGATCCGGAGAAAGTGATCGCGCCGATCGCGACACCGAGACCCATCTCGATCCGGCTGACCGGCAGGATCGCACCGTCGGCGCCGACAATCCCGAACGCCTCGGGGTTGAGGAAGGCGGCGGCCGCCACCAGCACCGCGGCCATGCCGACAAGGCTGTGGAAGGCGGCGACGAGCTGCGGCATCGCCGTCATCGCGATCCGCCGCGCGACGACGAAGCCGATACCGCCGCCGATCAGGATGGCGACCGCGATCTCGGGCAGGCTCGCGATCTCATGGGTGACGAGCGTGGTCACCACCGCCAGGCCCATGCCGATCATGCCGAAGCGATTGCCGCGGCGGCTGCTCTCGGGCGAGGAGAGCCCGCGGAGTGCCAGGATGAAGCACACACCGGCGACGAGATAGGCCAGGGCCACCCAAGGGTTCACCGGTGCTGCGTGTTCCATTCCATCCCCCAAATCGTCATTCCGGCGAAAGCCGGAATCTCGCGCCGGATCGCGCCATCGCCTGAGACCCCGGCTTCCACCGGGGTGACGTCAGTCAATGCTTGGCCGCCGGCCGGTCCTTCTTCTTGTACATCGCCAGCATCCGCTCGGTGACCGCGAAGCCGCCGAAGATGTTGACGCTCGCCAGCACGACGGCCGCGAGGCCCAGCCATTTCGAGGTGGCCGATCCCGCCGCCGCGCTGGCGATCAGCGCGCCGACGACGATCACCGACGAGATCGCATTGGTCACCGCCATCAGCGGCGTGTGGAGCGCCGGCGTCACTGACCAGACGACGTAATAGCCGACGAAGCAGGCCAGCACGAAGATCGACAGGATCGAGATGAAGTCCATTGACTACTCCGGATTCTTTGCGGTCGTTGACGATTTAGCCAATTCCGCTTCGACGACAGCACGATATTCGGCAAGGTTGGTGCGATACACCATTAATACCGTCTGGCACTCTCCGGGGCCGCCGGACGGCGAGCGTTTCGGTGAGAAAAACTTGTCGCCATATCGCGCGATCAGTCGCTCCCGCAAGGCCTTGTATTGGGCGTCGGCCTCGCTTCGGTCGGGGTGGTTGCAGCGCAAGTCATCCGCGCGATCATGAAAGCTCTTGATACGATAAAAGCCGAACAGAATTGCCATTGGTGGCTCGGCCGGAACCGGTGCGCCTTGCAGAGCGGTCGCCATTGCAAACGGCAGAAGGAGGTTTGCGATCACCCCAGCAACCTCACGCTCACCACCTGACCACCTTTGGTCAGCCGAACCGCATCGCCGATCTCGTCGCCGTCGGGCAGCACCGGCCGCCCGGCATCCTTGTCCCAGAAGGCCGACAGGAAATTGTAGAGGTTGCGCGCGAACAGCGCCGAGGCGTCGCTCGCCAGCCGCGACGGCACGTTCCTGTGCCCGACGATCTTCACCCCGTGCTTCTCGACCACCTCGCCGGCGACCGCACCCTCGACGTTGCCGCCCTGCTCGACCGCGAGGTCGACGATCACGCTGCCCGGCCGCATCGCCCTGACCTGCGCGTCGGAGATGAGCCGCGGCGCCGGCCGGCCGGGGATCAGCGCGGTGGTGATCACCACGTCCTGCTTGGCGATATGGCCGGAGACCAGCTCGGCCTGCGCCTTCTGATACTCCTCGCTCATCTCGGTCGCGTAGCCGCCCGAGCCCTCGCCCTCGATGCCGGCGACGTTCTCGACGAAGATCGGCTTGGCGCCCAGCGACAGGATCTGTTCCTTGGTCGCCGAACGCACGTCGGTGGCCGAGACCTGCGCCCCCAGCCGCCGCGCGGTCGCGATCGCCTGGAGCCCAGCGACGCCGACGCCCATCACGAAGACCTTGGCGGCGCTGACTGTGCCGGCCGCGGTCATCATCATCGGAAAGGCGCGGCCATATTCCGCCGCCGCGTCGAGCACCGCCTTGTAGCCGGAGAGGTTCGATTGCGAGGACAGGATGTCCATCGACTGCGCGCGAGTGATGCGCGGCATGAACTCCATCGCCAGCGCTTCGAGACCGAGCTTGGCGTAGTCGTCGACCCGCTTGCGTTCGCCGAACGGATTGAGCCCCGCCACCAGCCACGCGCCCGGCTGCACGCCGGCAAGGCTGGCCGGGTCGGGTCCCTGCACGCCGAGCAGGATGTCGGCGCCCTTCACCACCTCGGCGCGCGATCCCAGCGTCGCTCCCGCCGCGGCATAGTCGGCGTCGGCATAGGAAGCGGCCTCGCCGGCGGCGGCCTCGACCGCCATCTCGGCGCCGAGCGCGACGAATTTCTTCACCGTCTCCGGCACCGCCGCGACGCGGCGTTCGCCTGCAGCCCCCTCCTTGAGGACGGCGATCCGCACTTAGCTGGCGATCAGCAGGATGACGGCGAACGCCACCAGGAAGCAACCGAGCGCGCCCCATTTCAGCAGCGCCATCACCCCGTGATAGGTCGCCTCGTGCGCCTTCATGTCGGTCTGCTCGGCCATTCGCATCCATCCCCTAGCTGCTGTGGCCGCCGTCTTACCCACCCCGCCGCCGCCCCTCAAGTCCTGGCAAGAGATGGGATGAGCCTCCCCGTCGTCATTCCCGCGAAGGCGGGAATCCATTGTCGCTGAATGTCGTGAGACCCATCGGCGCCAGCCAGAATGGATTCCCGCCTTCGCGGGAATGACGAAGAAGAAGAGCCGCGCTCGTCACCACCACGAGACGCGCTTAAGGCGGCCTTTACCGAACCGCACCTAAAAGTCGCTGACCTGATCTGGGACAGTGGGATAGGATTATGACGCGGAACGGCCAGCGCGTGCTGATGCTGATCGACGACGAGCCGGCGCAGCGCCGCCTGGTCGCCGCCATCGCGGCGCGGCGCGGGTGGCGGACGATCTTCGCGGGCGACGCGGAGACGGCGATCGCCACGCTCGGCACCCCCGATGGCATGGCGCTCGACGTGGTCCTGCTCGACCATTGGTCGCCCGACGCCGATGCCGGCTCGCTGATCCGCGAGATCCGCCTGCGCCGCCCGGCGCTGCCGCTCTTGATGCTGACCGCCAATGGCTCGGTCGCCGCCGCGGTCGACGCCATGCGCGCCGGCGCCACCGATTTCCTGGTCAAGCCGATCGGCGCCGAACGCCTGCTCGCCGCGCTCGATACCGCCGTGGGCGGCAGCGCCGCCGGTGAGCTCCGCCCGCTGACGGAGAAGATTCCCGCCGCACTCGCCTTCGACGAGATCGTCGGCGCCGCACCGCAGTTCCGCGCCGCGCTCGCCATTGCCGCCAAGGCCGCGCGCGCCCGTGTCCCGGTGCTGATCGAGGGCGAAAGCGGCGTCGGCAAGGAAGTGGTGGCGGAGGCGATCCACGCCGCCTCGCCGCGCGGCCGCAAGGCCGTAGTCCGCGTCAATTGCGGCGCGATCCCCGCCAACCTCGTCGAATCCGAGCTGTTCGGGCATGAGAAGGGCGCGTTCACCGGCGCGTTCGAGCGCAAGATCGGCCGTTTCCAGGAGGCCGACGGCGGCACCCTGTTCCTCGACGAGGTCGGCGAGATGCCGCTGGAGGCGCAGGTCAAGCTGCTGCGCGTGCTCCAGTCGGGCGAGATCCAGCCGATCGGCGCGCGCCACACCAGCGAGGTCGACGTCCGCGTCATCGCCGCGACCAACAAGACCTTGATCGAAGAGGTCGAGGCGGGCCGGTTCCGCGAGGACCTTTATTATCGTCTCAATGTGGTGCAGGTGACGATCCCGCCGCTGCGCGAGCGGCCGGACGACATCGCCCCGCTCGCCCGCCACCTGCTCGGCCGCATCGCCACCCAGCCGGGGCTGAGGCCGCTCGGCATCACCGACGACGCACTGTCGCTGCTCGTCCAGTATGATTGGCCCGGCAACGTCCGCCAGCTCCACAACGCGCTGTTCCGCGCCGCGGTGCTGTGCGACGGCGATGCGCTGACGCGTTCGGATTTCCCGCAGATCGCGACGCTCGCCGGGGTGCGCCAGGGCGGCCCGGCCGGCAGCCTCGCCGGCGCGAGCGGCGTCACCTTGTTCCGCCCCGACGGCAACCTGCGCGCGCTCGAGGAGATCGAGGCCGACGTCATCCGCCTCGCGATCGGCCATTACCGCGGCCGGATGACGGAGGTGGCGCGCCGGCTCGGCATCGGCCGCTCGACGCTCTACCGCAAGCTCGGCGAGCTCGGCATCGACCAGAGCAGCGCCGCCTGATGGGCAGCGGCGGAAACATCATGCTCGTCTATCCAACGGGGAGCCCGTCATGATCGACTTCATCGCACTCGTCGCCGCCGTCGCCTTCGCTCTGATCATGCTCTATCGCCTCAGCGCAGCCGCCCCGGCGGCGACCCGCCTGGCCGCATCAGTGGCCGGACTCGCCGGCGGTCTGTTCGGCATCGCTCATTGGCATGCGATCGGCGATTCGCGCTGGCTGGTCGGCGCGGGGCTGATCCTGGCGGCGACCGTGCTCGGCTGGATCGGCGCGTCCCGCCTGCTGCGGATCGCCGCGGCCGTGCTGGCCGTGCTAGGCGGACTGCTCATCGTGATCGCCTTCGCGACCGGATTTCAGCCGATCCAGCCCGTTTGATCTAACGCACCGCGCTCAGCGCCGCGTCCCTGAGGCCGCGCCACACCCGCAGCGCCTGCGCGGTCTCGGCGACATCGTGGACGCGCAGGATCTGCGCGCCTTGCTGGGCGCCGTGCAGCGCCAGCGCCAGGCTGCCGCCCAGCCGCTCGTCGACCGGCGCCTCGTGACTCAGCGCGCCGATCATGCGCTTGCGGCTCGCGCCGAGCACGATCGGGACGCCGAGGCCGTGGAGCAGGCCGAGCCCGTTCAGCAGCGCGAGGTTGTCGGCCAGGCTCTTGCCGAAGCCGATGCCGGGATCGATCAAAATCTTCGCGCGATCGATTCCCGCCGCCACGACGGCCTCGATCCGCGCCTCCAGCCAGTCGAACACCTCGATCAGCACGTCGCGATAGCCCTCGTCCCCGTGCGGGCCCTTGGCCGGATCGGGCGAGTGCATCAGCACCACGGGACAGCCGGCGCGCGCGACCACGCCGGCCGCGCGATCGTCCCACAGCAGCGCGGCGACGTCGTTGACCATGTGCGCTCCGGCCGCGAGTGCCGCCTCCATCACTGCGGCCTTGCGGGTATCGATCGAGATCGGCGTGCCGCCTGGCGCCATCGCCGCGATCACCGGGACGACGCGGGCGATCTCGTCGCCTTCCCACACCGTGGCCGCGCCGGGCCGCGTCGATTCGCCACCAATGTCGACCACCGCGGCGCCGGCTACCCCCAGATCGAAGCCCGCCCGCGCGATCGCACCCTGATCGCCCTGATGCTTGCCGCCGTCGGAGAAACTGTCAGGCGTCACGTTGAGAATGCCCATCACCTGCGGCTGCTCGAACCGCAGCACGCGCTCGCCGAGCGTCATCGGCGCACGCGGGGCCGAGATGCGATGCGCGAGCTCGCGCAGCCGCTCGGCCTGCGCTGGCGGCAGGTTGGCGATCATCCCCGGCAGGCGGCTCACCGGTAGGCTCGCCTGCACGACGCGCCGGCCGTCCTCGACCGCGATCAGCTCATAGGCCGCGCACCAGACGAGGCCGCCCGCGATCCGCGCCACCTCGCCATCGCGGCCGACCGGCGAATCGACGAGCTGCTCGGGGCGGAGATAGAGGCGGGCACCGGCAGGAATCTCGGCAGGGTCGATCATGCCGGCGCCCTAGCCGGTCTAGGGCTGCGTCGCGAGCAGGTAGCGCTGGCGCAGCGTGTCGATCGGGGCGAGCGCGCCGTTCTCCTCATGGTGCCAGAAGGTCCAGCCATTGCACGCCGGCGCGCCCTGCAGGGTCGCGCCGAGCTTGTGGATCGATCCGCTGGCGCCGCAGTCGCTCGCCAGGCTGCCGTCGGCGCGCACGGTCGCGAACCAGCGCCGCTTGGTGTCGGTGAGCCGGCTCCCCGCCGGCAGCAGCCCGGTCTCGACCAGGGTGCCGAACGCCACCTTGGGCTGCGCCTTGGGGCTCTGCATGGTGGTGAGCGCGCTCTCGTCGAGCGGCAGTGCGGCGGCGATCCGCTCCTCGGCGGCGTCGATGTAGACGCCCTCGCGCTCGATCCCGATCCAGCGCCGCCCGAGCCGCTTCGCCACCGCGCCGGTGGTGCCGGTGCCGAAGAAGGGGTCGAGAATCACGTCGCCCGGCTTCGAGCAGGCGAGCAGGATGCGGTAGATCAGCGCCTCGGGCTTCTGGGTCGGGTGGACCTTGACCCCGTTCTTCTTGAGCCGCTCCTGCCCGCCGCAGATCGGAAACTCCCAGTCCGATCGCATCTGCAGCTCGTCGTTGAGCGTTTTCATCGAGCGGTAGTTGAAGGTGTATTTCGCCTTCTCGCCCTTGGATGCCCAGATCAGCGTCTCGTGCGCGTTGGTGAAGCGCGTGCCCCTGAAGTTGGGCATCGGATTGGCCTTGCGCCACACGATGTCGTTGAGGATCCAGAAGCCGAGATCCTGGATCGCCGCCCCCACCTTGAAGATGTTGTGGTAGCTGCCGATCACCCAGATCGCGCCATCGTCCTTGAGCACGCGGCGCGCCTCGGCCAGCCAGGCGCGGGTGAAGGCGTCATAGGCGGCGAGGCTGTCGAACTTGTCCCAGTCGTCGGTGACCGCGTCGACACGGCTGCCGTCGGGCCGACTGAGGTCGCCGCCAAGCTGGAGGTTGTAGGGCGGATCGGCGAAGATCAGGTCGACCGACTTGGCGGGAAGCGCCCGCATCGCCTCGATGCAGTCGCCGCGGATGATGCGGTCGAGCGCGAGCTCGATCGGCGCCTCCGCGCTCGCGTGTCCCCGCGCAACCTTCTCGATCACCCCCATCGGCGGTCCTTCACCCTGTTTTCCGGACGGGTCACGTCAGCGGGCGAACTCCTACCCGTCAAGCGAACATTGGTTAACGGAAAATCTTGCCAAGTCGTTAACCGAGCGGAACATTCGTGGACCGCGACTCGATATTGAGTCCGTCCGAATCCTCGATCCACAACCCCTTGGGGTGTGGCACGAAAGACTCAGCCGGCATGGATAACGGCAGCTCGGCTTGGGCGACTGGCGCAAAGCTGCGGCGGTGGAGCGGCGACGGTCCGTGTTCTCGCAGCGCCCGGAGATGCTCGGGCGCGGCATAGCCCTTGTTGGAATGCCAGCCATAGTGCGGATGCGATTCGGCATGGGCGATCATGATCGTGTCGCGGGTGTGCTTGGCGACGATCGAGGCGGCGGCGATCGACAGGCTGATCGCGTCGCCCCCCACGATCGCGGTCGAGGCATAACCCCAGCGCGGCAGGCGGTTGCCGTCGACCAGGACATGGCCGGGCGCGCAGCCCAATGCCTCCACCGCCAGCGTCATCGCCTTCATCGTCGCCCAGTAGATGTTGAGCCGGTCGATCTCGTCCGCCTCGACGATGCCGATGCCGACGGTCGCGCAGCCGCGCAGCCGCTCGCACAGCCGCGCGCGTTCGGGCGCGGTGAGTTTCTTCGAATCGTCGATGCCGCGCGGCACGCCTCTGGCCGGCAGGATCACCGCCGCCGCCACCACCGGGCCGGCCAGCGGCCCGCGGCCCGCCTCGTCGACGCCCGCGACCGGCGCCAGGCACAGCTTCTCGTGCTTGAGGCCCGGCATCAGCCTTCGAGCTCCTCGAACGGATTGTAGCCGAGCGCATGTCCCATCGGCCCCCGCCCCTGGCCCAGGCCGGGCGCATTGATCAAGGCGATGCGCACGAACCGGACCGCCGTCGCGAACGCCTCGTCGATCGGTCTCCCTTGCGCGAGCCCGGTGGCGAGTGCGCTGGCGAAGGTGCAGCCGGTGCCGTGAGTATCGTCGGTGTCGATACGCTTGCCGTCGAGCTCGCGCAGCAGCTGGCCGGTCGGCGACAGCAGCCGGTCGATCACGCGCGGGCCGTCGACATGGCCGCCCTTGATGACGAGATGGCAGCCATGGGCGAGCACCGCCTCGACCCCGCCGAGCGCCTCGAGCTCGGGGGCGTTGGGAGTCGCCACCGTGGCGACCGCAAGCAGCCGCTCGAACGCCGCGATGGTCGCATCGTCGGCGAGCACCGATCCGCTCGTCGCCACCATCACCGGATCGAACACCACCGGCACGCCGATCCCCTTCAGCCGATCGGCGACGGCATGGGCGGTCTCCGCCGATCCGATCATGCCGATCTTCACGGCATCGACCCCGATGTCGGCGACGACCGTATCGATCTGCTCGAGCACGAAGGCCGCCGGCACCGGCATCACCCCCTCGACGCCCAGCGTGTTCTGCGCGGTGAGGGCGGTGATCGCGGTCATCGCATGGCCGCCGAGCATGGTAATCGTCTTGATATCGGCCTGGATGCCGGCGCCGCCGCCCGAATCGGAGCCAGCGATGACGAGTACCCGGGCGATCACGCTTTCGTGCTCCTGCGAAGGCAGGAGCGTTGGATCATGGAGGTGCCGCCGGAGGCCCAGGGCTCCTGCTTGCGCTGGAGCACATGATGGCAAGCTGTGCTCATGATCCTTGGAACTTTCGCTCGGTCGATGCCGGATGCTGCCTCAGCGTCTCACCCACCCGCGCCGGCCGGTCGAGCAGCTCGCCGCCGCAATTGGGGCAGGTCTCGTCCATCGCCTCCGCGCATTCCGCGCAGAAGGTGCATTCGAACGAGCAGATGAACGCTCCCGCCTGGTCGGCCGGCAGGTCGACGCCGCAGCGTTCGCAGTCGGGGCGCATCTCCAGCATCAAGCGGCCGCCTTCTGCACCGCGTCGCAGATGCGGTCGACCAGGCGCTCGATCTGCGCGCGATCCTCCCCTTCCGCCATCACGCGGATCAGCGGCTCGGTGCCCGATTTGCGGATCAGCAGCCGGCCGCTGCCGTCGAGCTCGGCCTCGCTCTCGGCGATCGCCGCCTTGACCGATTCGGCCTCCAGCGGCTGGCCGCCCTTGAAGCGGACGTTCTTGAGGAGCTGCGGCAGCGGATCGAAGCGGTGCAGCACCTCGCTGGCCGGCGCGCCGGCGCGCTGCAGCTCGGCGAGCACCTGCAGCGCCGCCACCAGCCCGTCGCCGGTGGTCGCATAATCCGACAGGATGATGTGGCCCGACTGCTCGCCGCCGAGGTTGTAGCCGGAGGCGCGCATCTTCTCGAGCACATAGCGGTCGCCGACCGCGGTGCGCACCAGCCCCAGCCCCTGCGCCGCGAGATGCCGCTCGAGACCGAGGTTCGACATGACGGTCGCCACCACGCCGCCGCCGGCGAGCCGGCCCTGCCGCGCCCAGCCGCCGGCGATCGTCGCCATCAGCTGGTCGCCGTCGACGATCGCGCCGGTCTCGTCGACCACGATCAGCCGGTCGGCGTCGCCGTCGAGCGCGATGCCGATCGCCGCGCCGGAGGCGACCACCGTCTCCTGCAGGGTGGCCGGCGCGGTCGATCCGACCTGGTCGTTGATGTTCTTGCCGTTGGGCTCGACGCCGATCGCCACCACCTCGGCGCCCAGCTCCCACAGCGCCGAGGGGGCGACCTGATAGGCGGCGCCGTTGGCGCAATCGACCACCACCTTGAGCCCGTCGAGGCGCAGGTCGTCGGGGAAGGTCGATTTGGCGAAGTGGATGTAGCGCCCGCGCGCATCCTCGACCCGCCGGGCGCGGCCGATGTCGGGGGCGGGGGCCAGCGCCACCTCGCTCGCCAGCAGCGCCTCGATCGCCGCCTCGTCCTCGTCGGAGAGCTTGTAGCCATCGGGTCCGAACAGCTTGATGCCGTTGTCCGAATAGGGATTATGGCTGGCCGAGATCATCACGCCGATGTCGGCGCGCATCGAGGTGGTCAGCATCGCCACCGCCGGGGTCGGCATCGGCCCGAGCAGCACCACGTCCATGCCGACCGAGGTGAACCCCGCCACCATCGCGCTTTCCAGCATATAGCCCGACAGCCGCGTGTCCTTGCCGATCACCACCCGGTGCCGGTGGTCGCCGCGCTGGAAGTGCTTGCCCGCGGCCATTCCCACCTTCATCGCCATCTCGGCGGTCATCGGGGCGACGTTGGTCAGCCCGCGAATTCCGTCGGTGCCGAAATATTTCCTTGCCATTGCACGTCTCGTCGGTTTGCGTTGCCGGACCAATAGCGTGACCGGAGGCGAACCGCGAGCATGTCGCAAGCCACTCGAATATTGCTCGCCCTGGTCGTGGGGCTCCTCGCGGGCATCGCCGGCGCCTCGCTCGCGCCCGACGTCGCCGCGGCGGCGCTGCATGTGACCGATCCGATCGGCGCGGCCTGGCTGCACGCGCTGCAGATGGTGATCGTCCCGCTGATCGTCGCGCTGCTGGTGGTGGGCGTCGCCGCCGGCGCCGAGGCCGCGCGGGCAGGGCGCATCGCCGGGCGCGCGCTGGTCATGTTCGTGGCGATCCTGTGGACGACCACCTTGATCTCGGCGGTGATGATGCCGCTGCTGCTGCGCCTGTGGCCGCTGCCGAGCAATTGGGCGGCGGCGCTCAGGGGATCGCTGTCGGGCGCCAAGCCGGTCGGCGAGGTGCCGGGGCTCGCCGCCTTCTTCGATTCGATCGTACCGACCAACGTGGTGACGGCGGCGGCGGGCGACGCCTTCCTGCCGCTCACCGTGTTCGCGCTGGTGTTCGCCTTCGCGATCATCCGCCTGCCGCCCGAGCCGCGCACCACGCTCACCAAGCTGTTCCAGGCGATCGCCGACGCGATGATCGTCATCATCGGCTGGGTGCTGAAGCTGGCGCCGGTCGGCGTACTGATGCTCGCCTATGGCGTCGGCGCGCGTACCGGCGCGGCGGCGTTCGGCGCGCTGGCGCATTACATCGTCATCGTCTCGACGATCGGACTGATCGTGCTGATCCTCGCCTATCCGGTGGCGATGATCGGCGCGCGCGTCGGGCTGGTCCGCTTCGCGCGCGCGGTGGCGCCGGCGCAGGCGGTCGCGATCAGCACGCAGTCCTCGCTCGCGACGCTGCCGACGATGCTGCGCGCCAGCGAGGCGCTCGGCGCCACCGCCGGCGTGTCGGGGATCGTGCTGCCGATCGCGGTGGCGATCTTCCGCGCGACCAGTCCGGCGATGAACCTCGCGGTCGCGCTTTACGTGGCGCACTGGCTGGGGGTGCCGATCGGCCCCGCCCAGCTCGCCGCCGGCATCGCCACCGCCGCGATCACGACGATGGGATCGGTGAGCCTGCCGGGCACGATCAGCTTCATCGCCTCGACCGCGCCGGTCGCGATCGCGATGGGGGTACCGATCGAGGCGCTGGGCCTGCTCGTGGCGGTGGAGACGGTGCCCGACCTGTTCCGCACGATCGGCAACGTCACCATGGACGTCGCCGTCACCGCGACGATCGCGCGGCGCTCCGATGCGGGGCCGGCGGGGGAGGTGGACGCGTTGATTGCGGAGGGCGATTAGGACTGACATTCCCACGCCTCCTCGCCGTCACCCCGGACTTGTTCCGGGGTCCACCGGGAGGCAAGGACTGGGCAGGAGGATTGAGCGCGGCCTGCGAGGCTTGGTGGACCCCGGAACAAGTCCGGGGTGACACGAACCTACCGCATCAGCACCAGCTCCTCCGCCATGGTCGGATGGAGCGCCACCGTCGCATCGAAATCGGCCTTGGTCAGCCCCGCCTTCACCGCGATCGCGGCCGCCTGGAGGATCTCCGGCGCATCGGGGCCGATCATGTGGAGGCCCACCACCCGGTCGGTCACGCCGTCGCACACCATCTTGTAGAGCGCGCGCTCGTTGCGGCCGGCGAGGACGTTCTTCATCGCGCGGAAGTCCGACTGATAGACCTTGACCGACCCCAGCTTCTGCCGCGCCTGGCTCTCGGTCAGCCCGACGCCGGCCATCGGCGGGTGGCTGAACACCGCATGGGGCACGTTCTCGTGGTCGACCCGCCACGGATTGCCGCCGAACACCGTGTCGGCAAAGGCATGGCCCTCGCGGATCGCCACCGGCGTCAGCTGGATGCGGTTGGTGACGTCGCCGACCGCGTAGATGCTGGGGCAGGTCGAGCGGCTGTCCTCGTCGACCTTGACCGCGCCCTTGGCGTCGAGCTCGACGCCCGCATTCTCCAGCCCGAGGTCGGTGGTGTTCGGCACGCGGCCGGTGGCGAACAGTACGCAGTCGACGGTGATCGGCTCATGGTTGGTCATCTCGACCGTCAGGCAGCCGTCCTTGTCCTTGGTGATGCCCCGGAACTCGGCGTGGAAGCGGAAGTCGATGCCCTTCATCATCGCGATCTGCAGCAGCCGGTCGCGGATCGATTCGTCATAGCCGCGCAAGATCACGTCGGTGCGGTTGATCAGCGTCACCTTGCTGCCGAACTGATGGAAGATGCCGGCGAACTCGTTGGCGATATAGCCCGCCCCCGCGATCAGCACGCGTTTCGGCAGCGCCTCGAGGTGGAACACCTCGTTGGAGGTGATGCCGTGCTCGTGGCCGGGGCAGCCCGGGACGTCGGGCCGCGCGCCGGTGGCGACCAGGACGACCTTCGCGCTGACCTCGCGTCCGTCGGCGAGGCGCACACCGTGCGGACCGGTGACGGTCGCGCGCTGGTGGATGATCTCGACGTTGTTGTTGGTCAGCGTCTGGGTATAGGCCTGGTTGAGCCGATCGACCTCGCTCAGGACATTGTCCCTGAGCGTCGTCCACTCGAAGTCGCAGTCGGGCACGTTCCAGCCGAAGCGGCGCGCGTCCTTGAGGTCCTCGGCGAAATGCGCGCCGAACACGAGCAGCTTCTTTGGCACGCAGCCGCGGATCACGCAGGTGCCGCCGACGCGGAATTCCTCGGCGATCGCCACCTTCGCCCCGTGCGCCGCCGAGACGCGCGCCGCGCGCACGCCGCCCGATCCCGCGCCGATGACGAAAAGGTCGTAGTCGTACCCGGCCATATGCTGCCCTCCTGCTGGCGCTGCCCAGTTAGGATGGCGGCGGCTTGCGCGCCAGCATCCGATGCGCGACGCTGCGGCGAAAAGAGGAGAGGGCCATGAGCGACTTCGACATCATCGTCTATGGCGCGACCGGGTTCACCGGCCGGCTGGTGGCCGAATATCTGGCGGAGCGCTACGGCGCCGGCAGCGGCGTGAGCTGGGCGATGGGCGGCCGTTCGCTGACCAAGCTCCAGGAGGTGCGCGACGGGATCGGCGCACCGGCCGACACGCCGCTGGTCACCGCCAATGCCGATGATCCCGCCGCGCTGCGGGCGATGGCAAGCCGGGCCAAGGTGGTGATCACCACGGTCGGCCCCTATCAGCTCCACGGCAGCGAGTTGGTCGCCGCCTGCGCTGCGACCGGCACCGCCTATGTCGACCTGTGCGGTGAGCCCGCCTGGATGCGCCACATGATCGACGCGCACGAGGCCGCGGCGAAGGCGAGCGGGGCGCGCATCGTCTTCTCCTGCGGCTTCGATTCGATCCCGTTCGATCTCGGCGTCTGGACCTTGCAGGAAGCGGCGAAGGCGCGGTTCGGGCGTCCGGCGCCGCGGGTCAAGGGCCGCGTGCGCCAGATGAAGGGAACCTTCTCCGGCGGTACCTTCGCCAGCGCCAAGGCGACGATGGTGGCGGCGGCCAAGGACCCGTCGATCCTCAAGCTGCTGGTCGACCCGTTCGCGCTGACCCCCGGCTTCCGCGGCCCCGAGCAGCCCAAGGGGCTGATCCCCGAATATGACGGCGCGCTCAACGCGTGGCTGGCGCCGTTCATCATGGCGCCGATCAACACCAAGAACGTCCACCGCACCAACGCATTGCTCGGCCACGCCTATGGCACCGACTTCGTCTACGATGAGATGATGATCGCGCCCGGCCTCGGCGACCTCGGCAAGGCTGCGGCGGAGGCGATCGCCAAGTTCAACCCGATGGCCGGCGACGACGGTCCCAAGCCGGGCGAGGGCCCGTCGAAGGAGGAGCGCGACACCGGCTTCTACGACCTGCTGTTCATCGGCGAGATGCCCGGCGGCGAGCGGATCGACGCGGTCGTCACCGGCGACAGGGATCCGGGCTATGGCTCGACCAGCAAGATGATCGCGGAGAGCGCGCTGTGCCTGATCCGCGACGTGGAGGGCGAGGGCGGCATCTACACGCCGGGCGGGCTGATGGCGGCGCCGCTCCGCAAGCGGCTGCAGGAGAATGCGGGGCTGACGTTCACGGCTTAGCCAAAGCCCCTCCCCTTCAGGGGAGGGGTTGGGGTGGGGCCTGGCCCCAAGCAATAGAGCCTGCCGCACTGCCCCACCCCCTACCCCTCCCCTAAAGGGGAGGGGCTAAGAGTCACCGCTTCCGCCCCTGGTGCCGGATATTGGCCGGCCGCCCGCGCCGCTTGAGCACCCGCTTCGGCAGGTCGCCGCGCCCCCCGCCGGCCGCGCCCTTGCCCTCCGGCAGCTCGAAGCGCAGCGCCCCCGACACGGGATTCGCCTCGACCAGCCGCAGCTGCAGCCGCTGGCCGAGTGCGAACTCGGTCCCGCTGTGCTCGCCGACCAGCCGCTGTCCCGCCTCGTCCCAGCGGTAATATTCGCTGCCGAGATCGCGTGCCGGCACCAGCCCGTCGCCGCCGACGCCGTCCACCGTCGCGAAGAAGCCGAAGCTCTGCACGCCGGTGATGCGCGCCTCCATCACCTCGCCGACATGCTCCGCCAGATAGGCCGCGACGTAGCGGTCGATCGTCTCGCGCTCCGCCTCCATCGCGCGGCGCTCGAGCTGGCTGATGCCTTCGCCGATCCGCGCGAAATTGGCGACCTCCTCCGCGGTGAGCCCGCCCGGCCCCAGCCGGTAGCCCTCGACCAGCGCACGATGCACCAGCAGGTCGGCATAGCGGCGGATCGGCGAGGTGAAATGCGCATAGCTGCCGAGCGCGAGCCCGAAATGCCCCGCGTTCTGCGGCCCGTAATAGGCTTGGGTCTGGGTGCGCAGCACCTGCTCCATCACCTGCGGCCGGAAATCGGCCTCGCCGATGCGGTCGAGGATGCGGTTGAATGTCGCGGGGCGGATCACCTGACCCAGCGCGAACTCGACGTCGAAGGTAGCGAGATAGTCCTTGAGCGCGACCAGCTTCTCGCGCGCGGGCGGCTCGTGGATGCGGTACATGACGGGGAGCTTCTTCGCCTCCAGCGCCTTGGCCGCGGCGACGTTGGCGGCGATCATGTAATCCTCGATCAGCTTGTGCGCGTCGAGCCGTTCGCGCGGGGCGACCGATAGGATGCGCCCTTTCTCGTCGAGCACCACCCGCCGCTCGGGCAGGTCGAGGTCGAGCGGCTCGCGCTTCTCCCGCGCGGCGTAGAGCGCGCGCCAGCAGTCCCACAGGGGCTTCAGCGCCGTCTCGGTCAGCGCGTGCGGCTTGACGCCATCGATCGCCGCCTGCGCATCCTCGTAGGGAATATTGGCGGCGATCCGCACCACCGCGCGGGTGAAGCGGAAGTCGCTGATCGCACCGGCCTTGCTCACCTTGAAATGGCAGGCCAGCGCCGCGCGATCCACGCCCTCCTTGAGCGAGCAGACGTCGGCCGACAGCACCTCGGGCAGCATCGGCACCACCCGGTCGGGGAAGTAGACGCTGTTCCCCCGCCGCCGCGCCTCGCGGTCGAGCAGCGAGCCGGGCCGCACGTAGAAGCTGACGTCGGCGATCGCGACGATCGCGTCCCAGCCGCCACCGTCGTTCGGCTGCGCCCAGACCGCATCGTCATGGTCGCGCGCATCGACCGGATCGATCGCGACGATGGGGAGGTGGCGCAGGTCTTCCCTCAGATCCTCCCCGGCACGGGGAGGGGGACCAAGACGCGCAGCGGCTTGGTGGAGGGGGCCCTCCGCACCGGAATCCGATGCGGCTGGGCCCCCTCCACCACTCGCTTCGCGAGCGTTCGAGCTTTGGCTTGTCCCCGGCAAGCCAAGATCGCGTCCGGGGGACGCGATCTCGCTCGAACGCCCCCTCCCCGTGCCGGGGAGGATCTTGAGTTCCGCCACCCGCCGCGCCTCGTCGAGCAGCTCTTCGGAGAAGACATGCGGGATTTCGTGCCGGTGGATCGCGATCAGCGAGAAGCTGCGCGGCGCGAACGGATCGCCGAGCCGCTCGACCACCCGCGCAGTCATGCGTGGCGGCCGGCCCGCCTTCTCCGCCATCACCAGGTCGCCCGCCTCCGCGCCGCCGGCGTCGGAGACGAGGAAATCCCGCCGCTCCTTCTTCTCGACACCCTGGAGGAACAACCGTCCACCCTCCTCGCGCAGCACGCCGATCATCGTCTCGGACGCGTTGGGGAGTGTCTTCATCGGATGGGCGATCCAGCCCTTCCCCGCTTCCTCGGTCCGCGCGAGGATGCGGTCGCCGATGCCGAGCCGCCCGTGCTTGCGCTCGCGTACCCTGAGGCGCGGCTCGGGCACGCCCTCCGCCTCCCAGCGCTCGGGCTGCGCCCAGACGTTGCCGCCGTCGTCGACATCGACCACGCGCAGCACCGTCACCTTGGGCAGCCCGCCCATCGCGTGGAAGGCGCGGCCGGGGCCGGCGTCGATCAGCCCCTCGTCGCCCATGTCCTTGAGCAGCGCCTTGAGCGCGATCTTGTCCTGCCCGTGCAGGCCGAACGCCCGCGCGATCTCCCGCTTGCCAGCCGGCTGGTCCGACGAGGCGATGAAGTCGAGGATCTGCTGCCGCGTCGGCAGCCCTGCGCGCTTGGCCATGCCCCGAGATAGGGGGTTAAGCCGCTTCCGTCACCCCGATCCGCCTAACGCTGATCAGCATCGCCGCACCGGCAAGCACGCCGAACGCCCCCGCCACCACCAGCGCCGGCAGGTAGGTGCCGAGCACCTCCCGCGTCACGCCCGCGCCGAACGCCGCCACCGACGCGCCGAGCTGGTGCCCGACCAGCACCCAGCCGAACAGGATCGGCCCGTCGCGCTCGCCGAACGCCTGGTTGGCGAGCTTCACCGTCGGCGGCACCGTCGCGATCCAGTCGAGCCCATAGAAGATCGCGAAGATGGTGAGGCTAACCGCGTCGAAGTTTATGAACGGCAGCGCGATCAGGGAAAGGCCACGGAAGCCGTAATAGACGACCAGCAGCTTCCTCGGGTCATAGCGGTCGGTCAGCCAGCCCGAGGCGGTGGTGCCGATCAGGTCGAAGAAGCCCATCATCGAGAGCAGCCCCGCCGCCGCCACCGGCGCGATGCCGCGATCGCCGCAGAAGGCGATGAAATGCGTGCCGATGAGCCCGTTGGTGGTGAGCCCGCACACGAAGAAGGTGCCGAACAGCAGCCAGAACATCGGATGCCGGCTGCCGCGCACCAGCGCATGGATCGCCAGCATCGGCGTCCCGGCGCCCTTGAGCGGCGGCGTCGCGGCGAGCGGCTCGACCTCGCCGAAGCGGCGCGCGCCGATGTGCGCCGGGCTCTCCGGCACCAGCAGCGCCACCAGCGGGATCAGCGCGAGCGCGACGATCGACACCGCCAGCACCACCGGCCGCCACGCGCCGCCTTCCGACAGCCACGCCATCGCCGGCAGGAACACCAGCGCGCCGGTCGCGGTCGAGGCGCTGAGCAGCCCCATCACCAATCCCTGCCGCGCCGCGAACCAGCGGTTGACCACCGCCGCGCCCAGCACCGGCGCGATCGCGCCGCTGCCGATGCCGGACAGCACGCCCCAGGTCAGCACATAATGCCAGGGCTGCGTCATCCACAGGCTGGCGAAGGTCGACGCCGCCATCAGCGCGAGGCCGCCGAGCATGGTGCGCCTGAGCCCGATCGTCTGCATCAGCGCCGCCGCGAACGGCCCGACCAGGCCGTAGAGCAGGATGCCCACCGCCGCCGCGGTCGAGACGGTGGCGCGGCTCCAGCCGAAATGGAGCTCGACCGGCTGCATCAGCACGCCCGGCGCCGCGCGGAGGCCCGCCGCGGCCAGCAGCGCGAGGAAGGTGGTCATCACCACCACCCAGGCATAATTCTCGCCCCGGCGGATCCTGGCCGCGCCGCTCATCGCGCCGGCTCCTGCGCCAGCGCGGCGAGGCCGGTGAGCGAATCGTACAGCGCATCCCAATCGGCCGCGCCGAACCGTTCGACCAGCCGCCGCTGCGCCGCTTCCCACGCCGGGGTCGTCTCCGCCATCGCCTTCCTCCCCGCCTCGGTCAGCGCCGCGCGCTTGGCGCGGCCGTGCCCCGCCGCCGTCACCGCCACCCAGCCTGCCCGCTCGAGCGGCGCCAGCGCGCGGTAGAGCGAGGTGCGGTCGAGCACCATTGCGTCGGCCAGCCGGCTCAGCTCGACCGGCTCGGCGCGCGCGATGTTCCGGAGCAGCGCGAATTGGGCGATCGTCATCGCGGACCCCTCCAGCGCCTCGTCATAGAGCCGCGTCACCGCGCGCGATGCCTTGCGCAAAACGGTGCAGGCGCAATGGAGATTATGATGCATATACATCATGTATCTGCATCATATAGGCCGGTCAAGCTTGCCAGCCGGCCGCCGATATCGCATCGCTGGCGGGGGGAGCCGTCTACCTATGACTTTCGTGACCTTCGACGGTTTTCTGCGGGTTTCAGCGCGGTGACCTACGACCTCCTGATCGTCGGCGGCGGGATCAACGGCTGCGCGATCGCGCGCGAGGCGGCGCTCCATGGCGCGAGCGTGCTGCTGGTCGAGCGCGACGATCTCGCCGCCCATACCTCGTCGGCGTCGACCAAGCTGATCCACGGCGGGCTGCGCTACCTGGAGCATTACGAGTTCAAGCTGGTCGCCGAGGGGCTGCGCGAGCGCGAGCGGCTGCTCCACGCCGCCCCGCATCTCATCCGGCCGCTGACCTTCGTGCTGCCGCACGAACATGCCCTCAGGCCGTGGTGGATGGTCCGCCTCGGCCTGTGGCTCTACGACCGGCTCGGGGGCAAGAGCAGCCTGCCCGCCTCGCGTGGCCTCAGCGCAAGCGACGCCGCCTATGCGGCGCCGCTCAAGGGCGGGGCGAAGGGCTTCGTCTATGCCGACGCCTTCGTCGACGACGCGCGGCTGACGCTGCTCAACGCGATGGACGCCGCCGCCAACGGGGCGGAGATCGTCACCCGCACCGCGCTGGAGGCCGCCCACCGCGCCGGCGATCGTTGGCAGGCCGTGCTGTCCGACGGCCGCCGGGTCGAGGCGCGGATGCTGGTCAACGCCGCCGGCCCATGGGTCCATCTTCTGCTCGACCGGCTCGGCATCGCGACGCGCAGCACCGTACGCCTCGTCAAGGGCAGCCACATCGTCGTGCCCCGGCTCTACGAGGGCGACCACGCCTATATCCTCCAGCAGCCGGACCGGCGGATCGTCTTCGCCATTCCCTATGAGGGGATGACGGAGGTCGGCACCACCGACGTGCCGGTGGAGCGCCCCGAAGATGCCGGGATCGACGCGGGCGAGGTCGCCTATCTCTGCGATGCGATCAACCGCCACTTCACCCGACAGATCGCGCCGGCCGACGTGGTCGCGACCTGGTCGGGCGTGCGGCCGCTCTACGACGACGGGACCAGCGCCGCGCAGGCGGTGACGCGCGACTATGTGCTCGAACTCGACGCGGACGGCCCGCCGCTGCTCAGCGTGTTCGGCGGCAAGATCACCACCGCGCGCCAGCTCGCGGAGGACGCGATGGCGAAACTCGGCATCGGTGCGGGGCCGGTCACGCGCAACCGTCCCTTCCCGGGCGGCAATCCGTGCCCCGGCGAAGGCCGGGGCCCAGTCTCGAACCGGCCCCCTGCTGGGCCCCGGCCTTCGCCGGGGAAGCGGTTTGAAGAATATCTGGCCATCGTCCGCGCACGCTGGCCGTTCCTTGGCGACGAGCGCTCTATCCGCATGGCCCGCGCCTATGGCACGATGCTGGAGGAGATGCTCGCCGGGATCACCGAGGAAGCCGGCCTGGGCGCCGACCTCGGCGGCGGGATCACAGAAACCGAAGCACGCTGGATGCGCGCCCGCGAATGGGCGGTCACCGCCGACGACGCCCTCGACCGCCGCTCGAAAGTCGGCCTGCACCTGACGCCGGAGCAGCGCGCCGCCTTCACGCGATGGTGGGAGGCAGACAAGCGGCGGTAGCCTTGAGCACACGCGCCCCTTCTGGCATCCGGCGCCGATGCCGATCCTCCCGAGCGCCGCCCTCGCCCTCCTTCTCGCAGGCCCGGCCGCAAGCGCCGACGACCCGGCCGCGCCGGATTTCTTTGCCGCAGCGCTCTGCCAGCCGCCTTATTCGATCGACGGCGCGACCACGCTCTACGAGGCGGCTGAGAAGCTCGCCAAGCCGGACACGTCGATGCTGGGCGCCGCGGTCTACCACCTGCCGGCTGCGATCGAGAGGGACGGCTTCGCCGCCCGCGACGTGGTGTTCGCGGGCATGGCGGTCGGCGTGCTGGTCGAAGGAGAGGTCGCGGCCCGGCTCGCCCAGCGCTACGAGCTGACGCCGGAAACCGGCCATCTGCTCGGCGCGTCGTCGCTGGGCTTCTCGCGCCAGCTGCCGGAGGCGCAGCAGGGTATGAAGGCGCTGGGCCTCATCTCCATCGTCGCCCGCCAGGGGCCGGCGATGCAGGGCAAGACGCTGCTGGCGTGCGAGTTCGTCTCGAACGAAGATCGCGAGGCGATGGAGGAACTGGAGAAGTCTTCCAGCCAACCGTGATTCATGTCGAAGGCGCCCTTTCAATCCTCCCCCGCCAGGGGGAGGTGGCACGCGAAGCGTGACGGTGGGGGAGGAAGCACACCGATAGCGGATCGCCGACCTCCCCCTCCACCGCCTTTGGCGGTCCCCCTCCCCCTGGCGGGGGAGGATTGGATGTCGTTCAATAAGCCCGCCCGATCAGGATGCGCTCGACCGCCGGCTTGCCGGTGAACAGGCACGCCCCCGTCACCGGCGCCTGGCCGATCGGCACGTTGCGCATGGTGAGCTTGAGCGGCTTGATCCGCTCGACCACCGCCTCCAGTTCGGCACCGGTCGGCCGCGCCCAGGCGACCTCGGCCCAGCCGGGATTGTCCTGCCCCTCGAACCAGGCCGCCATCGCCTCGAAGCTGTCGAGATCGCGCACGATCCCCGCATCCAGCCGCGCCCTGGCCTCGGCGAACAGCGACGCCTGGATGTCCTCCAGCGTCGCCGCCGCCTCGCCGACGAACTCGCCGCGCGCGACCACGCGGCTGTCGAGCTTGCCATCCTCGCGATAGAGCCGGTCGCGGCGGATCACCGACACGTTGCCGCCGGCGACGTCGCGGCCGCCGACCTCGATCACGATTGGCGCGCCCTTCTTGACCCACCCCCAGCGCTTGGTCGCGGCCTTGATCGGCTTCAGGTCCAGCAGCGCGCGCACCGGCTCGCCGAACGCGCTGAGCTTCGCCAGCTCGGCATGGAGCTCGCGGCAATAGGCGACGACCGCCTCGTCCTCCGGCACGTCGCGCAGCATCGGCACGATCACCACCTGCCACGGTGCCACCCGCGGCGGCACGCGCAGGCCGTCGTCGTCGCCGTGCGTCATGATCAGCCCACCGATCATGCGGGTCGACATGCCCCAGCTCGTCGTGTTGGCGTATTCCAGCTCGCCCGCGTCGTTCTGGAAGCGGATGTTCTGGGCATGGGCGAAATTGGTGCCGAGGAAATGGCTGGTGCCGGCCTGCAGCGCCTTGCCATCCTGCATCATCGCCTCGATCGACCAGGTCTCGACCGCGCCGGGGAAGCGCTCGTTCTCGGGCTTCTCGCCCGCGATCACCGGCAGCGCCACGCACTCCTCGGCGAAGCTGCGATAGACCTCGAGCATCCTGAGCGTCTCCTCGCGCGCCTCCTCGGCGGAGGCGTGGGCGGTATGCCCCTCCTGCCACAGGAACTCGGCGGTGCGCAGGAACATGCGCGTGCGCATCTCCCAGCGCACGACGTTGGCCCATTGGTTGATGAGCACCGGCAGGTCGCGCCACGACTGCACCCAGCGGGCGAAGGCGGTGCCGATCACCGTCTCGCTGGTCGGCCGCACCACCAGCGGTTCCTCCAGCTTGGCCTCGGGGTCGGGCATCAGCCCGCCCTTGCCGTCGGCGATCAGCCGATGGTGGGTGACCACCGCCATCTCCTTGGCGAAGCCCTCGACATGCTCCGCCTCCTTCTCGAAATAGGAGAGCGGGATGAACAGCGGGAAATAGCAGTTCTCGTGGCCCGTCGCGCGGATGCGGTCGTCGAGCTGGCGCTGCATCCGCTCCCAGATGCCATAGCCCCACGGCCGGATCACCATGCAGCCGCGTACGCCGGAATCCTCGGCCATGTCGGCCTCGGTGATGACGGCCTGGTACCATTGCGCGAAATCGTCGGCGCGGGTGACGGGAAGAGCGTGCTTGATCATGGCGGCGGCGGATAGCGCGAACCCGCCCAGTCGCGCCAGCATCGAATCGCTGGCCGCACTGCCGCCATTCGCCTAAGACGCCGACGCAGACGTGGGGGGAAGGTCTCATGCAAGGTCACGCCGCGCAGCCGAATCTGTGGATCAGCTATGCCGTCACCGCCGCGGTGATCGGCATCGTGTTCCTGATCCGCTGGCGGCGGATGCGCCGGGTACGGCCGCTCCGGATCGAGCAACTCTGGATCTTCCCCGCGCTCTATGCGGCGCTCGCGGCCTATATGATGTGGCGCTACCCGCCGGCCGGCTGGGGCTGGGCGTTCTGCGCGCTGGCGCTGGTGCTCGGGGTCGCCTTCGGCTGGCAGCGCGGCAAGCTGATGCGCATCCATGTCGATCCCGGGACGCATGAGATCAACCAGCACGCCTCGCCCTGGGCGGTGCTGTTCATCCTGCTGCTGATCGTGGTGCGCACCGGCGCGCGGACGATGATGGCCACCGACAATCCCTTCCACCTCAACGCCATGGCGGTCACCGACATGCTGATCGCCTTCGCGCTCGGCATGTTCACGATGCAGCGGATCGAGATGTACCTGCGCGCGCGGCGACTGCTGGAGGAGGCGCGCGCCGTCTGAGAGCCGTTCAGGTGCTTGCATCATCAGCCGACCGGCGTAAGGAACCTCTCGCCTGCCGAAAGGAACCGTCTTGGCCACCGCCCGCAACGTCAACCGCCCGCTCTCGCCGCATCTCCAGATCTGGAAATGGGGCCCGCACATGCTGGTCTCGATCCTGCATCGCGTTACCGGCTCGGGAATGGCGACGGTGGGAACGGTGCTGCTGGTGTGGTGGCTCGCCGCCGCCGCTTCGGGCAAGGAAGCCTATCAGACCTTCACCGACGTGATGGGCTTCTATGGTCTCGGCTATGTCCTCGGCATCGGGCTCAGCCTCTGCTTCTTCATCCACATGGCCAACGGCATCCGCCACTGGTTCATGGACGTCGGCGCCAATTTCGAGCTCAAGGGCAACAAGACGTCGTCGATCGCGGTGCTGACGTTCGGCATCCTCGCGACCATCGCCTATTGGGCCTATCTGATCTGGGGGAAATGACCATGGCGAACCGCACCGCGCTCGGCCGCGTCCGCGGCCTCGGCAGCGCCAAGGAAGGCGCGCACCACTGGATCAACCAGCGGATCACCTCCGCCTCCAACCTGGTGCTGATGCTGTGGCTGGTGATCAGCCTCGCCCGGCTGCCGGGCTATGACCTCGACAGCATCACCCGCTGGCTGCATTCGCCCTGGGCGGCGATCCCGATGGTGCTGCTGATCGTCAGCGTCTTCTATCACTTCCGCCTGGGCCTCCAGGTGGTGATCGAGGACTATCAGCACGACGAAAGCCGTTTCGTGCTGCTCCTCCTGCTCAACTTCTTCACCGTGGGGGCGGCGGCGATCGCCATCTTCTCGGTGCTCAAGATCGCCTTCACCGGGACCCCCGCCTGATGCCTGACGCCTACAAGATCATCGACCACACCTATGACGCCGTCGTCGTGGGTGCCGGCGGCTCGGGCCTGCGCGCGACGATGGGCATCGCCGAGAGCGGGCTCAAGACCGCCTGCATCACCAAGGTGTTCCCGACCCGCAGCCACACCGTCGCGGCGCAGGGCGGCATCGCCGCCAGCCTCGGCAACATGGGCCCGGATCACTGGACCTGGCACATGTTCGACACCGTCAAGGGCTCCGACTGGCTCGGCGACCAGGACGCGATCGAGTATATGGTCCGCGAGGCGCCGGCCGCGGTCTACGAGCTCGAGCACGCCGGCGTGCCGTTCAGCCGCACCGAGGCGGGCAAGATCTACCAGCGCCCGTTCGGCGGCATGATGCAGAACATGGGCGAGGGCCCGCCCGCGCAGCGCACCTGCGCCGCCGCCGACCGCACCGGCCATGCGATGCTGCACGCGCTCTACCAGCAGAGCCTCAAGTACGACGCCGACTTCTTCGTCGAATATTTCGCCATCGACCTGATCATGGAAAATGGCGAGTGCCGCGGCGTGATCGCCCTCTGTTTGGAGGACGGCAGCATCCACCGCTTCCGCAGCCACGCGGTGGTGCTGGCGACGGGCGGCTACGGGCGCTGCTATTTCTCGGCGACATCGGCGCACACCTGCACCGGCGACGGCGGCGGCATGGTGCTGCGCGCCGGCCTGGCGCTGCAGGACATGGAGTTCGTCCAGTTCCACCCGACCGGCATCTACGGCGCCGGCGTGCTGATCACCGAGGGTGCGCGCGGCGAGGGCGGCTATCTCACCAACTCCGAGGGCGAGCGCTTCATGGAGCGCTATGCCCCCAGCGCCAAGGACCTCGCCAGCCGCGACGTCGTCGCGCGCTCGATGGCGATGGAGATCCGCGAGGGCCGCGGTGTCGGCGCGGAGAAGGACCATATCTTCCTCCACCTCGACCATATCGACCCCAAGGTGCTGCACGAGCGGCTGCCCGGCATCACCGAGACCGGCAAGATCTTCGCCGGCGTCGATCTGACCCGCCAGCCGCTGCCGGTGGTGCCGACCGTCCACTACAATATGGGCGGCATCCCGACCAACTATCACGGCGAGGTCGTGCAGCTTCGCGACGGCAACCCCGACGCGGTCGTCCCCGGCCTGTTCGCGGTCGGCGAGGCGGCGTGCGTCTCGGTGCACGGCGCCAACCGGCTCGGCTCCAACTCGCTGATCGATCTGGTCGTGTTCGGCCGCGCGACCGGCAAGCGCATCGCCGAGATCGTCAAGCCCGACACGCCCCACAATCCGCTGCCCAAGGGCTCGGAGGAGCTGGCGCTCGGCCGCCTCGACCATTTCCGTAATGCCAGCGGCGGCACCCCGACCGCGCGCATCCGCCTCGACATGCAACGCACCATGCAGAAGCATTGCGCGGTGTTCCGCACCGAGGAGCTGATGGCCGAGGGCATCCAGAAGATGGAGCAGGTCTATGCGTCGATGCAGGACATCGCCGTCACCGACCGCTCGCTGATCTGGAACACCGACCTCGTCGAGACGCTCGAGCTCGACAACCTGATCGGCCAGGCGATGGTGACGATCCGCGGCGCGATCAACCGCACCGAGAGCCGCGGCGCGCACATGCACGAGGACCATCCCGAGCGTGACGACAAGAATTGGATGAAGCACACCATCGCCACCTTCGACGGCTGGGGCGGCAAGGGCGGCGCGACCACGCTCGATTACCGCCCGGTGCACGACTACACGCTCACCGACGACGTCGAGTACATCAAGCCGAAGAAGCGGGTGTACTGAGGGCCAAGTGGCTGCCTCTCGTCAGGCAGCCCGCCCGGGTGAATCAGCTCCGCTCCCGCTCCAACAGCTCGGCACGGACGTGGACGGCGCGCAGCGACATGCGCACCTCGATCAGGAACAGCAGCAGCCCGATCATCAGCATCGCCATCGCGAAGATGAACATCACCGCGACCGTGCTGCCGATGTGGAGGTTGACCAGCCGTGCGACGAACATCAGCGCCACGACTCCGCAGATCGCGACCGCGCTCGCGACGCAGAAGGACAGTGCCCAGTTGATGACGACGATACGGCGGTCGAGGATACGCAGCTCCCAGACGTGGCGGTCGTGCTCCGGTCCGGACGAGCGGGGATGCAGCGCCTCCAGCGCGCGGACGCGGTCGACCACGCGCGACATGCGCCCGGCGAGCACGTTCAGGATCGAGCCCAGGCCCGCCAGCAGGAACACCGGGGCGATCGCGGCCTGGATCGTTTCGGCGACAGTCGAGAGCCCGGGAGAGAAACCCATAGCCCGACGTTATGGCGAAAGGGGCGCAGGAGGCAATCATGCTGACGATGACCACCGACGATGTCACGGGACTGGTGGAGCTGACCGTCGACGGGCGGATCGACCGCGCAGACTTCGAGCGCGTGGTGGCCGAGCTCGAACGGCTGCTGGAGACGCACAAGCAACTGAACGTGGTCGAGGTGATCCGGAACTTCGAAGGGATCGATCCGGCCCTGTGGTGGCAGGACGTGAAGTGGAGCTTCGGCCACATCCACCGCTTCGCCCGCGCGGCGGTGGTGACTGATTCGGGCTGGATCGGACCGGTGGCGCGGGCGCTGGGCGCGCTGATGCCGTCGGAGATCCGCACCTTTCCGCTAGATCGGCTCGAGGAAGCGCGGCGCTGGGCGGCGGAGCGGCGGTGAAGGCACAAACCCAACCCCGTTGTGGAATCGTGGGCCCCTCACGCCTTGGTAACCCCTGCCTGCTAGGCCCTTCCCATGAACAAGCCGATGCCGCTCGCCGATTTCGCGCGGCTGCCGCCGGTCCATGGCGCGCAGCTCGGCGACGGGCTGGCCGGCGCGATCGATGCGGTCGCCGAGCGGGCGCGGCCCAGCCACCGCTTCCTGCGCTATGGCTGGTATGCCGCGGCGCTCCAGGCCTATGGCGGCGAGGCGCGCACTCTGGTCGTCGAGCGCGAGGGAACGCCGGTGCTGGCGCTGCCGTTGGTCGGCCTTGGTCCGCGATGGCTCGGCATGGCCGCGGTGCCGGGCTGCTATTGGCCGTTCCGCAGCTTTCCGACCCGCGTCGGCGTCACAGCGGGCGCGTTCGACGTTGCGCTGGCGAAGTTGGCCAAGACGGTGACGGCGCTGCGGATCGGCCCGGTCTATGACGGCGACGCCAGCGCGGCACCGCTGATCGAGGCCGCCCGCGCGCGCGGCTGGGCGGTGCTCGACCGATTCGTCGCCGACAGCTACCTGCTCGACATCGCCGCCAGCCAGGCCGAGGGGCCCTGGCCGCGCAATTCGACGCTCAAGAAGAACCGCTTCCACGAGAAGCATCTCGCCGGCCACGGTGCGCTCGAATGGCGATTCGTGGCCGGCGCGGACTGGACGTCCCAGGCATTCGACGACCTTGCGAGCATCGAGCAGGCGAGCTGGATCACGGCACGGACCGACGGCGGCGATGCCAAGTTCACCGACGCGGGGCACGGCCGGTTCTGGCGCGCCGCCGCCGCCGACCCGGTGATCGCGGAGATGATGTGGGCCGCGGTGCTCGACGTCGCCGGCAAGCCTGCGGCCTTCTCGTTCGACATGAACGCGGGCGCACTCAAATATGCGATCGCGAACAGCTACGACCCCGCCTATGCCAAGCATTCGCCGGGCAAGCTGCTCTACTACCGCAACCTCGTCCGCGGGATCGAGGATGGCATCCACACCGTCGACTGGGGTGCGGGCGACAGCGGCTACAAGCGCATGATCGGCGCCGAGCAGGGCCCGGCGATCCGCGACTGGCTACTGGTGCGGCCGGGCCTGAGCGCGCTCGCCGCCAAGGCGCTGGCGTTCGCCTGGCGGCGGAGCGGCAATCGGGCCTAGACGGCGGCGAGCTTAGTCCTCGCGCGGCGACTGGGCGCGGCGCTCCGCGACCCGGCGTTCAGGACCGGGATAGGTCGGATCGTCGGTAACGCGGCGGTCACCGGTGCGGCGTTCGGTCTTGGCTTCCTTGTCGAGCATCGAGGCTCTCCTGATCGTCCGGTCTCATGGACCGGTACGGGAGGATAGCCGGTGATGGTTAACGGATTGCTCCGCCCCGTCAGACGCGCAGGTAGCGGAAGTACCAGACCTCATGCCCCTGACGGCGTGCCTTGCGCTCGTAGCGCGTCTCGGGCCAGTCGTCGGGCCGCGTCAGGAAGTCGCGCGGATGACGCGCCTGCCAAGCGAAGTCGCGGCGCTGGTCCATCACCATCATCGACCAGCGGCAATAAGTGGGATCGTCGGTGCCGAGGCGGAACTCGCCACCGGGCTTGAGCTTCGCCGCGATCAGATCGAGCGGACCGTGGTTGATCATGCGCCGCTTGGCGTGGCGCGCCTTGGGCCAGGGATCGGGATGGAGCAGATAGACGCGCTCCAGGCTGGCATCGGGCAGGCGATCGATGACGTCGACCGCGTCGCCCATATGGAGACGGACGTTGTCGAGGCCGCCGTCGCGGATGTGACCGAGCGCGCCGACCACGCCATTGAGGAAAGGCTCGCAGCCGATGAAGCCGGTGTCGGGCCGCGCCGCCGCCTGACCGGCGAGATGCTCGCCGGCGCCGAAGCCGATCTCAAGTTCGAGCGGGCGATCATCGCCGAACAAGGTGCGGGCGTCGAGCGGGCCGGTTTCGGGCACCGACACCCGGGGCAGCAGCTCCTCGACCAGCGCCGCCTGTCCGGCGCGGAGCTTATGGCCCGAGCGGCGGCCGTAGAGCTGACGATGGGTGGCGGGATCGACCATGGTGGGCGCGCTTAGGGGCAGCGATGCCCGCTGTCACCCCACCCGCTCGAAAGCGAGGCTGCGATGCTCGGGATCGGCCGCCTCCAGCCGCACCCGCACCGCATCGCCGGGATGCACGCGATGCGCCGAGACCCGCGCCACGATCGGCAGGTCGGCGAGCTGGATGCGGGCGCCGCGCTCGTCGATGTCGGTGACGACGGCGTCGAATATCTCACCCATCCGATCGCGGAGCATGATCGCCTCCGCAAGGTCGATCACCGCATTGTCGATCCGGCCGCTCAGCGAATCGGCGCGGGCCATCACCTTGGGCAGCCGCTCGAACGCTGCGATGACGCCCTCCGGCACCGGCTGGCCGTTCGCCACCGCGAGCGCCGCCTGCACGACATAGCGGTCGGCGAGCCGGCGTAGCGGCGCGGTGGCCTGGGCATAGGTCGCTGCCATCGCGGCGTGCCACGGCACCACGCCATCGCGATAGGGGGCGTAGGAAGCACCGTTCCCCGCCCGCCTGATCGCGAGCATGAAGGCGGCATGGCGCGGATCGGCGGCATCGAGCGTGCGCTCGAACTGCTTGAGCTCGGTTTCGGCGGGCCAGTCGAGGCCGAATGCCCGGGCGGTGTGGCGCAGCCGAGCGATCGCCTGCTCGCTCGGCCCGGCCATCACCCGGAACAGCCCGGTGCGATGCTCCTGCAGCGCCGCGGCGATGGCGAGGTTGGCCGCGAGCGACAGCGCGGCGTTGCGATCCTCCGAAGCGAGCCGCGGGCGGAAGGCGAGCCGATAGCGCCCGTCGCCGAGCGCGATCACCTCCTGTTCGGGCGGGTCGACGCGGGCGGCGCCGCGGCGGTCCTCCGCCGCCTGAATGCGCCTGGCGAGCTCGGCGAAGCCTTCCGGCAGATCTTCGTCGCGGACGGTGTCGTAGGCGAGCTTGGCGGTGGAGCGGATCACCGCGCGCTCGGCGCCGTCGAGGCGGGCGATGCCATCGGCCGGCACGCGGACGGTGAACACCACCGCCGGGCGTGGACCGTCGGGAAGCAGGCTGGCGGCGCCCTGGCTCAGCACCTGCGGATAGAGCGGGGCCTTCCCGTCGGGGAGGTAGAGCGTCTCGCCGCGCTGCCAGGCCTCGGCATCGAGCGCGCCGCCCTCATCGACGAACCAGGCGACGTCGGCGATGGCATAGTGGAGCAGCAGGTCGGCACCGCTGCGCTCGATCGCGAAGGCCTGGTCGAGATCGGTCGAAGTGGCCGGATCGAGCGTGACGAAGCGGGTGCCGGTGCGGTCGACGTGCTCGGAGGGCGCGCGAGCGGCAGCATCGTTGGCGGCAGCGACGACCTCCGGCGGGAACTCGGCGGGAACCTGGAACTCACGGCGGAGCCTGGCGAGGCCCTCGGCCAGCGCCCTGTTCGGATCGGCGAGCGTCTTCATCGGGGATGGTGGTAGCGGCTCCGGGTGCCGGCGTCACTTGCCCAGCGTCTTGGGATCGAGCGCGATCTCGCGCTTGCCGCCCCAGGTGCCGGTGCTCGACTGCGGCTCGCCCGCGATGATCTCCAGCAGCTGATCCGGCGGCGGCAGCCGATCCTGGTCGGCATAGACCAGCGTCCGGCCGGGTAGGACCAGGCTCACCGTCCAGCTCGGCTTGCGCCTCTTCTCGATCAGGCCGGCCAGGCTGGGTGCGACGCTGACGCCGCGGCCAGCGTCCGACAGCGCGAGCAGATAGGCGTCGGTGCCCGCGTCGGCGCGATAGATGGCGGCGTCGGCCACCGGTGCCGGATCGCGGCACCAGACGGCAGGCGTCTTCACCGCACCCTCCGTCTCTGCGTCAGCCGCCGCTGCCGCCATCAGCGCGCCCATCAGGGTCCCGGTGGCGTCCCGCCGCGCCGGCTTGGCCCGGCCGTTGAAGGCGATCGGCGCGGAGCATGGCTCGACCGCCGCCGCCGGTGGCGCGGACGCGAGCCCCGCCGGCCAGCCGAGTGCCGCCACCGCCTGGCGCAACCGCTCGTCCAGCGCCGGCGCGTCGAGGGTCTTCGAGGAATAGCGTAGCTTGACCAGCCATTCGCCGAGCGGGACGATCGCCAGCGCGGTGCTGCGGAAGCTGCTGCCTTCGAGCGACCAGACCGCGATCAGACCCGACGCCGCCGCGCCGGCGGCTGGCGCGAAGGCGACGGGGCGGTCGAGCCGATGGGGCGTGCCGAACATCGGCCGCTTCTCGACCGCGGCGACCGCCCGGTCGAACCATACCGGCGCCGCGCCGGCTGTGGTGCGATAGACATAGACCGAGGCGAAGTCGCTCTCGTCGGCATTAGCATATTCGAAGATGATGTCGAGCTGGGGCGCCTCGAGCTCCGAGGCGCGAGTGCGCGGCAGCCCTGTCAGCGACGACGGCAGCGTCATGCCGCTGTTGGCATGGACGAACGGCTGCCCCTCGGGCACGGCGATCGCGACATTGTGCGCGCCTTGCGCGAACGCGGGCGGCGCGGCGCAGATCAGCAGCGCCGCGCACAGCCTGGCAGTGATGGACATCCGGTGGCCCTCCCCCTTGGACGACCGCCAGAGTGTCAGCTCCGGCTCACGCCGGCAAGCCTCAGCCGAGCTCGGCCTTGAGCGCGTCGACCAGGTCGGTGCGCTCCCAGGTGAACAGGTCGCCGTCCGCCTTGCGGCCGAAATGGCCGTAGGCGGCGGTCGGCTGGTAGATCGGCTTGTTCATGCCGAGGTGGGTGCGGATGCCCTTTGGCGTCAGGCGCACCAGCTTGGGCAGCACCGCCTCGATCTTCGACTCCTCGACGGTGCCGGTGCCGTGGGTGTCGACGTAGAGCGACAGCGGCTCGGCGATGCCGATCGCGTAGGAAAGCTGGATCGTGCAACGCTTGGCGAGGCCGGCGGCGACGATGTTCTTGGCGAGGTAGCGGCTGATGTACGCCGCCGAGCGGTCGACCTTGGTCGGGTCCTTGCCCGAGAAGGCGCCACCGCCGTGCGGGGCCGCGCCGCCATAAGTGTCGACGATGATCTTGCGGCCGGTGAGGCCGGCGTCGCCGTCGGGACCGCCGATCTCGAACAGACCGGTCGGGTTGACGTAGATCTGCGATTGGTCGGCCGGCATCCAGCCCTTGGGCAGGACCTCCTCGAACACCGTCATCACATAGTCGCGCAACTGCTTCTGTCCGGCGTCGCTCGACAGCGCCTTCGAGTGCTGAGTCGAGACGACCAACGCGGTGGCGCCGGTCGGCACGCCGTCCTCGAACTTCAGCGTGACTTGGCTCTTGGCGTCGGGCTCGAGGAAGTCGACGACCTTGCCGTGACGGTCCTGCGCCAGCTTCTCGAGGATGCGGTGCGAGTAATAGAGCGTCGCCGGCATCAGGTCCGGCGTCTCGTCGCAGGCGAAGCCGAACATGATGCCCTGGTCGCCGGCGCCCTCGTCCTTGTTGCCGCTCTCGTCGACGCCCTGCGCGATGTGCGCGCTCTGGCCGTGGAGATGGCAGGCGAACTCGGCGGTCTGCCAGTGGAAGCCGTGCTGCTCGTAACCGATCCGCTTCACCGTCTCGCGCGCGGCCTTCTCGATCTCGTCGAGCGTCGGGAAGCTGTCCTGGTCGCAGCGGACCTCGCCCGCCAGAACGATGCGCTGCGTCGTCACCATCGTCTCGCAGGCGACGCGCGCGACGGGATCGCGCGACAGGAACAGGTCGACGACGGCATCGGAGATCTGGTCGGCGACCTTGTCGGGATGGCCTTCGGAGACCGATTCGGAGGTGAAGAGATAGTTCTTGCGCATGGGAAGCAGCCTTAATCCAGAGCGCGGGAGCGCGATATAAAGAAATGCTTATGTGTCTATATGCTGCCTCGCGACCTAGCGGCGGCGGAGCGCGGCTGCAAGCGCGAGCAGCACGACGAGCGCGAGTCCGATGCTCCAGTTACCGATGCGCGAGAACAATGTCGGGGGCAGCGGGCGCGGCATCGGCAGTTCGATCGCGGCAGCGGTGAACCGGGGAATCGTGCCGAGCAGGCGGCCATCGGCGGCGATCACCGCCGAGATGCCGTTCGGCGTCGAGCGGATGATCGGCAACCCCTCCTCGATCGCGCGCATCCGCGCCTGGGCGAGGTGCTGCGGCGGGCCCCAATTGCCGAACCAGCCGTCGTTGGAGGGATTGAAGATCAGCGCCGGACGGTGCGCGCGGTCGACCACTTGCCCTGAGAAGATGATCTCGTAGCAGATCTGCATCCCCACCGGGCCGAAGCCCGGCACGTCGAGCGTGCGCGGGCCTGGGCCGGACAGGAAGTCGATCTCGCCCGCGACCAGGCGCGACAGGCCGATCGGCTCGAGCAGCGGGCGCATCGGCAGATATTCGCCATAGGGGACGAGATGCGCCTTGTCGTAGCGCCCGCCGAGCCGCGCGTCGGGGCCGACGAGGAAGATCGAATTGCCGGCGCCGATCAGCTGGCCCTTTTCGCCCGGCCGGTCGAACATGAGCGCGGTGCTGCCGACCAGCGCGCGATCGCGGGGGCCCAGCGTCCGGGCGATGGCGCCGCGCGTCGCCGCGGGATGTCCGCGATAGTACCACCAATGCGGATAGCCGTCCTCGAGATAGGGATCGACCGATCCTTCCGGCCACACCACCAGCCGCGGCGTCGCGCCGGGCAGGCCGGACAGCGCGACCATGGTGCGCAGGATGCGTTGCGCATAGTCGGGCGCGGTCACCTCGTCCTGGCCGATGTTGGGCTGAACGACGCGGACGCGGCGGGAGGGATCGGCCGGCGGGGCATAGGGGGCGCCGAGCAGGATCGCGGCGAGCGCGATCGGGACGAGCACCGCCGCGGCGAAGCGCCAGCGCCTCTCCGTCAACAGCAGGAGCAATGCACCGGCGGCCAGGATGGCGATACCGGACAGGACATAGGTACCGGTCCAGGCGGCCAGCCGCGCGATGCCGGGAAGCGGCAGCCAGGCGACGCCGAGCGGATCCCAGGCATAGCCGGTGAACATCGTCGCGCGGAGCCACTCCGTCGCGATCCAGGCGGCGGTGAACACCAGGACGAAGGCGGCGCCGGGCACGGTGGCCGCGTCGCCCGCTGCGCGGGGGCTCGCCAATCGCCAGGCGAGGCCGGCGGCGAGCATCGGATAGACCGCGAGATAGAGCGCGAGCAGGACCACGGCGACATAGCCGAGCGCTGGCGGCATCTTGTCCTGGAAGTCGAAGGCGTGCTGGATCCAGTTGTTGTTCACGGTGAAGTGGCCGACGCCGAACAGCCAGCCGATCAGCAGCACGCGCCTGAGGCTCGGCGCGTCATGGACGAGCTTCATCCATCCGGCGAAGGCGACGAGCGTCACCGCCCACCAGTCGAGCGGCGCGAATCCGGTCGCGGCGAGCGCGCCCAGCAGCAGGGAGAGGAGCAGGGTCAAGGCCGGCGGTCGGGCAGCGCGTGGGTCGACGGGCAATGCGCCATGCTCAGCCTCCGATGCGCAGCCACAGGGCGGTGGCGTCGTCGGAGACCTTGAAGCGCGGGAAGCGCGCGCAGGCAATATCCGCCCGCTCGATTTCGCGCAGCTCGGCAGCGACGGCGGCGAGGCCGCGCTCGGCCACCGCCGCCATCAGTCCGGCGGCGTCATAGGCGGCATAGCTGTCGACGAGCGCGGCGAAGCCGTCGGTCATCAGCAGCAGCTCGTCGCCGGCCGCGCAGGGGGTGCGGAGCGTTTCGACCTCCGCCATCCACTCGGGCAGTACGCCGAGCACGCGGATTCCGGGCCGCCCGCGACCGGCGCGCAGGTCGGCGAGGATCGGCGCGTTCCTCTTGATGCTGCCGAGGCCGTGTTGCGCCAGGCTGGCAGCATGGGCGATCTCCTTCCCGCGATCGTCCGCGACGGGGCCGAGCCGAACCACCTGACCGCCGCGCCGCAATAATCCGGAACAGTCGCCGAGCCAGCCGCATTCGAGCGCATCGCCGCCGATCCGCACCGCCAGGCCCGACGCCAGCGGCAGTTCCCAGCGTCCCTCGGGCTCGCGGGTGCGGTCGCGCGCATAGGCGGCGACCAGCCGGTCGGCGACGCCGGCGAAGATCGTCTCGATCGCCCCGTCGGCCGCGACGGTGAAGGCGGCCTGCGCCTCGCTCGCCAGCCACGCCGCGCCGCCCTGCGACCCGACCAGCCCCGGCGGGCCGAGATCGGTGGCGCCGTCGATCACCCAGGCATGACGGAGCGCCATGCCGGCGCGGTCGTCGTTGGGCGTGGCGGGATCGCCGGCGAGGCTGATCGACTGGAGGAGATCGAAGTGCATGGCGCAGCTCTACACCGGCTTTGTGACGCGCCGCACCATGTAACATGCTCCCGGGCCATAGCTGGCGAGCTTGGCCCGCAGTGCCGGGCTGTCCTGCGGCACGAAGCCCTGCGCTCGCCAGAAGGCGGCGGAGTCGTTGACCGAGACGAGCGCGATCGGGGCATCGATACGGCCGAACAGCAGATCGAGCCCGGCGCGGGCATGGCCGCCGCCGCGCGCCTCCGGCAGCAGCGCGAGATCGTGGAGATACCAGGCCTCGCGCGCTTCGGGCAGGCTGCCGAGCAGCGTGTCGAGCGGCGGAATCGCCTCGAGCGGCCACGGATAGGCGATCAGGTAGCCGGCGATGCCGTTCTCGCCCTCCAGCACGAAGCAGCTCCCGGGCGCGAGGGCGAGCCGCTCGGCGAAGCAGGCGCGGCCTTCGGGATGCTCGGGAAAGGCGACGCGGGCGACCGCGACGACACCGTCGAGGTCGCCCGCCGCCATCGCGCGCCAGCGCATCACTCGGCGAACAGCAGGACGGGGGTCTCGAGCAGCTTCTTCACTGCCTGGACATAGCTCGCCGCGTCCCAGCCGTCGACGACGCGGTGGTCGCAGCTGATCGACAGGTTCATCAGCTTGGCGCGGACGATGTCGTCGCCCCGGAAGACGGGTCGCTCGACGATCTTGTTGGGGCCGATGATCGCCACCTCCGGCCGGTTGATCACCGGCGTGGTGGCGATGCCGCCGAGCGGGCCGAGCGAGGTGACGGTGAGGGTGGAGCCGCTGAGCTCCTCGCTCTTGGCCTTGCCGGTGCGCGCGGCCTCGGCGAGGCGGGTGATCTCGGCCGCGAGCTGCCACACGTTCCGGTCCTGCGCGTCGCGGATCACCGGCACCATCAGGCCCGCGTCGGTCTGCGTCGCCATGCCGAGATGGACGCGGCCGTGGCGGGTGACCACGCCCGCCTCGTCGTCGTAGCGGGCGTTGATCATCGGAAAGACCGGGATGGTCCGGCAGATCGCGACGATCAGGAACGGGAGCATCGTCAGCTTGGGCCGATTGCCGCGGTTGGCGTTGAGGTCCGCGCGCATATCCTCCAGCGCGGTGACGTCGATCTCCTCGACATAGGTGAAGTGCGGGATGTGGCGCTTCGACGCGGCCATGTTCTCGGCGATGCGGCGGCGCATGCCGATGACCTTGACCGGCTCGTCCTCGCGGGCGTGGCTGGCGTGGGGAGCATGGTAGCCCTCGCCGCTGCCGTAGCGGAGGTATGCGTCGAGGTCGGCGTGCCGGATACGGTCGCCGTCGGCTTTCACCTGAGCGAGGTCGATACCGAGGTCCCTGGCACGAGCGCGGACGGCGGGAGAGGCGAGGACGTGGCGGTGCTCAAGCTCCTCCCCGGCACGGGGAGGGGGACCAGCCGCAGGCTGGTGGAGGGGGCTCTCCTCAACGGGCGTCGCTTGTGGCGCTCCCCCTCCACCATCGGCTTCGCCGATAGTCCCCCTCCCCGTGCCGGGGAGGATTTCTTCGACCCCCGGCGTCTCCGCCTCGATCTGCTCCTCGACCTCCTCGGCCTTGGGTTCAGGCGGGGGCGCCGCCTCCTCCGCCGCATCGGTCTCGATCACCATCAGCGTCGAGCCGATCGGCACCTGGTCGCCGACCTCGCCCGCGAGCTCGACCACGGTGCCGGCGACCGGCGATTCCATCTCGACGGTCGCCTTGTCGGTCATCATGTCGGCGACCTGCTGGTCCTCCTCGACCCGGTCGCCGACCTTGACGTGCCACGCCACGATCTCGGCCTCGGCGATGCCCTCGCCGATGTCGGGCAGGCGGAAGGTGAAGCGCGCCATTCTGGTCAGTCCTTCATGATCTTGCGGAGCGCCTCGCCGATGCGGACGGGCCCCGGGAAATAGGCCCATTCGAGGCTGTGGGGATAAGGCGTGTCGAAACCGGTGACGCGCTCGATGGGCGCTTCCAGGTGGTAGAAGCAGCGCTCCTGCACCAGCGCCGACAGTTCGGCGCCGAAGCCGGAGGTGCGCGTCGCCTCATGCACGATCATGCAGCGGCCGGTCTTTCTCACCGACGCCTCGATTGCCTCGATGTCGAGGGGCACGAGCGTGCGCAGGTCGATGATCTCGGCGTCGACGCCGGCCTCCTCGACCACGCCGCGCACGACATGGACCATCGTGCCGTAGGCGAGGATCGTCAGCGCTTCGCCGGGGCGGACGATCTCGGCCTTGCCCAGCGGGATGCGGTAATAGCCGGTCGGCACCTCGCCGCCTGGGTGCTTCGACCAATTCTCCGCCGGGCGGTCCCAATGGCCGTTGAACGGGCCGTTGTAGATGCGCTTGGGCTCGAAGAAGAGGACGGGATCATTGTCCTCGATCGCGGCGATCAGCAGCCCCTTGGCGTCGTAGGGCGTCGACGGGATCACCGTCTTGATCCCCGAGACATGGGTGAAGATGCCCTCCGGCGACTGCGAGTGGGTCTGCCCGCCGAAGATGCCGCCGCCGAAGGGCGAGCGCACCGTGATCGGCGCGGTGAACTCGCCGGCCGAGCGGTAGCGCAGGCGCGCCGCCTCGCTGACGAGCTGGTCGAGCGCGGGGTAGATGTAATCGGCGAACTGGATCTCGGGCACCGGGCGCAGGCCGTAGGCGCCCATGCCGATCGCGACGCCGACGATGCCGATCTCGGTGATCGGGGTGTCGAACACGCGCGTCTTGCCGTATTTGGCCTGCAGCCCCGCGGTCGCGCGGAACACCCCGCCGAAATAGCCGACATCCTCGCCCATCACGATCACGTCGGGATCGCGCGCCATCATCACGTCCATGGCGGAGTTGATCGCCTGGATCATGTTCATGCGGACGGTCTCGCCCGCGCCGTTCTGCGCCTCGTCGGCCATCGTCGTCACTTCCGCGCCCATGGCCGTCCGCTCGCTTCCTCTTCCGCCAGCATCTGCGCTTGCTGCTCCCTCAAATGCCAGGGCATCTCCTCGAACACGCCGTCGAACAGCGTGTCGAGCGGCTGGTGCAGGCCGTGGCCGAGGATGCCGTTGGCTTCGGCCTCCTTCTGCGCGGCCTTGACCTGTTCGGCGACCTCCCTGTCCTGCACGGCGTGGCGTTCCTCGTCCCATTCGCCGAGCGCGATCAGGTGCTGCTTCAGCCGCACGATCGGATCGCCGAGCGGCCACTTCCCATATTCCTGGGCGGAGCGGTAGGCGCTCGGGTCGTCGGAGGTGGAATGGCCCTCGGCGCGATAGGTGAAATGCTCGATCAGCGTCGCGCCCTGGTTGGTGCGCGCCCGCTCGGCCGCCCAGCGCGTCGCGGCATAGACCGCGAGCGCGTCGTTGCCGTCGACCCTCAGGCCCGCAATGCCGTAGCCGAGCGCACGCGCGGCGAAAGTGGTCGCCTCCGCCCCCGCGAAGCCCGAGAAGCTCGAGATCGCCCATTGGTTGTTGACGACGTTGAGGATCACCGGCGCGCGGTAGACGCTGGCGAAGGTGCAGGCGGAATGGAAGTCCCCCTCCGCCGTCGATCCCTCGCCGCACCAGGTCGCGGCGATGCGGCTGTCGCCTTTGGCCGCACTCGCCATCGCCCAGCCCACCGCCTGCGGATATTGGGTGGCGAGGTTGCCCGAGATCGAGAAGAAGCCGCGCTCCTTCACCGAATACATGATCGGCAGCTGCTTGCCGCCGAGGCGGTCGGCGCTGTTCGAATAGATCTGGTTCATCATGTCGACCAGCGACCATTCGCGCGCGATCAGGATGCCCTGCTGACGGTAGCTCGGGAAGCACATATCGTCGGGATCGAGCGCCATCGTCGCCGCGACCGCCACCGCCTCTTCGCCGGTCGACTTCATGTAGAAGCTGGTCTTGCCCTGGCGCTGGGCGCGGAACATGCGCTCGTCGAAGGCGCGGACCAGCGCCATGTAGCGCAGCATCCGGCGTAGCGTGTCGGGATCGAGCTTCGGGTCCCAGGGCCCGACCGCCTGCGCCGATTCGTCGAGCACGCGGATGAGGCCATAGGCGAGCTCGTGGAAGCCGTCGGCCTTCTCGGCAGTGTCGGGACGACGAGCCGCGCCGGCGGGCGGCACCGTCACATCGGCGAAGTCGGCTTCGTCCCCCGGCCGGAACCGCGGCTCCGGCACATGCAGGCTAAGTCGGGGCAGATTGGCGCGCGCGCCGGGGTCGGTCATGCTCTCTCCAGCGTTCGATCCACATCTCAAGCGCCGGTCGAGCGCGTGGATTCGCGTTGCGCAGCCTTGTTATAAAATTTCAAGAGCCGAGTCACGCCTTCCGGTCGCCGGACGTCACGCCGGACCGCCGCTCAGCGCCGGTTCAGGCGGCATCGGCTAGAGAGCACGGCATGACCCGCACCCTTATCGCCCTGGCGGCGCTTGCCGTCGCCGCCGTGCCGGCCGCCGCACAGAAGCCGGCGCCGACCCAGCCGAAGGAGGAGTCGATCCCCTTCGTCCAGTTCGGCAACATCTATGACTTCGAGGCGGACGGCGATCGCGGCATCTACCTCCAGAATCGCGCGCGGCAGTGGTATTACGCCAGCTTGAACGGCCCGTGCACCAACCTGCCCTTCGCGACCCGCATCGCAGTCGACACGCGCTTCGCCGGCGATCGGCTCGACAACAGCGGCCGCATCTATGTCGACGGCCAGGCCTGCTGGATCGCGAGCCTGACCAAGAGCGACGCGGCGCCCAAGCGCCAATCCGGCAAGAAGCAGTGATGGTCGGTCAGGCTTCCACCCGCTAGAAGCGCGCCATGGCTGAACAGAATATGGTCTACACCGTCGCGGTGTGGCTGATCCCGTTGGTGTTCGCGATCGTGTGCCACGAGGTCGCGCACGGCTGGGTGGCGCGCGCACTGGGGGACCAGACCGCGGCGAACCTCGGGCGGCTGACCCTCAATCCGATCAAGCATGTCGATCCGATCGGCACGGTGGTGCTGCCGCTGCTGCTGGCGATCGCCCACGCGCCGATCTTCGGCTGGGCCAAGCCGGTGCCGGTCCGCGCCAAGCGCCTGCGCAACCCGCGCCGCGACATGGTGCTGGTCGCGCTCGCAGGGCCGGGCAGCAATTTCGTGCTGGCGCTGCTGACGACGCTAGCGCTCGGCGCGACCTATGCCGTCGCGGGCGAGCTGCCGGAGACGGGCGCGGCGGGATTCCTCACCGACAATCTGGTCAACTTCCTGCTGATCAATGTCTTTCTCGCCATCTTCAACCTGATCCCGCTGCCGCCCTTCGACGGCGGTCACGTCGTCGAGGGCGCGCTACCGCGCGCGCTGGTGCCGGGGTGGCGCAAGATCGCGCGCTTCGGGTTCCCGCTACTCGTCTTCCTGCTGCTGGTGCTGCCGATGATCGCGCCCAAGGCGAACATCGTCGCGCGCGTGGTCGGCCCGATCGCCGAGACCGTCATCCGCGCTTTCCTCGCGCTCGGCGGGATTCCGGCCTGAGCGTGATGCACGGCTGGGTGATCCTCGACAAGCCGGTCGGACCGGGCTCGACCGAAGCCGTATCGGCGGTCAAGCGGGCGCTGCGCGCGGGCGGCTACGGCAAGATCAAGGTTGGCCACGGCGGCACGCTCGATCCGCTCGCCTCAGGCGTGCTCCCGGTCGCGCTGGGCGAGGCGACCAAGCTCGCCGGGCGCATGCTCGACAGCGACAAGGCCTACGATTTCACGCTCCGCTTCGGCGAGGAGACCGACACGCTCGATGCCGAGGGCGAGGTGGTGGCGACCTCGAAGGTGCGTCCGACGCATGCGGAGGTCGAGGCGGTGCTGCCCCGCTTCACCGGACCGATCAGCCAGGTGCCGCCCGCCTATTCGGCGCTCAAGGTCGACGGCAAGCGTGCCTATGACCTTGCCCGCGCAGGGGAGATGGTGGCGCTGACCAGCCGGGACGTGGTGGTGCACGCCCTAAGCTCCTCCCCGGCACGGGGAGGGGGACCATCGCGCAGCGATGGTGGAGGGGGCCCAGCCACGAACGATTCGCTTGTGGCGCTCCCCCTCCACCACTCGCCTTCGGCGAGCGGTCCCCCTCCCCGTACCGGGGAGGAGCTTGAATCCGTCACCCTCTCCGCCCATGTCTCGAAAGGCACCTACATCCGATCGCTGGCCCGCGACATCGCACGGGCCCTCGGCACGGTGGGGCATGTGACGATGCTCCGGCGCACCAAGGCCGGCCCGTTCGGCCTCGACTCCGCGATATCGCTGGACAAATTGGCGGAACTCGGTAATGGGCGCCGCCTTGAACAGATTCTCCTGCCGCTGAGGGCGGGGCTGGACGACATCCCGGCTCTCCTCCTCGACCCCGACCAGGCAGGAGCGCTCCGTCAGGGGCGTGTGCTGGCCGGGATCGCCAGAGACGATGGCCTCCACTTCGCGATGCTGGGCGAGACCCCGGTGGCGTTGGTGGAGGTGGAAAGCGGGCAGGCCCGCGTCGTCCGAGGCTTCAATCTTTGATCCGATGTCGAAGGAAATACTATGTCGATCACTGCCGAGCGCAAGGACGCGCTCATCAAGGAACATGGCCGCGCCGCCGGCGACACCGGTTCGACCGAGGTGCAGGTCGCGATCCTCACCGAGCGCATCAAGAACCTGACCGAGCATTTCAAGACCCACGCGAAGGACAACCATTCGCGCCGCGGCCTGCTGATGCTGGTCAACAAGCGTCGCTCGCTGCTCGACTATCTCCGCAAATCGGATGGCGACCGCTATCTGGCACTGATCGCGAAGCTCGGGCTTCGCAAATAAGGGAAGGGCGCCTTCGGGCGCTCTTTTCGCATTCGGGCGGCACGCAATCCGGCGAACCGCCCGCCAAGTCCTCTACCGTTCGCCCCGAGCTTGTCGAAGGGCTGCACTTCTTCTTCCGAAAGAAGGACGGGGCTTCGACAGGCTCAGCCCGAACGGGTTGGGAGGATACCGAAAGAGCCGCAACGGCTCGTTCATAGGCCCCTCGCGCATAGGGCGCGGGGAGTGAAGGAAACCAAATGTTCGACAAGAAGACCGTAAGCATCGAGTGGGGCGGCAAGACCCTCACGCTCGAAACGGGCAAGGTTGCCCGCCAGGCCGACGGCGCGGTGATCGCGACCCTCGGCGAGACCGTCGTCCTCTGCGCCGTCACGGCCGCGAAGACCGTCAAGGAAGGGCAGGATTTCTTCCCGCTCACCGTCCATTATCAGGAGAAGTTCTCCGCCGCGGGTCGCATCCCGGGCGGCTTCTTCAAGCGCGAGCGCGGCGCGACCGAGAAGGAGACGCTGGTCTCCCGCCTCATCGACCGCCCGATCCGCCCGCTGTTCCCCGAAGGCTTCTACAACGAGATCAACTGCATCGCGCAGGTGCTCTCCTACGACGGCGAGAACGAGCCCGACATCCTGGCGATGATCGCCGCCTCGGCCGCGATGACGCTGTCCGGCGTGCCGTTCATGGGCCCGATCGGCGCCGCGCGCGTCGGCTATGACGGCAGCGGCTATATCCTCAACCCGACCGACGAGCAGGTCGAGGCCGGCCTGCTCGACCTCGTCGTCGCCGCCACCCACGACGCGGTGATGATGGTCGAGTCCGAGGCCAAGGAGCTGTCGGAAGAGGTGATGCTGGGCGCGGTGATGTTCGCGCACAAGGCGTCGCAGGACGTGATCAAGGCGATCATCAAGCTCGCCGAGCAGGCCGCCAAGGAGCCGTGGGAGCTCAAGCAGAGCGACGATCAGGCCGCGGTCAAGGCCGAGCTCAAGAAGCTGATCGGCAAGGACATCGAGGCCGCCTACAAGCTGACCAACAAGTCGGAGCGCTCCAACGCGCTCAACGAGGCCCGCGCCAAGGCCAAGGCGGCGATGGCGGAGAAGACCCCGCAGGAGCAGCTGGTCGCGTCGAAGCTGGTCAAGAAGCTCGAGGCGGACATCGTCCGCACCGCGATCCTCAAGGAAGGCCGCCGCATCGACGGCCGCGACACCAAGACGGTCCGCCCGATCGAGGCCGAGGTCCACTTCCTCCCGCGCGCGCACGGCTCCGCCCTGTTCACCCGCGGCGAGACCCAGACCATCGCCACCACCACGCTCGGCACCAAGGACGCCGAGCAGATGATCGATGGGCTGGACGGCCTCAGCTACCAGCATTTCATGCTGCACTATAACTTCCCGCCCTATTCGGTGGGCGAGGTCGGCCGCTTCGGCGCGCCGGGCCGCCGCGAGGTCGGTCACGGCAAGCTCGCCTGGCGCGCGCTGCACCCGGTGCTGCCGACCAAGGAGGAGTTCCCCTACACGATCCGCGTCACCAGCGACATCACCGAGTCGAACGGCTCGTCGTCGATGGCGACGGTGTGCGGCGGCTCGCTGAGCCTGATGGATGCCGGCGTGCCGATCAAGCGCCCGGTTTCGGGTATCGCGATGGGCCTGATCCTGGAGGGCAAGGACTTCGCGGTGCTCAGCGACATCCTGGGCGACGAGGATCACCTCGGCGACATGGACTTCAAGGTGGCGGGCACGTCCGAGGGCATCACCAGCCTGCAGATGGATATCAAGATCGCCGGCATCACCGAGGAGATCATGAAGGTCGCCCTCGCCCAGGCGAAGGACGGCCGCGCGCACATCCTCGGCGAAATGGCCAAGGCGCTGGGCGAGACCCGCACCGAGCTGTCGGCGCACGCGCCGCGCATCGAGACGATGCAGATCGACAAGTCGAAGATCCGCGACGTCATCGGCACCGGCGGCAAGGTGATCCGCGAGATCGTCGCCACCACCGGTGCCAAGGTCGACATCGACGACGAGGGCGTGATCAAGATCAGTTCGTCCGACGTCGCGCAGATCGAGGCGGCGATGAACTGGATCAAGGGCATCGTCGAGGAGCCCGAGGTCGGCAAGATCTACAACGGCAAGGTCGTCAACCTCGTCGACTTCGGCGCGTTCGTGAACTTCATGGGCGGCAAGGACGGTCTCGTCCACGTCTCGGAGATCAAGAACGAGCGCGTCGAGAAGGTCTCCGACGTCCTCAAGGAGGGCCAGGAGGTCAAGGTCAAGGTCCTCGAGATCGATCCGCGCGGCAAGGTCCGCCTGTCGATGCGCGTCGTCGACCAAGAGACCGGCGCCGAGCTCGAGGACACGCGCCCCGCGCGCGAGCCGCGGGAGCGGGGCGAGCGCGGCGATCGAGGCCCACGTGGCGACCGTGGCGGTGACCGCGGCCCGCGTCGTGAGGGCGGCGATCGCGGCCCGCGCCGTGACCGCGGCGACCGTGGTGATCGCGGCCCGCGCCGCGAGCGCTCGGAGTCGAAGGACGAAGGCGGCGAGGACATCGGCCTGCCGGCCTTCCTCACCGGCGAGGACTAAGACCGGCGATAACGCAGGAACGGAAGGGGGCTCGCGGCGACGCGGGCCCCTTTTCACATTCACCGTCATGCCGGACTTGTTCCGGCATCCACGTCTCCGCAAGGACAGGCGTCGAGGTTGCACATGGAACCGAGAAGCCCGCGCTGGGCTGCCCGGTGGACCCCGGAACAAGTCCGGGGTGACGAAGGGTGGCCCTACCCCTCCCGCCCCGGCCGGTAGCGCAGCGCCTCGACGATCGCCGCGAAGGCGGGCGTCGGCTGCCGGCGGCTCGGATAGTAGAGATGATAGCCCGAGAACGGCGGCGACCAGTCCTCGAGCACCGCCTCCAGCGCCCCGCTGTCGAGATCGTCCCGGATCATGGTCTCCATCAGATAGGCGATCCCGAATCCGTCGAGCGCCGCGTCGCGGACCTGGAAGATGCTGTTGAAGATGAGCTGCCCGTCCACCCGCACCCGCAGCGCCCGCCCGTTCCGCTCGAACTCCCAGGCGTAGAGGCCGCCATAGGTCGGCAGCCGGAGGTTGATGCAGCGATGCGTGGTCAGCTCCTGCGGCGTGCGCGGCCTGTCGTGGTTGGCGAAATAGCCCGGCGTCGCCACGACCAGCATCCGCATCGGCGGGCTGATCGGCACCGCGATCATGTCCTTGTCGAGGAGGTCGCCGAGCCGCACGCCGGCGTCGAACCGTTCGGCGACGATGTCGGTCAGGCGATAATCGGCCTCGATCTCGACCTTGATGTCGGGATGGTCGGCGAGCAGCCCGCGTAGCCGCGGCCACAGCACCGTCTGGAGCGAAAGCTCGTCGGCGGTGATCCGCACCGTGCCGGCGGGCCGCTCGCGCAGGTCGCTCAGCGCCGCGACATGGGTCTCGATCTCGTCAAGATGGAAGGCGACCGAGCGCAGCACGCGCTCGCCCGCCTCGGTCGGGGTGACGCTGCGCGTGGTGCGGTTGAGCAGCCGGACGCCCAGCCGTTCCTCCAGGCCCCTGATGCCATGGCTGAGCGCCGACGGCGTGACGCCCAGCCGCGCCGCGGCGCGCGTGAAGCTGCGTTCGCGGGCGACCATGACGAAAGCGGACAGGTCGGGCAGGTCCTGGCGGTTCATTGCTGAAAAATACTCACAACCGCTTTCAGATTACAGCGTCTAATCGCGGGACGGAGCCGCCCTATCTCCCTTGCGTTCCGGAAGCGACGATGAGGTGGGCACGTGAAGCTGCTGATCCTGGTCGCCGCGCTGGTCCTCCCCACCCCCGCGGCCGCCGCCGAGGACGCGCCGCAACCACAGGAGCATCGCATGCGAATCCAACGCAGCGGCACGCAGCCGTCGCAGCGGGGCCCCGCGGAATGGTTCACCGGATCGGTGTGCATCGATCCGCTGACCGTCGCGCCGGAGCCGCGCTTCGGCGTGGCCAGCGTCACCTTCGAGCCGGGCGCGCGCACCGCCTGGCATACCCATCCGCTCGGCCAGACGCTGATCGTGACCTCCGGCGTCGGCTGGACGCAATGTGAAGGCGAGGCCGTGGTCGAGATCCGCGCGGGCGACGTGGTCTGGTGCCCGCCCGGCCATCGCCATTGGCACGGCGCGAGCCCGACAACCGCGATGACCCATATTGCCATCCAGGAGGTGCTGGACGGCAGCATGGTCGAGTGGATGGAGCATGTCAGCGACGAGGATTATCTCGCCGGCCCCGGAAAGGACCGCTGATGCCGCACGTCACTCTCAAGCTACAATCGGGGCGCTCCGAGGCGGACAAGAAACGGCTGGCTGAGGCGCTCGCCCAGGCGGTGACCGCCAGCATCGGATCGTCGGCGGACAGCATCTCGGTATCGATCGAGGACGTCGACCCGGCCGACTGGCCGGAGGTCTATCGGCGCGAGATCGTCGGGCGCCGGGAGCTTCTCTTCAAGGCGCCTGGCTACACCATGTAGCCGCGGCTCCCTCCCAACCACCTTTCCCCCCAAACCACCGAGGACACTATGCCCAGCCAAGCCAAGGCCTATGCCGCCCAGTCGGCCACCACTCCGCTCGCGCCATTCAGCTTCGAGCGCCGCGACGTCCGTCCGGACGACGTCGCGATCGACATCCTCTTCTGCGGCGTCTGCCATTCCGACCTCCACACCGCGCGCGGCGAGTGGGACGGCACGCTCTACCCCTGCGTCCCCGGCCATGAGATCGTCGGCCGCGTGACCGCGGTCGGCGGCGACGTCACCAAATTCCAGGTCGGCGACCTCGTCGGCGTCGGCTGCATGGTCGACAGCTGCGGCCATTGCCCGTCGTGCCAGGCGAGCGAGGAGCAGTTCTGCGAGACCACCGGCTTCGTCGGCACCTACAACGGCCCGGACACGGTCCTGGGCGGCCACACCTTCGGCGGCTATTCGGACCATATCGTCGTCAAGGACCGCTTCGTGGTGAAGGTCGGCCATGACGAGCAGGACCTCGCCGGCGTCGCTCCGCTGCTGTGCGCCGGCATCACCACCTACTCGCCGCTCCGCCACTGGCAGGCCGGCCCGGGCAAGAAGGTCGGCGTGGTCGGCATCGGCGGGCTCGGCCATATGGGCATCAAGCTCGCCGCGGCGATGGGCGCGCATGTCGTCGCCTTCACCACCTCTGCCGACAAGGTCGAGGACGCGAAGCGGCTCGGCGCGCATGAGGTGGTGATCTCCAGGGATCCCGAGGCGATGGAGGCGCATGCGGGCAGCTTCGATTTCATCCTCAACACCGTCGCGGCCAGCCACGACCTCGACCAGTTCATGGTGCTGCTGCGCCGCGACGGCACGATGACCCTGGTCGGCGCGCCCGAGCATCCGCATCCCTCGCCCAGCATCTGGAACCTTTTGATGGGCCGCCGCTCGATCGCCGGGTCGCCGATCGGCGGCATCGCCGAGACGCAGGAGATGCTCGATTTCTGCCGCGACCACGGCATCACCGCGGACATCGAGATCATCCCGATCCAGGAAATCGAGACCGCCTATGCCCGGATGCTGAAGAGCGACATCAAGTACCGCTTCGTGATCGACATGGCGTCGCTCAAGCAGGCGGCGTGATCTGCGGCCATCGCGATTTGGGTTAGTCTGCTCCCCAAACCCGTTCGCCCTGAGCCTGTCGAAGGGCCGTCCTTCTTTCTCCAACGTTAGGAAGAAGAAGTACGGCCCTTCGACAAGCTCAGGGCGAACGGAACGCGGAGGGGGCGGGCTGGCCCCGACGCTCCGCCCCCGCCATAACCGGGCGATGCGTCTCGCCCTGCCGCTCCTTGTCCTCCTCGCCGGCTGCGCGACCACACCGCGCCCCGCCGAGGTCCGCGTCGCCTTCGACGCCACCCGCATCACCGCCGAGCAGGCGCGCGGCATCGCCGACCGCCGTACCGGCCGCAGGGTCACCCCCGTCGATCCCGTCCGCGTCGCCAGCATCTCCAAGCTGGTGGTGGCGCTCGGCGTGATGCGGCTGGTCGAGCGCGGCACGCTCGATCTCGACCGCGACGTCTCCGACTATCTCGGCTGGCGCCTGCGCAATCCCGCCTATCCGGATACGGCCGTGACGCTGCGCCTGCTGCTCTCGCACCGCTCGAGCCTGACCGACGGCATCGACTACATCATCCCGTTCGGCGTCCGCATCCGGGATGCGCTGGCCGATCCCAAGGCCTGGGACGCGGAGCACGCTCCCGGCGCCTATTTCCGCTATACCAACCTCAACTTCCCCGTCGTCGCGACGGTGATGGAGAAAGCGTCGGGCGAGCGCTTCGATCGCCTGATGCAACGCGAGGTGTTTCGCCCGCTCGGCCTGGACGGCTGCTACAACTGGTCAGGGTGCAGCGACGCCGCGATCGGCCGGGCGGTGGTGCTCTACCGCGCGGGTGGCGACGTCGCGCGCGACGACCTGCGCGGCCAGCGCCCCGCCTGCCCGACCGTGTCGAAAGGCCCGTGCGACCTCGCTGCTTACCGAATCGGCGACAACGGCGGCATCTTCTCGCCCCAAGGCGGCATGGACATCTCGATGCGCGACCTCGCCCGCATCGGCCAGATGCTGCTGAAGCGCGGCGACGGCTTCCTCAAGCCGGAGTCGATCGCGGCGATCGCAACCCCCGTCTGGGTGTTCGACGGCGCCAACGGCGACACCTCCAGTGGCTTTTACTGCCAGTACGGTCTCGCCGTGACGGCGCTCCCAACTAAACGCCCCGGCTGCGACGACGACCTGTTCGGCGACGGCCGCCCTCGCATCGGCCACGCGGGTGAAGCCTATGCGCTGCGCTCGGGTCTGTGGATCGATCCTGTCGCCGGCACCGGCGTCGCCTTCTTCGCCACGGCCGTCCGCGACGACAGCAAGGGCAGGTCGCGCTTCAGCCGGGGGGAAGAACGTCTGGCGCGGGGGCGCTGAACAGCCGCCGCAGCACGCGCCGCACCATCAGCAGCGCCGCCAGCGCCGCCGCCAGCAGCACCAGCGCCACAACGATCGCCACCGCCGGGAACGCCGTCACCAGCGCCAGCAGCCCCACGGTCGCGACATCCTCCCCGGTCGACACCACCGCGTTGCTCACCGGCTCGGGGCTGGCGTTCACCACCGCGCGCGTCCCCGCCTTGGCGCCGTGGGTCAGCAGCGTCGCCCCACCGCCGAGCAGCAGCACCGCCACCTGCCACGCCGGGTTGGACGGATCGACGATCGCCACCGCGAGCAGCGCGCCGCCCACCGGCCGCACCAGCGTGTGCACCGCGTCCCAGGCGCTGTCGATCCACATCACCTTGTCGGCCAGGAACTCGGCGAGCGCCCCCATGCCGGCAATGCCGATCACCCAGGGATTGGCGAGCACGTCGAGGCTGCGCAGCTGGTCGGGCAGCCCCAGCCAGCCGAAGTGCATCGCCATCCCCACCGCGAACACGCACAGGTACAGCCGCCACCCGGCAAGCAGGCTGATGCTGGCGGCGAGCCCGATGATCTCGACCGCGCTCACCGCTGGATGAACCGGATGGAGTTGCCGTCGGGATCGTCCACGTAGAACTCGCGCGTGCCCCAGCTCTGGTCGACGGGCGCGCAATGCACCGGCGAATCGCTCAGATGCCGCTGGTCTAGCCCGCGCACCGCCAGCCGCCCGGCCAAGGCGTCGACGTCGCCGACCAGCACGCCCACCGCCTGCCCGGCCACACCGTCGCCGGCATGGCTGGAGAGATGCAGCTCATGTCCCCCGCGCCTCAGCACGGTGTAGGATGGGTCGGTCATCGCCGGCCACGTCCCCTCATGCTCGAAGTCGAGCACGCGCGTGTAGAATTCGACCGCCCGGGCCATGTCGGTCACGCGGACGATCGGGATCAGCGCCATCGCCGGTCAGTCGCGATAGCTCGGGTCGATGCGGTCGAGCTTCCTGAGCAGCGCCGGCCACGCCAGTCCCTTCGCCAGCATCCCCACGCCGCCGGCCGGGGACTGGCTCGCCACCTTCTCCTCCGTCCCCTGCGGCGGGTTGTTGAGGTTCTCCAGGCCCGCGGAGAGCATCATCACCTGCGCCTGGCATGCGCGCTCGAGGAAATAGAGGCGCAGGAAGCACGACGCCACGCTGTCGCCCACCGCCAGCGTGCCGTGGTTCCTGAGGATCATCGCATGCTTGTCGCCGAGGTCCTGGACCAGCCGCTCGCGCTCGTCGAGGTCGGTCGCGATCCCCTCATAGTCGTGGTAGGCGACGTTGTGCTTGGCGATCATCGCGGTCTGGGTATGCGGCAGCAGGCCGAACTCCATCGCGCTCACCGCCTGGCCGTGCGGCGTGTGGAGGTGCATCACCGCGACGGCATCCTCGCGCGCCATGTGGATCGCCGAATGGATGGTGAAGCCGGCCGGGTTCACCGGTGACTTGGCCTCGCCCACCGGCATTCCGTCGACGTCGATCTTGACCAGCGAGGAGGCGGTGATCTCCTCGAACATCATGTTGTAGGGGTTGATCAGGAAATGGTGCTCCGGCCCCGGCACGCGGCACGACAGATGGGTGAAGATGAGATCGTCCCAGCCGTAGAGCGCGACCAGCCGGTAGGCGGCGGCGAGATCGACCCGCGCCTCCCATTCGCCGGGCGCCATCCGGGTATCGGGCCGGGTTTCGGGTTCGCGTGCGAGCGTGGCCATCGGGTGTACCTCTCCGTCTTGCTTTGACGGCAGGATACGCCGCTTCGGCCGAGTCTTCAAATCTTCGGTACGGTTTCAGTCGGCGCGCACGTACCAGTCGTCCATCTGCGACAGGTCGGTGAACTTGCGGACATAGCCGTGCCCGGCGAGCAAGGCGAACAGCCGGTCGCGCATCGGCGAGAAATTATGCTCCACCGTGATGACGCGCGGCCGCCAGGCGTCGAAATCCAGCGCGCTCAGGATCGCGAGCTCGGAGCCCTCGGTGTCCACCGACAGATAGTCGATGTCGCCGGGCGCCCCATGCTGGCGCAGCAGGTCGTTCAGGGAGACGGTCTCCACCGCATAGCGCCTGCCGCCACGGCGGACGAGGGCGTGGTCGTCGTTCGCGGAATATTGCTCGATCGACGACAGCTCGAGCTCGCCCACTTCGGTGAAGGTCACGGCCTCACCGCTACGATCGGTGACGCAGCGATGGTCGACGATGCAGCGGCGGCTGCGGTCGAGCGCCTCGTGCCACGCGCGCGCCGGCTCGGCGACGATGCCGCTCCAGCCGAACTCGGTCTCCAGCATGAAGCTGTTGCTGCGCACGATCCCGTCGGTCGCGCCGAACTCGACGAAATAGCCGCTGCGTTTCTCGCCCGTCTCGTAGAGGGCGAACAGGTCCTGCAGGATCTGCGATTTCGACAAGGAAAGCCTGGTCAGGCAGAAGGACAGGAACGCCCGCGTCTCCGGCGCGGTGGTCTCCATCAGATCGCGGGCGTGCGCCAGCATGTTGACGCTCGCGGCGCCGGGATCGAGCACCCGCTTCAGCTCATAGCCGAACCCGCGCGCGACGCGCCTGCTTGCCCGTTCGATGATCGACACGGGCGCCTCCCCCGCAACCTCTTTATGCGAGCGGATAGAGCCCCCGATCCCCGATCCGGGCAATGGGAAACAAGGATGTCCCCGAAAGGCTTAGGCGCCAATCGTCATCCCGGCGAAAGCCGGGATCTCATGGACGGCGCGATACGGCCGGAGATCCCGGCTTTCGCCGGGATGACAGATATCGGAGAATGGAATCGGTCCGGAGGGTTCTGTTGCCCGGCCCCTCCGGCGGCCGCTGGAATCCGCTTCTGTTGCCCGGTGCGGCCCGACCGCGCTTTTGTCCAAATAACCTAGGCCGTTAGGCCGTCAGTTACGCGGCAATCGCGAGCGCCTCGTTATCGTTGGCACTTGTGTAATGGGCCGTTGCGGTGGTCCCATTCCGGGCGAAAGCTGCGCTTTTCAACACACGTCGATCCTGGTTCGGCCCCGTCATCGAGGCTGAGGTCTGCCGCCACGCTTGAACCGCGTGGCGCCGAGCGCCTCAGCTCCGGTGGTGGAGCCGCCGGGTACTGCCCCCGGGTCCGCTGCGCCTATTGAACGCAACATTTTATCGCCATAGCCGGCAAGCCGGCATTCATGAATATAGGGGCATATTCCCCGAAGAAAAGAAGGATATGGCCTTCACACCGCCACAATGGTGCGGCATGGGGATTTCTCATATGTTGACCCAGCGTTCCCGTTACGCGCTCCGTGCGATGCTGTTTCTGGCCGAACAAACGGCGGGAGGACCGCCGGTGCCGATGAACCGGATCGCCGCCGCCGCCAATGTGCCGAGGAAATTCCTTGAGCTGATCCTCGCCGACCTGCGTGAGGCGGGCTTTCTTCATTCGCATCGCGGCAAGGCGGGTGGCTATTGCCTGTCGCGGCCGCCGCATCTCATCTCGCTGGGCGAGATCATCCGCGTGATCGAGGGGCCGCTGGCGCTGGTGCCCTGTGTCAGCCGTACCGCCTATCGCCCGTGCAACGACTGCCGCGACGAGGCGGCCTGCGCGATCCGCATCGCGATGGCGCGCGTGCGCGACGAGACCGCGCGCATCCTGGACGGCACCAGCCTGGCCGACGCGATCGCCGAGGACTTGGCCGCGGCATAATCCGCGGCCGTCGTCCCCGGGACCAGTTATTTCTTCCGAAGCTCGTCCCTGATCTCCCTCAGCAGTGCCACGTCGGCTGGCTCTGCGGCATCTTCCGCTTTGGTGATGGGAACGACGCGGTTCACTGCGCGCACCAGCAGGAAGATGATGAAGGCGACGATCACGAAATTGACCGTCTGGGTGATGAACTCGCCATAGCCGAACAGCGGCACGCCGGCCTTCTTCAGCGCCTGATAGTCGGTCGACCCGGCGAGGTTGGCCGGCACCGGCCCCAGCGCGACGAAATAGCTCGAGAAATCGAGCCCGCCGAAGATGCGGCCGATCACCGGCATCAGCACATCCTCGGTGAGCGAGGTCACGATCTTGCCGAAAGCGGCGCCGATGATCACCGCGACCGCTAGGTCGAGCACATTGCCGCGTGCGATGAACGCCTTGAATTCCTTGAACATTCGCTGGTCTCCCTCTTTTGCCCATCCGATTTGCCATTGTGCGGACGCGCGAGACCCCTAAATGTTGCCGCCGCGAGGGTTGGAGGACAAGTCACATGAAGCTTCGTCTCGTCTTTGCCGGGCTGGCCGCGCTGGCGCTGTCGGCGTGCGGCCTCAACAGCGTCCCGACCGCCGAGGAGAACGCCAAGGCGCGCTGGGCCGACGTCCAGAACCAATATCAGCGCCGCGCCGACCTGATCCCGAACCTGGTCGCCACCGTGCGCGCGGCCGGGGCGCAGGAAAAGGACATCCTGACCGAGGTGACCCAGGCCCGCGCCTCGGCGACCCAGGTGCAGGTGTCGGAGGGCGATCTCACCGATCCCGCCAAGATGGCGGCCTATCAGCGCGCCCAGGCAGGCGTGACGCTGTCGCTGCAGCGGCTGCAGGAAGCCTATCCCGAGCTCAAGAGCCAGGCCAACTACACCACGCTGATGAGCCAGCTCGAGGGCACCGAGAACCGCATCACCATCGCCCGCAACGACTATAATTCGGCGGTGCAGGCGTATAACACGCGTATCCGCACCTTCCCCGACGCGATCGGCGCGAAGATCTTCTATGGCGCCAAGCCGATGGTGCCGTTCGCGGCGACCACGCCGGGGGCCGAGACCGCGCCCAAGGTCGATTTCGGCAACGCGAGCTGAGGAAAAGGACCCGTTCGGTCCCGGAGGCGATCCGGGGCCGTCAAAGCCCTTTTTGAGGTGAGAGAAGTGCAGCCTTTCGACAGGCTCAGGGCGAACGCGTGGGGATGGGTGGCGGTCCTCTGCGCGCTGCTGTTCGCGCTGACGACGCCGGCGTCCGCGCAGACCTTCCCCAGGTTCACCAACTATGTCGTGGATACCGCCGACGTGCTGAGCCCGGATCAGGAGCGGGCGCTGAACGAGGGCCTCGGCCTTGTCCAACGGCTGACCGGTCACCAGTTCGCCATCGTCACGGTGACGAGCCTCCGCGGCCTGCCGATCGAAAATTACGCGCGAACGCTCGGCAACCATTGGGGCGTCGGCCGCAAAGGAGCGAACGACGGTGTGCTGCTGGTCGTGGCGCCCATCGAGCGCAAGCTGCGGATCGCCGTCGGCGACGGATTAAGGAAGATGCTGACCGATCGAGAAGCGGCGTCGATCATCGATCGCGCGATCCTGCCCCGCTTCCGCGCCGGCAACATAGCCGCAGGCATCCTCGCCGGAGCAGCCGGCATCATCCGCGAACTCAGTCCGATGAGGTCCGCGGCATGAATCGCATCCTGCTTCTGCTGAGCCTGCTGCTTGCCGCGCTTCCGGCATCCGCGCAGACCTTCCCCAAATTCACCGGTCTCGTCGTCGATGCTGCCAATGTCATCCCCGACGACCAAGAAGCGCAGCTCGCGCAGAAGCTGGAAGCGCTCCAGCGCGATCACCGCAACCAGCTCGTCGTCGCGACTGTCCCCAGCCTCGAAGGCTATGATATCCGCGAATATGGCTATCGTCTCGGCCGCGATTGGGGCGTGGGTCTCCAGGGCGCCAACAACGGCGCGATCCTTTTGGTCGCGCCCAACGACCGCAAGGTCGGGATCGAGGTCGGCTATGGCCTGGAGCCGGTCCTGACCGACGCCTATTCGAGCGTGATCGTCAACACCGTGATCCTGCCCCGCTTCAAGGCCAACGACCTTCCCGGCGGGATCGTTGCGGGGGCCGACGCACTGATCGGCGTCCTGTCGGTTCCCGACGAGGAGGCGAAAGCCAAGGTCGATGCCGCGGTCGCCGAATATGATCGCACCCACCGCCGTCAGTCGTCTTCCTCGCGTGGTGGCTTCCCGTGGCCGATCCTGCTGCCGATCGGGATCGTGCTGTTCTTCATGGTGCTGGGTGCGGCCGGCAGCCGGCGCGGGCGGCGCTACAGCGACGGCGGCGGCAGCGTGTGGCCGATCGTGCTGTGGTCGATCGCCGACGAGCTTTCGCGTGGGGCCGGCCGCTCGGGCGGCTCCGACTGGGGCGACGGCGGCGGTTGGGGTTCCGGTGGCGGTGGCGGTGGTTGGGGCGGCGGCGGCTTCACGGGAGGCGGCGGCGGCTCGTTCGGCGGCGGCGGCGCGTCGGGGAGCTGGTGATGCATCTGAGCGCTGCCGATCACGACAGGGTCACCGCCGCGGTCACCGCTGCCGAAGCCCATACCAACGGCGAGATCGTCACCGTCGTCGCGCGCCAGTCCGACGCCTATCACGACGTCGCGCTGCAATGGAGCGTGCTCGGCATGGTGCTGACGCTGGCGCTGCTCGCGACCTTCCCCGGCGTAGTCGAGGCGATCAACGCCCGGCTGTTCGATGCCTGGAGTGGGCCGCATGTCGGCCACCTCATCGCGATCGCGACGGTGCTCGCGACGCTGGTCTATCTGCTCTGCCGCTTGGCGCTCGCCTGGCGTCCGCTGCGCCTGCTGCTCACGCCCGCCGCGACCAAGACCCGCCGGGTGCGCCGCCGCGCGCTCCAGCTGTTTCGCACGGGCGCCGAGAAGCGCACCGTCGCCGCGACCGGCGTGCTGCTCTACCTCTCGCTCGACGAGCATCGCGCCGAGCTGATCGCCGACGAATCGATCCATTCGAAGGTGCCGCAGGAGACCTGGGGCGCGGCGATGGCGGCGCTGATCGCGGCGGTGAAGGACGGCCGACCCGGCGACGGCATGGCCGATGCCGTCGCCCAGATCGGCCTCGTGCTCGCCGAGCATTTCCCGCGCAGCGATGACGACGTCAACGAACTCCCCGACCGCCTGATCGAGTTGTGATTCCATGGTAATCGACGCCGACGCGCCAGAAGAGACCGTCTGGCAGGGCCGCTTTCTCGCCGCCAAGACGCGCGGGCGCTGGGAATATGTCGGCCGCGCCCGCGGCATCCGCGCTGCGGTGATCCTCGCGATCGACGAAGAGGGGCGGGTGATCCTGGTCGACCAGTATCGTGTGCCGCTCGGCCGCCGCTGCCTCGAGCTCCCCGCCGGCCTGATCGGCGACGAGGAGGACGGCGAGAGCGTCGAGGCCGCCGCCGCGCGCGAGCTGGAGGAAGAGACCGGCTACCGCGCCGAACGGATCGAGCCGCTCGGTGAGTTCTGGTCCTCGCCGGGCATGGTCTCCGAAAGCTTCACGCTGGTCCGCGCCCACGGCCTGACGCGCATCGGCGATGGCGGCGGAACGGCGGACGAGGGCATCGTCGTCCACCGCGTGCCGCTGGCCGATGTCCCCGCCTATGTCGCCGCCCGGCGGGCAGAGGGCATGGCGGTCGACGTCAAGATCCTGCTGCTGCTGGCCAGCGCGATACTGAGGTGACGAAAAGCTCCTCCCCGGGACGGGGAGGGGGACCAAGACGCGAAGCGGCTTGGTGGAGGGGGCCCTCCGCATCGGAATCCGTCTCGGCAAGCCCCCTCCACCACCGCGCTACGCGCGGCGGTCCCCCTCCCCGTCCCGGGGAGGAGCTTCGTGCTACCGGAAGTTATCCGCGTAGGCCTGCAGCTTCAGCCTGCGCTCCGGCGCCGGCACCACATGATAGGCGATGCCCTCCCGCTCGGCGTAATCGACCGCCGCCTCCAGCGTCGGGAAGTTGAGGCGGAGCTGGTTGCGGGTATCGCTCGATCCGGCCCAGCCGGTGAGCGGATCGGGGCGCTGCGCCTCGGCGGGCTCGAACTCGAGCACCCAGCGGTCGGTGCGGAAACGGCCCGACTGCATGGCGTTCTTCGGGCGCTGGTAGATGCGGGCTGGCTGCGACATGGCCGCCTCCTTATCGCGACTCGGCGCGGCGCGCATCAGCCTTTTTGGTCCTGAGCGTCGCCGCCGCGCCGGCCGGATCGTCGGGCCAGGGATGCTTGGGGTAGCGCCCCCTCATCTCCTTGGCGACCGCCGCCCAGCTCCCGCGCCAGAATCCCGGCAGATCGCGCGTGGTCTGGATCGGCCGTCCCGCCGGGGAGGTGAGGCTCAGCACCAGCGGCATCCGGTTCGCGCCGACGGTCGGGTGCTCGGCGAGGCCGAACAGCGCCTGCACCCTGAGCTCCACCTTGGGTCCGCCCTCGGCCTCATAGTCGATCGCATGGCTGGAGCCGGCCGGGCTCTCGAACCGCGCCGGGGCGAGGCGGTCGATCGTCCGCATCGCGTCCCAGCCGAGCAGGCCCTCGAGTGCCGACGTCAATCCCTCCACCGCATCGAGTCGCCGCTTTCCGGCGAGCAGCGGCGGCAGCCATTCGTCGAGCCGGCCGAGCACCGCCGTCTCGCCCAGCCCTTCGATCCCGGCAAAGGCGGCGCGGGCCCTGAGCGCCCTGGCGCTCTCCGGCCACGGCAGCAGGTCGAGCCCGTACTCGCGCACCCCCTCGAGCAGCGCCGCCTCGATCTCGGCGGCGCTCGCGGCCGAATCGGGCCCGGACGCTAGCCGCAGCGCCCCCAGCCGCGTTTCCCTGAGCGCCGTGACGGCGCCCGTCGCGGGGTCGAAGCGTACCGTCCGCCGTGTTTCGATCCGATCGCCGAACAGCGCCTCGATCGTCGTCCGCTCGATCGGCGCGGCGGAGAGGATGCGCGCGCCGGCAGCCATGCCCGCCGTCTCCGCCACCGCCAGCCACTCCTGCCGCGCGAGGTTCGACGCCGGATCGAGCCGGAACCCGCGCCCCCCGACCGATGCCCAGCTCTCGCCCGAGGCATCCCGCCGCCGCGCGACCCGATCGGGAAAGGCGAGAGCGACGCAGGTCGCGACCGGATTTAGCCCTCTCCCCTCTGGGGAGAGGGTTGGGAGAGGGGAAGAGGTCTCACCGAGACCGTCGCCCGCGGCACGGCCCCTCTCCCCAGAGGGGAGAGGGAGAAGCTTGGCCCACCGCTCCGCCAGACGCCGGGCGCTCTCGGCCCGCTGCCCGCGCTCGCTCCGCCAGCGCCGGAGACGCGCCTCCAGATCGGCGTCATTGCCCCCGAGGCCGCGCTCGCCGAGCAGCACCGCGATCTCGGCGGCGGTCCTCGCCAGCCCCATCTCGCCCGCCCGCACCAGCATGTGTCCGAGCCGCGGCGGCAGCGGCAGGCTCGCGATCATCCGGCCATGCGCGGTCGGCCGCAGGTCGGTGTCGAGCGCCTCCAGAGCCTTCAGTCGCGATCGGGCCTCCTCGACCGCGGCCGCCGGCGGCGGATCGAGCCAGCGCAGCGCGCGCGGATCGGCGATGCCCCAGATCGCGGCGGCGAGCGTCAGCGCCGACAGATCGGCCTCCAGGATCTCGGGCGGATCGAAGCGCGGCAGCCCGGCGGTCGCCGCCTCCTCCCACAGCCGATAGGCGACGCCCGGCCCCTGCCGTGCCGCGCGGCCGGCGCGCTGGGTGGCCGCCGCCTGGCTCGCGCGCTCGGTCACCAGCCGCGTCATCCCGGCCGCCCGGTCGTAACGCGGCCGCCGTGCGAGTCCGGAATCGACCACCACCCGGATGCCGTCGAGCGTCAGCGACGTCTCGGCGATCGAGGTGGCGAGCACCAGCTTGCGCGTGCCGGACGGCGCGATCGCGGCACGCTGGGCAGCGGGGTCGAGGCTGCCGTGCAGCCGGTGCAGGGCGATGCCGGGCAGCTCGCCGAGCCGCTCGGCGGTCCGTTCGATCTCGGCGACGCCGGGCAGGAAGGCGAGCACGCCGCCGTCCTCCTCGCGCAGCGCCGTCCGGATCGCCGCCGCCATCGCCTCCTCGATCCGGCTCTCGGGCGCGCGGCCGAGATGGCGAATCGTCAGTGGATGGCTGCGTCCTTCGCTCTCGATCACCGGCACATCGTCCATCAGCGCGGAGAAGCGCGCTCCGTCGAGGGTCGCCGACATCGCCACCAGCCTCAGGTCCGGCCTGAGCCCCGCCTGCGCGTCGAGCGCCAGCGCCAGCGCGAAATCGCTGTCGAGGCTGCGCTCGTGCACCTCGTCGAACAGCACCGCCGACACGCCGGCGAGCTCGGGGTCGGCCTGGATGCGGTTGACGAAGATGCCCTCGGTCACGACCGTCACCCGCGTCGCCGCCGAGCGCTTGCTGTCCATCCGCGTCGCGTAGCCGAAGGTCCTGCCGGCCGGCTCGCCTGCCAGCGCGGCCATCCGCTCCGCCGCCGCGCGCGCCGCCAGCCGGCGCGGGCTCAGCAGCAGCACCTCGCCCGTGCACCAGCCTTCGCAGAGCAGCGCGGGCGCGACCGCCGTGGTCTTGCCCGCGCCCGGCGGGGCGACCAGCACCGCGTTGCTGCGTTCCCGCAGCGCCGCCAGCAGGTCGGGAAGGACGGCTTCGATCGGAAGCGTCGTCAGGGGCGCCTCAATAGGCGCGGGCGACGGCGAACTCGACCGCCTCGACCATCGCGTCCTTGGCGGTCGACGGCGCGAAGCGGCCGAGCGCGTCGATCGCGCGCTGGCCGTAATGGCGCGCGCGCGCCAGCGTGTCGTCGACCGCGCGGGTCTGCCGGATGTGATCGACCGCCTCGGCGAAATCGGCGTCGGTAGCGCGGCGCCCGGCGATCGCGTCGCGCCAGAAGTCGCGCACACCCTCGTCGCCGCGGGCGTAGGCGAGGATCACCGGCAGCGTCACCTTGCCCTCGCGGAAGTCGTCGCCGGCTTCCTTGCCCATCGTGCCGGCGTCGCTGACATAATCCAGCGCGTCGTCGACCAGCTGGAAGGCGATGCCGAGGTTGCGGCCATAGGCGTCGAGCGCGACCTCGTCCGCCTCCGGCCGTTCGGCCACGACGGCGGCGATGCGGCAGGCGGCGGCGAACAGCGCGGCGGTCTTGGCGCCGATGATGTCGAGATAGCGCTCCTCGCCCAGCTCGATCTGGCGGACGGCGGTGAGCTGGTTGACCTCGCCCTCGGCGATCACCGCGCTCGCGTTCGACAGGATCTTGAGCGCCTTGAGCGACCCGTCCTCGACCATCAGTTCGAAGCTGCGGCTGAACAGGAAATCGCCGACCAGCACGCTCGCCGGGTTGCCCCAGATGATGTTGGCGGTGCGCCGCCCGCGCCTGAGGTCCGAATTGTCGACGACGTCGTCGTGGAGCAGGGTCGCGGTGTGGATGAACTCGACCGCGGCGGCGAGCCTGTGGTGGCGGTTGCCGGTATAGCCGAGCAGCGCCGCGCCGGCGAGCGTCAGCATCGGCCGCATCCGCTTGCCGCCGCCGGCGATGAGGTGGCCGGCGAGCTCGGGGATCAGCGGGATGTCCGACTGCATCCGGTCGAGGATGACCGCGTTCACCAGGTTCATGTCGTGCGCGACCAGCGCCATCATCGGATCGAGCGAAGGCGCGCGCTTGGCGTCGAGGCGATGAACGGTTGCGCTCATGGGCGGCAGATGGCGGGGCGCGGACGGAAACGCAAGCCTTGCGCCGGGATGCGCGGCGTTTCAAAGCGGCGCGGGCATTCGCGTATGAGGACAGGCATGAGCGACGAGACGCTGCAACGCTATCGCCAGAGCATCGACAATATCGACATGGCGCTGGTGTGCCTGCTCGCCGAACGCTTCAAGGTCACCCAGGCGGTCGGCCGCTACAAGGCCGAGGCGGGGCTGCCGCCGGCCGATCCGGGCCGCGAGGAGCAGCAGATCGCCCGCCTGCGCGCGCTGGCGGTGCAGGCGGACCTCGATCCCGAATTCTCCGAGAAGTTCCTGCGCTTCATCATCGACGAGGTGATCCGCCACCATGAGCGGGCGCGGGAAGCGCGGGAGGTTTGAGGTTCACGCGAAGGCGCGAAGAAGAGAAAGATAAGAGGTTCACGCGGAGGCGCGGAGACGCGGAGGTGGTTCGCCTGTGGTGCTCATCTCGCGTCAGCGAGACCTTTCAACCTGTAGCGAGCGGTAAGCAAGAAGGCCGCTGGTGCGGCTGAGAGTGAGGCAGGCGACGTATCTCCGCGCCTCCGCGTCTCCGCGCGAACAAACTCTTCGCGCCTCGCGTGAACAAGATCACTCCGCCGCCAGCAGCCGCTCCGCGCCGCCGAGGTCGACCGACACCAGCCGGCTCACGCCCTTCTCCACCATCGTCACGCCGAACAGCCGGTGCATGCGGCTCATCGTCGCAGCATTGTGGGTGACGATGAGGTAGCGGGTATCGGTCTCCTCGATCATGCGGTCGAGCAGGTCGCAGAAGCGGTCGACGTTGGCGTCGTCGAGCGGCGCGTCGACCTCGTCGAGCACGCAGATCGGCGCCGGATTGGTGAGGAACAGCGCGAAGATCAGCGCGACCGCGGTCAGCGCCTGCTCGCCGCCCGACAGCAGCGTCAGCGACTGCAGCCGCTTGCCCGGCGGCTGCGCCATGATCTCCAGCCCCGCCTCGAGCGGATCGTCCGAATCGACCAGCTCGAGATGCGCCTGGCCGCCGTTGAACAGCGTCGTGAACAGCCGCCGGAAGTGCCCGTCCACCGCCTCGAACGCCGCGAGCAGCCGCTGCCGCCCCTCGCGGTTCAGCGTGCCGATCGAGCCGCGCAGGCGATGGACCGCCTGGATCAACTCGTCGCGCTCGGCGGCGTTGGTGGTGCTGGCGGCCTCCAGCTCGGCGAGCTCGCTCTCGGCGACGAGGTTGACCGGCCCGATCCGCTCGCGCTCGGCGAGCAGCCGCTCGTGGCGGGCGGATTCGTCGGCGGGCGCGCCGACATCGGCCTCGGCGAACTCGATACGCTCCGGCAGCAGCGGCGGCGGGCATTCGAAGCGCTCGCCCGACAGCCGGCCCATCTCGACCCGCCGCGCCTCCTGGTTCTCCGCGCGCGCCACCGCGCCGGCACGGGCCTCGCGCGCTTCCGCCAGGGCCTCGGCGATGACGCGGGCGGCCGCCTCCTGCGCGCGGACCTCGGCCTCGGCCGCGCGCTCGCCTTCGAGCGCCCGGTCCGCGGCGGCGCGCAGCTCGGCATGGCCGGCCTCGACCCGCGCGATCTCCCCGGCGAGCGCGGCGGGGCGGGTGGACAGCGCCGCGATCTCCTCCGCCAGGCTCGCCTCGCGCGTGCCCATCTCGGCGATGCGGCGCGCAGCCTCGCCGGCGCGTGACTTCCAGCTCTTCGCCTCGGCCGCGGCGGCGGCGAGGCGCGCGCGCGCGTCGGAGACGGCGCGGTCGTGCGCCGCGCGCTCGGCCCGGGCGGTGGCGACCGCCGCGCGCGCAGCCTCGGCATCGCCGGTCAGCGCAGCGATACGCGCGCGGGTGGCGGCGCCGTCGGGCAGCGCGGCGATGGCGGCTTCGGCGCGGGCGAACTCGGC
>NZ_JBYCZO010000004.1:0-181157 GCF_057586275.1 Sphingomonas sp. SRI_018 | reverse complement strand
GGAGCGGGCCGGTGCCGAACCAATCAATGCACGCGCCAAGGAGAGGTTATGATCGAGCCGCTGAGCGAAGCCGAGCGCGCCGAGGCGCTCGATGGTCTGCCCGACTGGGATTACGACGACGAGCGCGACGCGATCCGCCGCCGCTTCACCTTCGACGATTTCACCGAGGCTTTCGCCTTCATGACCCAGGTCGCGCTGATGGCGGAGAAGGCCGACCATCATCCCGAATGGGCCAATGTGTATAACCGCGTGGATATCCTGTTGACGACGCACGATGCCGGCGGATTGTCGGCACGCGATGTCGATATGGCGACGGCGATCGACGCGATCGTCGACTGATCAGTCCGCCTGCGCCACCGCTCCCTGCCGCATCATCTTGCGGAGCCGCCCCGGCATCCAGCGCGCGGCGAAGCGGAGGCGATGCGCGGTCTTGCCGACATAGGCGAACACCGCCTCGCCGTGCACCGCATCCCAGGCGGCGTCGGCGACCTGATCCGGCGTACTGAGCTCGAGCCCGGCCGCAACCACCGTCTCGCGGATCGAGCGGTTGGAGCCGGCCGCGGCCGGATCGAGCAGCGGCGTGTCGATGAAGCCGGGAACCAGCCCGCGCACCTTGATGCCGTCGACATGCCATTCGCCGTCAAGCGCCTCGGTCAGCGCGCGCACGGCGAACTTGGTCGCCGAATAGGTCGCGAGGCCCGCCGAGCCGTAGATCGCCGACGCGGAGGCGGTATTGAGCAGGCACGCGCCGGGCGTCGCCTTGAGATGGGCATGGCCGATCCGCGCACCGTTGATCACGCCCACGAAGTTGATCGCGACGGTGCGGTCGATCTCGGCAAAGTCCGCCTCGGCGAAAGGGCCGCCGAGCGCGATACCCGCATTGTTGGCGAGCACGTCGAGCCTTCCGCCGCTTTTGGCCGTGAAATCGGCGAGGCTCGTGCGCCAGCCATCGCGGTCGCGCACGTCCATCACATAAGTGTCGGCGCCGTCCGGGAGCAGCGCCGCAGTCGCCGCCAACCCGCTTTCGTTCACGTCGGCGAGTCCGATCCGCCAGCCCTCGCGCGCGAAGCGCCGCGCGATCGCGCGGCCGATGCCCGATCCGCCGCCGGTGATGAAGATCGCCTTCCGCATGTCCCCTCCCCTTTCCTTTGCCGCCACCGTCGCGCAGAAATGGCGGACATGCCAGCCCCCAGCCTCGGCCCGAGCATCGGCTTCCACCGCGTCGCGGTGACCTATCCGGGCAGCGTGCGCGCGGTCGACGAGGTCGGGCTGGAGATCGCCGGCGGCAGCTTCGTCGCGCTGGTCGGGCAGTCGGGATCGGGCAAGTCGACGCTGCTCAAGACGATCAACCGGCTCGTCGAGCCGACCGCCGGGCGGGTGACGATCGACGGCATGGACGTGACGGACGAGCGGCCGCACCTGCTGCGGCGCCGGATCGGCTATGTCTTTCAGAACGTCGGCTTGTTCCCGCACATGACGGTGGGGGAGAATATCGCGATCGGCCTGCGGCTCGCCGGGCGGAAGGCCGACGGGCGTGTCGGTGAGCTGCTGGAACTGGTCGAACTCTCTCCCGATCTCGCCGTGCGGATGCCGGACGCGCTGTCCGGCGGGCAGCGGCAGCGAGTGGGCGTCGCGCGGGCGCTGGCGACGGAGCCGCGCCTGATGCTGATGGACGAGCCGTTCGGCGCGCTCGACCCGGTGACGCGCGACGCGCTCGGCCGCTCGATCCGCGCGCTGCACGAGCGGCTCGGGCTGACCACGCTGATGGTGACGCACGACATGGCCGAGGCGCTGCTCACCGCCGATCGGGTGCTGGTGATGGCGCGGGGCCGGATCGTCGCCGACGAGACGCCTGCCGCGCTGCTCGCCGGCGCCGGAGGACCGGAGGCAGCCGCGCTGGTCGCGGTGCCGCGCGGACAGGCGCATCGGCTCGCCGCATTGGAAGCAGACACATGAGCGGCGCCTGGGCGCGCGTCCCCGACCTGCTCGGCAGCCATGTGCTGCTCGCCGCCGCCGCGTTGCTGCTCGGGCTGGTGTTGGCGATCCCGCTGACCGTGGCGTCGGCGCGCAGTCCGCTGGTGGCGCGGGTGTCGCTCGGCCTCGCGAGCCTCGTCCAGACGATCCCATCGCTGGCGCTGCTCGCGCTGTTCTATCCGATTCTGCTCTGGGTGTCGGCGCTGGTCGGCGGCGGCGTGCCGGCGCTCGGCTTCCTGCCGTCGCTGCTGGCGCTCGCGCTCTATGCGCTGCTGCCGATCCTGAGGAATGGGGTGACCGGGCTCGCCAACCTCGATCCGGCGGTGCTGGAGGCAGCCGACGGCGTCGGTATGACGCGCTGGCAGAAGCTCCGTCTGGTCGAGGCGCCGCTTGTCGCGCCAGTGCTGATGGCGGGCATCCGCACCGCGGCCGTGTGGACGATCGGCGCGGCAACGCTCTCCACCACCGTCGGCCAGCCAAGCCTCGGCGACCTGATCTTCGCCGGGCTGCAGACCCAGAACTGGGCGCTGGTGCTGGCCGGCTGCACCGCCGCCGCAGGGCTGGCGCTAGGCGTCGACGCCCTGCTCGGGCTCGCCGAGCGCGGCATCGCGACGCGGCGGCGGTGGATGTGGATCGGCGCGCTGGCGGTGCTCGCGCTGGGGCTGGCGGTGGCGCTGGCGCCGCGCTTCGCCGGCACGCGCGGTACGGTCGTGGTCGGTGCCAAGGGGTTCTCGGAGCAATATATCCTCGCCCGCCTGATCGGACACCGGCTGGAGGAGGCCGGCTATCGCGTCGAATATCGCGAGGGACTGGGATCGGTAGTCGCCTTTGCCGCGACCGCGGCGGGCGATGTCGACGTCTATGTCGACTATTCGGGCACGATCTGGACCAACGAGATGAAGCGCAGCGACGTGCCGCCGCGCGCGGCGATCGTCGCCGGCGTGCGCGACTGGGCGGCGAAGACGCATGGCGTGGGGCTGGCGGGGACGCTCGGCTTCGAGAACGCCTATGCCTTCGCGATGCGCGGCGACGACGCCGCGCGGCGCGGCATCCGCAGCATCGCCGACCTCGCGCCGGTCGCGCCGCGGCTCGATCTCGCTACCGACATCGAGTTCCTCGAACGGCCCGAATGGCGGGCGGTGCGCGACTCCTATGGCCTGCGCTTCCGATCGGCGCGGCCTTATCAGCCGACCTTCATGTATCGCGCGCTGGAGAGCGGCGCGGCCGACGTCATCCCCGCCTTCTCCTCGGACGGCCGGATCGCCGCCGACAAGCTCGTCGTGTTGACCGATCCGAAGGGTGCGATCCCGGGATACGACGCGATCATGCTGGTATCGCCGCGGCGCGCGCGGGATGAGGCGTTCCTCGCCGCGCTCCGCCCGCTCGTCGACCGCGTGCCCGTCGAGGCGATGCGCGAGGCCAACTATATGGTCGATCGCGACACCAACAAACGCTCCCCCGACGATGCGGCGGCGTGGTTGGAAGGTAAAATTGGGCTGGAAGGCAAAATTGGGCTGGAGCGATAAATTTTCCGCATCAGGGGCGATGACCTCGGCCTTTGGTATCGCTATCTGCGCCGGGCACATCCCATACCCGAGGAGTTCATGATGGACGGCAGCTTCCTGATCGGCGCACGCGCGGTCACGACGGACGAGACCTTCACCGGCTTCGATCCCGCCACCAACGAAGCGCTCGATCCGCCCTTCTCGGTCGCCACCGTCGATCATGTCGCCGAGGCGTGCCGGCTCGCCGACAAGGCCTTCGACACCTATCGCGAGACCACGCCCGAGGCGCGCGCCGCGTTCCTCGAGGCGATCGCCGCGAATATCGAAGCGATCGGCGACGAGCTGATCGTCCGCGCGATGCAGGAAAGCGGCCTCCCCCGCCCGCGCCTCGAGGGCGAGCGCGGCCGCACCGCCGGCCAGCTCCGTCTGTTCGCGCGGGTGCTCCGCCAGGGGCGCTGGGCCGGCGTCACCATCGACTCCGCCCTGCCCGATCGCCAGCCGCTGCCGCGCGCGGACCTGCGCCAGCGCCGCATCGGCGTCGGCCCGGTCGCGGTGTTCGGGGCGTCGAACTTCCCGCTCGCCTTCTCCGTGGCCGGCGGCGACACCGCCTCGGCGCTCGCCGCCGGCTGTCCGGTGGTGGTGAAGGGGCATCCGGCGCATCCCGGCACCTCGGCGCTGGTCGGACAGGCGATCCGCGATGCCGTCGCCGCGAGCGGATTGCCCGAAGGCGTGTTCTCGCTGGTGCAGGGCCCCGCGAACGAGCTCGGCGCCGCGCTGGTCGCCGATCCCCGGATCAAGGCGGTCGGCTTCACCGGCTCGCGTGGCGGGGGGCTCGCCCTCGTCAACATCGCCAACAATCGGCCAGAGCCGATCCCGGTCTATGCCGAGATGTCGAGCGTCAATCCGGTGCTGCTGTTCCCCGCCGCGCTCGCCGCGCGCGCGGAGGCGCTGGGCAAGGCCTATGTCGGGTCGCTGACGCTGGGATCGGGGCAGTTCTGCACCAATCCGGGCATCGTGCTGGCGCTCGCCGGGCCCGACCTCGACCGCTTCGCCGCCACCGCCGCCGACGCGCTGGCGGAGGCGCAGCCGCAGGTGATGCTGACCAGCGGCATCCACGCCAACTACGACCGCGGCGTCACCGAGATCGCCGGCCATGGCGCGGTCGAGACGCTGGCGCGCGGGGCCGAGGGCACCGGCTGCAACCGCGGCCGCGCGGCGCTGTTCGCCACCACCGCCGCCAACTTCATCGCCAACCCTGAGCTGGCGCACGAGGTGTTCGGTGCCGCCTCGATCATCGTGCGTGCCGATAATCTCGACGAGGTCGCCCAGGTGCTGACGGCGATGGAGGGCCAGCTCACCGCGACGCTCCACCTCGACGACGCCGACGCCGAACTCGCCCGCCCGCTGATCCCGCTGCTCGAGCGCAAAGCCGGCCGTATCCTCGCCAACGGCTGGCCGACCGGCGTCGAGGTCTCCTATGCGATGGTCCATGGCGGGCCGTTCCCGGCGACGTCGGACCCGCGTTCGACCTCGGTCGGCACCGCGGCGATCGAGCGCTTCCTGCGGCCGGTCTGCTATCAGGACATTCCCGACGTGCTGCTGCCGGCACCGGTCCAGCGGGCCAACCCGCTCGGCCTGCCGCGCATCATCGACGGCGACCCGGAATAAGGGCATAGATCGCGCGCATGGCAACGCGCGCGACGGTCCTTTCCGAACGTACCGGCCTCTGGGCCTTCATCATCGGCTGCGCCGCGGTGACGGCCGGGGTGCTGCTGCACCTGCCCATGTTCCTTGCCAGCCGGAGCATGGGCTATCACATGGCCGGGATGCCGATGGATCCGGGGATGATCCTTGGCATGGGGCTGATCGTCGGCGGCGTCGCGCTCGCCGCCTATGGGCTGGTGCCGACCAACGTCGCCCGCCAGCGCGCCGCCGCCGCCGGCGTGGAGATCGTCGCGCCCGAGGATGCGGCGCTCGGCCCCGCGCACTGGGGGCTGATGGCGGTGCTGGTGCTGGCGCTGATCATCGACACGATGAAGCCGGCGAGCCTCGGCTTCACGCTCAACGGCATGACGCATGAATATCATGCGTCGACCGCGACGGTCTCGCTGGTGCCGTTCGCCGCGCTGGCGGGCACCGTCACCGGATCGGTGGTCTGGGGGATCATCGCCGATATCTACGGCCGCAAGGCGTCGATCCTGCTGTCCGCGGTGATGTTCGTCGGCACCTCGATCTGCGGGGCGATGCCGAGCCTCGCCTGGAACGTCGGCATGTGCTTCATGATGGGCGCGGCGGCGGGAGGGATGCTGCCGGTCACCTATGCCCTGCTCGCCGAGATGATGCCGAGCCGCCATCGCGGCTGGAGCCTGGTGCTGGTCGGCGGCTTGGGCGCGGTCGGCGGCTATTTCGCGGCGAGCGGCTCATCGGCGCTGTTCCAACCGGTGTTCGGCTGGCGCATCCTGTGGCTGCTCAACCTGCCGACCGGGCTGGCGCTGGTCCTGCTCGGCGCGTTCATCCCGGAAAGCGCGCGCTTCCTGATCGCGCGCGGCCGCACCGGCGAAGCGGAGCAGGTGATGCGGCGCTTCGGCTCGTCGGCGCGCCGGATCGCGGCGGCCGTGCCCGCACCGATGGTCAGCCATCGTCTTGCCGGTGGCGCGCTGATCGGCAAGCTCGCCGCGCTCAGCCTCACCGCGCTGGCCTGGGGATTCATCAACTTCGGGCTGCTCCTGTGGCTGCCGGCCGATCTCGTCGCTAAGGGCTACAGCACCGCGGTATCGAGCCGGCTGCTCGCCGAATCGGCGCTGATCGCCTTCCCCACCGTGTTCCTCGCCGCGCTGCTCTACAGCCGGTGGAGCACCAAATATTCGCTGGTCGCGATGATCGCGGTGACGCTGGCCGGGCTGGCCGGCGTGCTGTGGCTGGAGACCGGCGGCGGGATGAGCCCGGTGTGGCCGGTGGCGCTGCTGATCGTCGGCAGTAACGGCATCATCGCGATCATCCTGCCCTATGCCGCCGAGAGCTTCCCGTTCCGCGTGCGCGGCCGCGCCACCGGCTGGGTGGCGGCGTGCAGCAAGGCGGGCGGCCTCCTCGCGCAGCTGCTCGGCATCCTGGCGCTGAAGCCGGCGCTCGGTCTCGCTGCGCTCGCGCTGATGGCGCCGACCGCGCTGGCGCTGGCGCTGGTGGCGGTGTTCGGCCGGGAGACGCGCGGCCGCGATCTCCGGCACCTCGACTGAGAGCAAAATAGGAGTCGCCTCCTGTTCCGTTCGTGTCGAGCGAAGTCGAGACACGGGGATGGGGCCGTCCCTCGACTTCGCTCGGGACGAACGGAATTCGCCGCCTACAGCAGGATCCGGAACAGCGCCCCGCCCTGCGGCGCGTCGGCGATGTCGATCGTGCCGCCGTGCGCGATCACGATCTGGCGGGCGAGGTTGAGGCCGACGCCGGTGCCGGTCTTGCGGGTGGTGAAGAAGGGCAGGAAGATGTCGCCCTTGAGCCCCTCGGGCACGCCGGGACCGTTGTCCTCAACCTCGATGCCGGCGCGGCCTTCGCGTTCGGTGAAGATGCGCAGCGCCACCGACGGGTCGCTGCGCGTCGCGGAGGCCGCCTCGGCGGCATTGCGCAGGAGGTTGATCAGCACCTGCGCCAGCATGTTGCGGTCGGCGTCGAGCTGGAGCCCCGGCGGCGTCACCGACAACGCCAGCGGCACCGCCGGCCAGTCGGCGGCGAAGAGGCGGGCAAGCTCCTCCGCCCATGGCAGCGCCGCGAAGCCGGTCCGCTCGATCACCGGCGGCCGCGCGATCGCGCGATAGCTCTCGACGAAATGCTGCAGCCCCTCGGCGCGGCGCGCGAGGGTGCTCACGGCGATGCGGGCGTCGGCCAGCTCGGCGGTGGCGGCAGGCGGCTGGCCCTCAAGCAGCGCGGCGGCGGTCGAGGCGAGCGAGGTCACCGGGGTCAGCGAATTGAGGATCTCGTGGGTCAGCACGCGGACGATGTCGGTCTGTGCCGCCATCTCGACCGCGTCGAGCGTGCCCTGGATCGGCTGCACCGTCACCGCGCGCACGCGCGCACCGAGCCGTTCCAGCACCGCCGAGCGCACCAGCGCGCGCTGAGGGCGACCGTCGAGGCTGAGCAGCAGCACCTCCTCGCGCGCCGCACCGTCGTCGCCGAGGCGCTTGGCGAAAGTGCTGCCGTAGACCGCATAATCCTCCGGCCGTGCGCCGTGGACGTGGCGGAACAGCGAGCGTGCCGCCTTGTTGCCCGGCGCGACCCGCCCCACTTCATCCACGGTGAGCAGCGCGATCGGCATGTCGTCGACAAGCGCCTCGCGGAAACGAAGCTCGTCGGCCGCCTTGTCGCGGTCGGCGCGCAGCGCGGCGAGCGCATTGTCAAAGGCCTGACCCAGCTCCTGGAAGCCGGAGTCGCCTTGCCGCTCGAACCGTGCGCCGAAATCGCCGAAGCGCAGCGCCTCCAGGAAACGCGCCACCGCCACGTTGGTGCGCGAGACATGGTTCCACAGTCCCCAGGCGGCGGCGATCACCAGGATGCCGGCGACGATCCGCGCGGCGCCCAGCCCCTCGGTCGCGATCGCCGCGATGAACGCGAGCAGCGCGACGAACAGTGCGGCGACCCAGGCCGCGAGACCGACGGTGAAGCGGCGGCTAAAGCCCATGCTTCTCCATCCGCCGATAGAGCGCGGCACGCGACAGCCCGAGCTCGGCCGCGGCGAGCGAGATGTTGTAGCCGTGCTTGCGCAGCGCTTCCTCGCACAGACGCTTCTCGACCCGGTCAAGATTGAAGTCGTCCGGCGGCGGCGGAGCGATCACCGGCGCGCTCGGCACCGGCCCCAGCGGGAAATCGTGCGGCTCGAGCGGGCCGCCGCCAGCCAGGATCACCGCACGCTCGATCGCGTGCCGGAGCGCGCGGACGTTGCCCGGCCAGTCGTGCGCCTCCAGCGCCTTGCGCGCGGCGTCGCTGAGTGCGGGCACCGGCCGATTGTAGCGCCGGGCATAGTGCGCGAGATAATGGTCGACCAGCTCGGGGATGTCCTCGTGACGTTCCCTGAGCGGCGGCAGCTCGATCTCGACCGTATTGAGACGGAACAAAAGGTCGGGACGGAAATGCCGCTCATCGCGCAGCGTCGCGGGCGAGGCATTGGTCGCGGCGATCACGCGGATGTCGACCGGGATCGGCTTGTTGGCGCCGACCGGGGTCACCTGGCGCTGTTCGAGCACGGTCAGCAATTTCGGCTGGAGCCGGAGCGGCAGGTTGCCGATCTCGTCGAGGAACAGCGTGCCGCCGTCCGCCGCCTGGATCCGGCCGACGCGGTCGCTCCTGGCGTCGGTGAAGGCACCCTTCACATGGCCGAACAGCTCGCTGTCGATCAGGTCCTCGCTGAGCGCGCCGAGATCGACGGTCAGCATCACCTTGCCCGACCGGAGCGACTGGCGATGCAGCTCGCGCGCGGCCAGCTCCTTGCCGGTGCCGTTCTCGCCGAGGATCAGGACATTGGCATCGGTGGGCGCCGCGCGCGTGATCAGCGAGGCGACCCGTGCCATCGCCGGAGAGGACCCGAGCAGCGGGGTCTCGGTGCCCTTCGGCGGTTCGGCGATCGCCGCCACGCGCGCCTTTTCCGTCGCCACCGCCCGGCGCGAGTGCCTGAGCGTCGCCGCGGTGCGGGCGGTGGCGAGCAGCCGTTCGTTGCTCCACGGCTTGGACACGAAATCGGTCGCGCCGCGCTTCATCGCCTCGACCGCGACTTGGACGCCGGCGTGTGCGGTGATCATCACCACCACCATTTCGGGATCGAGCGCGAGCAGCCGGTCGAGCCAGGCCAGCCCCTCCTTCGAATCGGTCGCCCCGCGTGCGAAATTGGCGTCGAGCAGCACGACCTCCGGCGACTTTGCCGCGATCGCCGGCAGCGCCTCGTCCGGGCTGCGCGCAGTCACCACTTCGGCGAACAGCCGGCGCAACAGTAATCGCGCGGCGACCAGGATGTCCTCGTCGTCGTCGACAATGACGCAGCAATCGAATTCGGTGGCCATGATCGTCCGCTCTCGTACAGAAACTGTGCGATATCGGACAATCAATTCGCGTGCCAATTGCGCCATGAGCAGCGAAAACGGCGGAAAACCGCGGTTGGCACGCTCGATGCTCTGTTCCTGCCCGTCGGCATCGTGCCGTCGCCAAGGAGAAGCATCATGACCCTCTCGACCTTTCGCCTGCTGAGCGTGCTCGGCGCCTTCGTCGCCACCGCCGCGCTCACCCTCGCTTCGTCGGCGCCGCTGCCGGCCAAGGTCCAGACTGCCGCGCTCGCGGTTCCGAGCATCGCCGCGTGACCGTGCGGGCGCGCCGGCCGGTGTCCGCACCCGGACAGCAACTGTCCGGATGCGGACACTTTTGCCGACATATGATCGATATCGCCTTGTGATCGGCGCTGGCACAGGGATTGCTTGAATGACCGCCATGAGCGTCGTGCGGATGAAGAACGAGAAGAGCGAAGCGCCGGTCTCGGGCAGCGGCATGGACCGCGTCGTCGAGCGCAAGGGGCTGTCGCCGCGCATCAAGATCGCCGCCGGCGTGGCGGCGCTGGCGAGCGCGATCCTGCTGTTCTGGTGGTTCGCCCCGACGTCGAGCAGCCAGACGCTCGCCGCCGACCGCGTGACGATCTCGCCGGTGACGCGCGGGACCTTCGAGGATTTCATTCCTCTGCGCGCGCGGGTCACGCCTCTCCTCACCGTCTACCTCGATGCGGTCGAGGGCGGGCGCGTCGAGAAGCTGCTGGTCGAGGACGGCGCCACCGTCGCCAAGGGTCAGATGATCGCGGTGCTCTCCAACGCCGAGCTCCAGCTCTCCACCCTCGCCCGCCAGACCGAGGTCGAGCAGCAGATCAACAACATGCGCAGCCAGGAGCTGGCGCTCGCGCAGACCCGCCTCGCCAACGAGCGTGCGGTGCTCGAGGCCGAGCTCGACGCCGCCAAGGCCAAGCGCCAGTACGAGCGCGAGGCGCCGCTCGCCGCACGCGGCTTCGTGCCGGGCAAGCAGTTCGCCGACACCCGCGACACCTATGAGTATCAGCGCCGCCGCGTCGCGGTGCTCAAGCGCAGCCAGGCGACCGACGAGCGGCTGCAGGTCGGCCAGCTCGGCCAGCAGCAGGCGGCTGCGCAGTCGATGCAGTCGGGCCTCGCGCTCGCCCGCACCAATCTCGATTCGCTCAACCTGCGCGCGCCGGTCGCGGGGCAGCTCTCCGGCTTCTCGATCCAGGTCGGCCAGTCGATGCAGCGCGGCGAGCGGATCGGCCAGATCGATAGCCCGGGACGCAACAAGCTGATGGCCGGCGTCGAGGAATTCTACCTCGGCCGCGTCCAGCTCGGTCAGCGCGCCACGATCGAGTCGGGCGGGCGCCAGTATCAGGCGCGCGTCGCCAAAATCTATCCGCAGGTCCAGAACGGGCAGTTCCAGATCGACCTGCAGTTCATCGGGCCCGAGCCCGCCAACATCCAGCGCGGCCAGACGCTGCAGGCGCGCCTCACCCTCGGCGATCCCGCGCCGGCGGTGCTGGTGCCCAACGGCAGCTTCTACAACGACACCGGCGGCAACTGGGTATTCGTGGTCGCCCCCGACGGCCGCTCGGCGATCAAGCGCCAGGTCCGCCTCGGCCGCCGCAACGCCGAGACGATCGAGGTGCTCGACGGGCTCCAGCCGGGCGAGCGCATCCTCACCTCCCCCTATACCGGCCTCACCGACAAGGACCGGCTGGACCTCAGCCAATGACGAAAGGACAAGCAATGCTCAGCATGCGTGCGCTCTCGCGGGTCTACCGCACCGACACCGTCGAGACGACCGCGCTCGACGGCATCGACCTCGACATCGCCGAGGGCGAGTTCGTCGCGGTGATGGGCCCGTCGGGCTGCGGCAAGTCGACCTTGCTCAACCTGATGGGGCTGCTCGACAGCCCGTCGAGCGGGTCCTACGATTTCGCGGGGCAGGAGGTCGCGGGGCTGAGCGAGGCCCGCCTCGCCGAGGTGCGCAAGCGGAACATCGGCTTCATCTTCCAGAGCTTCAACCTGGTCGACGAGCTGTCGGTGCGCGAGAATGTCGAGCTCGCGCTGCTCTACCACGACGTCCCCGCCGCCGAGCGCAAGCGCCGGGTCGAGCAGGTGATGGACCGCGTCGGCATCGCCCACCGAGCCCGCCACCGGCCCAGCCAGCTCTCCGGCGGTCAGCAGCAGCGCGTCGCCGTCGCCCGCGCGCTGGTCGCCGAGCCCAAGCTGATCCTGGCGGACGAGCCGACCGGCAACCTCGACACCCATCACGGCGAGGAGGTGATGCGGATGCTCCAGGGCCTCAACGCCGAGGGCTCGACGATCGTGATGGTGACGCACTCGCCGGCGCACGCCGACTACGCCAGCCGCGTCATCAACATGCTCGACGGCCGCATCCTCCAGGAGCAGCGCCGCGCGGCCTGACCGGGAGGAAAGCAGGGGACAGGATCGATGTGGCGCAACTATCTGACCGTGGCCCTCCGCACGCTGGCGCGCAGCCCGGCCTATGCAGCGGTCAACATCGGCGGCCTCGCGCTCGGGCTGGCGGGGTCGCTGCTGATCCTCGCCTATGTCAATTACGAGCGGAGCTATGACAGCTGGCTGCCCGATAGCGGGCGGGTCTTTCAGGTCCAGACGACGGTGTATCCGCCGGCGCGGGCGCCCGTCCATAGCCAGGCGAGTCCCTTCGCGTTCTACGAAAAGCTGCCAGGCGCCTTTCCGCAAATTGAGGCTGTGACGTCACTCGCGGCGGGAAAGACCGTCACCGAACATGACGGCCAGCCGATGTTCATCGACTCGACCACCGTCGATCCGGAATTTTTCAAGGTCTTCGCACTTCCCTTCGCTCAGGGCTCGGCCGCCAACGCGCTGCCCGACCCCAACGCGGTCGTGCTGACCGAGAGCGAGGCGATCCGCCAGTTCGGTACGGCCGACGCGCTGGGGAAACGGTTGAGCCTCGGCGCTGGGGCGGGCAAGCGCGATTACCGCGTCAGCGCGGTGCTCCGCGATCTGCCGCGCAACACCAGCCTGCGCCTGGGCATCATCTTCCGCCGCGATCTTGGCAGTATCCCGCCCGAGCGTCGGGGATGGCTCGATGCAGAACAGCAACATTACGTCAAGTTGCGTCCGGGTACCGATGGTGCCGCCGCGGTGAATGCCGGGCTTCCCGTCTGGAAGAAGCGGACATGGTCGCCCGGGATGCTGGACGGCAAGAGGGTGTCGATCGTCGACGCGTTCGACTTCCATCTGGTGCCGCTCGGTGACGTCCACCTTGGTCGCGCGCAGGAGAAGGCGCTCACGCCGGCCGGCGATCCGCGCGCGCTCGCCACCTTCGCGATCGTCGCGCTGCTGACGCTCGGCATGGCGGTGATGAACTTCGTCAACCTCACCACCGCACGCGCGACGCAGCGGGCGCGCGAGGTGGCGCTGCGCAAGGTGCTCGGCGCGACCCGCGGCCAGCTGATCGTCCAGTTCCTCGGCGAAAGCCTACTGATCGCCGCGGCGGCGATGCTGATCGCGCTCACCGTCGCCGAGCTGGCGACGCCGTGGATCGGCCGTCTGATGGGCGCCGAGATGCGCATCACCTATCTGGGCGAGCGGGGCATGCTGCTGCCCGCGCTCGGGCTGTTCGCCGTCACCGGGCTGGCGGGCGGCCTCTATCCGGCATTGTACCTCAGCCGGTTCCGGCCCGCGCAGGTGCTGCGGACCGGCCGGGCCGCGGCGGAGACGCCGGGGAGCGGCCGGCTGCGCGCGGTGCTCGTCGTCGTCCAGTTCGCGGTCGCGATCGGGCTGATCGCGAGCACCGCGGTGATCTGGTCGCAGACGCGCTTCATCGAGCGCGTCGATCCCGGCTACCGCCGCGACGGGCTGATCCAGATCACCAACGCCTGGCGCTTCACCCAGGGCGCCGAATATGAGGCGGCGCGTCCCCTGATGCTCGCGGTTCCCGGCGTCACCGGCGTCGGCCGCGCCGGCCTGGAGCTGGGCGCCCCCGAAACCCCGGTCCGGCTGATGCGCGGCGGCGCCGGTGCACCATGGGTCACGATGGGATTCTACAGCGTCGACGCGGACTTCCTCAGCACGATGGGCATCGGGCGGCTCGCCGGCCGCCTGCTCGGCGACCGCTTCGCCGCCGACCGGATCGCCGGCGCGACCCCCGCCGATCTCGTCGCGCGCGGCGTCAACGTGGTGATCAACCGCTCCGCCGCGGCCAAGCTCGGCTATCGCACGCCCGAGGCGGCCGTCGGGCAGCGCTTCGAGATCGCGTTCACCGCCTTCCCGATGGTCCCTTCGACGATCGTCGGCGTGGTCGAGGACACAAGGTTCCGTACCGCGCGCGATGCGGTCGATCCGATCGTCTACGTCTATGATCCGGAGCACACCAGCCAGGTGCTGGTCCGCTATGCCGGCGCCCGGCCGGGCGAGGTGATGGCGGGCCTCAACAAGGTCTGGCGCAGGTTCGAGCCCGAGATCCCGTTCGAGGCGCGCTTCGCCGACGACATCGTCCGCGAGCTCTACGCGGCCGAGCGCGCGCGCGGCGTGCTGTTCGCCGCCTTCTCGGCGCTGGCGGTGGTGATCGCCTGCCTCGGCCTCTACAGCCTCGCCGCCTTCGCGACCGAGCGGCGCACCAAGGAGATCGGCATCCGCAAGGTGGTCGGCGCCACGGTGCGCGACATCGTCCGGCTGCTCGTCTGGCAATTCTCCAAGCCGGTGGTGCTCGCCAATCTCATCGCCTGGCCCGCCGCCTGGTGGGCGATGCGCGACTGGCTCAACGGTTTCGACGCGCGCATTGCGCTGGGGCCGGGGCCGTTCGCGCTCGCCGGCCTGCTGGCGCTCGCCATCGCGGTCGCGACCGTCGCCGGCCATGCGCTGCGCGTCGCGCGCATGAACCCCATCCACGCCCTCCGCTACGAGTAGGACCCACCCCATGTGGCGCAATTACGTGATCGTCGGCCTCAGGTCGCTCGCCAAGAACAAGACCTATGCCTTCATCAACATCTTCGGGCTGTCGCTCGGCATCGCGGCGTGCCTTTTGATCCTGAACTTCGTGCGCTACGAGTTCAGCTACAACGCCTGGATGAAGGACGCCGACCGTTCCTTCCAGCTCCAGGATTTCTACAAGGCGACCGAGACCGGCGGCGAGGAAATGAAGCTGCAGGTGACGAGCATCGCCGCCGGCCGCGCGCTCAAGAAGGATTTCCCGCAGTTCGAGCAGGTGGTCTACGTCACGACGCCGCCGGTCACGGTGATCCAGGACGGCCAGGCGACGCGGCCCGAAAACGCGCTGCTGGTCGACGGGCCGATCTTCGACATCCTGCAGATACCCTTCGTCCGCGGCGATCCGGCGCATGTGCTGGACGATCCGCACGCCGTCGTGCTGAGCGAGACCGAGGCGGCCAAGCGCTTCGGCACGGCCAATCCGGTCGGCCAGACGCTGACGCTGAACAGCGGCGACATGGAGGCGGATTATCGCGTGACGGGCGTGTTCAAGGACCTGCCCAAGAACACGACCGTGCCGATGGACCTGGTGGCGCGCTTCGATCCCGACACCTACTTCGCGCGGTCGCCGGGGACCGTCACCGGCTGGGGCAACCAGAACGGCTTCATCTACGCCAAGCTGCGGCCCGGCGTGGACCCTAAGGCGATCGAGGCGCAGTTCCCCGCCTGGGAGAAGCGCAACATCCCCGACGACATCACCGACGGCAAGCGGACCAACCAGGGCGACGTCCAGGATTGGCACCTCACCCCGCTTCGCGACATCCACCTCGGCGAGGCGCAGGTCGGGGCGCAGCGATCCACCGGCGACAAGGCGACGATGATCAGCTTCGTCGTCATCGCGCTGCTGATCCTGGGCATCGCCTGCGTTAACTTCACCAACCTCGCCACTGCGCGCGCCAGCCAGCGCGCCCGCGAGGTGGCGCTGCGCAAGGTGCTGGGCGCGACCCGACGCCAGCTCGTCACGCAGTTCGTGGGGGAATCGGTGCTGGTGGCGGCGATCGCGATGCTGATCGCGCTCGCGCTGGTCGAGCTCGCGACGCCGGCGCTCAACGGCTTCCTCGATACCGACATGAGCGTGCATTACTTCGGCGGCGACGGCATGCTGCTGCCGATCCTCGGCCTCATCGTCGTGGTCGGGCTCGCCGGCGGGCTCTATCCTGCCTTCTACCTGTCGCGCTTCCAGCCCGCGCGCGTGCTCAAGGCCAACAAGTCGGCCGCGGACGCCGAAGGCAGCGGCCGGCTGCGCTCGATCCTGGTGATCGCGCAGTTCGCGGTGTCGATCGGACTGATCGTGTGCACCTCCGTCATCTATGCGCAGACGATGTACGCGCGCTCGGCCGATCAGGGCTACAAGCGCGAGGGGCTGCTCCAGGTGCGGCGCCTCAGCACGCCCAAGATCGAGCGCATCCAGAAGACGCTGGTCCAGGAGGTCCGCGGCATTCCCGGCGTGACCGCGGTCGGCCGCTCGACGATCGGAGTCGCCACCGGCAACAATTCGATGACCAGCGCGAAGCGTCCGGGCGCCGCCACCGAGAGCGACATCGGCTTCTACGGCATGGATCCCGGCGTGATCGACGCGCTCGGCATGAAGCTGATCGCCGGGCGCAATTTCTCCGAGGCCAATCCGATGGATGACGCGACCACGCCGTCGCCGCCCGACGATGCGGCCGAGCGCGCCCTGGTGGCGCGCGGAGTCAACGTGCTGCTGTCCGAATCGGCGGCGAAGCGCCTCGGTTTCGCCAGTGCCCAGGCGGCGATCGGCCAGCCGCTCCAGACCGGCCTGACCGACACCGCGAAATACGGCTGGCTGCCGGCGACGGTGGTCGGCGTCGTCAGCGACGTGCGCTACCGTACGGTGCGCGAGCCGCTGCAGCCGATCCTCTATTATTACCAGACGGTCGGCTACAACAACCTGCTCGTGCGCTACCAAGGCGTGGCGCCCGACGTGATCCGCGCGCGTGTCGAGGCGATCTGGAAGCGGCTCGCGCCCGACGTGCCGTTCGAGGCGCGCCATGCCGAGGACATCGTCCATGACCTCTACAACGGCGACGAGCAGCGCGCACAGCTGTTCGGCATGTTCGCCATCCTCGCGGTGGTGATCGGCTGCCTCGGGCTGTTCGGCCTCGCCGCCTTCACCGCCGAGCGGCGCACCAAGGAGATCGGCATCCGCAAGGTGCTGGGCGCGCGGACGCAGGACATCGTGCGGCTGCTGGTCTGGCAGTTCAGCCGGCCGGTGCTGGTGGCCAACCTGATCGCCTGGCCGATCGCCTGGTGGGCGATGCGCGACTGGCTGAACGGATTCGAGAGCCGCATCAGCCTCAGCCCCCTGCCGTTCCTGCTCGCGGGCGGGCTGGCGCTGGGAATCGCGATCGCGACGATCGCCGCCCACGCCTGGCGGGTGGCGCAGACCAATCCGGTCCATGCGCTGCGATATGAGTGAGAGGAGAAACGCCGTCATCCCGGTGAAAGCCGGGATGACGCTCAGTTCAGCGCGGCCACGAAGTCCCGCGCGCGGCTGCCGACCTCGTCGGCGGTCAATCCCGGCCGGTACAGCGCGGAGCCGAGACCGAATCCGGCGGCTCCCGCCTCGGTCCAGCGCGCGAGGTCGGCGGGAGTGATCCCGCCCACCGCGAGCACGCGCGTCCCTTTGGGCAGCACCGCCCGTATCGCCTTGACGACGGCGGGCGACGCCCCTTCCGCCGGGAACAGCTTGAGCGCGGTCGCGCCTGCTTCGAGCGCGGCAAAGGCCTCGGTCGGGGTGGCGATGCCGGGGAGCGAGACCAGCCCCGCCGCCGCGCTCGCGCCGATCACCGCCGGGTTGGCGTTGGGCGAGATGATCATGGTGCCGCCCGCGCCCTGCACGGCGGCTACGTCCGCGGCGCTGAGCACCGTACCGGCGCCGATCACCGCCCGCCCCTCGAAACGACGCGCCAGCCGCGCGATGCTGTCGAGCGGATCGGGCGAGTTGAGCGGAACCTCGATCAGCGTGAAGCCGGCCGCGACCAGCGCGTCGCCGACCGCCTCGACCTCGTCCGGGCGGACGCCGCGCAGGATGGCGACGAGCGGACAGCGGGCGAAGGCAGCGTCGAAGGCGGCGATGTGACTCACGGGATCAGGGCTCCGATCTGATGGATGCCGGCGATGAAGGCGGCGTGGCTGTCGACGAGTTCGGCGGCACGGCCATGCGCCTCGATCGCGGCGACATAGAGGCCGCCCAATTTGGGGTCGGCCAACACATAGGCGCGGTCGTGACGCGTCTCGGCGAGCCGTGCGGCGACGTCGCTGCCAATGACGAGACCGCTGGCGAAGGAGGCGGCGTCCTCGTCGTCGCGCAGGCCGAGCAGCTTGGCGGCGCGGATGCCGAACAGCGAGGCGGCAAGGTCACGCTTCGCCCCCTCGCGCACGCCGGCGAGGAACGCCTCGCCCGGCGTCACGTCGGCGCCGAGCTGCGCCGCGAGCAGGCCGTGGCCGCGCAGCAATGCGAACAGCTCGCCGGTCATCGCCGTGGTGAAGCGCGCGACCTCACCGCCCGCCATCTCCGCCCATTTGCAATGTGTGCCCGGCTGGACGAGCAGCGCGTCGCCCGGCGCCAAGCCGGCCGCGCAGGCGCCGAGGAGCTGGACCTCCTCGCCGCGCATCACGTCGCCCCGCCCGCCGTCGACGAACGACAGGCCGGGAATGATCGCGGTGCGGTCGTCCATCCACAGCAGATTGGCAACCAGCGCGGCGATGCCGGCAGGCGCGGGGACATAGGGAGCTGCCCGCCAACCGATGTTCGACCCGACCATGCCGGCGAGCAGCATCGGCAGGGCACCGAACCGCTCCCGGATCGCGGTCACCTCACCGGCGAAATCGGTCACGGCGACCACGCCGTGATCGTCGCGTTCGGTCTCGGCGACCGCGCCGTCCTCGATCAGATAGACCCGCCGGTTGGTCGTCCCCCAATCGACGGCGAGGAAGCGCGGGCCAAGACTCATCGGATCACCACCAGGTCGCGTAGAGCGCGACCAGGATCAGGACCACGCCGATCGCCCCGATATTGAATCCGGTCGAGGTTGCATAGCGCACGTCGCCGGTCTCGATCGTATCGGTGCCGGGCTTTTGCGGCGTGACCAGCGACAGCACCACCGCGAGCGCGAGCGCGATCAGGAATACGACGCCCATCCGGTCCATGAACGGCAGCGACGCCCATTGATATTTGAACACCGCCGACAGCACCACCGACGCCACCGCCGCGGCGATCGCGCCGACCTCGTTCGCGCGCTTCCAGAACAGGCCGAGCAGGAAGATCACGGTGATGCCCGGCGTGAAGAAGCCGGTGAACTCCTGGATGAACTGGAACGCCTGCTCCGATGCGCCGACCAGCGGGCGCGCGGTGAGGATGGCGATGGCGATCGCCGCGGCTGCGGTGATGCGGCCGACCAGCACCAGGTGCCGCTCCTCGCGCGCCTTGCCCTCCGAATCCTCGGCGGCGGTGCGCACGCCGCGGAACTTGGCATAGACGTCGAGGGTGAAGATCGTCGCGATCGAATTGATCTTGGATGCGGTCGAGGCGATGATCGCCGCGATCAGCGCCGCGAAGACCAGGCCGAGCAGCCCGGTCGGCAGCAGCCGCATCATCGTCGGATAGGCCTCGTCCGGCTTCGACAGATCGGGCGCGAGCAGCACCGCGGCGATACCCGGCAGCACGATGATCAGCGGCATCAGCAGCTTGAGGAAGGCGGCGAACAACACGCCCTTCTGCGCCTCGTTGATGTTCTTGGCCGCGAGCGCGCGCTGGATGATGTACTGGTTGAAGCCCCAGTAGCTGAGGTTGGCGATCCACATGCCGCCGATCAGCACCGACAGGCCCGGCAGGTCCATGTAATGCGGATCGCCGGGCTTCAGGATCATGTGGAAATGATCGGGCGCGGTGGTCACGAGCTTGTGCCAGCCCGCGAACAGGTCGCCGTTGCCGATCTCGCTTAGGGTCAGATAGGCGACGACCAGGCCGCCGAGCACCAGCAGCGTCACCTGGACGATATCGGTCAGCGCCACCGCCTTGAGCCCGCCGCGCAGCTGATAGAGCAGCGCGAAGGCGCCGAGCACGACCAGCGCGACGTTCTGGTCGATGCCGGCGACCTTGGTCACCGCGATCGAGCCGAGCCAGATGATCGAGGTGAGGTTCACGAACACGTAGAGCGCAAGCCAGAACCACGCCATCAGGCTGCGGATCGTGCGTCCGTACCGCCGCTCTAGGAACTGCGGCATGGTGTAGATTTCGTTCCTGAGGAAGATCGGCAGGAAGAACTTGCCGACGATCAGCAGCGTCGCCGCCGCCATCCACTCATAGGAGGCGATGGCGAGCCCGATCGCATAGCCCGATCCGGACATGCCGACGATCTGCTCGGCGGAGATGTTCGCCGCGATCAGCGAGGCGCCGATCGCCCACCACGGCAGGTTCTTGGACGCGAGGAAATAGTCGGAGGTGTCCTTGGCGTGCCCCGCCTTTTCGCGCGATACCCATTGCGCCAGGCCGAAGATGCCGATCGCATAAGCGATCACGACGATGACATCGATGGTCGACAGCCCCATACATGCTCTCCCCGCCCCGTTCCGGCGGCACTATCCGCCGTTGTTCGCGCCTATCCGGTTCATTTATCTGATTTATGGGACTTGTCCAGCGCCACGCAACGGCTAACCTAGGCGATGAACAGGGCGGCCGATAGGCCTCAGATGAGGACGAAGAGGGGATGGCGACTTCCTACACCGATCCGGAGGCCGCCGACGGGCGGGCGGCGCTCGGGCGCAACCTGACCTACGGCATGCTTGACAGCCTGGGACGGGCCATCGTCACCGGCCATTACGAGGGCAAGACCTTCCCGACCGAGGCCGAGCTCGCCAAGCAACACGGCGTCAGCCGTTCGGTAACGCGTGAGGCGGTGAAGATGCTGACCGCCAAGGGGCTGCTCAGCGCGCGGCCGCGTCAGGGGACGGTGATCCAGCCGGCGAGCTCGTGGAACCTGTTCGACACCGACGTGCTGCGCTGGCTGCTCGAGCGCAAATTCTCGGTCGACCTGCTGCGCCAGTTCAACCAGCTCCGCGCCGGGATCGAGCCGGAGGCGGCCGCGCTGGCGGCGCGTTTCGGCAGCGACGAGGATTTCGCGCGGATCACCGCCGGACTCGCGCGGATGGAAGCGGCGGAGAAGGGACTCGACGACACGCTCGACGCGGACATCGCTTTCCACGTCGCGGTGCTGCGCGCGTCGCAGAACCCCTTCTACACCCAGTTCCGCGACGTGGTGGCGACGGCGCTGCGCACCTCGATCCGCTTCACCAACCGCATCAAGGGCCGCAGCGCGAGCGTGGCCGATCACGCTGCGGTCAAGGACGCGATCCTGGCGCGCGATTCCGAGGGCGCCCGCGCGGCGATGCGGCGGATCATCGGCGACGTGCTTGAGCTGATCGAGACGGCCGAGGGGGACTGAGCTACTTGGCGCCGTCGCCGACGGTGAAGCGATAGGTCATGACGTTGCGATAGGTTTCGCCGGGCTTGAGCATCGCCGATCCGAACTTCGGCTGGTTGGGCGTGTCGGGGAAGATCTGCGGCTCCATCACGAAGGCGTCGCCCTCGCGGTAGATGCGGCGCGCCTTGCCGGAGCTGGTGCCGTCGAGGAAATTGCCCGAATAGAACTGCAGCCCCGGCTGGTTCGACCACAGCTCGAAGCCACGACCCGAGCTCGGGTCGTGGGCGCGCGCCATCAGGTGGAGGTCGGACGTAACGGTCTTCCCCACCACCCAATTATGGTCATAGCCGCGTCCGAACACGATCTGCTGGTCGCTCGCATCGCGGACACGCTCGCCGATCGCGTGCGGCGTGCGGAAGTCGAACACGGTACCGGCGACGGAGCGGAACTCGCCGGTCGGGATCGCGCCCGAATCGGTCGGGAGATAGGTGTCGGCCGGAATGGTGACGAGCGTCCCCATCGCGCCGTTCGCCGAGCCCTCGCCCGACAGGTTCCAATAGGCGTGGTTGGTGATGTTGGCGATCGTCGGCTTGTCGGTGGTCGCGCGATACTCGATCGTCAGCGCGTTGCTCTCGTCGAGCGAATAGATCGCGTCGACCGTCATCGTCCCGGGATAGCCCTGGTCGCCGTCGGGGCTCACGTAGCGCAGCGTGACCGATGCGGTGGGACCGGACGTCACCGACGCCACGGTCCACAACACCTTGTCGAAGCCGGTCTTGCCGCCGTGGAGCGAGTTGGCGCCGTCGTTGACCGGCGCCTGGTAGCTCTGTCCACCGATGCTGTAGCGGCCGGCGGCGATGCGGTTGGCGAAACGGCCGACGGTGCCGCCGAAATACTGCGGCTTGGAAAGATAGAGGTCGATCGTCGGATAGCCGAGTGTGATGTCCGCCGGCTTGCCCGCGCGGTCAGGGAGCACCAGCGACTGCAGCGCCGCACCATAGGCGATGACCATCGCCGACACGCCCTTTCCGTTGCTGAGCGTGACCGACGGCACCTCGCGCCCGTCGGGAAGCTTGCCGAAGCTGCCGCGCCTCGCGGTCGCGGCCTCGGCCGGCACTGCTAGCACCACGGCAATCGCAGCGGCCGCCATGAGCGTGATCCTGCCTGTCATCCTCTCGTCCCTTTTCCCTGATCCGGTCGCACCGCCCTTGCCGTCCGGCGGCGCCGTTGGTAGCACCATTGGCGGGGATAGAAGCAGATATATCTTATAAAAGGAAGGTGGAGAATGGCGACTGCGGGCGGGGCGATCAGGCTGGGCCTGGTCGGAATTGGCAAGATCGCGCGCGACCAGCATCTTCCCGCGATCGCCGCCGATCCGCGCTTCGCTCTGGTCGCGACCGCCAGCCGCCATGCCCATGTGGAAGGCATCCCGGCGCACCACGACATCGCCGAGCTGATCGCTGCCGGCCATGCGCTCGACGCGGTGTCGTTCTGCACGCCCCCGGCCGGACGCCACGACATCGCCGCGCAGGCGATCGCGGCGGGGCTGCACGTCATGCTGGAGAAGCCGCCGGCAGCCACCGTTTCCGAGATCAACGATCTCGCCCGCCAGGCCAAGGCCAAGGGCGTGACGCTGTTCGCGACCTGGCATTCGCGCGAAGCCGCCGGTGTCGCGCCGGCACGCGCGTGGCTCGCCGGCAAGCGCATCGACGCCGTACGGGTGACGTGGAAGGAGGATATCCGCCGCTGGCATCCGGGCCAGGAATGGATCATGACCGCGGGCGGCTTCGGGGTGTTCGATCCGGGCATCAACGCGCTGTCGATCGTCACCGCGATCCTGCCCGAGCCGGTGCTGCTCGATTCGGCGCGGCTCGCGACGCCGGAGGGACGCGACACCCCGATCGCCGCCAGCCTGGCAATGCGGTCGGGCAAGGCATCGGTAACGGCGGAGTTCGACTTCCTCCAGACCGGCCCACAGACCTGGGACATCGAGGTCGATACCGACGCGGGCACGCTGCGCCTGTCGATGGGCGGCAGCATCCTGGCGCTGCCGGGCGAGGCACCGCGCGAGGCGCCCGACCGCGAATATTCCGGCCTTTATGCGCGCTTCGCCGAGCTGATCGCGAAGGGTAAAAGCGATGTCGACCCGCGCCCGCTCGAGCTGGTCGCCGATGCCTTCCTGTCGGCGGAGCGGGAGACGGTGGCGCCCTTCGCCTTCTAGGCGTCAGTGCTCCTGCGAAGGCAGGAGCCTTGGCCACGAGCGATACGGGTGATCCAGGGCTCCTGCCTTCGCAGGAGCACATCGCCTCAACTTAAAACGGGCAGACTCTGATCAGCGCACGACGTTGGGCGGCAGGCCCGGCGCCGGCGCCTCGAACGCGAACAGCCCGCCCGCGAGCGGCTGCGCCGCCAGCGCGTCGGCGCTGAGGCCGACGCTGGCGGTGGTGACATAGCCGGTGCGAAGGTCCGGGCCGCCAAACGCCACTTTGGTCACTTGCGCGCACGGTAGAGCGACCGTGGCGATCAGCTCGCCCTCCGACGAATAGCGCCGCACGCCCCAGCCGCCCCACAGTGCCACCCACAGGCAGCCTTCGGCGTCGCAGGTGACGCCGTCGGGATGGCCGTCGTCCGGCGCGATGGTGACGAAGAGCTCGCCATTCTCCAGCCGGTCGGGATCGCCGCCGATATCGTAGCGCCAGACCTGCCCGGCGAGCGTATCGACATGGTAGAGCCAGCGCCCGTCGGGGCTCACCGCCGGGCCATTGGTGATGGTGCAGGCGCAACCCATCTCGGTCAGCGTGCCGTCGAACCGGTAGACGCGGCCGCTGGGATCGCGCTCGCCGTCGTCCATCGTGCCGAACCACAGCCGCCCCTCGGGATCGACGGTCGCGTCATTGGTGCGGTTGCCGACGGGCATCGGGATCGTGGCCAGCCGCTCGACCACCGCGCCGCCCTCGAACCGCACCAGTTCGCGGCCCGTCCCCAGGATCAGACCGCCGGCCGCAGCCGGCACCGCGAAGCTCGGGCGATTGTCGACATGGAAGGTCTCGCGCTCACCGCTCTCCGGCACGAAGCGATGCAGCCGGTCCTGCTTGATGTCGACGAACCACAGCGCCTCGTCGGCGGGGAGCCAGATCGGCCCCTCCCCGAGCAGCGCCGATACCGACCAGACGAGGTTCGCTTGCATCTCTCCAATTCGCTCCCTAGGCGGCGCGGGCGCCGATTGACCCATATGTTATCGGAAAGCTGTGGCGGAGCGGGAGGGATTCGAACCCTCGATACGGTTTTGCCGTATACTCACTTTCCAGGCGAGCGCCTTCGACCACTCGGCCACCGCTCCGCGAGCGAAGCGCCCTAAGGGACGCGCGGCCGCGAGGCAAGCGATTGCGCGACCTTCGCGTGCGTGCGACGTTCCGGCCATGCTGATGCCGATCCTCGCCGCGCTGCTCGCGCAAGCCGCCCCTGCCACGCCGCCCAAGCCCTATGATCCCGCACCCGAGGATTGGCGGGCGATTCCCGACGACGAGATCATGGTGATCACGCTCACCGGCAACCGCACCGTCGCGGTCCGGCTCGCGCCGCGGTTCGCGCCCGAGCACGTCGCCAACATCAAGCGGTTGATCGCCGCGCGCTGGTGGGACGGCGAGAGCGTCTATCGCGTGCAGGAGAACTGGGTGGCTCAGTGGGGCGATCCCACCGAGAAGAAGGCGCTGCCGGCGGACGTCGTGCCCTCGCCCGTCGCCGAGTTCGAGATCGGCGCGTTCGAGGCGGCGCAGCGGATGGGGAAGGCCGACGCCTATTCGTCGGCCTCGGGCTTCACCGCGGACGGCTGGCCGATCGCGACCGACGGCAGGAAGGCGTGGCTGACGCATTGCTACGGCTCGGTCGGCGTGGCACGCGACGCGCTGCCCAACACCGGCAGCGGATCGGAGCTGTTCACGCCGATCGGCCAGTCGGCGCGCCGGCTCGACCGCAACTACACGGTGGTGGGGCGAATCATCGAGGGAATGGCCAACCTGTCGTCGCTGCCCCGGAGTGAGGCGCCGATGGGGGTCTATGCCACGGCAGCCGAGCGCACCGGCATCGTCAGCGTGCGCCTGGCGAGTGAGCTGCCGGCCGCCGAGCGGCCGCATTTCCAGTATCGGGCGACGGATAACGCTCGCTTCGCCGCCTACATCAAATCGCGCGAGACGCCGGAGCCGCCGACGGTGCCGGTCGGCGCCAATGTCTGTGATCTGGCAATCGGCGTGCGCCGGGCGCCGTAGGCGAAGAACCAGCATTCGTCACCCCGGCGAAGGCCGGGGTCCACTGTGCCGCAATCGTCGTACAAGAGGTTCGAGTATCGGGCTGGAGGCTTGGTGGGACCCCGGCCTTCGCCGGGGTGACGTTAGATTCAGCGCCCCACCCAGTCGGCGACCTCGGTCGCGACCTGATTGGCCGCCTGATTGAGCGCCACGCCCACCGGCCCCGGCTCGATCGCGCTCGCCGGGACCCGCGCCTCGAAGCGGCGCTTCTCCAGCTTGCCGCCCTGCTCGCGGATCAGGCTGGCGTCGTAGATCACCACCGCCTGGTTGCCCGCAGCATCGATGCCAAAGCTCCTGAGCTCGCCGCCGAGGGTGGCGCCGGGATTGGAAAACGCCTGCCGCCCCGACACCACCATCCGCCCGGTGCGCGCGATCAGCGTATCGGACAGCAGGCGCGCGAACAGCCGCGCGGGCGGCTCCACCCAGACGGCATCCTTGACATAGGCGATGCTGGTGTCGGTCGCGCGGACCGGCACGCGCTGCGTCGCGATCTCCTGCGGCGCGGACGGCACCACGACCGCGACCGGCGTGCCGCTGCCCGGCACCGCGCCGGCCGGCAGCGCCGCCTGGGTATTGAGCGTCAGCAGCGACGGCGGCGGTTCGGCGCCGAAGCGGATGCAGCCCGCGACGGCGGCGACCAGCGGCAGCAGGGCGAGGATCGCGAGCTTCTTCATTGGCGCTCTCCCTTCCGGGGCTTGTAATCGGGCAGCTTGGGCGAGCCGACCAGCGAGCTGGCACCGCCCTGGTCGATCTTCTCGGCGACGTGCGAGAGCGACGCGGACATCACGCGCAGATCCTGGATGAGCTGGTTGATCTCGGGCAGCGTGGTCTTGGAGAAGCCCTGGATCGCGGGTTTGGCATCGCCGATCGCGCCGTCGAGGCTCTCCATGCTGTGCTGGGCGGCGGCAACGGCCTTGTTGAGGTTGCCGACCACCGGCCGGATATCGTCGCGGAGCAGACCGTTGCTGGTCGCGGCGAGATCGCCGATCTTCTCCGCGGCGTCGCCCGCCTGCTGGATCGCGACGCGGGTCTGGGCGAGCGTCGCCGCGATCTCGGGCCCGCGATCGGCGAGCGCGTCGGTCAGGCGGTTGGTGTTGGCGAGAATGCCGGCGATCGATGCCTGGTTCTTGTCGGAGAGCAGCTCGGTCAGCCGCTCGGTCAAGGTCGTCAGCCGCTCGAGCAGTCGCGGCGCCGAGCTCAGCAGCGCACCGAGCCCGCCCTGCTTGGTCGGGATCACCGGCACGCCGAACGGGCAGGCCGCGGAGGCATCGCGGCTCGGGCAGCGGATCGGCGGCGCGCCCTTGACCGCGCCGTCGAGCTGAATCTGGCTGACCCCGGTGAAGCCGACGCCCTGGATGCTGGCGGTGGTGCCCTCCAGCACCGGCGTCTCCTCGTTCACGGTGATGCGCACGCGCACGAACTGCGGGTCGGGCTTGTAAAGCGCGATGTCCTTCACCTGGCCCGAAGGCACGCCGGAGAAGGCGACCGCCGAACCCTTGGCCAGCCCGTCGACCGACTGCTTGAAGAAGATGTCGTACTCCTTCGCCTCGGCGCTGCCCCACCGCGACAGCCAGACGGTGAACGCCGCCAGCATCAGCAGCAGGATCAGCGTCACGGCGCCGACCAGGACATGGTTGGATCGCGTTTCCATGGCCTTACCTCATCGTGCCGTCGCCCGTTCCCCGGCGCGCGCGACGCTCGCCGTCGCGGCGCGGCCGCGGGGGCCGTTGAAATATTCCTGGATCCAGGGGTGATCCAGGGCCAGCAGCTCGTCAATCGTGCCGACCGCGATCACCCTCTTGTCGGCCAGCACCGCGACGCGGTCGCAGATCGCGTAGAGCGTGTCGAGATCGTGCGTGATCAGGAAGACGGTGAGTCCCATCGTCTTCTGCAGCGAGCGAGTGAGATCGTCGAACGCGGCGGCGCCGATCGGGTCGAGCCCCGCGGTCGGCTCGTCGAGGAACAGCAGCTCCGGATCGAGCGCGAGCGCGCGGGCGAGGCCGGCGCGTTTCTTCATGCCGCCCGAGAGCTCGGCGGGAAACTTGGGGCCGGCGTCGGCGGGCAGGCCGGCCATCACCACCTTGTAGGCGGCGATCTCGGCCATCAGCACCGGGTCCATATCACCATGGAACTCGCGGATCGGCACCTGGACGTTCTCCGAGACGGTGAGCGTCGAGAACAAGGCGCCGCCCTGGAACAGCACGCCCCAGCGCTTGCGGATGTCGATCGTCTCGTTGTCGTCACGGCCGATGGTGGGCTCGCCGAACACCTCGACCTCGCCGGCGTCGGGGGTCTGCAGGCCGATGATCGAGCGCATCAGCACCGACTTGCCGGTGCCCGAGCCGCCGACCACGCCCAATATCTCGCCGCGGCGCACGTCGAGGTCGAGATTCTCGTGCACGACCTGCTCGCCGAAGCTGTTCCTGAGTCCGCGGACACGGACGACGATGTCCTCGTCGGCCATCAGATCCAGCCGATCCAGGTGAAGAACACGGCGAAGAAGGCGTCGAGCACGATCACCAGGAAGATCGCCTGCACCACGGCGGCGGTGGTGCGGGCGCCGACCTGTTCGGCGTCGCCTTCGACCTGCATCCCCTGGAAGCAGCCGGCGATGGCGATGATCGCGCCGAACACCGGCGCCTTGACCAGGCCGACGTAGAGGTCGGTGATCGGCACCACCTCGCGGATGCGCTGGACGAAGGTGACGGGCGGGATGTCGAGGCTGACCCAGCACAGCAGGCCGCCGCCGAGGATCGCGATCACCGAGGAATAGAAGCCGAGCAGCGGCATCATCAGCACCGCCGCCAGCGTGCGCGGCACCACCAGCGCCTCCATCGGCGACACGCCGATGGTGCGCATCGCGTCGATCTCCTCGGTCAGCTTCATCGTGCCGATCTGCGCGGCGAAGGCCGAGCCCGAGCGGCCGGCGACCATGATCGCGGTCATCAGCACGCCCAGTTCGCGCAGCGTGATGCGGCCGACCAGGTTGATCGTGAACACCTCGGCGCCGAACTGGCGCAGCTGCACCGCGCCCTGCTGGGCGATGACGATGCCGATCAGGAAGCTCATCAGCCCGATGATGCCGAGCGCGGTGACGCCGACCACCTCGAACCGCTGCACCGTCGCGTTGAAGCGAAAGCGCGAAGGATGGCGGATCAGCGTCAGGAACGCGAGCACGGTCGCGCCCATGAAGCCGAGCAGGCCGACCAGCGTCTTGGCCGCGGTGATGATCGCTTCGCCGACCTGCGCAATCACGCGGAGGAACGGCGGCAGCGGGCGCTCCGGCATCGCGATCGGCTGGTCGGCGTTCTCGACCTGGTCGAGCAGGTGCTTCCCGTCGGCGGAGAGCCCGTCGACGCTGGCGCCGCGATCGCGCGCGAAACGATGGATGACCCAGGCGCCGATCGTGTCGATGCGGTCGATGTCGGAGAGGTCGATCCGTTTCACCTCGCCCGTCAGCGCATTCAGCCGTTCGGGCACGTCGCCGAGGCACGCGAGCGACAGATTGCCGGAAAAGCGCAGCGTCCCGCCGTCGGCGGCATCCTCGACGAAGTCGGCCGGTGCGCTCATCGCGCCGTCCTTGCACTACATTCGGCTGGCGCCGCAAGGAGAAGGGTGCAAAGCGCGCCCTCATGCCGCATCGCATCGCCATCTACGACATGGACAAGACGATCACGCGCGATCCCACCTGGACACGCTTCCTGCGCTTCGCGGTGGCGCGCAGTGGGCGGTGGCGGACGGTGATGTGGCCGGCGGCGGGGCTGGCGACGCTCGCCTATGGCGCGCGGCTGATCGACCGCGCCGGCCTCAAGCAGGCGACGCAGCGCTGGATGCTGGGTCGGTCGCTGGCCACGGCGCAGGCGGAGGCGCTGGCGGAGGGTTTCGCCGACCAGCTCCTCGCGCGCGGCGTGCTCGACGGCGCGCGACGCCGGATCGCGGAGGATCGCGCTGCCGGCTACAGGCTGGTGATGGCGACCGCGTCCTATGCCTTCTACGTCGGCGCGATCGCCAAGCGGCTGGGCTTCGACGACGTGATCGCGACCGGCAGCGAGCGCGGCCCCGACGACGCGATCCTGCCGCGCATCGCCGGCGAGAATTGCTACGGCCCCGCCAAGCTGCGGATGATCGAGGCGTGGCTGGCGGCGCAGGGGATCGCGCGGGACGACGCCCATATCCGCTTCTACAGCGACCATCTCTCCGATGCGCCGGCGCTGGAATGGGCCGACGAGGCGTTCGCGGTGAATGCGCACAGTCCGCTCCGCATGTTGGCGGCGCAGCGGGGCTGGCCGATTCTGGATTGGCGCTAGCCCCTCGCCCCATCCGTCACCCCGGACTTGTTCCGGGGTCCACCCATCCCTGCATAGTGCCGTGCATTGTTGCACCGTGGATGCCGGAACAAGTCCGGCATGACAGGAGAGTGCGTAGATCACAGCGCCACATCCACCGTGTGGATCAGCACACCCACCAGACCACCGACGAGCGTGCCGTTGATGCGGATATACTGGAGGTCGCGGCCGACGGCATTCTCGAGCCGCCCGGTGATGGTACGCGCGTCCCAGCCGCGGATCGTGTCCGACACCAGCCGCACGATCGCGTCGCCATAGTCGGCCGCCGTGCCGACCGCAGCTCGGCGGGCGAAGCGGTTGATGGTGGCGGCCAGCTTCGCATCCTGCTGCAGCGTGGTGCCGAGCTGGCGCAGCGCCTCGCCGAAGCGGCCGGCGATCACCGCATCGGGATCGCGCGCGGCCTTGAGCATCGCCGCGCGCAACTGCTCCCACACGCCTTGCCACCAATCGGCGAGCGCGGGATTGTCGAGCAGCTCGTCCTTGAACGCCGCCACCCGCTCCTGCATCGCCGGATCGTGCTGGAGATCGTCGGCGAGCTTCGCCAGCCCCTCCTCCGCCTTCTCGCGCAGGGGATGGTCCGGGTTCTCGGCCATCTCGGTCACCAGCTTGGTGAGGCCGTCCAGGATCGCGTTGGCCAGCGTCGCGTCGAGCCCGGTCCAGCGCAGCACCGCGCCGGCGCGCTGGCGCACCATGTCGCGGACGATCGGCTCGTTCGCCTCGACCACGCGGCCCGCCCAGCGGATGATGCCGTCGAGCAGCGGCACATGGCGGTTGTCGGCGATCGCCGCGGCAAGCGCCTGCCCCAGCAGCGGCGCCACGTCGAGCGCGCGCAGCCGCCCCGCCAGCGCACTCCGCACCATGCCGCCCAATCGCTCCTGGTCGAGCGATTCGAGCACGTCGGCGGCGAGCCGGCTCGCGCCGCGCCGCAGCTTGCCCTCGCCCGAGGGCGAAGGATTGGCCAGCCAGCGCCCCGCCGCACCGGCGAGGTCGACCCGCTGCATCCGCCGCGCCACCACGCGCGGGATCAGGAAATTGTCGCGCAGGAACGCGGCGAGCGCGCCGGCGATGCGATCCTTGTTCCTGGGAATGATCGCCGTGTGCGGAATCGGCAGCCCGAGCGGATGGCGGAACAGCGCCGTCACCGCGAACCAGTCGGCGAGCCCGCCGACCATCGCCGCCTCGGCAAAGGCGCGGACGAAACCCATCGCCGGATGCACCGGCTGGAAATAGCGCGCGGCGAGATAGACGCCGGCCATCGCCACCAGCAGCCCGGTCGCGACCAGCCGCATCCGCCTCAGCGCAGGCGGCGCCGCGCTTCCGTTGAGGTTGAGAGCGCGCGGCGCGAGCGTCATGCCCGAAACAATCCCCGAAACCGGGGATTGTTCAAGCATCTCTTATAGTCTGTTTGGAAATGCGCCTGACGGCGCATTTCGGCGGCACCGGCCCGCTCCCCCACCCGGCCACCCATAAGATACTGCCGTTGGGTGGCCGAGTGGGGGAGCGGGCCGGTGCCGCCTTTACAAACAGACTCTCATTCCGCCGGCTGAATCTCGCCGTCGCCGGGCTTGTGCCCGATGCGTCCGCCCGGCTGATGCTCGATCACCGGCTTGCCGTCGTCGCCCGGACGATAGGTGAGCAGGCGGCGGCCGAGCTTCGGCCCGATCCAGCGCTCGATCCCCACCGCCAGGCTGAAGCTCGCCGGCACGATCACCAGCGTCAGCACGGTCGAGAGGATCAGGCCGCCGATCACCGTCGTGCCCATCGGCGCGCGCCACGACGAGTCGCCGGACAGCGACAGCGCGGTCGGCACCATGCCGGCGACCATCGCCACCGTGGTCATCACGATCGGCTGGGCGCGCTTGTGCCCGGCGTCGACCAGCGCGGTGAACATGTCGACGCCCTTGTTCATCTCCTCCAGCGCGAAGTCGATCAGCAGGATCGAGTTCTTGGCGACGATGCCGAACAGCATCAGCACGCCGATCAGCACCGGCATCGACAAGGGCTCCCCGACGATCGCCAGCGCGATCAGGCCGCCCAACGGCGCCAGCAGCAGCGAGCCCATGTTGACCAGCGGCGACATGAAGCTGCGGTAGAGCAGCACCAGCACCGCGAACACCAGGAACACGCCCGACGCCAGCGCGATCAGGAAGTTGGTGATCATCTCCGCCTGCCACTTGGCCTGGCCGACGGTGAGCTCGCCGACACCCACCGGCAGGTTCTTCATGATCGGCAGCGCGTGGATCTGCTTCATCACGTCGCCCGAGACATAGGGCTTGCCGGTCGCCGGGTTCTGGGCGAGGTCGGCGCCCACGATCAGGCGGCGCTGCAGGTTGAGACGCTCGATCTTGGTCGGGCCGGCGCCGAAGCCGATGTCGGCGACGACGCCGAGCGGCACCGAACCGCCGTTCTCGGTCGCCACCGGCAGGTTCTTGATCGTCGACAGCCGCGCCCGCGCGCTTTCCTGCAGCGCGACGCGGATCGGGATCTGGCGATCCGACAGCGAGAACTTCGCGCTGTTCTGATCGATGTCGCCGAGCGTCGCGATGCGGATCGCGTTGCTGAGCGCCGCCGTGGTCACGCCGAGATCGGCCGCCAGGTCGAGCCGCGGGCGGATCACGATCTCCGGCCGGTTGAGGTCACCGGCGATGCGCGGCGCCACCACCTGCTTCATGCCCGACATCTGGTTGACCAGCGTGAGCGCGGTCTGGGTCAAGAGCTTGGGATCCTCGCCGCCGAGCGTGATGGTGAGGTCGCGGCCGCTCGATCCCCAGCCGAACTGCGAGCGGAAGCCGACGCGCGCATCGGGGATCTTGAGCAGCTCGGGCGCCAGCCGGCGCTCGAACTGCGTGCTCTTCTCGTCGCGCTTCTTCTTGAGCATCGCGATCACGCGGCCGTTGCCGACGAAGGCGCGCTCATAGACGCTCTCGACGGCCGGCTCGCGGCGCAGCAGGTTGGCGACGCGCGTCACCACCGCCTGGGTCTGCTCGAGCGAGGTGCCCGGCACCATCTCGATCGTCGCGGTGACGTCGTCCTGGTCCTGCTCGGGCTGGAAGGTCATCGGGATCACGCCCGAGAAGGCGAGCCAGATGGTGAGCCCGAGCGCGATCATGCCCGCGACCACCGCCGACCAGCGGTGGCGCAGCGTCCAGCTGAGCAGCTTGAGGTAGCCGCCCATCACCGGTCCGCCGGCGTGCTCGGCATGGCCGTGCGCCTTGAGGAAATAGGCCGCGACCATCGGCGTCACCATGCGCGCGACCGCCAGGCTCATCAGCACCGACGCGACGACGGTGAGGCCGAAATTCTTGAAGAACTGGCCCGAGATGCCCGGCATCAGGCCGACCGGCAGGAACACCGCGACGATCGACATGGTGGTGGCGAGCACGGCGATGCCGATCTCGTCGGCGGCGTCGATCGAGGCCTGATAGGCCGACTTGCCCATGCGCATGTGGCGCACGATGTTCTCGATCTCGACGATCGCGTCGTCGACCAGCACGCCCGCGACCAGGCTGAGCGCGAGCAAGGTCATCTGGTTGAGCGTGAAGCCCATCAGGTCCATGAACCAGAAGCTCGGGATCGCCGACAGCGGGATCGCCAGCGCCGAGATGATCGTCGCGCGCCAGTCGCGCAGGAACAGCAGCACCACCAGCACCGCCAGCACCGCGCCCTCCACCATCGCCTCCATGGCGGTGTGGAACTGCTCCTCGGCGTATTTGCTCTGGTTGAACAGGAGCTCGAAATGGACCTTGGGATTGGTCTTCTCGAGCTCCTTCAGCTTCTTCTCGGCGGCGTGGAACACGGTGACGTCCGACGCGCCCTTGGCGCGCTGGATGTCGAACGAGATCACCTGGTTGCCGTTGAAGCGCGCAAAGCTCTTCTGCTCGGCGTAGAGGTCCTTGACGTCGGCGATGTCGGACAGGCGGATCGTGCGGCCGCCGCCCACTGCGATCTGGGTCTGGCCGAGCGTATAGGCATCCTTGGCGTTGCCGAGCACGCGCACCGCCTGCTCGAATCCGGAGATCTCCGCCTTGCCGCCCGCCGCGTCGAGATTCACCTGGCGAAGCTGCTGGTTCACCTGGCTGGCGGTGAGGCCATAGGACTGGAGCTTGTCGGGGTGGAGAATCACCCGGATCTCGCGGTCGACGCCGCCGTTGCGGTTCACCGCCGACATGCCGGAGATCGACAGCAGCTCCTTGCGCACCGTGTTGTCGATGTACCAGCTCAATTGCTCGACCGTCATGTCGGGCGCGAGCGCGGTGAAGCTGGCGACGTCATTGTCGCTCGACGTGTCGACGCGGCCGATCTGTGGCTCCAGGATGCCGTCGGGCAGGTTGCCGCGGATCTGCTGGATGGCGCTGCGCACGTCCTCGACCGCGCGGTCGACCGGCATGCCGATGTCGAGCTGGACGATCGTCTGCGACTGGCCCTCGGTCACCGTCGAGTTGATCTCGTCGATGCCCTGAAGGCTGCGCACCGCCGATTCGACCTGCTGCGTGATCTGCGTCTCGAGCTCGCTCGGCGCCGCGCCCGGCTGCGAGATCGAGATCCACACGATCGGGAAATCGATGTCCGGATCGTTGTTGACGTCCATCCGCCAGAAGCTGACCAGCCCGGCGATGGTGAGGAACAGGAAGAGGACGATCGGCGGAACAGGGTTCCGGATCGACCAGGCGGAGATGTTCCGGAAGCTCATGGTTTCGCCTGCTCCGCCTTCTTGAGGACCGGAATGACCTTCTGCCCCGGATTGAGGAACGCGCCGGCGGTCAGCACCACCCGCTCGGTGCCCGAAAGCCCGCTGGTGATGGCAATGCCCTCGTCCGAGACCTCGCCGGTGGTCACGTTGCGCCGTACCGCCTGATTCTTGTCGTCGATGATATAGACGAAATTGCCGGTGACGTCGCTCTGAACCGCCGACTGCGGCAGCAGCGGCGCCACCGCCGCGCCGGAGACGACCTGGACCGAGGCGAAGCCGCCCGGACGCAGCGCCGGATCATAGGCGAGCTCGATGCGGGCGATGCCCTGGCGCGTCTGCGGGTCGATCACCGGGGAAATCTGCCAGATGGTGCCGCGGAACACCTTGTCGGTGCCGACCGGGCGCACCTCGGCCGGGATGCCGACGTGGAGCCGCTGGATGTCGGCCTCGCTCAGCTGGGCGCGCATCTCCATCTTGCCGTCCATCGCCATGCGGAACAGCGTGCCGCTGCCGGAGCTGACGATCTGGCCCGGCTCGACCTGACGGGTGAGGATCAGGCCCGCGGTGGGCGCGCGGATGTCGAGCCGGTGGTTGCGCGCCAGCGCTTCCTTGTAGCTGGCCTCGGCCGCCCGGACGCGCGCGACCGCACCGTCGCGGGTCGCCGCCTTCTGATCGAGATCGGCCTTGGACACGAAGCCGTTGCTGACGAGCTGCTTGGCGCGATCATAATTGGACTGGGCGAGCTCGGCATCGGCGCGGGCGACGCGGATCTGCGCGGCGAGCGAATCGGCGGTCTGCACCTGCACCGAACGGTCGACCGTCGCCAGCACCTGGCCGGCGTTGACCCATTGGCCGGGCTCGACCAGCACGCGCGTCACGATGCCGCCCTCGCCGGCGACACCGACCGGCATGTCGCGCTTGGCGGCGAGGCTGCCGGTGCCGGCGATGACGTTGCGGATCGACGAGCGGCCCGGGACTGCGACCGTGACGGTCGGGATCTGGCTGTTGGCGGCGCCGGCCTTGCCCTTGGACGTTTCGGCAGCGCCGCCGCGCATGAACATCGCGGCCGCGGCGAGCACGACGACGATCGCGACGATCGCGGCGATGATCAGCCAGCGCCGCCGCCGCGGCGGCGCGACCTCGCCGGGCAAGGCCGCATAGCCGCCCGCTTCGCCGCCCACCATCTTCGTCTCGTAGTTCATATGCGCCACTTTCCGTCACGCCCCCCTCAGGCGTTCATGCGGTGCTGTATTATATGAATAAGTCACCGACCTCAAGCGGGTCATTTGAGAGCGCGGCTTCATGACGATTCCGGTGCCGAAAGGCAATCGCGGCAGAGGTCGTGTATAAGAAATGGCTAGGCCGCTGCGACTCTGGAGCAACGCCGCGTCGGTCTTCCGCGGAAGACCCGCACGATCATACCGCTCGTAAAGACTGGTTCCGAAGCGTTTCGTTCAAGAAATGGTTGCGTTGCCGCGCCTCAGGAGCGACGCTCCGCTCCGCGCGCAGTCGACGCGCACCACATGGGAGACAGAAAATGCCCGAACGCGGTATCATCGGCTGGTTGTTGATCGGTCTTGTGGCGGGAATTCTGGGTAAGTGGATCATGCCGGGGAAGGATCCCGGCGGCATCATCGTGACCATCCTGATCGGCATCGTCGGCGCGCTGCTCGCGGGTTTCGCCGCGCAGGCGGCGGGCATCTCGATCCAGGGCGGCTTCGCGAACTACGTGGCGGCAACCATCGGGGCGATCGTGCTGCTGGCGCTCTATCGGGTGGTGACGAGGCGCCGCACGCCCTGAATCTATTCTCAGGCGCATTTCCGCAAGCTGTAGGCGCCGTTCATTACCGGTTGGCTGAGGCCAGCTAGTCTGGCCTCCGTCTTACTGCCGACGTCATACTGCTGAGGAGGATTTCATGCGGTTTCCCGCCGTTCTTTCGCTCGCCCTCGCGGCGCCGGTCGCGGCGCATGCGCAGGTCGCGACCGCCCCGGTGCTGCTGCCCGAGGGCACGCTGCTCGACCTGACCGCCACCGGCAAGACCACCCGCGTCCCCGATGTCGCGATCATCCGCGCCGGCGTGGTGAGCCAGTCGCCGACCGCGGCCGCGGCGCTGGCCGACAATGCCCAGCGCATGGCGCGCGTGCTCGCGGCGCTGAAGCGTGCCGGCGTCGCCGAACGCGACGTCCAGACCGCGAACATCGCGCTGCAGCCGCAGTATCGCTACCAGCAGAACGAGGCGCCGGTGATCACCGGCTACCAGGCCTCGAACACCGTCCAGGTCCGCTTCCGCGACATCGGCAAGAGCGGCGCGATCCTCGATGCGCTGGTGAAGGAAGGCGCCAACCAGATCGACGGCCCCAACCTCACCATCGACCGGCCCGAGGCGGCGGAGGACGAGGCGCGCACCGACGCCGTCGCCAAGGCGCGGGCGCGGGCCGAGCTCTATGCCAAAGCGGCCGGCCTCAGGGTCGAGCGGATCGTCTCGATCAGCGAGGGCGGCGCCATGCCGCCTCCCCCCGTGCCGATGATGATGGCGCGCATGGCGGCCGCAGCGCCGGAAGCCGACACCAAGATCGCCGCAGGCGAGCAGGACGTGACGGTCAGCGTCACGGTGCGCTTCCTGCTCAAGTGACGTGAAAAGGGGCCGTCCGACGACGCCGGACGGCCCCTCCTCTCCCAACCTTTCCGGCCAATCCGGTCAGCGGACGGTGCCGCGGCGGACCAGATTGACGATCGCGAGCAGGATGATCGCGCCGACCAGCGATGCCAGGAAGGTGTAGAGCGTGACCGCCTGATTGATCGAGCCGCCGAACAACAGGCCGCCGATGAAGGCGCCGACGATGCCGACGACGACGTTCAGGACGATGCCCTGCTGCGCATCGGTGCGCATGACGATGCTGGCGAGCCAGCCGACGATGCCGCCAATAACGAGCCAGATGATGATGCCCATATTCAAGTCCCTCCATTGAGCCGGGCCGTTCGACCGACCTTCGCTGTGCATGACTCGCGATGCGTGGGATTAGTTCCGCTCGCGTTTTGACTGTCGCACATGACAGAGCGGTCCGCCATCCCCCGAAAGGGACGGCGGGCCGCATACGATTCCCGGCAATGGGTAAGCGCTCAGAACTTCTGCTGGCGCTCGTAGAGCGAACGGTAATGCTGGATGCGCGTGACGCGCAGGCCCGGCATCCCGGAACGATCGATCGCGCGCTGCCAGCCCGCGAATTCCTCGGCGGTCAGGTCGTAGCGATCGCAGACCTCATCGACCGTCAGCAACCCGCCGTTGACCGCGGCCACCACCTCGGCCTTGCGGCGCACCACCCAGCGGGTGGTGTCGGGCGGCGGCAGCGTGTCCAGGGTCAGCGGCTCGCCGAGCGGGCCGATCACCTTGGCTGGCCGGATTTTCTGGTTCTCGATCATTCCAACCCTCAATACTGGGACAAGCCCCCTACGCTCATTCCGTAAAACGACGGTTAGCGCCGGAGCTTGAACGCTCCCTCAACCCCTAGGGTAAACGCGCCGTTCACTCGCCTTGCCGCCGGGTCAACGACGCCGCCGCAACGGCGTGGAAGGCGCCTGCGGCCGGTGCCAGCGGCTCCGTATCGGGCGCGGCGAGTGTGAGCTGCGCCTGCGTCTGCGCGGTCGGGCTGGCGGCCTGCCGGCTGGCGATGCCGACCATCAGCACCGCGAGCTCGGTTGGCAGCGCGGTGGCGTGGCGGTCCTGGGCACGGGCGAAGCTGAGATCCAAATGCACCGGTCCTGCGAGTCGAAACGAGACGACTCGGCTAGCGCAACATTGCTGAAGAGCAGGTAAAGCCCCGTTTTTGCACGGCGCGCCGCGAGCCGCTAAAGGGCCGCGCGATGATGTCCGGCGATTTCCAGCTGCCCGGGCCGCTCGCGCAGCGGCGGATCGTCGTCGCCATGTCGGGCGGCGTCGACAGCTCGGTCGTGGCCGCGCTCGCCGCGCGCACGGGAGCCGAGACGATCGGGGTAACGCTTCAGCTCTACGACCATGGCGAGGCGGTCGGGCGCGCCGGCGCCTGCTGCGCGGGCCGCGACATCCGCGACGCGCGCGCGGTGTGCGATCAGCTAGGCATCGCCCATTACGTCTTCGACTATGCCAGCCGCTTCCGCGAGGCGGTGATCGACGATTTCGCCGACGAATATCTCGCCGGGCGCACGCCGATCCCCTGCGTCAAGTGCAACATGGGGCCGAAGTTCGCGGACCTCCTCACCCTCGCGCGCGATCTCGGCGCCGATTGCCTGGCGACGGGGCATTATGTCCGCAGGGTCGAAGGGCCGGCGGGGGCGGAGCTCCACCGCGCCGCCGATCCTGCGCGCGACCAGAGCTATTTCCTGTTCGCGACGACGCCCGATCAGCTCGACTATCTCCGCTTTCCGCTGGGCGGCCTTCCCAAGAGCGAAGTGCGCGAGATCGCGGCCGAGCTCGGCCTCGGCGTCGCCGGCAAGCCGGACAGCCAGGACATCTGCTTCGTCCCCGACGGCGACTATGCCGCCGTGGTGCGCAAGGCGCGGCCCGAGGCCGACACCGCCGGCGAGATCGTCGACGAGGGCGGCCGCGTGCTGGGGACGCATCGCGGCTTCATCCATTTCACCGTCGGCCAGCGGCGCGGGCTCGAGATCGGCGGGCTCGCCGAGCCGCTCTACGTGATCCGGCTGGAGCCGGAGACACGCCGCGTGGTGGTGGGGCCGAAGCGCGCGCTGGCGGTATCGGCGGCGCGGATCGAGGGGATCAACTGGATCGGCGGCGACCATGCCGGGCCGATGACCGCCAAGGTGCGCAGCCTCGCCAAGCCGGTGCCGGCGCGGCTGGCCGGCGACCGGGTGGTATTCGCCGCGCCCGAATATGGCGTGGCGCCGGGGCAGGCGGCGGTGCTCTATGCCGGCGACCGCATGCTCGGCGGCGGTTGGATCGCCGAGACCGAACGGGCGGAGCTGGCCGCAGCCGCCTGAGTCGTCGCTCCCCCGGTCCACCCTTCGTCCTCAACGGAAATCGCGCCACCGCCATCCCCGAAGTGGCGGCGATGGCAGGTGCCGAAACCCGCAGAAATCCGTCGAAGGTCACGAAAGTCACGGGTAGACGCCTACTGTGACTTTCGCGATATAATGTCACATGAAAGTTCGCAGAAAAGTTGACCGAATTGACTCTGGTCACGCGAATCATTCGCGCGCACGAGCCCGGTCGCGACGGCGAGCCTTCACGAGTGAGAAAGAGCCGGTCCGCGAGGCTGTCAGGCGAAATCCTATATTGCAAGCGACGGCGCCCTCTAGTCGGACGACTTCGCGACGCCCTCGACATAGTCGATCCGGATACGGACCCAGGCGCCGAGTATCGGCTTGCTGCCGACGCGGGGCGGCAGCACGCGGAACTGCCACGCGGCCTCGCGCACCGCGCGGGCGAAGCCGGAGCCGGCGGGGGACTGGCCGATCTCGCGGCAATCCTCGACGCGGTAGTTCGGGGCCGTCCGGCACGCGATCATCCCCCAGCCGCTGAGGCCGGGCCGCTTGGGCAGATAGAAGCCGAGCTCGGCCGAGGTCGGCTTGCGATACCAGTCGACGTCGTAGAGCCGTTCCGAGCCGCCGGAGCCGCCCGCTTCGGCGTCGGCACTGTCGTCGCCGCTGCCCTCCGCCTTCGCCGTGCCCGCATTGCCGGGGGAACGCGGCATCCGGTCGATATCGGAGGATGCGAACTGATCCCGGCTCATCATGATGAATCCGGGGGGCAAGGCGACAGGCGCCGGCCGCTCCTGCGGCGGCTGCTTCGGTGGCGGCGGAGGCGGCGGAGTCGGTGCGGCCTTGGCTCTGCTCCCGCCCTTCTCCCTGGCCTTGGCGGCGGGGCGCGGCGTCGCATTCTCGCCCTCGGCGGCGACATCGAAGGTGACCGTCTCCGACTGCGGCGGCCCGGACGACGGGATGAACGGCGCGATCCGCAGCAGCATCAGCAGCAGCAGGAGGTGGACGATCGCCGTCAGCACCAGCGAGACGATGCGCCGCCGCGGCGAGGTCCCGCCCGAATCCGGTGAAGAGCGGTAGGACGCCGCGCGCATGGAGGCGCAGCTAGGGCCGGTCAGGGCCGTCGGCAATGGCTCCGATGTGGAATGCGTCAGACGAGCAGGAAGCTGCCCTCGATCACCGTCACGCAGCGGCCACCGAGCACGACGCTGTCCCCCTCCAGCCGGCAGTCGAGATGCCCGCCCCGCGCACTCGCCTGGAAGGCGGTGAAGCGGTCGCGGCCGAGGCGCTTCGCCCAATAGGGGACGATCACCGCATGGGCGGAGCCGGTGACCGGATCCTCGTCGACGCCGGCGCCCGGCGCGAACATGCGGCTGACGATATCGGTGTCGCGGCCGGGCGCGGTGACGATCGCCTGATGGTCCCCCGTCGCAGCGAGCGCACGCAGGTCCGGACGGACGGCGCGCACCGCCTCCTCCGATTCGAGCACGACCACACCGTAGCCGCCTTCGCGCCACAGCGTCTCGACCACATCCCCGACCCCGAGCGCCGCCGCCACTTCGGGCAGGGGCTTGGGCGACGGCGCCCAGGCCGGCAGCGCGAGCTCATAGCCCGCGCCGGCGCGCGAGACGGTGAGGATTCCGGCGCGGCGCGTGCGGAAACGGACCGCGGATCGCGCCGGATCGCGCTCGAGGAGATAATGGCCGCTCGCCAGCGTGGCATGGCCGCACAGCCGCACCTCGTGGCCGGGCGTGAACCAGCGCAGCTCGTAATCCGCTTCGCCGCCGGCATCCGGGACGAGGAAGGCGGTCTCGCTGAGATTGTTCTCCGCGGCGATCGCCTGGAGCACCGCGTCGTCGAGCCAGGCGTCGAGCGGCATCACCGCCGCCGGATTGCCCTCGAACGGCTTGCTCGTAAAGGCGTCGATCTGGGCGAAAGCAAGTCTCACAGGCGTTTCCCGAACCAATGCGGCGTCACGTCCGCCTCGATCAGCGGATTGTCGGTGTCGACATGGCCCTCGGGGTCGAGGTGGATCAGCACCTCGACCTTGGGGAAGGCGTCGCGCAGCGCCCGCTCGACCCGCTCGACGATGTCGTGCGCCTGGGCGACGGTGAGATCGCGCGCGACCTCCATGTGGAACTGCGCGAACTCATGGCTGCCCGAGCGGCGCGTGCGGAAATCGTGGATGCCGAGCAGGCCGGGCTGGCGCGCGGCGACCTCGATATAGGCGCGGCGGTCCGCCTCGGGCCATTCCTTGTCCATCAGCTGGTCGATCGCATTGGACGAGGCCTGGAAGGCGCCCCAGGCGAGCCACAGCGCGATCGCGACGCCGAACACCGGGTCGGCGCCGGTGACGCCGAAATACTGGTCGAGCGCCAATGCCGCGATCACCGCGAGGTTGAGCAGCACGTCCGACTGATAGTGGATGTTGTCGGCCAGGATCGCGACCGAACCGGTGCGGCGGATGACGTGGCGCTGATAGGCGAGCAGCACGAAGGTGGCGACGATCGCGATCAGCGACACGCCGATGCCGAACTCGGCGTCGGCGCCGGCCTGGGGGTTGCCGAACCGCTCGATCGCGCGCCAGGCGATGGCGGCCGCCGAAGCCGTGATCAGCGCGACCTGAAACAGTGCGGCCAGCGCCTCCGCCTTGCCGTGGCCGAAACGGTGATCGTGGTCCGCAGGCTCGGCGGCGAGCCGGACACCGTAGAGGGTGACGAGGCTGGCGAGCAGGTCGAGCCCGGTGTCGGCGAGGCTACCCAGCATCGCCACCGACCCGGTGTGCCACGCGGCGAACCCCTTGAGGCAGAGCAGGAAGGTCGCCATGCCGACGCTGAACAGCGCCGCGCGCGTCGCGAGCGGGATGATGCGCTTGCGTTCGCTCTCGGTCATCATGGGTATAGCAACCCTTCCGTCCAGCCTCCGCCCTCTCGAACGAACAGCCGGCGGTGATGGAGCCGATGCGCGCGATCCTCCCAGAACTCGATCCGCTCGGGCACGACGCGATAGCCGCCCCAGTGCGGCGGGCGCGGCACATCGCCGGGAAAGCGTGCACTCACCTCGGCGTAGCGCGCCTCGAACGTCTCTCGCACGTCGAGGGGGCGCGATTGGTCCGACGCCCAGGCGCCGAGCTGCGAATCGCGGCTGCGCGAGGCGAAATAGGCATCGCTCTCGGCATCGCTCGCGCGGTTCACCAGCCCCTCGATCCGTACCTGGCGGCGCAGCGACTTCCAATGGAACAGCAGCGCGGCATGCGGGTTCGCCTCGAGCTCCGCGGCCTTGCGGCTCTCGCGGTTGGTGTAGAAGACGAAGCCGTCCGGCCCGTGTCCCTTGAGCAGCACCATCCGCACCGACGGCCACGCATGCGCATCCGCGGTGGCGAGCGCCATCGCGTTCGGGTCGTTGGGCTCGCTCGCCTGCGCCTCGGCGAGCCAGGCGGCGAACAGGGCGAAGGGATCGTCGGCCATCGCGCGCCTTTAAACCGTCATCTTCCTCACGCCAACGATCAGTTCCGCACATGCCGGAACGACTCCCGCGCCCATGCTTTGAATCGGTCTCGCAACGAAGGAGTGAGGTCCGGTGGCGGCACGCGCCTATTGGCAGGGACAGATCAGGCTCGCGCTCGTCTCGATTCCGGTCGAGATTTACACCGCGACCAAGTCGGGAGCGCAGATCAGCTTCCATCAGGTCCACGAGCCGTCGGGCAAGCGGATCAAGTACGAGAAGGTCGTGCCCGGCATCGGCCCGGTCGATCCAGACGAGATCATGAAGGGCTATGAGCTGGAGAAGGGCGAATATGTCCTGCTCGACCAGGACGAGATCGATGCAGTCAAACTCGAATCGAAGAAGACGCTGGAGCTCACCCAGTTCGTCGACGCCGACGAGATCGACGTGCTCTATTACGAGCGGCCCTATTTCGTGGTGCCCGCCGACGACCTCGCCGAGGAGGCGTTCATCGTGCTGCGCGAGGCGTTGCGCCGCGCGCGCAAGGTCGGGCTCGGCCAGCTCGCCATGCGCGGCCGCGAATATGTGGTGAGCCTGAAGCCCTGCGGTCGCGGCATGGTGCTGGAGACGCTGCGCTACGCCGACGAGGTCAACAAGGCGCAGGGCTATTTCCGCGATATCCCGGACGCGGAGCCGGACGAGGACCTGCTCGACCTCGCCACCACGCTCATCGAGAAGAAGACGGCGAAGTTCGATCCCAAGGAGTTCCACGACCGCTACGTCGATGCGCTGAAGCACCTCATCGAGCGCAAGGTGAAGTCGAAGGGCCGCAAGATCATCGAGGAGAAGGACGAAGGCCGCCCGACCGGCCACAATGTCGTCGACCTGATGGCGGCGCTGAAGAAGAGCCTCGAGCGGCCGGGCCCGCCGGCGAGCCAGGGGGAGAAGAAGGCCCCGGCGCGCAAGACGGCTGCCCGCAAGCCCGCCGCCCGGAAGGCGCCGGCCCGCAAGCGCGCCTGACACGATGGACCTCAATCCGCCGACCCCGCTGTCCGCGATCAGCTGGGACCTTGTCATACGGCTGGTCGGCGCCGCGCTGGTGGGATTGCTGCTCGGCATCGACCGCGAGGTCCGCGGCCGCCCGGCAGGCCTGCGGACTCATGCCATCGTCTGCGCGCTGGGATCGCTGGTCACGGTCTCGTCGATCGCGATGTTCCAGCAGCTCGGCGGGCAGCAGACGCGCGTCGATCCCATCCGGACGATCGAGGGCACGCTGGGCGCGATCGGGATCGTCGCAGCGGCGGTCGTGGTGATGGGGCAGGGCGGCATCCGCAATCTCACCAGCGCGGTGCATCTGGTGCTCGTCGCCGCGATCGGCATCGCGTTCGGTGCCGGCCTCTATCCGGTGGCGCTGATCGGCACCCTGCTCGCCTTCGCCCTGCTGACGCTGGCGCGGTTCGTCGAGCGCAAGCCCGGAGGAGCCAGTCCCGATGCCGAAAGCTGACCCGCTCGCCAAATACAACGCCAAGCGCGACTTCGCGAAGACGGCGGAGCCTGCCGGCCGGATCGCCGAGGGCAAGGGCCACCGCTTCATCGTCCAGAAGCACGATGCGACGCGGCTGCACTGGGACTTCCGGCTGGAGCTCGACGGGGTGCTCAAGAGCTGGGCGGTGACACGCGGCCCCAGCCTCGACCCTGCGGAGAAGCGGCTGGCGGTGCGTACCGAGGATCATCCGCTGTCCTATGCCGATTTCGAGGGGACGATCCCCAAGGGCGAATATGGCGGCGGCACGGTGATGCTGTGGGACGACGGCACCTGGGCGCCGGTCGAGGGGAAGTCGGCCAAGGACCTGGAAAAGGGCCACCTCCACTTCCGCCTCGACGGCGAGCGGATGAAGGGCGAGTGGCTGCTGATCCGCCTGAAGCCGCGCGCCAGGGAGCGGACCGAGAACTGGCTGCTGCGCAAGCTCGACGACGCCGAGGCAGGCGGCACCGACGCGCTGGTCGAGACCGGGCTGACCAGCGTGAAGACCGGGCGGACGATGCAGGAGATCGCGGAGGGCAAGAAGGCAAAGGTCCTCCCCGGCACGGGGAGGGGGACCAGCCGCAAGGCTGGTGGAGGGGACTCTCGGCAATCGACTCGCTCGCGGCCTGCCCCCTCCACCACCGCTTCGCGGCGGGGAGGAGCACCCAAATTCCGCCCCGTCCAGCTCGCCACGCTGGTCGACGCCGTGCCCGCCGGCAACGGCTGGCTGCACGAGATGAAGCTCGACGGCTACCGCGCGCTGATCGCGGTCGGTGGCGGCAAGGCCAAGGTCTATACCCGCACCGGCCTCGACTGGACCGACAAGTTCGCGGAGATCGCCCGCGCCGCGGCGAAGCTGCCGGTCGCGACCGCGCTGATCGACGGCGAGGCCGTAGCGTTCAAGGACGGCAAGCCCGACTTCTCGACCTTGCAGGAGGCGCTGTCGGAGGGGCGGCAGGACCTGACCTTCTTCGCCTTCGACCTGCTCGAGCTCGACGGCGAAGACCTGACGCGCCTGCCGCAGGTCCAGCGCAAGGAGCGGCTGCGCCCGCTGCTCGACAAGGCGGGCGAGCCGCTGCGCTTCTCCGAGCATGTCGTCGGCTCGGGCGAGCAGCTGCTCGAGGCGATGTGCAAGGAGGGATACGAGGGCGTCGTCTCCAAGCGCGCCGACGCGCCCTATCGCGGCGAGCGCACCAAGGCGTGGCTCAAGACCAAGTGCATCCGCCGGCAGGAGTTCGTGATCGTCGGCTGGACGCCGAGCGACAAGGCGAGGCGCGGCTTCCGCGCGCTGCTGCTCGCGGTGAACGGGCCGGAGGGGCTCACCTATGCCGGCAAGGTTGGCACCGGCTTCGACGGCGAGACGATGATCGACCTGCGCGAACGGCTCGACAAGCTTGCCGCCGACACGCCGACGGTGAAGGCCCCGCGCGCCGCGACGCGGGGGGCGCACTGGGTGAAGCCGGAGCTGGTCGCCGAGATCGCGTTCGGCGAGTTCACCGCCGAGGATGTCGTACGGCACGCGAGCTTCATCGCCCTGCGCGAGGACAAGAAGGCGAGGGACGTGGTTGCGGAAAAGCCGGCGCCGGTGCCGAAGACGCCCGATCTACCGATACGGATCAGCAATCCCGGCAGGGTGATCGATCCCGGCAGCAAGCTCACCAAGGGCGGCCTCGCCGACTATTACGCCGCGGTCGCGCCGATCATGCTGCCCTGGCTCGCCGACCGGCCGATCAGCCTGGTGCGATGCCCGCAGGGTCGTGCCAAGAAATGCTTCTTCCAGAAGCACGACGCCGGCAGCTTCGGCGAGCACGTCCATCACGTCGACGTGCGCGAGAAGGACGGATCGGTCGAACCCTATCTCTACGTCTCCGACCTCGAGGGGCTGCTGACCTGCGTCCAGATGGGGACGATCGAGTTCCACGGCTGGGGCAGCCTGGTCGCCGACATCGAGAAACCCGACCGCATGGTGTTCGATCTCGATCCCGACGAGGGGCTCGGCTTCGCCGCGGTCAAGAAGGCGGCCGAGGACCTGAAGCAGCAGCTCGCCGACATCGGGCTCACCAGCTATCCGATGCTGTCGGGCGGCAAGGGCGTGCATGTCGTCGTGCCGCTCCGGCCGCAGGCGGATTGGCCGGCGGTCAAGAGCTTCGCCGAGCGTTTCGCCCGCGCGCTCGGCGAGGCGGAACCCGAGCGCTTTACCGCCAATATGGCCAAGGCCAAGCGCAAGGGCCGCATCTTCCTCGATTACCTGCGCAACCAGCGCGGCGCGACCGCGGTGCTGCCCTATGTCGTGCGGGCGCGATCGGGAGCGCCCGTGGCGGCGCCGGTGAGCTGGACCGAGCTCAGGGACATCGACAGCCCGGCGACCTTCACGGTGCGCGACGTCGACCGGCTGATCGAGCGCGCCAACAGCCATGCGCTGGAGCATTGGGGCGAATCTGCCCAGGTGCTGCCTGATCTTTAGGGTGGGTCGGCATTCAAATCCTCCCCCGCCAGGGGGAGGTGGCACGCGAAGCGTGACGGAGGGGGAGGAAGCGAGCCGATAATGGGTCGCCGGCCTCCCCCTCCGTCAGCCTGCGGCTGACACCTCCCCCTGGCGGGGGAGGATTGGAAGGGCGAGGCTGCGAGGCTTCCCGAACCGCTCCGGCACATGAACGAATTGCGCTCTGCCGCCGCTTCACCCAAATAGGCGGGGATATGGCAGATCCCTACGCAACCCTTGGAGTCGCCCGCGGCGCGTCCGAAGACGAGATCAAGAAGGCGTACCGCAAGCTCGCCAAGGAGCTGCATCCCGACCGCAACAAGGACAATCCCAAGGCCGCCGAGCGTTTCGCTCAGGTGACATCGGCCTATGACCTGCTGACGGACAAGGACAAGCGCGCGCGTTTCGACCGCGGCGAGATCGACGGCGACGGCAATCCGACGATGCCGTTCGGCTTTGGCGGCGGCCGTGCGGGCGCCGGGGCGCGGCCGGGCACCGCCGGCTTCGAGTTCAACGACGGCGGGAGCGACTTCACCGACATCTTCGAGGGGCTGTTCGGCGGCGGCGCCGCGCGCGGCGGCGGCGGCTTCACCGGCGGGTTCGGCGGATTCGGGCGCCGGGGCGCGGCCAAGGGTGCGAACGTCCCCTATCGCCTCGCCGTCCGCTTCGAGGATGCGGCGACGCTCGCCCCGCAGCGGGTGACGCTGCGCGACGGCAAGACCATCGACATCAAGCTGCCGGCTGGCGTCGAAACCGGCACGCAGATGCGCCTCGCCGGCAAGGGCGAGGAAGGCCCGGGGGGCTTCGGCGACGCGATCGTCACCGTCGAGGTGCAGCCGCACCGCTTCTTCACCCGCGACGGCGACGACGTGCGGCTCGACCTGCCGGTCAGCCTGGCCGAAGCGGTATTGGGCGCCCAGGTGCGCGTGCCCACCGTCGACGGCGCGGTGATGCTGTCGGTCCCCAAGGGCTCGACCTCGGGCAAGGTGCTGCGCCTCAAGGGCCGCGGCTTCCACCGGAAAGGCGGCGGGCGCGGCGACCAGCTCGTGACGCTGATGGTCGACCTGCCGGTCGATGACGACGCGCTGGTCGAGTTCGTCCAGGGCTGGCCGGGCAAGGACCGCGGGAACCCCAGGGGCCGGATGGGCGTCTGACGGGGCGTGGCCGAGGTCTCGCCCCTTTCCCCCGAGGAGCGCGCGGAGCATCCCGAGAAGGAGCGGCGGCTCGATCGGCACCACCCGCTCGTCTCGGCCTGGGAGATCGTCAAGCGCGCGGCGATCGGCGTCTACAACGACGGCTTCATCCACGCCGGCAACCTCGCCTATCTCGCACTGCTGACCGTCTTTCCCTTCTTCATCGTCGCCGCCGCGATCGCCTCGCTGCTGGGGCAGGGCCCGGAGACGCAGCGTGCGGTCGCCTCCTTCCTCCACGTGCTGCCGCCCGAGGTGAGCGATATCCTGCGCAAGCCGATCCGCGACGTGCTGGCGGCGCGGCAGGGGGGGGTGCTGTGGTTCGGCGCGCTCGTCGGCCTGTGGACGGTGGGCAGCTTCGTCGAGACGCTGCGCGACATCTTCCGCCGCGCCTATGGCGTGCGCGCGACGCGTGCCTTCTGGCGCTATCGGCTGGGATCGGCGCTGGTGATCATCGCCGCGGTGATCCTGGCGCTGCTGTCGCTGGTGGTGCAGGGCGTGCTGCTCGGCGTCGAGCAGTTCGTCTATCGGCTGCTGCCCCATGCCGAGGACGTGGCCCGCTGGATCGGCATCTCGCGCGCGATTCCCGGCGTGGTGATGTTCGGCGCGCTCTACATGCTGTTCCTGTCGGTGACGCCGGGCAAGTATCGCAAGTCGGCCTGCCGCAAATGGCCGGGGGCGCTGTTCACCACTGCCTGGTGGGTGGGGATCACCGCGCTGCTGCCCGGCGCGATCGCGCGCTTCACCAACTACGACCTCACCTATGGCAGCCTTGCCGGGGTGATCGTGGCGCTGCTGTTCTTCTATCTGGTGGGCCTGGGCCTCGTCTTCGGCGCCCATCTCAACGCGGCACTGGCGGAGCCGGACCTGAACGGTCTAGAAGCCGCCCAAACCAACCACAGGGAGGCTCAGACGGCGTGACCGGATTGATGCAGGGCAAGCGCGGGCTGATCATGGGGCTCGCCAATGATCGGTCGCTGGCCTGGGGAATCGCGCGTCGGCTCGCGGACCATGGCGCCGAGATGGCGTTCAGTTACCAGGGCGAGTCGCTCGAGCGGCGCGTGCGCCCGCTCGCCGAGCAGCTCGGGCAGGATTTCCTGATCGACTGCGACGTCTCCGACATGGCGGCGCTCGACCGCACCTTTGACCAGCTCAAGGAGCGTTGGCCGACGATCGACTTCCTCGTCCATGCGATCGGCTTTTCCGACAAGAACGAGCTCAGAGGCCGCTATTACGACACCAGCCTCGACAATTTCCTGATGACGATGAACATCAGCGTCTATTCGTTCACCGCGGTGGCGCAGCGCGCGCGGCCGCTGATGCCGAACGGCGGGTCGCTGCTGACGCTGACCTATTACGGCTCCGAGAAGGTAGTGCCGCATTACAACGTCATGGGCGTCGCCAAGTCGGCGCTCGACACCTCGGTCAAATATCTCGCGGTCGACCTGGGGCCGGAGAACATCCGCGTCAACGCGATCTCGGCCGGCCCGATCAAGACGCTGGCGGCGAGCGGGATCGGCGACTTCCGCTACATTCTCAAGTGGAACGAGCTCAACTCGCCGCTCCGCCGCAACGTGACGATCGAGGACGTCGGCGGCGCCGGCCTCTATTTCCTGAGCGACCTGTCGTCGGGCGTCACCGGCGAGATCCATCACGTCGACGCCGGCTATAACGTCATCGGCATGAAGGCCGAGGACGCGCCCGACATCGCGCTGGCCTGACGGCGCGCGCATGACCTTCGCGATCCGCAGCGCGACCGGAGGCGACGTGGCGGCGATCGACGCGCTGCTGCGCGCGTCGTTTCCCGCTCCGGACGAGGCGCGCCTGGTGCAGCAGCTCTGCGTCGATGGCGACATGGTGCTGACCCTGATCGCCGATGACGAGGACACCGGGCAGCTGGCAGGCGTCATCGCCTTCAGCCGGATGACGGTCGACATTGCCGGCCGGCCGATCGCCGCGGTCGCGCTGGCGCCGGTCGCGGTCGCCGAACGCTATCGCCGTCAGGGCGTGGCGGAGGCGCTGATCCAGGCGGGGCTCGCCCATCTCGCCGATGCCGGCATGATCCTGTGCTTCGTGCTCGGCGAACCCGCCTACTACCAGCGGTTCGGCTTTGCCGCCGATTGGGCCCTGGGGTTCGACTCCCCTTATGCCGGGGAGTATTTCATGGCCTTGCCGCTGCAGCAGGGGGCGATGCCGTGCGGCGTGCGCGGCGCGGCGGTCCATGCGCCGGCGTTCGCGGCATTGGGGGAAGCGGCGTGAGCTACAACAGCTTCGGCCATGTCTTCCGGTTCACGACCTGGGGAGAAAGCCACGGACCGGCGATCGGCGCGGTGGTGGACGGATGCCCGCCGGGGATCGCGCTGTCGGAGGGGGACATCCAGCCCTGGCTCGACAAGCGGCGGCCGGGGCAGTCCCGCTTCACCACGCAGCGGCGCGAGCCCGACGAGGTGCGCATCCTCTCCGGCGTGTTCGAGGGGCGGACGACCGGCACGCCGATCAGCCTCCTCATCGAGAACGTCGATCAGCGTTCCAAGGACTATTCGGATGTCGCGCGCGCCTATCGGCCGGGCCATGCCGACTACGCCTATGACGCCAAATACGGCTTCCGAGATCCGCGCGGCGGGGGCCGCTCGTCCGCGCGCGAGACGGCGATGCGGGTCGCGGCAGGCGCGGTCGCGCGACTCGTGATCCCGGAAGTGACGATCCGCGGCTGGGTGGAGTCGATCGGCGGCGACGCGATCGATCCGGCCAGCTTCGATCCGGAGGAGATCGACCGCAATCCCTTCTTCTGCCCCGACGTCGCCGCGGCGGCGCGGTGGGAGGCGAAGATCGACGCCGCGCGCAAGGCAGGCTCGTCGCTCGGTGCCGTGGTCGCCTGCGAAGCCATCGGCGTGCCGCCCGGCTGGGGCGCGCCGCTCTATGCCAAGCTCGATGCCGAGCTCGCCCATGCCTGCATGGGGATCAACGCGGTCAAGGGCGTCGAGATCGGCGACGGCTTCGCCGCGGCGGCGCTCTCCGGGGAGGAGAATGCCGATGCGATGCAGCCCGGCAACGAGGGCCCGCGCTTCCTCTCCAACCATGCCGGCGGGATCGCGGGCGGCATCTCGACCGGGCAGCCGGTGCGGGTGCGCGTCGCGTTCAAGCCGACCAGCTCGATCCTGACCCCGGTCGAGACGATCACGCGCGAGGGCGAGGCGACCACTATCGCGACCAAAGGACGCCATGATCCCTGCGTCGGTATCCGCGGCGTTCCCGTAGTCGAGGCAATGATGGCGCTGGTCCTTGCCGACCAGAAACTGCTGAATCGCGCGCAATGCGGCTGAAAATGAATGGAAAATGAACGACCTGCTTGGATCAGCTAATCGTTTCGAGAGCACAATGCACGGTTAACCGAACCTTTTGCAGGACGAATTTCTGCCACAATTGGTGCTTTACGCGACGATGGTGCGTTAATTCCTCGGGTACGCCATCACGGCGTCCATGAGGGAGTAAGTCATGCGTAAAGCTACTGTTGCCAGCCTTCTGATTCTCTGCGGCTCGACGGCCGCCATCGCTCACGTTGCGTCGGCCCCGGCGGATTCGGGTGTGCAGAACTGGTCTGCCAACAACTCGACGACCCCGGACAATTCGACCACTCCGACGACGCCGGACACGACGACGCCGACGACGCCGGATACGGGTACGCCGCCGAACGCGTCGATGTAATCAGCGGGATACCGTTCCTAGTCCGCGAACGGATCGCGGACTAGGATCGTGTCCTCGCGCTCCGGGCTGGTCGAGACCAGCGCGACCGGACAGCGGATCAGCTCCTCGATCCGCCGGATATATTTGATCGCCTGCGCCGGCAGCTCCGCCCAGCTGCGCGCGCCCGCGGTGGATTCGCTCCACCCCTGCATCGTCTCGTAGATCGGCTCGACCGCCGCCTGGTCCTGCGGATGGGGTGGCAGATAGTCGAAATGCCTGTCGCCGAGCTTGTAGCCGGTGCAGATCCGGATCTCCTCGAGTCCGTCGAGGATGTCGAGCTTGGTCAGCGCGATGCCGGTGATGCCGGAGACCGCCGCCGACTGACGCACCAGCACCGCGTCGAACCAGCCGCAGCGCCGCTTGCGCCCGGTGTTGACCCCGAACTCGCGGCCGCGCGTGCCCAGATAGTCGCCGATCTCATTGTCCTGCTCGGTCGGGAACGGCCCCGAGCCGACGCGGGTCGTATAGGCCTTGACGATGCCCAGCACGAAACCGACCCGGCTCGGCCCCAGCCCCGAGCCGGCCGAGGCAGTGCCCGCAACCGTGTTCGACGAGGTGACGAACGGATAGGTGCCGTGATCGACGTCGAGCAGCACGCCCTGCGCGCCCTCGAACAGGATGCGCTTGCCGGCCGCCTGTGCCTCGTTGAGCGTCACCCACACCGGCTTGGCATAGGGCAGCACGAAATCGGCGATGTCGCGGAGCTCCGCCATCAGCGCGGCGCGGTCGACCGGCGGCTTGCCGAAGCCGGCGAGCAGCGCGTCGTGATGCGCGCACAGGCGGTCGAGCTGCAGCTCGAGATCGTCGAGATGGGCGAGATCGCACAGGCGGATCGCGCGGCGGCCGACCTTGTCCTCATAGGCGGGGCCGATGCCGCGGCGGGTGGTGCCGATCTTGCCCGCGCCCGAGGCGTCTTCGCGCAACGCGTCGAGGTCGCGGTGGAGCGGCAGGATCAACGGCGCCGTCTCGGCGACGTGGAGCACGTCGGGGGTGATCGCCACGCCCTGCTCGGCGATCCGGGTCACCTCGTCGCGGAAGTGCCAGGGGTCGAACACCACGCCGTTGCCGATCACGCTCAGCGTGCCGCGCACCACGCCCGAGGGGAGCAGCGCGAGCTTATAGGTCTTGCCGCCCACCACCAGCGTATGGCCGGCGTTATGCCCGCCCTGGAAGCGCACCACCACGTCGGCGCGCTCGGCGAGCCAATCGACGATCTTTCCCTTGCCCTCGTCGCCCCATTGGGCGCCGATCACCGCGACATTTGCCAATTTCCGGGTCCTTCCAGCTTACGCGGGGGCCCTAAAGCAGCCGGCCGGAGAGGTCCATGCCCAACCGGGCAGGACGGGATCAGGCGTCGAGCGCGTCGCGGATGTGGAGCGCCAGCGTCGTGACGTCGAACGGCTTGCGGAGCACGGTGCCGCCGATCGGCTCGACCGCGTCGCGGGTATAGCCGCTGGTGTAGAGCACGCGCAGCGCCGGCAGCCGCGCGCGGGCCGCCTCGGCGAGCTCGCGGCCGGTCATCTCCGGCATCACCACGTCGGTGAACAGCAGATCGGCCGCCTGTCCGTCCTCGATCAGCCTGAGCGCGGTGCCGCCGTCGGGCGCCTCGACCACCCGGTAGCCGAGATCGCTCAGCGCCTCGACCGAATAGGCGCGGACGCGTTCGTCGTCCTCCACCACCAGCACCACCTCGTCGCCGCGCGGCAGCTCGGCGCCGGCGCGGCGCAGCGGTCCCGCCGACGTCGCCGGGCCGCTGTCGCGTGGCAGCAACAGCCGGACGGTCGTGCCCGCGCCGGGCGCGGTCTCCAGCGCGACGTGACCGTCCGACTGGTGCGCAAAGCCGAACACCTGGCTGAGCCCGAGGCCGGTCCCCTTCCCCACCGACTTGGTCGTGAAGAAGGGGTCGAACGCCTTGGCGGCGATCTCGTCGCTCATGCCAGTCCCGGTATCGGCAACGGCGATCTCGACATAATCGCCGGGCGCCACGCCTGCCGCAGCCGCGTCCAGCGCGCGGTTGGCCGTCGCGATGGTGAGGCGGCCGCCGCCCGGCATCGCATCGCGCGCGTTGACGGCGAGGTTGAGGATCGCATTCTCGAGCTGGCTCGGATCGGCGGTCGCGGGCCATAGGTCGCCGGCAAGCCTCGTCTCGACGATGATGTCGTCGCCGATCGTGCGGACGAGCATATCGATCATTCCGGCGATCATCGCATTGATGTCGATCACGCGCGGCGCAAGCGGCGACTGGCGCGAGAAGGCGAGCAGCCGCTGCGTGAGGGCCGCCGCGCGGGAGGCGCCGTCGCGCGCAGCCTCGACATAGCGGCCGACATCCCTCTGCCCCTGCGCGAAGCGGCGCTCCATCATATCGAGCGCGCCGATCACCACCGCGAGCATATTGTTGAAATCATGCGCGATCCCGCCGGTGAGCTGCCCGATCGCCTCCATCTTCTGCGCCTGGCGGAGCTGCTCCTCGGCGGCCATCAGCTGCTCGCTCCGCTCCGCGATCGCGGCCTCCAGATCAGCGCGCGATCGGGCCAGCACCTCGCGCGCCTCGACGATCTCCTGAATGTCGGTGCAGGTGCCGAACCAGCGCGTGATCCGGCCCTGCTCGTCGCGCACCGGCTGGGCGGAGGCGAGCACCCAGCGATAGCCACCGGAGGGACGATGGCGCAGCCGATATTCGACGCGGTAGGGCTCGCCGCTCGCCAGGCTGTGCTGCCACGCGGCACGCGCCCGATCGCGCTCGTCCTGGTGGACGAGGTCGTTCCAGCCCTCGGTCGATCCCTCCAGCGCGCCGGTGAACGCGTACCAGCGCTCGTTGTAGAAATCGTGCCGCCCGTCCGCGAGCGACGACCACACCATCTGGTCGATCGAGTTGGCGATCGCGCGGAACTTCTCCTCGCTCTCGCGCAGCGCCGCCGCGGCATTGGCGCGGTCGGCGGCATCCCAGGCGATCTCCGCCACCGCCTCGACCAGCGCGATCTCCTCGGCGGTCCAGCGGCGCGGAATCGCCTGATTGACGAACACGCAGCCCGCCCATTGCCCATGGCGGCGGAGCGGCACGGTGATCGCCGCCGCCATCAGCCGGCCGATCGCGGCATCGCGGGTGGTGGGATCGGTGCCGAAATCGGCGACCACGCGGGTCTCGCCGACGCGATAGGCGGCAAGCCCGGCGCTGCCGATGTCCGCGAGCGCCATCCTCCCGCCGAGTGGCGGCAGGCGCTCGCTGGTCCAGCAGGCGAGGAACTCGATCTCCTGCTCGCCGGCAAGCGCGCGATAGAAGCCGACGCGGTCGACGACGAGCCGCCGCCCGAGCGCGGTCGCCGACAGCCGCATGATCGCGGCGGGCGAATCGAGCCGGCGCAGGCGCTCGGCGAGGCGGAACAGGAAGCCCTGCGCCTCGGTCGCGATCCTGAGGTCATCGGCGGCGGCGCGGGCGCGCTCCTCGGCCTCGCGCCGCTTGGTGACGTCGAAGCTGACGCCGGGGAAGCGCACCGGCCGGCCGCCGGCATCATAGACCGCCCGCCCCTGCGCCGCGATCCAGACGATCGCGCCGTCGGGTCCGAGCAGCCGATATTCCTCGTTGAACGGCGCGCCGGTCTCGATCGAATGCTCGACCGCCGCGAGCACCCGCGGCGCGTCGTCGGGATGGACCCGCTCGAAGAAGGAAGCGAGCGGGACGCCTTCGACCGCCTGCTCCGCCGGCAGGCCGTAGAGCCTGGCGAAGCGGGTGTCGGACCGCGCCAGGCCGTTGACGATGTCCCAGTCCCAGATGCCGATCCCCATCGACGCTTCGAGGGCCAGCTCGAGCCGCTCCTCGCTGGCGCGCGCCGCCTGTTCGGCCCGCGCACGGTCGGTGACGTCGGTCGCCTGGACGAAGATGTCGGTGACCTCGCCGGCGCGGTTGCGGATCGGCTGGTAGACGAAGTCGAGGATGCGCTCCTCCGGCTCGGCGCCGGGCGTGCGGATCAGCCGGACCGGCTGCGCGCTGGCGCGGAAGGCCTTGCCGGTCGCATAGACGCTGTCGAGCAGGTCGACGAAGCCCTGCTCGACGACCTCGGGCAGCGCCTCGGCGACCGTCATGCCCAGGATCGGGCGATGGCCGATCAGCTCCATATAGGCGTCGTTGCCGAGCTCGAAGACATGATCGGGGCCGTGCAGCACCGCGACCGCGCCGGGCGTCTGCTGGAACAGCTCGCGCATCCGCTCGATCTCGATCCTGCGCTCGCGCTCGGCGAGCACATAGGCGGTGGTCTCGTTGCCCTGGTTGAAGACGCCGACGATCGCGCCGCCGTCGTCCCGGATCGGCGAGAGCGAGTAGTTCCAGAAGGTCTCGCGCACCGCACCGCCCCGCCGGATCGGCAGCATCTGGTCGTAGGCGGAACAGGCCTCGCCGCGGAACACGGCCGCGAATTGCGGGCCGACGATCTCCCAGATGTCCGGCCATACCTCGGTGGCCGGCCGGCCGAGGACGGCGGGATGGCGCTCGGCGAGGATCGGCGCCCAGGCGTCGTTGTAGAGGAGATGGAGCTCCGGGCCCCAGTAGATGGCGGTAGGGAAGCTCGAGCCCAGGCAGATGTTGACCGCGACCCGCAGCGCATCCGGCCAGCTCTCCGGCCGGCCGAGCGGATGGCCCGACCAGTCCGCATCGCGGATTCGTGCCGCCATCTCGCCGGGATGGTTGAGAAAGGTCCGCGCGGGCATGGCCGCGGGATTGTGCCCCGCCAGCCCCGCGAGTCAACCGCGCACGCTCGACATCGCCGGTCGCTGCCGCCATGGACAGAGCAGCAAGGAGAGGCGGATGAAGCTCGCAAGCCTGAAGGGCGGCCGTGACGGACGGCTGGTGGTGGTGTCGAACGATCTCGCCTGGTGCGCGGACGCGAGCGTAATCGCGCCGACGCTGCAGGCGGCGCTCGACGATTGGGATCGGGTGGAGCCCGATCTCCGGAACCTCGCCACCGATCTGGAGCATGAGACGATCCCGCGCGAGCGGTTCCACGAACGCGAGGCGGCGGCGCCCCTGCCCCGTGCCTATCAATGGGCGGACGGCTCGGCCTATGTGAACCATGTCGCGCTGGTGCGGCAGGCGCGCGGGGCGGAGATGCCGGAAAGCTTCTGGCACGATCCGCTGATGTATCAGGGCGGCTCCGACGGTTTCCTGGGCCCGCGCGACCCGATCCCGCTGGCCGACGAGAGCTGGGGCTGCGACCTCGAGGCCGAGGTGGTGGTGGTGACCGGCGACGTGCCGCTCGGCGCCTCGCGCGAGGAGGCGTTGGCGGCGGTGCGGCTGGTGGGGCTCACCAACGACGTGTCGCTGCGCAACCTGATCCCCGGCGAGCTGGCCAAGGGCTTCGGCTTCTTCCAGTCGAAGCCGGCGAGCGCCTTCTCCCCCGTGTTCGCGACGCCCGACGCGCTCGGCGACTGGTGGCGGGACGGCAAGCTCCACCGCAGGCTGATGGTCGACGTCAACGGCCAGCCGTTCGGCCGCGCGGAGGCGGGCGAGGACATGACCTTCGACTTCGGCACGCTGATCGCGCATGCCGCAAAGACGCGGGCACTGGGAGCGGGGACGATCATCGGATCCGGCACCGTCTCCAACCGCGACGCCGACGGCGGGCCCGGCCGGCCGATCGCGGAAGGAGGCGTCGGCTACTCCTGCATCGCCGAGGTGCGGACGGTGGAGACGATCCGCGAAGGCGCCCCCAAGACGCCGTTCCTGAAGCACGGCGACACCGTGCGGATCTGGGCGGAGGACGACAGGCACCACCCGATCTTCGGCGTGATCGAGCAGGTGGTCGGCGGCTAGGAATTGCCCCTTTTCAATCCTCCCCCGCCAGGGGGAGGTGTCAGCCATAGGCTGACGGAGGGGGAGGACGGCGACCCGCTATCGATGTGCTTCCGCCCCCTCCGTCACGCTTCGCGTGCCACCTCCCCCTGGCGGGGGAGGATTGGCGTTCTAAGCCGCCAGCCGGAACCTCAGCAGCCGGTCGTCGAGCGGGACCAGCGCCTCGGCACCGGTCCCCACCGCCCGGACGATCTCGGGATGATGCGCATCGAGGCCGCCGGTGAGCGCGCCGAACGCCGGCAGGATCAGCTTGGTCCCGGTCGCCACAAAGCAACGGCGCGAGACCTGGCGCCCGCGCAGGGTGAGGCGCAGCTTGGGATGGAAATGTCCCGACAGCTCCGGCCGCGCCTCGGCCGGATCGGCCTCGTGGCGCAGGATCAGCCCGTCCACCTCGGCCTCTTCGACGACCTCGCCGCCGCAATGATCGGCGACTACGGGATCGTGATTGCCCGTGATCCAGGTCCAGCGCGTGGCGGCGGTCAGCGCGCGGAGCTTTGCCTGCGCGGCGGCGGGCAGGCGTTCACAGCCCTCGCGGTCGTGGAAGCTGTCGCCGAGGCACCAGACCTCGGCCGCCCGGGTACGCTCGACCAGCACCGCCAAGTCGGCGAGCGTCGCCAGCGAATCATAGGGCGGCAGCATCTGCCCGGTGCCCGCGTACCAGCTCGCCTTCTCGAAATGCAGGTCGGCGACCAGCAACGCGCGCCGCGCCGGCCAGAACAGCGCGCCCTCGCGCAGCGCGGCCAGCTCGCGCCCGGCGAACAGAAAGGGAACCATGATCGCCGCCTATGCCCCCGCCACCCTGCGGGGGCAAGCCCGGATTAGCTCGGCGAATTGGCGAAAAGCTTCGCCAGCGCATAGAGATAGTCGCGGCCGTCGTAGAGCTCCTTGACCCCGATCCGCTCGTTGAGGCCGTGCGTGCCACTGCCGTTCGGCTCGACGAAGATGCCGGGCACGCCATAGACCGGAATGCCGACCGCCTCGATGAACACGCCGTCGGTCGCGCCCGTCGACATCAGCGGCAGCAGCGGCACGCCGGGGAAGTGCTTGGCCGCGAGCTTCTCGATCGGCCCGACGATCTTCGGATCGAGCGGCGGCTGCACCGCGAGCGGCCGCACCGGCTGGTTGGCGGTGACCTTCACTTCACTGCCCGCAAGCTCCTGCAGCTTGGCGAGCGTGCCGTCGACCGTCTCGCCGGGGATGATGCGGCAGTTGACGTTGGCGGTGGCGCGCTGGGGCAGCGCATTCTCGGCGTGGCCCGCATTGAGCAGCGTGGCGACGCAGGTGGTGCGCAGCGTCGAGTGCATCGCCTTGTCGCGGCTGACGATGGCATCAGCCTCCTTGTCCTCGGGATTGGCGAGCAGGCGCTTCACCGCGTCGGCGACCGGCGCCGGCAGCGTCGGCAGCGACTTGGTGAAGAAAGCGCGCGTGGTGTCGTTGAAGCGGATCGGGAACTCATAATTCCGGACGCGCAGTACCGCGTCGGCCAGCTCGTAGATCGCATTGTCCGGCACCGGCTGCGAGCTGTGGCCGCCGGGATTGGTGGCGGTGAAGGTATAGTTCTGCGCCGCCTTCTCGCCGACCTGGATCGCCAGCAGCTGGCGCTTGCCCTCGGCGCTGATCCGCCCGCCGCCGCCCTCGTTGAAGGCGAATTCGGCGGCAATGAGATCGGGCTTGTTCTTGGCGAGCCATTCGGCGCCGTTCCAGGCGAAGGTCGTCTCCTCGCCGCAGGTGAGCGCGAGCTTGATCGTGCGCTTGGGCCTGAAGCCGTCCTGCTTGAAACGGATCAGCGTGTCCGCCCAGATCGCGGACATCGCCTTGTCGTCGACGGTGCCGCGGCCATAGTAATAGCCGTTCTCCTCGACGAGCTTGAACGGATCGCGCTCCCAGTCGGCGCGATTGGCCTCGACCACGTCGATGTGGCCGAGCAGCAGCATCGGCTTGGCCCTGGCGTCGCTGCCCGGCAGCACCGCGACGAGGCCGCCCTCCTTGGGGTGCTCGGGAACGGAAAAGAGCGTGACGTCCCGATCGGCATAGCCCGCCGCCTTGAGCCGCGCCGCGATCTGTCCGGCCGCCTGGGTACAGCTTCCCGCGGACAGCGTGGTGTTGGTCTCGACCAGCTCCTTGTAGAGGCCGAAGAACGCCTGCTGGTCCGGCCGCGACTGGACGGCGGCGGGTAGCGTCGCCAGCGCGAGTGAAGCCAGTATCGCCGTTGCCAATGCCCGCATGTCGACGCCCCTCGTTTCGATCCCGAGGGTGGTAGGGCGACATGATGGCGTCCGCAACCGCGGCCGCGGAAGATCAGCGATAGCTTCTGCAGCTGGAAATCGAGCGGCAGACATTGTGGAAGTCGATCGGCGGGACCGGTAGGCTGAAGCCGATTTCCCGATTCGCGAAGTCCATCTCGATCCGGCGGAAGAGACGCAACGAACTCATGCCCAGGATCAGCGCGGGCTTGTCGCGCAACCCGAAGCGTTCGAACGGCGCGACGTCGGCGAAGGACAGGCCGACATTGTCGAAGCGCACGTCCCCGATCTTGAGATCGCTCACCACCATCAGCTCCGCGTCGAACGAGCGCCCGGTCACCGACGTGACCGAGATCGGCCCCAGGCGCCGCGGCGGCTGCTTGGCCAGCGCCAGCATCGCGCTATTGCCGATGCTCACCCAGGAGCCGGTGTCGATGACGACCGCGATCGGCTGGCCCTGGAACGAGGCCGCGGTGATGATCAGCTGGCCGACTCGCTGCTGGGTCGAAACTATCAGCTCACCCCTGACCCGCCGTGTCGACGGCCTGACCTCCATTCGCCGCCTCGCGAAATCGATCGCGAGCCTGTGGCCCTGCAGCGCGTCGATCCCCAGCATGCCGAGCGCGCCCAGATTCGTCATCGCGAGCGCCGGAGCTTCGATCGCCTGACCGCCAAGGTTGCTCACCGCCAGCGCGGGAATATGGACCGTCGCGACATCGCTCGGGCCGACGAAGTCGAAGACGCGCATCGCATCTCCCGGCCTCAGGTTGAGCCGGCCGGCGAGCTCATGCGAAACCACCGATCGCTCTGCGCCCGTGTCGATGAGAAAGTCGAACGGGCCCTGGCCCGCGACGACCACGGGCACCGTCATCCGCCCGCGTTCGAGCGCGAATGTCAGCTCCGTAGTCTGCGGTGCGCTGGTGGACGGCGCTGTCGGCTCCTGCGCCGATCCGGACGCCGTGAAGATCGACGCGGCAAGGATGGCGGCGATCCAGTGCGGATGCGGGTTCGGCAGCATCGACCTAAAGCGCCGTGAAGGCCGTGCGCGGACGGGTATCGACATCCCGCGGCATCAGGAAGCGCACCTCGCGGTTGGCGAAGTCGATCTGCACCCGGCGGAAGGATTTGAGGGTGCTCATCCCCAGGAACAGCGCCGGGCGGTCGTCGAGCTCGAACCGCTTGAACGGCGCCACGTCGGCGAAAGCGACCGGCATATTGGAGAAGGTGATCCCGCCCACCCGCACATTTTCGACATAGGCGAACTCGGCCGGGACCAGCCCCCCGGTGGCGCTGATCAGGGTCGTCGGTTCGATGCCGCGCGTGTGCCGGCGCACCAGGCGCAGCATCGCACCGTTGCCGACGCTGACCGGCGATCCGGTGTCGAGGATCACGCGGATGCGGCGGCCTTCATAGGAGGCCTCGGTCACGATCAGCTGGCCGAACAGGCTCTTGGCGCGGACGACGATCTCGTCCGGCTGCTTCGGCGGCGTCTTCTTGCGCTTGACCGACGGCGCTACGCTCATCTGGCCGGCCTCGAAATCGATGTCGATGCGATGATCGCGCAGCGTGTCGATGCCGAGCAGCCCGAGCGCGCCGAGATCGACCGCCTTCAGCGCCGGCGCGTGGATCGCGCCGATATCCGGCACGGTGCTGACGTTGATCGAGGGGATGACGACGGTGCCGACGCGGCTGGTGCCGCTCATCGCCACCACATTGACGGTGCGCCCCGCCGGCAGCCCGAGGTTGCGCGCCAGCTCGCGCGCGATCACGGTGCGTTCGGAGCCGGTGTCGATGATGAACCGATAGGGTCCGGCGCCGGCGATCTGGACCGGCACGGTCATGCGGTTCTGATTCTCGCCGAGCGCGACGATCGCGGCGGCGAGCTCCTCGGCCGGCGACAGCTGGGTCTCGGGAGGATTTTGCTGCGGGGCTTGCTGCACGTCAGCGGGCGCCCCCGCAAGCAGCAGGGCCAAGGGCCACAAGGCGAAATGCACCCCTGACATGGGCGCATATTACGCCTCTATTACGATTGCTACAATCGGGCTCAATCGAGCTGCATCGCCCGTGCAGCAAGCTGTTCGGCCTCGACCAGCAGTGCGTCGTCGACGGTGCCGGTCTGTGCGACATTCTCGCGGCCGATCAGCACCAGCACGGGCACCGCGAGCGGGCTCACGCGGTCGAGGTCGACGTGCACCATCGTCCCCGCGGCGCGATCGAGCAGGCTGGCGAGGCGGCCGACGTCGGTGAGGCGCGCCCGCGCATCCTCCCACGCCGCCTGCAGCAACAGGTGCGTCGGCTCGTACTTGCGCAGCACGTCGTAGATGAGGTCGGTCGAGAAGGTGACCTGCTTGCCGGTCTTGCGCTTGCCGGGATGCTGGCGCTCGACGAGACCGCCGATCACCGCCACCTCGCGGAACGCGCGCTTGAGCAGCGCCGAGCCCTGGACCCAGTCGACGAACTCGTGCTCGAGGATATCGGGCGAGAACAGCGATGCAGGATCGGTGATCCTCTCCAGGCCATAGCAGGCGAGCGCATAATCGTTGGCGACGAAGCCGATCGGCTTCAGCCCCTGCGCCTCCATCCGGCGGGTGATCAGCATGCCGAGCGACTGGTGCGCGTTCCAGCCCTCGAAGCTGTAGGCGACCATATGGTGCCGCCCTTCGAGCGGGAAGGTCTCGACCAGCAGCTCCCCAGGCGCGGGGAGGCGCGAGCGATAGCGCTGCACCTCCAGCCATTCGCGCACGTCGGCCGGGAAACGCTCCCATTCGCGGTCGTCGTGGAGGAAGGTGCGGACACGCTCGGCCAGCCGTGTCGAGATGGCGAGCCGCGCGCCCATGTAGCTCGGGATACGGGCAGGCCGCGACGTCGCATGGACGATCAGCTCCTCGCCGGTGATGCGCTCCACCTCCAGGCTCAGGCCGGCGAAGAAGAAGGTGTCGCCGGGCGACAGCGACGCCCCGAACGCCTCCTCGACGCGGCCGAGACGGCGGCCGTTGCGGAAGCGGACCTCGATCATCGTCGCCTCGACGATGATGCCGGCGTTGAGCCGATGCTGCGCGACGAAGCGGGGATGGGAGACCCGCCACAGCCCGTCCGGTCCCCTGGTCAGCCGCTTGAACCGGTCATAGGCGCGCAGCGCATAGCCGCCGTCGGCGATGAAGTTCAGGACGCGCTCGTATGTCTCCTCGCCCAGCGCCGAATAAGGCAGCGCCGCGCGGATCTCCTGCAGCAGTTGCGCAGCATCGAACGGCGCGGCGCAGGCCACCGCCATGATATGCTGCGCGAGCACGTCGAGCGCGCCCGGGCGGAACACATCGGCGTCGAGCTCCCCCGCATCGACCGCATCGAGCGCCGCGCGCGCCTCCAGATATTCGAAGCGGTTGCCGGGGACGACCACCGCCTCCGACGGCTCGTCGAGCCGGTGGTTGGCGCGGCCGATGCGCTGGAGCAGGCGCGACGAGCCCTTGGGCGCGCCCATCTGGATCACGCAGTCGACGTCGCCCCAGTCGACGCCGAGGTCGAGGCTGGCGGTGGCGACCAGCGCACCCAGCCGTCCGTCCGCCATCGCCTGCTCGACCTTGCGCCGCGCCTCGCGATCAAGGCTGCCGTGGTGGACGCCGATCGGTAGGCCCAGCCGGTTCACCTTCCACAGATCCTGGAAAATCAGTTCGGCGAGGCCGCGGGTGTTGCAGAAGACGATGGTGGTCCTGTGCGTCTCGATCTCCGCCATCACCTGCGGCGCGGCATAGCGGCCGGAATGGCCCGACCACGGCACCTTTCCCTCGGGCAGCAGGATGGCGATGTTGGGATCGGCGCCCTTCTCGCCCTGGACGAGCGTCACCGCATCGATGTCGCCCCACGGCGCGAGCCAGGCGCGATAGCCGTCCGGATCGGCGACGGTCGCCGAGAGGGCGACCCGGCGCAGCGCCGGCGCGAAGCTCTGCAGCCGCGCGAGGCTCAAGGCGAGCAGGTCGCCGCGCTTGCCGGTGGCGAAGGCGTGGACCTCATCGATCACCACTGTCCTGAGGTGCGCGAACAGCCGCGGCGCATCGGGATAGGACAGGAGCAGGCTGAGCGACTCGGGCGTGGTCAGCAGGATCTGCGGCGGCCGCACGCGTTGCCGCGCCTTGCGGTCGGACGGGGTGTCGCCGGTGCGCGTCTCGACGCGGATCGGCACGCCCATCTCGTCGATCGGCGTCAGCAGGTTGCGCTGCACGTCGATCGCGAGCGCCTTGAGCGGCGAGACGTAGAGGGTGTGGAGCTCCTCGGTCGGGTTCTCGATCAGCTCGGCCAGCGTAGGAAGGAAGCCGGCGAGCGTCTTGCCGGCCCCGGTCGGCGCCACCAGCAGCGCATGCCGCCCGGCCCGGCCTGCCGCGAGCATCTCCAGCTGATGCCGCCGCGGCGCCCAGCCGCGCGCGGCGAACCAGTCGGCGAGAGGCTGGGGCAGGTCGGATGCGGCCGTCATGCCGCTCCATTGAGCATGAAGGCGGGGATCGGACTAGGGCCCAGACCTATGGCCTGTCGGCGCGGCCCTGCTCCTCGTACAGCTCGCGCGTGGCGCGCTCGGTCTCGGCATGTTCGGCGCGCGAACGCCGATTGTGCAGCATCGCCCAGGCGATCACGATCAGCAGCAGCAGCGGGCCGACGATCACCATCAGGCCTGTCATCGTGCCTTCGGCCATGACGTTCCTCCATTTTCATGGACTCAACGAGTGCCACAGGCCATTCGATCCCCTGGCCTACGACGCCGGCGGCGCGCCGGCCGGACGGGCGATCAGCTTGGGTGGTTCCGCTCCTTCGACGGCAAGCCGCGCCCGCTCGCCGTCCGCGCGGTCCTCCAGCGACAGCCAGGCGGTGTCGCCCTTGGTGCCGATCCGCACGCCCTCGGCGTATTTGCCGAGCGGATTGGCGTAGTTGACGGTGAGGCCGGCGAAGCCGCTCTGCTCGTTGACGATCAGCGCCACCGCATCGCCGCCCGAGCGGTCGAGCGCGACGACGCCGCGGCCATTGTCGAGCCAGCTCATCGCCCCGCGTTCCGATCCGTCCCGGTCGTGCAGCACGAGCCCGTAGCCGGCGGCAACGCGCGGATAGCTCTTGCCTGCCAGATGAGGTTCGGGTTCCTCGCCCAGGATCACCCGGTCCTTGCCGTTGGCGTCGAGCACCACGATCGAGGCGGTCTGCGCGTCCTTGCGCTCCCGGCCATCCGCGGGCGGCGGCGCGCCGATCAGGATGCGCGGCTTGCCGGCGGCATCGACGATGCGCAGCGCATGCGCGTCGATCACGTCCGGCGTCACGTCCCTGGTCGGCGCGAAGCCCGCGACGGCAAGGCCGATCGCGATCACGCCCATCGCCATGAGCCCCGCCCGATGGCGGCCGAGGCTGCGTTCGAGCCGGGCGATCCGTTGCTCGGTGTCGGTCGATTCTTTCATTGATCTCTCCTCCGGCTGGAACGGATAGGCGTCCGCGGCGATATTGGCGACATGCCAAGGCTCGGCGACTGGATCGAACCGCACCCGACCGGGCTCTACCTGCCCGCCGCCGACGCCTGGATCGACCCGTCGGTGCCGGTCGCGCGGGCGCTGGTGACGCACGGCCACGCCGATCACGCGCGCGGCGGCCATGACGAGGTGTGGGCGACGGCGGAGACGCTGGAGATCATGTCGGTCCGCTATGGCCCGCAGAACGGCCGGACGGTCGCCTATGGCGAGACGCTGACGCTCGGCGAGGTCGGCGTCGGCTTCGTCCCCGCCGGCCATGTGTTGGGATCTGCGCAGATCGTGCTCGATCATCGCGGCGAGCGGATCGTCGTCTCGGGCGACTACAAGCGCCGCGAGGACCCGACCTGCGCGCGCTTCGAGCCGGTCGCCTGCGACGTGTTCGTGACCGAGGCGACCTTCGCCCTTCCCGTCTTCCGCCATCCCGAGACGCGCGACGAGATCGACAAGCTGCTGACGGTGCTGCGCGCCAATCCGGAGCGCTGCGTGCTGGTCGGTGCCTATGCGCTCGGCAAGGCGCAGCGGGTGATCCGTGAGCTCAGGGTGATGGGGTTCGACGATCCGATCTACCTCCACGGCGCGCTGCAGCGCCTGTGCGACCTCTATGTCGCCAACGGCATCGACCTCGGCGAGCTCCGTCCGGCGACCGGCGCGGCGAAGGTCGAGCTGATGGGCCGGATCGTGATCGCGCCGCCGGGAGCGCTCAACGACCGTTGGTCGCGGCGGCTGCCCGATCCGGTCACGGCGATGGCTTCCGGCTGGATGACCGTCCGCCAGCGCGCACGCCAGCGCAACGTGGAGCTGCCGCTGATCCTTTCCGACCATGCCGACTGGGACGAGCTCACCGCGACGATCCGCGAAGTGCGGCCGCGGGAGGTATGGGTGACGCACGGGCGCGAGGAGGCGCTGGTCCACTGGTGCGCGACCAACCAGATCAAGGCCCGCGCGCTCGAGCTGGTCGGCTATGAGGACGAGGACGATTAGGCTGTAGACACATAAAAAGCCCCTCGTCGGCTAACATCCTTATTGCGAACATTCGGAGTTACGGTGAAGCTCGCCTGAGATGGAGGACGACAGGGTGAAGCACGGGATCATGATAGGTATCTGGATCATGATTTTTGCGGTCCTATCCGCTTTCGCCACCGCACCTCTCGGCTACGGCACGATATCGGGCGTCGTGTTCGTTGGCGGTATGTTGGTGGCGTGGCTGGCCGGGCTGCTGACGGTGGCGACGTGGGTTGCTCAAAAGGGGCGCTCGACAAGGGGCGGCGGCTAACCACCCAATGTCGGCCGTATGGTTCACGACCTCGACCGCGTATGATCGCCCCATAAGGAGAGGACCGATGGCCGATTCGGAAGGACTGGCTCCCGCGCCGGCGCTGGCGGAGCGGAATCACTTGCCCTACCCTGGCGAGAGCGACGCCTATCGGCGCGCGCGGATCGCCCTGCTTGCCGAGGAGATCGAGCTGCGCCGGCACATCGAGCGGGTGGCGGCGCAGCGCCGGGCGCTGCCACAGGCGCCGGTGGTGACGAAGGACTACAGGTTCGAGGGGAAGGACGGTCCCGCCACGCTCGCCGACCTGTTCGAGGGCAAGGACACGCTCGTCACCTATTGCTGGATGTTCGGGCCCGAGCGCGAACGGCCGTGTCCGATGTGCACCGCCTTCCTGGGCCCGCTCGCCGCCAATGCCGCCGACATCCGACAGAACGTCGCGCTCGCGGTGATCGCACGCTCGCCGGTCGAGCGGATGCACGCCTTCGCCGAGGAGCGCGGCTGGCGGAACCTGCCGCTTTATTCGGACCCGACCGAACAATTCGGCCGCGACCATCATGCCTGGCACGACGGGGCGGACTGGCCGTCGTACGACGTGTTCACCAGGGACGCCGACGGCACGATCCGCCATTTCTGGAGCGGAGAGCTCGGCGGGACGCAGGACCCGGGTCAGGATCCGCGCGGGAGCCCCGAGATGATCCCGCTATGGAACGTGCTCGATACCACGCCGAACGGACGGAAGCCCGATTGGTATGCGCAGCTGGAGTATTGAGCCCTTTCGTCATGCCGGGCTTGTTCCGGCATCCACGGAGCCGCGAACGCTCCGGCTAGTGGCGCGGTGGACCCCGGCCTTCGCCGGGGTGACGGAATAGAGGTCAGCCCACCCCCTCCAGCGCTTTCTGCCGGCGGCGCTGGACCGAGCTGCCGATACCCATTGCCTCGCGGTATTTGGCGACCGTACGGCGGGCGATGTCGAAGCCCTTGTCCTTGAGCATGTCGACCAAGGTGTCGTCGGAGAGGATCGCCTTGGGGTCCTCCGCCGCGATCAGCGCCTTGATCGCCGACTTGACCGCCTCGGCCGACACCGCCTCGCCGCCGTCGGCGGACTGGATCGCCGAGGTGAAGAAATATTTGAGCTCGAACAGCCCCCGCGCGCAGGACAGATATTTGTTCGAGGTGACGCGGCTCACCGTCGATTCGTGCATCTCGATCGCGTCGGCGACCTGGCGGAGCGTCAGCGGGCGGAGGTGCGCGACGCCGTGGCGGAAGAAGCCGTCCTGCTGCTTCACGATCTCGGCCGCGACCTTGATGATCGTGCGCTGGCGCTGGTCGAGGGCCTTCACCAGCCAATTGGCGCTGGCGAGGCAGTCGGAAAGCCAGCTTTTCGACGCCTTGTCGCCATGCGCGCCGGCGAGCTCGGCATAATAGCTGCGGTTGACGAGCACGCGGGGCAGCGTCGCCGAGTTGATCTCGACCGCCCAACCGCCGCCACGCGGCGCGACGAAGATGTCGGGCACCACTGCCGGCACCGCCTCGCCGCCGTAGCGGCAGCCGGGCTTGGGGTCGTATCCGCGCAGCTCGCGGATCATGTCGGCCATGTCCTCGTCGTCGACGCCGCAGATGCGCTTGAGCCGTGCGATCTCGCCGCGGGCGAGCAGGTCGAGGTTGTCGATCAGCGCCGCCATGCAGGGATCGTAGCGGTCGACCTCCTTCGCCTGGAGCGCGAGGCATTCGCCGAGATTGCGCGCGCCGACCCCGGTGGGATCGAAGGTCTGGACCACCGCCAGCACGGCCTCGATCCGCGCGAGCGGCACGTTGAGGCGGTTGGCGATGTCGAGCAGCGGGACGGTGAGGTAGCCCGCCTCGTCGATCTGGTCGATGAGATGGGTCGCGACGAACAGGTCGCCGGGATCGAAGCTGGCGCCGGCCTGGGCGAGCAGGTGGTCGTGAAGCCCGGTCTCGGGGTTGCCGAAGCCGTCGAGGTCCGGCCCATCCTCCGGCATCGCTCCGCCCGCGGTGCCGCCGAGGCCGAGCCCGCCGTCGAGGCCACCGATCGAGTCGGTCGGCGAATCGTGATGGAACGTCTCCGCCGCGAAATCGACGTCGAGGCTCTCGCCGGTCGCCGCGCCGCCGTCGGTCACCAGCTCGTCGGCGGTGGCCGGCTCGGTGCGTTCGACCGCCGGCTCGGCGGGCTCCGGCGCTTCGCCGGGCTCGCTGCCGCCGGCTTCGAGCAGCGGGTTCTTCTCGATCTCCTCGGCGATGAAGCCTTCGATCTCCAGGTTCGACAGCGCGAGCAGGCGGATCGCCTGCTGGAGCTGCGGCGTCATCACCAGCGACTGGGACTGACGAAGATCGAGGCGGGGCGCGAGGGACATGGGTCAGCCTGGCACGAGCACGGCCATCACCTCAGAGCTCGAAGCCTTCGCCGAGGTAGAGCCGCCGCACATTGGCGTCCGCCACCAGCTCCTCGGGCGAGCCGGTGAAGAGCACCCGGCCGTCGTAGATGATGTAGGCCCGGTCGACGATGTCGAGCGTCTCGCGGACGTTATGGTCGGTGATGAGCACGCCGATGCCGCGGTTCTTGAGCTCCTTCACCAGGTCGCGGATGTCCGAGATCGAGATCGGGTCGATGCCGGCGAACGGCTCGTCGAGCAGCATGATGGTGGGATCGGCGGCGAGCGCGCGGGCGATCTCGGCGCGGCGGCGCTCGCCGCCCGACAGCGCCATCGCCGGCGCGTCGCGAAGCCGGGTCAGGCCGAATTCGTCGAGCAGCTGGTCGAGCCGCTGCTGGCGCATCGCCTTGTCCGGCTCGGAGAGCTCGAGCACCGCGAGGATGTTCTTCTCGACCGAGAGGCCGCGGAAGATCGAGGTTTCCTGCGGCAGATAGCCGAGCCCCAGGATCGCGCGGCGGTACATCGGCAGGCCGGTGATGTCGTCGCCGTCGAGCGTGATGCGGCCCGAATCGGGCTTCACCAGCCCCATCACCGAATAGAAGCAGGTGGTCTTGCCGGCGCCGTTGGGGCCGAGCAGGCCGATGACCTCGCCGTGGCCGACCGTCAGCGACACGTCCGACAGCACCACGCGCTTGTCATAGGCCTTGGCGATCGAGATCACCGACAGGCCGTTGCTGGTCTCCTCGGGCGGGAGCACGTCTCCCTTGCGGTCGAGAGTGGCGACGTCGTTCATGGCTGGCTCTGCTCGCACGACATGGTTGGCGAACCCTCACCGCACAAGAAGTTGGCAGGATTCATGCATGACCCTTTTGCCGCACTGCGGCGCCGAGGGGAAGCGGAATCGCGGCGAAGCGGTTATTGGTTGCGCTTCGGCACGGTGAAGCGGCCGGTGACGCGCCCGCCGGAGCGGGTGACGGTGCCGTCCGGCGCCTTGACCTGCCCGGCGACTCCCGAGCCGTCGAGCACTGCGCGGCCGGTGTCGAGGTTGATCACCAGCCGCCCGCCGTTCAGCGTGTTGCCGCCCTGGTTCAGCGTGACGCCGCCCAGCATCGTGATCTGCCGCTTGTTGAGGTCGTAGACCGCATATTGCGAGCGCGCGCGCTGGTCCGGCCGGGTGACGGTGACCCCGCCCGCGGCGTCGATCCGCGACGCCTGCGGCGACCCGTCGGTGATCTGCCCGGTATAGGCGACCGTCATGCGCGCGGCATTCAGCGTCATCTCGGCCTGGCGCACGACGACGCCGCCCGACAGGATCGCGCGGTTCGCCTTGTCCTGCAGCTCCATATAGCCGGCGTCGAAGTCGATCGGCGCGGTCGAATCATGGCGATTCTGCGCTGGCGCAGGGCCGGCGAGCGCGAGCAGCGCCAGGGCAAGCAGCGGTGGTGCGAGGAGGAAAGTGCGCGTCACGCCGCTCATTTCGCGCGCTTCGGCACGATCCGCAAGCGCGCATTGCCTTTGAGGGCGACGGTGCGCGCTTCGAGGTCCGCCGTCAGCCGGTCGCCGCTGAAGGTGCCGAGCGGCGTCGTGCCGCTGACGGCGCTGCCGCTCTCCAGCTTGCGGTTCCTGAGATCGACGGTGGCGTCGCGGGTGCCGAGCACATAGCCGTCGGCGGCGGTGAAGCGGATCGGCCCGTCGATCGCGACGCGCTGGTTGCTCATGTCGTAGCGCCCGCGATCGGCGACGATCTGGGCAGGGCCGTCCTGCAGCTCGATCGAGGCGGCGAGGTCGTAGAGCTGCACGATCGGCTCGGCCGCGCTCTTCTGCACCGCCTCGCCCGCGGTGATCTGGAACTCGCGCCCCTTCGTATCCTGGCCGCGATAGCGCGCGGTCTGGAGCTTGAGCCGCTCCTTGGCGACGGCGACCTTGTTCTTGTCGAGCACGAAGCTGACGTCGCCCCCCGTGAACAGCGGCGCCATCACCAGGAAGGCGGTGAGGACGCCGATCCCGATCGGCAGCACCACCTGCAGCACCGCGATCAGCCGATCGTGCCGGCTGCCGGGCGCGGCCCAGCGCTGGTTCTGCGAACGGGTGCTGCGGGCGATGTCGGACACGAGGGGACGCCGCCTCCCTAGATGTGGGCGAAGATGTCGATCTCCGGCCAGCCGGCGAGGTCGAGCTCGGCGCGATGCGGCAGGAAGTCGAAACAGGCCTGGGCCAGCGCGGTGCGACCCTCGCGGGCGAGGCGGGTGTCGAGCTCGGCCCGCATCGCGTGGAGATAACGCACGTCGGACGCGGCATAGTCGCGCTGCGCGTCCGACAGCTCGGGGCCGCCCCAATCGGACGACTGCTGCGCCTTGGAGATTTCCTGCCCGAGCAGCTCGCGCACCAAGTCCTTGAGGCCGTGGCGGTCGGTGTAGGTGCGCACCAGGCGCGAGGCGATCTTGGTGCAATAGACCGGCGCCGCCACCACCCCGAGATAATATTTGATCGCGGCCAGATCGAAGCGGGCGAAGTGATAGAGCTTGAGCCGCTCAGGATCGGCGAGCACCGCCTTGAGGTTGGGTGCGGCATAGTCGCTGCCCGGCTTGAAGCGGACGAGATGCTCGTCGCCGCCGCCGTCGGAGAGCTGCACGACGCACAGCCGGTCGCGGGGGGTGATCAGGCCCATCGTCTCGGTGTCGACGGCAATGGCGGCGCCCGGCGCGAACACGCCGGCGGGAAGGTCTTCCTCGTGGAAATGAACGGTCATCGCCGCGCCCTAGCCTTCCCTTGCCGGCCGCTCAACCGCCTCGCTCGCGCGCCGGGCGTCAGTGGAGCGACTCGCGGACCGCCTTCTTCGCCTCGCGGCGCCGGCGGGCGACGATGTTGAGGATCTCGACCCCCGCCGAAAAGGCCATGGCGGTGTAGATATAGCCCTTGGGCACATGCACGCCGAAGCCGTCGGCGATCAGCACCGCGCCGATCATCAGCAGAAAGCCCAATGCCAGCATCACCACCGTGGGGTTGCGGTGGATGAAGTTGGCGAGCGGATCGGCGGCGAACAGCATCACGCCGACCGCCACCACCACAGCGACGATCATGATCGGCACATGATCGGTCATGCCGACCGCGGTCAGGATCGAATCGATCGAGAAGACGAGGTCGAGCGCGAGGATCTGCGCGATCGCCGAGCCGAAGCTCATCACCACCTTGCCGGTCTTGTCGAGCGTCTCGCCCGTCTCCTCGTGCGCGACATTGTGATGGATCTCCTTGGTCGCCTTCCACACCAGGAACAGGCCGCCCGCGATCAGGATGAGGTCGCGCCAGGAGAAGGCGGTCTCGAACGTCGGCTCGCCATGCGGCCCCGGCGCGCCCGAGATGCCGAGATCGAACACCGGCGTCACCAGCCCGGCGATCCACGAGATGCCGAGCAGCAGTACGATCCGCATGATAAGCGCGAGACCGATCCCGACTCGGCGTGCGCGCTGCTGCTGGTGCGCCGGCAGCTTGTTCGACAGGATCGAGATGAAGATGAGGTTGTCGATGCCGAGCACCACCTCCATCACGATCAGCGTGACGAGCGCCGCCCAGGCGGCCGGGTCGGTGAAGAGCGCGAGGATGTCGGTCATGGCCCATTCGTGTGCCGAAGCTGCCACAGGATAGCAAGGATCGCGCCCCATCCTGCCATGATTGCGACAAAATCATTCGCAGCGGCTTGTTATTTAGGTTATGAGTGATTCCGAGGCGCGCTTTCTCTGCGCCCGAGGACCTGCGTCTTTTCGTCCGGCGCAACGGTTTTGAACAGAAGTTCGGACGAAGCGGGAAGACGAACAGGGTCATGAGTTTTGATCGAGGGCGCCGCGGGGATCGCGGCGGGCGCGGCAAGGACAAGCGCGACGGCTTCGGCGACGAGAGTTACGGCGGCTATAGCGATCGCGGTGGTTTCGGCGACCGCGGCTTCGGCGGTGGCGATCGCTTCGGCGGCGGCGGCGGCTATGGTGGCGGCGGTGGCGGCTTCCGCGGTGGCGGCGGCGGTTTCGGCGGCGGCGGTGGTGGCTTCCGTGGCGGTGGCGGTGGCGGAATGCCGCCGCAGGTCGTCGGCGAGGCGACGGGCGTCGTCAAATTCTTCAACGGACAGAAGGGCTTCGGCTTCATCGTCCGCGATGACGGCGGCGAGGATGTGTTCGTTCACATCTCCGCGGTCGAGCAGGCGGGGCTCACCGGCCTGGCCGAGGGCCAGCCGCTCGGCTTCACGCTGGTCGATCGCGGCGGCCGCATCTCGGCGACCGACCTCAAGATCGAGGGCGAGCCGCTGCCGGTCGAGGATCGCGGGCCCCGTCCCGCGGCCGGCGGCCCGCAGCGCCAGCTGACCGGCGAGAAGGCGTCGGGCACGGTCAAGTTCTTCAACGCGATGAAGGGCTTCGGCTTCATCCAGCGCGACGACGGCCAGCCGGACGCGTTCGTCCACATCAGCGCGGTCGAGCGTGCGGGCCTGCCGACGCTCAACGAGGGCGACCGGCTCGAGTTCGAGCTCGAGGTCGACCGGCGCGGCAAGCATGCCGCGGTGAACCTGCAGCCGGTGCAGTAAGCGCCGGTTCAGGCGACGAAGCTACGGGCGGTGCCGGGCAAGCGGCGCCGCCCGTTTTCGTTGGTGGAGGGACAATGATCCGCACGATCGCACGCTGGATGCTGCCGCTCGGCCCTGCCCTCGGCCTTGTCCTCTGTCCCGTCGCCGCCACGTCGCAGGATGCCGCACCGCCGCCCGCCGCACCGCCCGCCGTACCGGTGGCGACGCTGGAGGTGGTGGCGCGCTATCCGCACGATTCGACCGCCTTCACACAGGGGCTGCTGTGGCACGACGGCGCGCTCTACGAGAGCACCGGCGAGGACCGCTCCGAGGTGCGGCGGGTGTCGCTCGCCGACGGGCGCGTGCTGGCGCATACGCCGATCCCCGCAGGACAGTTCGGCGAAGGGCTGGCGCTGTGGAAGTCGACGCTGATCAGCCTCACCTGGAAGAACGGCATCGCCCACCGCTGGCGGCTCGATTCGCTGAAGCGGGCGGGCGACGACTTCCGCTATCCCGGCGAAGGCTGGGGACTGACGACCGCGCCCGAGGGCCTGATCCTCTCCGACGGCACGCCCACCCTGCGCGTGCTCGATCCCGAGCGCTTCACCGAGCGTCGGCGAATCGCGGTGACGCTCGCCGGCAAGCCGCTCCCCCGGCTCAACGAATTGGAGATGGTCGGCGGCAAGCTGCTCGCCAACGTCTGGATGAGCGGCTTCATCGTCGAGATCGACCCTGCGACCGGCCACGTCACCCGCGTGATCGACGCGCGGCCGCTGGTCGAGGAAGTGGGCGCCAAGAATGTGGACGCGGTGCTGAACGGCATCGCCTGGGACGCGGACCATCAGCGGCTGTTCGTCACCGGCAAGCTGTGGCCGACCTTGTTCGAGGTGCGGATCGTCGATTCGGCCGGGGTGGCGGCGCACTGAGGTCCGGCCTGGTTGCGGCCAGGACGGGCGCCGGAAACCCGCGGAAATCCGTCGAAGGTCACGAAAGTCATAGGTAGATGGGGCCCCTTCGTCACCCCGGCCTTGTGCCGGGGTCCACCGCGCCTCACGGGCTGTGCTTGAGCCTCTCGTCCAGTCCTTGCTTCCCGGTGGCCCCCGGCACAAGGCCGGGGTGACGGTTGGAAAGGGGCCAGAAGGCTCGGAACCTCAGATGTCGATTCAACCTAAGCCGTCAGGATCAGCGCCGCGCCGGCGAGGATGCCGAGCACGCCCGCGGCGCGGCCGGGCGTCACGCGCTCCTTCAGCACCAGTGTCGCGATCACCAGCGCGGTGACCATGCCGGTCTCGCGTAGCGCCGCGAGCGGCGCGGTGGGGCCGAGCGAGAAGGCGGTGAGCGCCAGGCCGTAGGTGACGATCGACAGCGCACCTGCGGCGAGGCCCGGTCGCCATTGCGCCCGCGCCGCGCGGAACATTGCCCCACGCGACAGCAGGCCGAACATCGTCACCACCACCGCGCCCATGACGACGAACAGCCAGGCGATGTAGCTCCACGGGCTCGGCGCGGCGCGTACCCCCTGGGCGTCGATCACGGTATAACCGGCGATGGTGAGGCCGGTGAGCAACGCCCAGCCGAGCCCTTCGCGGCCGATGTGGCGGCCGGCGACCATCACGAACATCGCGACGCCCAATACGGCGATGCCGGCGATCTCCTGCGCGCTGGCGGTCTCGCGGAACAGCCCGAGCGAGACGGCGGCGGTAACCAGCGGCGCCGTGCCGCGCAGGATCGGGTAGGCGGCGGAGAAATCGCTGACGTCGAACGCGCGCACCAGCGCATAGAGGTAGAGGCCGTGGAGCGCTGCGGAAGCGGCAAGCCAGCCCCACCCCGCACCCGGCGACGGCACGAACAGCAGCGCCGGCAGCATCAGCACCGCGCTCGATCCGTCGATCATCGCGCGCCCGGCGGCGCGATCCTTCCCGCCCTTGAGGATCGCGTTGACCACGGCATGGATCGAGCCGGAGGCGATCATCAGCAGCGGTGCGAGCGTGGCGGGCGACATCGCCCCCGGCCTAGAGACTCTCCGATTGAAGTTGAACCACCGTCATTCCCGCGAAGGCGGGAATCCATTATCGCTGAAGGCGATGAGTCTCACTGCGGTCAGCCAGAATGGATTCCCGCCTTCGCGGGAATGACGATTAAATTTGTGACGGATCGACCTCGGCAGCCTACGTCACCAGCCGTTTCAGTGCTTCCAGCGTATCCGCCTCGGCCGCGGGCTTGTCGTCGCGGATGCGGTGGATGCGGGGGAAGCGCATCGCCACGCCAGACTTGTGGCGTTTCGACACATGGATCGAATCGAACGCGACCTCCAGCACCAGCGTCTTCTCGACCTCGCGCACGGGGCCGAAGCGGTTCACCGTATGGTTGCGCACGAAGCGATCGAGCCACTTCAGCTCTTCGTCGGTGATGCCCGAATAGGCCTTGCCGACCGGCAGCAGCTCGCCGTCCTCGCTCCAGCAGCCGAAGGTATAGTCGGAATAGAAGGACGAGCGCCGGCCGTTGCCGCGCTGGGCATACATCATCACGCAGTCGGCGGTGAGCGGATCGCGCTTCCACTTGTACCAGAGCCCGGTGCGGCGGCCGGCGACATAGGGCGAGTCGCGGCGTTTCAGCATCACGCCCTCGATCGCCGAATCGCGCGCGCCGGCGCGGATCTCGCCGAGGTGCGCGAAGTCGGTCGCGTCGATCAGCGGGCTTACGTCGAAGTTCATGGGATCGAGCCGGCCCGAGAACCGCTCCAGGCGCCCGCGCCGCTCCGACCAGGGCAGCTCGCGCAGGTCCTCGGGTCCGTCGAACAGGATGTCGTAGAGCCGGACGAAGGCGGGGTATTCGGCCAGCGTCTTCGCCGACACCGCCTTGCGCCCGAGCCGCTGCTGGAGCGCGTTGAAGCTCGCCGCCTCGCCGCCCTGGAACTCGCCCTTCACGAGGAGCTCGCCGTCGAGCACGCCCGGCGTGCGGAAGGCGGCGGCGACCTCGGGGAAACTATGGGTGATGTCGTCGCCGGCGCGGCTGTAGAGGCGGGTCTCGCCGGCGACATGGACGAGCTGGGTGCGGATGCCGTCCCATTTCCACTCGGCGGCATAGTCGGCGAGATCGAGCTCGAGCGCCTCCAGCGGATGGGCGAGCATGAAGGGACGGAAGACCGGCACGTTCGCCGCCGTCGGCTGCTCCGCCCGTCCTTCGACCCAGTCGAACAGCGCAGTGTAAGGCGGCGCGAGGCCGTGCCACACCTCCTCGACCGCGTCGACGTCCACCTCGAAAGCCTCGGCGAGCGCGGTCTTGGCGAGCCGCGCGGAGACGCCGACGCGCAGCGCGCCGGTGGCGAGCTTGAGCAGCGCGAACCGCTCGTCGGCCTCGAGCCGGTCGAGCATCGCGCCCAGCACCGCCGGCGTGTCGGAGCGCGACAGCTGGCCGAGCCGCTCGATCGCGTCTGCCAGGCGCAGCGGCTCGCCGATCGCCGGCGCCTCCGGCTCGGGCCAGATCAGCGCGATCGTCTCGGCCGAATCGCCGACGAAGTCGCGGCTCATGCGGAACAGCACCGGATCGACCCGCTCGTCGACCATCGCGCGGATGATCGCGGGCTTGACCGCCGGCAGGTCGAGCTCGCCGGTCAGCGCCGCCATCGCCCAGCCGCGGTCGGGATCGGGCGTGGCGCGGAGATAGTCGCCGATCAGCTTGAGCTTGGCGTTGCGCGAGCGCGTGTAGATCAGGCGATCGAGCAGGTCGGCGAAGGCGCGCATGACGCAGCAACATGGGCTTGGCCGGAGAGTTCCGCTAGGCAGCCGCGATGCTGCGTCGTCTGCTGAAGCTGGGCGCCTTCGGGCTGGTGGTCGCCGCCGGGCTGTTCCTGTGGGGCTGGCTGGGCGCCCGCGCCGATCCGATCGTGCGCCGCGCGACGATCGAGCTGCCGCGCTGGCCGGACGGCGCCGCGCCGGTGACGGTGGCGCTGCTCAGCGACATCCATATCGGCAGCTCGGTGACCAACGAGCGCCGGCTGCGGCGGATCGTCGCCCAGGTGAATGCGCTCCAGCCCGACCTGGTGCTGCTGGCCGGCGATTTCGTGGCGGGGCACGATCCGGAGGATGGGCGCCGCTATGCAGCGCGCCTGACCGGACCGCTATCGGGATTGCGGGCGCGGCTGGGCGTGGTCGCGGTGCTCGGCAATCACGATCATTGGACCGATCCCGTCGCCGTGCGGAGCGCGCTCGAGCAGGCGAAGGTGACCGTGGTGGAGAACGGCGCGGTCGCACGCGGGCCGCTCGCGATCATCGGGATTGGCGATGCGCATACCGGCCATGATTCGCTGCCCGCTGCGCTCGCCGCCTTTCACCGGGTGAAGGGCGCGCCGCTTATGCTGACGCATTCGCCCGACGTGGCGGCGGAACTGCCGCCGGGGGGCGGGGTGCTGCTGGCGGGGCATACGCATTGCGGGCAGGCCGTCCTCCCCTGGTGGGGCCCGATCAGCGTGCCGTCGCGCTATGGGAATCGCTATCTGTGCGGGGTGATCCGCGAGGGGCGGAACACGATCGTCGTCACCGGCGGAGTCGGGACCAGCGTGGTCCCGCTCCGCTTCGGTGCGCCGCCCGACCTGTGGCTGCTGACGGTCGGGCCAGGCGGACGCTAGTCGATCGCGTTCTTGACGCCGCGGCCGGCCATCAGGCCCAGCACCAGCAGCACGACGAACACCGCGATCGCGATGAAGAACAGGATCTTGGCGATGCCGACGAACGCGCCGCCGATCCCGCCAAAACCGAGCGCGGCGAGCACCAAACCCGCCACCAGGAAGATGATCGCCCAACGAAGCATGGCTCACTCTCCTATCGAGACTATGTCCAGCTAAGCGCCCGGCGGCGGGCGATGGTTCCGGCGCGGATCAGGCTTTCCGGCTGGCCTCGAACAGGAACCAGGCGCGCCGCTCGGCCTGGTCGGTCCAGTCGTCGACGATCCCGCTGGTGGCGTTGTCCTTGGCCGACTCGGCGGCTTCCTTCACGGTGCGGAAGCTCTCGACCAGCTTGAGGTTGTCGTCGCGCAGTTCGGCGAGCATGTCGGCTGGGGCGACGAAGTCCTTGTCGTTGTCCTTGATCGTCTGGCGCCGGGCGATGTCGCCGATCGAGCGCAGCGTGGTGTTGCCGATCTTGCGCACGCGCTCGGCGATCTCGTCGGTGGCGCCCAGGATCTCGGTCGCCTGGTCGTCGAGCAGCAGGTGATAGTCGCGGAAATGCGGGCCCGACACGTGCCAGTGGAAGTTCTTGGTCTTGAGGTAGAGCGCGTAGCTGTCGGCGAGCGCGCTGTTGAGCGCGTCGGCCACGCTCTTGGTGTCGTTGCGGTTGAGGTCGGTCGGGGTCGCGAGCGGTGCGGGATTGGCCATGTTTGTCTCCGTCTGGAATCGGTTCGCGTGAGGAACGATCCCCTAGAGGATTGGCTCCCGGATGCCGAGACGAAACGCTTCGATGACGGAAATCGAGAGGCTAGATCAGCCGCAGTCCGCCGAGACCGACGATGATTCCCACAAGCAACAGGATCACACCGCCCGTGATCGAGAGCGGCCGGAGGGGGAGCGCCCGCCAGCCTTCGCTGCCGAGGCTGATCGCCGCCGCAGCGAGCGCAGCCGAGGCCAGTATCACGCCGACACCGGCCAGCACCGGCTGCGCGCCCCAGGCGGCGAGGGCGAAGGTGATGAAAGTGGCCCGGTCGCCCGCCGCCGCACTCGCCATACCGGCGAAGGCGGTGACGGGCCCGCGGATGCAACCCTGCTCCCGCGTCGGTCGTGCACGGAGCGTTGCGCCGATACCGGCCAGGATCAGCGTCAGCGCAAGCAGCAGCGCCTTGGCATTGGGCGTGAGCAGGGGCGCCACCAGCCATCCGCCAGCCACCGCGATCGCTGCGGCGAGGGCATGAGCCAGCACCGCGGCGGCGAGGACGAGTCCCGCCGGCCGATATTTCCGCCCCATCCGTGCCGCCAGCGAGGCTGGCCGGTCGCCGATGCCGGCCAGCAGCGCCGCGACAAGGGCGGGAAGGAGCGTGTCCATCGTCGCAGCGAATCAGGCGGTCAGGCGCACGCTGCAGGCGGCGGCGAAGGTCTCGCAGGCGCGCGCGTCCGGCATGTCGCAGTCGACGGCGTCGCGCAGGATCGCCAGCCAGCCGCGGATCAGCGGTCCGCGCTCGCCGCGTGCCAGGGCCGAATCGAGCGCGTGGACGACGGCGATTGCCGCCCCGATCCCCTCTGCCGCGGCAAGGCGGCGGACCTGCTCGAGCTCGGCGGCGAGGTCGGCCGGGCCGAGGTGCGGGAGGCGCCGGCCGATCGCGTCGATGCGCGAAACCAGTTCCAAGCGGACACCATCGGCCATGCGCCATTCCTTCAGGGGAAGGTCCCCGCATCACTCTGGCGCGATCGTGGTTAAGGCGGCGTAAAGCGCCTCGCGGCTTGACAAGCGCGCCATCATCCGCCATGCGCCCGCGTCTGTCGCGGCGGCTCTCAAGCGGGGCGCGCCGCTTTCTTTTTCCGCTGTTCGAGAGTTTGGGCCATGGCCAAGCCGACTACCGTCAAGATCAAGCTCGTGAGCTCTGCCGACACCGGCTTCTTCTACGTGACCAAGAAGAACCCGCGCACGCAGACCGAGAAGCTGAGCTTCCGCAAGTACGACCCGATCGCGCGCAAGCACGTCGAGTTCAAGGAAGCCAAGATCAAGTAATCCTGCCGGCGGGGTAGTCCCTCGCCTGCGAACGCGGATCGCAATGCGGTCGCAGCCGGACGCGCTGCGACCGCTTTTGGCGTTAGGTCAACGCGCCGGCCGAAAGGCAATCCGCCTGTTAGAATCGGCTTCAGCCAGTTTTAATCCGCTCCCCGGCGAAATCCCCTTCCAATCCTCCCCCGCCAGGGGGAGGTGGCGCGCGAAGCGTGACGGAGGGGGAGGAAGCGGATCGATGGTTGGTCGCCGTCCTCCCCCTCCGTCGCCTTCGGCGCCACCTCCCCCTGGCGGGGGAGGATCTCAACCCTAGTCCCGCAGCAGCTCGTTGATGCCCGTCTTCGACCGCGTCTGGGCATCCACCGTCTTGACGATCACCGCGCAGTAGAGGCCGGGCTTGCCGGCCTCGCCCGGCAGCGTGCCGGGGACGACCACCGCATAGGGCGGCACCGCGCCGCGGTGGACCTCGCCGGTGGCGCGGTCGACGATCTTGGTCGAGGCGCCGAGATAGACGCCCATCGACAGCACCGCGCCCTCGCCGACCCGCACGCCCTCCGCCACTTCCGAGCGCGCGCCGATGAAGGCGCCGTCGCCGATGATCACCGGGTCGGCCTGCAAAGGCTCGAGCACGCCGCCGATGCCGGCGCCGCCGGAGATGTGGACGTTGCGGCCGATCTGCGCGCAGCTGCCGACCGTCGCCCAGGTGTCGACCATCGTCCCCTCGCCGACATAGGCGCCGATGTTGACGAAGCTCGGCATCAGCACCGCGCCCTTGCCGATGAAGGCGCCGTGGCGGACCACAGACCCCGGCACCGCGCGGAAGCCGGCGGCGCGGAAGGCGTCCTCGCCCCAGCCGGTGAACTTCGACGGCACCTTGTCGTACCAGCCGCCCGGCATCACGACATTGTCGTTGAGGCGGAACGACAGCAGCACCGCCTTCTTGAGCCACTGGTTGACCCGCCAGCCGCCGTCCACCGGCTCCGCCACGCGCGCCTCGCCACGGTCGAGCAGGTTGAGGGCTTCCGCCACCGCCTCGCGCACCGCGCCTTCGGTCCCCGTATTGAGATCCGCACGATTCTCCCAGGCGGCGTCGATGGTCGTTTGAAGATCGGTCACTCAAGCGTCTCCCAGGATATCGTGCAGCCAACCGGTGATGTCGGCGGTGGTATAGTCGATGAAGCTGCGGTCGGTGTCGGCGGTCTGCTCGCTGCCGTTGTCGACCCAGACGGTGGTCATGCCGATCGCCTTGGCCGGCTTCAGATTGCGCGCCATGTCCTCGACGAACAGGCATTCGGTCGGTTCCAGCTCGTACGCGGCGCACAGCCCCTCGTAGGAGACCGGATCGGGCTTGGGGCGGAGCGCCATCGCGTGAATGTCGTGCACCGCCTCGAAGCTGGCGCCGAGGCCGAGCCGGTCGAGCACCTTCGAGGCATAAGGCAGGTCGCCGTTGGTAAAGACCAGCTTGCGCCCCGGCAGCCGGGCGATCGCGGCGGCGAGCGGGGCGTTCTCCTCGAGCACGTCCATCTCGATGTCGTGGACATAGGTGAGGAACTCATAGGGATCGGTGCCGTGCTCGGCCATCAGCCCGGCCAGCGTGGTGCCGTGCGCGTGGAACCAGCCCTTCTGCAGCTTGCGCGCCTCGTCCCAGGGGAGGCCGGTCAGCCGCTCGATATAGTCGGTCATGCGATGATCGATCTTGGCGAACAGGTTCGCGCTCGGCGGATAGAGCGTGTTGTCCAGATCGAAGATCCAGGCGCGGACGTGGTCGAGTTCGGGCGGCACGAGGGCGCGCCTACCGGTCCTGCTTGCATGGGGCAAGCGGCTCCCCATCTGGCAGGTCATGATCCCCTATTCGCTCCTCGACCTCGTCCCCATCGTGCAGGGCGGGGACGCCCGTACCGCGCTCGCCAATGCCGCCGACCTCGCCGCCCATGCCGAGGCGCTCGGCTACACACGCTACTGGGTGGCGGAGCATCACGGGATGCCCGGGATCGCCAGCGCGGCGACATCGGTGGTGATCGCGCATGTCGGCGCCGCGACCTCGACTATCCGGATCGGCGCGGGCGGGATCATGCTGCCCAACCACGCCCCGCTGGTGATCGCCGAGCAGTTCGGCACGCTGGATGCGCTGTTTCCAGGGCGGATCGACCTGGGACTCGGGCGGGCGCCGGGATCGGATCAGCGGGTGGCGCGGGCGCTGAGGCGCACGCTGGAAAGCAGCCCGGACGCCTTCCCGCAGGATGTGCTCGAGCTGCAGAGCTATTTCGCCGACGACGGGCAGACCGGCATCCGCGCGACGCCAGGCGCGGGGGCGGACGTGAAGCTGTGGATTCTCGGCTCCTCGACCTTCGGGGCACAGCTCGCGGCGATGCTGGGGCTGCCCTATGCCTTCGCCTCGCATTTCGCGCCGGATGCGCTCGACATGGCGATCGCGATCTACCGCCGCGACTTCCGTCCTTCCCCCGTCTGCGAGAAGCCGCACCTGATGCTGGGCTTCAACGTGTTCGCCGCCGACAGCGATGCGGAGGCGGAGCTGATCGCGACCTCCGCGCAGCAGGCGTTCGTCGCGATCCGCACCGGACAGGCGATCCAGCTGCCGCCGCCGGTGCCCGGCTTCCGCGAGACGCTGGGCGCGCAGGGGAACGCGATCCTCGATCATGTGCTGCAATGCTCGGCGACCGGCGGGCCGGAGAGCGTCAAGCGCCAGATCGCCGCGTTCGTCGAGCGGACGAAGCCGGACGAGCTGATGGTGACCGGGATGATCCATGATCATGCCGCACGGAGGCGGAGCTTCGAGATCGCGGCGGAGGTGGTGAGGGACCTCTAAGCTCCTCCCCGGAACGGGGAGGGGGACCAAGACGCGAAGCGGCTTGGTGGAGGGGGCCCTCCACCGACGGATCGCTCTTGGCTGGGCCCCCTCCACCACGCCCTGCGGGCGCGGTCCCCCTCCCCGTTCCGGGGAGGAGCTTGTTTACGCCAGCGGCAGCCTCAGGCGGACCAGCAGGCCGCCGAGGTCCTCGCTTTCCTCCAGGCTCACCGTCCCGCCATACAGCTCGGCCACGTCGCGCACGATCGCCAGCCCCAGCCCCGTCCCCGGCTTGCCGCTGTCGAGCCGCACGCCGCGGTCGAAGATGCGCAGGCGGTCGGCCTCAGGAATGCCCCTTCCGTCGTCCTCGACCATGATCTCGGCGAAGCCCGCCTGCGCCGAGACGGTGATGAACACGCTGCCGCCGCCGTATTTGGCGGCATTCTCGACGAGGTTGCCGAGGATCTCGTCGAGGTCCTGGCGCTCGATCCTGGCCTTGAGGTCCTTCGCGCCGTCGGTGTCGATGCGGACGTTGGGATAAAGGCGTGAGATCGCCCGCTCGACCGCTTCAACGCTTACCCAAAGCTCGGCGCGGCTGTGCGCGCTGCCGCGGCGGCCGACCGCGCGGGCCCGCGCGAGATGGTGGTCGACCTGGCGACGCATCGTCCGCGCCTCGCGGATCACGGTGTCGGCGAGGTCGGCCTGGCCCGCGGCGGCAGCGTTCATGATCACCGTGAGCGGCGTCTTCAGCGCATGGGCGAGGTTGCCGGCGTGGCGGCGCGCTTCCTCGGCCTGGCGATCGTTGTGCTCGATGAGGCCGTTCAGTTCCTCGACCATCGGTGCGACCTCGGCGGGCATATTGCCCTCGACACGGCTGGATGTCCCCGCGCGCATCCGTTGGATCTCCAAGCGGACCTTCCTCAGCGGCAGCAGGCCGTAGAAGGTCTGCAGCGTCACCATCACGATCAGCCCGAGCCCAAGCAGCACGAAGCTGCGCACCAGCGTCCGGCGGAGCGCTGCGATCTGCGCGTCGAGATAGCCGCGGTTCTGCGCGACCTGGAAGCGCCAGCGCACCGGCGAGCCGGGCAGTTTGAGGTCCCGTTCGACGACCCGGAGGCGCTCGTCCGGGAACTGGCTCGAATCATAGATATGGACGTCGCGGTCGCGGTGCTGCTGATCGGTACGCAGCCGCCGGTCCCACAGCGAGCGCGATGGGAAGGGATCGACGCCATTGCCGCTCACCTGCCAGTAGAGGCCCGAGTTGGGCTCGAGGAAGCGCTGGTCGGCGAGCTGGCGGTTGAACATCACCTCGCCTTCCGGCCCGATCTCCGCCGTGGCTATCAGGCTGGTCAGCAGGAAATCGAGCTGGTCGTCGAAGCTGCGCGTCACCGCCGAAGTCAGCACGCGATCGAGCGCGAACCCGCCGCCGGTGAGCAGCAGCAGGATCCACAATGCCGCGACGACGATCATCCGGCGCGACAGCGAGCCGGTGACGCGGACGTAAGGGCGTGGCGGCAGTTCGGGAGCGGTGGTGGCCATCAGGCAGCCTTACATGCCCCGCTCCCCGCTGGCGGGGAGCGGAAGCGCATCACTCCGCCGACGGCCGTTCGCCGGGCTCGTCGAGCGAATAGCCGAGGCCGCGGATCGTCGAGATCACGTCGGCACCGAGCTTCTTGCGGATGCGCGTCACGAACACCTCGATCGTGTTCGAATCGCGGTCGAAATCCTGGTCGTAGATATGCTCGATCAGCTCGGTGCGGCTCACCACCTTGCCTTTGTGGTGGAGGAGGTAGCTGAGCAGCTTGTATTCCTGCGCGGTGAGCTTCACCGGCTCGCCGGCCTTGGTCACCTTGCCCGAGCGGGTGTCGAGGCGGATGTCGCCGGCGGTCAGCTCGGCCGAGGCATTGCCCGAGGCGCGGCGGATCAGCGCACGCAGGCGGGCGATCAGCTCCTCGGTCTGGAACGGCTTGGCGACATAGTCGTCGGCGCCGGCATCGAGCCCGGCGACCTTGTCCGACCAGCTGTCGCGCGCGGTCAGCACCAGCACCGGCGTGGTCTTGCCTTCCTTGCGCCAGCGGTCGAGCACGGTCAGCCCGTCGATCTCGGGCAGGCCGAGATCGAGGATGATCGCATCATAGTCTTCGGTCGAGCCCAGGAAATGCCCCTCCTCGCCGTCGGTGGCGAGGTCCACTGCATAGCCCGCCCCTTCGAGCGTGTTGCGGAGCTGCTGACCGAGATTGGGTTCGTCTTCGACAATCAGAACGCGCATGTGTGTCTCCAGTGGGGGAGCGTCAGCTTCCGGTGCGGCCGATGACGGCCCCCGAGCGGCCGTCGACGCTCACCCAGATGACATTGCCATCGCGCAGGAATTTGAGCGTGTAAACCTGCGTGCCCGAATCGAAGTCGAAGCCGATGTACTGCGCACCCCTCATCTTCGGCACGACGCGGCGCTCGATCTCGCGAAGCGACAGCAGGCGGCCCTGCTCGCGCGCCTCGCGCGCGGCGTCCTGATCGCCGCGGCGATGCCGCTGCGCACCAGCGTCGCCGGCACCGGCGAGCGCGATCGCAAGGCCGATCGAGAGAATTCCCACCATCTTCATATGGCTGTGGCATAGGCAGCATGCGTTGAACAGCCCGTGAATGTCGACGAAATCTTGCCGCAAGCGCGAAGGGACCCTAGGTCGCCCCGATCATGGCTGCTCCCATCCTCGCCTATGAAGGCCTCGGGCTCGTGCAGGGCTCGGGCTGGCTGTTCCGCGGCCTCGACATCTATATCGGCGCGCGCGACCGGCTGGCGCTGATCGGGCGCAACGGCGCGGGCAAGACCACGCTGCTCAAGCTGATCGCCGACCGCATCGAGGCGGACGCGGGCCGCCGCACGATCGTGCCCGGTACCAACGTGGTGATGCTCGAGCAGGAGCCGAAGATGGAGGGCGCGAAGACACTGCTCGACTTCGTGCTGTCGGGCGCCGACGCGCCGTCCAGACACGAGGCGGAGGCGATCGCCGGGCAGCTCGGCATCGACCTCGGCCGTGACGCGGCGACCGCGTCGGGCGGCGAGCGGCGGCGCGCGGCGATCGCGCGGGCGCTGGCGCAGAACCCCGACGTATTGCTGCTCGACGAGCCGACCAACCATCTCGACCTCGCCGCGATCGACTGGCTGGAGGATTGGCTGAACCGCTACACCGGCGCGTTCATCGTCATCAGCCACGACCGCACCTTCCTGACCCGTCTCACCCGCCAGACGCTGTGGCTCGATCGCGGCAGCATCCGCCGCAACGAGATCGGCTTCGGTGGATTCGAGGCGTGGATGGAGGCGGTCTATGCCGAGGAGACGCGTGCGGCGGAGAAGCTCGACGCCAAGTTGAAGCTCGAGCTGCACTGGCTCCAGCGCGGCGTCACCGCGCGGCGGCGGCGCAACCAGGGGCGGCTGGAGAAGCTCAACCAGATGCGCGCCCAGCGTGCCTCGATGCTGGGGCCGCAGGGCACCGCCAAGCTCGGTATCGCCACCGACGACGTGCGCACCAAGAGCGTGATCACCGCCGACCGGGTGACGAAGCGCTTTGGCGAGCGCACGATCATCAAGGACTTCAGCCTGCGCATCCAGCGCGGCGACCGCATCGGCATCGTCGGCGCCAACGGCGCGGGCAAGACCACCCTCATCAGGCTGCTGACCGGCGAGATCGCGCCCGACGAGGGGACGGTGACGCTTGCCAGGACGCTCGACGGGGTGATCATCGACCAGCAGCGGAAATTGATGGCGCCCGAGAAGCGCGTGCGCGACGTGCTCGCCGACGGCGGCGACTGGATCGAGGTGCGTGGGGTCAAGAAGCACATCCAGGGCTATCTCAAGGAGTTCCTGTTCGACCCCGGTCTCGCCGATGCCCGCGTCGGCACGCTCTCCGGCGGGGAGCGCTCGCGGCTGCTGCTGGCGCGCGAGTTCGCCCGCGCCTCCAACCTGCTGGTGCTCGACGAGCCGACCAACGACCTCGACCTCGAGACGCTCGACCTGCTCCAGGAGGTGATCGCGGACTATGAGGGCACGGTGCTGATCGTCAGCCACGACCGCGACTTCCTCGACCGCACGGTGACGGTGACCCTGGGGCTCGACGGGTCGGGCTCGGTCGACATCGTCGCCGGCGGCTATGCCGATTGGGAAGCCAAGCGGAAGCTCAGGGCGCAGGCGAGGGCTGCGGCGAAAACGGCGGCCGCGCCGCCTCCTCCACTGCAGACGCGCACCAAGCTCAGCTACAAGGACCAGCGTGACTACGACCTGCTGCCGAAGCGGATCGAGGAGCTCGACGCGGCGATCGCGCGCGACGAGGCGGCGCTGGCCGACCCGGAGCTTTACGCACGCGATCCCGCGAAATTCGACACGCTGATGAAGGCGATCGCCGCCGCGCGCGAAGAGAAGGACGCGGCCGAGCTGCGGTGGCTAGAACTGGCGGAGATGGTCGAGACGCTCGGCTAGGCCCCCTTGCCGCGATCGATCGCCACGCCGGCGCGGCCGGCGAGGTCGATGACGTACTGCCATGCCACCCGCCCCGAGCGGCTGCCGCGCCGCGTCGCCCAGCCGACCGCGTCGACGGGATCGAACGGCAGGCCATAGCTGGTCGCGTAGCGCTCGATGATCGCCAGATAGGTGTCCTGGTCGATCACATGGAAGCCGAGGCTGAGCCCGAACCGGTCGGCCAGCGCCAGCGCGTCGTCGACCGCATCGCGCGGATTGATCGCGCTTTCCTGCTCGGCGATGTCGCGCGGGACGAGGTGGCGGCGGTTCGAGGTGACGGCGAGGCGGGTGTTGTCGGGCCGCGCCTCCGCACCGCCCTGCAGCAGCGAGCGCAGCGCGCGCGCCTCGCTCGGCGCCGAGAAGCCGAGATCGTCGATGAACACCACGAAGGCGCGCTTGACCGGCGCCAGCGTGGCGAACAGCCGCGGCAGGCTGTCGAGCGAGGCGGTGGCGACCTCGACCAGCGCGAGGCCGGTCGCGGCGGCGGCGCTGGCGACCAGCGCCGACTTGCCGGTGCCGCGCGCGCCCCACAGCAGCACGTCGTGCGCGGCATGGCCGGCGGCGAGGCGGCGGAAATTCTCGAGCAGCGACGCCTTCTGCGCATCCATGCCGGTCAGCATCTCGAGCGGCAGCGGCGCGAAGCCGCGCGCCGCCTCCAGTACCTCGCCGTGCCAGAGATAGGCGGGATGGGCGAGCGGATCGGCGGACGCAGGTGGCGGCGGGGCGAGCCGCTCCAGCGCGGCGGCGATCCTTTCGAGCGGGTCGGTCATGGCGCCCCGCTTAGCGAGGTCAGCCGGCCGCGGCCAGCTTCTGCGCCGCCTCGCGCTCGCCGAAGCGGGGATCGGCGAGCGCCGCCAGCGCCTGGGCGCGGGCATCCTGCGCACGGCCGAGATCGGCATAGAGCTGGGCGAGGTGCCAGCGCAGCGCCGCATGACGAGGCGCGAGCGCCACCGCCTTCTCCAGGAGCTGGCGTGCTCCCTCGGTGTCACCGCTGCCGTAGAGCGCCCAGCCATAGGCGTCGGCCGCAGCGGCATTGGCCGGGGCCAGCGCATAGGCGGCGGCGGCATAGCTGGCGGCGGTCTCCTCCTCGCCGGCGCCGTCATAGGCATAGGCGAGCTCGGCCAGCAGCGCCGCGTCGCGGTCGCCGAGCCGCACGCGCAGCCTCTCCAGCGTGTCGATCGCCGCGTCATATTCGCCCGCCGCGATCTGCCAGTGTGCGGCGAGGCGGAGCGCGGCGACGTTCGCCGGGTTCTGTGACAGGAACAGCGCGAGCGCGTTCGACGCCTCCTCGCGCCGTCCGGCCATGTCGAGCGCCTCGGTCAGCCGCAGCATCGTCGGCTCGTCGAAGCTCAGCGACGCGGCGCGGCGGAAGGCGGCGACGGCGTCGCCCGGCCGCCCGAGCGCCATCAGTGTATCGCCAAGCACCAGCGCCGCCTTGGGCGCACCGCGGTTGGCGGCCGCCACGGCCTGCGCGCGGGCGAGCGCGCCGGCACGATCGCCGGCTTCGAGCTGCGCCCGGATCAAGGGGATCGCGCTCGACGGCTCGCCGGCCGGATCGCCGGCGGCGGCGGCCGCGAGCACCGGCACGCTGTCGTCCGAGCTGAAGCTCGCCGCGTCCGCCCGCGCCGGATGCGCGGCGCGATCGAGCAGGCGCGCGGCGGCCGCCCGATCGCCGAGCCGTTCGAAGGCGCGTGCGGCCAGCGTCAGCGTATAGCTGTCGGCATCGCCGCGCTCGGCCACCGGCTGGATGACGTCGAGCGCGCCCCGCGCGGAATCGCGCCGCAGCAGCGCCATGGCGAGAAGCTGGCGCGCGCGGATGTTCATCGGCTGGATCGCGACCAGGTTGCGCAGCTTGGTGACCGCCTGCTCGTCGGCGCCATCGTCCAGGTCCAGCGTCGCGCCGAGCTGGAGCGGCCCCGGCATGCCGTCGAGCGCGCCGCCGGTATCCTCCATCAGGTCGCGCGCGAGGCCGGTATTGCCCGCGCGCGCCGCCATCACCGCGAGCAGATAGAGCACCTGCGGACTGCCCGGCCGCACCGCCAGCGCGCGGCGGGCGGCGCCGAGCATGTCGTTGTATCGGCCGGCATCGCCGAGTGTCGCCGCATAGTCGAGCAGGGCCGGATAGCTGTTCGGGTCGCGCTTCAGCGCGCCCTCGAACCATGGCAGCGACGCGACCAGGCCATATTGGTCGCGCACGAGCTGGGCATTCAACAGCAGCGCGGCGGTGTTGTCGCCGTCGAGAGCGACCGCGCGGCCCGCCGCCTCGATCGCGCCCGCGACGTCGCCGACGCTCCGGCGGAAACGGGCGAGATCGGTCCATACGGCACTGTCGGCGGGCGCACGAGCGATCGCCTGCGCCAGCAGGTCGTTGGCGGCGGCGGGGTTGCCCATCGCCGCCAGCGCCCGCGCCTGGATGCGCAGGCCATAGGTCCAGTAACGGGGCGCAGTCGCCTTCGCGAGCGCGAGCGCCTGCTGCGGATCGCCCTGGAGCAGCCGCGCATGGGCAAGCAGCTGCTGCGCCCGGCGCATGTCGAAGCCGTTGTCGCGCGCCTTGCCGAGCTCGGCCTCGGCGGCGATGCCGTCGTCGTCCGCCAGCGCCGTCCGCGCAAGCACCGCATGGGCGAGCCCCCAGCTCGGATCGGCCTTCACGGCGGACGCGGCGAGAGCGTGCGCGGCCGAGACATTGCCTTGATCGAGCGCGGCGAGGGCGCGGCCGAGCGTGGCCCGGGCGGTCCCTGCGTCGGCATGGAGCGGCGCGCCGGCGGACAGGCCGGCGGCGGCAACGGCAAGGGCGAGCGCGCCGAGGCGCCTACGGCTGGAGGTCATAGGCCTTCATCAGGTCATAGAGGGTGGGACGGCTGATCCCGAGCAGCCGGGCGGTGCCGGAGATATTGCCGTCGGCGCGCGCCAGCGCGTGGCGGATCGCCTTGCGGTCGGCCGCCTCGCGCACTGCCTTGAGGTTGATCGGCAAGCTGTCTCCAGCAGGTTCGGCAAGGTCGAGGTCGGCGGCGGTGACGCGCGCGCCGTCGGCCATGATGACGGCGCGCTTCACCCGGTTCTCCAGCTCGCGGACGTTGCCGGGCCAGCTCCAGGCGTCGATCGCCGCGAGCGCGTCGGGCGTGAAGCCCTTGACGCCGCTTCGCATCTCGCCGGCGTATCTGCGCAGGAAATGCCGTGCGAGCAGTCCGGCATCGCCCGGCCGCTCGGCGAGCGACGGGATGCGCACCACGATCTCGGCGAGACGATAGTAGAGGTCTTCGCGGAAGCTGCCGGCGGCGACCATCGCGTCGATGTCCTGGTGCGTCGCGCAGACGATACGCGTGTCCACTGGAATCGGCTTGCGCCCGCCGATCCGCTCGATCACCCGCTCCTGCAGGAAGCGCAGCAGCTTGACCTGGAGCGGCAGCGGCACGTCGCCGATCTCGTCGAGAAACAGGGTGCCGTCATGCGCCGCCTCGATCTTGCCTTCGGTGGTCTTGACCGCGCCGGTGAAGGCACCCTTCTCGTGCCCGAACAGCTCGCTCTCGAGCAGCGTCTCGGGGATCGCCGCGCAGTTGATCGCGACGAAGGCGCCGCGCCTGCGGGGGCTGGCCTCGTGCAGCCCGCGCGCGAGCAGCTCCTTGCCGGTGCCCGATGCGCCGAGCAGCATCACCGACACGTCGGCGCCGGCGACGCGATCGATCGTTCGGGTGACCTTCAGCATCTCCGGCGCGGCGGTGATCATGCCGCCGAGCGCGGTGCCCGATCCAGCCTCGGCGAGCCGGCGGTTCTCCGCTTCCAGCGCATGGACGTGGAAGGCGCGCGCGACGATCAGGCCGAGCGCGTCGATGTCGATCGGCTTGGCATAGAAGTCCCATGCCCCCGCCGCGATCGCGATCCGCGCGCTTTCACGGGCACCGTGGCCCGAGGCGACGATCACCTTGGTGTCGGGCTTCAGCTCCAGGATCGCCTGGAGCGTGGCGAAACCCTCGCTGGTGCCGTCGGGATCGGGCGGCAGGCCGAGGTCGAGCGTCACCACCGCCGGCTCCTCGGCGCGCAGCAGCGCGACCGCGCTCTCGCGGTCGGCGGCGACATGCACCTCATAGCCTTCATAGGCCCAGCGCAGCTGGCGCTGGAGCGCGAGGTCGTCCTCGACGATCAGCAGCTTCCTCGTCTCGCTCATGCCGCCACCCTGGAGGCGAGCGCCGCCGGCAGGATCACGCGGAAGGTGGAGCCTCCACCCTCGCAGCTCTCGACCTCGATGCGTCCGCCCATTCCTTCGGCCAGCTGCCGCGCCTCGAACGCGCCGATGCCGAAGCCGCCGGGCTTGGTCGAGGCGAAGGGGCGAAACAGCCGATCGCGCATGAAGGCGGGCGACATGCCGCAGCCGCGGTCGATCACCGAGACCGTCACCGTCTCCACACCGGGCTCGACTGCGATCGTCACCGGATCGACCGCGGCGCTCGCGTCGATCGCGTTCTGGACGAGATGACCGAGCAGCTGCTCCAGCCGACCGGGATCGGCGAGCGCAACTGCGCCCTTCGGTCCCGCCACCACGACCGGATGCTGCGCGCGGCGTGCCGCGGCGATATGCTCGGCGATGGCCGTCACATCGATCGCGACCGGCGGCTCGGCCGCAGCGCGGGTGTTGGCGAGCAGGCGGCCGAGCAGCGCGTTGAGCTTGTCGGCCGAATCCTGGAGCGTCGCCACCATGTCGGCGCGGAAGGCGGGGTTGTCGGCGTGGCGCTCCGCATTGCGGGCAACCAGGCTCAACCCGCTCACCAGATTCTTGATGTCGTGGACGATGAAGGCGAAACGGCGGTTGAACTCGTCGAACCGCTCGGTCTCGGCGAGCGCCTCCTGCGCGCGCGCTTCGGCGAGATAGCTCGCGACCTGGCGTCCGGCGATGCGCAACAGGTCGAAATCCTCCCAATCGAGTGCCCGGTCCACCGGCGGACGCGCAAGCACGATCGCGCCGACCAGCGTGTCCAGGTGCAGAAGCGGCACCACCGCCCAGGCGTCCCGCTCGTCGAGCAGCCATTGCGGCGCGACGTCGCCATCGACGTCGCCGCGGCGGGCGCGGTCGAGCTCGACGATGCGCTCGCCCTGGCCGAGACTGTGCGTGAAGGCCGCGTCGGCGCCGGTACGCGGCAGGTCTCCGCTCCAGTTCCAGCCGGTGCCGATGCCGAGCCCAGCGCCGTCCGGTACCAGCAGCAGCCCGGCCGGGGAGTCGGTGAGGTCCGCGACCGCCTTGACTACACGCTCGGCGAGCGGCGCGGCGCGGTCAGGCTTGCCGAGCGTGCCGGTGAAGCGGATCCATTCCGCGCGATAGTCGTAGCGATGGCGGAAGAGGTGCTTGGCGACGCTCACCTTCGCCCAGGCACGCAGCCATGGCGACGCGACCAGCGTCAGCACCGCGGCGGCCGAGCCGAACACGAAGGCGGTCTGCCACATCCGCGCCAGCGTGCCGCCGATCGCGCCGAGCAGGCTGGTGCCGGCGGCGAGCAGCGCGAAATAGGCGCCGATCGCGACCAGCGACAGCGAGCGATAGGCGACGGCATGCGAGATGCGGACCTCGCCGCGCCCATCGCGCTGGATCGCTGCGCCGATCAGCGCCGCCGCCAGCACCATCGCCGCCCCTCGGACGGGCGCCGCCACGGCCGGCCATGCGCCGAGCAGATAGGCGATGGCGGCCAAGCCGAAATCGCTGAGCCATATCGCCGCGAAGCCGATCGCAATCAGGCGGACATTGCCGCGGCCGTCCTCGGCGTCGAGCTGCTGAAGCAGCACCAGCGCGCCCACCGCCACCATCATGCGCAGCAGCGCACTGGCATTGACGACTTGGGCGTCTTCATGGAACCCGACGACGCCAAGCGCGAGCAGCATCCCCGCGGCCGCGATCAGCGCGACCACGCCGTAGACCGCGACCACGCCGGCTGGCGCGCGCAGCGCGCCTTGCCGGCCAAGCGCGAACATGAAGCCGAGCAGCGCCAGCGTCCGTGCGCCTTCGGCGAGCTGCGTGCCCGGCGAATTGCCGCCGAGCCCGGCGACCGCCAGCGCCCATGCCGCCAGTGCCGCCACCGCCGCGACCAGCGGCCAGCGCGGCAGCACCACCCGCGCGCTCCGCCCCGCCCATAGCGCGACGGCGGCGAACAGCAGCGCCGCCAGCGCATGGCTCCACAGGGTCAGCGTTTCGGCCATCGCCTCAGCGCGCTCCCTCCGGGAACAGCACCACGCGCACCGTCTGGAGCAGGATCAGGAGGTCGAGAAAGGGCGAGTAGTTCTTGGCGTAGTAGAGGTCGTATTCGAGCTTCTGCCGCGCGTCCTCGATCGAGGCGCCATAGGGATAGTTGATCTGCGCCCAGCCGGTGATGCCCGGCTTCACCATGTGCCGTTCGGCGTAATAGGGGAGCTTGGCTTCCAGATCGTCGACGAACTGGGGCCGTTCCGGGCGGGGGCCGACGAAGCTCATCTCGCCCTTGAGGACGGTCCAGCACTGCGGCAGCTCGTCGATCCTTACTTTGCGGATGAACCGGCCGATTCGGGTGACACGCGGATCGTCCTTCTCCGCCCACACCGCCTGGCCCTGCACCTCGGCGTCGGTGCGCATCGAGCGGAGCTTGATGACCTGGAACGGCGTTCCGTAAAGCCCGACGCGGACCTGACGGTAGAAAGCCGGCCCCCTGCTGTCGAGCTTCACCGCGATCGCGGCGAGAGCGATGACCGGCAGGGTCAGCGCCAGCAGGATCAGGCTGGCGGCGATGTCGAACAGTCGCTTGAACACGCTCGACAGCATCCGGCTCGACGAGAAGCCGTCGGAGAAGATCAGCCAGGACGGATTGACGCTGTCGAGGTCGACGCGCCCGGTCTCGCGCTCGAGGAAGGTCGAGATCTCGTTGACGTGGACACCGGTGGTCTTGATGCGGAGCAGATCCTTGAGCGGCAGCGCGTTACGCCGCTCCTCCAGCGCCAACACCACCTCGCTCGCGCTCAGCAGCACGACATGATCGGCGAGGTTGTAGATGGCGTCGCGCGCGATCGCCTCCGGGATCACGCGGTTACCCTCGCTCATGCTGACGTAGCCGACCACCGCGAAGCCGGCGCCCGGCCGCGCCGCCAGCGCCTTCAGCCGCGCCGCACGCGGGCCGGCGCCGAGCACGACGATGCGGCGCTTGAACGCCTGGCCGCCGAGCGCCTTGCCGATGAGGATGCGCAGGAAGGTGAGGCCGACGATGGCAAGGCCCATGGCGTAGAGCAGGTTCGATCGCCACAGGCTGAGGTCGGGCAGGATGAAGAACAGCGCGCTGAGCGCCAGCACGCCGATCGCGACGCCGACGCTGAGCCGTACCATCGCATAGCGGATCGATTGCAGCGACTCGGCGCCATAGACGCCGACCGCGATCATCGCCGTCTCGACCGCGGCGACGAACACGGCGAGCTGGGCCGTGCGGGTGTGGATCGGCTCGACGGCCATGCCGATCTGGTGCGCGCGCAGCGTCCAGCCGAGCTCGCCGGCAAGCGCGAGCACCGCAAGATCGAACAGACCGAGCAGCAGCACCGCGTTCGGCACGTAATGCTTGAACAGCCTGATCATCGCGCGCGGCGCGCTCCCGACACCTGAGTGTAAACTTCGCCGACACCCGTCTCGCGCAAAAAGGCGAAGAAATGCTGAACGGCGGCGGAAATCGATGAGAGTCGGGGCGTTGGACGAGAGGGGGGGGCGTCCGCTACATCCATCGCAACAGGAGAACCGTTCATCATGACCGACGTCAGGCCGATCATTCCCGTGATCCTCTCAGGAGGTTCGGGCACCCGGCTCTGGCCCATGTCCCGGCCCGAGCGGCCGAAGCAGCTCCTGGCGCTCACCGCCGAGGAGACGATGTTGCAGCTTACGGCGAGACGCTGCGGCGGCGAGCGCTTCACCGCGCCGGTGGTGGTCGCCAATGCTTATCATGCCGACGAGATCGAGCAGCAACTCGCCGCGATCGAGGGTTCGGCGCGTGCGTTGGTGCTGGAGCCGATGGGGCGCAACACCGCGCCGGCGATCGCGCTGGCGGCGATCGCGGCCGGCGGCGGGCACGATCCGCTGCTGGTGATGCCGTCCGACCATGTCATCACCGACGTCGCCGCGTTCCACGCGGCGATCCATGCGGCGCTGCCGCTGGTCGACGAGGGTTGGCTGGTCACCTTCGGCATCACGCCCGATGCGCCGGAGACCGGCTATGGCTACATCCGCATCGGCGAGGAGATCGCGAGCGGCGTCCACAAGGTCGACCGTTTCATCGAGAAGCCGCCGCGCGAGGCGGCCGAAGCGATGCTGGCGGAGGGCGGCCATGCGTGGAACGGCGGCATCTTCCTGTTCCGCGCGGACATGTATCTGGGCGCGCTCGCGGCGCATGCGCCCGACATGCTCGTCGCCGCGCAGGAGGCGATGGCCAAGGCGCGCCGCGAAGGCGTGCGGATCTGGCCGGACGAGGAGGCCTTTGCAAGATCGCCGGCGGATTCGATCGACTATGCGGTGATGGAAAAGGCGGCGCGGGTGGCGGTGGTGCCGGTCAGTATGGGCTGGAGCGACGTCGGCTCCTGGGACGCGCTGCACGCGATCAGCCAGATCGACGAAGGCGGCAACGTCCATCACGGCGAGGTGATCGCGGTCGATACGAAGAACTGCTTCGTGCGCTCGGACGGCGTGCGGATCGCGCTGGTCGGCGTCGAGGACCTGATCGTGGTGGCAAGCGGCGACGACGTGCTGATCCTGCCGCGGGGGCGCAGCCAGGAGATCAGGAAGATCATCGAGGCGTTGAAGCGGTGACGCGGCGGGGGCGCTAGCCGGCTTGTCACTTTACTGACACACCCCTTCCCCATGAGGCGGCGCAACAGGGGGAGATCACCTATGAAACACCGCCACTTGCTGACGGCGCTGCTGCTGTCGGGCTGTGCCGCCACGCCGAAGCCGCAGGCGATGGTATCGCCGCTGGCGACCGCTTCGGTCACGCCCTTTGCGCAGACCGACGCGGTCGCCAGCCTGCAGGATGCGGCCGACGATCCCGCGATCTGGCACAATGCGGCCGATCCCGCCGCCAGCCTGATCGTCGCGACCGACAAGAAGGCGGGGCTCAACGTCTACGGCCTCGACGGCAAGCTGCGCTCGAACCTCGCCGCCGGCCGGGTCAACAACGTCGACCTGCGCGAGACGCCGGCGGGCGTGATCGTCGCGGCGAGCGATCGCAACACGATCGGGGACAGCCGGCTCGCGCTGTTCCGGCTCGATACGCAGACGGCGACGCTGACCCCGCTCGCCCGGGTGCCGGTGGCGACGGCGGAAGCCTATGGCCTGTGCATGTACCAGGCGAAGAGCGGGCTCTACGCCTTTGTGGTCGGCAAGGACGGGGCGATCATCCAGCTCCGCATCGCGGCCGACGGCAGCGGCGCCGAGACGGTGCGGACGATGAAGCTCGCCACCCAGTCCGAGGGCTGCGTCGCCGACGACCGTACCGGCACGCTGTTCGTCGGCGAGGAGGATGTCGGGGTCTGGAGGTTCGGCGCCGAGCCGGGCGATCCGGTGACGCCGACCTCGGTCGCCAAGGCCAATGGCAAGGAGTTGATCGCCGACGTCGAGGGCGTGGCGATCGCGGCGGAGGGGGCGGACGGCGGCTATCTGGTCGTCTCCAGCCAGGGCGACTCCGCCTATGCGCTGTGGCGGCTGCCCGACCTCGGCTATGCCGGGCGCTTCCGCATCGCCGAGGGCGGAGGGATCGGCGGGACCAGCGAGACCGACGGGATCGAGGTCAGCACCGCGCGCTTCGGTCCAGGCCTCGAGGGCGGGCTGATGATCGCGCAGGATGGGGACAACGCGCCGCAGGCGCAGAATTTCAAGCTGGTGCGCTGGGCGGAGGTGAAGAAGGCGCTGGGGCTGGAGTAGCGCCTTTCCGGATCGGACAAACGAAGGGCCGGGAGAGGGATCTCCCGGCCCTTTGCTTTTGGGTTCGGTGGACCGGCGCGGCGAAGCCGCGCCGTCGGTCGGGCGGTTGGCGAAGCCAGCCGCCCGCCGGCCGAGCCTTTGGCGAGTCCTGAGCTAAGTCGCCTTAGCTCAGGCCGCCTTGGCTCAGAAATCCATCCCGCCCATGCCGCCCGGCATCGCCGGAGCCGCAGGCTTGTCCTCGGGCAGCTCGGCCACGGTCGCCTCGGTGGTGATGAGGAGACCGGCGACCGACGCCGCGTCCTGGAGGGCGGTGCGGACGACCTTGGTCGGGTCGATCACGCCGGCCTGGACCAGGTTCTCATAGGTGTCGGTCGCGGCATTGAAGCCGAGGTTGACGTCGTTGCCGTCGATCAGCTTGCCCGCGACCACCGCGCCGTCATGGCCGGCGTTCTGGGCGATCTGACGCACCGGCGCCTGCAGCGAGCGCCGGATGATGTCGACACCGCGGGTCTGATCGTCGTTCTCGCCCTTGAGGCCCTCGAGCGCCTTGGTGGCGTAGAGGAGAGCGGTGCCGCCGCCGGGGACGATGCCCTCTTCGACCGCCGCGCGGGTCGCGTGCAGCGCGTCGTCGACGCGGTCCTTGCGCTCCTTCACCTCGACCTCGGTCGCGCCACCGACCTTGATCACGGCGACGCCGCCGGCGAGCTTGGCGAGGCGCTCCTGGAGCTTCTCGCGGTCGTAGTCGCTGGTGGTCACCTCGATCTGCTGGCGGATCGCCTCGATGCGGCCCTTGATCGCCGCCTCTTCACCGGCGCCGTCGACGATGGTGGTGTTGTCCTTGTCGATGGTGACGCGCTTGGCGGTGCCGAGCATGCCGAGGGTCACGCTCTCGAGCTTGATGCCGAGATCCTCGCTGACGACCTCGCCCTTGGTGAGGATCGCGATGTCCTCGAGCATCGCCTTGCGGCGATCGCCGAAGCCCGGCGCCTTGACCGCCGCGACCTTGAGGCCGCCGCGCAGCTTGTTCACCACGAGCGTGGCCAGCGCCTCGCCCTCGATGTCCTCGGCGATGATCAGCAGCGGACGGCCCGACTGCACCACCGCCTCGAGGATCGGCAGCATCGCCTGCAGCGACGACAGCTTCTTCTCATGGATCAGGATGTACGGATCGGCGAGCTCGACCGACATCTTCTCCGGATTGGTGATGAAGTAGGGCGAGAGATAGCCGCGGTCGAACTGCATGCCCTCGACGACGTCGAGCTCGAACTCGAGGCCCTTGGCCTCCTCGACGGTGATCACGCCTTCCTTGCCGACCTTCTCCATCGCTTCCGCGATCTTCTCGCCGACTTCCTTGTCGCCGTTGGCGGAGATGATGCCGACCTGCGCAACTTCGTTGGAACCCGCGACCGGCTTCGAGCGGCTCTTGAGGTCCTCGACGACCTTGGTGACGGCGAGGTCGATGCCGCGCTTCAGGTCCATCGGGTTCATGCCGGCCGCGACCGACTTCATGCCCTCGCGCACGATCGCCTGGGCGAGCACGGTGGCGGTGGTGGTGCCGTCGCCGGCGATATCGTTGGTCTTCGAGGCCACTTCGCGCACCATCTGCGCGCCCATGTTCTCGAACTTGTCCTTGAGCTCGATCTCCTTGGCGACAGTGACGCCGTCCTTGGTGATGCGCGGCGCGCCGAAGCTCTTGTCGATCACGACGTTGCGGCCCTTCGGCCCCAGCGTGACCTTGACCGCGTCGGCGAGAATGTCGACGCCGCGCAGGATGCGCTCACGCGCGTCGCGGCTGAATTTGACGTCCTTGGCTGCCATGTGGCTACCCTTTCAGATGAGAGGTTGAGAGTTGGAAAGTCACGAAAGTCGCACCTCCTTCGCGTACGCGCGCGCGGGAGGCGCCGGACGTCACTCGACGATGCCGAGGATGTCCGATTCCTTCATGATCAGCAGGTCTTCGCCGTTCACCTTGACCTCGGTGCCCGACCATTTGCCGAACAGGATGCGGTCGCCGGCCTTGACGTCGAGCGGCGTCACCTTGCCGTCCTCGGCCTTGGCGCCGGCGCCGGCGGCGACGACCTCGCCCTCCTGCGGCTTTTCCTTGGCGGTGTCGGGAATGATGATCCCCCCGGCAGTCTTCTCTTCGGCCTCGACCCGGCGAACGAGCACGCGATCGTGCAGCGGACGGAAGTTCATGCGCGTCATCCCTTGCTAGTGACGTGATGTGGACTGTCTTGGCACTCCCATGAGGAGAGTGCCAGCGCCGCGCATATGTGCCCGTGCGGTCACAGCGTCAAGGGTCGGGAGGCGAGTCGAACGCGACTCCGGTTAGGCGCCCCGGCCTTCCCAGGCAATCTGCGCCGGAACGGTGCCAAGCCCGGTCGTGCCCGCGATCCGGACGAGACACCGCACACGATGGTTAGCGTGCCGGTCATCCCCGCCGAAGCGGCGGCGAGATGGGGAGAGAGTTCACGCTTTTCCGGCCCCCTGCCCCACGGACGGGCATGCCTGCCCGTCCCTGAGAGGAGACGTGATCGATGCATTATCTGATCCGATCGAGCCTGATCGCCGCCGCCGCCACGGCCGCGATCGCCGCGGGCTCCGCCAGCGCCCAGTCGCTGCCGGCGCCGGCGCTGCCCAACTCCGCCGACATCATTTCGATCGACGCGGGGAACTTCCACACCGGCCATTCGCCGAACGGCCCCGCCGCGGTCGCGGTCAACCTGGGCCAGACCCAGGGCCGCGAAGGCGGCCTCGCCGACGTCAATGCGCTGACCAACGGTCAGGTGATCGACGTGGCCGTCAACAGCCTGACCAAGCCGGGCAAGACCCAGCTGTCCGACATCGTCGCGGTCGGCGCCGGCGACGTCAACGTGACGACGCCCAAGGACGGCAACACCGTGCTCGGCGTCAACGTCGGCAAGCAGGCCCCGCTCAACGGCAGCACCGGAAGCGTCAACCTGCTGAGCGGCAACAACATCGTCGAGGTGAAGTTGGGCTCGGCGAGCATCGCGGTGCCGACCTTCAGCGGCATCCCGGGTCTCAGCAATCTGCCGCTCAAGATCACGCTGCCGAAGCTGTTCGGCCGCTGATCCTTCCCTCCTCGTCCTTCGAGCCCCCCTCGGACGAGGAAACGGCGGCGCGCGGGCTGTCCCCGGTTCGTCCCATTGCCCTGCGCGCCGCCGCATTTTCCTTCTTCGTCACCCCGGCCTTGGGCCGGGGTCCACTCGACCTCTCGGGCTGCGCTGGAGCCTGTTGTCCTGCACCTGCCTCCCGGTGGACCCCGGCCCAAGGCCGGGGTGACGGTTGGATGCCGATCCAGACTCCTTTCACCCCTTCCTCACACGCCAAGGTTTGCCCGCGCGCGTCCCATGCTCTAGCGTCGCCCGCGATTCCGCCTTTGGGGGATAGCGAAGACGTGAAGCTGGTTCGTGGCGCCTGGAAGCTGCTGGTGGGGATCAAGGACGCGCTCGTCCTGATCCTCATGCTCCTGTTCTTCGGCGGGCTGTTCGCCCTCCTGTCGGCGCGGCCCAACACCGCGATCCGCGACGGGGCGCTGGTAGTGGCGCTCGACGGCCGCCTATCGGAGCAGCCCGAGGAGGTCGATCCGCTCGCCAGCTTCGGCGGCGGCGTCGCCAAGGAGACGCGGCTGCGCGACGTAGTCCGCGCGCTCGACGCCGCGCGCACCGACGGCCGCGTCAAGGCGGTAGTGCTCGACCTCGACCGCTTCGCCGGCGGCTATCCCGCCGCGGTCGCCGAGGTGGCGAGCGCGGTCGGCCGCATCCGCGCGAGCGGCAAGCCGGTGCTGGCCTATGCCACCGCGTACATGGATTCGAGCTATCTGATCGCCGCCAATGCGTCCGAGATCTGGGTCGATCCGATGGGCGGCGCGATGTTCATGGGGCCGGGCGGGTCGCAGCTCTATTACAAGGGGCTGATCGACAAGCTGGGCGTCAACGTCCACGTCTATCGCGTCGGCCAGTTCAAGTCGGCGGTCGAGCCCTATACGCTGACCGGCCAGTCGGCCCCGGCGCGCGCGGCCAACGAGGCGCTCTACGGCGCGATCTTCAGCCAGTGGCGCGAGAATGTCGCCAAGGCGCGGCCCAAGGCGAAGATCGCCGATTACCTGACCCAGCCCGACAAGGTGATGCTTGCCGCGAACGGCGATCTCGCCAAGTCGAACCTCGCCGCCGGGGTGGTCGACAAGCTCGGCGACCGGCTCGCCTTCGGCAAGCGCGTCGCCGAGATCGCCGGCAGCGACGGCGGCAAGCCGGCGGGCAGCTTCCGCACGATCAAGCTCGCCGACTGGATCGCGGCCAATCCGGCGCCGACCAGCGGCGATGCGATCGGCGTGATCACCGTCGCGGGTGAGATCGTCGACGGCAAGGCAGGCCCCGGCACCGCCGGCGGCGAGACGGTGTCGAAGCTGCTGCTCGACGGGCTCGCCAAGAAGAATCTCAAGGCGCTGGTGGTGCGGGTCGATTCGCCCGGCGGATCGGCGCTGGCCAGCGAGCAGATCCGCCAGGCGGTGCTCCAGGCCAAGGCGCAGGGGCTGCCGGTGGTCGTGTCGATGGGCGGGCTCGCCGCGTCGGGCGGCTATTGGGTGGCGACGGCGGGCGACACCATCTTCGCCGAACCCAACACCATCACCGGATCGATCGGCATCTTCGCCGTGCTGCCGACCTTCGAGAACGCGCTCGGCAAGATCGGCGTCACCGCCGACGGCGTCGCCACCACGCCGCTCAGCGGCCAGCCCGACGTGTTCAAGGGCACGACGCCCCAGCTCGACGCGGTGCTGCAGGCGGGGGTCGAGAACGGCTATCGCCGGTTCATCGCCCGCGTGTCCGAGGCGCGCAAGCTGAGCCCCGAGCGGGTGAACGAGATCGGGCAGGGCCGCGTGTGGGACGGCGGGACCGCGCATCAGCTCAAGCTGGTCGACCGGTTCGGCACGCTCGACGACGCGGTCGCCGAGGCGGCGCGGCGGGCCAAGCTCGACCCGGCCAAGGTACACCCGGTGTTCCTGGAGAAGGAGCCCAAGTGGACCGCGAAGATCGCGGCGGCGCTGTTCGGCAGCGGCGACGATGACGACGACGCCAATGCGCCCTCCGGCGACGCGGTGGCGCGGATCGCGGCGGAGCGGCGCGCGATCTTCGCCCAGGCGATCGCCGACGCCCGACGGCTCGCGCGCGGGCCGTCGGTGCAGGCGCTGTGCCTCGAATGCACCGCCTATGCTCCATCCAATGCCAGACAGGGAGATCTGAAGTTGGCCGACCTCTTGTTCGCGAAGCTGTTCCGATGATCGCGATCCGAGGCGCGCGGCCCGAAGACGCCGCGGCGATCGCCGCCATCTATGCACCCTATGTGCTGGGCGGCACCGTCTCGTTCGAGACCGAAGCGCCCGACGCCGAGGCGATGCGCGCGCGGATGACCGCGTCGGACGGGCTCTATCCGTGGATGGTCGCCACCAACGGCGAGGACGATTCGGGCGTGCTCGCCTATGCCTATGCCGGGCGCTGGCGCGACCGGCCGGCGTACAAGTACGTCGTCGAGACCTCGGTCTATGTCGCGGGGCCGGTGGTCGGCCAGGGTGTCGGACGGCTGCTCTACGAGGCGCTGATCGACACACTGCGCGCGCAGGGCTTTACCCAGGCGATCGGCGTGATCTCGCTGCCCAACGACAGCTCGATCCGCACGCACGAGGCGGTCGGCTTCCGCCGCGCCGGCATGTACCGCGAGGTCGGCTTCAAGCAGGGCCGGTGGATCGACGTCGGCTTCTGGCAATGCGGGCTCAACGAGAGCCAGGTGCCGCCGGTGGAGCCCAGGCCGTTCAGCGAGGTGGGCGTGGTGCGGGCGGCCTGATCGCGGCTGCCGGGAGGCGCTCGGGCAGTCCTCACGGGCCTAGCAGGCCGTCCCGTGCTCCTGCGCTTTGGCCGCTGGCGTCGCGGCTCGCCAGGGCTCCTGCCTTCGCAGGCAGCACCATAGATTGCGTGCGGCTGCCTCTCCGTCGTTTTCGGGCGGACGGTAGGAGAAGAGGGAGAAATGCCCCCGTCGAGCGTTGACGCCGCCATGTCTCCGGCCATTTCCGCTTCGCAGCACCGCGGCGGCACCCTTGCCGCGATCGGGCTGATCGCAGTCTGCTTCGCGGGCAGCACGCTGCTCACCCCGCTCTATGCCTTCTACGAGGCGCGGTTCGGCTTCTCGCCGGCGGTGCTGACGATCGTCTATGCCGCCTATGTGATCGGCAATGCCGGTGCGCTGCTGTTCCTGGGGCGGCTGTCCGACCGGATCGGGCGGCGGCCGATCGCCTTCGCGGCGCTCGCGCTGGCCGCGGTCGCGACGCTGCTGTTCCTGGTGGCGCGCGATACCGCCTGGCTGTTCGCCGGCCGGGTGGTGAGCGGGTTCGCGGTCGGGCTGGGATCGGGGACCGGCACGGCCTGGCTGGTCGACCTCCGTCCCGACGAACGCCCCCATGCGACGCTGCTCGCCGCCGAGGCCAATACCGGCGGGATCGGCACGGGGCCGCTGGTAGCCGGCATCCTCGCCGCCGGGGCGCCCATGCCACTGGTGATTCCGTTCCTCGTCTATGGCGCGGCGCTGGTGCTGGTCGCGCTTGCCGTGGTGCGGTCGGGCGAGACGGTCACGCGCCGGGCGCCGACCGCTGATCTGTTCCGGCCCCAGCTGGCCCTGCCGGAGGGATCGCGCGGCGCCTTCCTCGCACCAGCGGTGACGGCGTTCGTGATATTCGCCTTCGTCGGCTTCTATGCCGCGCTGCTGCCGTCGATCCTGCGCCATGCGATGGGCATCGTCAGCCCTACGGTCGGCGGAGCGATCCTGGCCGAGCTGTTCGCGGTCGCGATGGTGGCGATGGCGACGACGCGCCGGATCGCCAGCCGTACCGCGATGATCGCCGGGCTGGCGACGATCGTGCCGGGGCTGGCGCTGCTGGTGGCGGCGCAGGCGGCCCATTCGCTGCCGTTGCTGATCGTCGGCACCGCCTGCGGCGGGGTGACGCTGGCGCTCGGCTATCGCGGCAGCCTGGAGGTGGTGGGCGCGATCGCGCCGCCCGATCATCGCTCCGGCGTCGTCTCCGCCTATCTTCTCGTCGGCTTCGCGGGCAATTCGATCCCGGTGATCGGGGTCGGCGTCGCGACGATGGCGTTCGGCGCGGTGGCGGCGAGCGAGATCTTCGCGGGGGTGATGCTGGCGCTGACTTTGGTCGGGCTGGTGGCGGGGCTGCGCTACGCGCCGCCGCGATAGGCGGGCAGCGCGAGCTTCCATGTGATCGCGGCGGCGCGGAGCGCGAAGCCGGCGAGCGCGGCGACGGCCGCGGCGGCGAAGAGCGGGAGGCCCGCCAGCACCAGGCCGACGTAGAGCGCCGAGGCAAGCGCGGCGGCGGTGACGTAGAGCTCCGGCCGCATCAGGATCGAGGGCTCCTGCGCCAGCACGTCGCGGATGATGCCGCCGACGCATGCGGTGACCACGCCCATCAGCGCCGCCGGCACCGGCGGGACGCCATGGTCGAGCGACTTGGCGGCGCCGAACACGGCATAGGCGGCGAGGCCGGCTGCGTCGAACCAGTCGAGCGCCTTGCCGTGCCACCAACGCTGCGGCGTCACCCAGATGAGCAGCGCGACGCCGAGGCACACCGCCGCGACCCAGGGATCGTGTACCCAGAACACCGGCGCGCCGATCAGGAGGTCGCGCACCGATCCGCCGCCGACGCCGGTGATCAGCGCGAAGAAGGCGGCGGTGACCATCGTCTGCGTGCGCCGCGCCGCCGCCAGCGCGCCGGTGGCGGCGAACACGGCGATGCCGAACAGGTCCAGCCATGGGAGGATCGGGCCGAGCTCGGAGGGGATGGGGGTCACGCGGGGGAGAGTAGAGGCTATGCGGTTCAGATTGAAGCAGTGTCGGTGCTCCTGCGAAAGCGGGAGCTTGGCCGCAAGCGACGTTCCCGTGATCCACGGCTCCTGCCTTCGCTGGAGCACGCTTGCGGCTCATCACCGCGCCTGTGGAACGCCGACGCGCCCTACTCCCGAAGTATAGTCGATAACCGATGCGGGGTAGCGGTAAGGGCTCGTTAATTGGATCGGCTCAGCCTTTCCTCGTGCTCGATCATGTTCGGAAAGGTTTCATGCCGTACTCTCTGCCTGCCCTGTCGGCATCGGATACGCCGCCGGTCGCGCGGCTGGCGAGGCTGCTGGTCATGGCGAGCGGCATCGCTTTCGGGGCGACGCTGCTGACGGCGCTCGTCGCGCCGTCTTCCTGGAGCATGTGGGCCGCGCTTTCCGTGTTCATGGCGGTCACGGGCGCGCAGGCGTGGCTTTACCTGCACGTCGCGGTGGCGCCGGTGCGGGATGGGGTCAGGAGCCGATAGGTCTCGGCAGCCGTCATGGGCAAAGCCCATGACGTCGGTCGGCGCTGTGGCGCCGCCGGCCGATTTGAGCCGGGGTTCGCTCGGAATTAGCTTTCGCTAATTCCTTGCCGGCTCAAATGTGTATCGGCTTCCCTCTCACCGCCATCGCCGCTTCCTTGATCGCCTCGCTGTGCGTCGGATGGGCGTGGCAGGTGTAGGCGATGTCCTCGGACGTCGCGCCGAACTCCATCGCCTGCGCGGCCTGGGCGATCATCGTGCCGGCGACGCTGGCGATGCACCAGACGCCGAGCACGCGGTCGGTCTTGGCATCCGCGATCACCTTCACGAAGCCGTCGGGCTCGTGGTTGGTCTTGGCGCGCGAGTTGCCGAGCATCGGGAACTTGCCGACCTTGACCTCGCCCCGCTCCTTCGCCGCCTCTTCGGTGAGGCCGACGCCGGCGATCTCGGGCCAGGTGTAGACCACCGACGGGATCACGTCGTGGTTCACGATGCCGTGCTGGCCGGCGATGTTCTCGGCGACCGCGATCCCCTCGTCCTCGGCCTTGTGCGCGAGCATCGGGCCGGGGACGACGTCGCCGATCGCCCAGATGCCGTCGACCGAGGTGCGGAAGTCGTGGTCGATCTCGATCTGGCCGCGCTGGTTGGTCGAAAGGCCCGCCTTGTCGAGCGCGAGGCCGTCGGTGTTCGGGCGGCGGCCGATCGAGACCAGCACCGCGTCCGCCTCGATCGTCTCGGCCGCGCCGCCGGCGGCAGGCTCGACCGTCAGCGTCGCCTTCTTGCCCTTGACCGCGACGCCGGTGACCTTGGTCGACAGGCGGAACTCGAGGCCCTGCTTCTTCATGATCTTGTTGGCTTCCTTGCGGACGTCACCGTCGAAGCCGGGCAGGATCTGGTCGAGGAACTCGACCACCGTCACCTTGGCGCCGAGACGCCGCCACACGCTGCCGAGCTCGAGCCCGATCACGCCGCCGCCGATGACGACGAGATGCTCGGGGACCTTGGCCAGCTCGAGCGCGCCGGTCGAATCGACCACCACGCCCTTGGCATTGTCGATCTCGACGCCCGGCAGCGGGGTCACCGACGAGCCGGTGGCGATGACGACGTTCTTGGCGGTGACGGTCTGATCGCCGACCTTGACGGTGTGCGCGTCCTCGAACGCCGCGCGGCCCTTGAGCCAGGTGACCTTGTTCTTCTTGAACAGGAACTCGATGCCGCCGGTGAGCTGCTTGACCGCGTCCTTGCGCTGGCCGTGCATCGTGTCGAGGTCGAGCTCGGGCTTCACCTTGATGCCGAGCTTGGCGAAGGTGCCGTTGGCGGCGGCGTCGTAATATTCGGAGGCGTGGAGCATCGCCTTGGACGGGATGCAGCCGACGTTGAGGCAGGTGCCGCCCAGCGTCTCGCGGCTCTCGGCGCAGGCGGTGCGCAGCCCGAGCTGCGCGGCGCGGATCGCGGCGACATAGCCGCCGGGGCCGGCGCCGATCACGAGGACGTCATAGTCGTACTGGTCTGCCATTCTTCTTCTCCGTGCCCCGGCGAAGGCCGGGGCCCAGTTGCGAGACGTTATGTGTCGAGCGTCCCGCGGGGTTACAACCTGCGCCGAAGCTGGGCCCCGGCCTTCGCCGGGGCACAGGTGATTACAGGTCGATCAGAATCCGCGTCGGGTCCTCGATCGCGTTCTTGAGCGCGACCAGGAAGGTCACCGCCTCGCGGCCGTCGACCAGGCGGTGGTCGTAGCTCAATGCGAGGTACATCATCGGGCGGATCACGATCTGGCCGTCGCGGACCACCGGGCGGTCCTCGATGCGGTGGAGGCCGAGCACCGCCGACTGCGGCGGGTTGATGATCGGGGTCGAGAGCAGCGAGCCGAACACGCCACCGTTGGAGATGGTGAAGGTGCCGCCCTTCATCTCCTCCATCTTGAGCGTGCCGTCCTTGGCGCGCTTGCCGAAGTCGCCGATCGTCTTCTCGATGTCGGCGATCGACAGCTTGTCCGCATCACGCACCACCGGCACCACCAGGCCCTGCGGCGCCGACACCGCGACCGAGATGTCGGCGTAATCGTGGTAGACGATCTCCTCGCCATCGATCTGGGCGTTGACCGCCGGCACGTCCTTGAGCGCGAGGCAGGCGGCCTTGGCGAAGAAGCCCATGAAGCCGAGGCGGACGCCGTGCTTCTTCTCGAACAGGTCCTTGTAGCGGGTGCGCGCCTCGATCACCGCCGTCATGTCGACGTCGTTGAACGTCGTCAGCATCGCCGCGGTGTTCTGCGCTTCCTTGAGGCGCTTGGCGATGGTCTGGCGAAGGCGCGTCATGCGGACGCGCTCCTCGCGGCGCTCGCCGGCCGGCGCGGCCGAGGGAGCCGGCGCAGGCGCCGAAGCAGCGGCCGGAGCCGCCGGCTGGGCGGCGGCGGCGAGCACGTCGTCCTTGGTGATGCGGCCGTCCTTGCCGGTGCCGGTGACCGTCGCCGGATCGACGCCGGTCTCGAGCACCGCGCGACGTACCGAGGGCGACAGTGCGGCGGGTGCGTCGGTCGCGGCCGGAGCCGGAGCGGGCGCGGGCGCCGGAGCAGCGGCTGGCGCAGGCGCCGGAGCGGGCGCGGCAGCCGCGCCGCCGCCGGCCTCGACCACGCCGATCGTCGCGCCGACCGCGACGGTGTCGCCGACCTTCACGCCATGCGCGCCCATCACGCCGTCGACCGGCGAGGGCACTTCCACCGAGACCTTGTCGGTCTCCAGGCTGGCGACGGGCTCGTCGGCCTTGACCGGATCGCCCGGCTGCTTGAGCCATTCGCCGAGCGTCGCCTCGGTGATCGATTCGCCGAGCGTCGGTACCTTGATTTCGGTCGCCATGGTTTAACCCTTCTTGGTGCGGCGGATTTCTTCGCGGACATTATGGCCGAGCGCGTCGGCGACGAGCGCGGCCTGTTCGAGCTGGTGGCGCTTCATCAGGCCGGTCGCCGGCGAGGCGGCGGCGGCGCGGCCGGCGTAGCGTGGGCGCGCGACCGGCGCCTTGGCGGTCGCCAGCACCTCCTCGAGCAGCGGCGCGGCGAAGAACCAGGCGCCGTTGTTCTTCGGCTCCTCCTGCGCCCACACCACCTCCTCGAGCTTCGGCATCTTCGCGATCCGCGCGGCGAGCGGCTCGCCGGGGAAGGGATAGAGCTGCTCGAGGCGGACGATCTGGGTGTTCCTGTCGCCAGCGGCGTCGCGCGCCTCCATCAGGTCATATGCGACCTTGCCCGAGCACAGCACCAGCCGCTTCGTGTCGGCGTCGGCGGGCGCGTTCGGATCGGAAAGGAGGCGGCGGAAGTGGCTGTCGCCGAGGAAGTCCTCCGCCTTCGACACCGCCAGCTTGTGGCGCAGCAGCGACTTGGGCGTGAACACGATCAGCGGCTTGCGGAAGGTGCGGTGCATCTGCCGGCGCAGCAGGTGGAAATAATTGGCCGGCGTGGTGCAGTTGGCGACCTGGAGATTGTCCTGCGCGCAGAGCTGGAGGAAGCGCTCCAGTCGCGCCGAGCTATGCTCCGGCCCCTGCCCCTCGTAGCCATGCGGCAGCAGCATCACCAGGCCGTTGGCGCGCAGCCACTTGGCCTCGCCCGCGGCGATGAACTGGTCGATCATGATCTGCGCGCCGTTGGCGAAATCGCCGAACTGCGCCTCCCACATCACCAGCGTCTTGGGATCCGCCAGCGCATAGCCGTACTCGAAGCCGAGCACGCCATATTCGGAGAGCGGGCTGTCGAGCACCTCGAACCGGCCGTGCTCGACGGTCGAGAGCGGCACGTATTTGTGCTCGTCGGTCTGGTCGACCCACACCGCGTGGCGCTGCGAGAAGGTGCCGCGGCCCGAATCCTGGCCCGACAGGCGGACGCCATAGCCTTCCGACAGCAGCGCGCCGAACGCCAGCGCCTCGCCGGTCGCCCAGTCGAAATTCTCGCCCGACTTGAACATCTCGCGCTTGGCGTCGAGCACGCGGCCGAGCGTCTTGTGGATGGCGAGTCCCTCGGGGACGGTGGTCAGCGTGCGGCCGAGCGCGTCGAACAGCTTCTTGTCGATGCCGGTCTCGACGTTGCGGCGCGCGCTCTCGGCGTCCGCGGGCGCGTGGAGGCCCGACCAGCGGCCGGCGAACCAGTCGGCCTTGTTGGGCTTGTAGCTGGCGCCCGCCTCGAACTCGCCTTCGAGCAGCAGGGTGAATTCCTTCACCTGCTCGTCGACCCACGCCTGGTCGACGACGCCCTCCTGGATCAGGCGCTCGCCATAGACCTTGCTGACGTCGGGATGCTTGCGGATCGCCGCGTACATCAGCGGCTGGGTGAACGACGGCTCGTCGCCCTCGTTGTGGCCGAAGCGGCGGTAGCACCACATGTCGATGACGACGTCGCGGTGAAAGTGCTGGCGGAACTCGATCGCCATCTTGCAGGCGAAGGTCACCGCCTCCGGATCGTCGCCGTTGACGTGGAACACCGGCGCCTGGACGCCCTTGGCCACGTCGCTCGGATAGGGCGAGCTGCGCGCGAACTGCGGGCTGGTGGTGAAGCCGATCTGGTTGTTGATGACGAAATGGATGCAGCCGCCGGTGTTGTAGCCGCGCAGCCCCGAGAAGCCGAAGCATTCCCAGACGATCCCCTGCCCCGCGAAGGCGGCGTCGCCGTGGATCAGCACCGGCAGCGAGCCGGTGTGCTGCTCGAGGTCGTTGGCCAGCGTCTGGATCGCGCGGGTCTTGCCGAGCACCACCGGATCCTCGGCCTCGAGGTGCGAGGGGTTGGCGACCAGCGACATGTGCACGCTGATCCCGTCGAACTCGCGGTCGGTGGAGGTGCCGAGGTGGTACTTCACGTCGCCCGAGCCGCCGATGTCGTCGGGATTGTCCGAGCCGCCGGCGAATTCGTGGAAGACGACGCGATAGGGCTTGCCCATCACGTTGGTCAGCACGTTGAGGCGGCCGCGGTGCGCCATGCCGAACACGATCTCGCGCACGCCGTACTGGCCGCCGTACTTGATCACGCTCTCGAGCGCCGGGATCATCGCCTCGCCGCCGTCGAGGCCGAAGCGCTTGGTGCCGACGTATTTCTTGCCGAGGAACTTCTCGTACTGCTCGGCCTGGATCACCTTGGTCAGGATCGCGCGCTTGCCCTCGGGCGTGAACTCGATCGCCTTGTCCTTGCCCTCCATGCGCTCCTGGAGGAAGCGGCGCTCCTCGACGTCGGAGATATGCATGTATTCGAGGCCGACGTTGCCGCAGTAGTTGGCGCGCAGGATATCGACGATCTCGCGGATCGTCGCGGTCTCCAGGCCCAGCGCGCCGCCGAGATAGACCGGGCGGTCGATGTCGGCGTCGGTGAAGCCGTGATATTCGGTGCGGAGGTCCTCCGGCATCTCGCGCTTGGAGAGGCCGAGCGGGTCGAGATTGGCGGCGAGATGCCCGCGCACGCGATAGGTGCGGATCAGCATCATCGCGCGGATCGAATCGTCGGCCGCCTTGCGGATGTCGGCGAGCGCCGGAGCGGCGGCGGGGGCCGCGGCGGCCGGGGCGGGCTTGCCGCCCTTCGCCGGGGCGGGCGCAGGCTCCATCTGCGTCGGATCGAGCGCGGCCGTCAGCGCATCGGTGTCCTTGGGCGGCCAAGCGGGATTGGCCCAGCTCGGGCCGCTCACCGTGCTCTCCAGCCCCTCGAACCACTGGCGCCAGCCCGGCTCGACGCTGTTCGGGTCCGCCTTGAAACGCGCATAGAGCGTCTCGACGAACGCGGGGGAGACGCCTCCGGCGATCTCACTGAAATCCTGGCCTTCGTAGCCCATCTTACCACCTCACTTCCCTCTCCCGTCGGGAGAGGGTTGCGCAGACTTAGGTCTTGCGGAGCAAGGCCTTAGTCGGAGCTGGGTGAGGGGATCACGCTATCGAGAGCGGGTCCCCTCATCCAACTTCGGCTAGGCAGCAAGCTGCCAAGCCTACATATCCTTCTCCCTCTGGAGAAGGTTTAAGACATCACCCCTTCAGCACCTCGACCAGCGTGGTGCCGAGCTCCGACGGCGAATCCGCGACGCGGATGCCCGCCGCCTCCATCGCCGCGATCTTGTCCTCGGCGCCGCCCTTGCCGCCCGACACGATCGCGCCGGCATGGCCCATGCGGCGGCCCGGAGGTGCGGTGCGGCCGGCGATGAAGCCGACCATCGGCTTGCTTCGGCCGCGCCTGGCCTCGTCCTTGAGGAACTGCGCCGCTTCCTCCTCGGCCGAGCCGCCGATCTCGCCGATCATGATGATCGACTTGGTCGCATCGTCGGCGAGGAACAGCTCGAGCACGTCGATGAAGTTGGTGCCGTTGACCGGATCGCCGCCGATGCCGACCGCGGTGGTCTGGCCGAGCCCCGCATTGGTGGTCTGGAACACGGCCTCATAGGTAAGCGTGCCCGAGCGGCTTACAACGCCCACCGATCCCTTGGAGAAGATCGAGCCCGGCATGATGCCGATCTTGCACTCGCCCGGGGTCAGCACGCCAGGGCAGTTGGGGCCGATCAGGCGGGTCTTGGACCCCGAGAGGGCGCGCTTGACCTTGACCATGTCGAGCACCGGAATGCCTTCGGTGATGCACACCACCAGCGGCACCTCGGCGTCGATCGCCTCGAGGATCGAGTCGGCCGCGAAGGGCGGCGGCACGTAGATCACGCTCGCGGTGGCGCCGGTCTTGGACACCGCCTCGGCGACGGTGTCGAACACGGGGAGGCCGATATGCTCGGTGCCGCCCTTTCCGGGCGTGACGCCGGCGACCATCTGCGTTCCATAGGCCAGCGCCTGCTGGGTGTGGAAGGTGCCGGTCTCACCGGTCATGCCCTGGGTGATGACCTTGGTGTTCTTGTCGACGAGGATGCTCATTCGTTTGTCAGCCCTCAATTGTGCCCCGGCGAAGGCCGGGGCCCAGTTCGGAAAGCGTCAGCCGTTTGCGATCGACGGGTAGAGGTCTTCCCAGTCCGGGTTCGGCCCCTCGATCTCCCGCAGTTTCCAGCTCCGTTTCCACTCCTTCATTCGTTTCTCGCGCAATCGCGCTTCTTCCAGGCTGTCGTAGGCCTCGTACCAGACGAGGATGTGACAGCGATGTTCCTTCGTGAACCCGTCGGCGACCCCCGTTGCGGTGCTGCCAGATGCGCTGCGGGAGATTGCTCGTCGATCCGATATAGATCGTCCCGTTGCGCTGGCTGGCGACAATGTAGACGAAGCCGCGTTTCTCCAATCGCATGCTCCCGGCAGCTGGGCCCCGGCCTTCGCCGGGGCACGGGGATCAGTTCAGGCTCGCGTCGATCCCCTTGCACGCCACCAGCAGCTCCTTGACCGCGTCGACCGAGACCTGGAGGTTGGCCTTGGCCTCGTCGCTGAGCGCGATCTCGACCACCTTCTCGACGCCGCCCGCGCCGATGATGCACGGCACGCCGACGTAGAGGTCGTCGACGCCGTACTGGCCGGTGAGGTGCACCGCGGCGGGCAGCACGCGCTTCTGGTCGTAGAGGTAGCTTTCCGCCATCGCGATCGCCGAGGTCGCCGGGGCGTAATAGGCCGAGCCGGTCTTCAGCAACGCGACGATCTCGCCGCCGCCGCCGCGGGTGCGCTTGACGATCTCGTCGATGCGCTCCTTGGTCGAGAAGCCCATCTTGATCATGTCGCTGACCGGGATGCCCGAGACGGTCGAATATTCGAGCACCGGCACCATCGTGTCGCCGTGTCCGCCGAGCACGAACGAATTGACGTCCTGCACCGACACCTGGAACTCCTCGGCGAGGAATGTCGTGAACCGCGCCGAGTCGAGCACGCCGGCCATGCCGACCACCTTCTGGTGCGGCAGCCCCGAGAACTCGCGCAGCGCCCACACCATCGCGTCGAGCGGGTTGGTGATGCAGATCACGAACGCGTCGGGCGCATTCTGCGCGATGCCCTCGCCGACCGCCTTCATGACCTTCAGGTTGATACCGAGCAGGTCGTCACGGCTCATGCCCGGCTTACGGGCGACGCCGGCGGTCACGATGATCACGTCGGCACCGGCGATGTCGGCATAGTCGTTGGAGCCGGTGATCTTCGCGTCGAAGCCCTCGACCGGACCGCACTGCGACAGATCGAGCGCCTTGCCCTGGGGCACACCCTCGACGACGTCGAACAGCACGATGTCGCCGAGTCCCTTGAGCGCGGCGAGATGGGCGAGCGTGCCGCCGATGTTGCCGGCGCCGATCAGCGCGATCTTCTTGCGAGCCATGCGGGTCTCCTGAACTGGGCGCGCAATGACGACCAGCGCGCGGAATCGGGCGCGGCATAGGCCGATCCCCGCGGCAGGGCAACCCTTAGATCGGACGAGTTAACGCTTTTTAATGCAAATCGTTCGCAGTATCAATAACGTTCCGCGGCGAGATAGTCGTCGGAGCCCATCTCGCGCAGGCGGCTCACCGTGCGGGCGAATTCGAAGCTGCCGTCGCCCGACTGGTAGAGCTGCTCGGGCTCGGCATCGGCGGCGGCAAGCAGCTTGACCTTGTGCTCGTAGAGGGCGTCGATCAGCGTGACGAAGCGCGCCGCCTCGTTGCGGTTCTCGGGCCCGAGCTTCTGGATGCCGACCAGGATCACGGTATGGAAATGCCGTGCGATCGCGAGATAATCCGCCGCCCCGCGCGGCTCGCCGCACAGGCGCTTGAACGAGAAGACCGCGACGCCCTTCAAGCTCTTGGGCACGTGCAGCGTGCGGCCGCCGGGGACGGGCAGCTCCTCCGACGGCACATTGGCGCGGTCCTCGACCGGATAGTCGGTCAGGCGGAAGAAGGCGGCGGAGAGCGTCGCGGTCGCTTCGGGTCCGTTGGGAACCAGCCAGGTCTTCATCGTGCCGAGGCGGTCGAGTCGGTAATCGACGGGGCCGTTCAGCGCCATCACGTCCATCTTCTCGCCGATCAGGTCGATGAAGGGCAGGAACAGCTCGCGGTTGAGGCCGTCCTTGTAGAGGTCGCGCGGCGGGCGGTTGGAGGTGGCGACCACCGTCAAGCCGCGCGCGAACATCTCGGTGAACAGGCGCGAGAGGATCGCGGCGTCGGCGGTGTTGTTGACCACCAGCTCGTCGAAGGCGAGCAGGCGCACCTCGTCGGTCAGCGCCTCGGCGACCGGCCGGATCGGGTCGCCCTTCTCCTTGGCGCGCTCGACGCGCAGGCGATCGTGCACCTCGGCCATGAACTCGTGGAAATGGACGCGACGCTTCCTGCGGATATCGAGGCAGCCGAAGAACAGGTCCATCAGCATCGACTTGCCGCGCCCGACGCCGCCCCAGAGGTAAAGGCCCTTGGGCGCCTCCGGCTTGCGGCCGAAGCGCCAGAGGACGCTGCCGCGCTTGGGCTGCGCTTCCAGCTCGGTCGCGAGCTGGTCGAGCCGGCGGGCGGCGGCGGCCTGCGCTGGATCGGCGCGAAGCTCGCCGGTCGCGACCAGCGCTTCGTAGCGAGGAAGGAGCTTGCTCATGCGCGCGCCTCCCGCGCCCCGGCGAAGGCCGGGGCCCAGTTGCGGGCCGGTCGGAGCTGGGCCCCGGCCTTCGCCGGGGCACGAGTGGTCATTTCGGCGTGCTCTTCCTCAGCGTGCCCGAGAAGGCGGCGATCTTGTCGCTCCCCTGGACGATGATGCCGCGGACGAACAGCATCCGGCCGGTCTCGCGCAGCAGCTCGACCTGAGCCTCGATCGGCTCACCGATCGCCGCGCCGCCGATGAACTGGGCCGAAAGGTCGAGCGTCACCGCGCCGCCCGCGTTCAGCACCCCGAAGCCGCGGCAGCCGGCGAACATCGCGACGTCGATGAAGCCGAGCAGCGCGCCGCCATGGACATGATCGCGCAGGTTCGAGTGGCGATGCTCGGGCATCATCCGCACCCGCGCGATTCCGCCGTCGACGCGGACCGAGAGGGGGCCGAGCAGCGTGTTGAAGCGCGTGGGGTCGTTCGCCTTCCATAGCTTCCAGCCCGGCTGGTCGGGATCGTCCTCGTAGCTGAAGAAGGGGGGCTGCTCGCTCACGCGGTTCAGATGACCCGCTCGGCTTCCATCTTCTTGATCTCGGCGATCGCCTTGGCGGGCGAGAGGCCCTTGGGGCAGACGTTCGCGCAGTTCATGATCGTGTGGCAGCGGTAGAGGCGGAACGGGTCCTCGAGCGCGTCGAGGCGCTCGCCGGTCATCTCGTCGCGGCTGTCGGCGAGCCAGCGATAGGCCTGGAGCAGGATCGCCGGGCCGAGGAAGCGGTCGGAGTTCCACCAATAGCTCGGGCACGAGGTCGAGCAGCAGGCGCACAGGATGCACTCGTAGAGGCCGTCGAGCTTCTCGCGATCCTCCGGCGACTGCAGCCGCTCCTTGCCGGCGGGCGGCGGCGTGACCGTCTGCAGCCACGGCTTGATCGAGGCGTACTGCGCGTAGAAATGGGTGAAGTCGGGCACCAGGTCCTTGATCACGTCCATCGCCGGCAGCGGGGTGATGCGGATCTCGCCCTTGATGTCCTCGATCGCGGTGGTGCAGGCGAGGCCGTTGCGCCCGTCCATGTTCATCGAGCACGAGCCGCAGATGCCCTCGCGGCACGAACGGCGGAAGGTGAGGCTGGGGTCGATCTCCGACTTGATCTTGATCAGCGCGTCGAGGACCATCGGGCCGCACTGGTCGAGGTCGATCTCGAACGTGTCGTAGCGCGGATTCTCGCCGCTGTCGGGATCGTAGCGGTAGATCTTGAAGCGCTTCACCCGCTTGGCCTCGGGCGCGGCCTTGTGCTCCTTGCCCTTCTTGATCGTCGAATTTTTGGGGAGCGTGAACTGCGCCATCGAACGTCCTTACGCCGCTGATTCCGGGGCACCCGGACGGGCGCCCCACTCGAGATTGCGGGTCAGGTACATGATCGAGGCCAACGCCGCAAACAGGAGAAGCGATCCGATCAGCAGCGAATAGGCTTCGAGGCTCAAGAGCACGTAGAGCACGGCGTAGAGCGCGACCAGCAGGCCGGCGATGAAGCCCGCGCGGCGGCGGCTTTTCAGCACCGCGGCCGAATAGGCGGTCAAAAGCCCGATGATCATGGCGGCGGCGAGCAGATAGGCCGGCGTGAAGCCGATCACCTCGGCGAAGGCGAGCAGCATGACGAAGAACAGCACCAGCCCCGCGCCGACCAGCAGATATTCGACCGCGGACACGCGCACCCCGCCGACCACGTCGAACAACAGGAAGGCCATGAAGGTGAAGCCGATGAACAGGAAGCCGTATTTCACGCTGCGGTTGACCTGGGAATAGAGGTCGACCGGGGTGATCAGCGTGACGCTGGCCTGATGGTCGCCGGCGACATTGCCGACGTCATAGGTCTCGCGCGCCTGGCTGGGCTCCGCCGGGGCATTGGTGCCGACCAGCGCGGTTCCCAGCGCGAGGTTGCCGACGCGCCAGCTGGCGGCGAATCCGTCCTTGGTGAGGCTGTGGCCGGTCGGCAGGAAGCCGCCCTGGAAGCTCGGATGCTGCCACGGCGAGGTCACCTGCCAACGCGTGTCGCCGGCACGCGGCGACAGGGTGAGGCTGCCGTTGCCGCGGAAATCGAAGGCGAATTGCGTCACGAGCGGACGGCCGCGGATCGCGCTGGCGTCGATGGGGGCGAAGAAGCCCGAGCCGCCGGTCTCGCGCGGCCCCTTGCCGGGCTGGAGCGCGCGCGTCTGTCCGTCACCGTCACGCTCGGCGGCGGGCCGTAGAGGCCGCGGGCGTCGCTGAGGCCGAAGCGCAGCTCGGCGCGGTCATAGGCGAGCGTGTCGGCGCTGACGCCATAGCGGGCGAGATCGGCCGGCAGGGCAAAGCGCGCGCTGCCCTCGTTGCGCGCCGAATAGACCACCACCTCGTAGATCGAGCGCTTGCGCCGCTCGGGGGCCAGCGAGGACTTGAGGTCGGCGACGTCGGGCGCGATCTCGAGCTCGCGCCACATGCGGTTGACGCGGGTGACCTGGCGACCGCCTTCGGTCACCGTCTCGGTGGCGTCGGTCTGATAGGGGATGACCAGCACCGGCCCTGCGATCGTCTGCGGCCCGCCCCACCCCTCCGCGATCGAGGCGGTCGCGGTGCGCGACTGCGACTCGCGGTCCCAATTAAGAAGATAGATGCTGAAGAGTGGGATCGCGAGCAGCGCCGCGACGAGGATGGCGAAGGCGAGCTTGGCGCCAGGGCTGCGCTCGGCGCGGTCGGTGAAGGCCATTGCGGGCATCTCCTGTCGACGAAGCGTGCATTTTCATAGATGAGTCGTTGCGAGGGTCAACCCGAATGCGGCGAGTTGAGCGGTGAACACGGGATTTGCCGGTGGAGCCGTCCAGAGTGAAGAAGAAATAGATTCACGCGGAGACGCGGAGACGCGGAGATGTCTCGCCCGCGGCTATGTCTCGCGTCAGCGAGACCTTGAGCCCTGGGGCACCTATAGGGTTAAGGCCGCTAAAGCGGCCGACCTTCCCTCAAGCCATGCACCTCCGCGTCTCCGCGTCTCCGCGTGAACTCCTCTTTCCTGCGCCTCAGCGCGCCGGCCTGTTGCCGCACAGCACCGGCGCACTGCCGGTGATGGTGCAGGTGGCGGGGCCGTTCACCCGGATGGTGCCGTTACCCAGCGCGGCGATGGTGGCGGTGTTGCGCGCGGTGAAGCTCGAATCGCCCGCGCTCTGGGCGGCGACGGTGAGCGTGCCGGCGCTGAGGCCCTCGGCATCGATGGTGCCGGCGCCGTTGGTCTGGAAACGCGCGTCGCGAGCCTTGCCGGCGAGGACGAGTGCGCCGGTGCCGATCAGGCTGGCGCTGAGCTGGTCGGCGTCGATCGCGCCGACGCGGATCGTGCCTGCGCCGGTCAGCGAGAGGGCGACGCGCTGGCCCGACATGCTCGTCACGGTCAACTGCCCGCCGCCGGTTACCGCGGCGGCGCGGAGCATCGGCACCGTCGCGATCACCTTCGGCACGGACCGGGTCGCACCGGGATAGCCGCCCCAGCTGTTGACGTTGGACGACACCACCAACGTGGTGCCCTCGACCTCGACCCGGACTCCATCGAGCGCGCGCCGATCGCCCTCCGCGTGCGCCGCGGCGCTACGGCCGGTGGTCACCTCGACCTCAAACGGCCCTTCGACGCGGATGCGCTCGAAGCCGGAGAGCATGAAGCTGCGCTCGTCGGCAGCCGCCGGCGCGGTGACCAGCAGAAGCGCCAGGGGTGCGAACCGGATCATGGCCGCAGGCTTCGCACCCCGCACGGTCTCAGGCAAGCCACGTCAGCTGCCGCAGCGGACCTCGCCCGAGCCCATCTTGCTGGTGCTGCAATGGGCGTTCGGTCCCAGATCGACGTCGCCCGAGCCCATCAGCGATACCTCGGCCTGGCCGCTGATGTTGGCATGGACGCCGCCGGAGCCGGCGATCGACACGTCGGCGGTCGAGGCCTTGAGGCCCGGCGCATCGACGTCGCCCGACCCGGCGATCGACACCTTCATGCGGGCGGCCTGGCCGCTGGCCTTGAGGTCGCCCGAGCCCGCAATGGAGAGGTCGGCGGTGTTCACCCCGAGCTCCCCGATGGTGAGATTGCCCGAGCCCGCGATCGATCCGTCGAAGTCGCCCCCGGCGACGCGATCGACGGTCATGTCGCCCGATCCGGCGACGCTGGCGCCCTTCATCGCCGGCATGGTGACATAGACCCTGACGCCCTTGCCGTGGTGGTCGCCCCAGTTGAAGCCGTTCTGGTTGACGCGGCCGACCTTGAGCGTGGTGCCGTCCTTGCGGATGTCGAGCTTGTCGAGCTCCTCGCTCGGCCCCTCCGCGCGGACCGAGAAGGCCGGGCCGACCTTGACGTCGACGTCGTCGAAGCCGCGCAGGTCGACATGGTCGAAGCCGGCGACCTGGAAGCTGCGCGAGGCGCCCGAACCGCTGGCGCTCACCTTGCTGCCGCTGTCGTTGCCCATCGCCACCGACCCGCACGCCGCGAGCGGCAGCGCCGCCAGTACGATCATCACCTTGCGCATCGACCCGTCTCCCGATTGTGTATTGCTACAGTAATACACGCGTTCGACTACAAGTGCAAACGAAAAGGGGCGGCCGTTGCCGGCCGCCCCTTCGCTGTTTCATTCAGATGCCCGCCGTTCAGGCGACCGCCTTGTCCTTGGCATGGGCCGGTGCGGCCTTGCGCAGGATCTCGAGGATCTTCTCGAGCGCCTTGGGCTCGTCGACCTGCTCCATCGCCGCGAGCTCGCGGGCGAGGCGCGAGGCGGCCGCCTCGAAGATCTGGCGCTCAGAATAGCTCTGCTCGGGCTGGTCGTCGGGCCGGAACAGGTCGCGGACCACCTCGGCGATCGACACCAGGTCGCCCGAGTTGATCTTCGCCTCATATTCCTGCGCGCGGCGCGACCACATGGTGCGCTTGACCTTGGGCTTGCCCTTCAGCGTCTCGAGCGCTTCCTTGAGCGTCTTGTCCGAGGACAGCTTACGCATGCCGACGCTCTCGGCCTTGTTGGTCGGAACACGGAGCGTCATGCGCTCCTTCTCGAAACGCAGCACATAGAGTTCGAGGCTGGTGCCCGCGATTTCCTGCTTCTGGAGCTCGATGACACGGCCGACACCGTGCTTGGGGTAAACGACATAATCGCCGACGTCGAAGGACAGCGCCTTTGCAGCCATTGCTGAGAAGCCTTTCCGTGGTACATGCCCCGAGTAATCGAAAGCCGTACGCCTCGCGGGAGCGAAACGAACGGCGCTGGGTCGGGGCGGGTGTTCTTACGTCTCCGGGCGAAGAGCGAATCCAATCGCCTCCGTCGACTCCTATTTAACATGCTCGCAATAAAATTACCAGCCCGCTGTCACATTCGACGTGCAGTTCGTGACAGATTTGCGTCGAATCGGGCCGATTCCAAGGCTTCCGGGCAGAAGCTGCGATCGATAGCAAGCGAATCTATGGTGTTTGCCGTTTGGAAATGCGCCTTACGGCGCATTTCGGCGGCACCGGGAATCCTCAGTCGCCCTGGCCGGGCTCGGGCGAGAAATATTTGTCGTACTTGCCGGTCTCGCCCTTGTGCTCGTCGGCGTCGGCGGGGGTCTGGTCGCCCTTGCGGGTGACGTTCGGCCACTGCGCGGAGAAGGTGCTGTTCAGCTCCAGCCACTGCTCGAGACCGCTCTCGGTGTCGGGCAGGATCGCCTCGGCCGGGCATTCGGGCTCGCACACGCCGCAGTCGATGCATTCGTTGGGGTTGATGACGAGCATGTTCTCGCCCTCGTAGAAGCAGTCGACGGGACAGACCTCGACGCAGTCCATGTACTTGCAGCGGATGCAGGCATCGGTGACGACGTAGGTCATTCCATCAACTCCTTCGAACGGCGCCCTCGCTATGCAAGCGGGATTGCGTCGTCAATCGGCGGCGGCTTGCTGCGAGACGTTCTCAGCTAGGTCGGTGTAGCAGCCTCTTGCTTCGCTCGCCGGACCGCGGCGTGCCGGCAGCGCCTCGATCCGGATCACGCGGACGCGACCGTGGAGCGGAAAGGTCAGCACATTGCCGACGCGGACCGGCGCCGCCGCCTTCTCCACAACGCGCCCGTCGATGCGAAGGTGCCGCGCCTCGGCCACCTCCTGGGCGAAGCTCCGCGTCTTCGCGAGGCGCGCGAACCAGAGATATTTATCGAGCCGCATCGTCGACGCCGGCTCAGCCATGGCCGAGATCCAGGTCGGCGAGCGCAGCGAAGGCGTTGTCGCGGCGGGGCGGCGCGCTTGCTCTCGCGCGCGGCTGCGGACGGCCGCGCCAGGCCCATTGCGGTGGCCCTTCCCCGTTCGCGACGCTCCGGAAGCCGAGGCGTGCCATCAGCTTGGCGAGCGTATCCGGCGTGACGCCGATCGATGTGGCGAGCGCGGGATCGGGGACGAAGGGCTTGCGGCCGGCGCGCGCGTCGTGCGCGGCGCGGGCGAGCCGCTCGACCAGGTCGACACGGACCTGCTGGCTGCCGACACGGCGGAAGCCGGCGAGCGGCGTGCCTCCCCTGGCGACGCTCGCGCCCGGCGGCGGCAACGTCACCGCAACATCGCGCGCACCGAGCAGCGCCGCGCGCCACGCCGCCGCGGTCGGCTTGAGCAGGCGCGGGTCGAACAGGTCGAGCGTGCCGACGGTGATGCCGAGCTTGCGCAGGAACTTGCGTGCGATCGGGTCCAGCGCCTCGACATCAGGCACGGCGGTGCGCTCGGCGAGTCCGCCGGCATCGGCAAGCGCGGCGGCGGTGGCGCGCAGCGCGCCGGGCGCATCAGGATCGCGCACCAGCCGGTCGAGCCGGGCGAGCGCCGGCGTCAGACGACGTGTCTCCGATTCCACCCATTCCGCCAGCCGCGCCGCTACGGCTTCGCGAGCGGGCTTGTCGAGGCTGTCGAGCGCGCGGTCGAGCCGGATGCGCGGGCGCGTGAGCTCAGGACCAGCGGTGAGCCGCGCCACCTCGTTCCCGTTCCATAAGAGCGTCACGCCTTCGAGCGAGAGCGCTTGATCGGGCGCCTCGGCCAGCAATCGTCCGCGCTTCGCCAATTCGCCGCCCAGCCGCTTTTCGGCGGCCGCGAGCAGGATGCGCTTGTCGGTCGCCCGCGCATCGGCGGCGACGGTGAAGCGGAAGCCTTCCAATCGACCGATCGGATGGTCCTCGACCAACACCTCGCCTTCCGGGCCGATCGTCACCGGCAGGGCGCTGGCGTCGGCGCCGATCGAGCGCAGCAGCGCGGTGGTGCGCTTGTCGACGAAGCGCTGGGTCAGGCGGTCGTGGAGCGCGTCCGAGAGCTTGGCTTCGAGCGCCTGCGCGCGCTCCTGCCAGTGGAGCGGCTCGGCCAGCCAGTCGGCGCGGTGGGCGATATAGGCCCAGCTCCGCGCGGCGGCGATGCGCGCCGCGATCGTCTCGACGTCGCCAGCGACATTGTCGAGCCGCGCGATCTCTTCGGCGAACCAGCGGTGCGGGACATGGCCGTCACCCTCGGTCAGGTGCTGGAAGATGCGGCCGACGAAACGGCTGTGCGGCTCAGGGCCGAGCTTGCGGAAATCGGGCAGGCCGCACGCCGCCCACAGCCGGTCGACCCGGCCGCGCTCGCGCACCCACGGCTCGTCCGCGAGACGCTTCAGCACCGCGAGGTCGACCGCCTCGGGCGCGGGGCGCAGGCCCGGCCGGTCCGGCTTCGCCTCCAGATCGGCGATCAGCGCGTCGACGCTGGAGAGGTCGGGCTCGCCCTCGCGCCAGTAGAGGAAGTCGAGCGGCGGGAAGCGATGCTCCTCGATCGCCCGGATCTCCTCGGGGGTGAAGGCGCCGGGGCCCTCCTCGTGCAGCGCGCCGAAGGTGCCGTCGCGCTGATGCCGACCGGCGCGGCCGGCGATCTGCGCCATTTCCGACACCGTGAGGCGGCGCTGGCGGCGGCCATCGAACTTGCTCAGCGAGGCGAAGGCGACATGCGCCACGTCCATGTTGAGGCCCATGCCGATCGCATCGGTGGCGACGAGATAGTCGACCTCTCCCGCCTGGAACATCGCGACCTGGGCGTTGCGGGTGCGTGGGGACAGCGCCCCCATCACCACGGCCGCGCCGCCGCGCAGACGGCGGAGCGCCTCGGCGACGGCATAGACCTCCTCCGCGCTGAATGCGACGATCGCCGAGCGTTTTGGCAGGCGCGAGAGCCTCTTCGCGCCGGCGTAGCTGAGCGTCGAGAAGCGGGGGCGCTCGATCACCTCGGCCTCGGGGACGAGGCTGCGCAGCATCGGCTTCAGCGTCTCGGAGCCGAGGATCATGGTTTCGTCGCGGCCGCGGGCGCGCAGGATGCGGTCGGTGAAGACGTGACCGCGCTCGGGATCGGCGCCGAGCTGAGCCTCGTCCAGCGCGACGAACCCGACCTCCCGATCGAGCGGCATCGATTCGGCCGTGCAGAGGAACCAGCGCGCGCCGGGCGGGACGATCCGCTCCTCGCCGGTGATCAGCGCGACCTGATGCTCGCCCTTCAGCCTGACGACGCGGTCATAGACCTCGCGCGCGAGCAGGCGCAGCGGGAAGCCGATCATGCCGGAGGAATGACCGCACATCCTCTCGACGGCGAGATGGGTCTTGCCGGTGTTGGTGGGACCCAGCACGGCCGTGATCGGGGAGCGCGCGAACGATGCCATCGCGATGCCCTACATCGGCGCGCACGGACGGTTCCGCAACCTTTGTCTTCCGGGAAATTCTGTAATTGAGTCCGATGCTTGGCTCGATCGCGGCGAGTCGGGCATTCCCGGTTCGTCCAGCATCAGGCACGATTCGTCGCAGCATCGCCCCGGCCGCGACGGGGTTAATTTGACTTTAGGGACTCCACGCCACAACCCTCACACCCGGGCCTGGGGTCGGCAGGCCGCAGATTTTGGGGTGGGGTGCGCATGTACTTGCGCAACGATCATGGGCTTGAGGGCGCAGGCGGCGCGACGGCGCTGTCGTTCGGTCGCGCATCCCCGGTGACGCCCCTCCCGAGCTTCCTCGAACGGCTGGGCGAGCGGTTCGCCCATGTCGAGCTGGTGCCGGACCTCGGTGCCGACATCGGCTCGCGCACCTGGTGGCGCGGCGCGGCGACCTGCGCGGCGCTGATCGCCGGCACCGTCGCCCTGTCGCCGGGTTTCAGCCGACCGCTCGCGGTGACCGCGCCGCCGGCGATGACCGGCAGCGACTATGACGAGACCCGCAGTCTCGCGATCACCCCGCTCGCGCTCGGCGCCAACAGCGGGCGGCGGCTGGGCGCGACCGCGCTGGTCAAGCCGCTCACCGACACGCCCGAACGCCCGATCATCGAGGCGACCGCGACGCTCGGCAGCGGCGAGGACTTCGCGGCGGTGCTGCGCCGCGCCGGCGTCGGCGCGCCGGAGGCGAATGCGGTGGCGGACATGGTCGCTGCGCGAATGAGCCTGGGCGAGCTGCGTCCCGGCACCCAGTTCGAGCTGACGCTCGGCCGCCGTCCGGACAAGGACGCGCCGCGCCCGCTCGAGAAGCTGGCGTTCCGCGCCAAGTTCGACCTCAATATGGAGGTCGCGCGCAACGACGGCGCTCTCCAGCTCGCCGCCATGCCGATCGCGATCGACCATACGCCGCTGCGCATCCAGGGGCGCGCCGGTACCAGCCTCTATCGTTCGGCGCGCGCGGCCGGCGTGCCGGCCAAGGCGGTGGAGGCGTTCATCCGCTCGATTGCCTCGCGCATGCCGATCAGCCGCGTCGGCGCCGACGACCAGTTCGACATCATCGTCGAGCAGGCCAAGGCCGCGACCGGCGAGGTTCAGCTCGGCAAGCTGCTCTATGCCGGGCTCACCGGCGCGTCGAAGAAGCTCCAGCTCATGCGCTGGGAAGAGGACGGCAAGAGCCAGTGGTTCGATCCGCGCGGCATCGGGGCGACCACCCGCGGCGGCGCGGGGATGCCGGTGCAGGGGCGGCTGAGCTCCGGCTTCGGGATGCGCCGGCACCCGCTGCTCGGCTATATGCGGATGCACAAGGGGCTCGATATCGCCGCGCCCTATGGCGCGCCGATCCGCGCGGCGATGGCCGGCGTGGTGCAGATGGCGGGCCGGGCGGGCGGCTACGGCAATTTCGTCAAGCTATCCCATGCGGGCGGCATGGCGACCGGCTATGGCCATATGAGCAGAATCGCGGTGCGCGCCGGCCAGCGGGTGAGCCCGGGGCAGGTGATCGGCTATGTCGGCTCGACCGGGCTCTCGACCGGCCCGCACCTCCATTACGAGCTGACGAAGAACGGCGTGCCGATCAATCCGGGCAAGGTGACGTTCGAATCGGTTCAGAAGCTGAGCGGGCGCGACCTCGCCGAGTTCAAGAGCAAGTTCAACAAACTGATGTCGGTGAGCTCGGGCGGCAACTGAGGCCGCCGGTCATTCTCGACTGTCGCTGGAAACCCTGTGCTCCTGCGAAAGCAGGAGCTTTGGCCACGGCTCCTGCCTTCGCAGGAGCACACGGGCGGACGATGCGGCTCAGCGCCCCTGCGCGCGCCAGCGCTTGATCGTGCGCTCGATCAGCCCTTCCTCACCGCCGGTCTCGCGCCACAGTTCGGAGAAGAGCGGGTCGCCGGAAGCCGGACGCTTGTCTTCGTCCAGCGTGTCGAACAGCACGCGGATCGGCGTCGCGACGCCTTCACCGCAGACGATGCATTCGCGGTTCCTGAGCGCGGGAATCGAATCGAGGAAGCCGCGCGCGCCTTCCGGCATCGCCGCGCGGACATGGGCCTGGTCGCGGTCGTTGTTGAGGCGCATCGCGATGATCGTGCCGCATTGCGACAGCACCCCCTCGGCGAGGTCCGACGGCCGCTGGGTGATGAGGCCCAGCGACACCCCGTACTTGCGGCCTTCCTTGGCGATGCGGCTGAGGATGCGGCCGACCGACGAGCCGTCGGCGTTGCGCTCGTTGGGGACGTAGCGGTGCGCCTCCTCGCAGACGAGCAGGATCGGCCGCTGCGCCTCGCCGCGAGACCAGATCGCGAAGTCGAACACCATGCGGGACAGCACCGCCACCACCACCGAGGTGATCTCGCTCGGCACCCCCGACACGTCGATGATCGAGATCGGCCTGCCGTCGCTGGGCAGGCGGAACACGCGCGATAGGAACGTGGCCATCGAATCGGCGACCAGCATGCCCGAGAACATGAAGGAATAGCGCGGATCCGACTTGATCTCCTCGATCTTGGCCTTGAGGCGCAGATAGGGCGCGGTGTCGCCGGCACGATCGAGCTTGCCCATCTCGAGCTGGATGAGGTTGAGCAGGTCCGACAGGAGATAGGGGATCGGCGAATCGACGGTGAGCTTGCCGATCTCGGCCGCCAGCCGGTTCTTGCCCTTGGCCGCGAGCAGGCATTTGGCGAGGATATCGGAATCGATCTGCCGGTCGGAGCCCGAGGTGGTGACGAACACCTCGCAATGCTCCTCGAAGTTCATCAGCCAGTACGGCATCTGCAGGTTGGAGACGTCGTAGATCGCGCCCGTCGTCCTGAATGCCGCCGAATATTCGCCGTGCGGGTCGATCATCACGACGTGACCCTCGGGCGCGAGTTGGCAGATGCGGTGGAGGATCAGCGCGGCCGCGGTCGACTTGCCGGTGCCGGTCGAACCCAGCAGCGCGAAATGCTTGCCGAGCATCGCGTCGACATAGAGCGCAGCGCGAATGTCCTTGGTCGGGTAGACGGTGCCGATCTCGACATGCGCGCGGTCGTCGGCGGCATAGATCTGCTTGAGGTCGGCGGTCGAGACCGGGAACACCGCCGTGCCCGGCGTCGGATAGCGCGTCACGCCGCGGCGGAAGCGGTAGAGCTTGCCGGTCAATTTCTCCTGGTCGCCCTCGCCGAGGAAATCGACCTGTGCGACGACGCGGTTCTCATGCTTGTCGGACAGGCGCAGCGCGCGGATGTTGGCGACCAGCCAGCTGGCGCCGACCTGCATCTTGATCTGGCTGCCGACCTGTCCGGCACTGGCGATGGCAGCGTCGTCGTGATCGGCGAGCGAATCGATCGTCGTCAGGTCGAACAGCACCTGGCTGCTCGATCCGGCGATCTCGAACACGGCGCCGATCTCGGTGCCCGCACCCGCCGATGCCGACGCACCGCCATGACCCGCCCCCGCGAGCGAGGTGGCCTCGAAGCCGTGCCTTTCCAACCGTTCCGCCATCCACGGCCCCCCTGATCGCGCAGGGTATCACCTTGAAAGCGTAAAGATTGCGTTGGCTCGGGTTTGTCCGGAAATGCGCTCAGACGCGGCGGGCGATCGCGCCGGCGCCCCAGCCGAAGGCTACCGAGAGCACCACCGCCACCAACCCGTAGGCGAAAGAGGATTTCTCGGCGGCGCGGGCGACGAAGCGCTCGAAGCCGGATTTGCGGATGTCGATGTCGCGCACCGCCGCGGCGAGCACTCGGCCGTCCTGGATCAGGAAGGTCTCGGCGGTGAAGCGCCCCACCGGCACGCGCGCCGGGATGGTGACGCGCGCGCGATAGAGCACGCCGTCGGTGATCTCGACCGCCTTCGGGTCCTCGTAATAGAGGCCGCCGCGGCGCCTCAGGTCGACAAGTCCTCCGTCGAACCGCGCCTGCTCGGCCGGAACGGCGCCCGAGGCGGGAGACAGCTGGAGGCTGTCGAGACCGAGCTCGTAGATCGCGCGGGTGCGCCCGTCGACGATCCGGTCGATCGGCCGGGACGACGCGATCGCGTAGAAGCTCGGCGCCGAGCGGTAGCGCATGCGGTCGGCGTTGACCCAGATGCCGGCGACCTTCTCCTTCTCGCGCACCAGGATCGATTGGGACGGGCCCTTGACCACCACCACCACGTCAGCCGGCGGCGTGCCCGGCCCGGGCTCCTGGCCCTTGGGATAGAGGATCGCGCCGAACAGCAGCAGCTCGGCGCCGGTGAAGGAATAGGCGATCTCGATGTCGCGCTGCGAGACGTCGGGCACCAGCACCGGCTTGGCGGCGCCGAGGAGGAGCGGCGCGAGCAGCAGGGCCGCGAGCGCCTTCACGACAGCTCCACCGTGTAGATTTCGTCCGGGCGCCAGGTGATGCCGAGCAGCATCCGCACCGCCACCAGCAGCACCATCACCGCCAGCGCCAGGCGGAGATATTCGGGCTTCATCTTCGCCGCGAACCGCGCGCCGAGCTGCGCGCCGACCACCGAGCCGAGGAGGAGCAGCGCGGCGAGCACGATATCGACCGCCTTGGTGGTGAGCGCGTGCGTCATCGTCGCCGCGGCGGTGACGAACAGGATCTGGAACAGACTGGTGCCGACCACGACCTGCGTGGTCATGCCGAGCAGATAGAGCATCGCGGGTACCAGGATGAAGCCGCCGCCGACGCCGAGCAGCACGGTCAGCATGCCGGTGCCGAGGCCGAGCAGCAGCGGCGCGAGCGGCGAGATGTAGAGGCCGGAGCGGTAGAAGCGCCACCTGAGCGGCAGCGCGGCCACCAGAGGATGGTGGCGGCGCTTGCGGGCCTTGGGCGCGGTGCCGCTGCGCATCGCGCCGATGCTGACCAGCGATTCGCGCAGCATCAGCCCGCCGATCGATCCGAGCATGACGACATAGATGACCGCGATCACCGTATCGATCTGCCCACTCGCCTGGAGCAGCCGGAACAGCCCCGCGCCGGCGATCGAGCCGAGGATGCCGCCGAAGGTCAGCACCAACCCCATGTGCACGTCGACGCCATTGCGCCGGAAATGCGCGAACACGCCCGACACGCTCGCCCCGGTGACCTGGCTCGCCGCCGACGCCGCGGCGACGGTGGGCGGAATGCCGTAGAAGATGAGCAGCGGCGTCGTCAGGAACCCGCCGCCGACGCCGAACATGCCCGACAGCAAGCCCACCCCGCCGCCCAGCAGGATGATCACGAGCGCGTTCACCGACAGGTTGGCGATCGGCAGGTAGATGTCCACGAATGCTAGCCGATAGCCCTTTTACCGGCCGTGCCAAGGGCTAGGGTGTGTACTCGATACCGGCAATGGTCTGGACGGAGCGGATTTGGCGCAGGGCTAGGAGCGAGGAAGGAGCGATGCCGAAGCATCGTGACTGACGAGCGACGACGTCATGCGTCAAAATCCGCCCGCCGCTGCGCGGTCGCATTCGGGGGCTCGCTGGCTACGTCGCTTGCTTGCGCGTAGCTTCAGCTACGCGTCTGCGCCGCACTCCTTGCCAGCGAGCCCACGAAATCGATCCAGACCGTTGCCGGTATCGAGTACACACCCTAGAAGTCGGCGCCGACCGACAAGGCCAGGCCGGAGCCGGGCCGCGCCTCGCCGGCGACGCGCTGGCGCCAGTCGAGCGAGAGGCGGACGGTGCGGTCGGCGAGTGGGATGCCGAGACCGAGGCTGGGCCCCAGATCGAGCCGGGCGACGCCGCGCTGCGCGCCGCCCCAGGCGCCGGCGCCGAGGTCGAGATCGATCCTGCCCAGGCGCGCGACCGGATGCGCGGCGCGGGCGATGCCGTCGACATAATGTTCGGCGCCGTCGCGGAAGATCGCGCCGCCCTGTGCATAGCCCTCGAGCCGGAAGCCGGCGGGAAGCGCCGTATAGACGCCGCCGCTGATCCCCAGTGCCGGACCGCCCTGCCCTTCGTCGAGCGCGATGCGCCGTTCGGCAACGAGGCGGACCGGGAGGCGGCCCGGACGCCAGGCGATCCCGAGCGCCAGCTCGCGCCCTGCCCCCGCCGCGGGCGCGGCGAGCCGGCCGGTCGCGGCGAAGCCGTGGCCGAGCGCATAGTCGACGCGCAGCCCTCCCTGCGAACCGCCGAGCTGCGGTGCGTCGGCGCTGGCGCCGAGGCCGGTCCCGCCGCGCACGATCAGCCAGCTGCTCGCCGACCAGCGGCCTTCGCCCCGCGCGGCAAGGGCGGCAAGGGCGGGCAAGTCGCGCCGGAGCTGAGGCTGCGTTTCCGATTCCTGGTCGATCTCGTGCACAGGTCCGAACTGGCTCATCGCCAGCAGAGCGAGCTGCACGCGTCGCGGATTGGAGGGCATTCCGCCGTTGGGAGCGAGCGGTGTCCGACCGGCATGAGCGATACGGTGGATTCCGGGCACGATCGCTCGCGACGGCATTCGAGCCGAGGCCGGGGCGGTCGTGACCGTCGGCGGATGTGCGGCGAGCACCGGCAGAGGCGCCACGCGGCGAATCGCCTCCGGCAGCGATCCGGTTTCGTGCCAAAGGATCAACACCCTTGCCACCACCCAGCCGCCCGTCACCAGACCAAGGAAACGAAGCGGGCGGCCGCTCATGCCTCAGGTGCCATGAGCTCGGCTTCGGTGGGAAAGCGGTGCGCCGTCTTGTCCCAGTGCGGTCGTGCACCGCGCAAGGTTCCGACATAGCGGAACAATGCCCGTCGCGCCGCCATCAACGCAATCACATTACCGACGATGAGCCGCGGCATCGACAGCGCCGCCTCCGCCCAGCCATAGCTCGCCGCGATGAATCCGGCACGCACCGCGATACGCCAGACGAGCAGGCCCAGGTTGAGCGCCAGCACCGCCTGGACCCAGGGGTGCGGCACCGGCAGCGGCGTCCCGCCGACAAGGACACGAACCACGCTGACACCCCAGAGAAACAGCGCGGCATAGGCGGCGGCGAGCACCAGCACGCCCAGCGGCTGGCGGCGATCGCGCATCCGCATCCAATAATCGCCGATCCCGCGGGATCCCGCCCAGCCCAGCCGATCCCATCCCGCGAAGGCGATACCGAACATCCAGCGCGCGCGCTGGCGCACCGCGGCTTCGACCGTGCCGGGGAAATAGGCGTGAACCGCCACCGGCAGGCCGCCGGCATGTTGTCGGACGCGCGGCGCTGCGACGCGCCCGCCGAGCGCCGAGATCGTCAGCCCCAGCTCATAATCCTCGGTCAGGCTGGCGGCATCGAACGGCTTGCCGCCGCGCGCCTCGGCGACGCGGCCGAGCATCTCGCGCGACATCGCACAGCCGACTCCCGCGAAAGGAAGCCCGGCGCCGACCGCCTGGCGCACGACGAGCTGCTTGGCATGGGACTCGACGAACTCGTCGATGTAGGTGCCGGCGACGAGGCGGGAGTCGCGATCGACCAGCGGCAGTACCGGGACCTGCACCGCGTCATAATCGCCGATCAGATGATCATAGACCGCAAGCTCGCCGGCGTGGACGACGTCCTCCGAATCGTGGAGCACCACCGCGACCGCCGGCTCCAGCCCGGCTGCTTCGTCGTTCAGCATCGCGGTCCATAGGCTGTTGAGGCAGTCGGCCTTGGTCGTCGGCCCCGCGCGCGTGCCGACGACGAGTCGGACGCGCGGATCGTCGAGCGCGACCGCCGCGATCGCCTCGATCGTCTCCCAATCGTTGGGGTAGGCGCCGGCGTAGATGCGCAGCCCCGGGTGCGGCCAGCGCTCGACCGCCGTGCGGAGCATCCGGCCGATCACCGCGGCCTCATCCCACGACGGCACGAACACCGCGATCGGGCGGCTGGGCGGCGGCAGCTCGGCAAGCAGCGGATCGCGCCGCCCGGTCGCCCGCCGCCACCCCAGCCGCGCGAAATAGACGGCGTCGACGATCAGATCGTCGACGCCGCCCACAAGGAAGCCGGCCGCCGCGAATATGATCGTTTCGCGCGCAGCAACATCGATCAGTCCGGTGACGATGCCCCCGTCCAGCCCCTTTTCCCCCTGAAGCGAACATAGCCGCGCAACCGGGGCCGACAAGCGGTGGAATCGGATACGATTATCGAGACGCTGGACTTGGCGCGGCCGCCGTTTCAGGTTGGCAACAAAAAGGGGAATCCGCCGTGAAGCTCGCCGTTCGCCTCGCGATTCTTGCCGCCGCGCTTGCACCGCTCACCGCCCAGGGCGACGCCAATCCGCGCGTGATCCTGGCCACGCCGGGCATCGGCGACGGCGCGATCGAGCGGTTCACCTTGCGCTTCTCGGCGGCGATGGTGCCGCTCGGCGACCCGCGTGCGAAGGCGCCGGCGGCCAGCGCCTGCGCGGGCGAGGGGCGCTGGGTGGACCAGTCGACCTGGGTTTACGAGTTCGCGAGCCCGCTGCCCGGCGGCACCACGTGCGAGTTCAACCTGGTCGCGGGGCTCAAGAGCGTCTCCGGCTATGAGGTCACCGGCAATTCGACGTTCAAGGTCGATTCGGGCGGACCGATCGCGCGGGCGGTGCTGCCGGGCAACTACGACGGCGAGATCGAGGAGGACCAGGTGTTCCTGGTCGCCGCCGCGATGGCGCCCGACCGCGCCTCGGTGGGCGCCAATGCCTATTGCGCGGTCGACGGGCTCGGCGAGAAGATCCCGGTCGACGTGCTCGACGCGGCGCTGCCGGGCAAGCTGCTGTCCGAGCTCGGCACCGATCGCTGGCAGGTTTCGAGCTTCCTCTCCAGCGCTAACCTGCCGAGCGCGCTGCCGGCCGAGGCCAAGGCGCGGGACGAGGCGCTGGCGAGCGTGATCGCGGTCAAGTGCCGCCGCCCGCTGCCGCCCGGGCGCGACATGGCGCTGGTGTGGGGCGCGGGCGTCAGCGCCGCCGGCCGCACTGCGGGAGCCGACCAGCGTTTCGACTTCACCGTGCGCAAGCCGTTCACCGCGCGCTTCGAATGCAGCCGGGTCAATCCGCAGGCGGGCTGCAACCCGGTCAAGGACGCCTATGTCCGCTTCTCGGCGCCGATCCCCAGGGCCCAGGCCGAGGCGATCCGCATCGCGCTGCCCGACGGCAAGACGCTGACGCCGAAGATCGACAAGGACGACCAGACCAAGGCGGTGGTGAGCCAGGTCAGCTTCTCCGCACCGCTGCCGGCGGCGACGACCGCCAAGCTGACGCTGCCCGCCGATGTGAAGGACGAGAGCGGCCGTCCGCTCTCCAACGCCGAGCGATTCCCGCTGGATGTGCGATTCGACGCGGCGCCGCCGCTGGTCAAGTTCGCCGCCGTGTTCGGCGTGCTCGAGGCCGAGGAAGGCGGCGTGCTGCCGGTGACGGTGCGCGCGGTCGAGCCGTCGCTCGGCGGCCAGATCGCCAGCGTCGCCGGGCAGACGCTCAAGGTCGATTCGTCCGACGCCGACGTCGCCGCCTGGCTGCGCCGGCTCGACGAGCATGAGGAATCCGACTTCGAGGAGGTGAAGCGCGGCGATGAGACCGTCACGATCAACAACACCGCCTCCAAGCCGCTGATCCCGGCCGGACGCGGCGCCGCGCTCAACGTCGGCCTGCCGGGCAAAGGCAAGGAGTTCGAGGTCGTCGGCATCCCGCTCAAGCAGCCCGGCTTCTACGTGGTCGAGCTCGCCAGCCCCGCGCTCGGCCGTGCGCTGCTCGGCCGCGATGCGCCGCGCTACGTGACCGCGGGCGCACTCGTCACCAACATGAGCGTGCATTTCAAATGGGGCCGCGGGGGCTCGCTCGCCTGGGTGACCGAGCTCAGCAGCGGCAAGCCGGTGGCGGGCGCCGACGTGCGCATCTCCGACAGCTGCACCGGCACGATCCTGGCGCGCGGCACCACCGACGCCGAGGGTCGCTTTTTGGTCACCAAGGGCTTGCCCGACCCCGAGACCTACGGCAGCTGCGAGAACAACAGCACCAACCATCCGCTGATGATCTCCGCACGCAAGGCCGGGGACTTCGCCTTCGACCTCACCAGCTGGGGCGAGGGCATCCGGCCCTACGACTTCGACCTGCCCTATGGCTGGAGCGAGCGGAACGAGGTGGTGCACACGGTGTTCGACCGCGCGCTCGTGCGCCAGGGCGAGACGGTGCACATGAAGCACATCGTCCGCGTGCCGAACGGTGCCGGCTTCCGCATGGGCGAGCCGTTCACCGGCACGCTCAAGCTGTCGCATCGCGGCTCCGACACCCAGTTCGAGCTGCCGCTGTCGATCGACGCCAACGGCACCGGCGAGAATGAATGGACCGCGCCGCAGGGCGCGCCGATGGGCGACTACGACGTGCAGATGGTGGTCGGCGACCGCACCATCTCGAGCGGCCAGTCGTTCAAGGTCGACGAATACAAGCTGCCCACGATGAAGGCGACGGTGACCGGGCCCAAGGAGGCGCAGGTCAGGCCAAAGACGATGCCGCTCGATCTCTACGCCGGCTATCTGTCCGGCGGCGGCGCCTCCAACCTGCCGGTCGACCTGCGCATCGGCTATTTCCGGCGCTCCGCCACACCCGCCAATTATGACGCCTACACCTTCGGCGGCGCGGCGGTGAAGGAAGGTGTGCAGCCGCTCAATGGCGACGGCGAGGATGCCGACGAGGCGGCCGAGCTGCCGCCGACGCAATCGCTGCCGGTGACGCTCGGCGGCGACGGTACCGGCAAGGCGACGGTCGACGTGCCCGCGCTCGACGCGGGCACCGACATGCTGGTCGAGATGGATTATCAGGACGCCAACGGCGAGACGCTGACCGCCTCGCGCCGCATCCCGATCTATGCCTCGGCGGTGCAGCTCGGCGTCAGGACCGACGGCTGGCTGATGAAGCAGGACGACCTGCGCCTCAAGCTGGTCGCGCTCGACACCGACGGCAATCCGATCGCGGGGCAGCGGGTGCAGGTGGCGCTCTACAGCCGCGAGATCCTGACCGCGCGGCGGCGGCTGATCGGCGGCTTCTACGCCTATGACAACCAGGCGAAGACCACCAAGCTGTCGGGATCATGCTCGACCACGACCGACAAGCTCGGCCTCGCCGAATGCCAGCTCGATCCGGGCGTGTCGGGCGAGGTCTATGCGGTGGCCACCACCACCGACGCCAACGGCAACGTCGCGCGCGCGGTGCGGTCGGTATGGCTGGTCGGTGACGACGACTGGTGGTTCGGCGGCGACAACGGCGACCGCATGGACGTGATCCCCGAGCAGGCCGAGTACAAGGCCGGCGAGACCGCCAAGTTCCAGGTGCGGATGCCGTTCCGCAACGCGACCGCGCTGGTGACGGTCGAGCGCGAGGGCGTGCTGTCGAGCTTCGTCACCCAGCTGTCCGGCACCGATCCGGTGGTCGAGGTGCCGATGCCCGGCACCTATGCGCCGGACGTGTTCGTCTCGGTGATGGCGGTGCGCGGCCGCGTCGGCGGCTGGTGGCTGTGGCTGTCCAACCTCGCGCGCGACTGGGGCCTGCCCTGGTTCAGCCGCGAGGGCGCGCGGCCGACTGCGACGGTCGACCTTGCCAAGCCGGCCTATCGCCTCGGCATCGCCAAGGTGAAGGTGGGATGGGAGGCGCATCGTCTCGGCGTCGAGGTGAAGGCCGACAAGGGCCGCTATGCGGTGCGCGACACGGCTGAGGTCGACGTCGCGGTGCGAGGTCCCGACGGCAAGCCCGCCGCCTCCGCCGACGTCGCCTTCGTCGCGGTCGACGAGGCGCTGCTGCAGCTCGCGCCCAACGACAGCTGGGACCTGCTGACCGCGATGATGGGCGAGCGGCCGATCTCCGTGCTGACCTCGACCGCGCAGATGCAGGTGGTCGGCAAGCGCCACTATGGCCGCAAGACCGCCGAGCCCGGCGGTGGCGGCGGCGGCGACCTGTCCGGCCTCAACCGCGAGAATTTCCAGCCGGTGCTGCTGTGGCGCGGGCGGCTCGCGCTCGACGGCAACGGCCATGCGCGCGTCGCGGTGCCGCTCAGCGACGCCCTGTCCTCGTTCAAGCTGGTGGCGGTCGCGACCTCCGGGCCGCAGCTGTTCGGCACCGGCGAGACGAGCGTGCGCACGTCGCAGGACCTCCAGATCTTCGCCGGGCTCCCGCCGCTGGTGCGCACCGGCGACTGGTATGCGGCAGGCTTCATGCTGAGGAATGCGTCGGACAAGCCAATGAAGGTCTCGGCCACCGTCGAAGTGACGCCGACGATCGCGCGCGGACGTCCGATCGAGGTGACGATTCCCGCCGGCGGCGCGGTGCCGATCGCATGGAACCTGACTGCGCCAGGAATGCCGGGCAATCTCAGCTGGAAGGTCATCGCCAGGTCCGCCGACGGCAAGGCCAGCGATGCGATCACCGTCGCGCAGGAGGTGGCGCCCGCGGTGCCCGTGGAGGTGTGGGCCTCCTCACTCACTCGCGTCGGCGAGGCGACCTCGCTGGTGGTCGGACCGCCTGCCGGGGCGCTGCCGGGGCTCGGCAGCGTCGAGGTCAGCCTGACCGACACGCTCGCGCCGCCGCTCGCTGGGGTGCGCGACTATATGGCGGCTTATCCCTACAGCTGCTTCGAGCAACGGCTGTCGCGCGCGGTGGCGCTTGGCGACGGCGGCATGTGGACGGCGCTCGCGGGCGAGATGCCGACCTACCTCGATGGCGACGGCCTGCTGCGCTATTGGCCGTCGGAGACGCTGCCGGGATCGGAGGCGCTCACCGCCTATGTGCTGGCGCTGACCTCCGAGGCCGGGCTGCCGGTGCCCGAGGCCCCGCGCGGCCGGATGATCGAGGCGCTGAAGGCGGTGCTCGACGGGCGGCTGAGGCATGAGGACTATGGCGACGTCCGGCTCCAGCGCCTCAACGCCTTCGCTGCATTGGCCCGCGCCGGGGCGGCGACGCCCGACATGCTCGGCCAGATCGGGCTCGCCCCGAACGAGATGCCGACCGCCAGCCTTGCCGACTATATCGTCGCATTGGGCAAGGTGCCGGGGCTCGCCAACGGCGCTGCGCTGCGCAGCCAGGCGGAGGACGTGCTGCGCACGCGCCTGGTCTACGAGGGCACGCGGCTCGATCTTTCCGACAAGGACAATGCGCCGTGGTGGCTGATGTCCTCGGGCGACGAGAGCGCGATCAAGGCGCTGCTCGCGGTGCTCGGCCGGCCGGGCTGGCAGGATGACGCGGCGAAGATGATGGTCGGCGTCGCCCAGCGCCAGCAGCGCGGCCATTGGGACAACACCACCGCCAACGCCTGGGGCACGGTGCTCGCGCAGCGCTTCATGGCGATGTACCCGGCCGAGGCGATCGCGGGGGTTACCACCGCCTCGCTCGGCAGCTCGAGCATCAGCCGGAGCTGGCCGCTCGCACCCGACCAGCGCCGCTTCAGCCTGGCCTTGCCGGCGGCGCAGGCGCCGCTGCGCCTCGCCCAGTCGGGCGGCAGCGGACCGTGGGCGTTCGTGACGGTCAAAGCGGCGGTGCCGCTCCGCCAGCCGCTCAATGCCGGCTACAAGATGACCAAGGCGGTCGAGGTGGTGCAGGCACGGACAAAGGGCCAGCTCACCCGCGGCGACGTGATCAAGGTGACGATCACCGTCGACGCCTCCGCCGAGCGCAACTGGGTGGTGGTGAGCGATCCGGTGCCCGCCGGCGCGACGGTGGTCGGCGGCGCGGCCAACCAGTCGTCGATGCTGGGCGACCTCGCCGGCGCCGGCGAAGGGGTGAGCCCGAGCTACATCGAGCGCGGCAAGGACGCGTGGCGCGCCTATTTCGCCTGGGTGCCGCGCGGGACGTTCAAGGTCTCCTACGTCATGCGGCTGAACGGCGTCGGTCGGCTGCAGGTGCCGCCGACGCGGGTCGAGGCGATGTACTCGCCCGCGATCCGCGCGCAATGGCCGAACCAGCCGATGGTCGTGGCGCAGCGGTGATGTCGTGGTGGACGTGCCCCAATTCCCGTTCGCGCTGAGCTTGTCGAAGCCCTGTTCTTCTCTTCTCGAAAAAGGAAGGGCGGCGCTTCGACAAGCTCAGCGCGAACGGAACAAGTGGATCGCCCTTGCCGCTATTCTCGCCCTTGCGGCATCGGTCGCAGGGGTCGACTGGATCACGCGCCCGCCGCCTTTGCCGAGCTACGCTCAGGTCCGCGCGGCCTGGAAGCCGTCCGAGGCCTGGCTCTACGACCGCAATGGCCGGCTGGTCGACAGCATCCGCGTCGATTTCGAGCGGCGGCGGCTCGCCTGGACGCCGATCGACGAGATCGCCGAGCCGATGAAGGCGACCTTGGTCGCGGCCGAGGACCATCGCTTCTACGGCCATAACGGCGTCGACTGGTGGAGCCTGGCGGGGACACTGCGCGACCGGATGCAGGGCAAGCGCGTGCGCGGCGCCTCGACCCTGTCGATGCAACTCGCCGCCTATCTCTCTCCCGACCTTGCCGCACCGGGTGCGCGCGGGCTGCTCGACAAGCTGCGGCAGATGCGCGCGGCCCGGGCGCTCGAATCGCGCTGGAGCAAGGACCAGATCCTCGAAGCCTATCTCAATCTCGCCGGCTTCCGCGGCGAGGCGCAGGGGATCGGCGCCGCCGCGCTCGGGCTGTTCGGCAAGACGCCCGACGCGCTCACCCGCGACGACGCGCTACTGCTGACGGCGCTGCTGCCCAATCCGGCGGCGACGGCGCCTCGGATCGCCGGGCGCGCGTGCCGGCTCGGGCAGGAGCGGGATTGCAGCCGCTTCGAGGGCATGGCCGCATCGATGCTGGGGCCGGCGCGCAGCCTTGCGCTCGATCCGGGCCTCGCCCCTCATCTCGCGACCCGGTTGCTGACCAGGCCGGGGATGAAGGTCACCAGCACGCTCGACGCGCGCATCCAGCAGATCGCGATCGTCGCGCTCCGCCGCCAGCTTCAGGGACTCGGCGGCAGCCGTGCGCGGGACGGGGCGGTGATCGTGATCGACAACGCCAGCGGCGACGTGCTCGCCTATGTCGGCGGGATCGGTGGCGCCTCGACCGCGCCCCAGGTCGACGGCGCCAACGCCTATCGCCAGGCGGGATCGACGCTGAAGCCGTTCCTCTACGCGATGGGCTTCGAGAAGGGCTATCTCACCCCCGCGTCGATCCTCGACGATTCGCCGGTGCAGCTCGACACCGCCTCGGGCCTCTACGTGCCGCAGAACTACGATCGCGGGTTCAAGGGACCGGTGTCGGCGCGGACCGCGCTCGCGGGGTCGCTGAACGTGCCGGCGGTGCGCACCTTGCTGCTGACGGGCGTCGAGGCGTTCCGCGACCGGCTGTGGGATACCGGCTATCGCGGCCTCACCGAGGACGGCGATTATTACGGCTTCAGCCTGGCGCTCGGATCGGCGGAGGTGACGCTCGGCCAGCAGGTCGACGCCTATCGCAGCCTCGCCAACAGCGGGCGCTGGTCGCCGCTGAGGCTGACCACGGACGCCCCGCGCGAGGCGCCGCGCGCGATCACCACGCCCGCGGCCGCCTGGCTGGTCGCCGACATCCTGGCCGATCCGGCGGCGCGCGCCGCCACCTTCGGGCTCGATTCGGCGCTGCGGCTGCCGTTCTGGGCGGCGGCCAAGACCGGCACCTCCAAGGCGATGCGCGACAATTGGTGCATCGGCTTCTCGCGCCGCTACGCCGTCGGCGTCTGGGTGGGGAATCTCGAGGGCGATCCGATGCGCGCCGTCTCCGGCACCAGCGGGGCGGCGCCGGTGTGGCGCGACGTGATGCTGGCGCTCGGCGATGGCGGTGGGCCACCGCCGATGCCGAAGGGAGTGGAGGAGCGAGCGGTGCGCTTCGCCGGCGCCATCGAGCAGCCGCGCCGCGAATATTTCCTCGCCGGCACCGGCCAGGCCGAGCTGGCGGAGGCCCCCGCCGCCGCGCGGCGGCCGCGCATCACCACGCCGGTGTCGGGCAGCGTCTATGCGCTCGACCCCGATATCCCGCCGTCACGCCAGCGGCTCGCGGTGTCGGTGTCGGGGGAAGTGATCGGGCACCGGCTGCTGCTCGACCGGCACGACATCGGCGCCGCCGACGCGCAGCCGCTGCTGCTGGCGCCGCCGGGATCGCATCTGCTGCGGCTGGTGGATCTCGGCGGGCGGACGGTCGATCAGGTCCGCTTCACCATCCGCTGAAATACAAATCATATCGCCAGCGAACCAATCGGCGGTTCGCGCGTTGCGTGGCGCAGGTCCCTTCCCTTTCGGGGACCAGGCGTCCCTCCCGGCGCCCGGCCGCGTCGGCGCTTATCTGCGACGCGGCCGAACCCGGAGCGGCTTAGAGCCTATTCGGGAATGCGGCACCGGCCCGCTCCCCCACCCGGCCACCCACGAGCGTACCCTGATGGGTGGCCGGGTGGGGGAGCGGGCCGGTGCCGCCGAAATGTGCCGCTGGGCACATTTCCGAATAGGCTCTTACCAGTAGAAGCCGCGGATCACGTCGACGACATAGCCGCGGCGCGTGTCGACCAGGATCACGTCATTGTAGTGACGCACCCAGCGCTGATAGCGGCCGGCCGGCGGCAGGCGGTAACGCCAGGGATCGTTGATCCAATAGCGCGAACCCCAATAGGTCGGCGCGATACGCACGCCCGGACGGAAGCTGTAGTAGCGGAACGGCGCCCGCCAATTGCCCCGCGCGTAGAGGCCCCGGTTGCGATCGCGCCAGCCGCGCCAATCGTCGCGGCCCCAGCGGCGGTTCCGGTCGTTGATATCCTCGCGAAGCTCACGGCGCGCCTCGCGCACGTCGCGGCGCTCCTCGCGAATGTCACGGTGATCGCCGCGGCGATAGGCGTCGCGCAACTCGCGCCGCTCCTCGCGGAGGTCGCGACGGTCGCGGCGGATCTCGCCCTGCGACTGCGCGCTGGCGGCGGCGGGGGCGATCACCGGCATCGCCACCGCGGCGATCAGCGCGGTCATCATCAACTTGCGCATAAATCCTCCTATTCCCTTACGGACGCGGCACGCGCCGCATCTCGTCCCGATGCATAGGAGATGTCGCTTGAACCGGGCGCGAACGCGCCGGTCAGCCAATTGAAAGGGTCAGGGCCCGGTGTCCCCGCCGCCCGGCGCGCCGGCGCCCGCGCCGACCGTGCCGATGTTGCCGAACAGATCCTGGAAGAAGCCGCGATGGCGGCCCAACGTCGGCGTCGTCTTGCCGTAGGGCGTGACCTCCGCGACCTGCTCGATGCCGGTGCGGTTGATCGCGGTCACCGTGCCGTTCTGGTCGAAGCTGACGCGGATCGCCACCTGGCGGATCGCCTTGGGATTGTTGAAGGCGAGGTTGCGGGTGTCGCGCGACACATAATACCAGTCGCGGTCGTTGAACTGGCCGCCGACGGTCGGCCGGCCGAGCACGCGCGTCACCGATTCGCGATTGTCGACCCCCGGCTGCACCGAGTTCACCAGATCGGCATCGACGACATAGCCCTGATGGCCGCGCAGCGGCGTGCAGCCGCCGGAAAGCCCCGCGGCAGCGGCGATGAGCAGGACGGCGGCGGGACGAAACATGGAAACTCTCCGGACGATACGGGCGCGGATTTGCATCCCACGCCGTCCGCCTCAATATGCGGTGACGATGCGGCGAACAAGCCGCGGCTTTTCAAGGACGTTGACAAGGTGGGTTGGATCGATCGGCTGTTCGGCCGCAGGGAGGAGGAAGCGGTCGCGCTCTACCGGGCGGTGGTGGCCCGCGCGCGTGAGCCGCACTGGTATGCTGAAGGCAAGGTCGCCGACACGATCGACGGCCGATTCGACATGATCGCCGCGCTGCTCTCGCTGGTGCTGCTGCGGCTGGAGGCGGAACCGGGCACCGAAGCCGTCGGCGTCGCACTCGCCGAGCGGTTCGTCGACGACATGGACCCGCAGCTGCGCGAGATCGGGATCGGAGACGTCCTGGTCGGCAAGCACGTCGGCAGGATGATGAGCATGTTGGGCGGCCGGCTCGGCGCCTATCGCGAGGGGCTGGCGGCGGGCTCGATCGACCGTGCGCTCATCCGCAATCTCTACCGAGACCACCCGCCCGCGCCGGAACCGCTGGCGCATGTGCGCGAAGGCCTGCTCGCCCTTCACCGCGCGCTGGCGGCGACGCCGGCCGAGACGCTGATCGAAGGGAGGCTGCCATGACCGCCGCACCCGAACTCTCGCGGCCGCACCGGCTGGATGCGATCGGCGCGGGCGAATCGAACGTCACCGTCACCGCCGACGAGGGCGAGCGCGCGGCGCTGGCGAAGCGCTTCGGTTGCATTGCGATCGATCGGCTGGAAGCCCGTTTCACCCTGCGGCGCGATGCCACCGGCATCGTCGCGCGCGGACATCTGTCGGCGGCGGTGACGCAGGCCTGCGTCGTCACCGACGAGCCGCTACCGACGACGCTGGAGGAGGATTTCGCGCTGCGCTTCCTGCCCGAGCCCGACGCGCCCACCGACGAGGTCGAGCTCGACGCCGACGAATGCGATACCGTCTTCTACACCGGCGGCGCGATCGACCTCGGCGAAGCGGCGGCGGAGACGCTGCTGCTGTCGCTCGATCCCTTCCCGCGCGGCCCCAATGCCGCCGCGGCGCTGAAGGAAGCGGGAGTATTGAGCGAGGGCGAGGCTGGTCCTTTCGGCGGGTTGGCGGCGCTCAAGGACAAGCTCAAGAAATAACCAGCTCCGTTCGCCCTGAGCCTGCCGAAGGGCCGCCCTTTTTCCGAAGCGAGAGAAGAACGGTGCTTCGACAAGCTCAGCACGAACGGAATAGGGTAGCCGTTCCAGCTATCCCGCCACGAATGCCTGCAGCCGCGGCACGGTGAAGTCGAGGAAGGCACGCACCCGCTGCGGCATCCGCATTCCGCCGAGGAACAGCGCGTGCAGCGGCTCCTCGTCGCTCTCGCCGGACAGCACCTCGGCCAGCCGGCCGGCAGCGATGTCGTCGCGGACGTGATAATCTGCCAGCCGGGCTAGCCCGACCCCGGCAAGCGCCATGCGGTGCAGCGTCTCGCCGTTGTTGGCGAGCAGCGAGCCTCGCACGCTGCGGTCGACGATGCGTCCGCTCTCTTTGATCGGCCAGACCGGCGCCAGCCGGCGGAAATTGAAACCGAGGCAGTTGTGCCGCGCGAGATCGTCGACCGTGGCCGGGACGCCGTGGCGCTCGAAATAGGCCGGTGCGCCGACGATCTTGCGATGCGAGACGCCGATGCGCCGCGCCGTCATCCGCGAATCCTGGAGATTGCCGGTGCGGAAGGCGACGTCGGTGCGATCGAAATAAAGGTCGACGATCTCGTCCGAGAGCGACAGGTCGACGACGATGTTGGGATAGGCGCGCCAGAATTCCGGCAAGATCGGCTCCAGCGCGTGCACGCCGAAGGTGACGGTGGTGGTGACGCGCACCGTGCCGCCGGTGGCAGCCGCGCCCTGCATCACGCCGCGGTCGATGTCGTCGAGCTCGGCGAGCAGCGCCAGGCTGCGCTCGTAATAGACATGCCCTTCGGCGGTAAGCGACAAGTGCCGCGTCGAGCGTTCGAGCAGCCGCACGCACAATCGCCGCTCTATGCGCGCGACCAACTTGCTCACCGTCGAGGGTGTCATACGGAGCAGCCTCGCCGCTTCGGAGAAGCTGCCCGCTTCGACCACGCGTACGAACACCTGCATCTCTCCGGCGCGGTTATCCATGTCCGGACGGTCCTATCTGTGAAATTACTTCATCAATGAAGTGGTTCGGGAGGGGATAATCAAGCCGCGCCGGGCAACCCATCTTCCGCGCCGCAACACGCCATCACGGAAAAGGGTTCAATCATGCGGACATCCGCCAACCATCCCCGCTTCACCGCCCGGCAGGATCGCTGACGATGGAAGCCTGCGCCAATCCCGCCACCTTCGCCCGAAAGCGCGAGACGAATTCCGCCTGGCCGCTGCTCGCGCTCGCGATCGGCGCCTTCGGTATCGGCACCACCGAATTCTCGCCGATGGGGCTGCTGCCGGTGATCGCCGAGGGCGTCCATGCCTCGATCCCCGCCACAGGAATGCTGGTCAGTGCCTATGCGCTGGGCGTGATGGTCGGCGCGCCGTTGATGACGCTCGGCCTCGGCCGGCTCCCCCGCAAGACCGCGCTGATCGTGCTGATGGCGGTGTTCACCGTCGGCAACCTGCTGTCGGCGGTCGCGCCCGGCTATGCCTCGCTGATGGTCGCCCGGGTGGTGACCAGCATGGCGCATGGTGCCTTCTTCGGCCTCGGCTCGCTGGTCGCCGCGAGCGTGGTGCCGGCGGAGAAGCGCGCGAGCGCGGTCGCGACCATGTTCCTCGGGCTCACCATCGCCAATGTCGGCGGCGTGCCCGCGGCGACCTGGGTCGGGCAGCAGATCGGCTGGCGCGCGGCCTTCGCCGGCACCGCCGGGCTGGGCGTGCTGACGATGATCGCCGTCGCGCTCGCGCTGCCGCGGGGCGACCGCGGCGCCATGCCGGATATCCGGCGAGAGCTGACGGTGCTCGGTCGGCCCGCGGTGCTGCTGGCGCTCCTCACCACGGTGCTCGGCGCCGGCGCGATGTTCACGCTCTACACCTATGTCGCGCCGGTGCTGGCGCATGTCACCGGCGCAAGCACGGGATTCGTCACGGCGATGCTGGTGCTGATCGGCGTCGGCTTCACCATCGGCAACGTCGCCGGCGGCAAGCTTGCCGACAAGTCGCTCGACGGCAGCCTGATCGCGTTCCTGTCGGTGATCGTGCTGATCATGCTCGCCTTCCCGCTGCTCGCGAAGAGCGAGGCTGGCGCGGGCGTAGCGCTCGTCATCTTTGGCGCCGCTACCTTTGCGGTCGTGCCGCCACTTCAGATGCGGGTGATGCAGGCCGCCGCGGAAGCGCCGGGGCTCGCGTCCTCGGTCAACATCGGCGCGTTCAATCTCGGCAACGCGCTCGGGGCTGGCGCAGGCGCTGCAGCGATCGCGCTTGGGCTCGGCTATGCCGCAGTGCCGATCGCCGGCGCGCTGATCGCCGGCGCCGGTTTGCTGCTCGTTCTCGCCAGCCGCGCCTCGCGACCCTCCCTCTGAACCGAAGGAACCGACCCATGGACCTTGAACTTCACGGCAAGACCGCGCTCGTCACCGGCTCGACCGCAGGGATCGGGCTGGAGATCGCCCGGCGCCTCGCCGCCGAGGGCGCGAACGTCGTCATCTGCGGCCGATCGCAGGAGAAGCTGGATGATGCCGCAGCCGACATCGGCGGGAACGTCCGCGCCGTGCTCGCCGATCCCGCCACGGCCGAGGGTGCGGCGGCGCTGATTGCCGCGGTCCCGGCAGCCGACATCCTGGTCAACAATCTCGGCATCTACGAGCCCAGGGACTTCGGCGAGATCGACGACGCCGACTGGTTCCGCCTCTTCGAGGTGAACGTGATGAGCGGCGTGCGCCTTTCGCGCCATTACCTGCCGGCAATGAAGGCCGGGAAATGGGGCCGCATCATTTTCATTTCCAGCGAAGGCGCGCTGATGGTGCCACCGGACATGATCCACTATTGCATGACCAAGACGGCGCAGCTCACCATCTCGCGCGGCCTTGCCGAGACCACGCGCGGCACCGGCGTGACCGTCAATACCGTGATGCCAGGCCCGACGCGCTCGGCCGGGATCGTCGATTTCCTGCGCAGCGGCGCGAGCAATCCCGACGCGCCGGCCGAAGAGATCGAGCGCGAGTTCCTGGAGAAGAAGCGGCCGACCTCGCTGATCCGGCGCATGATCGAGCCGCAGGAGGTCGCGGCGACGGTCGCCTTCCTCGCCAGCCCGCTTGCCGCCGCCACCAACGGCGCGGCGATCCGGGTGGAAGGCGGGATCCTGCCGACGATAGCATAATTTCCCCCGTCACCCCGGCAAAGGCCGGGGTCCACCGTGCGGCAAGCATTAGCAAGAGTCTCAAGCGGCGGTCGCTGCTGCCTGGTGGACCCCGGCCTTCGCCGGGGTGACGATGGAGGAACTGGGGCCGCTAGGCTCCGATCCCCCGCGCCAGCATCTCCGCCACCGTGTCGGCAAGCTCGTCGGGCGCCACATCCTCCGCCCACACGCCGTAGCGCAGGCCGAGGAACACGTTCATCCCCATCACCGCCCAGGCATGAACCTCTCCCACGCCGGGGCGGAGCTCGCCCCGCGCCACCGCCGCCTCGAGCCGCTGGCGGATGCGCTCGGCGGTAGTCGCGTAATGCGCCCGGAAGCTTTCCGGATCGACGAACTCGGCCTCGTCGATGATGCGGTAGATCTCCTTGTGCTCGCGCACGAAGGCGATGAACTGGGCGAGGCCTGCACGCTCGGCGGCGATACCGTCCTTGGCGGCGCGGATGCCGGGGGCGACATGGTCGCGCACCTGGTTCGACATGTGCCGTACCAGTGCGCGGAACACTTCGTCCTTCGAATCGAAATAGGTGTAGAAGCTGCCGAGCGCGACGCCGGCGCGGCGCGTGATCCCGCTGATCGACGCCTCGTGGAAGCCCTTCTCACCGAACTCGGCGGCGGCGGCGTCGAGGATCGCGTTCAGCGTCCGCCGCCCGCGCTCGGTGCGCGGCGCCTTGTCCGCGCTGGTCGCGTCGATCGGCCGTGCCGCCGCGGGTACGCTGTCCCTTGTCACCGGCCCATCATCCCATCCTCGCCCGAATTTCCAAAGTTGAAACTTGGTTCAACTTTCAGTAAAGCGGAAAGCGCACCGGCACAACCCGTCGACGAACGGGGTGCCTCCAGGGAGAGGTTTCGCATGATCCGCACGCCGTCCGTCCGCACGCTTGTCCTGTTCGGCACGAGCCTCGCCGCGCTCGCCGCAGCACCGGCATGGGCGCAGGAAGCGCCTTCGGTCGCGGACGAGCAGGCCGCCGAACCCGCCAGCGACGCGGACATCGTCGTCACCGCCCGCCGCCGCGAGGAATCGCTGCTCGACGTGCCGGTCGCGGTCACCGCCTTCACCGCCGACAAGCTCGCCAAATCGGGCGCGATCGACATCACCGACCTCCAGAACACCGTCCCCAACACCACGCTCAAGGTGGCGCGCGGCACCAATTCGACGCTATCGGCCTTCATCCGCGGCGTCGGCCAGCAGGATCCTGTGCCGGGGTTCGAATCGGGCGTCGGCATCTACCTCGACGACGTCTATCTGAACCGCCCGCAGGCGGCGGTGCTCGACATCTACGACGTCGAGCGGATCGAGGTGCTGCGCGGACCGCAGGGCACGCTCTATGGCCGCAACACCATCGGCGGCGCGGTCAAGTACGTGACGCGGCGCCTGCCCGACGATCTCGAGGTGAAGATCAAGGGCACCTACGGCAGCTACGACCAGCTCGACGGCATCGTCAGCGTGTCGGCGCCGATCGGGTCGATGTTCAAAGTCGGCGGATCGTTCGCGCGGCTGACCCGCGACGGTTTCGGCCGGAACCGCAACCTCGGCATCGACAATTACGACAAGGATATCTGGGCCGGCCGCGGCACGGTCGAGTTCGAGACGCCCGACGAGCGGCTCTTCATCCGCCTGACCGGCGACTATACCAAGGACAAGTCGTCGCCCCGCAACGGCCACCGGCTGATCCCCGGCCTCGTCTCCGGCCTGCCGGTGCTCGACGACGTCTATGACACCATGGCCGGGCTCGCCAATCCGAAGCAGGATATCGAGGCGGGCGGCCTCTCGCTGTCCGCCACCGCCAAGCTCACCGACACGCTGACGCTGCGCAGCATCAGCGCGTGGCGCAAGGACAGGTCCTACACGCCGATCGACTTCGACTCGAACCCGGCGGCCGATGTCGACGTGCCGGCGGTCTACCGCAACGAGCAGACCAGCCAGGAATTCCAGTTGCTTTACGCCAGCGACAAGCTGAACGGCATCGTCGGCTTCTACTATCTCGGCGCCAAGGCCGAGACGCGGTTCGACGTGCTGCTATTCACCACGGGCGCGGTGTCGAACCTGCCGGGCCTCGACGGCTTCACCGCGGGCGAGGTCGCGACCGAGACCTCCTCGGTCTATGCCGATTTCACCTATGACTTCACGCCGCAGATCAGCCTGTCGCTCGGCGGCCGCTACACCTGGGACGAGCGCCAGAGCCACATCTACAAGGCGAACCTGCTGAACGGTCCGAGCAGGTTCTTCGGCGGCTCGCCCACGGTTCTCGCCGTCGCGACCGATTTCCGTGGGCGCGCCCGGTTCAAGCGCTTCACCCCACGCGCTTCGCTCAGCTTCAAGCCGACCGAGGATCACATGCTCTACGCCTCCTATTCGGAAGGCTTCAAGGGCGGCGGCTTCGACCCGCGCGGATCGGGAACTTCGGCCCCCAAGCCTCCGACGCAGCCCGCCCCCACCTATCAGGAAATCTACGATTATCTCTCCTTCGATCCGGAGACGGTGAAGAGCTACGAGATCGGCTGGAAAGGCGCAGCGTTCGACCGGCGGCTGACCTGGGCGCTCGACGGCTTCTACTCCAAGTACAGCGACGTGCAGGTGCCGGGCTCGGTCGGCTGCTTCATCGGCACCACGCCCAGCTTCTGCGGCATCACCACCAATGCGGCGCGCGCGACGATCAAGGGCATCGAGTTCGAGGGCAACGCCGTGCTGGCGCGCGGCTTCGCGGGCGGGGGATCGTCGTTCAGCCTGGCCGGCACGCTCGGCTACATCGACGCCAAGTATAAGGAGTTCATCGGCCCGACCGGTACCGACGTCGCGGATTACCGCTATTTCCAGAACACCCCCAAATGGACCGCATCCGGCACCGCGACGCTCAACCTGCCGGTGGGGCCGGGGCTGGTGACCGCGAACACCACCGTCTCCTACCGCAGCCTCACCCATCAGTTCGAGACGGCGAGCCCGTTCCTCGACCAGCCGGGCTATACGCTGTGGGATGCCGGCATCACCTATGCCTGGGGCAACTATTCGATCGGCATCTACGGCCGCAACCTAACCGATGAGCGATACAAGACCGGCGGCTACCAATATATCCGCGTCAATCCCGAGACCGGCGTGCCGATCCTCAGCCCGACCGGCAACTACCAGTCGTCGCTGGGCCTGGATGGCATCGCCACCGCCTTCTACGGCAATCCGCGCCAGGTCTTCGGCAGCTTCACGATCAAGTTCTGAGCGGGTCAACAGGGGGCAGGGCCGGGTTTCCGTTGACACGGACGCCCGGCCCTCGTCCTATGCCGATCAAAGATTTGAGGGGAGGGTATGGAATGGCCGACCGGACGACGAGCCCCGGCTACGCACGGCTGGTGCTGGCCATGCTGCTGCTGGTCTATATCTTCAACTTCCTCGACCGGCAGATCCTCGGCATCCTGGTCGGGCTGATCAAGAAAGACCTCGGCCTCACCGACACCCAGCTCGGCCTGCTCGGCGGCACTGCCTTTGCATTGCTCTATTCGACGCTGGCGATCCCTCTGGCGCTGGTCGCCGACCGCACCAGCCGGAGCTGGGTGATCACGATCAGCCTTGCGGTATGGAGCGGCTTCACCGCGCTGTGCGGCACGGCGACCGGTTTCACCCAGATGTTCCTCTATCGCCTGGGCGTCGGCGTCGGCGAGGCGGGCGGCGTCGCGCCCAGCTATGCGATGATCTCCGCCTATTTTCCGCCGGAGCGGCGCGCGCGCGCGATGGCGATCTATTCGCTCGGCATTCCGGTGGGGCTCGCCGCGGGCGTGCTGCTCGGCGCCTATATCGCCGCGCACGTCAACTGGCGGGTTGCCTTCTACACGGTCGGCGTCGCCGGCCTGCTGATCGCACCGATCTTCCGGCTGGTGGTGAAGGAGCCGCCGCGTGTCGCCGCGACCGGGCCGCAGCCGTCGGTGTGGCAGGTGTTCCCGATCATCGCCGCCAAGCCGAGCTTCTGGCTGATGGCCTTCGGCGCGGCGATGTCGAGCCTGGCAGGCTATGGCCTCGCCTTCTGGGTGCCGTCGTTCCTCGAGCGTAGCTTCCACTTCGATCTCGCCACCCGCTCCTATTATTTCGGGTCGTTGCTGCTGCTCGGCGGCGCGACCGGCGTGTTCCTCGGCGGCGTGCTCGCCGACAAGCTCGGGCAGGCCGACCGCGGCGCCTATGCCCGGCTGCCGGCGGTCGCCTGGGCGATCACCGCGCCGATGTTCGCGATCGGCTTCTGGTCGTCGTCGCCGGTGCTGGCGTGGCTGTTGTTCCTGATCCCCAACGCGCTCAACATCCTGTGGCTGGGGCCGATTGTCACCGCGGTCCAGCACCTGGTGCCGCCGCACATGCGCGCGACCGCCTCGGCGAGCTTCCTGCTCATCAACAACCTGATCGGGCTCGGCGCCGGCGCCTTCGTGATCGGCGCGATGAGCGACGCGATGAAGCCGATCTTCGGCGACGAGGCGCTACGCTACTCGGCGGTGGCGGTGAGTGGCTTCTATCTGATCGCGGCGGTGCTGGCGTTCGTCGCCGCACGGTTCCTCAAGAAGGACTGGGTGGAGGAGGCGGCAGCGGCCTAACGTTCCCGCGTCCCCGCGAACCGCACCTTCGGATAACGGTCGGAGATATATCCTACCTCCCACGCCGATTTGGCGAGGAAGACCGGATTGCCGTCGCGGTCCTTCGCCATCGCGCCCTTGTTGAGGTCCGCGAACTCCTTGAGGTCGGCCGGATTCTCCGCCGAAATCCAGCGCGCGGTGTCGTAGGGCGAGGGCTCGAGCGCCGCCGCGACTTTATACTCGGCCTCCAGCCGCGACAGCAGCACGTCGAGCTGGAGCTGTCCCACCACGCCGATGATCCAGTTGGAGCCGATCTCGGGATAGAAGACCTGGATCACTCCCTCCTCCGACAGGTCGTCGAGCGCCTTGCGCAGCTGCTTGGTCTTGGTCGGGTCCTTGAGCGCGACGCGGCGCAGGATCTCCGGCGCGAAGTTGGGAAGGCCGGTGAAGCGCACGTCGGCCTTCTCGCTCAGCGTGTCGCCGACGCGCAGCGTGCCGTGGTTGGGGATGCCGATGATGTCGCCCGGAAAGGCCTCGTCGGCCAGTTCCCGCTGCTGGGCGAAGAACAGGATCGGCGAGTGGATCGCGATCGGCTTGCCGTGGCCGGTCGGCACTAGCTTCATGCCGCGCTTGAAGGTGCCCGAGCACAGCCGCATGAAGGCGATGCGGTCGCGGTGCTGCGGGTCCATGTTGGCCTGGACCTTGAACACGAAGCCGGTGACGTCGCCGCGATCGGGCGCGACCGGTGCCGGCTCGGCCGGCTGCGGGCGCGGCGGCGGGGCGTGCTCGGCCAGCGCGGCGATCAGCTCCTCGACGCCGAATTCCTTGAGCGCCGAGCCGAAATAGACCGGAGTCAGGTCGCCGTGGCGATAGGCGTCGCCGTCGAATGTGGCATAGCCGGCCTGGGCCAGCTCGATCTCCTCGCGCACCGCCTCGGGCAGGGTCGGCGCCACTTCGACCTTGCCGAGGAACTCGCGGCTGTCGCCCTCGGGGCGGGCGATGCGGTCGGCGACGGGATCGTAGACGCCCTCGAAGGTGCCGCCCATGCCCACTGGCCAAGTCATCGGCGCGACGTCCAATGCCAGCACGTCGGCGATCTCGTCGAGCAGCTCGAACGGCGCGCGGCCCTCGCGGTCGACCTTGTTGACGAAGGTGATGATCGGCACCGAGCGCAGCCGGCACACCTCGAACAGCTTGCGCGTCTGGCTCTCGATGCCGCGCGCGGCGTCGATCACCATCACCGCCGAATCGACCGCGGTCAGCGTGCGGTAGGTGTCCTCGCTGAAATCCTCGTGGCCCGGCGTGTCGAGCAGGTTGAAGGTGATGCCGTCCTTCTCGAACGTCATCACCGACGAGGTGACCGAGATGCCGCGCTGCTGCTCGATCTTCATCCAGTCCGACCGCGCACGCCGCGCCTGGCCGCGCGCCTTGACCTCGCCGGCGAGGTGGATCGCGCCGCCCTTCAGCAGCAGCTTCTCGGTCAAGGTGGTCTTGCCGGCGTCGGGGTGGGAGATGATCGCGAAGGTACGGCGGGGAGAAGTCATCGCGGCCCCCTAGCGGCTTTGGCGCCGCGATGCGAGATTCGCGTCAGCAGGCGACGACTGGTCTGGCGGCGCCGCGCTCCGCCAGCACCGATACGCCCAGCATGGCGAGGCCGCCCAGCGCCAGTGCTGCGCCGACCCAGCCGGTCGAGGTCCAGCCCAGTCCCGCCGCGATCGCAAGCCCGCCGAGCCACGGCCCGAGCGCGTTGGCGACGTTGAACGCCGAATGATTGAGCGCTGCCGCCAGTCCCTGCGCATCGCCCGCGACGTCCATCAGCCGCGTCTGCAGCACGGTGCCCAGCGCCCCGCCCAGGCCGATCGCGAAGGTGCCGAGGCAAACCGACCAGAATTGGCCGGCAGCGAACGGCCATACTGCCAGCGCCAGCGCCGACCACAGCAGGATCGCCGCCGCGGTCGGCATCAATGCGCGATCGGCGAAACGCGGCGCGATCAGGTTGCCGGCGGTCATGCCGAAGCCGAAAGCGGCGAGCGCGATCGGAATGGCGCTTTCCGGCACGCGTGTCACCGCCAGCATCGTGTCGGCGAGATAGGTGTAGACCGCGAACAGCCCGCCGAACCCGATCGCGCCGGTGCCGAGCGTCAGCCACACCTGCGGCCGCGCCAGCGCGCTCAGCTCGCGCAGCGGACTGGCGTCGGGATCGGCACGGTCGGCGGGCGCGAACAGCAGGACAAGCAGCGCGGTCAGCAGCGCCAGCGCGGCGACGAGCGCGAACACCCATCTCCAGCCCACCGCCTGTCCGAGCCAATTGGCGAGCGGCACGCCGACGATCGTCGCGACGGTGAGCCCAAGCAGCACGCGCGCAACCGCCCGGGTCCGCATGGCCTGCGGCACCAGCCCCGCCGCGACCAGCGACGCGATGCCGAAATAGGCGCCGTGCGGCAGCCCGGCGAGGAAGCGGAATACCAGCATCGCCTGGTAGCTCCCCGCGATCCCCGACAGCGCGTTGCCGAGCGCGAACAGCGTCATCAGCACGACCAGCAGGGTCCGCCGCGGCAGCTTCGCGCCGAGCACCGCGATCGCCAGTGCGCCGACGACCACGCCGAGCGCATAGGCGCTGATCACATGGCCGGCAGTGGTCGGATCGATGCGGAGATCCTGCGCGAAGAACGGCAGCAGGCTCATCGTCGCGAACTCGGTCGTGCCGATCGCGAACCCGCCGACCGCCAGCGCGAGATGGACCAGGCCGACCGGGGCCGGCTTGCGAGTGATACCAGGTGTCGCGGACATCCCTTTTCACCTGGGGATGCTGCACTGCAGCGTCAATTGCGCGTCGCGCAAGCGTCAGCGCGTCAGCGTCACCTGCATGGCGAACGCCCTGCTCTCGCCTGGGGCGAAGCGGATGATGCCGGGCTTGTCCCAGATCTCGCCTTCATAGCCCGCCGGATCGGCATGGCCCCACCACGGCTCCACGCAGACGAACGGAGCAGCGGGCTTGGTCCAGACGCCCAGCCACTCGGCATCGGGGAAGCCGATGTCGAGCGCGACCGGGCCGTCGCCCTCATAGCGCAGGCGACGGCTCGCCGGATGATCCCAGATCAGCGCGTCGGCAGTGAACAGCTCGTCGTTGAGTTCCAGCGTGTCGCCGACGACCGGGCTCGGGCGCGCATCGGCAGTCATCAGGCCGCCGGGCGTGAGCTTGCACAGCGGCGCCGGCTCCGGCCGCTCGAAGACCAGCCGATGGCCCGCCCGCCCGCTCGCACCGGGCAGCGGCCAGCGGAAGGCGGGATGGAAGCCGAAGCTCGCCGGCATGTCGACCTCGCCGCGGTTGTGGACGGTCGCGGTCATCGTCAGCGTCGCGCCCTCGCCGACGAACGCCATGTCGAGCGCGAAGGCGAAGGGATAGATCGCCCGCGTCTCGGGACTGTCGGTCAGGCGGAAGTAGGCAGCGTCGGCGCTGCTCTCGACCAACTCGAAGCGGCTGCGGCGCGCGAAGCCGTGCTTCGGCATCGCGAACTCGCGGCCGTCCAGCCGGTAGACGTCATTGTTCAACGCCCCGACATTCGGGAACAGCAGCGGCGCGCGTCCGGACCACCAGGCCGGATCGCCGGAATGCATCAGCTCCTGGCCGCCATGCTGGCGAAGCCCGATGAGCTCGGCCCCGGCGAGGGCGATCTCCGCCTCGAACAGCTCGGTCGCGATGGAGACGGTCTCAGCCACGCAGGCTTGCTCCCAGCTTGGCCGCCGCGGCGATCACCTTGTCGGCGGTCGCCTTGAGATCGGCGTCGGTGAAGCTCTTCTCGACCGGCTGCAGCGTCACCTCGACGGCGAGGCTCACCTGCCCGTCCTTGACGAAGCGGTCGAACAGCCGCGCTTCGACGATCCGCTCCTTGTCGGCGCCGCGGATGGCACGGACGAGATCGCCCGCCGCGAGGCTCTCGGGCACCAGGAAGGCGAAGTCGCGCGTCACCGCCTGGAGCGCCGGCGGCGTATAGGCCGGGCGCATGAACCCCGACCCGCGCTTCGCCGGCAATGCGTCGAGATAGAGCTCGACCGCGGCGACGTCGCCGTCGAGGTCGAACGCCTTGGGCGTCGACGGATGCAGCATCCCGAACGCGGCGAGCACCGTCTTCGGCCCGAGCCGCAGCGTGCCCGACTGGCCGGGGTGCCAGGTCGCGCCTGCTTCGCCCATCACCTGGAGGTTGGCGACCGGCGCGCCGGCAGCGTCGAGCAGCGCCAGCGCCTCGGCCTTGGCGTCGAACGCGTCGAAGCCCTGTGCTTTACCGCTTGCCCAGCCGCGCGGGCGGCGCTCGCCGGCCAGCACCACGCCCAGCGTCGGCCGCTCGGCATCGGCGAGATAGCGCCGCCCGATCTCGAACAGGCGTACCGACGTCGCGCCGCGCTTGAGGTTGCGCTCGGCGGCGGCGAGCAGGCCCGGCAGCAGCGACGGACGCATCACCTTCATGTCCTCGCTGATCGGATTGGCGACGATCCATGGCGCCTCGCCGAACGGCGCGGCCTCGGCTTCCGAGATGAAGCTCCACGTCACCGCCTCGGCGAGTCCGCGCGCGGCGGCGCTGCGGCGCAGCTTGCGTTCCAGCTTCTGCGCCGGCGTGGCGGTCGGGCGGGCGACGCCGGGGACGCGCGGCAGCGGGATCGAGGGGACCTTGTCGATGCCTTCGATGCGGATCACCTCCTCGACCAGGTCGGCGGCGCCGTCGATGTCGCGGCGCCAGGTCGGCACCGTCACCTGCCAGCCGTCGCCGACGATGAAGCCGAGGCTTTCGAGGATCGCCCGCTGCCGCTCCGGCGCCACCGCGAGACCGCCGAGGCTTTCGGCGAGCGCCGGGTCGTAGGCGACGGTGCGCGGCTCGACCGGCGGCCGGCCGGCGCGGGTGACGCCGCTCGCCTTGCCGCCGCAGATGTCGAGCACGAGGCGCGTCGCGATGGCGAGGCCATCGTCGAGGAACGCCGGATCGACCCCGCGTTCGAAACGCTGCCGCGCATCGCTGGTGAGGGCGAGCTTCTGCCCGGTGCGGGCGATGCCCTCCGGATCGAAATAGGCGCATTCGATGGTGACGTCGGTGGTGGTCTCGGACACGCCCGAATGCTCGCCGCCCATGATGCCGCCGATATCGTGGACCGTCTCCGCATCCGCGATCACCGTCATCGTCTCGTCGAGCGCATAGGTCCTGCCGTTGAGCGCCAGCACCTCCTCGCCCGGCTTGGCCTTGCGGGCGCGGAGGTCGCCGCTGAGCTTCGCCTTGTCGTAGACGTGCAGGGGGCGGCCGAGATCGATCGTCACATAGTTGGTGATGTCGACCAGCGCCGAGATCGGCCGCTGCCCGATCGCGGTCAGGCGGCGGCGCATCCACTCGGGCGCCTCGCCGTTGGTGACGCCGGAGACGTCCTGGCCGTAGAAGGCGGGGCAGCCGGCGGGGTCCTCGATGGTGATGTTCGGGCCCGGGCCTTCGCCCGCGACCGGCTCCACCTTGAGCGGCTTCAGCACTCCCAGCCCCGCCGCCGCGAGATCGCGCGCGATGCCGCGCACGCCCATGCAGTCCTGGCGGTTGGGGGTGACGCTGATGTCGAACACCGGATCGGTGAGGCCGGCATAGTCGGGGAAGGGCGTGCCGACGGGTGCGTCCGCCGGCAGCTCGATAATGCCGTCGTGATCGTCGCCGAGCTCCAGCTCGCGCGTCGAGCACATCATGCCGTTGGAGGTGACGCCGCGGATCTCGGCGACCTTCAGCACCATGCCGTTCGCCGGCACCACCGCGCCCGGCATCCCGAACACGCCGACCAGCCCCGCGCGTGCATTGGGGGCGCCGCAGACGACCTGCAGCGGGCCCTCTCCCGCATCGACCGTCAGCACCTGCAGCTTGTCCGCCTGCGGATGCTTCTCCGCCGTCAGCACGCGCGCTACGCGGAACGCCGCGAGCCTGGCGCCGGGGTTCTCGACGCCCTCGACCTCCAGGCCGATGCGCGTCAGCGTCTCCGCCACCTCATCGGCGGAGGCGGGCGTCTCCAGATGCTCCTTGAGCCAGCCAAGCGTGAACTTCATGCCCCCACTCCTGCCGACAGCGTGGGCACGTCCAGCGCCGAGAATCCGTAATGCCTGAGCCAGCGGATATCGCCGTCGAAGAAGGCGCGGAGGTCATCCATGCCGTATTTCAGCATCGCCAGCCGGTCGATGCCGCAGCCGAAGGCGAAGCCCTGCCATTCGGCGGGATCGAGCCCGCAGGCGGCGATCACCCTGGGATGGACCATGCCGCTGCCCAGCACCTCCATCCAGCCATCCGATCCGCCGATCACGCGCTTGCCGTTCTGGACGGTGTAGCCGACGTCGACCTCCGCCGAGGGCTCGGTGAAGGGGAAGTAGCTGGGCCTCAGGCGCAGCACGATGTCGTCGCGCTCGAAATAGGCCTTGAGAAAGGTCTCCAGCGTCCATTTGAGGTGGCCGAGCGTGATGCCCTTGTCGATCACCAGTCCCTCGACCTGGTGGAACATCGGCGTGTGCGTCGCGTCCGAATCCGAGCGGTAGGTGCGCCCCGGCGCGATGATGCGGATCGGCGGCTTCTGGCTGGTCATCGCGCGGATCTGCACGGGCGAGGTGTGCGTGCGCAGCACCATCGGCCGCTCGTGCTCGCCGGCGATGTAGAAGGTGTCGTGCATCGCCCGCGCCGGATGCGTCTCCGGGATGTTGAGCGCGGTGAAATTATGCCAGTCGTCCTCGATCTCCGGGCCGGTGGCGACCGCGAAGCCCAAGTCGGCGAAGATCTCGGCGAGCTCGTCCATCACCTGGCTCACCGGATGGACACTGCCCGGCGCCGGCAGGTCGACCGGCAGCGTCATGTCGAGCGTCTCGCTCGCCAGCCGCGCGTCGAGCGCCGCGCGCTCCAGCACGTCCTTGCGCGCGGCAATCGCGTCCGTCACCGCCTCGCGCAGGGCGTGGATGCGCGGACCTTCGACCTGACGCTGCTCGGGGGTCATGCCGCCCAGCGTCTTGAGCAGCCCGGTCACCGCGCCGGACTTGCCGAGCGCATGCACGCGCACCGCATCGAGGGCGTCGAGGCCGCTCGCGGCGTCGATCGACGCCAGCAGGTCCGCGCGGAGCCGGTCCAGGTCGGTACTCATTTCGTCTCCCCTTGCGCCACCGTCAGCGACCAACAGATCATCGCGCCGTCCTCGGGATCGTCGCGCTCGCCGGTGCGTACGAATCCGTTGCGCTCGAGCACGCGCTGCGATGCCTGGTTGTCGATGCTCGTCTCCGCGGTCAAGCCGGCGATGCCATTTGCCCGCGACAAGTCGACGAGCGCCGCCACCGCCGCGCTGGCATGGCCGCGCCCCTCCCGCGCCGGCGCGGTGCCGTAGCCGATGTCGACACAGCCGGCGGCGTCCGGCGCCGCCTTGTAGCTGATGAGGCCCACCGCCTCGCCGTCCGCGACCATCATCCACGCCGAGGGCGTGTCATAGGACGGGCGGACCCGGGCCGCCATCCTGGCCACGACCGCCACGACCTCGGGCGGGGCCAGCCCGCCTTCACAGATGGGAGGCGCATCGGCTGGAGCGGGTGCATCGCCCAGCAGCCAGGCGAAGACGGCTTCATCGGCGGGGATCAGCGTGAGCATGTATGTCCGTCGGTTGGTGGTGAGCAAAACAAAGGGCGCCGGTGTTGCCACCGACGCCCCATGTCCCTTGCGCGCGTGCCCGGCTCAGGCGGCCTGGGGCAGCGCCGCCTTCGCCTGCGCGACGATGGCGGTAAAGGCCTCGCCCTCGTGCATCGCGATGTCGGCCAGCACCTTGCGGTCGAGCTCGATGCCGGCGAGCTTCAGCCCGTGCATGAACTGCGAATAGCTGAGCCCCTCGGCGCGCACGCCCGCGTTGATGCGCTGGATCCACAGCGCGCGGAACGAGCGCTTCTTCACCTTGCGATCGCGATAGGCGTACTGGCCGGCCTTCTCCACCGCCTGGCGGGCGATGCGGATCGTGTTCTTGCGACGGCCGTAATAGCCCTTCGCCTGATCCAGAATGCGCTTGTGCTTGGCCTTGGTGGTCGTGCCACGCTTCACTCGAGCCATGGTTCAGACCTCCCTTACTTGAGACCGTACGGCGCCCACGCCTTGACGTGAGCCACGTCGGCGTCGGCGAGCACGCTGGTGCCGCGGTTCTGGCGGATGTACTTGGCGTTGTGGCTGATCAGGCGGTGGCGCTTGCCGGCGACACCATGCTTGACCTTGCCGGTGGCGGTGAACTTGAAGCGCTTCTTCACACCGCTCTTGGTCTTGAGCTTGGGCATTTTCGTCTCCTTCGTATCGGCGACTTCAAGAACCGCCTCGGCAGCCCACACCGGCCGGGCGATTCGTCCATAAAATCGCGGAAGCGCGGGCGCATAACGGCAAGCGCCGGGAAAGGCAAGGGAACCCTTGCCGGCGCCTGAGGATTTCCACCGCCATGGCAGACCGGGATGCGCCGATCGCGGTGGCCGATGCCGCAACTCCTCCCGAGCCCTCAGCGCAGGCCCGGCCGGTCCGTACGCTCGGCACCCCGCTTGCCAGCGCGATCGCGGTCGCCACGACGCTGCTCGGCCTCGCCCTGCTCGCCTGGGCTGTCCTCTACGCCACCAAGGGCCGCTTCCTACGCGCGCCCTTCGAGCGCATCGTCGGCGGCGCGATCCACCGCGAGGTGAAGGTCGGCGGCGATTTCCAGCTCTATTTCGATCCCTTCGCGCTCAAGTTCGTCGCCGAACGGATGACGATCGCCAATCCCGGCTGGGCCGGTACGCCGCATTTCTTCAACGCCCGGCGGATCGAGGCGCGGATCAGCACGCCCTCGCTGATCTTCGGCAAGCGAAGGATCAACGTCCTCGCGCTGGACGAGGGCCATGTCGACCTCGAATGGGATGCGGCGGGCCGTCGCAACACCTGGACCTTCAGCGAGCAGAAGGGCGAGCCGCTCGAGCTGCCGCTGATCCGCCGTGCGGTGCTGTCCGGCACGCGGCTTCGCTACCGCAATCCCCGGATGCGGCTCGCCGCCGACATCGGCTTCCGCACGGTCGAGGCGCGCGATACCCGCTTCGCCAGCGCGATCCGCTTCGCGGGCGACGGCACCGCGCGCGGCACGCCCTTCACGCTGTCGGGTGCGCTGCTCTCCCCCAACGCCACCATCACCGGCGGGCAGAACCGGCTGGAGCTCCACGCCTCGGGCGTGCGGACCGAGGCTGACGTCACCGGCACCCTGCCCGGCGCGACCGAGATCGAGGGCGCCAACCTCCACATGAACGTGCGCGGGCAGAATCTCGCCGACATCTTCGCGCTCGCCGGCATCGCCGTGCCCGACACGCGCACCTATCGCCTGACCTCGGCCGTGACCAAGCGCGATGACGAGTGGCGCTTCACCGGGCTCAAGGGCCGGTTCGGCGACAGCGATCTCGCCGGCCGCATGACGATCCGGCTCGGCGAGCCGCGGCTGCTGCTTACCGCGGACCTCGCGACGCGCGTGCTCGACATCGTCGATATCGCGCCCTTCATCGGCTACAACCCCAACGCCGTCGCCGCCCGCGGCGCCGCCGCCACCGTCACGACGGTGCAGGGCCGCCCTCGCCTGCTGCCCGACGCGCCGCTCAGGATCGAGGCGCTCCGCAACTTCGACGCCAAGGTCGACTATCGGGTGAAGACGGTCCGCGCGAAGAGCTTCCCGGTCTCCGACATCACGCTCGGGCTCGATCTCGACAATTCGCTGCTGAAGCTCAGCCCGCTCAACTTCGCGATGGCGCGCGGCACCGTCAGCTCCGACATCATCATCGACGCGCGGCGCCAGCCGGTGTTCACCGACTATGACATCCGCCTGTCGCCGACGCCGATGGGCACATTGCTCGCCGGCTTCGGCGTCGAGGAATCGGGCACTACCGGCACGCTCAAGGCGCGGATCAAGATGACCGGCACCGGCAATTCGGTGCGCGACAGCCTCGCCACCGCCAACGGCCGCATCGCCGTCATCATGCCGAAGGGCACGCTGTGGACGCGCAACGTCCAGCTCAGCGAGCTCGACATCGGAACCTTCGTCCAGAAGATGTTCGAGAAGAAGCTTAAGGAACCCGTGCAGATCAACTGCGGCCTGATCGGCTTCACCGTCCGCAACGGCGTCGCCGCCGCCGATCCGATCCTGATCGACACGCGCAAGAACGTCGTGCTCGGCCGCGGCGGCTTCAGCTTCAGGAACGAGAGTATCGACCTGGCCGTCCGCGCCGATGCCAAGAAATTCAGCCTGTTCTCCGGTCAGTCGCCGGTCGCGGTCGGCGGCTATTTCGCCCGGCCGTCGATCGATCCGATCACGCCCGAGCTGCTCGCCCGCTCGGGAGCCGGTCTCGGGCTGGGTCTGGCCGCGAGTCCACTCGCGGCGGTGATCGCCTTCGTCGACATCGGCGACGCCAAGGCCGCCGACTGCGGCCCGGTGCTCGCCGGCGCCAGCGCGCAGGCGCAACGCACCACCAAGGGCAAGCCGCGCGACGACGTCGGCCAGGGCACCACCGCCAAGTCGGAAAGCGGCAAGAGCACGACACAAGAGCGCCGCAAGCAGCGCAAGAAGTTTCTCGGCATCTTCTGATCGGCTAGAATTACGTCTGCCCGACTCGGGGAGAGGTTCCATGGCCGAAGCACAAGCGCCGCTGACCGGCGTCACGCCGCATCTCACCATCCGCGATGGCCGCGCCAAGGAAGCTATCGACTTCTACGTCCGCGCGTTCGGCGCCGAGGAGCTCGGCCGCCATCCCGAGGAGAAGGGCGAGCGGCTGATGCACGCGCACCTCAGGATCAACGGCGGCGCGCTGCTGCTGAACGACGATTTCCCCGAGATGATGGGCGGCAACGCCGCACCGCCGCCAAGCGGCGTCACGCTGCACCTGGACGTGCCCGATGCCGACGCCGCCTGGGAAAAGGCGCTCGCGGCTGGCGCCAGCGTGCGCTTCCCGCTCGACAACCAGTTCTGGGGTCAGCGCTACGGCCAGGTCACCGATCCGTTCGGCCACGTCTGGTCGATCGGTGGTCCGCTGACATAGCTCCTGTGGAGGAGGCGGAACGGTTTCGCCGTCTCTACTGCTCCAGCATCGCGATCAGCTTCAAAATCGTGTTCCAGTTGCGCGCGGTCGTCGCCTTGGGGAACTTCGCCCTGGCCATCGCCTGCGGCAGCTTGGAATGGCCGATGTCGTCGGGATAGTCGACGTAGAGCTCGCGCCCGATCGCGTGCAGTCGCTCGGGCCCGTCGTAGATGGCGGCCACCGCGTCGATCAGCGCCGGATCGACGGGATCGCGGTGGAAAAACACCTGGAGATGATTGGGATGCGTCGCGGCCGCATCGGGGAAGGGATTGGCGGCCGCGATCGCGATCAGCTCGGCATGGCTGCGCAGGAACCAGTCGGTGTCGAGGCCCAGTGCTTCCTTCGCCGCAGCTGCGAGCTTCGTCTCCAGCCTCGCGGCATCCCGTTCCGCCGAATCGAAGACGGCATTGCCGGAGGCGAGCAGCGTCTTGACGTCATCCATGCCCTGATCGGCAAGGAAGGCCCTGAGATCGGCCATCGCCAGCTTGCGCCCGGCGTTGATGCCCTTGAGCAGCGCCGCCCAGCGCATCACGCTTCCTCCCTGAGCGGCCGCGACAGCAGCGCCCCCGCCACCTCCGCGACCGGCGCGCCTTCGAGCAGTGCGCACACCGCGGCCGCGATCGGCATGTCGACGCCGACCTCGGCCGCCGCCTCGCGCAGCACCGGCGCGGTGAAGGCGCCTTCCGCCACCGTCCTGCGGTCGGCGAGCAGCTCCGCGGCTGCCTTGCCCTGGCCGAGCCCGACGCCGAGGGTGAAATTGCGCGAATTGGTCGAGGTGCAGGTCAGCACCAGGTCGCCGAGCCCGGACAGACCGGCGAGCGTCTCCGCCCGGCCGCCGCGCGCCACGCCGAAGCGCGTCATCTCGGCAAAGCCGCGCGCGATCAGCGCCGCGCGCGCGTTGAGGCCGAGGTCCGCGCCTTCGACCACGCCGCAGGCGATCGCGAGGACGTTCTTGACCGCGCCGCCGATCTCGGCGCCGATCACGTCGTTCGAGGCATAGGGGCGGAAGGCCGGGCCGCCGAGGCGGTCGGCGAGCCGGCCGAGCAGCTCGCCGTCCTCGCAGGCTAGCGTGACGGCGGTCGGCTGTCCGCGCGCCACCTCGTGCGCGAAGGTGGGGCCGGAAAGGACCGCGACCGGCGCATGGGGATGCATCTCGCGCGCGATCTCGCCGACCAGCAGGCGGGTGCCCGCCTCGATGCCCTTGGCGCAGAGCACGAGCGGGGTCGCGCCGACATGCGCCTCGGCGAGCACCGCGCGGATATGCTGCGCCGGCGCCACCACCAGCAGCGCGTCCTGGCCAGCCAGCTCGGTGAGATCGCCCGTCGCGGCGATCGCGGGATCGAGATCGATGCCGGGCAGGAAGAGGGAGTTGCGGTGCTCGGCGTTGATCGCCTCGACCACCTCCGTCTCGCGCGCCCACAAGGTGACGGGCCTGCCCCCGCGCGCCGCGACCTGGGCGAGCGCGGTCCCCCAGGCGCCGCCGCCGATGACTCCGATCCTCATGCCTTCACCCCCGCACCCCGTACCTTCTCCGCGTCCGGATCGAGCGGCCAGCGCGCGCGGGCCGGTGTGTCGAGCGGATCGACCATGCCGGCGGCGAAGCGCTCCGCGCCCGCCCAGGCGATCATCGCGGCATTGTCGGTACAGAGCCACAACGGCGGCGCGACGAAGCGGACGCCGTAGTCGGCGGCCAGCGCTTCCAGCGCGACGCGCACGCTCGTGTTGGCGGCGACGCCCCCTGCCACGACCAGCGCCGTGATCTCGGGCACCGCGTCCAGCGCCCGGCGGGTGCGGTCGATCAGGCAGTCGACCACCGCGGCCTGGAAGGAGGCGGCGATATCCTCGACGCGATACTGGCCGACCACGCGTGCCACCGCGCTCTTGAGCCCGGCGAAGGAGAAGTGCGGCTCGCGCGAGCCGGCCAGCGGCCGCGGCAGCGGCACCGCGCGCGGATCGCCGGTCAGCGCGGCCTTCTCGACCGCCGGCCCGCCGGGAAAGCCGAGCCCGAGCAGCTTCGCCGTCTTGTCGAACGCCTCGCCGGCGGCGTCGTCGATCGTCGTCGCGAGCCGGCGGTAGGTGCCCGCGCCTTCCACCAGCAGCAGCTGGCAATGCCCGCCGGAGACCAGCAGCAGCAGATAGGGAAAGACGAGGCTCGGATCCGCGAGCCGGGGCGACAGCGCGTGGCCTTCGAGATGGTTGACCGCGATCAGCGGCTTGCCGCTCGCCAGCGCCAGCGCCTTGCCGGTGACCAGCCCCACCATCACCCCGCCGATCAGGCCGGGTCCGGCGGTGGCGGCGATCGCGTCGACGTCGGCGAGCGTGACCTCCCCCTCGGCCAGCGCGGCTTCGACCAGCGGTCCCAGCGCCTCGACATGCGCGCGTGCAGCGATCTCCGGCACCACGCCGCCATAGGGGCGATGCGCCGCCTCCTGTCCCGCCAGCTTGTGCGCCAGGACGCGGCGGTCGCCGGTGACGAGCGCCGCGGCAGTCTCGTCGCAGCTCGATTCGAGGCCCAGGATCAGCATCGCCGCCATGTAGCGATCGTGCCCGCGCTTGTCGAAGGGCGGCGGTTCGTCCAAGCGGGAACGATGAACAGGATTCGCCTCGGCACCCGCGGATCGCCGCTCGCGCTCGTCCAGGCGGGACAGGTGCGTGACGCGCTGGTCGCGGCGCACGGTTGCACGGTCGACATCGTGCCGGTGCGCACCACCGGCGACAAGGTGCAGGACCGCGCGCTCGCCGAGATCGGCGGCAAGGCGCTGTGGACCAAAGAGCTCGACCGCGCGCTGCTGGCCGGCGAGATCGACTGCGCGGTGCATTCGATGAAGGACGTCGAGACGATCCGTCCGGATGAGATCGCCATCGCCGCGATGCTGGAGCGCGCCGACGTGCGCGACCGGCTGGTGGGGGCGGCGTCCTTCGAAGCGCTGCCCGAGGGCGCGCGGATCGGCACCAGCTCGCCGCGCCGCGCGGCGCAGGTGCGGCGCATCCGCGGCGACCTGCGGCCGGTGCTGTTCCGCGGCAATGTCGACACGCGCCTCGCCAAGCTGGCGGCCGGCGAGGCGGAGGCGACCCTGCTCGCCGCCGCCGGGCTCGCGCGGTTGGGGCGCGACGACATTGGTGTGCCGATCCCGCTCGAGACGATGCTGCCCGCGCCGGCCCAGGGCGCGGTCGGGATCGAGGCACGCGCGGGCGACGGCGCGATGCTGGAGATGCTGGCGGCGATCGGGCATCGCGACACCGAGAAGTGCGTCCATGCCGAACGCGCGGTGCTCGCCGCGCTCCATGCCGATTGCCATTCGCCGGTCGCGGTGCTGGCGCGGATCGGAGCGGACGGGGTGGCGATCGACGCCGAGCTGCTTGCCGAGGACGGGAGCGAATCGGTGCGGCTGTCGGGGCAAGATCCCGACGCGCTGGCGGCGGCGCTGCTTGCCGCCGCGCCGGCCGCGATCGCGCGGTTGTTCGGGGCATGACGCGCCCGCTCGCGGTGCTGCGGCCGGAACCGGGGAATGCCGCCACCGCAGCCAGGATCGAAGCGGAGGGGCTGCGCGCGATCCGCCTGCCGCTGTTCGCCGTCGTGCCGGTCGCCTGGCGGGCGCCCGACCCGGCCGGCTATGACGCGCTGCTCGTCACCAGCGCCAACGCGATCCGTCACGGCGGGCGCGAGCTCGACCGCCTGCGGGGGCTTCCTGTCTATGCGGTCGGGGAGGCGACAGCGGCGGCTGCGCGATCGGCCGGTTTCGAGGTGCGGGAGGTTGGCGCGGCGGGCGTCGAGGCGATCGTCGCACGGTCAGGAGGCGCGCGTCTGCTGCACCTGGCGGGGCGCGATCGCGTGGATGCGGGCTTCGCGGCGGTCACCGTCTATGCCAGCGATCCGCTTCCCGTCGATCCGACACCGCTGCTCGGGAGCGTCGCGCTGGCGCATTCGGCCCGTGCCGCGGCCCGGCTGGCCGAGATCGCGCCCGATCGCGCTCGCATCGCGCTTGCCGCGATCAGCGGGACGGCCGCGGCGGCCGCGGGGACCGGCTGGGCCGCCGTGGCCGTTGCCGCCGCGCCCACCGATGCGGCGCTGATCGCTGCGGCGCGCGCGCTGGCCGATTGACGCGCGTGCCGCCGGTGCCGATAAGCCCGGCATGACCGGCGAGACCCCGTCCCTCGCGGCTCTGCCGCGGCGCCGCAGCGGCTGGCCGCTCGCGATCGCGCTGATCGCCGCCTTCGTGCTCGGCGTGATCGCAGTGATGTGGGCCGGTCCGGCGATCGAGCGCTGGCGCCGGCCCGCGCAGCAGCCGATCATCGTCGACCCTTCCGCCGCCGCGCCTTCCGTCCCGGCCGCGGTCGCGCCGATCACGATCGAGGGGCTGGCCGCGCGCGAGGCGGCGCTCGACATGCAGCTGCGCGCGATCGAGGCGCGCATGGCCGCCGCCGACGCGGCATCGCGCACCTCCGCCGGCAACGCCAGCCGGGCCGAGCGGCTGCTGATCCTGTACGCCGTGCGCCGCCGGCTCGATCGCGGGCAGAAGCTCGAGGGCTATGAGCCGCTGCTCCTCACCCGCTTCGGCGCCGACGCGGGATCGTCGGTGGCGACGGTGATCGCCGCCGGACGCTCGCCGGTGACGCTGGAGGACCTGCGCGAGGCGCTCGACGCGATCGCGCCGCGGCTCACCCGCGGCAGCCTCGACGACGGCGTCGGCCGGGCGCTGTGGCGCGAGCTCACCAGCCTGGTCGTGCTGCGGCACGAGACGACGCCGAGCCCGCGCGCGACCGACCGGCTCGCCCGCGCGCGCCGGATGCTCGACGCGGGCCAGGTCGAGGGTGCGCTGGCCGAGGTCTCGCGGATGCCCGGCGCCCCCGCGGCGAAGAGCTGGACCGATGCGGCGCGCCGCTACGTCGGCGCGCGCGAGGCGTTGAACGCATTGGAGCTGGTCGCGCTCGGCCCGGCCAAGGCGGCACCGCCGCCCCCGCCTCCGCCGGCAGCGGCGGAGCCCGAAACCGGCGCGACGACGCCGGCGATCTGATTAGGAGAGTTCCATGGCCGAGATGGGCCGGTTCGACTGGCAGGATCCGTTCGCGCTCGATGCGCAGCTCACCGACGAGGAGCGGATGGTACGCGATGCCGCCCGCGCCTATGCCCGCGAGCAGCTGCTGCCGCGCGTGACCAGGGCCTTCCTCGACGAGAGCTTCGACCGCGAGATCATGCGCGAGATGGGCTCATTGGGCCTCCTCGGCCCCACCATCTCGCCCGAATATGGCGGTGCCGGGCTCGGCTATGTCGCCTACGGCCTGGTCGCGCGCGAGGTGGAGGCGGTCGATTCGGGCTATCGCTCGGCGATGAGCGTGCAGTCGAGCCTCGTCATGCACCCGATCAACACCTACGGCACCGAGGAGCAGAAGCGGAAATACCTCCCCGGCCTCGCCACCGGCGAGCTGGTTGGCTGCTTCGGCCTGACCGAGCCCGACGCCGGCTCCGACCCCGGCAGCATGAAGACGCGCGCGGAGAAGACCGCGAACGGCTATCGCCTGACCGGCACCAAGATGTGGATCACCAACTCTCCGATCGCCGACGTGATGGTGGTCTGGGCGAAGAGCGACGCGCATGGCGGCGGGATCAAGGGCTTCGTCCTCGAACGCGGTCTGCCCGGCCTCTCGACGCCCAAGATCGAGGGCAAGCTGTCGCTGCGCGCCTCGATCACCGGCGAGATCGTGATGGACGGCGTCGAGGTCGGAGAGGACGCGCTGCTGCCCGAGGTGCAGGGATTGAAGGGCCCGTTCGGTTGCCTCAACCGCGCGCGCTACGGCATCGCCTGGGGCACGATGGGCGCGGCGGAATTCTGTCTGGAGGCGGCGCGGCAATATACGCTCGACCGCCAGCAATTCGGCCGCCCGCTCGCCGCGACGCAGCTGGTGCAGCTCAAGCTCGCCAACATGGAGACCGAGATCGCGCTCGGCCTGCAGGCGGCGCTGCGTGCCGGCCGCATGTTCGACGAGGGCACGCTCGCGCCTGAGGCGATCTCGCTGATCAAGCGCAACAACTGCGGCAAGGCGCTCGACATCGCCCGGGTTGCGCGCGACATGCACGGCGGCAACGGCATCTCGGCCGAGTTCCACGTCATCCGTCACGCGATCAACCTCGAGACAGTCAACACCTACGAGGGCACGCACGACGTCCATGGCCTGATCCTCGGCCGGGCGATCACCGGGATCGCGGCGTTTTGACGCCGGACCGTCAGCCGGTGCTCGAAGGCGAGCTCGTCCGCCTGCGGCCGAGCGTGCCGGAGGACTGGGACGCGCTCTACGCCGTCGCCTCCGACCCGCTGCTCTGGGAAGTACATCCCGCGCACGATCGCTGGCAGGAGCCGGTGTTCCGCGCCTATTTCGACGGCGGCATCGCGTCGGGCGGCGCGCTGACGATCATCGACAAGGCGACCGGCCGGGTGATCGGATCGAGCCGCTTCGACAACTGGAACCGGCAAGCCGACGAGATCGAGATCGGCTGGACCTATCTCGCGCGTGAGTTTTGGGGCGGCACCTGGAACCGCGAGATCAAGCGGCTGATGCTCGATCACATCCACCGCTACGTCGGAACGGTGATATTCACCGTCGGCGAGGGCAACATTCGATCGCGCAAGGCGATGGAGAAGATCGGCGGCGTGCTCCGCCCCGGCACCGTCGACCGGCCGATGGCCGGCGAGATGAAGCCGCATGTCATCTACGAGATTCGAAAGCCCGCCTAATGAGTGTCGCCTTCCGTCGCGAGAGCGACGACGAGCATAAGGAACCCGAGTTCGAGCTGCCGATCCCGGTCGGGCCCAATCTGGTCACCCCGCGCGGGCTGGAGCTGCTCGCGGCCAGGGATGCCGAGATGGCGGCCGCCGTCGCCGCGGCGACCGACGCGGATGAGCTGAAGCGGCTGAAGCGCGAGCAGCGCTATTGGGCGACGCGCCATGCCACCGCCGAGCTCGCCCCGCCGCCCGAGCCGGGCGTCGCCGGGATCGGTTCCGAGGTGGTGATCCGTCGCGACGGCGCCGAGCAGCGCTTCTGCATCGTCGGCCATGACGAGGCCGATCCCGCCGCCGGGCTGCTCGCCTTCACCGCCCCGCTCGCCCGCGCAGTGATGGATGCCGAAGCCGGCGACCGCGTCGATTTCGGCGGTCGCGCCGAAGCGATCGAAGTGGTGAGCGTCGCGCCGTGAAGCCGCTCGCCGGGATCAGGCTCGTCGAGCTCGCGCGCATCCTCGCCGGCCCGTGGTGTGGCCAGCTCCTCGCCGATCTCGGCGCCGAGGTGATCAAGGTCGAGCGCCCCGGCGCGGGCGACGATACCCGCCACTGGGGCCCGCCCTTCCTGCACGACGCCGAGGGCCGCAACCTCGACGCCGCCTATTATCATTCGACCAACCGCGGCAAGGCCAGCATCGCCGTCGACATCGCCACGCCCGAGGGTCAGGCCCGCGTGCGCGAGCTGGTCGCCGATGCCGACGTGGTGATCGAGAACTACAAGGTCGGCGGCCTCGTCAAATACGGCCTCGACCACGCCAGCCTGGCGGCGATCAATCCGCGGCTCGTCACCTGCTCGATCACCGGATTCGGCCAGACCGGTCCCTATGCCCATCGCGCCGGCTACGACTTCATCATCCAGGGCATGGGCGGAATCATGTCGCTGACCGGCGAGCCCGACGGCGCGCCGCAGAAGGCCGGCATCGCCTATGCCGACATCTTCACCGGCGTCTATGCGGCGGTGGCGATCCTGGCGGCGCTCAGGCGTCGTGACGTCACCGGCGAGGGCGCGCAAATCGACATGGCGCTGCTCGACACGCAGGTGGCGGTGCTCGCCAACCAGGCATTGAACTGGATGGCGTCGGGCAAGGTGCCGCACCGGATGGGCAACGGCCACGCCAATCTCGCCCCTTACCAGGCCTTCGCCTGCGCCGACGGCGAGCTGATCGTCGCGGTCGGCAATGATTCTCAGTTCGCCAAGCTCAATGAGGTGCTGGGACTCGACCTCCACCGCGACGATCGCTTCGCCACCAATCCCGGCCGCGTCGCCAACCGCGACGCGCTGATCCCGCCGCTCGCCCGCGCGATCCTCGACTGGAGGAAGCGCGATCTCGCCGACGCGCTGGAGGCGAAGGGGGTCCCGGCCGGCCCGATCAACAATGTCGCCGAGGTGTTCGCCGACCCGCAGGTCGTCGCGCGCGGGATGCAGGTGGTGCTGGGCGGGCTTCCCGGCGTTGCCAGCCCGATCGTGATCGACGGCGAGCGCATGGTCGCCGATCGCCCCAGCCCGCCGCGCGCCGACCGCTGACAATGCGGCGGCTGGAGGTCGCGGTCGCCGGCTGTGGGGTTGCCGGGCTCGCCGCGGCGCTGCTGCTCCGCCGCGACGGCCATCGCGTCACCCTGTTTGAGCGGTTCGCGGAGCCGGGGCCGCTCGGATCGGGGCTGATGATCCAGCCCACCGGCCAGGCCGTGCTGCGCGCGATGGGGGCCGAAGCCGCGGTGATCGCCCATGGCGCGCGGATCGACCGGCTGGCAGGAGAGGCCGGCGGCAGCGGCCGCACCGTGCTCGACGTCCGTTATGCCGCACTGGGGCGGGCCGCCTATGGCATCGGCATCCACCGCGCCACTTTGTTCCACATCCTCTATCGGCTGGTGCTCGCCGAGGGCATCACGCTCGAGGCCGGCCGCACGGTCCAGTCCGCCGGTGAGGGCCGGCTGCGTTTCGCCGACGGGTCCGATGCAGGGCCGTTCGATCTGATCGTCGATGCGCTTGGCGCGCGCAGCGTGCTGGCGGGGGAGTCGGCGCGTACGCTTCCCTATGGCGCGCTATGGGCGAGCGTGCCGTGGCGCGGCGATTTCGACCCGAATGCCCTGCAGCAGCGCTATCGCGCGGCCAGCGTGATGGCCGGGGTGCTGCCGATCGGCAAGCCGCCCGGCGCCGCGGGGCCGCAATGCGCCTTCTTCTGGTCGCTGCGGGGCGACCGGCTGAGCGCGTGGCGCGCCGACGGGCTGGAGCTGTGGAAGGCGGAGGTCGCCAGGCTGTGGCCGGCGACGCAGCCGCTGCTCGACGCGATCGGGACGCCCGAACAGCTCACCTTCGCCCACTATGCCCATCGCACGCTGGCGCGGCCCTGGGCTCCCGGGCTGATCCACATCGGCGACGCCTGGCATTCGACCAGCCCGCAGCTCGGCCAGGGTGCCAACATGGCGCTGCTCGACGCCTATGCGCTGGTGCTGGCCCTGCGCGCGGGCGATCCGGCGCAGGCGATCCGGCTGCGGCGCGGCCATGTGCGGCTCTATCAGGCGATGAGCGCGCTGTTCACGCCGGTCTATCAGTCCGACGGCCGGCTGCTCCCGTTCCTGCGCGACTGGCTGGTGGGGCCGCTGTCGAAGCGATGGCCGGCGACGCGGCTGCAGGCAGCGATGGTCAGCGGGCTGGTCGGCGATCCGCTGAAGACGCTCGGGCTCTGATCAAAGCCGCGCGATCAGCGCCTCTGCCGCCGCTGGATTGCGGACCTTGGCACCGGCGATCATGAAGATGAAGGTGTCGCGCGGCGTCTTCGCCGGCGGATCGGCGACATAGGACAGCTCGTCCGGCTGCCCGCCCGCCGCCCAGGTCTTCGCCGCCTCCGCCCAGCGGTCGAGCTCGGCGGGCGCATAGCCAGCCGGCTCCTCTTCCACCGCCGTCTCGAGCCGGACATAGACGAAGTCGCCGCTCACGTCGGCGATCGCCGGATAATCGTCCGACTTGGCATAGACGATCGCCACGCCCGCCTTGCGGCACAGCTCGACGAACGCCGGCACCGCGAAGCTCTCGTGTCGTACCTGCACGGCATGGCGGAGCGGCACGCCGTCCTGCTTCTCCGGCAGCAGCTTCAGGAAGGCGCCGAAATCGTCCGGATCGAATTTCTTGGTGGCCATGAACTGCCATAGGATCGGCCCCAGCTTGGGTCCGAGCTCGACGATGCCCTGCCCGCAGAAGCGCGCGATCGATTCGCCCGCCTCCGCCAGCACCTTGCGGTTGGTGCAGAAGCGCGAAGCCTTGACCGCGAACATGAAGTCGTCTGGCGCGACTTTCGCCCATTCGGCGAAGCTCGCCGGCTTGAAGGTCGAATAATAGGTGCCGTTGATCTCTATCGCGGTGACGTGGCGGCTGGCATATTCCAGCTCGCGCTTCTGCGGCCATTTGTCGGGATAGAAGGTCCCGCGCCACGGCTCGAACGTCCAGCCGCCGATGCCGACGCGGATGGCGCCGGCGCCCGTCACCGGACGCGCACCCAGGTCGACGTCTTGCAGATGAGGCCGCCCAGCACGCAGCCCTTGCCAAGCAGCTTGTCGTCGCTCGTCACGGTCAGGCGGCCGGCGAAGGTGCGATTCATATCGGGCACGAACACCTTCCCCTTATAGCTGCCATCGCCCTCAGGACGAAATTCGCGGAAGATCTTCGTGCCGACGAGCTCCGGCGTGCCGCCGCGGCGGGCGTCCGCCTCGGCCTCGGCGCTCGCCCAGCTCACCGTGCCGCACACCAGCGCGCCGCACGCATGGGTGCGGATATGGACGGTGTCCTTCTTGTTGCGCCATTCGCCGGCGAGGGTGCCGATGCCCTCCTCCACGCGAGCGGTAGCCGGGATGGGTGCCGCGGTCAGCAGCACCGCCGATACGACGGCGGCGATCATCCCCGACCGCAGCCCGCCAGGGGCGCGATTGATGTTCGTCATCGTTCCAAACTCCTGCGGCGCGCCGTCACCGGCGCCTCTCGCGACTCGCGCGGACGTAAAGCAAAAGCGCGCTTGCCATCGCCTGAACGGTGACGCGACTTGGCGACGGTATGATGGCGCAGAGTTGGGCAGATTGCGGCAGCTGCTGGAGGATTCGAACCACGCGCGCAACCCGGCAGGGCGGAGCGCCAACAAAGGACTCGAGGGTTCGGGCGAGCGCGTTCCGGAGGTGGAATCGCGCACAAAACGCGAAAACTGGAGCGGGCGAAGGGATTCGAACCCTCGACCCCAACCTTGGCAAAGTTGCATATACGCTTTTCTGGACTTCTCCAACCTACGCCAATCTACTACTAACGTATTGATTTTATGATTGTTTGTCTCGGACTATTACGCTATACACTCCTAGGAAAGCGACACTTTTGTCGTTGAATGTTGTAGCCCGGTTGTAGCCCGGAACGGTCGGATAGAGGCAGGCGATGAAGGCTTCCGAGGTCAAGCTTACCAAGACTGTCATCGATGCCTCCCAACCCCGGGACCGGCGCTACTCCTTATGGGATAGCGAACTGAAAGGCTTCGGCGTCCGTATCGGCGTCGGGGGCGTAAAGACGTTCGTAGCCAAGTATCTGGCGGAGGGTGGTGGCCGGCGGGCGCCGCAGCGCTTCTATTCGATTGGGCGCGTCGGCACACTGACCGTTGAACAGGCCCGCCGGCGCGCAAAGGAAATTCTCGGCGCGGCGGCGAATGGGCGGGATCCGGCTCTCGACCGCAATGGGAAACGCCAGGAGCAAACCGTCGCGGAACTGATCAACCTCTACGAGAAGGAAGGCTGCTACATCCAGCGCGGGAAGCGCCAGGGCGAGCCCATGAAGCCGCTGACCAAGAAGTATACGATGGCGCGCCTGCGCCATCATGTCGTCCCCCTGCTCGGCAGGAAACGGGTTACGGAAATAGGCGCGGCCGAGATCGAGCGCTTCTTCCGGGACGTCGAGAACGGCAAGACCGTGAAGAATGAGAAGACCGGTCCGCGCACCCGCATCATCGTGAAGGGTGGGAGTGGAGCCGCCCGCAAGGTGTTCCGGGATTTCTCGGCAGTGCTGAGCTTTGCCAAGCGCTTCAGCATAATTGATACCAATCCGTGCGAAAAGGCGGTGGTCAAGAAGACCGATAATGCCCGGACCCGGTTCCTGAGCCTGGACGAACTGCGCCGGTTCGGTGCTGCCTGCGACGCGCTTGAGGCCGAAGGCGCCAATCCCAAGGCGCTCAACATTGCCCGCCTGTGGGCGCTCACCGGCTGTCGCCGACAGGAGATCGTCGAACTCAAATGGGCCGAAGTCGATTTCGACAATGGCCTGATCACGCTTGACGACACCAAGACCGGTCGATCGACGCGGCCCATGCCGCTTGCCGCTATCGCGCTGCTGCGAGGCATCGAACGTACCGATGGCATCGAATATGTCTTCCCGGCCGATACGGGGGGCAGCTTCTTCCAGGGCACCAAGTCCATCTGGCAGAAGATCGTCAGGCGTGCCGACCTGCCGGGCGTCACGCCGCACACGCTGCGCCATACGGTCGGCGCGATCGCGACCTCAAACGGCGAGGCACTTGCCCTGACAGGCGCGATCCTGGGTCACGCCAATCTTCGCTCGACGATGATCTACGCCCATGTCGACCGCGACCCGTCCGTGAAGGCCGCCAACCGCGTGTCCGACAGGATTTCCTCGGCGTTGACGGGTAAGGAAACACAGCAAGCGCCGCCGAGCGCTCAGTCCGAACGATCGGCGAACGGCTTACTACCTGACGACGAGTGGGAAATGCTGGTGGATCTGGCCGGAGCCTGGCCGGAGACGCCGGGGCGTCTCAGCGCGAAGGACAACGGCATTCTTGTGCGCCTTTCGCGCCATGGGTTTGCCCAGAAGGCTCTGGACATGGGAGATGAACTGGCCTGGTGGAGGATTACAGCCCTTGGGCAGGCGGTTCTTCAGCAGGCGGCTCGCCCGTCAGAAGCCGCGTGAGATTGATATCCGCTCTTTGACGGGCGCTTCACTGACTTGGAGCGTGGGCCGGGCGGAACTTTGCCAGACGATGATGACATGGGGTCAGCCAAGAGGCAAAGTCACTTTCGGTCGGAGAGACTCAAGGAGGCGGGTTGATGAGTTTCGTCACGGGATTGCTGGAGGATGGCGGTCACTACCTCGCGGAGCGCGACGCCAGTGTGGCGACACTGCGCCCGGCGAGCGGTAGCGCTGCCGATCTTGAAGCGTTCCAGTCCCTGGTCCGCCGCGTGCGGGATCATGAAGGCGATGGCTACACGATCCGGAAGGATCATGTTTCATCCGATCATGGCGTGGGACTCGTCGACCTTCTGATCCTGACGCTCGAAGAGCGTTGAGATGGGTGCTGACCTCAGATCGCGATTATATTGATTCACACCACAGGAAATTTTGACTAGATTCTTGCGGTAGCCGATTTGGGGCTGCCGATTGCTGGACTGAAGCAGGAAAAATGGCCCGCGCCGATCATCTCGTCTCTCTTGTTCGCGCCAGCGTTGCTGGCGACCGTGAGACGCTGCGCGCCGCAGCCGAGGCCATTGTCGCGGACGAACGGGCAAAGAATCACCACATCGTTGCAGATCGCATCGAGCGCGCCCTTGGCACCGTACCGGTCACGCCGCCGCCACTGACCACGTCGCAGCCCCAGGTAGGACCAGGCCGGGACACGATCATCGAGGTCGAACCCCGGGTCCGCTTCGACGATCTGCTCCTTTCCTTGCCCGCGCGCGAGAATGGCCGCCAGCTCATCGAAGAGCATGTGCGTGCGGATGTGCTTCGCGCCCACGCTTATGAGCCGCGCCATCGTATTCTGCTTTCCGGCCCACCTGGAAACGGCAAGACTTCCTTCGCCGAAGCAATCGCGGAGGCGCTCGGCCTCCCCTTCTTCGTCGTACGCTATGATGCCCTGATTGGCAGCTATCTCGGCGAGACCAACGCGCGGCTTCGCAAGCTGTTCGACTATGTGCGTACCCAGCCGAGCGTCCTGTTCTTCGACGAGTTCGATGCTATCGGCAAGGAGCGCGGCGATACGCATGAAACCGGAGAGATCAAGCGTGTGGTCTCGTTCCTGCTCATGCAGCTCGATCAGTTGCCGCCTTATGTGATCGTTATTGCGGCCACGAACCATGCCGAGTTGCTGGACCGTGCAGTATGGCGCCGTTTCCAGATGCGGCTGGCCTTCCCGGAGCCCGATCGCAAACTTCTCGAGGTGTTTCTGGACCGCGTCATTTGCGGTTGGCCGGACGCGCCACGCATGACGGTACAGAAGCTCGCGGCCCGCCTCGGCGCGGTCAGCTATGCCGAAGCGCTCGACCTTTGCCAGAATGTGAGGCGCAGGCAGATATTGGGTTTGGGGGAGATCAGTATCGATGATGCGCTCGCGAGAGAGCTTGAGCTGTGGAAGTCGCGTGTTCGGCCCGGGAATGTAGATGCCGAGCGATCCGACCAAGCCCCTGCTGAGGCTGCAGCCAGACCAGCCAAGACAACGGCCCGCCGGCCCGCAAAAATTCCCCCGGCCGCCTGAATCTTTCCCCCGGGACCGTCAGCAAGCTACATTCGCGCCAAAATTCGACCGCCTGGCGCGGGCTTTGGCGCGAGATCCGGGCGGCCTTGAGCTACGCGCCGATCCGGCCGCGCTGGCGCCGGAAAGGCTGCTCGTTTTCGAAGTCCGTGGCTCGGTGAACAATTTTGCCGCTGCCGTTCAGCGCGTGCCCGGCCTCGAACTGATCGACGAGGAGGAGTTGGGCAGTGACGACGATAAGGAGCCTATTGCCTATCTCCTTGTCCCGGACGCCCGCGCGCTCGCTGAACTGCTCTCCCTTTGGAAGCGCTGGAACGCCGATCAGTTGCAATTCGGGGAGACGCCGTGGCGTGGCGTGTTCGAACTGCTTCGTGATCTGCGGCCATGGGGACCCCAGGACAGGGTCCAGAGACTGGACGCCAGCTTTCTCGCCGAGGAGATCGAGGGACGCGGCGAGGACGAGCTTGTGCCGCTCGAGATCGAACTGATCTATCGGGTCTCCGAAGCTCAGGCCCAGGCACGGGAAGATGAAGTGCGCGTGGCCGTGATTGCACGCGGCGGACAGATCATCTCGCGTGCCCGGTTGCCGGACATTGCCTATCACGCCCTGCTCGTGGATTTGCCGGTACGCGCGATCCGGGAGATCATCGATCGGGCGGAGGGCGGCATCGCCAGTCTCGATCCGGTCATGCACATCCGCCCGCAAAGTCTGGCAACGACGATCGAGATCGAGGACGTCACCGACGCCGGCGCCGCTGCGGCGGTCGGAGAGCTGCGCGAACCGATCCTGGCCCTGCTCGACGGGGTTCCGGTGGCGGCACATCCGCTGCTCGCCGCGCATCTGGTCATGGACGATCAATTCGATCTCGAACCCCATGCGCCGGTGGACCAACGCATCCATGGCACTGCCATGGCCTCGCTCCTCGTGCATGGCGACCGGAACAATCCGGCACCGGCACTGCCGCGCCGGATCCACGTTGTTCCGGTGATGGGTGCGGGCGACCGCTTCCCGGCACGCCGGCTTGTCATCGACATCATCTATCTGGCCATTCGCGCGATGCGGGAAGGCGCGGATGCGACGGCGCCTGGCGTGCTGATCGTCAATCTCTCGCTTGGCAACGAGCGACGCCCCTTTCAGTCGTCGCTATCGGCATGGGCGCGGCTGCTGGATCGACTGGCGTACCGATATGGCATTCTGTTCTTGGTGAGTGCCGGCAATGTGAGGGAGACCTTCGGTGTTCCAGCCTTTGCGACCGGAACGGCTTTCGAAGACGCGGATGCCGCCGCTCGCTGCGACGGTACGCTGACCGCGATCGGCAATGTCATGGCGGACCGACGCATGTTTTCGCCGTCGGAGGCGATCAACGCGGTGACGGTAGGGGCATCCAATGACGATTGGGTGTCCGCCGCCGACCGTCGCGCTGCCCGCACCATCATCGACCCCTTTCCGGGCATTCGGGCCGCCAATCCGTCGAGCGCGCTCGGCCCCGGATTTGCCCGATCGGTCAAGCCCGACATTTTGATGCCGGGAGGGCGCGAGCATCTCCGCCAGATGCGGACCGACGGCCATGTCTTTGTCAGACCGGCCGCCTCGACGCGCCCGGCCGGTCTCAGGGTGGCGGCACCCCGTACCGGAGGTATCGGGATCGCCGAAGCCTATTCGGGCGGGACCAGCGGCGCGACCGCGCTCGCATCGCGTACATGTCATCGGATCCATGACGCTCTGGAGGCGGCATATCCGGATTTTGTCCGCCTGCCCCACGTTCAGCGGGCGGTCCTGCTCAAGGCGCTGCTTGTCCATCCCGCCCGCTGGCCCGATGATATTGCCGCACGGATCAAGGCAATCATCGGGCCGGTCGGGGGGCATCACAGCCATATCAAGGACAATATCCGGCGCTTCCTGGGATTTGGCTATGTCGACGCCGAGGACGCGGTGGCGTGCGCTGAGGACCGCGCAACCTTCTGGGCGGTAGGAGTGCTGTCCCGCGACCGCGTTGCCACTGTCCGCGTGCCTGTACCGGCGGTCATGAGCGGTCAGGCTCGGCCGCATAGTCTGTCGGCAACGCTGGCCTGGTTCACGCCTGTGCAGCCGGGGCGCAAGAGCTACCGATCAGTTCGTCTCAAGCTGCTCGACCCTGCAGAGGTCGGCACGTTGAGCGTTTCTCCGCGCAGCCTTCAACCTGATGGGAACCAGACCAATCGCGGCACCATATTCATGCGCTGCTGGGAAGGCGACAAAGCGCCGGTTGTCGGCCCGGATATGACGATTGACCTTGTGGTGCAGCGCGATCCGGATCCCGGCACCCCGATAGATGAAGCCGTGCCATTTGGCCTGGCGGTCACGATCGCCATGCCAGGGGTCGTGGGGCTCTATACGCAAGTCGCGCAGCGGCTCGGTATCGCGCCGCGTCAGCCGGTGTGAGGCTTGTCATTCCCACCATGAGCAAAAAAGGGAAACCCGCCAAAGCCGAGCGACCAACACCGAAAATGCGTGCGCTGTTTCGCGAGGTCGCGCGAGACATTATCGCCCGGGATCGCGAGGCACGCAAACGCGGCATCACACAGAATACGATCGGCGAGATCGAGCGTGCCATGGTGAAGGCCTATGTCTGCGGACAGGAAGCACTGCTGGACGATCGTATGTCGTTGCGCCGTTCGCCAGATGGACCGGTCGACTGGTTGGAGATTCCTCCTCGGGCTCGCGAGATGCTGAGCTTCATGACGATCTGTTTTTCGCAGCGCTGGTCGGCTGCACGAGGAGAAGCGGCGGCCCGGGACAGAAGTCCGGACGAGATTGAAACATTCATTGGGGATGGTCGCAAGCGGTGGGCGATCGTTCACGGTGCCAAGCGCAGCGAGCGATCGGTAGCTGACGGGAGTGTCGCGCCGTTGATTCGTCTTGGTCTGCTTGCGATACACCCCGACCATGTCGACCGTTACGTTCTCACGCCGGCCGGCATTGCCGTAGGCAAGGACTATTGGCGCCGGTCTGATGCTGGTGATCCGACGCTCCCACGTGAGGGGATGCGGTGAAATTCACCCGGCAATAGCTCCAATCGCAGCCGACCTGAGAATGCAACCATGGAAGCAAGCACGATTTCGGAAGAAGTGCGGACCGCCATTTCAATGGGTCAGGACGATCTGGCGTGGATACACACCAGCATCGAAGGCCTGGAGATAAAGGGCGATCACAGGCATCGAATTCCTGGCCAGCTCTTCGATCTGTCAATCGAGCACCATTCAGGCATCATCTCGCTGATCTCTATGCGCATTTATGCAAGTGCATTCGCCCTCGTCCGCTGCGCCTTCGAGTGTTTCGTGCGGGGCGCCTGGATCCATTACTGCGCCTCGGACGAGGAGATCGAAGTCTTCGTTGAAAAGGACATTATCGCACCGAGATTCGGTGCCCTGATCAAGGCGATCGAGGAGCGACCGGAGCTTGCCGGCGAATTCCTCTCGACGGTGAAGGACAGCGCATGGAACGCCATGAATGGCTATACGCACGGCGGAGTCCATCAGGTGTCCCGCAGGATGCAGGGCGACTATATCGAACCCGCCTTTGAGGATGCGTCACTCCTGGAGGTTATCCGGTTCTGCCGCACCATGGCGTTAATCGCCTTTGGACAGATTGCCGGATTGGCTGGGCGTTCCGATCTGGTCGATCAAGCAACAGACAGGATGAAAAACTGATCGACGCCCCATATGTTTGCTGGCGGCGAAAGACCATCGCCATGACTAAGTGGGGGAAATCATAGTGAAGCGGTCGATGGCAGCGCTGGTCTTTGGAAACAGCGCCTATCCCAAACCTGACGATCTGGCCAATCCAGTCAATGACGCCACGGATCTCGGCGCAAAACTCAAAGGCTATGGATTTGAAGTGATTATCGCCACTGACTGCAAGGTCAGTGCGATGGAAAAGCAGCTCAAGGCTTTTCGCGAATTGCTGAAAACCCATGAAATAGGCCTGTTCTTTTTTGCCGGCCACGGCATCCAGATCGACGGGTCCAATTACCTGCTAGCCATCGACACCGACATGGACAGCGAGACGGACGCCAAGCACAGCTCGCTGTCGCTCGACAAGGTGGTCGATGTGATGGAAAAATCGAACGCCTCGACAAAGATCATCATTCTGGACGCGTGTAGAACCAACCCGTGGGAGCGGCGATGGCATCGCAGCATGGGCGCTCGCGGCCTTGCCTCCGTCTATGCCCCCAAAGGCACGATCATCGGTTTTGCGACCTCGCCCGGAGAAGTTGCCTATGATGGCACCGGTCGCAACGGAACCTACACCGATGCCCTGCTGCAGCATATCGACACGCCCGACTGCTCGATCGAGACGATGTTCAAGCGGGTACGCAACACGGTCGCCGCAGCAAGCGCCGGCAAGCAGACGTCATGGGAACACACCTCGCTTTCGGGCGAATTTTACTTCAACCTCAGCCTGGGCCGGCTGATCGACGACTATGATGATACAGCACTCGCAGACCGCCTGTTCGACCTTGACGAAAGCAAGAAGTCCCATGAGATCATTGCCGGCCTGAAGACCCATAATTGGTATCGGCAGAATCCTGCTCTTGAACAGCTGAATGCCGCTTCGGCCAATCGTATGGCGAAGAACAGTCTCTTCGTCATCGGCCGCAACATATATCAGGCGGCATGCGGCAGTGCCGGTACGGCCTGCACATTCATAAACGATTTCATGAAATCCACGGCGGGTTTTGAGAAGGAGAAACGGAAGGCCCTGCTGGACGGGATGCTCTTCGAGATATTCTTCGATTCCAAAGGCGAACTGCGATCGAGCATCAAGAAGGGGCTGTTCAACGAGCTGTTCGAACTCCAGCGTCATGCGGCGCTGAAGGATAGTTTTGACTTCATCGCAGAAGCTCTCAACGCGGCACGCGCGGATTTCTACGTCATGCCCGGGAAAGGGCATGATCTCGCGGTCAGCGTTTCCGCCAAGAAAAAGGGCAAGGGCTTCACGGTCGATGCAATCTACATCGACGGCACGAATGTCCTGACAGTCGAGGAAGACAGCTGGGACAGCGACGATGGTGAAATCGCGTATACAAAGATCGGCCCCGATCGCCTCAAAGAGAAGCTGACGACGCAACTCGTCGTACCGGAGCGCCTGTTGAAGATCAGTTATGCACCCGGGGAGGCGGAAGCCGGCGATCTGTACATTCCGATCAACTGGACAGTGGCAAAATGATCCCGGGCAGAGCGCCTACGGCCTTCCATCCCGGTCCGGTCCCGGTTCCGGCATTTTGGCCGACATGATGACTACAACTCTACCGACTTGCAGCCCCGCCGTGTTTCGCGCGGCGAGGACATCCAACTGGCATTCGGGGAATGGGCGGACGGAACGATTGTCCATATGAGCGAAGTCGTTTCAGGTCTGGCGTGTGACTGCGTCTGTCCGGGCCGCAGGGCACGGCTCGTCGCCCGAAAAGGCGCCCTCAAGGAACATCATTTCGGCCACTATCGATCGGCGCAGTGTAAGCAGGCGCTGGAAAGTGCGTTGCGTAAGCTGGCAAAGCAGGGCGCGCTTCCGGCAGCGCACGAGCATGACCCCCAGCGAATTCCGCCGCGCTTT
>NZ_JBYCZO010000003.1:0-287574 GCF_057586275.1 Sphingomonas sp. SRI_018 | reverse complement strand
TCTTTTTCGGTTCGGTCCCCCGCCCTCCCCCGGGGCGGCGAAGGTGCCTACTGCACCTTCGCCGCCTTCGCCCGATCCTTCGCGAACAGGTCGCCGAAATAATCCCCCTTGAACCACATCGGCGCCTGATCCGCGTCGGCCATCGCCATCGTGATCCGATAGTTGGCCTCGGCGAAGCGCGCCCCCGCGACCCAGTCGATCGGCTGCTTCATGTCGTCGCCCGGATGGTGGTAATTCCCCGACAGGAACTTGCCCCACTGCTCCTCGCCGCCATTGGCATAGCCGGTCGCCAGGAACACCGCGGGCACGCCCTGCTTCACGAACATATAATGGTCGGAGCGCACGAAGATGCTCTCGGCCGGCATCGGATCGGGCGAGAGCGCGACGCCCATCGGCTTCACCGCCTCGGCGACCAGCGGCCCCAGCGTCGAATGATCGGCGCCGAACGCGGTCACGTCGGTGAAGCGGTAGAGCAGCAGCGGCATGTCGAGGTCTACGTTGCCGACGATACGGTCGATCGGCACGCTCGGGTGGCGCGCGAAATAGTCGGCGCCGAGCAGCCCCTTCTCCTCGCCGGTCGAGGCGACGAAGATGATCGAGCGCCTGGGCTTGTCCGGCGCCTCAGCGATCGCCCGCGCCACCTCCAGCATCGTCGCGATGCCCGCGGCATTATCGAGCGCGCCGTTGTTGATCCGGTCCTTGTCGGGCGCGTCGCCGGGCTTGGCGGGAGTGATGCCGATATGGTCGAGATGCGCCGACAGCACGACATATTCGCCGGCGAGCTTGGGATCGGAGCCCGGCAGGATCGCCGCGACATTGGGGCTGGTCACGCGCTCGGCGGTGCTGGTCGCCTCGATCCGCGCGCTGGTCCTGAGCGCGAAGCCCTTGGGTCGCCCGCCCGCCTTGTCCGCCTCGTCGAGCACCGCCGCCAGCGTCCGCGGCGCGTCCGCGAACGCCGCCTCCGCCGCCGGGGTGTTGAGAGAGCCGCTCGCGCGGATGCCCGACGCCTCGACGAACGGCTCGCCTTCGGGCGAGACCCAGGTGAAGCGCGGCGCGTCACCGCGACGCTTGAGCTGCTCCCACGGCCGCGTCTTGGCGGATTCGCGGGTGGCGATCGTAATCACCCCGATCGCGCCATGCGCTTCGGCGGTCTGGCCCTTCGTCGAGCCGAGATGCGCGCCGACCTCGCTCGGCATCCCCTTGGGGAAGCCGGCGAGCACGACGACGATCTTCCCCTTGACGTCGAGACCCTTGTAGTCGTCGATCTTCAGCGTCGGATCGGTGATGCCGTAGCCGACGAACACCAGCGGCGCCGACACGTCGAGGCTGCGCTCGCGCACCGGCAGGCCGACCAGCACGTCGGTCCCCTGCGCCCAGCTCTGGGCGCCCTTGGGCCCGGTGACGGTGAGCCTGGCCGGCGTCGCGCCGGGCGAGGTCTTCTGGAAGGTGATGCGCTGATACCAGCTGCCGCTGTCGCCCGCGGGCTTGAGGCCGAGCGCGTCGAACTCGCTGGCGACATAGCGCGCTGCGATCTCATGCCCACGGCTGCCGGTGTCGCGGCCTTCGAGCAGGTCGTCGGCCAGGAATTCGACGTGCGCGCGCACGGCCTCCGGCGTGAAGACGGGGACGGCTGCATCCTGCGCGACCGCGACCGTTGCGGTGCAGGCGAGCAGGACGGCGACGAGACGTTTCATGAAATACCCCTCCGGTCGGTCAAGGGCGCACGGTGTAGCGCCCGCGCCGAGCCTGACAATGGCGCGGTCGGGAGAGCTGGCAGGAATGCTACGAACGACAGGGAACCGTCACGGATCGGCGAACCACTATCGCCGCACCGGAGACCGCTGCGGCGTCGATGCCGTGTCGTCGAGGATCGCACCGACCGGCGCGACCGGCTCGATCGCGCCGAGGCTGGCCGGGGCCGTGACGGATCGGATTGCCGGCGCGGCGATCGCGCCGGTCTCCACGGTGTCGCCGCAACGCCGCGCGTGGCATTCGGCGGCGGGCCGCGGGCAGGGTTGGGCAAAGCCCGCCCGGCATCTCGTCGGCGAGCCCGCGCTGTCTTTTGCTCGCGACATCGCTGAGGGCAGGGCCGGGCCGAGATTGCCCATCGCGTACGGCAGCACCACGGGCTCGACCGGACCGGGCGTCGCCGCCTTGCTGCCCTCCTGCATGCCCTGACGTGCCTCCTGCCCGGTGGCGACCGTCGCGGCGCGCATGTCGAGCAGCACCTGCAGCTGTCCGCGCCATTCGGCGCTGTTGAGCCCGGCGGCAGGAGCTTGTCCGGCGGCTGCAGGCGCGAGCAGGCTGATCAACCGGGTGATGGCGTCGGCACCGAGGAGCGGAACCGCCGGCCGCGTCTGCGGACCATTGCCGATGCCTGGCGCCGTTTGGCCGGCGGTCTGCGCGGCGAGGACGGTGGATGCGACTTCGACAAGCATGGTCCTGATCGCCACCGGATCGCCACTGCCGGCGGCGCGCGCCAGATCGGCGTGGAGCGTACGATCGGCCGGGTCGGGGCTTGTGCGCAGCGCCTCGATCGACCGGCTCGCGCCGACCGGTTCGGCGGACGCGTTGGGGGCGTCCCTGGCGGGCAGAGGCTCCGCCGCCTGCTCGGCGCGGCTGAGGCCGGCGCTGTCGACCGGGCGCAGCTGGGCCGAGACCTCCGCGCGAAGGTCGGCGGCGAAGGCCGGATCGTGCGTGGCCAGCTCGGCGAGCTGCCCGTTGATCGCGGCGGTGTCGGGGACGTTGTTCGGCGAGTGCCGCGCGATCAGCCCCTCGGCGAGCTGCGGGAGTGTCTTGCCCGCCAGCACATTGGCCGCGACGCCCGAGGCGCCTTTCATCGCGCCCTTCGAGATGCCCTCCAGCGCCTGCACCAGGCCCATCGCCGACTCCCTTGGTGGCCCGCACCACAGGATAGCGGATCGCGGGGAAGGGGAAAGCTCGCCGACGCGGCGAGTGCCTCAACGAATCGTCGATTGACAGGGTGCCGACTCGCCTGGTCGCCGTTAAGCTTGCGTGGCGCGGCCCGTGACATTCCCGCCATGCCCGATTGCGGTCGGCCCGCCGCTTGCGGTAGCCAAGCCCATCCGGCCGGTCCGGCCATCAAATGTCTTGCGGGGGAACTCGATGAAATTGTCCCATATGCTGAGCGGCGTCGCGCTGCTCGCGCTCTCGGCCCCGGCGATGGCGCAGGAGGCGAAGCCGGTGCCGGTCGCCGAGCTCGTGCGCGAGGTCAACATCCCCTACGAGCAGTTCACCCTTCCCAATGGCCTCCGCGTCATCGTCCATACCGACCGCAAGGCGCCGATCGTCGCGGTCAGCGTGTGGTACGACATCGGCTCCAAGAACGAGCCCAAGGGCAAGACCGGCTTCGCGCACCTGTTCGAGCATCTGATGTTCAACGGGTCGGAGAACTCGCCGGGCGACTTCTTCGTGCCGCTGCAGGAAGTGGGCGCGACCGACTTCAACGGCACCACCTGGTTCGACCGCACCAATTATTTCGAGACGGTGCCGACCCCGGCGCTCGACCGCGCGCTCTATCTCGAGAGCGACCGCATGGGTCACCTGCTGGGCGCCGTCACCCAGGACAAGCTCGATAACCAGCGCGGCGTCGTCCAGAACGAGAAGCGCCAGGGCGACAACGAGCCCTACGGCCTGGTCGAATATGCCCAGATCGAGGGGCTGCTGCCTCCCGACCATCCCTATGGCCACACCACGATCGGCTCGATGGCCGATCTCGACGCCGCCAGCCTCGCCGATGTGAAGAAGTGGTTCCGCGACCATTACGGCCCCAACAACGCGGTGCTGGTGCTCGCGGGCGACATCGACGCCGCCGCCGCCAGGCCGCTGGTGGCCAAATATTTCGGCGACATCCCCGCCGGCCCCAAGACGGCACCCGTCCCCACCACCATCCCGACGCTGCCCGGGCCCAAGGCGGTGACGATGAAGGACCGCGTCGCCAACGTCCGGCTCTACCGCTACTGGACGGTGCCGGGGCTCAACGACAAGGATTCGGTGCCGCTCAACGTGTTCGCCTCGGTGCTCGGCGGCCTCGCCAGCTCGCGGCTCGACAACACGCTGGTGCGCAAGGACCAGCTCGCCGTCTCCGCCTCCGCCAGCGTGCAGGATTTCGCGCAGCTCGGCTTCTTCGAGATCCAGGTCAATGTGAAGCCCGGCGTCGACCCGGCGCTGGTCAACAAGCGGCTCGACGAGATCTTCGCCGATCTCCTCAAGAACGGCCCCACCGCCGACGAGGTCCAGCGCGTCGCGATGCGCGAGGTCTCCAGCACGATCGAGGGGCTGGAGCAGGTCGGCGACTTCGGCGGCAAGGCGGTCGCGCTCGCCGAGGGGGCGCTCTATTCGAACGATCCCGGCTTCTACAAGAAGCAGCTCGCCGCCTATGCGTCGGCGACGCCGGAGAGCGTCAGGGCGGCGGCGCAGAAGTGGCTGAGCCGCCCGGTGTTCGCGCTCACCGTCGAGCCCGGCCCCCGCGCGGCCTATACCGAGGCGGCGGTTGCCGCCAAGCCTGCCGAGGCGGCACCGGAGGCGCCGGTCAAGGGCACTCGTGGCCCGCTCCCGGCGGTCGGCGAGATCAGCAACCTCGCCTTCCCCAAGGTCGAGCGCACCAAGCTCTCGAACGGCATCGAGCTCGTCTACGCCCAGCGTACCGCCGTGCCGATCACCCGCGCGGCGCTGAGCTTCGACGCCGGCATTGCCGCCGATGTGCCGGGCAAGCTCGGCACTCAGTCGCTGATGCTCGCGTCGCTGGAGGAAGGCGGCACGAAGAGCCTCGACCCGATCGCGCTCGCCGAGGCGCAGGAGCGGCTGGGCATGGAGATCACCTCCGCCAGCACGCCCGACCGCACGACCGTCGCGTTCGAGGCGCCGAGCGCCAACCTCAGCCCCGCGCTCGGCGTGCTGTCGGACGTGGTGCGCACGCCTGCCTTCGCCGCGCCGGAGGTGACGCGCGTCCGCAACCAGCTGCTCGCGCAGATCGCGGCCGAGCTCACCAATCCCAGCGGCCTCGCCTCGCGCACCTCGCCGCCGCTGCTCTACGGCACGGCGTCGCCCTATGCGAAGGCAGCCGCCGGCAGCGGCGATCCCAAGGCGGTGGCGACGCTCGCCCCGGCCGACCTCAGGGCGTTCCACGACGCGTGGCTCAGACCCGAGAAGCTCAAGGTCTTCATCGTCAGCGACCGCCCGCTCGCCGAGGTCAGGCAGGTGTTCGAGAGCCGCTTCGGCGACTGGCGCGGCACGGGTGCGCCGGGGACCAAGGACTTCGCCGCCGCCGCGCAGCAGTCCGCGCCCAAAGTCGTGCTGGTCGACCGCCCCGATTCGCCGCAGTCGATGATCGTCGCGGGCCAGCTCACCCGCCTCAAGGGCACCGACGAGCTGCTGCCCTACACCACCGCCAACGACGTGCTCAGCGGCAACTTCCTGTCGCGCGTCAACATGGACCTGCGCGAGACCAAGGGCTGGACCTACGGCAGCTACGGCACCTTCCGGCGGCTCGAGAATGCGGTGCCCTTCACCATCACCACGCCGGTCCAGGCCGATCGCACCGGCGATTCGATCAAGGCGATCCAGCTCGACGTGCGCGAGTTCCTGACCACCAAGGGCGTCACCCCCGAGGAGTTCGGCCGCACCATCGCCGGATTCGTCCGCGAGCTGTCGGGCAGCTTCGAGACGTCGAGCGCGGTGCTCTCGGCGATGCAGATGAACGACCTCGCCAAGCGCCCGGACGATTATTATTCGACCATCGCGCAAAAATATCGCGCGCTCACCGCACCCCAGCTTGACGCTGCGGCACGCGAGGCTTTGGACCCGAATCGCTGCGTCTGGGTGGTCGTCGGCGACGCCGCCAAGGTCCGCCCCCAGCTTGACTCGGTCGGATTGCCGGTTGAGGTGGTCCCGGCGCCGGGCGCCCAGCCCGCCGCCGCGGCAAGCAACTGAGCGAGAGAGGAGCAAGCGATATGGCCGGCATCGACGGCACCTGGGATACCGTCATCAAGTCGCCGATGGGCGACCAGAAGGCGACCGTGACCTTCCAGTCGAGCGGCGACGCGCTCACCGGCACCTTCTCGGGAGCGATGGGCTCGACCGAGGTCAAGAACGGCAAGGTCGACGGCGACAAGGCGAGCTGGGCGGTGGACATCACCGTGCCGATGCCGATGACGCTGACGATGGAAGCGACCGTCGACGGCGACGCCCTCAACGGCATGGTCACCGCGGGCGCCTTCGGCAGCTTCCCGATCACTGGTACGCGGGCGGGGTGAGTCCAAATTTCCCTCTCCCGTTGGGAGAGGGAGGGGCCCGCTCGACGTAGTCGAGTGGGAGGGTGAGGGTGCCCTCGCTGGCGGTGGCGGCCTCACCCTCCCGCCGCTTCGCGGCTCCTTCCCTCTCCCAATGGGAGAGGGACGGTAGAAGCTACCGCATCACCCGCGTCACATGCCCCATCTTGCGCCCCGGCCGCGCATCGCGCTTGCCGTAGAGGTGGAGATGGGCGTCGCCCTCGCCGAGAAGCTCGGCCCAGCGCTCGACGTCGTCGCCGATCAGGTTCTCCATCACCACGCCCCGTCCGGTCAGCCCGGTATCCCCGAGCGGCAGGCCGGCGATCGCGCGGATGTGGTTCTCGAACTGCGAGGTCACCGCGCCCTCGATCGTCCAATGCCCCGAATTGTGGACGCGCGGCGCCATCTCGTTGAACACCGGGCCGTCCGCGGTCGCGAAGAACTCCAACGTCAGCACCCCGACATGCTCCAGCGCCTCGGCCACCCGCCCGGCGAGCGCCGCCGCCTCGGTCCATTGCACCGCGATCTCCGCCGGCGCCGGCACGGTCGAGCGCGACAGGATCCCGTCCCGATGCTCGTTGAGCGGCGGCGGATAGCTGGCGATACTGCCATCGGCGCCGCGCGCCAGCAGGATCGAGAATTCATACGCGAAGGTGACGAACCCCTCCAGTACCGCCGGCGCGCCCGCGATCGCTTCCCAGGCGGTATCGGCATCGGCGGGAGAGGCGAGCCGCACCTGGCCCTTGCCGTCATAGCCGAGCGTCGCAGTCTTGAGGATCGCCGGACAGCCGATCGCCGCGATCGCCTCGTCCAGCCTCTCGCGGCTCTCGACCCGCCGCCACGGCGCCGCCCGGCCGCCGAGCGCCTCGACGAATTCCTTCTCCTCGGCGCGATGCTGCGCCACCGCCAGCGAGCGCGGCGAGGGATGCACCGGAACGAACGTCGCCAGCGCCTCGATCGGCCCCGCGGCGATATTCTCGAACTCGTAGGTGACGACGTCGACGCCCCGCGCGAACCGCGCCAGTTCGCCGGCGTCGTAATAGCCGCCGCGCGTGTAGCCGCCGCTGACGTCGTTCGCCGGCCCGGTCTCCGGAGCGTAGATATGGGTACGATAGCCGAGCTGCGCCGCCGCGACCGCCAGCATCCGGCCGAGCTGGCCGGACCCGAGGATGCCGATCGTCGATCCGGGGGGAAGCACTAGTCGGTCGGCTCCTCGGCGACGCCGCGCGTCTGCGCCTCGCGCCACGCGATCAGCCGCTTCGCCAGCGCGTCGTCGCCGGTGGCGAGGATCGCGGCGGCGAGCAGGCCCGCATTGGTCGCCCCCGCCTTGCCGATCGCCAGCGTCCCGACCGGCACGCCGCCCGGCATCTGCACGATCGACAACAGGCTATCGAGGCCCTTCAGCGCCTTGCTCTCCACTGGCACGCCCAGCACCGGCAGGTGCGTCATCGCCGCCGCCATGCCCGGCAGGTGCGCCGCCCCGCCCGCGCCCGCGACGATCACCTTGAGCCCGCGGTCCGCAGCGGACGTGGCATAGTCGTAGAGCCGCTGCGGCGTGCGGTGCGCGGACACGACCTTGGTCTCGTGCGCGATGCCGAGCTCGTCCAGCACGCTCGCGACATGCCGCATCGTCTCCCAATCGGACGACGACCCCATGATGATGCCGACCAGCGTCATGCCGAGCGGTTAGCGGGGCAGGGCGAGGAGGGCAACCGTCACGATGCCGCCGGGCAGAACCCATCGCTTCGGTATCCCAGCTTCATCACAAAAGCCTAATCCAGATTAGATGTGGCGAGCGGCATCCGTTCGTGATGAACTGACCGCATAGTATCAGAGCGTCGCACGATGGCTTCGAATTGTCCTGGGAGGGGCGGTCGGGATGAAGGTCGTTCTATTCTGCGGCGGATTTGGGATGCGCATGCGCGGCGCGTCCGGAAACTTGCCGAAACCTTTGGTATCCGTAGGCGGTATTTCCCTGTTGGATTCGATCATGCGCTATTACGCGCATTATGGACATACCGATTTCGTCCTGTGCCTGGGCTATGGTGCGGAGGCGATCACCGAACATTTCCGGCGCATGGGCGGGGAGTTCCTGCCCACCCTCTCGCCGGAGATGCAGGCGGTCCGCCTGCGCCAGGACGGCGGCACCTGGTGGAACGTCGCGCTCGTCGACACCGGCCTGCAGACCAGCATCGGCCAGCGCCTCCGGCTGGTCGAGCGCTATGTCGAGGGCGAGGAGCTGTTCCTGGCCAATTATGCCGACGGCGTCACCGACCTGCGCCTGCCGAAGGTGATCGCCGCCATGTCCGCGCGCCCGGCGATGGTGGCCGCGATGACCGCAGTCAGGCCGAGCCAGAGTTTCCACTACCTCCGCTACGGCCGTGACGGCGCGGTCTCCGCGATCGACGACTCGCCGACCGCGGACCTCAGGATCAACGGCGGCTTTTTCGTCTTCCGGCAAGCCATCTTCCGCTATCTCGAGGATGGCGAGGATCTGGTCGACGGGTCCTTTCCGCGCCTCGTCGACGAGGGGCGGCTGCTCGCCTACGCCCATGACGGCTTCTGGCGCGCGTGCGACACGCCCAAGGACCTGGAGGTGCTGGAGGCGGCGCATGCGGCAGGGAACGCGCAGTGGGAAGTGTGGCGCGATGCCCCGCTCGCGCCGGCGGCCCTGCTCCAGACCTCCTATCGATGATCCCGCTGACCCTGCCGAATGCGCGCACGGAGCCGCTGCGCGTCCTCTGCCTTGGCGCCCACGCCGACGACATCGAGATCGGGTGCGGCGGGCTGCTCCTCGACCTGCTCGCGTCGGTCGAGGCGGCGGTACATTGGGTCGTGTTCAGCGGCGACGACATCCGCGCCGACGAGGCGGAGCGGAGCGCGCAACGGTTCGCCGGCAACAAGGCCGCGCTGGAAGTGGAGGTCCACCATTTCCAGGACGGTCTCTTCCCCCACCAGCTCCCCGCGATCAAGGCGGTGTTCGAGGCGATCAAGCGGCGGTCGCGGCCCGACCTGATCCTCACCCATGTCGCCAATGATTCGCACCAGGATCACCGCGTGATCGCCGAGCTCAGCGCGAACACGTTCCGCGACCATCTGCTGCTCGGCTACGAAATCCCCAAGTACGACGGCGACCTTGGCCGGCCCAACCTCTACGCACACCTGTCCGCGGACGTCGCCCGGCGAAAGGCCGGCGCGATCTGCGAGGGTTTCCCCAGCCAGCGCCACCGTCAATGGTTCAGCCCCGACACCTTCCTCGCACTCGCGCGCCTGCGCGGCATCGAATGCAATGCGCCCGAAGGCTATGCCGAGGGCTTCTACGCGCCCAAGGCGGTGCTGGCGTTTTGAGTCCGCTTCGGGATCGTCCGCTCCGCTCGCAAGCCTGATCGCGTTGCGCAATGGGGCGGCCCCTTCCCCGCGCTTGGCTCCTTGCCCACGAAGTGCGGATCGGTTCCGAACGTGAGCGACAGCCGCCGTGCCAGCCGCATGAAGCTCCGGCCGCGTGCGGTCAGGCACAGCTTGCCGTGATCGACGACGACGTTGCCGGAGCGGCGCTGCTCCTCGATCCGGCGGTCGATCTGGGACATGGCTATGACATAGTCGTCGACGAATGCCGCCCTCAGGCCTCTGGCGTCGAGCGGGTGCTCGGTCTCGGCCGCTTCGATCCGGCTCAGCAGGAAGACGCTGATCGAGCGGTCGATGGTCACCGGCAGGATGATCAGGAACGCCATGTTGAAGCTCAACGATGTCGCCACCGCCGCGATGACGGTCACGGGGTCGGCGCCGCGGCGGCGCAACAGCAGGAGGAGCGCGATCGCCATGATCACGGCGTCGACCGCGCACATCAGCAGGCCGCGGTAGAACAGGATCGAGCCATCCCGCAGCAGCGGCGAGCGCATGAGGCCGATGTAGAGCAGGAACCCCGCCAGCGTGGTGGAGCCCATGATCGCGAAGGATGTCAGGAGGCGTTTCATGGACTGGGGCTCCCGATCTCGGCGATGCAGACCCGTGGGTCCCGGTAGGCGCATCGCGGCCCTGGCGGAGGGGCGCCGTTTTGTCGCCACACCGGATCCCGCGCCGAGAAGAGGATCGCATCGATGCCCTCGCGACGGGCGATCGCCGCGATCTCGCCCGGCGGTAGCGCGCGCTCGAAAATCGGGCGCAGGCGACTGATCCTGTCGATGACCTGCCGACGCGGCGCGCCGAACAGATTGGCCTCGCCGTCGGCGACGGCCGTGCCGTTGCGGCCATAGAGGCCGAAGTTGAACACCCGCCTGGTCGCGCCGGGATTCGCCTGCAGCACGGCATCCGCAGGGAGGTGCCGTTCGGCCCAGCGATAAGCCTGTCGTTCCGAATAATCGACCGCGGGCGCGGCGTTGATCTGCTCCCAGCTCGCTCGGAACTCAGGCGGGATGGATCTCAGGCCGAAAAGGTCCCACGCATTGGCGAGCACGCCAACCGCTATGAGCATTCGCAGCATCAACGGAACCACGGCGATCTCCGTCAGGATCGCGCCGGTCCAGATGATGGCGGGCAGCTGCGCGAACCAGATCGAGCGCCAGCCGAAATCATTGTTGATGATCGTTGAGCGCACAAAGCTGGCTTCGACCAGGCCGATCGCCGCCGAGATAAGGAGCAGGACCGCGAGCGGATTGTCGGGCGCCGGGCGGCGGATACGAGCGGCGAGGAAGGCGATCGCGCCATAGGCGAAGGCGCCGAACTCGATCATGTACCCGACCGGCAGCAGGAGGATCAGAATCAGCGCAGAGCCGAATCCCCCGCCCGCATCGATCCCGCCATAGGGCCGCAGATAAGGGGCAAGCGGAAAACCCTCCTGCGCGCGACCCGAGATGAGGTCGCCGATCTGGGGCGCGGCGACCAGGAGCGCGACCGTCACGGCAAGGGTAAAGGCGAGCAACGGCGCACGCCCCTTGCCGAGGAGCGCGAGCTGCCAGGCGGCCAGAATCGGAACGGCGGCGACGGCGATCCAGACCGACATGCCGAAACCGGAGGCGAAGGCGAGCCCCGCACCGGCGCCGAGCATCCCGAAACGAGCACCCTTCTCGACGCGGGCCCGCTCCAGCAGATCCGCGCCTATCCAGATAGCGAGGAGCGCGCTCAGATGGTGCGGCACCCACAGAACGGTCCCGAAGGCGAAGCTGACCGCCTCGCTCCACCAGTCGACCTGCGGATACCATAGGCCCGTCTGCATCGTGCGGAGCAGGGCGAAGGGAAGATCGGCGCCGCCGACGAAGCAGAGCGCCGTCATCACGATGAAAGCGCGTGCGCGCCGACCGGACGCGATCAGCCCGGCATCGACGGCGATGCGCCAAAGCGCCGCCGGGAGTGCTATCCCGGTCCAGAACGCCGATCCTGCAAAGGCCATGCGACTGTCGACGAGGCCGTGCCCCAGCCACCGCACCATCGCCGGCCCGAGATAGTAATAATAGTAATATCCAGCGGCCGCGGGCCGAGCGAAGAACGCGTCGCGCAGGGGGAGGCCGTGCTGCGCCAGCGATTCTATGACGGACGCGTGTTTGACCAAGTCGAGGACTATCAGGCTCTGGTTCAGGCGCCCGGCCCGGTCGACGTCGACGAAGGCGAAGGCGACCGCGAGCCACCACAATGGCAGCAGCGCGAACAGCGGATGAGGGCCGATCCGGCGGGACCGCAGAAGCGCGATGACGGCCCCAGCGCCGACGACCGCCAGGGCCAGGTGGATGATGCTCGTGACCGCGAGACCGACCAGCCGGATGCACAGCGCGTCGATCGCGGGCTGGACCGCCAGCGACAGCAGCAGCGCCCATCCGCATCGCGTCCAGCCGCGACCTGGATCCAATCCCAGCATCCGCTCGCAACCGACGACGAGCGCGAGACCGGGCAGCCAGGCGATGAACGGCATGAGCATCGTTGCGGCTGCCAGCCCGCTCAGGTCCTGGGCCAGCGCCGTCATCGGGGAATGACCGCGGACGTGCTTGTCGACGCACGCGATCCGCACCGAGCGGCAACCGGAAGTGCAATCATTGCGCGCCCATCCCCCTCCCTTCGCAATCGGCGGGATAGGAGAGGAAGGTTAACAACGCCTTTGCCACGCCGGCGCCTGTCGCCGGACCGCGGCTTCGCTCACTGCCGGTAGAGGGCGTCCAGCCGTGCCCCATAAACCTCGCGCAGCACGTGGCGACGGATCTTGAGACTCGGCGTCAGCTGCTCGTTTTCGATGGTGAACGGCTCGTCGGCCAGGATGAAGCGGCGGATGCGCTCGATCTGCGACAGGTCCTTGTTCACCCGCTCGACCGCATGGCCGATCGCTGCCTTGAAGTCGTGGTCGCCTCCCAGCCTGGCGAAGTCGCACGGCGTGCCGCTGTGCGCGCACCATTCCTGCGTCCATTCGGGATCGGGCACGATCACCGCCACCATGTACGGCTTGCGGTCGCCCGAGATCATCGCCTGCAGTATCTCGGGCTGCAGCGTCAGCATCCCCTCCACCTTCTGCGGCGCGACATTGTCGCCCTTGTCGTTGACGATGATGTCCTTCTTGCGGTCGGTGATCTTGATGCGACCCTTCTCGTCGATCAGGCCGATGTCGCCGGTGTGGAGCCAGCCGTCCTTCAGCACGCGCTCGGTCTCGGCCTCGTTGCGCCAATAGCCCTTCATCACCAGCTCGCCCTTGACCAGGATCTCGCCGTCCTCGGCGATCCGGACCTCGGTGTTCTTGAGCGGCGGGCCGACCGTGTCGTGCTTGAGGCCGACGCTCGGACGGTTGCACGAGATCACCGGCGCCGCCTCGGTCTGGCCATAGCCCTGGAGGAAGGTGAGGCCGATCGATTCGAAGAACTGGCCGACCTCTGGATTGAGCGGCGCGCCGCCCGAGACCATCGCCTTGATCCGCCCGCCGAAGCGCTTGCCGATCTTGGGCTTGAACAGCGCGTTGACCAGCAGGTTGGCCGGCTGGTCGGCGATGCCGATGCGCCCGCCCGCCGCCTTCTTGCCGCCGAGCCGCACCGCCTGGTCGAGCAGGAAGGTGGAGATGCGGCCCTGCTTCTCGATCGCCTTGGTGATGCGGGTGCGCAGCACCTCGAACAGGCGCGGCACGACGACCATGATCGTCGGCCGCGTCTCCTCGATGTTGGAGGCGAGCTTGTCGAGCCCCTCGGCATAATAGATCTGCGCCCCGAGCCCGATCGGGAAATGCTGCCCGCCGGTATGCTCATAGGCGTGGGAGAGCGGGAGGAAGGACAGGAATATCTCGTCGTCGTCCCAGCCGAAATCCTCGGAGATGACCGCGGAGGCGCCCTCGACATTGTGCAGGATCGCGCCGTGGTGCTGCATCACCCCGCGCGGGGCGCCGCCGGTGCCGCTGGTGTAGATGATGCAGGCGAGGTCGCCGCGCTCGGCGGTGGCGCTCGCGGCGACCGCCTCGACGTCGCCGGGATGGGCGGCGATCAGCGCCCGCCAGTCGTGATAGTCGACCTGTCCCGTCTGGCCGGGCCGCATCTCGTCGATCCCGATCACCACCCGCGCCGAGGAGCGCAGCACCGCGGGCATCAGCACGCGCGCGAGCTTGGACGTCGACACGATCACCGCGCAGGCGCCCGAGTTCTCCAGGATGTGCGCATGGTCGCGCTCGGTGTTGGTGGTGTAGGTGGGGACGGTCACGCATCCCGCGGCCATGATCGCGAGGTCGCTGATGCACCATTCCGGCCGGTTCTCGCTGACCAGCATCACCCGCTCGCCGGGCCTCAGCCCGATCGCCTTCAGCGCGGTGGCGAGGCTCGCCACCTGTCGCGCCGCCTCCGCCCAGCTTGTCGGCACCCATTGACCGCCCTGCTTGGCCCACAGGAACGGTGCCTCGCCCTTCTCCCGCGCACGGGTGAAGAACATGGTGACGAGGTTGGGGAAATGTTCGAGCGTCCGTGTCATTCAGCCTCTCTCCCCCATTTTTTCAGGCCTTACTCGCTCAACGCCACTCCCACGCTGCGCGGATCGGCGGCGCCGACCCAGCCGTTCGCGGTCTTCTCGGCGGCATTGGCCTTGAGGCCGAGCTTGCCGATCGTGACGGTATGGCCGAGCCGCTCCAATGCCGGCTTCAACGCTTCGCGGCTGGTGCCCTGTTCCAGGATCAGCCCGGCGTCGTTGAAATAGATGAGGCCCTCGCCGATCGCATCGCGCGCGCTCTCGCCCCAGTCGAGGTGGGCGATCAGCGCCTTGGCGACCTGCATGATGATCGTCTTGCCGCCGGCCGCGCCGACGGTGAAGATCGGCTTGCCCGACGCGTCGTAGACGATCGTCGGCGCCATTGACGACAGCGGCCGCTTGCCGCCCTCGACCCGGTTGGCGACCGGCGCGCCGTCCTTCTCGGGTGCGGCGGTGAAGTCGGTGAGCTCGTTGTTGAGGACGTAGCCGCCCGCGACCAGCTGGCTGCCGAACGGCCCCTCGACGGTCGAGGTCATCGTCACCACGTCGCCGTTCCTGTCGACCGCGATGAAGTGGGTGGTGCCCGGCACCTCCTTCTGCACCGCGGCGGTGCGCGGCTCGGCGCCCGGCGGGGTTCCTGCCTCATAGGTGCCGAGGCTCTTCGTCTCGGAGATCAGCCGCGAGCGCGCGGCGATGTAGCCCTTGTCGAGCAGCCCGGCGACCGGCACCTTCACGAAGTCGGGATCGCCGAGATACTTCTCCCGATCGGCATAGGCGAGCTGCATCGCCTCGGCGATCAGGTGCCAGGCGACCGGCGAATCCTTGCCCAGCGCCTTCATGTCGAAGCGCTCGACCATTCCCAGGATCTGGAACACGGTGGTCGCGCCCGAGGAGGGCGGGCCCATGCCGCACAGCTTGTACTGGCGATAGGTGGTGCACACCGCCGGCTGTTCCTTGGCCTGATAGGCGGCGAGGTCGGCGAGCGTCATGTCGCTCGGCGCGACCTTGGACCCGGTGACGGTGTCGACCAGCAGCTTGGCGTTGGCGCCCGAATAGAAGGCGTCGGGACCCTCGTCGGCGATCTTGCGCAGCGTCGCGGCGAGCGCGGGGTTGCGGACCGTCATCCCCTCGGTCAGCGGCTTGCCGCCCGGCGCATAGAGCGCCGCGACAGCGGGGAAATTGTCGGACGTCGGCACGATCCGCGCCGAATCGTCGCCTGCGACCGGCTGCGCGTCCGGTGCGGCGGGCGTCGAAGCGCCCTTCTTCCGTCCGAACCACAAGGGCGACAGGTTTGCCGACGAGTTCGCGAGCGGCCGCGTCACCTGATAGCCCTGCTCGGCGAGGCGGATCGCCGGCTGGAACAGCGCCTTCCACGGCAGCTTGCCCCATTTCCGGTGCGCCATCGCCGCTAGCCGGACGTTGCCCGGCACGCCCACCGACTTGCCGCCGGGGAACAGCTCGACGAACGGCCTGGGCTTGCCGTCGGGACCGAGGAAGCGATCGGTCGTCGCGGCGGCCGGCGCCTTCTCGCGCCCGTTGATCGTGTCGGTCACGCCAGACTTGGCGTCGTAGTGCATCAGGAAGCCGCCGCCGCCGATGCCGGACGACTGCGGCTCGACCACGGTCAGCGCCAGCATCATCGCCATCGCCGCATCGGTGGCGCTGCCGCCCTGCCGCAGGATCTCGCGCCCCGCCTCGCTCGCGCGCGGATCGGCGGAGGTGACGACGCCCTGTGCGAAGGCGGTGTGCGGGACGAGCAGGGCGACGAACGCGACGAGCAGCTTCTTCATGGGGCCGGACCCTAGTCCCGGGTGCCGCCGCGTCAACCGGCGCCCTTACTGTCCCTCTCCCAATGGGAGAGGGAAGGAGCGCCGAAGGCGCGGGAGGGTGAGGGTGACTGCGGCCAGCGTGGTCACCCTCACCCTCCCACCCAGCTACGCCGGGCGGGCCCCTCCCTCTCCCAACGGGAGAGGGGATTCGCTCGCAACCGCATCGGCGACATTCGCGAACCCGTCGCGCTCCAGCAGCTTCGCCAGCCCCTTCGCGATCCGCCGCGCCAGCCCCGGCCCTTCGTAGACCAGCGCCGTATAGAGCTGCACCAGGCTCGCCCCGGCGCGGATGCGGGCATAGGCCTCTTCCGCGCTGTCGATCCCGCCGACCGACACCAGGGTCAGCTCGCCCCCGGTCGCCGCCCGGAAGTCCGCCAGCCGCTGCCGCGCCAGCGCCTTGAGCGGCGCACCCGACAGTCCGCCTGCCTCCCCCGCGTGCTTCGATCGGAGCGACGGCCGCGACACGGTGGTGTTGGACACGATCAGCGCATCGATCCGATGCTCGACCGCCGCCCGCGCGATGCCGTCGATGTCGGCCGGCTCCAGGTCCGGCGCCACCTTGAGGAACAGCGGCGTGAGGCCGCGCGCCTCGTCCGCCGCGGCCAACAGCTCGGCCAGCGCCGTGCCGCGCTGCAGGTCGCGCAGCCCCGGCGTATTGGGCGAGCTCACGTTGATCGTGACATAGTCCGCCACCTTCGCCGCCATGCTGACGCCGGTCGCATAGTCGGCGATCCGGTCCGCCGCGTCCTTGTTCGCGCCGACGTTGACCCCCAGCACTCCCGGCCGCTTCGCATCGGCGATCCGCGGCAGCGCCGCCTCGATCCCGCCGTTGTTGAAGCCCATGCGGTTGATCACCGCCCGGTCCTCGGTCAACCGGAACAGCCGTGGCCGCGGATTGCCCGGCTGCGGCCTGGGCGTCAGCGTCCCCACCTCGACGCTGCCGAAGCCCATCCCGAAGAAGCCGGCGATCGCCTCCCCATCCTTGTCGACGCCCGCGGCGAGCCCGACCGGATTGGGAAACACCAGCCCCGCCACCTTGGTCTCGAGCCGCCGGTCGCGCTCGACGCCTCTCAACGGCAGCGGCGCCGCCAGCGCCCGGATGGTGAGCCGATGCGCCCGCTCGGCCTCGAGCGCGAAGAGGAAGGGGTGGTAAAGAGCCATGCGCGGCCCCATAGCGGCATTCACCCGCGCGCCCAAAATCCTTGCCCGCGGCGGTTGACTCAGGACGCCCACGCGCCCATCTGCCCAATCGGAACGAATCATTCCGATTTGAGAATCGCTCGCAAATGCGCCTGACTGCCCAAGCCGATTATGCCGTGGTGGTGATGTCCGCCGCCGCGCGCCATTGCGGGCTGAGCGGCCGGCTCAACGCGACCCTGCTCGCCGACGCGACCGGCCTGCCGCTGCCCACGGTGCAGAAGCTGGTGAGCCGCCTCTCAGCCGCCGGCCTCATCGAATCGGCGCGCGGCACCGGCGGCGGCTTCCGCCTCGCCCGCCCGCCTGCGACGATCAGCCTCGCCGACATCATCGAGGCGATCGAGGGACCCATCGCCATGACGGCCTGCGTCGAGAACGGCCGTCACGACTGCTGCATCGAGGAGAATTGCCGCGTGAAGCCCCATTGGAACGCCGTCAACGGCGCGGTGAAGGGCGCGCTCGCCGGCGTCACGCTCGCCAGCCTGACCGGGGAGGCACGCTGATGGCCACGAAGAACGCCGAGGCGCTCGCCGCTGCCAACAAGAAGTACGAATGGGGCTTCGCCTCCGACGTCGAGCAGGAATTCGCGCCCAAGGGCCTCAGCGAGGACACGATCCGCTACATCTCCGCCAAGAAGCGCGAGCCCGAGTGGATGCTCGACTGGCGGCTGAAGGCGTTCCGGACCTGGCAGACGATGACCTTGCCGGAATGGGCGAAGCTCGCGATCCCGCCGATCGACTATCAGGACGCCTATTACTACGCCGAGCCCAAGGCCAAGGCGACGATCGCCAGCCTGGACGAGCTCGACCCCGAGATCCGCCGCACCTATGAGAAGCTCGGCATCCCGATCGAGGAGCAGAAGGTCCTCGCCGGCGTCGAGGGCGCGCGCAAGGTCGCGGTCGACGCGGTGTTCGACAGCGTCTCGGTCGCCACCACCTTCCGCGAGGAGCTGAAGGCGGCCGGCGTCATCTTCCTGTCGATCAGCGAGGCGATCCGCGAATACCCCGACCTCGTCCGCAAGTACCTTGGCAAGGTCGTGCCGGTCCGTGACAATTTCTACTCGGCGCTCAACAGCGCGGTCTTCTCCGACGGCACCTTCGTCTATGTGCCGGAGGGCGTGCGCTGCCCGATGGAGCTGTCGACCTATTTCCGCATCAACGCCGAGAACACCGGCCAGTTCGAGCGCACGCTGATCGTCGCCGACAAGGGCAGCTACGTCAGCTACCTCGAGGGCTGCACCGCCCCGATGCGCGACGAGAACCAGCTCCACGCCGCCGTGGTCGAGCTCTACGCCCACGACGACGCCGAGATCAAATACAGCACCGTCCAGAACTGGTACCCCGGCGACGAGCACGGGAAGGGCGGCATCTACAATTTCGTCACCAAGCGCGCCCTGTGCGCGGGGACGAACTCCAAGGTGTCGTGGACCCAGGTCGAGACCGGCTCCGCGATCACCTGGAAATATCCGAGCTGCATCCTCCAGGGCGACGGCTCGGTCGGCGAGTTCTACTCGGTCGCGGTCACCAACAACCATCAGCAGGCCGACACGGGCACCAAGATGCTGCACATCGGCAAGAACACCCGCTCGACGATCGTGTCGAAGGGCATCTCGGCCGGCAAGTCCAACAACACCTACCGCGGCAAGGTGCTGGTCAACGCGCTGGCGGAGAATGTCCGCAACTTCACCCAGTGCGACAGCCTGTTGCTCGGCGACCAGTGCGGCGCCCACACGGTGCCGTACATCGAGGTCAAGAACCCGAGCGCCCAGATCGAGCACGAGGCGACAACCTCGAAGATCAGCGAGGACCAGCTGTTCTACGCCATGCAGCGCGGGCTCGACCAGGAGGCGGCGGTGGCGCTGATCGTCAACGGCTTCGCCCGCGAGGTGCTGCAGCAGCTGCCGATGGAGTTCGCGGTCGAGGCGCAGAAGCTGCTCGGCATCTCGCTGGAGGGCTCGGTCGGATGAGCGGCGTCACGGTGCGTCCGGTCACCTCGGCGGATGCCGCCGAGCTGGCCGAGCTGCTCAACGCGATCATCGCGCGCGGCGGCACCACCGCGCTCGAGACGCCGTTCACGCCGGAGCGGCTCGACGCCGCCTATCTCACCGGTCCCGACGTGCTGTGCTGCCACGTCGCGGTCGGGCCGGACGGGCGGCTCGAAGGCTTCCAGACGCTGATCCGCGAGCACGACATCCCGGCCGACTGGGGCGACATCGGCACCTTCACCCGCGTCGACGGCATCCAGAAGGGCGTCGGCACCGCCCTGTTCGCCGCGACCCGTGCCAAGGCGCGCGCGATCGGCCTCAAGGGCATCAACGCCACCATCCGCGCCGACAACACCGGCGGCCTCGCCTTCTACGCGAAGATGGGCCTGGAGGATTACGCCGTCGATCGCGCGAGGCCGCTCAAGGACGGCACCCTGGTCGACCGCATCCGCAAGCGCTACCTGCTCGATGGAGAAGGGAAGGGGCTCACGGAAGGACGCGCCGGATGATGTTCATCCCCGCGCTCCTCCTCCAGGCGGCCGCTCCGCCGCAAACCGCGCCGGATGCGGACATCACCGTCATCGGCAACAAGCTGCGCAAGCTCCAGCTCGGCCTGGCGATGGACGACGGTAAGCTGACGGGCTGCACCGTCAAGGTCTCGAGCGGCGACCGCTTCATCGACGACGTCGCCTGTACGTCGGCCCGGACCTGCGTCGGCAGCGGCGTCGTGGAGAGTTCGCAGCTGCTCGGCTGCATCAACCAGCGGATCGTGATCGCCGTCGCGCAGCAGCGCGCCAAGGACAGAGAAGGCTAACAGTGCTCAGTATCGAAAACCTCCACGCCGAAGTCGACGGCAAGGAAATCCTCAAGGGCCTCTCGCTCACCGTGAACGCGGGCGAGGTCCATGCGATCATGGGGCCCAACGGCGCCGGCAAGTCGACGCTCGGCTACGTCCTCGGCGGCCGCCCGGGCTATGAGGTGACCGCCGGCTCGGTCACCTTCGACGGCCAGGACCTGCTGGAGATGGAGCCGCACGAGCGCGCCGCCGCCGGCCTGTTCCTCGGCTTCCAGTATCCGGTCGAGATCCCCGGCGTCTCCAACGTCCAGTTCCTGCGCGAGGCGCTCAACGCCCAGCGCCGCGCCCGCGACGAGAAGCCGCTCTCGGGCGGCGAGTTCCTGAAGCTCGCCCGCGCTGAGGCCGATGCGCTGAGCCTCGACCCGGAGATGCTGAAGCGCCCGGTCAACGTCGGCTTCTCGGGCGGCGAGAAGAAGCGCAACGAGATGGTGCAGATGGGGATCATCGATCCCCGTTTCGCGATCCTCGACGAGACCGACAGCGGCCTCGACATCGACGCGCTGCGCATCGTCGCCGACGGCATCAACCGCATCATGCGCGGGCCGGACAAGGCGGTGCTGCTCATCACCCATTACCAGCGCCTGCTCGAATATGTGGAGCCCGACGCGGTCCACGTCCTCGCCGATGGCCGCATCGTCCGCTCGGGCGGGCCCGAACTCGCCCGCGAGCTCGAGGCGCACGGCTATGGAGCTGTGGAGGCATGATCACGCGAAGGCGCGAAGGCGCGGAGAAGGAAAGGAATTTTGTTCACGCAGAGGCGCAGAGAGCGCAGAGGCGCTTCGTCTGCTGCACGCGTCTCGCGTCAGTGAGACTTTCCACTCTTCGGCGAGCGCCAAATTCGAAGGCCGCTGGCGCGGCGGAGGGTGCGGCAGGCGGCGTATCTCTGCGTCCTCTGCGCCTCTGCGTGAACAAAATCTTCGTGCCTTCGCGCCTTCGCGTGAACGATATTGTCTCGGAGGCGCTCGCATGACCGCCGTCCTCGATCTTCCCTCGACTCGCCAGGAGGATTGGCGTTGGTCCGATCCGCAGGCGATCGCCGCCGCGGCCACTTTGCCGCACGGCACCACGGTGGTCCCGCCGTTCCTCGACCTCGACGGCCCGCGCCTCGTCTTCATCGACGGCGTGCTCGACCGCACCCGCAGCGCTCCCGGCCCGGTGGCGATCGAGCCGCTGGAGTCCGCGACCGAGCATCCCCTCGGCAGCCGCGCCGCCGGCACCGGCTGGTCGCTGGCGCTCGGCCCCGAGCACGCGGTGACCAACCTCCAGATCGTCCACGTCGCGACCGGCGGCGACAATCATCTCCCTGCGCGCATCGTGCTCGCCGAGGATGCGGTCGCCTCGATCGTCGAGACCTATGTCGGCGCCGGCTGGTCGAACCGCCTGACGCAGGTCGAGCTCGCCCGCTCGGCCCGCCTCCAGCGCTCGATCCGCCTGCTCCAGGACGACGGCTTCGTCTCGCTCCGCGACGAGGCGGAGATCGGCCAGGGCGCGAGCTACGTCACGGTGGTCCTCGGCGCCGGTGGGATGGGCAGCCGCCTCGATGCCGCGCTGACGCTGGCGGGGGAGGGCGCCTATGCCGAGATGGGCGGTGCGCTGCTCACCCGCGGCAGGCAGCATCAGGAATGCGCGGTCGTCGTCCGCCACGCCGCGCCCGACGGTGTCAGCCGTCAGTTGTGGCGCGCGGTCGCCGCCGATCGGAGCCAGGCGAGCCTCGCCGCCCGCGTCGAGGTCGCCCGCCACGCCCAGAAGACCGACGGCGAGCAGTCGCTACGCGGCCTGCTGCTCCAGCGCTCGGCGGCGGTGAACCTCAAGCCCGAGCTGGAGATCTTCGCCGACGACGTGAAATGCGCCCATGGCGCCACCGTCGGCGAGCTCGATGCCCGCGCCCTCTTCTACCTCGAAAGCCGCGGCATCGATCCGGCCCGCGCCAAGGCGCTGCTCACCCGCGCCTTCGTGGCGGATTCGCTGGATCGCATCGGCGACGAGGCGGTGCGCGCGGCCTTCGCCGCCGATGCCGATGCCTGGCTGGAGGCGACGCTGTGACCGGGCATCTTCCGATCCTCCCCGGCACGGGGAGGGGGACCGGCGAAGCCGGTGGAGGGGGCTCGCGACTTGGCGATTCGCTGGTGGAGAGCCCCCTCCACCAGCCTGCGGCTGGTCCCCCTCCCCGTGCCGGGGAGGAGCTTGCCCCTCTCGACCTGGTGTCGGATTTCCCGGCGATCCCCGCGGGCTGGGCCTATCTCGACACCGCCGCCACCGCGCAGAAGCCGCAGCCGGTGATCGACGCGATCACCCGCGCCTATGCCGAGACCTATGCGACGGTGCATCGCGGCGTCTACCAGCGCTCGGCCGACATGACGCTGGCGTACGAGGCCGCCCGCAGGCGCGTCGCCGGTTTCATCGGCGGCCAGCCGGAGGAAGTGGTGTTCGTCCGCGGCGCGACCGAGGCGATCAACCTCGTCGCCCAGAGCTGGGCCGGCACGCAGCTCAAGGCGGGCGACCGCATCCTGCTGTCGACGCTCGAGCACCACTCGAACATCGTCCCCTGGCAGCTCGTCGCCGAGCGGATCGGGGCGCACATCGACGTGGTGCCGCTGACCGCGGACCACCGCATCGATCTCGACGCGATGGCGGCGATGCTGAACGAGCAGCACAAGCTGGTCGCGCTCGCCCATGTCTCCAACGTGCTGGGCTCGGTGCTCGACGCGCGCCGCGCGGCCGACCTCGCCCATCGGCAAGGCGCCAAGCTGTTGCTCGACGGTTGCCAGGCGGTGCCGCGCATGGCCGTCGACGTTGCCGCGATCGGCGCCGATTTCTACGCCTTCTCCGGCCACAAGCTCTACGGCCCGACCGGTATCGGCGTGTTGTGGGGCCGGGCCGAACTGCTCGACGCGATGCCGCCGTACCAGGGCGGCGGATCGATGATCGACCGCGTCACCTTCGCGCGCACCACCTACGCCCCGCCGCCCGCACGGTTCGAGGCGGGAACGCCGCATATCGTCGGCGCGCTCGGGCTCGCCGCGGCGATCGACTATGTCGAGGGCATCGGGCTCGACCGCATCCACGCGCACGAGACCGCGCTGGTGCGCGAGGCGCGCGAGGCGCTCCAGCAGATCAACAGCGTCCGCCTGTTCGGCCCCGAGGATTCGGCCGGAATCGTGAGTTTCGCCGTCGAGGGGGTGCATCCGCACGACATCGGCACCATCTTGGACGAGGGAAGCGTGGCGATCCGCGCCGGCCACCATTGCGCCCAGCCCTTGATGGAGGCGCTGGGGGTGCCGGCGACGGCGCGGGCGAGCTTCGGGGTCTACAACGGGCCGGCGGACATCGCGGCGCTGGCGCGGGGTGTTGAGCGAGTGACGAGGATCTTCGGATGAGCGATCGGATTGCGGTCGAGGAAGTGGACAGCGTGACGCCGCCGCCCAAGGCGCGCGTGGAGGACGCCGCAGAAAGCCCGCGCGAGACGTTCGAGCGCAAGCGCGACTATCTGTCCGGCTTCCTCGCGGAGAAGCCGCAGGGCCTCTCGCCGGTCGAGCCGGGCGGCGAGACCTATGAGGCGGTGATCGAGGCGCTCAAGGAAATCTTCGATCCCGAGATCCCGGTGAACATCTATGAGCTCGGCCTGATCTACAACGTCGAGGTGACGCCGGAGGGCCACGCCGCGGTGACGATGACGCTGACCACGCCGCACTGCCCGGTCGCGGAATCGATGCCGGGCGAGGTCGAGCTGCGCGTCGGCGCGGTGCCGGGGATCGGCACGGTCGACGTCAACCTCGTCTGGGACCCGCCGTGGGACCCGTCAAAGATGTCCGACGAGGCGCGGCTCGAGCTGGGGATGCTGTGATGACGACCACCACCCGCGCACGCCCCGCCGTGCTCAACCTCACTCCCCGCGCCGAGGCGCGGATCGCCGAGCTGATGGCGAAGGCGCCGGAGGGCGCGGTCGGGGTCAAGCTGTCGACCCCGCGCCGCGGCTGCTCGGGCCTCGCCTATTCGGTCGATTACGTGACCGAGGCCAAGCCGTTCGACGAGGCGGTGGTGACGCCGGGCGGCACGCTCTACGTCGACGGCGCATCGGTGCTCTACCTGGTCGGCTCGACGATGGACTGGGTCGAGGACGATTTCACCGCCGGCTTCGTGTTCGACAATCCCAACGCCAAGGGCGCCTGCGGCTGCGGCGAGAGCTTCACCGTCTGACGCCGGCGACGTCCGCCGCGTCCCAGCCGCCCCCCATCGCCTGGTAGAGCGAGACATAGGCGGTGAGCCGGTCCGCCTCGGCCTGGACCAGAGTGAGCTCGGCATTGAGCAGCCCGCGCTGCGCGTCGAGCTGGTCGAGGTAGGAGGAATAGCCCGCCCGATACCGGTTCGAGGCATTGCGCAGCGCCGCGGCGAGCGCATCCCGCTGGGCGGTGAGGGCGACGGCCTGCTCCCCCGAGCGCTGCACGCCGACGAGGCCGTCCTCGACCTCGCGGAACGCCTGCAGCGCCGCCTTGCGATAGGCGAACGCCGCCTGGTCCCGCCGCGCCGCCGCCGCATCGGCCTGCGCCCGGGTCCGGCCGGCGTCGAAGATCGGCCCGAGGATCGACCCGCCCAGTGAGAACGCGCCTACGGGATCGGACAGCGCGGTCGACAGCACCAGCCCGGCCGACCCGGTCAGGCTGACGCTCGGCAGCATCGCCGCCCTTGCGCTGTCGAGGCTGCGGTCGGCGGCGACCAGCGTCTGCTCGGCCTGGAACAGGTCCGGCCGGCGGCGCAGCAGGTCGGCGGGCAGCCCGTCGGGGATCGCCGGGAAGGCGAGCCGCTCCAGCGCCGCCCCGCGGGCCACGGCGGCGGGCGGATCGCCGACCAGGATGCTGAGCGCATTCTCCTGCCGGGCGATGGCGAGCTCGGTCTGCGGCACGATCTGCTCGGTGGCATGGTACTCGCCCTCGGCCTGGTGCAGCTCGAGGTTCGAGGTATAGCCGGTGGTCGCCCGCCGCCGGGCGATGCGCAGCGCCTCGGCCCGCGAGGCCAGCGTCTCCCGCGCCACCGCCAGCCGTGCGTCGAGCGCGCGCAGCGTGATATAGCCGCTCGCCACGCTGCTGGTGATCGCCAGCCGCACCGCGTCCCGGGCGCCCTCGCTGGCGAGCAGCTGCGCCCGCGCCGCCGCGTCGGAGCTGCGCAGCCGCCCGAACAGATCGAGATCGTAGCTCGCCGAGAGCGCCGGCTGGCCGCCGAGATTGGTCGCCGCCGTCCCGAACGCGTTGAGCGCCCGGGCCTCGGACACCGGCGCCGTCCCGCTGACGTTCGGCGCGAGCTGGGCACGGGCGAGCCGCTCCTGCGCCCGCGCTTCCTCCACCCGCGCCGCCGCGGTGGCGATGTCCGGATTGTTGGCGAGCGCACGCTCGACCAGAGCGGTGAGCACCGGATCGCCGAACGCCTGCCACCAGTCTGCCCGGATCGGCGCCCCCGGCCCGAGCGCGCCACGCCACGCCGGCGGCGGCACCACGGCTGCGCCCGGCGGCGCCTCCGGACGCGGACCGATGCAGCCGCTCGCCGCCAGCGCCGCCAGCAGGACGAGCCCGCGTCTCACCGGACGCGAGGCCCGCTGCTGGTGTCGACCCGCGCCTGCACCGACATGCCGGGCCTGAGCCGCGCCGCGAGCGGCTGGCCGGGGTCGACACGGATGCGTACCGCGATCCGCTGCGGCACCTTGGTGAAGTTGCCGGTGGCGTTGTCCGCCTTCAGCACCGCGAACTCCGATCCGGCGGCGGGCGAGATGCGCTCGACCCGCCCGGTCAGCCGTGCGTTGGCGAGCGCATCGACGGTGAAGCTCGCCGGCTGGCCGACCGCCATCCGCGCGGTCTGCGCCTCCTTGAAGTTGGCGATCACCCATGTCTCCGCCGGCACCAGGAACATGAGCTGCGACCCCGCCGTCACATATTGCCCCAGCCGCACGCCGACCTCGCTCAGCCGTCCGGTCTCGGGGGCGCGGATCACCGTGTTGGCGAAGTCGATCTCCGCCGCCCGCCGCGCCGCCTCCGCGCCCGCGACGCCAGCCTGCTGTCCGCCGCGCCCGACCTCGACGGTGCGGATGTCCTGCCGCGCGATCTCCCGCGCCGCGATCGCCTGCCGCAGCCCCGCCTGCGCCTGGCGCAGCGCCGCCAGCGTCTGGTCACGCTCGCGCAGGCTCACCGATCCGTCGGTGACGAGGTCGTTGACGCGCGCCATGTCCGCCTGCGCGCGCAGCAGCTGCGCACGGGCATTGGCGACCGCCGCTTCCTGCGCGGCGAAGCTTGCGGCACGCGAGCGCGCGGCCTGGTCGGCGTTGGCGAGCGTCGCCTGGCTCGACGCCACCTGCGCTTCCGCCTGCTGGACGCGCTGGCGGTAGATGCGGTCGTCGATCACCACAAGCGGCTGGCCTGCGCGCACCTCCTCGAAGTCGCGCACCGTCACCTGCGTCACGTAACCGCTCACCTGCGGGCTGATCACGGTGGTGCGCCCGCGCACATAGGCGTTGTCGGTCGACTCATAGGGGGTCGCGAACGGCGGCAGCCGCCACGCCGCCAGGATCGCGGCGATGCCGGCCAGCGCGATCAGCGCCAGCACGATCAGCATCGTCCGGCTGTTGCGCGGCGGCCGCCAGCCCGATCCTGCGGGCGGCGGAGGTGCCGCTTGGGTCTCGGCCGCGCGCTCCTCCGTCACCGGGGCGGCACTGGCGGCGGTATCGGTCATGCGGCGGCCTCCCCTCCAGCCATGCGTCGCGCGCGCCACGCACGGCGGATCAGCAGGAACATCAGATACAGGGTGGTCGCCGCCGCCAGCCATGCGATCAAGCGGAAAGTGTCGTTGTAGGCGAGCACGTTGGCCTCGCGCGTCGCGGTCTGAGAGAGCAGGGCGCCGCCTTCCGCGCTGCGCAGCGCGGGATCGCCGACCACGCGACCGACCGCCGCGCCACCCGCCTGGAGCCGCGCGGCGACGATCGGATCGGTGGGATCGACGGTCTGCACGATCGCTGCGCTCTCAGCCTTCTCCCGGATCGTCTGGTACGATCCGAGCAGCGCCGATCCGCCGAGGCTGCCGATCGAGTTGATGATCCCGAACAGCGCGATGAAGGTGATGATGTGGCCCGAGCCCTCGCGCAACGCCCGCGTCATCCCGAACAGCAGCGAGGGGCCGAGGAAGAAGGTCGCCGAGAAGGCGATCAGCGCCTGCGTCGCATACATCTGCGGCGCGCGGGTGAGGCTGGTCGAGTGCGAGTCGATAAAGGCGGCGACCGCCACCAGCCCGATCGACAGCATCACCGGATGGGCCAGCTTCTCGACGTTGAGCGTCACCGCGCTCGCGACCACCCCGGCGACCGAAGCAATGAAGATGATCGTAAACAACGTCCCGAACTGGTCATTGTTCTGCCCCAGCACGGTCAGCAGCCCGACCGCGGCATAGGTCTGCTCGGACAGCACGATCCGCGCCATGATCGTGACGATGGTGAAGCGCAGGATGTCGGAGCTCGCCAGCCAGCGCGTGTTGAGCAGCGGGTTGGCGCGATGATGCTCGATCGCGATCGCGGCGAGGAACATCGGCAGCGCGATGATCAGCGCCCAGGCGATCCAGTTCGCGTTGGTCCACCACACGATGCGCCCGAGCCCCAGCACCGCCGCGACCAGCGCCATCGAGATGCCGAACAGCAGGAAGGTGACGAAGTCGAGCGGCTCGAACGCCTTGCGCCGGATGGTCGGCGGCAGCCGCAGCCATGCGACGCCGGCGAGCGACAGCAGCGCCAGCCCCAGCTCGAACAGATACAGCATCCGCCACTGCGACATCGCCAGCAGGTCGGGCGAGAATAGCCGGGCGAGCGGCAGCGTGCATTGCGGGATGCCGATCCCGATCACCACCGCCTTCAGCCGCCACTTCGCCGGCAGCGCCTGCATCATGTAGTAGAGACACAGGCTGCTGACCGCCGCGCCTGCCATGCCGCTGGCGGCCCGCACGACGATCGCCGACCAGAAATCGCGCACGAACAGATGCCCGAGCGTCAGCGCCGCATAGATGCCGAGAAAGATGATCGCGAAGGGCCTGAGGCCGAACTGCTGCCGGAACTTGATCAGCAGCAGGTTGATCGACGTGTTGGTCATCACATAGACCGTCGGCAGCCACGCGATCTCGGCCGGATCGAGCCCCAGCGATCCCTGCAGCGTCGTGGTGTTGGCCGAAATCAGCGCGCTGCCGAAACCGCCGGTCAGCCCCAGCAGCACCGCGATGATGCCATAGGCGATCCGCCGGCGGTTCGGATGCTCGGGCGATCCCGGCGATCCGGGCATCGCCGGCATTTCATGCGGCGCGAACTCCCAGCGTTCTTCCGAAAGGAACCGACGAAGGCGCGCGGCGGGCATGGCCCCAATACGCGCGAGAACCGCCGAGGCTTCAAGCCCCTAGGGTCTGGACCCTAGCCTGAAAGCCTCGGCGCGCCTGCCGACGAAAGCTGTCCTCCCGGCGTCAGGCGCCGCGCCAGAACCGGCGGGCGAGGGAGGTCGTTTGCGCGGGATACCCCTGGAGTTCGGCCACCTTCGGCTCGGTGATCGTGCCGTTCAGCACGCCGTCGAGCAACTCGCCGAGGTGGCGCTCGCCGTCGGTCTCGCAGCCCTGTCCCGCCGCCACCAGCGCGAGCGCGGAGGCATGGACGAACCGGCTGCCCCAATTGGTCGCGAGCGTCGCGGCCTGCGCGCCCGCCTCGGCCGTATCGGCATCGGTGTAGAGAAGCGACGGGAAGGGCAGCGGCGTGCTCGGTGCCGAGAAAGACTTGAGCCCGACTGAGGGCTTCGCCGCGCCGGTGCCGAGCGGGTCGAGCAGCAACGCCCCGGCGACGTCGGCGACATAGGCGGTCGGCGACAACCGCGCCCACCAGGCGACGGCGAAGCAGCTGACCGATTCGGCGATCAGCACGACCTTGCCGCGCGTCCGCCGCACCGCCTCATCGAGCCGCGCCGCCCATACGTTGCGGCGGCCCAGACCATGCACGCCGAGCTCGACCTTCGGCCCGTCGAGGGCATGGAGCCAGCGCGACGAATCGCTTCGATCGGACACCGCGATGATCACCGGGAACTCTTCGAACGCAGCGGAAACGGGCATCGCCACCTCTCCTGCAGCGGTCAGGATGTCATGGGATGAGCCCCATGCGACTCCGGGCCGGAATGCGCGAAGCTATTCCCACCTATCCGCTATGCAATAGCCTTTGCGACGAGGCGAAGCTGAAGGTGAGATGAACGCTTGGGCACGGGATCTTGAGAGTCGGAGGCCGACATCTCAATTCTCCTCGGCGTCACCCCGGACTTGTTCCGGGGTCCACTGCGCCTCGCGGGTTGCGCTCGAAACCTCTTGTCCGGTCCTTGCCTCCCGGTGGACCCCGGAACAAGTCCGGGGTGACGACTGGAAATCAGGCTACGGGAGACCTTTTCCCGTCTCTAATGCCGGGTAGCCGAATCGCGCGGGACGGTCGCGTGGCCGACCCTGCGATAGGCTTTGGGCGTCATCCCGAACCGCCGGTGGAACAATTCGCCGAAGTGCGAGGGAGTGGCGAAGCCCAGCCGATAGGCGATCTCGGCGATGCTCTGTTCGCTTTCGAGCAGATAGCGGCTGGCGAGGTGCAGCCGGTGCGTGCGGACATAATCGCTCCAGGCCAGCCCGATCTGCTGGCGGAACCGCCGGCTGAAATAGGCCGGCGACAGCGAACAGAGCGCCGCCGCTTCTTCCAATGAAGGTGCAAGAGCCGGATCGCGGCGCAGGCGGTCGAGCGCCGGTCGCAGCCGGTCGATCCCCGTACGGCCGGCGGCCAGCGCCTCGCCGTCGATCGCAGGAGACCGCACCACCCCGCGCAGCAGCAGCTCGGCGATCGGCAGCGCCAGCGGATCGGCCGCCGACAGCTCGGTCAGCCAATCGGCGAGCATGTCGAGGCGGCCCTGCTGGATCGAATCGGGCTTGGCGCAGAACGGCGCGGAGAGTCGCTCGAGTCCCGGCGCCTGCCCCAGCGCCTCTCCGGCAATCGCATCGATCTGGACCAGCACCCAGTCGCGCGGTCCCGGGCCCAGCGCGAAGTCGTGCTGGCACATCGACGGCACGAACACGACGCAGCCCGGCGTCAGCGGATAGCGGCGCCCCTCAGCGGTGAAATGGCCGGAGACGCGGCCGAACAGCACCAGCTCATGCACGTCGTGGAAATGCGGGAACGGCGTGCTCGGCGGCGAGCCCGGCCCCTGGTGCACGCGCTCGACGCGCAGCCCCGCGCCGGGGCGCAGCTCCACCGGCTCGCAGATCGGGCGGTCGAGGTCGGACGTGGCCATCCGCCTGCTCTCCGCCCGGTACTGCACCATCGTCAAGGGGTGCCGAGGATCCGCACCTCCAGCGGCCTGAGCCTGAGGGCCGACGGACCGGCGGCCGCGCTGCGGTCGATCAGGTCGATCCAGCCCGAACCGAGCCCGGCAGGATGCGCCTCGGCGTCGGCCTTGCCGAGATTGACCATCAGCAGCGTTCGCCGGCCGCCGGTCTCGCGCAGCACGCACAGTACCGGCGATCCCTCGTCGCAGACCAGGCGCTGGCTCCCTTCGCGCAGCTCCGGGCGGTCGCGGCGCAGCGCGAGCAGCGTGCGATACCAGTTGAGGAGCGAATCCGGCCGGCCAGCCTCCTCTTCGATCGAGACGCCGTCGTGCGATCGGTTGGCGCGCTCGATCCACCACGGGCGGTCGTCGCCCTTGTACCAGGTCGCCGACCCCGCCGCGTCGAGATCGGCCGACCAGCGGAACGCCTCGCGCAGCGGGATGTGCGCGGCGTCCGACATGGTGCCCTTGCGCGTCACGCCGCGCATGCCGAGCTCCTGGCCGTAGTAGATCAGCGGCTCGCCCTCCAGCATCAGCGCGATCGCCGCCGCGGCGCGCGCGCGGGCCGGGTCGTTGTCGACCAGCGACATCAGCCGGTCGGTGTCGTGGTTCTCGAGGAAAGTGATCTGGCCCTTGCCGGCTGGGGTCTTCGCCTCGGTCTCGCGGATCGCGGCGACGATCGCCGGCTTGTCGAGCTTGGTCATCGCGCCGCGCAGCGGGAAGGCGAAGACGAGATCGGCGTTGCCGCGGTTCAGCCAGTCCTCGCCATATCCCCAGTCGGCCTGCTCGGCGAGGATGCGGAAGCCGGGCCTCCGCGCCTTCACCTTCGCGATGATCGGCGTCCAGAAATCGGCGAACAGGTTCTTGAGCAGATGCTTGTTGTCGAGATCGTCCATCATATGGTCGATCCGGTAGCCGTCGACGCCGTCGCGGCCGCTGCCGTCGCCGTGCGGGTCGGCCCAGAACAGGAACAGCCGCTCGAAATAGCGTTTCACCGCCGGCTGGCGCATGTCGACCATCGCGATGCCGATGTAGCGACCGTCATAGCTCTGCCAGGCGGGCTGGTTGAGGAACGGCTCCGGCTCCTGATGCCCCGGTCGGCGCCACAGGATATGATCGCCGAGCGGCGCGTCCGGCCGCCCCCGCGATTGCTCCAGCCACGGATGCCCGTCCGCGACATACTGGATCTCCTGGTCGAGATAGACCTTGAGGCCAAGGCCGTGCGCGGCGCGGACGAAGGCGAAATAATCGTCCATCGTGCCATAGGCCGGGTCGATGCCCTCGAAGTCGGTCGCGAAATAATTGTGGTAGAAGGGCGAGGGCTGGAGCGGCGTCAGCAGGATCGAGGTCACGCCGAGCTGCTTCAGATAGTCGAGCTTCTCGGTCAGCCCCTTAAGGTCGCCGATGCGGTCGCCGTTGGAATCGCGGAAGCTGCGCATGAAGATGTGATAGAAGACCTCCTCGCCCGCCGGCGCGAGCGGCGGCGGCGCAGGGGATTGCGCCGGCGCGGCGGCGGCGAGCGCCGCGGCCATGGCCAATCCGGCAAGCGTGCGGGCGATCCTCATCCGTTCCTCTCCATGACCGTCCTGTCGCCGCACAGCACGCGGCCGAAGAAGCGCAGCGTCTCCTCGATCGCGCTCGACCAGTAGCGCCAGTCGTGCCCGCCGGGTCGCTCGGCATAGACGTGCGGAACCCCGCGCTGCTCCAGCGCGAAATGCAGCGCGCGGTTCGCCGCCAGGAAGGGGTCGTCGAGCCCGCAATCGAACCGGATCGGCGGCAGCGGCGCGGGCGCTTCGGTGAGCGCCGCCAGCACGCTGGTGTCGCAATCGGCGATGCTCCACCATTCGCGGCTTTCCTCGATCAGCGCGTCGAGCTGCTGCGCTTCGGTGACCGCGGAATGGGCCGATGCGGCAGCGAAGCGGTCCGGATATTTGCCGGCAAGGCACAGCGCCCCGAACCCGCCCATGCTGAGTCCTCCGACGAGCAGCGGCGAATCGGCGGTGCAGCCCTCGACGACATGGGCGGCCAGCGCGGGCACCTCCTTGACGATCCATTGCTCGAAATCGAGGCGCGCGTGCGGGACATAGCCCGATCCGTCGCCCCACAGGCCGTCCGACGGCATCACCAAAGCGATCGGCGGCAGCGAACCCTCCGCCATCAGCCGCGCGGCGGTGAGATGGGCGCCACCCTTCAGCGCCCAGGCCCAATGCGAGCTGTAGACTCCGTGGAGCAGCATCACGATCGGCAGGTCGCGGACGCCCCTGAACTCGGGCGGGACATACAGCGTCACGTCGGCGCGCTGGCTCAGCGCCCGGCTCTTGACGGTGAGGAATTCGAGATCGTCGGCCGGGATCGCCGGATCCGAGCGCTCGATCGTGCGGAACGGGCTTCCGCGGCTCATGCGAACGTCAGCACGCTTTTGGTGCTCCTTCCTTCGAGCATGTCGGCAAAGGCACGGTCGAGCGCCTCGAGCGGGTAGCGGTGGCTGATCAGCGACGCGAGCTCGAGGCTGCCGTCCGCCGCCCAGCCGAACAGGCGGGGAAAGTCGCGCGCCGGCACGCAGCCGCCGTAGAGCGGGGCGAGGTAGCGCTTGTTCCAGAAGAAATCGGTCAGCGCGACGCTGCCGGTGCCATGCGCGCCGCTCACCTGCAACGCATTGCCGCCGTTCCGGACCAGGCGCAGCGGCAGGAAGGCGAGGGCGGGGACGCCCGTTGCCTCGAAGGCGTGATCGGCCCCCCGCCCGCCCGTCAGCGCGCGGACCTCCGTCACCAGCCGCTCGCCGTCATCGTCGCCCGCGCGCAGCAGATGCGTCGCGCCGAGCGCCCGGGCGTGGTCGAGCCGCGCCTGGACCCGATCGATCGCGATGATGGTCGCAGCTCCGGCGATCCGCGCGCCCTGGATCACGTTCAGCCCCACGCCGCCGCACCCGACCACCGCCACGCTGTCCCCCGGCGCGACCTCCGCCACATTCACCACCGACCCGACGCCGGTCATCACCGCGCAGCCAAGGATGCAGGCGATCTCGGCCGGCAATTCCGGGGGCAGCGGCGTCACCGCCTCGGCCCGGACCAGCGCATGACGCGAGAAGGTGCCGAGGTGAAAGGCACGCTCGACCGGCTTGCCGTCGAGGCGCGTCCCGCCGGCATGGGCGCGGCTGGTGCCGAGCGCCGGCGGATCGATCTCATGGGTGCGCTCGCACAGCGCCTCGGCGCCGCGGCCGCACTGGAAGCAGGCGCCGCACGGGATCGCCCAGTTGAGCAGGACGGGCTGGCCGACTTCGAGCCGAGTCACGCCTTCACCGATCGCCTCGACGTGGCCGGCGCCTTCGTGGCCCATCACCAGCGGCCCCGGCCAGCGCAGCGAGGCATGGTCGGTATGGCACACGCCCGCCGCCGCGATCGTCACCCGGACCTCGCCGGGACCGGGCGGATCGACCTCGATCGTCTCGATCGTGAAGCCGCCCCGGCCGTCGGCGATCGCCGCCGGACCGACGGCCACGCCTGCGCTCACGCGGCGCGCTCGAACAGCACGGGGTTGAGCCGCGTGTCGATCACCTTGCCGACCTCGGCGCCCGGGCACCAGCGCTCCCAGTCGTGCCGCTGCATGTCGTTGCTCGGCGCCTTCAGCACCATGTCGCGGTCCATGTAGATCACGGTCATCACCGATCGCGGCTGCTCCGACCGGTTCGGCCCGGCGCGGTGGAAGGTCCAGCCGAGGTGGAAGCTGACCTCGCCGAGGTCGAACGGGGCATCGACCACCGGGAAGCCGTGCGCCTCCATGTTGCGCGTGATCTCGCGCTCGCTCTCGTCGGAGATGCCGAGGTCGCGGCCGAACTCGATATGCTGGCTGCCGGCGAAGAAGGCGAGCGGCCCCATGTCCTGCGGCACCGCCTGCAGCGGCACCCAGGCGGTGATGGTGCGATCGCTGGAGACGGGCCAGTAATATTGGTCGGCATGGGCCGGGGTGATCCCGCCGCCCGGCTCCTTGTAGAGCGACTGATCGTGATAGAGCCGCACGCCCTCCACCTCGAGCAGCGCCGCGGCGATCCCGGCGAGCCGCTTGCCGAACACGAACTCGCGTGCGACCGAACTCTCCTCCCACAGGTTCATGATCTGCAGGAAGGCGCGGTCATAGGTGCTGCGCTCCTCGAGCGGCAGCGTCTGGGTGTTGAGCGCGATGGTGAGCAGCGTGATCTCTTCGCCGTAATAGCGAAGCTCCTCGGCCGAGAACACGTGCTTGAGCTTGATGAACCCGTCGTTGCGGAACTGCGCGACCTGCTCGGGCGAAATCGGATAGGGGCGATCGAGATCGATCGGCATCCTGGCATCTCCTGCGTCTGTTCTTGGAGGCCAGCATAATCTCACACAGATGCGGCCGCAGCCGCCGCGGCTATCGCGTCCCGGCGCAAAAACTATCGGATCGATGACCTTTGGAACGGGTTGCGGAATGTGACCCACTTACTCGTCACCCCGGACTTGTTCCGGGGGCCACCGGGCGCACAACTAAAGGTTTCGAGATTCCAGCTGGAACCTCGCCGCCTGCCTTCGTGGAGAAGTGGATGCCGGACCAAGTCCGGCATGACAATCCAGGTCTAGCCGCGCCCGCTCGACTGCCGCTCCACCAGCCGCGCGGGCAGCACGGTCGTGTCGGCCGGCTCGCGGTTGATCTGGCGGATCAGCGAGTCGACCAGCAGCTCGCCGGCGCGGGCATAGTCCTGGGCGATGGTGGTCAGCGCCGGCTGGGTCAGCCGCGCGGCGGGGATGTCGTCGAAGCCGACGATCGCGACGTCGCGCGGAACCTCGAGGCCGTGCTCGGCCAATGCCTGCATCGCCCCGATCGCGATCAGGTCCGAGCCGGCGAAGATCGCGTCGAAGGGAATGCCGCGCCCGATCAGCTGCCGGGCGGCGGCATAGCCCGCCTCCTCGGTGGTGATCGAATCGACCTGCAGCCCGATGTCCGGGATCAGTCCGGCGTCGCGCTGCGCATCGCAGAGTCCGAGATAGCGATTGCGGAATTCGGGATAACGCTTGTTCGCTTCGCCGAGAAAGGCGATGTGCCGTCGTCCGCTCGCGATCAGATGCTCGCCCGCCAGCCGCCCGCCGCCGCGATTGTCGCAGCCGATCGTGGTGCCCGCGCTGCCCGGCTCGACCGAGCCCCAGCGCACGAAATGGGTACCATGCTCGACGAGATGGTCGAGCCGGGCGCGGTAGAGCTCGTAGTCGCCATAGCCGAGCAGGATGATGCCGTCGGCGCGGTGGCTGTCCTCGTAATCGACATGCCAGTCGGCGGAGAGCTGTTGGAACGAGGTGAGCAGGTCATAGCCCCTGAGCGCGCAGGTCCGCGTGATCGAACCCAGCATCGACAGGAAGAAGGGATTGATCAGCGTCTCGTCGGGCGTCGGGTCCTGGAAGAACAGCAGCGCCAGCGTGTTGCTCTGCCCGCGCCTCAGGTTCGAAGCGTTCTTGTCGACCTTGTAGTTGAGCTGGCGCGCGATCGCCTCGACGCGCTTGCGGGTCGCCTCGCTCACGGTCCGGTCGCCGCGCAGCGCGCGGGACACGGTCGGCTGGGAGACGCCGGCAAGCGCGGCGATGTCGAACGAAGTGGGCTTGGCGTGCACCGAACGCATTCTGCTCTGCAAGGGACCCATAGTCCTTGCAACTCATCCTAGTCGCGCCCGCAGACAAGCGGAAGCTGAGGCTGAATACGTATGCCGGAATCTTGGAATTGAGTGGCCGCGGCGACACACACGACCTTCAGATACCAGCCGAGCGGACATTTGAGAGGCCGCCGGCAGATCGGGAGGGGACTGATGACCAAGCTCAATTCTTCCATGGCGGCCCGGCTTTCGGTCGGCGCGAGCGCGCTGGCGATGGCGCTGGCGGCGGCGCCGTCCTTCGCCCAGTCGGCCGATACCGCGGTGCCGGACACCCAGGTGCCGGACCAGCCGGATCAACAGGACATCGTCGTCACCGGCTTCCGCGCGGCGCTCGAGAGCGCGGTGGCGGAGAAGAAGAACCGCGACCAGGTCGTCGAATCGATCTCGGCGGAGGACATCGGCAAGCTCCCCGACGCCTCGATCGCCGAATCGATCGCGCGCCTGCCGGGCCTCACCTCGCAGCGCGTGTCGGGCCGCTCGAACGTCATCTCGATCCGCGGCTTCGCGCCGGACTTCTCGACCACGCTGCTCAACGGCCGCGAGCAGACCTCGACCGGCGACAACCGCGCGGTCGAGTACGACCAGTATCCGTCCGAGGTGATCAGCCAGGTCAACGTCTACAAGACGCCGATGGCTAGCCTGGTCGGCCAGGGCCTCGCCGGCACGGTCGACCTGCGCACCATCCGCCCGCTCGACTATGGCAAGCGCGTCATCTCGGTCGGCGCGCGCGGTATCTATTCCGATCTCGGCAAGCTCAACGCCGGGTCGAAGGAATATGGCTACCGCGTCAACGGCACCTATGTCGACAAGTTCGCCAATGACACGATCGGCGTCGCGCTGTCGGCGAGCTATGTCGACGAGCCGTACCAGATCCAGGAGTTCAACAGCTGGGGCTATGCAGATACCCCGGCCGGCCCGGTGATCGGCGGCTCCAAGTCCTACAACACCTCGACTACGCTCAAGCGGCTCGGTCTCCAGGGCACGGTCCAGTGGCGGCCCGCGCCGGAATTCACCACCACCTTCGACGCCTTCTATTCGGACTTCAAGGACGACCAGATCAAGCGCGGCGTCGAGATGCCGCTGCTGTGGGGCGGCGTGCCGCTCACCAATGCGCAGGCGACCGACGGCCTCGTCACCTCGGGCACCTATACCGGAGTCAAGGGCGTCGTCCGCAACGATGCCTTCCAGCGCCATGCCAAGCTCTATTCGTTCGGCTGGAACGGCAAGTACGAGGGCGACGACGGGTGGAAGGCGACGTTCGACGTCAGCCATTCGCGCACCGACCGCAACGAGCTGACGCTGGAGACCTATGCCGGCACCGGCCGCGTCGGATCGGGCGCGACCGACACGGTCAATTTCCGCTCGTCGGGCAGCGGCACGACCTTCGATCATGCGCTCGACTATGGCGACTGGAACACCATCCTGCTCACCAGCCCGCAAGGGTGGGGCGGCACGCTGATCGGCCTGAATGGCGACGCCATCCGCGGCGGCCAGGACGGCTATTACAACAACCGCGTCATCAAGGACCGGCTGTGGCAGTATCGCGCGGAGGTGGAGAAGGAGATCGACAACGGTTTCCTGCGCAGCGTCCAGTTCGGCCTGAACTATACCGATCGCAGCAAGTCGCTGACGCCGAACGAGGCGTTCGTCGGCCTCGTCGCCAACACCGACGAGACGGTGAGCGTGCCGGTGCCGCCGGAGTTCCGGCTCGGCACCACCAACCTGTCCTATCTCGGGCTGGGGCCGGTCATCAGCTACGATCCGGTCGCGCTGCTCAATTCGGGCATCTACCACCTGATCGCCAACCCCTATGGCGACGTCGTGGTGAAGGGCTATGACGTCTCCGAAAAGGTGATGACCGCCTATCTCCAGGCGAACATCAAGTCGCACGTCGGATCGGCCGAGCTGACCGGCAACGTCGGCGTCCAGTTCGCCGCCACCTCGCAGCATTCGAACGGCGCGTCGGCTATATTCGCGGGCTTCAACCCCAACGGATCGCCCAACATCCTGGGCATCGCGCGGCACGAGGGCGCGACCTTCGACGACTGGCTGCCCAGCCTCAACCTGTCGCTGCGCTTCCCGAGCGACTTCGTGATCCGCTTCGGCGCGGCGCGCGAGATCATCCGGCCCAAGCTCGACGACATGAAGGCGTCGACCAGCTACGGCTTCAATATGGGCGCCGGCGGCGATCCCGCCGTCGCCCGCGTGGATGGCAGCTCGGGCAACCCGGTGCTGCGGCCGTGGCGCGCCTGGGCCGCCGACCTCACCTTCGAGAAATATTTCGGCACGCGCGGCTATCTCGCGGCGCAGTTCTTCTGGAAGGACCTCGAAAGCTACGTCTACAACGCGACCATCCCGTTCGACTTCACCGGCTATCCGGTCGGCGATCCGGGCACCTACATGGGCGCCGACGGGGTCATTCGTCCGCGCACGATCAACTACAACGGCTTCATGACCGTGCCGATCAACGGCAAGGGCGGCAAGCTCTACGGCGTCGAGCTGGCCGGCACGCTCCCGCTCGGCGGCGTCGTCAGTGCGCTCGACGGCTTCGGCCTGACCGGCGGCGGCTCCTATACGATCACCAAGATCCATCCCCGGCCCGGCGACCCCACCGACAATCTGCCCGGCTATTCGAAGTGGGTGGTGAACGGCACCGCCTTCTTCGAGAAATGGGGCTTCTCGGCGCGCGGCAGCGTCCGTTACCGCTCGACCTTCATCGGCGACGTCTCCGCGTTCGGCGCCACCCCCGTCCGCCGCCGCGCCGCGCCGGAGACGATCGTCGATGCGCAGATCGGCTATGATTTCTCGGACGGCGCGTTCAAGGGCCTGTCGCTGTACCTCCAGGGCCAGAACCTCACCGACGAACCGTTCAAGACCTACAATCCCGGGCATCCCGAGCAGGTGATCGACTACCAGACCTATGGCCGCCGCTTCCTGGCGGGATTCACCTACAAATTCTGAGCAATTGCATCGCCTGTCCGCTCTTCGGCGGGCAGGCGACACGCATCGGAGTAGAGTGCGATGACGGTTTCGAGGGCTGCGGCCCTGCTGATCTCCGCGCTGGCGATCGCGGGCGCGCCGGTGCCGGTCGCGGCGCAGTCGCAGGCAGGTTTCCGCGATCGGCTGCCCGAGGACGAGGTCATCTACTTCCTGCTGCCCGACCGGTTCGAGAACGGCGATCCGGCGAACGATCGCGGCGGGCTGTCCGGGGATCGCCTGAAGACGGGCTTCGACCCCGCCGCCAAGGGGTTCTACCACGGCGGCGACCTCAAGGGCGTGACCCAGCGGCTCGACTATCTCCAAGGGCTCGGCATCACCGCGATCTGGGTGGCGCCGATCTTCAAGAACAAGCCGGTGCAGGGCCCGCCGGGGCAGGAATCGGCCGGCTATCACGGCTATTGGATCACCGATTTCACTCAGGTCGATCCGCATTTCGGCACAAATGCCGACTTCAAGGCGCTGGTCGACGCCGCGCACGCGCGCGGGATCAAGGTCTATATGGACATCGTCGCCAACCACACCGCTGACGTGATCCAGTTCCGCGAGTGCCAAGGGCGGGACTGCCCCTATCGCAGCCGCGCCGACTATCCCTATCAGGCACGCGGCGGGACCGGCGGAGCGGCGATCAATCCCGGCTTCGCGGGCGACGGCGTGCAGACGGCGGAGAATTTCGCCAGGCTCACCGACCCGACCTATGCCTATACCCCCTTCGTTCCGCCGGCCGAGGCGCGGGTGAAGGTGCCGGCTTGGCTCAACGATCCGATCTACTACCACAACCGTGGCAACTCGACCTTCGCGGGCGAGAGCTCGACGATGGGCGATTTCGTCGGGCTCGACGACCTGATGACCGAGAATCCGCGCGTCGTCGCGGGCATGATCGACATCTTCGGCGGCTGGATCGACCGGTTCGGCGTCGACGGCTTCCGCATCGACACCGCGCGGCATGTGAATCCCGAATTCTGGCAGGCGTTCGTGCCTGCGATGCTCGAGCGGGCGAAGGCGAAGGGCATCCCCAATTTCCATATCTTCGGCGAGGTGGCTGATCCCGATCCGGCGGCGCTGGCGCACCACACGCGCGTGGACAAGCTGCCGACGGTGCTCGACTTCGCCTTCGCGCTCGCGGTCAACGAGGCCAGCGCCGGCAAGGGCGGCACCGATCAGCTGGCGCGCATTTTCGCCGCCGATCCGCTCTACGAGGGCGGCGAGGCGACCGCGCGGCGGCTGCCGACCTTCGTCAGCAATCACGATGCCGGGCGCACCGCCACGACGGACGCGGCCATCAATCCCAAGGCGACCCCCGACGAGCTGCTGAAGCGCGATCTGCTCGCCCATGCGATGCTGCTGACGCTGCGCGGCGTGCCGACGATCTATTCGGGCGACGAGCAGGGGTTCGTCGGCGACGGCGGCGACCAGGACGCGCGCGAGGACATGTTCCCGTCGAAGGTGGCGAGCTACAACGACAACCGGCTGCTCGGCACGACCAGGACCACGGCCGATTCCAACTTCGATACCGATCATCCGCTCTACCGCGAGATCGCCACGCTCGCGCGCATCCGCACCGGACATGCGGCGCTCCGGCGCGGGCGTCAGGTCGTGCGCTTCGCCGGCGACAAGCCGGGGCTGTTCGCGGTGTCGCGCTTCGAACCCGACAACGGAAGGGAAATGCTGCTGCTCTACAACACTTCCACCGCACCGATTGCGGCCAATGTCGAAGTCGAGGTGAATTCCACGAGTTTCACGGCGCTCGCGGGCGCGTGCCCGGCGCAGGCGACGCGGCCCGGCAGTGTGGCCGTCAGGCTGCCGGCGCTCGGCTATGCCGTCTGCGCGGCCGGGGAGGCGAAATGAGCGAGGCGAACCCGAAGCCGGCGCCGCGCGCGATGCGCGAATGGTGGCGAGGTGCGTCGATCTACCAGATCTACCCGCGCAGCTTCGCCGATTCGAACGGCGACGGGGTGGGGGACCTTCCCGGCATCACCGCGCATCTCGATCATGTCGCGTCGCTCGGTGTCGACGCGATCTGGCTGTCGCCCTTCTTCCCCTCGCCGATGAAGGACTTCGGCTATGACGTCGCCGACTATTGCGACGTCGACCCCATCTTCGGGACGCTGGACGATTTCGACGCGCTTGTCCAACGCGCGCACGCGCTCGGTCTGAAGGTGATCGTCGACCAAGTCTACTCTCACACCTCGGATGTCCACGGCTGGTTTCTCGAAAGCCGCTCCGACCGCACCAACGCCAAGGCCGATTGGTACGTTTGGGCTGACGCCAAGTCCGACGGCGGCCCGCCCAACAACTGGCAGTCGGTGTTCGGCGGCCCGGCCTGGACCTGGGACGCGCGGCGCCGGCAATACTATCTCCACAACTTCCTGAGTTCCCAGCCGCAGCTCAACGTGCGCAACCCCGCGGTGCAGCAGGCGCTGATCGAGGTCGGCTGCTTTTGGCTCGACCGCGGCGTCGACGGCTTCCGCCTCGACGCGATCAACTTCACGATGCACAATCCGGCGCTGACCGACAATCCGCCCGCGCCCGACGACGGCAGCCCACGCACGCGCTCGTTCGACTATCAGCTCCACATCCACAACCAGTCGCAGCCGGAGATCCCCGACTTCCTCGCCCGCGTCCGCGCCAGCCTCGACGCCTATGGCGACCGCTTCACCGTGGCCGAGGTCGGCGGCGCCGACAGCGACCGCGAGATGAAGCTGTTCACCCATCGCGAGCGCGGGCTCAACACCGCCTATGGCTTCGACTTCCTCTATGCGTCGGAGCTGACGCCGCGCATCATCCGCGACGCGGTCGAGCGCTGGCCGTCCGGTCCCGACATGAGCTGGCCGAGCTGGGCGTTCGAGAACCACGACGCGCCGCGCGCCCTCTCGCGCTGGGCGGACCCTGCCGACTACGGCCGCTTCGCGCGGATGAAGATGCTGCTGCTGGCGACGCTGCGCGGCAACATCTTCCTCTATTACGGCGAGGAGCTGGGGCTGACCCAGGTCGAGGTCGGCTACGACGACCTCCAGGACCCGGAGGCGATCAGCAACTGGCCGCTCACTCTGTCGCGCGACGGCGCACGCACGCCGATGCCGTGGCGGCACGACGCCCATGCGCTGGGCTTCACCTCGGGCAAGCCATGGCTGCCGGTCGGCCCCGACCACGCCGACCTGGCGGTGGACGTGCAGGCGCGGGATCCGCACTCGATGCTCGCCTTCACCCGCGAGGTGCTGGCGCTGCGCAAGGCGCATGACGCGCTGCTGATCGGCGACATGACGGTGATCGAGGCTTCGGATAAGCTACTCGTCTTCGAGCGCACCTATGATGGCGAGCACATGATCTGCGCCTTCAACTTCGCCCATGAGGACAGCGGCTGGGAGCCGCCGCAGCCGGCCCGCTGGCAAGTCGTTGCGCGCAGCCGGGATGGTGAAGGCTGGAGCCTGCCGGCGTTGTCGGGCTTCGTCGCGCGGCGGATCGGGTGAGGGCGGAACGGTGACCTTCCTCTCTCGCCTGGTGCTCGTCCTGCTGGGCATGGCGATCGCGTGCGCCTCTCCTGCCGGCGCCCAGGACAACGGCCGCTTCGTCGAGGTCGCGGCGATGCCCTCGGCCAACATCGCGGCGCCGCACGTCACCATCTGGCTGCCGCCGGGCTATGACGGCGGCAAGCGGCGCTACGGCGTGCTCTACATGCACGACGGGCAGAATCTGTTCGACCCCAATCTGTCGGCATTCAAGAAAGTGTGGGGCGTCGACGTCTCGATCCGGCGGCTGGTCGCGATGAAGCGGATCGCGCCGGTCATCGTCGTCGGCATCTGGAACCCGGACAAGGCGCGCTATCGGCAATATCTGCCGAAGACCGTCTACGATGCCGCGCCCGCCTCGATACGGACGGGACTCGACCGCCTCGCCGACGGCGCGATCAGCTCGGACGCCTATCTCCGCTTCATCGTGGACGAGCTCAAGCCGGCGATCGACCGCGACTATCGTACCCGACCCGACCGCGACCATACCGCGATCGCCGGGTCCAGCATGGGCGGACTGATCTCGCTGGCGGCGATCGCAGAATATCCGCGCGTGTTCGGCAAGGCCGCGCTCCTGTCGTCCCATTGGCCGCTCGGCGATCCCGCCACGATCGGGCCGTTCAATCCAGATGTCGCGGCGTTGTGGCGGAACTACCTCGACACCCGTCTCGGCGCGCCCGCCGGCCGCCGCATCTGGAGCGATCACGGCACCGCGACGCTCGACGCGGCCTACGGCCCGTATCAGGAGGCGATCGATGCCGACTTCGCCCGTCTCGGCTGGAAACGGGGCCGCGACTATGAGAGCCGCATCTATCCCGGCGCCGCGCACGAGGAGCTGAGCTGGGCGGCACGGCTCGACGAGGTGTTGGGATGGCTGCTGGCGCGGTGAGCGAGGCGCTGGACGAGACTGGCAAGGCAGGCCAGCGCCGTCCGCTGCTCGGCTTCTGGCAGCTGTGGAACCTCTCGTTCGGCTTCCTCGGCATCCAGGTCGGCTTCGCGCTGCAGGGCGCGAACGTCAGCCGCATCTTCCAGACGCTCGGCGCCTCGATCGACGACCTGCCGATCCTGTGGATCGCAGGGCCGGTTACCGGCCTGATCGTCCAGCCGATCATCGGCCATTTCAGCGACCGCACCTGGGGCAGGCTCGGCCGGCGCCGGCCCTATTTCCTCATGGGCGCGGTCCTCGCCTCGCTCGCGCTGGCGCTGTTCCCGAGCGCATCGGCGCTGTGGATGGCGGCGGGGCTGCTGTGGATGCTCGACGCCTCGATCAACATCTCGATGGAGCCGTTCCGCGCCTTCGTCGGCGACATGGTCGACGAGCGGCAGCGCACGCGCGGCTATGCTTTCCAGACCATCTTCATCGGCACGGGCGCGGTGCTGGCCTCGCTCGCACCCGCTTTCCTCACCAAGGTGCTGGGCGTCAGCAATACCGCCGCGCCGGGGACGATCCCGCCGGCGGTCGCCTATGCCTTCCATATCGGCGCGGTGGCCTTGTTCGCGGCGGTGCTGTGGACGGTGCTGACGACGCGCGAGTATTCGCCCGAGGAGCTGGCGCGGTTCGGCGCGACGACGGTCGAGGCGGAGCATGCGCCGCTCGGCGCGCCGCGCGCGGCCGTCGGTGGCCTGTGGCTGGCGGTCGGGCTCGCGCTGGCGGCGGGCGTATGGTGGCTGGGCCTCGACAAGCCGCTCTACGTCCTCGGCTTCGGCCTTGCCGCGTTCGACGCCGCGCAGATCGTCAACGCCGTCGCCGTGGCAAAGGGCCGGCGCGATTCGCTGCTCAATCATCTGCTGAGCGACCTCGCCAACATGCCGCCGACGATGCGCAAGCTCGCGCTCGTCCAGTTCCTGTCGTGGTTCGGCCTGTTCATCCTGTGGATCTATGCGACGCCGATCGTCACCCGCTATCAGTTCGGCGCAACCGAAGCGGTGGGGCGAGCCTATAACGACGGCGCCGACTGGGTCGGCGTGCTGTTCGCAGTCTACAACGGCGTGGCGGCGCTCTACGCCTTCATCCTGCCCGCGCTCGCCGAGCGGATCGGCGCGACGCGGCTCCATGCGGTAAACCTCGTCGCCGGCGCGCTCGGCTTCGCCTCGGTGCTGATGATCGCCAGTCCGACGCCGCTGATCCTGTCGATGGTCGGCATCGGCATGGCCTGGGCATCGATCCTGACCATCCCCTATTCTCTGCTCAGCGCCAGCCTGCCGCAGGCGAAGCTCGGTGTGTACATGGGTCTGTTCAACATCTTCATCGTGCTGCCGCAGCTCGTGGTGTCGAGCGTGATGGGATCGCTCGCCCATGCGCTCTATCCGCACGCGCCGATCGTCTCGTTCCCGATCGCCGCCGCCTGCTTCGTCGGCGCGGCGATCCTGATCCTCAGGGTGCGCGAGGACCTACAATAGCACGCCGGCCAGCAGCGTTACGTTGAGCCCGATCACCACCGTGCAGATCAGCCAGGCCGCGGCGAGCAGCCATCCGCGGCTGGCATGCTCGCCCATCAATCGCCGGCTGCTGGTGAACTGGACGAGCGGCACCATCGCGAAGGGCAGCTGCAGGCTCAGCACCACTTGGCTCAGCACCAGCAGCCTGGCGGTGCCGCTCTCGCCGTAGAGGCCGGCGACGATCGCCGCCGGCACGATCGCGATCATCCGCGTGACCAGCCGCCGCAGCCACACCGGCAGGCGGATGTCGAGGAATCCCTCCATCACGATCTGCCCGGCAAGCGTGCCGGTGACGGTGGAGTTCTGCCCCGAGGCGAGCAAGGCGATCGCGAAGATCACGCTCGCCGCGCCGACGCCGAGCACCGGAGTCAGCAGCCGATAGGCATCCTGGATCTCGGCGACCTCGGTGCGGCCGGTGGTGTGGAACGCCGCGGCGGCGAGGATCAGGATCGCGGCGTTGATGAACAGCGCCAGCATCAGCGCCACGCTCGAATCGATCGTCGCGAGCTTCAGCGCCTCGCGCCTGCCCTCGGGCGTCGGGGCGAAGGCGCGCGTCTGCACCACCGCCGAGTGGAGATAGAGATTGTGCGGCATCACCGTCGCGCCGAGGATGCCGATCGCGATGTAGAGCATCGCCGGGTTGGTGACGATCTCCGGGCTGGGAATCAGCCCGCGCGCGATCCCCGCCAGGCTCGGCTGGGCGAAGACGAGCTCGAGCGCGAAGCAGCCGGCGATGATGATCAGCAGGGCGACGATGAACGCCTCCAGCTTGCGGAATCCGTAGCGCTGGAGCGCGAGGATCAGGAGCACATCCACCGCGGTGATCGCGATGCCCGCGACCAGCGGGATGCCGAGCAGCAGCTGCAGCGCGATCGCGGTGCCGATCACCTCGGCCAGGTCGCAGGCGATGATCGCCAGCTCGCACAGCAGCCACAGCGCGATGTTGACCGGACGCGAGTAGTTGGCGCGGCACGCCTGGGCCAGATCCATGCCGCCGATGATGCCGAGCTTGGCCGACAGCGCCTGCAGCACCATCGCCATGATGTTCGACAGTAGGATGACCGAGAGCAGCGTATAGCCGAACGCCGACCCGCCGGCGAGGTCGGTCGCCCAGTTGCCCGGGTCCATATAGCCGACCGCGACCAGATAGCCTGGCCCCGCGAACGCGCCGAGCTTGCGCCAGAAGCCCGCGACGGCCGGCACATGCACCGAGCGGTGGACCTCGGAAAGGCTTGGGGACAGGCTCGGCGAAGGCGGCGGCACGACAGCGTCGGCAACGGGCGGCGGCGCCATATGATCCTTTCCCCGGTTGATCCGGACCCTTTATGTGGTGCGCATCGTCCCGGCTCAACCGCCGAGCGCTACGGCGCGCGCGAAAACGGCCTCGAACATCTCCGCCGTCAGCCGGCCGGTGTTCTGGTTGTAGCGCGAGCAGTGATAGCTATCGATCAGGATACGCCCGTCGGGCATGCGATGCTCGGCAAGATGGGCGAAGCGCGCCTTGGGCAGCTTGCCGCCCAGCACCTTCACCGCCGACTGGTGCGCGATCTGGCCGAGCGCGACGAACACGCGCAGCCGGGGCAGCGCCGCGACCTGGCCGTCGAGGAAAGTCCGGCAGGTCCGGGTTTCCTCCGGTGTCGGCTTGTTCTCGGGCGGCAGGCATTTGACCGAATTGAGGATGACCGCGCCGGTGAGGCGCAGGCCGTCGTCGGGCCGTCCCTCGTAACGGCCGGCGGCGAGACCGAACTTCGCCAGCGTGCCGAACAGCAACTCGCCGGCATAGTCGCCGGTGAACGGCCGCCCGGTGCGGTTGGCGCCGTGCTTGCCGGGGGCAAGGCCGATGATGCCGAGCCAGCTTTCCGGATCACCGAACGCCGGAACGGGTGCATTCCACCAGCCTGGATGCTCGACCCTGAGCGCCTCCCGCAACGCCACCAGCCGCGGACAGCGCGGGCAATCGCGCGGCGGCTCGGTTGCGGGAATGGGGCCGGGTGCGAAGCTCACGCATCTCCGCTAGGGCAGGCGCATGGGGCTCACAAGCTACGCGATCGCGCTGGGATCGAACCGGAGGGGGCGGCACGGCGGCCCGGAGGACGAGGTGCGCGCGGCGCTGGCGCTGCTGAAGCCGATCGCGGTCTCGCCGATCGTCGGCAGCGTCGCGATGGGCCCGTCCCTGCGCCGCTACGCCAATGCCGCCGCGATCGTCAGGACGGACGAGGCACCGGATGTCCTGCTCCGTCGCCTGAAGGCGATCGAGCACGCCTTCGGCCGCCGCCGCGGCCGGCGCTGGGGCGCCAGGGTGATCGACCTCGATATCATCCTCTGGTCCGAAGGCGCGTGGGCGAGCGCGGGCCTGATCGTGCCGCACATGGCTTTCCGCGAGCGCCTGTTCGTTCTCCAGCCGCTGGCCGCGATCGCGTCCCGCTGGCGCGATCCGGTGACCGGCCTCAGCGTCCATCACCTCCTCGCGCGGTTGACCCGGCCGCGCGCCACACGTAGGGCGCAGCCTTAGCGGTTCCGTAGCTCAGTCGGTAGGGCAAGCGGCTTTCAGCTGCGTGACGACCGGACTGATTATAGTGCAGATGCAAGTTGTTGGAGGAGGTCGCGAAACGGTTTTGATCGAGATTTGATAGTGAGGGCCCTTAGCTCAGTCGGTAGAGCAACTGACTTCGATTGGAGTCACCGCCGAGAAATTGGCGGATGAGAAGGTGTCAAAGTCGGGGAACCCGTCCGCGTCGCGGCGACGGCAATCCCGAGCCAAGCCCCGGCAACGGGGAAGGTGTAGAGGCCTGACGGCACCCACCTACGTCCTTCGGGATAAGGTGAAGGGAAGGTCCAGACCACGAACCCGGTAACGGGGCGGCGAAAGCCGAAGTGGGAGGTTAATCAGTAGGTCGCTGGTTCGAATCCAGCAGGGCTCACCAATTCGAGGTAATCTCATCAGCCTGCCGAACGCGACGAAGGGGCGGTCGAATAGACCGCTCCTTCTATATTCCGGGCCCAGTGCCTTCCCTCAACCTCCGGCAGTGCTTTGTCGCCGTGTCCGTCGATAGCGACGTTGACAGCCATCATTGCGCGAAACATGAGGTTCAAGATCCGCTGTTCGCCGCGAAACGGCGAGTTCCTTCGACCAACTCGAGTTACATCGCTCGATCGGACGGAGCTCGATCAGGCAGAAAACAATCCCCTGGTGCTTGGGAATCTTCTAAAGCAATATGAATACAGTATCGGGATATTCCGATTTAACAAGACTTCGATCCACTCTAGACAGAATCGAGTTGGCTTCCCATAGAGTCTATCCGTTTTACGGGGGGATTCATGGCCATTTTTTCCGCTAGGCGGCGAGCTTATCGCTATGCGTTGAGTATGAGCGCGCTTGCAGTCGCGGCGCTTTCCGGCACCGCTGCATTGGCGCAGTGCGTCCCCGATCCCCCCCTCGCCGACCAGACGACCAAGTGCGAGGGCATGCAGACCGGAGGCCTTGTCGTAGCATCCGATCGTGGCGGATGGCTTCGCCTGGGCGGGGCCGCTCACCCTTTCCGGCAGCGGGACGGTGATCAACCGGACCAATCTGGTCGCGAACGGCTATCTCGGGCTGCAGGCAGGTGACGGCTATGCGTACAGCCTTGAATTCTCCAACCTCGGGACGATTACCGGCAATTCCAACGGCAACGGCGGAGCCATATCGCTGTACGGCATGGCATTCGACAATGCCGGGACGATCGACATCATAGGCGATGCGCTGCGCGCCGGTGGCAGTGTCGATTTTACCAACAGCGGCACGATAACGGCGACCAACAACGCGGTTGTATTCAGTTGGGGCTCCTTCGCGAACAGCGGTACGATCCGCTCGACGGCGGGCACCGCGCTCACCATCGAATGGGGCGCCGGTAATCAGATCGAAAACAGCGGCACGATCGATGGTGCCAAGGTCGGAGTCCGCCAGATGGGCGGAACTCTGTTCAACAGCGGTCTGATCTCCTCTGCCGGAACGGCTGTGGTTGCCGGCGGCACGCTCTACAATCAGGCGGGAGGTGTGATCCGCGGCGGCACCATGGCCATCGGACCGGAAGCCGGTGCGGGCGGGGTCTACGGGGCAACGGTCATCAATGCCGGCACGATCGAAGGCGACGTCTACCTCGCCAGCAACTCGCCATATAGCGGCAACACCTTCTTTGCCCAGAAAGGCGGCGTCCTCAACGGCGACCTGACGCTCAGCAAGAGCGACACGTTCATCGCCGATCTGAGCAGCCGGACCGGCAGCGGCTTCACCGGCATCAACGGCACGGTGACCGCCAATGGCGCGGCGCTTCGCTACCAGGTCACGTCCGACGCGACCCAGATGCTGGGCAAAGTCGCCGATTTCGGCAGCGTCAGCTATGAGGTGGCCGAGGGGGCAACGCTCGGCCTGAATGCCGCCACGGCACGAACCGAGAGCCTGACGCTCGGCGGGCACGGCACGGTCGACCTCGATGCCGATTTCACAATCACGGACGGCACGGCGATCACCGTCGCCGCCCCCTTCCAGCTTCCCGGTGCGTCCTGGGAGAATTCCGATCTCCTGATCGTCAGTCACGGTGACATCACTATCCGCCGACAGGACACCGGCGCCCTGACCTATCCGGAATATGGCGCAGCGGTCTATCTCGGCTCCGCCGGGCAGTTCACCAACAAGGGCACGATCAGTTACCAGAACGCGCTGCCGGCCAATTTCGCCCTGCCTGTCGTCATCCGCGAAGGCGGCAAGGTCGTCAACGACGGGACGATCCTGCTGGATCGCGCCATCGCGATCAGCGGCGCTGCGGAGGTGATCAACAACGGCTCCATCATCGAGGCGCCCGGCGGAACGGCATCGCAAGGCATCACCGCCCGTGAAGTTACCAACAACGGCATCGTAAGGGTCGGCAACCAGGCCGTCTGGGTCGACAGCTCCAGTACGAGCATCCACAATGCCGGCACGTTGGAGAGCCTGACCACGGCGGCGATTTCCGGCTATACTGCGACGATCCGGAATGATGCTGCCGGCGTGATCCGCGGCGGCAACGGCACTGCCATTCAGCTCCAGGGCGGATCGGTCGTCAACAGCGGCTCGATCATCGGCACGGTCGATCTCGCCTATGCCCCTTACGGCGGCCAGTCCTATTATCCGAGCAGCTACATCGCGCAGGGCGGTACGCTCCAGGGGGATCTGCTGTTCGGTGCCGGGAACGATCTCTTTTACGCCAAATCCGGGACGACGGGCGTGACCGGCATCATCGATGGCGGGGAGGGGAGGGACATCTTCGGCACGGAATATGCCGAAACGAGCACAGTCGCCGTCGATCGTCCGATCACCGAAGCACGGAATTTCGAGGAGCGGCTTTCGGTCGCATCAGGATCCGACACGACGCTGACACTGGTCGCCGACACGGTCCTGACCAGCGCCATCAACGTGGGCGGCGATGGCAGGATCATCAACCGCGCCTCCACAACCGATCTCGTCGGCACCTATCAGACGAGCCTTCTGACCATCCCGCCGATATTGGCAAGCTTCACGAACGAAGCCGATATCGGCGGCGCGTCGATCAGCACGCGCAGCTTCACCAACAGCGGCAACATCGGCACCTACGGCGCCTGGATTTCGGCCAACGATGTCGTGAACTTCGACAATTCGGGAAGTATCGCCGGCACGACGGGCTATTTCCGATCGGCCGTGTATCTAGGGGCATCCGATCTATCGACGCTGACGGCCAGCAACGACGGCATCATCGACGGCGGCATGACGATCGCCATGCGATTTTCGACAACGGCCACTTCGCCGGCAGCCAGCATCGTCAACAAGGGCACGATACGGTCGACCGAGGTCGCCGCGGTCAACATTACGGCGTCGGGCAACGGCGGCAAAGGCGCCATTTCCTTCGACAACCAAGGTGTGATCGAGGGCGATCTGGCGGGCATTTCTGTTTACAGCCGTTTCGATTATCCGGTGAACACCGTCGCCGACACGATCACGGCGGTGTCCCTCACCAACTCCGGCACGATCCGCACCTCGGGTGACGGCGTTCGCTTCGACAGCGTCGATTACCAGGGGAATCCCCTCACTTATGTGTATCCCGCTGTCACGATCCGCGCTGCGGCCCCTGCCGGCCTGTCTCTGAACAACAAGGCCGGTGGGCTGATCGCTGCGGACGGGCAGGATTCGATCGCGATCCTCTCCGCCGCCGGCGCTCTGACGCTGGTCAACGCCGGCATCGTCCGCGGCAGCGGCTGGATCGACACCGGCAGCGCTCGCCTGGCTGGCGCCGTGCAGACGGGTGCAGCGGACGACTATATCCGCAACAACGGCACGATCGCCGGTTCCCTCGCCCTGGGGGATGGCAGCAACCGCGTGGAGAATTACGGGACGATCGACGGCGACGTCACCTTCGGCTCGGGCGACGACAGCTATACCCAGTCGGCCAGCGGCGTGCTGACCGGCACGGTCGACGGTGGGGCGGGCATCAACGCGTTGATCGTGGATGCCGACGCCAACGGCACATATCAGGCGTCGCGCTATCGGAACTTCCAGAATCTCCGGCAGATCGGCAGCGGGACGATCGTCTACGCCGAACCCGCCAGCTTCGACTCCATCGAGGTTTCGAACGGCATTTTCCGCGTCGCGGAGAACAACTCGATCAACAGCCTGGGCACGTTCGCGATCATCGGTGGCCGGGTCGTCGGCGCGCTCGGCTCGACCATGACCGCGAGGCGCTTCGACGTCGCCAGCGGCGCGACCTTCGGCAGCGCCGGGACCGTCAATGGCGATGTGAACGTCCAAGGCACATTGAGCCCGGGCGCTTCCCCCGGCACGATGACCATCAACGGCGCATTGTCGCTGGCGAGCGGCTCCACCACGCTCTTCGAGATAACGCCGACCGTCAGCGATGCCATCGTCGTCAATGGCAAGGTCACCATCGCGGACGGCGCGACACTCACCCTCACCGGGTCGCGGCCGCTCACGCCGGGCGTGACCTATGACCTCATCACGGCGAGCGACAGCATCTCCGGCCGCTTCAGCACGATCAATGCCCCTGCCATATTGGGCCTGATCGTCCAGACGGCCGACGGCATCGAATTGCGCGGGCAGTTCATGCTGACGGCAGGTGCCAATGCGCAGGCGGCGCGGGTCGCCGATTATCTGAACGGCGTGCTGGCCGACGCATCCCTGCCGGCCGCGATGCTCGCCGCCGTCCCGTCCCTGCTCGACGCCAACGGCTTTGCGAGCGACACGGCAATGCGGCAGCTCTCGCCGGAAGCCTATGCCTCGGCCACCCAAATCGGCGTCGAGAAGGGGCTGGCGCTGGTCTCGGCCAGTCGGAGCTTCGCCATGGGGGAGGGGCGCAGCGACGCGGGGCTTTTCACCTTCGGACAGGTGTTCGGCGGCTGGCGTGACTTGCCCGGACAGGCTGCCAGAGGAACAGCCCGCGCCGACATTTCGGCCCATGGGCTCGTCGGCGGCGTGGGCTACGGCTCCGAGCGGGCGTCGATCGGCGCATTCGTCGGCTGGGCGAGCGCTTCGCAGCGCCTTCGCGAGCTGGGCGCCAGCACTGACGCGGATGGCGTCATCGCGGGCGTTGTCGGCAAGCTGCAGGTCGATCGGGTCGCGGTGACTGCGTTGGTCGCGCATGACGGCAGCAACGCCGACACCGATCGCGCGCTTCCCGGCGACAAGGCTCGCGGGCATTACGATCTGAACAGCTGGATCTATGACGTCCATCTCAGCTACGACTTCGATCTGTCGGACGGCTGGACGCTCAGTCCCGAGCTGGGCGCGACACGGATCGATACAAAGCGCGCAGCGGTGCGGGAGGCGGACGGTAGGCCCTTCGACTTGTCGGTGAGCGGCGCCAAGACCGACGCCACTTTCCTGGGCGCTGCCCTGAAGCTGACCGGCAGCCCGAGCCATATGTTGCAGCCGTGGCTCTCGGCAGGAGCGCGCAGCCAGCTATCCGGGCGGACGGTGACCGCCAGGGCCGATTTCACGGACATCTCAACCGGATCGATGCTTGCCTATGGTGCGGGGAGAAGCCGTACCCTGGCCACGGTTTCCGCCGGACTGAACGCGCGTCTTTCGCAATCGACCATGCTCACGGCCCGTGTCGGCAGCGAATTCGGCGCCGATAGTACGGGACAGGAAGCGAGCGTCGGCCTGCAGATGCGGTTTTAGAGAGGGCAGGCGCGGGGGCGACATTGTGGATCGACCGATCCAGGAACATCGGATCGATCCATAATCTTCCGTGCAGGACATTGCATCGGCAGGAGATCGACCAAAGACGGATATGAGGCGGGAAAGGCAGCTAGGTTCAACCTCATCCGACCCGAGCGCTTAGCCGATGTAGATCGCACGCGCCGCGTCCTCGACCGCCTGCATCGCGATACGATAGGGGCCGGGACCGTAGCTGATCCGGGCGACACCAGCCGCGGCGAACTCGGCGTTGGAGGGCGCGCCGGGCCAGGTCATCGCGTTCACCGGCAGCGGCGATTCGCGGCAGACGCGCGCGAGCAGGTCGAGGTCGACCAGTCCAGGTACGAAGAAGCCGCTGGCGCCGGCCTCGGCGTAGGCGTGGGCTCGGGCGATGGCGTCTTCCGCCTTGGCGGCGTCATGCGTGTCGGGTTTGGCCTGGAGGAAGATGTCGGTGCGCGCGTTGATGAAGAAATCCGCGCCCGCCGCCTTGCGCGCGACGGCGATGCGGGCGGCGTGATCCGCTGCCGGGCGGAGGCCGCCGCCGGCGAGGCCGTCCTCGAAGTTGCAGCCGATCGCACCCGTGGCCGCGAGCGCGGTGACGTTGGCGGCGAGGCCTTCTGCGTCGGCGGCATAGCCGGCCTCGAAGTCGATAGTGACGGGAAGGTCAACGGCACCCACGATCCGTGCGGCGTTGGCGATCACGAGGTCGACCGGCACGCCTTCGCCGTCGGCGAGACCGTGTGCGTCGGCGACCGACCAGCTGCCGGTGGCGATCGCCCGGGCACCGGCGCGCGCAACTGCGCGGGCGCTGCCGGCGTCCCAGGCGTTGAACAGCACGAGCGGCGTGCCGGCGACGTGGAGCGCGGTGAACTGCTGGAACTTCGACATGGCTTCTCCCTCTCCGTGACTCGAACCGCTCTTTACCGCATCCGGCGGAAACCCGGACGACGATCAGGCGATGGCAGGGGGCGGCGGCGGACGCCTCCTGAAACTTGCGGTCAACCCCGGCAGCGCGGCGGCCACTGCGGCTCGGGCCTGCCGATCAGCACCAGCTCGCCGGACTTGCCGCCGCCGACGTCGCGGGCGATCAGCACCGCCCTGCCGGAGGGTGCGAACAGCGCGCCGATCTCGGTGCCGTTGACGTTGTAGTCGGGGCCGAGCTTCGTCCTTGGCAGCCAGCCGTGCGGGCCACGTCGGCTTTCGTAATAGCCCTCGGCGGTTGCGATCAGCATGCGCGTGCCGTCGGGAGAGACCAGCGGCTCGTAATCGTCGCCGGGGCCGTTGATCGCGGGGCCGGCGTTCTCGACCGTCCAGCCGCCGTTCGTCCGGCGGGCGCGCCAGATATCGGTCTTGCCGATGCCGCCGGGGCGGTTCGAGCCGAAATAGAGCCAGCCATCGGGCGCTTCGCGGGGGAACCACTCCTGCCCATCCGAATTGATCGGCGCCGGCAGCCGTTCGGGCGTGCCCCAGCGGCCGTCTGCCCTGCGCGAGACGGTCCAGATATCCAGGTCCTTGCGGCGGATGCCGTCGGTGCTGCGGTTCGAGATGAACCACAACCGGCGGCCGCCGTCGGTGAAGACCGGGTCGGCCTCCAGCCCGTCGCCGGCGATCGGGGCGTCCCTAGCCGCTTCCCAGCCGCGCGGGCCGCAGCGGCTGTAGAGAATGCGCCAGCCGCTGAAATCGGGCTTCGAGCGGACGAACCAGACGTCGCCGGTCAGGGGATCGAAGGCGGGATGCGATTCGAACTGGTCGGTCGAGAGCGGCGGGGGCGGCGCCCAGCCGGCATCGGCCGCGAGGGTGGCGGGAGAGAGGACGGCAGCCGCAACCATCACCGTCTGACGCCACGCGCGCATCGTCTCCGCTCCCCATTCGTTCCTGTTATGTGCCAATGCGTACCGGCAAGGATGAGGAGAGGCAAGCCCGGTAGCCTTGCAGACGACGGCCGATTGGGCGACCGTGCAACCGGGGACCGGGGAAAGAATCGGCAATGGTGTTCGGGGGAAGGCGGCTCCAGGTCAGCGAGCCGGCGGGCGAATGGAGCATGCCGGCCGGTGTCGACGAGCGGTACGGGCCGCTAGTCGCGCGGCTGGAACGCGAAGCGGCGCAGCGGCCGCGCGGATATGCGCGCAAGGTCGTGCTGGCCGCTCTGCTCGGCTATGGTTTCGTCGGCCTGGTGGTCCTGGCGCTGGCGGCGATCGCCGTGGCGATGGTCGCGATGATCTTCTTCTTTCACTGGGCGGCAGGGCTCGAGATCAAGATCGCCATCATTTGCGGCATCGTCGGCCTCGCCATCCTGCGGTCGCTCATCGTGCGGGCGGAGCCGATCGAAGGACGCAGGCTCGATGCCGCCGAGGCGCCGGCGCTAGACGTCATGGTCGAGCAGCTCCGGCGAGCGACGGGCGGGCCGCGCATCCATGAGGTGGTGGTTACGGGCGAGTTCAACGCCGCGATCGTCCAGCAGCCGCGGTTCGGACTGTTCGGCGGATCGTTCAATACGCTGATCCTCGGCCTGCCCTTGCTGCAGGGCCTGAGCCGCGACGAGGTGACTGCGGTGATCGGGCACGAGCTCGGCCATTTCGTCGGCGCGCACGGCCGGTGGACCGCCTTCACTTATCGCGTACGTCTGCGCTGGTGGCAGATAGCGTCCGCTCTCGAGCATGGCGCGACGGCAAGCGTGATGCGGTGGTTCGTGCGCCGCTACGTGCCTTGGTTCAATGCCTATAGTTTCGTGCTCGCCCGTCAGCAGGAATTCGAGGCTGACCGGACGGCGGCACGGGTGACTGATCAGGCGACCGCCGGGGCGGCGCTGGTGCGCGTGCGACTTCAGAGCGAGCGCTTCGATCGGAGCTGGCAACGGCTATGGTCGGAGTCGCATCAGCATGGCGCGCCGACGGCCATGCCTTTTCGAAGCGCCGCGGAGCATCTGACACGAGCGGAAGGCGACGGCGCCGACCGCCAGGGTCTGGAGACGGCGCTCGCGGTCGCAACGGGGCTTGGCGATACGCATCCGAGTCTGGCCGATCGCCTCCGCGCCCTGGGCTGCGAGGGGCGAGTGCCGCAGCCCCTGGTTAGAAGCGCTGCGGACGAACTGCTCGGGCCGATCGCCGATCGGCTGGCAGACGAACTGGATGAGAGCTGGTGGCGGACCGCCAGCGAATGGTGGGCCGAGGCGAGGGAAAGGCGGCGGCAGGAGATCGCCGACCTCGACGCGCTCGAGGAGCGCCTGTCCCGCGGTGAGCTGACGCGCGAGGAGCAGGAGCATCATCTCGATCTGGTTCGCACGGTGCGCGGCGACGCGGCGGCGATACCCTATCTGCGCGCGTTGCTTGCGAGCGAACCCGACCTGCACGGCCTGCGCTTCCATCTGGGCGAGCTGCTCCTCCGCACCGGGGACGAGGCGGGAATCGCGGAGCTCGAAGCGGCGGCGGAGGCGGTGCCGATGCTGGAGGCGGCTGCGTGCGACCTGATCGCAGGCCATCTGAGCGATGCCGGCCGCCATGCCGAAATCGAACCGTGGATCGAGCGGCTGCATCGGGCCGCGCTCCGCGAGAATCTCGCCGAGAAGGAGCGGCGCGAGATCGATCCGGCCGTCGAGCTGCTCCCGCTCGACTGGAGCGACGGGGTGCGCGAGGCCGTGCGACAGCGGCTGAGTCAGGTCGTCGGCCTTCGCCAAGTCCGTGCGGCCCGGCGGCGGTTTCCGGGCAGCGGCGGCGAGCAGATCGTGTTCGTCTTCTCCGGCCATGCCGGCGCCGACGGGCAGGAGGTGATCGACGGGGTGATCGCCGTCCTGCTCGATTATGGCGACACGCTCGGCTTCCAGCGCACGCGGCAGGTCGCCTGGCTCGACCGGCGGCTGGCTAGGGTCGCCGGCAGCGAGCTCCATGCGGAGGACGCCTAGACGGCGCCCGTTTGCCCCGATCTCAATGCGCGCTCGCGGTGGCGGCGCCGATGCCGGTCTCGGAACGGACGCGCTGCTCGAGATAGCCGTCGCGGTCGACGGCGGCGCGGCCTGAGCGATCGAGCAGCGAGACGATCCAGATCACCAGGAAGGCGACCGGCATCGAGAAGATCGCCGGCGAGGTATAGGGAAAGACCGGCGCGGCATTGCCGAGCACCGTGACCCACACTGCCGGCGACAGGATGGTGAGCACCAACGCGAGCACCAGCCCGATCGAGCCGCCCCAGACGACGCCGCGGGTCGTGCAGCCCTTCCACAGCACCGACAGCAGCAACACCGGGAAGTTGGCCGAGGCGGCGAGCGCGAAGGCGAGGCTGACCATGAAGGCGACGTTCTGCTTCTCGAAGATGATACCGAGCAGGATAGCGACCACCGCCAGCACCACGACGGTGCGGCGCGAGACGCGCAGCTCGTCCTCCGAGCCGGCGCGGCCGTGGCGGAACACCGAGGCGTAGAGATCGTGGCTCACCGCCGACGCGCCGGCCAGCGTCAGGCCGGAGACCACGGCGAGGATGGTGGCGAAGGCGACCGCGCAGACGAAGCCGAGGAACAGGTCGCCGCCGATCGCGTCGGCGAGATTGATCGCGGCCATGTTGCCGCCGCCCCGCAAGGCTCCGGTCGCGGGATCGAGGAAGGCCGGGTCGGTCGCGACCAGCACGATCGCTCCGAAGCCGATGATGAAGGTGAGGAGATAGAAATAGCCGATCCAGCCGGTCGCCCACAGCACTGACTTGCGCGCCTCCCGCGCGTCGGGAACGGTGAAGAAGCGCATCAGGATATGCGGCAGGCCGGCGGTGCCGAACATCAGCGCCATGCCGAACGAGATCGCCGAGATGGGATCCTTGATGAAGTTGCCCGGACTCATGATCGAGCGGCCTTTCTCGGCCGCGGCGGCGGGGTCGGCGCCCGCCTTGGCGGCGAGCATCGTCTTCACCTCGACCGCGCGGGCGAACAGCGCGTCGGGCGAGAAGCCGACGCTCGCCAGCACCGCGACCGCCATCACGCTCGCGCAGCCGAGCAGCAGCACCGCCTTGATGATCTGCACCCAGGTGGTGGCGATCATCCCGCCGAACAACACATAGAGCGTCATCAGCACGCCGACGATCACCACGGCATAGCCATAGGGCAGGCCGAACAGCAGCTTGATGAGCTGCCCGGCGCCTACCATCTGCGCGATCAGGTAGAAGAGCACGACCGCGAGCGTGCTGAACGCGGCGAACAGCCGTACCGGCGCCTGCGCGAAGCGGAAGGAGGCGACGTCGGCGAAGGTGTAGCGGCCGAGGTTGCGCAGCCGCTCGGCGAGCAGGAACAGGATGATCGGCCAGCCGACCAGGAAGCCGGTCGAGTAGATGAGGCCGTCATAGCCGTCGGCGAAGATCTGCGCCGAGATGCCAAGGAAGGACGCCGCCGACATATAGTCGCCGGCGATGGCGAGGCCGTTCTGGAAGCCGGTGATGCCGCCGCCGGCCGCATAGAAATCGGCGGTGGTGCGGGTCTTGCGCGCCGCCCAGCGGGTGATGCCGAGGGTGAAGAGGACGAAGGCGCCGAACATCAGGATGGCGGGCCAGTTGGTCCGCTGCTGCTGCGCCTCACCGGTGAGGGCGTCGGCCAGCGCTGCGCCGGGCAGGGCGAGGGCGAACAGGAGCAGAGCGAGGCGGGGCGTGAGGAGGGGGCGCTTCACTTGCCGGCATCCTCGCGGATGGCGCGGACGGCGGGGTCGAAGTCGCGGTTGGCGCGGCAGACGTAGACGCCGGTCAGCACGATGCCGACGAGGATGACGGCGAGGCCGAGCGGGATGCCGAGCGTGGTCGTCCCGCCGCCGATCGGGCGGGCCAGCAGCGTCTTGTCGAAGGCGATCAGCAGGACATAGCCGAAGAAGACGACCAGCATGATTGCCGTCAGCAGCCAGGCGAAGCGCGACCGGCGGGCGACCAGCGCCTGGTACCGGGGATCGGCGGCGACCTGCCGCAGGCGCGCGCTGTCGGTGGTTTCATCGGGCATCGTGCCGGCATCCCCCTCTTTTCAGGTTCCGCCGTGATCTGGTTGCGATTCCGGCGGTGCCGGGAACCTGCCCGGATTGTGGCGGAGTGGCAAAGGTTATTGTCGGGGGACATTCGCGCCGGCTTCGACAGCCATTGCCTGAGCCTTGCAACCGTCACCCCGGCCTTGGGCCGGGGTCCACCGGGAGGCAAGGGCTGAGCAGGAGGCTCCAACCCAGCCCGTGAGGTTGGGTGGACCCCGGAACAAGTCCGGGGTGACGAAGAAGGAAGGCCGATCCAAGCCTAAGCCACCGCCGGAACGGCTTCAGCCGGCCTCCGGTGCGCCGCCATGCAGGACAGAACGCTGAGGACGACCAGGGCGAAGGCCGCCATCTCCAGCCCCGTCGGAAGGCGCTGCTCCCAGACGAACCCGTAGACGAGGGCGAACAGCGTCTCGAACAGGATCATCTGGCCCACCAGCGTCAGCGGCAGCAGCCGGCTCATCCGGTTCCACAACGCATTGCCGGCGATCGAGGCGAGCACCGCCACCCCGATCGATACGCCGGCGAGCTGGGCCCAGTCGCCCGCATCGTGCCGAGCCGTGCCGAGCAGCAGGGCGATCGGGACCAGGGCGACGCTCTGGGCGCCGGTGACGACGCCGGTCAGCAGGCTCCAGTCGTGGGCGGAAACGTCGGGAAGGCGGGCGAGCCAGCGGCTGTTTCCGACCGCGTAGCTGGTCCAAGATATGAGCGCGCCGATCGCGCAGATCAGGCCGATAGCCTGCGCGGTCGAGGACCCGACCGGCGCCTCCGCCACGGCTTGCCAGCCGATGCAGATCGCGCCGCCGGCTGAAAGCAGGAGCGAAGGGACGAGCCGGTTCAGGGGAACCGCCCCCCGGTCCCGGCTGCCGATGATGGTCACTGCCACCGGCAGGAAGCCGATGACGAGCGAGGTCATGGCGATGCCGCCCATCTGCACGGCGCTCGAGAGCAGGATATAGTAGAGCGTGTTGCCGGCGAGCGTGAGCCAGCCGAGCGCTAGCCATCCCTCGCGCCCGATCCGCGGGACGAGCGATCGCCAGCGTGGTGCGACAAGGACGGCGGAGATCAGGCCGTAACAGAGATAGCGGCCGATGGTGAGCTGGAGCGGGCTGAATCGGCCCGCCAATGCGGGCGCGAGGAATACCAGCCCCCACAGGGCGCCCGCGCCCATTCCGCACAGGATTCCAAGGGCCGTCGCGTTGCTGCCGGCCTCCTTTCGAAGGGCAGAGGTCATGATGTCTGTCCGCGCTTTCCTGTGATGAGGCGCGGGTTTTATCATCGCCGGAGCGGGGTGTGCGCTCTTGATTCAGGGGTGAAATGCAACAAAAACTCGCGGAAATGCCCAGCAAACCCTCTCATGCCCGCGGGCTGGACGCGTTCGACCGAGCGATCCTCCGCATCGTCCAGCGCGACAACAAGACGCCGCAACGGGTGATCGCGGAGGCGGTGAACCTGTCCGCTGCGGCAGTGCAGCGCCGGATCGCGGCGCTGGAGGACGCCGGCGTCATCGCGCGGAACGTCGCCGTCGTCGATCCGGATGCCGTGGGCCTGGCGATCACCGCCGTGGTCGAGGTGCACCTCCGCGACGAGCGGGCCGCGACGGTCGACGCCGCCAAGGCGCTGTTCCGGGAGACGCCCGACGTGCAGCAATGCTATTTCGTCACCGGCGGGGTGACCTTCGTGCTGGTCATCGTCAGCCGCGACATGCGGACCTACGAGGCACTGACGCGCCGGCTGTTCGCCGAGAATGACTTCGTCGAGCGCTACCGCACGCTGGTCGCGCTCGACCGGGTCAAGGCCGATACAGCTGTGGTGATTCCGTGAAACCTTCCGTGCTCCTGCGAAGGCAGGAGCGTTGGAGGATCGCAGGGGCGTCGTTTGCGGCCAAGGCTCCTGCCTTCGCAGGAGCACAAGGACAATATTGAAGATTGAAGCTGATCGCGGCCGGCAGCGATCCGCCCTAATGCACGAACCGCGCGACCACGTCGCGGTAGGAACGGCTGACCTTCACCTGCCCCCCGGATTCCAGCACCAGGAAGCATTCGCCGTTGGTGTGCGGCTTGACCTGCCGCACGAGGTCCAGGTTGACGATCGTCGAGCGGTGGACGCGCTGGAAGCGGCGCGGGTCGAGGCGCTTCTCCAGGTCCTTCATCGTCTGGCGCAGGATCAGCGTGTTGTCGCCGGTCTTGATGCACATGTAATCGCCGGCGGCCTCGACCACCTCGATCGTGTCGACGTCGACGCGGAAGATCTTGCCGCGGTCCTTGATGTTGATCAGCTTCTCGAAGCGGCTCGCAGCCGGCTGCTCGGTGCCGTCGGCCAGGGTCTCGGCGGCGTCGGGGGCGACTTCGGCGAGCACTTCCTTGAGCTTCTCGACCTCCTCGGCGCCGCGCTTCTCGCTGAGGCGCTGGCGGACGCGATCGAGCGTGTCGGCGAGGCGGGCCTCGTCGACCGGCTTCAGAAGATAATCGACCGCCTGCGCCTCGAACGCGCGGATCGCGTGGTCGGAATAGGCGGTGACGAAGACGAACAGCGGCGGCTCGACCTCCATCAGCCCCTGCACGACCGAGAAGCCGTCGAAGCCCGGCATCTGGATGTCGAGGAAGACGAGGTCGGGCTTGTGGGTCTTGATCGCGCTGATCGCCTCGCGGCCGTTGCCGCATTTGGCGACGATCTCGACGTCGTCGAACTCCTGGAGACGAAGCTCGAGGCCCTGGATCGCCAGCGGTTCGTCGTCGACGAGGATGGTGCGGATGGTCATGCTGCCTCACTCAAAAAATAAACGTGACTGCCCCCACCTGCGGACTCTCCCGGTGCCGGACCTCTTCCCGCCGCCGCCGCTTTCCCTACGGCGTGTGGAAGGGAGGTTCGTGGGTCCGACCCCTTATGCTGCCTCTCTTACCGGCTCCTCGATCTGGAACGGAATTTCGATCTCGACGCGGAAGCCCTTGCCGGGGACGGACCGCGTCTCGAAACGGTGGTCGGGGCCATAGGCCTGCGCCAGCCGCTCTCTTATATTGGCGAGGCCGACCCCGGTTGAAAGGCTTGGCCTTGGACGCGCGTCGCTCAAGCCCGGGCCGGTGTCGGATACGGTGATCTGCACCCTATCGCCGACGAGTCGAGCGGAGACGCCGATATCGGCGCCCTCCTCCTGCGGCGTTACGGCATATTTGATCGCATTCTCGACGAGCGGCTGGAGCAGCAGCGAAGGCAGGCGCGCCTTCTCGACCCGCGGCTCGACCTCGAAGGAGGTGCGCAGGCGGTTCTCGAACCGCATCTTCTCGATTTCGAGGTAGAGCTTCAGCGTTTCGATCTCCTGCGCGACGGTGACATGGGCGGTCGGCTCGTTGATCAGCGTGTAACGCAGGAACGCCGACAAACGGCTCAGCATCGCATTGGCACGCTCCGTCTGCTTGAGCAGCACCAGCGTCGAGATCGAGTTGAGCGTGTTGAACAGGAAGTGCGGGTTGAGCTGGTAGCGCAGCATCGCGAGCTGGGCCGAGGAGGCCTGGGTCTCCAGGAGCTGCATCTCGTCGATCTGCTTTTCGACGATCAGATAGAAGTTGATGCCGAAATAGAGCGCCGACCAGCCGGCGAGCACGGTGAAGTTCAAGAAGATGGTGCCGAGCACCAGGCTGATCGTGATCCCCGGCTCGGCGCTGCGCACGAACGAATAGGTGAAGGCGTCGATCACCGCATAGACGACGGTGGCGACCGCGAGCGTGACCAGCGTCAGCAGGATCTCCGTCACCCGCGGCAGGCGGCGATAGTAGCCGTAGAGCGTCGAGAGCAGCAGCGTGATGCAATAGCCGACGATCGCCTCGATGATCGCGACGATGATGTTCTCGAACGACAGGTTGTTCGAGATGGTCGAGACGGTGCGCAGCAAGAGATAGCCCGACCACCCCGCTGCCTGCAGCAGCCAGAAGGCGCGGCTCTTGTCCTCGAAGAACGGGCGCGAGAAGATCGCTGGCTTCACGATGCCTGTCTGTAGCGATCCCGGCGCGGCAGGCAAAGATGGCGTCGGGCGGATGCGAAAAGGCCGCCGCTTCCTTGCGGAAACGGCGGCCCTTTCATGCCGGTTCGGCGGACGATCAGAACTCGAAGTGGATCGAGCCCGTGAAGGTGCGCGGCGCCCCGAAGGTGAAGCGCGGGCCGCCCGCGGCGTCGGTCGTCGTGCTGATGTTGCCGAAATAACGCTCCTTCAGCAGGTTGCTCGCGTTGAACTGCAGGAAGGTGCGCTCGAGGCCGGCGAAGCCGAGGCCGATGCGGGCGTCGGCATCGACGACCGTGTAGCCGGCGGTGACCAGGTCGTTGACGTCGGTGACGTAACGGTCGCCGGTGTGCTTGGCCTGGACGCCGATCGAGACCGGGTCGAGGTCGAGCTGGGCGCGGCCGCCATACTGCCACTTCGGCGTCTCGACCACGAACTTGCCCTTGGTCGCCGCCAGGACCGCGCCGGTCAACGGGTTGACTGCGTCTTCCTTAAGCTCGGAGTCGATGTACGAGACCATGCCGTACAGCGACAGCTGGCGGAACGGACGCACCGCGATCGAGGCGTCGACGCCCTTGGTCTCGGTGCGGCCGACGTTGCGGTCGATGTTGATCGTGCCGCCGCCCTCGAGCTCCACTAGCGACGAGATGATGCGGTTGTTGTACTTGATGTACCAGGCCGCGACCTGTGCCTGGATCAGACGCGAAGTGTAGCGCAGGCCGAGGTCGAACGAGTCGGTCTTCTCCGGCTTCACCTCGTCGGTCGGCGCGCTCGTCTTGTCGTCGAACGCATAGAGATTGTCGGTGCGCGGCGCCGAGAAGCCCTTGGCGTAGCTGCCGAACACGCTGACTTCGTGGGTCAGGTCATAGGTGAAGCCGACGTTCGGAAGGACCGCGTTATAGGTTTTGATGCGACCCGTGTACGGCGCGCCGAGTGTGACCGTACGGGTCGGCGTGTCGAGCGCCACGTCCAGCGCCTGGACCTGTGCCGCCGTCTGCGACGTGCAGTAGGCGTCGTTCGAGCTGCCGGCGATCGTCCAGCAGTAGTTGTTCAGGTTGCGGCGGAAGAAGGGCACGCGAACACCCAGCGCGACCTTCAGGCTGTCGTCGAGGAACGACCCGCGATACTCGCCCGACACCTGGTGCAGGATGGCGTAGGACAGGCGGTTGCGCTTCTGGACCGGATTGCCGGCGGCGTCGACCACCGTGTACTCGCCCGTGCCGTCAACGTTGAAGTTGTAATAGGGCACGCCGTTGATCTGGAGGAGCGTCGCCTCGCCGGTCTGGCGATGGCGGGCGCGGTCCCACGAATAGCCGAGGCGGATCGTGTTGTGCTCGTCGAGCTCGTAGCGAAGACCGACGATTGCGGTCAGACGCTGGGTACGCGTGTTCGACGGGAAGTAGACGCGCACCTTGTCCAGCGTGTCTCCGTCGCGGTTGACGTCGACGCCCGACGCGATGCCCGCGCCGAGGCGATTATACTGATTGTTGTAGGCGCCGCTGGGGGTCGACGTGGTGAAGTCGGTCTCCGAGAGCAGCGCGGAGCCGCCGCCGTTCGCCTTCGTGTACTGGTAGGCCGCGTCGATGGTCAGGATCAGCTTGTCGCTCAGCGTGTAGCGCGAGTTCAGGCGGACGTTGCCGGTGTTCGACGGGTTCATTGCCGTCGCGTAGATGTTGTTGCACGAATTCTGGTCGTTCTGCGCAGTGCCGTTGCCGACCGGAGCCGCCGCCGAGTTGAGCGTGCAGGCATAGTCGTACAGCCAACCCGTGTTGGTGCTGTCGAACACCGAGTCATACTGGGAATTGCTGAGATCGATCTTGATAGGATCGCTGGACGTCGGGAAAGTCGGAGGATTGAGGGGCGGAATGACGCCATTACCCAGCTGCGTGCGCAGGTTGCTGAGGTTCGGGTTCGAATAGAAGTTGTTGCGGTTCTCGTTATAGTGGCCGGCGATCGAGATGAAATCGCCGTTCGAACCCAGCGGCTGGTAGATCTTGCCGTTGTACTGGTCCTTCTTGATCCGGCCCGGGCCGCGGAACTGATCGTAGCGCGTGGTCGATGCCGAGAACCAGGCCTTGGTGCCGAACGAGGTCAGCGTGCCGGTGTGGAGCAGCACGAAGGCGCGGGTGAAATCATCGCTGCCGCGGCTGAACACCGCCGTGCCGCTGAGCTCATCCTTCGGAAGGATCGAGCGATAGTTGATCGTGCCGCCTGACGCGCTGGCGGTCGGCGCGTCGACGTCCGTCGAGCCGAAGTTGACGTTGACCTGCTCGATCAGCTCAGGATCGAGCTGCTGGTTCGAATAGATGGCGTAATTGCCCGAATCGTTGAGCGGGATGCCGTCGAAGGTCAGCGAGACGCGATTGCCGTCGAAGCCGCGGATACGGATCTGGCCGCCCGACGAACCATAGGCGTCGGAGTTGGTGAAGCTGACGCCCGGGACGAGGTTGACGGTGTCGAGGATCGACTGGCCGGGCTGACGGCGCTCGATCAGCTCCTGGGTGATGACGGCCTTCGCCTTGGGCTGCTTCGGGAGCTCGAATCCGTTGATCGCGGTGTCCTGCCGCGAGCCCGTGACGACGATGTCGCCTTCCGCTTCAGCCGAACCCGTCGACTGGGCATAGGCAATGCCCGGGAGCGTGAACGCGACAAGCGCCACGCCGGCAAACAGCTTCATCCGCATGAAAATTTCCCCTTGGAGCCAGTGTGCTCGAACACGGCGACCCCCGCCGTTGCGGCGCCCCCTGCGCCTCATTTGTGACGCCTAAATGACTGGCCGCGAGTCGTGCAATGTCAAGCCGAACGTAATTTTGTTGCGTTGCAAAATGGCATCACCCGGCCGCGGCGACGATCGCCGCCCAGCCGGCCTCGTCGACCACGCGGATGCCTAGCTCGGCAGCCTTCTTGAGCTTCGAGCCGGCGCCGGGACCGGCCACCACCAGATCGGTTTTCGCCGACACCGATCCCGACACGCGCGCGCCCAGCGCCTCCGCCTGGGCCTTGGCCTCGTCGCGGCTCAGCGTCTCGAGGGTGCCGGTGAAGACCACGGTCTTGCCGGCGACCTCCGACTCGCGCACGTCGAGGACGAACGGGGGCGGGCTCACCTCGCCGAGCAGGTCGTCCCACACCGCGCGATTGTGCGGCTCATGGAAGAAGTCGGCGAGGGCGTGGCCGACGGCGGCGCCGACGTTCTCGACGCCGATATGCTCGGCGATCGCCTTGTCGCGGCGCGCGTGGAACTTCTGCTCCGTCTCGCCCAGCGCCGGGGCCATGCCGTCCCGGAGCGCGATGATCTCGTCCGCCAGCGCGCGGATTTCGGGGAAGGTCGGGTAGCGCTTGAGCAGGTCGCGCGCGGTGATGCTGCCGATGTGGCGGATGCCGAGGCCGAACAGCAGCCGCACCGGATCGGGGCTGCGCTTCGCCTCGATCGCGGCGAGCAGATTGTCGACCGACTTGTCCTTCCAGCCCTCGCGGCCGAGCAATTCGTCGCGATGCGCGGCGAGGCGGTAGATGTCGGCCGGCTCGGCGATCCAGCCGAGGTCGAGGAATTCCTGCAGGCTCTTCTCGCCCAGCCCCTCGATGTCGAGCGCGCCGCGGCTGACGAAATGGCGCAGCCGCTCCAGCCGCTGCGCCGGGCAGATCAGCCCGCCGGTGCAGCGGATGTCGACCTCGCCTTCCTCGCGCACCGCGTCGGACCGGCATTGCGGGCAGTGGGTGGGGAAGGTCCACGGCTCGCGCGGTTCGTCGCGAGTGAGGTTCTCGACGATTTGCGGGATGACGTCGCCGGCGCGCTGGAGCACGACGCGGTCGCCGGGGCGGACGCCGAGGCGGGCGATCTCGTCGGCGTTGTGCAGCGTCGCGTTGGTGACGACGACGCCGCCGACCGTCACCGGCTTCAGGCGCGCGACGGGCGTGAGCTTGCCGGTGCGGCCGACCTGGATGTCGATCCGTTCCAGCGTGGTCTCGGCGCGCTGGGCGGGGAATTTGTGCGCCAGCCCCCAGCGCGGGGCGCGGCCGACGCTGCCGAGCCGGGTCTGCCAGTCGAGCCGGTCGACCTTGTAGACCACGCCGTCGATATCGAAGGGAAAGTCGGCGCGCTCGTGCTCGATCGCACGGTAGACGGCGAGCGCCTCCTCGACGGTGTCGCAGCGTTTGAATGCCGCGGCGACGGGGAAGCCCCAGCCCCGGATCGCGGCGACCATGCCGGCCTGGGTATCGGCCGGGAGTGCGCTCGCCTCACCCCAGCCCCAGGCGAGGAAGCACAAGGGGCGGGAGGCGGTGACCGCCGCGTCCTTCTGGCGGAGCGAGCCGGCGGCGGCGTTGCGCGGGTTGGCGAACTGGCGAGCCTTCTCGGGATCGCCGGCCTCGGTGGCCTCGGCGAGCAGGCGGGCGTTGAGCGCGGCGAAATCGTCCTTTGCCATATAGACCTCGCCGCGTACCTCGAACACGTCGGGGGCGCCGGCGGGGAGCTCGCGGGGGATGTCCCCGATCGTCAGCGCATTGGGAGTCACGTCCTCGCCGATGGTGCCGTCGCCACGGGTGAGCGCACGGACGAGGCGGCGGTTCTCATAGCGCAGCGAGCAGGACAGGCCGTCGATCTTGGGCTCGGCGGTGAGGGCGATGGGCGTGTCCTCGGCCAGGCTGAGGAAGCGGCGGATGCGGGCGAGGAACTCGAAGACGTCGGCGTCGTCGAAGGCATTGTCGAGGCTGAACATCGGCCGCGCGTGCGGCACCTTGGCGAGATTCCCGGCGGGCGCGGCGCCGACCTGCTTCGACGGCGAATCGGCACGGACAAGCGCGGGGAAGGCCGCCTCGATCGCGGCGTTGCGGCGGACGAGCGCGTCGAATTCGCCGTCGCTGATCTCGGGCGCGTCGTCGGTGTGGTAGAGGCGGTTGTGGTGGGCGATCTCGGTGGCAAGCCGCTCGAGCTCGGCGGCGGCCTCGGCCTCGGTGGTGGGGAGCGCGTCCATGCGTTTCTCGCTACGGCAAGATGCGGCGGAGTTGAACCCGGGCCGGGGTGAGAAGGCTTTTTTGGTTCGCGCGGAGACGCGGAGACGCGGAGGTGTCTTGCTTGCGGCACCCGTCTCGCGTCGGCGAGACCTTTCAACCTGTGGCGAGCACCAACCATGAAGGCCGCTGGCGCGGCTGAGCGTGCGGCAGGCGACGTTCCTCCGCGTCTCCGCGTCTCCGCGCGAACCTCTTCTTCCTTTTTCTTCTTCGCGCCTTCGCGCCTTCGCGTGAACTATTCTACTTCTGCGAGCGCCGCCTCATAGGCAGCCTGCAACCGTGCCCCCACGCTCTCATGTCCCGGCGGCAGCGGCGTGCCGAGATGGACGTGGCGCAGCTCTGCCATGAAATCCTCCCAGAGCGGCGGGCCGCCTTCCTCCAGCAGCTGCGCGCGGACCGACAGCTCGCGGGTGACCGGCGTGTGGCGGCGGCCCCAGGCGCCCATCATCACCAGCACGGGGACGAGCTGGATCGCCTTCTCCGTGAGACTCAACGTGCTGCGCTGGCTGTGGGTGGGATCGGGCGCGCGGGTGATGAAGCCCCAGGCATCCAGCTTCTTGAGCCGGTCGGCGAGGATGTTGGAGGCGATCCGCTCCTCGGAATGGGTAAGCAGGTCGCGGAAGTGGCGGCGGTTTCCGAACATGATGTCGCGGATGACGATCAGGCTCCAGCGGTCGCCGAGCGCCTCCAGCGTCAGGTTAATCGGGCAGCCGGATCGGATCGTTTCGCTCATTCCGGGAATATGGAGAAACCGCTTGCATTATACAAGCGGTCAGATTATCGACTCGATACCGGTTGCAATACGCAAGCGGTTAATGTGAGGAGGTCGAGATGGGCAAGCTGGTGGTGTCGGTGTTCACGAGCCTGGACGGATACATAGAGCCCGAGAGCGGCTTCGAAGGGCCGGCCTGGTCCGACGACGTCGAGCGGCACTGGTCGCTCCATGCGCTCTCGCGGGCGAAGCACCTCGTCTACGGGCGCACCAATTTCGAATTCATGCGTGATTTCTGGAGCCAGGCGGAGACCGATCCGACCAGCGTCGCCGCAAGCATCAGCTATGCGGGGACGATGAACGCGCTGCCGAAGACGGTGTTCTCGCGCACCCTCACTGGCGATCCGGGCTGGAACGCCGCGCTGGCCCAGGACGGGATCGCGCCGACGATCGCGCGGCTCAAGGCCGAGGTCGACGGCGACATCTTCGCCTTCGGCGGCAAGGGGCTGATCGGTGCGCTGATCGAGGCCGACGTGGTCGACGAGATCATGATGATGATCGTGCCGGTGCTGTGGGGCGCCGGACGCCGGTTGTTCGAGGGCGAGCACGCGCGGCAGGAGCTGGCGCTGATCGAAAACCGTACGCTCGATACCGGATCGGTGATCCTGCGCTATGCCCGCACACGATAGGAGGGGACGATGACCGAACCGGCGATCAGGCTCTACGCACACCCTTTGTCTTCCTACTGCCACAAGGCGCTCACCGCCTTCTACGAGAAGGGCGTGCCGTTCGAGTTCGTGATGCTCGACGGCAGCGAGCCGGCGGCGAGCGCGTTCGCGGCGCTGTGGCCGATCGGGCGCTTCCCGATCATCACCGTCGGCGAGCGGATGATCGCGGAGGCGACCGTCATCATCGAATATCTCGACGTCCATCATCCGCAGCCGGCGCGACTGATCCCGGAGGATCCCGATGCGGCGATCGAGGTCAGGATGCTTGACCGCTTCTTCGACAACTACGTGATGACACCGCAGGGCAAGGTTGTGTTCGATTTCCTGCGCGACGGCGAGCACGACGAGCGCGGCGTGCGCGAGGCGCGGGCGATGCTCGACACTTCCTACGCATGGCTCGACGGCTGGCTGGCAGGGCGGGAATGGGCCGCGGCCGGGCAGTTCAGCCTCGCCGACTGCGCGGCGGCGCCGGCGCTGCTCTACGCCGACTGGACCCATCCGATTCCGGAGCGGTTCGCCAATCTGCGCGCCTATCGCGCGCGGCTGCTCGCGCGGCCGAGCTATGCCCGGGTGCTCGACGAGGCGCGACCCTATCGGCACATGTTCCCGCTCGGCGCGCCGGAGGGGCGGGACTGAGCTTGATTTTGGTTCACGCAGAGACGCGGAGGACGCAGAGGTGCCTCGCCTGTAGTCCCCGTCTCGCGTCAGCGAGACCTTTCAACCTGCGGTAAGCCACAAGCATGAAGGCCGCTGGCGCGGCTGAGCGCGCGGCGGGCGACGTAATCTCTGCGTCCTCTGCGTCTCTGCGTGAACCAATTCTTCTTCTCTTCGCGCCTTCGCGCCTTCGCGTGAACAAAACTCGACCCGCCTCCGGTGGAAAGCCGGCTCCAAATGCGGCAGGATCGCGCGCCAAGGCCTTGGGAGCGCGGCACGATGGGGACCGACCAGCTCTACCTGCACATCCGGGTGGTGATGAGCATCATCCTGGGGCTCGGCATCACCACGCTGTTGAAGGGCGTCGCGGCGATCATCGTGCATCCTAAGCGATACCGGTGGTCGTGGATCCACATGAGCTGGGTGGTGTGGACGCTCGTTTCGATCGTCACCTTCTGGTGGTGGGAGTTCCGCCTGGCCGAGGTCGCGCGCTGGACGTTCGGGTCCTATCTGTTCGTGATCGCCTATTGCTCGTGCTTCTTCATGCTTTCGGCGCTGCTGTTCCCGGAGGACGTGCAGGAATACGGCAGCTACGAGGGTTATCTGCTCGAGCGGCGGGCCTGGTTCTTCGGGCTGATCGCGCTGATGACGCTGATGGACCTCGCCGACACCTCGCTGAAGGGCGCGTCGCGCTGGCATGCGCTGGGGTGGCTGTATCCGATGCACATCGCGGTGATGCTGGCGGTGGCCGGGCTCGGCGCGTGGCTGAAGGACAAGCAGGCGCAGCTCGTACTGGCGCTGGCGGCGCTCGGCTATCAGCTGGTCTATTACGGGATCGAGTATTTCACGCTGGCGACCGAGTGAGAGACGTTGCGGCATCCGAGCGCGGGCCTTAGTGGCGGCTCCGCCATGACCGTCACCATCAAGCCCGCCGACCTGATCGAGAGCGTCGCCGACGCGCTCCAGTTCATCAGCTACTATCACCCGATGGATTACATCCGCGCGCTGGGCGCGGCCTATGAGGCCGAGCAGTCGCCCGCCGCCAAGGATGCGATCGCCCAAATCCTGACCAACTCGCGGATGTGCGCCGAGGGGCATCGGCCGATCTGCCAGGACACCGGCATCGTCACCGTGTTCGTCAAATGGGGGCAGGACTGCCGGCTGGACGGCGACCAGAGCCTGCAGGAGGTGATCGACGAAGGCGTGCGCCGCGCCTACCTCCACCCGGAGAACAAGCTCAGGGCCTCGATCCTCGCCGATCCGGCCTTCACCCGCCGCAATACGCGCGACAACACGCCGTCGGTGCTCCACGTCGAGATGGTGCCGGGCGCGAAGGTGTCGGTCGACGTCGCGGCCAAGGGCGGGGGCAGCGAGAACAAGTCCAAGTTCAAGATGATGAACCCGTCGGATTCGATCGTCGACTGGGTGCTGGAGACGGTGCCGCAGATGGGCGCCGGCTGGTGCCCGCCGGGGATGCTCGGCATCGGCATCGGCGGGACGGCCGAGAAGGCGATGCTGCTCGCCAAGGAAAGCCTGATGGGCGCGATCGACATGAGCCAGCTCAAGGCGCGCGGGCCCCAGAACGATATCGAGGCGCTCAGGATCGAGCTCTATGACAAGGTCAACGCGCTCGGCATCGGCGCGCAGGGACTGGGCGGGCTGTCAACCATCCTCGACGTCAAGATCCTCGACTGGCCGACCCACGCTGCGTCGAAGCCGGTGGCGATGATCCCCAATTGCGCCGCCACCCGCCATGCGCATTTCGTGCTCGACGGATCGGGGCCGGCCTATCTGGAAGCGCCGAAGCTCGACGAATGGCCCAAGGTCGACTGGGCACCGGACAGCGCGGCCAAGCGGGTCGACCTCGACACGCTGACGCCGGAGGTGGTGAAGGGCTGGAAGCAGGGCGACCGGCTGCTCCTGAGCGGCAAGATGCTGACCGGGCGCGACGCGGCGCATAAGCGGATCAAGGACATGCTCGACCGCGGCGAGGACCTGCCGGTCGAGTTCCGCGGCCGCGTGATCTACTATGTCGGGCCGGTCGATCCGGTGGGCGAGGAAGTGGTCGGCCCGGCCGGCCCGACCACCGCGACGCGCATGGACAAGTTCACCCGCATGATGCTGGAGCAGGGCCTGCTGGCGATGGTCGGCAAGGCCGAGCGCGGACCGGCGGCGGTGGAGGCGATCCGCGACCATCAGTCGGCCTATCTGATGGCGGTGGGCGGCGCCGCCTATCTCGTTGCGCGCGCGATCAAGGGCAGCAAGGTGGTCGGCTTCGAGGACCTCGGCATGGAGGCGATCTACGAGTTCGAGGTGCAGGATTTCCCGGTGACGGTGGCGGTGGATTCGACGGGCGCCAACGTCCACCAGCTCGCGCCGCTGGTATGGCGGGAGAGGATCGCGAAGGAGAAGCTGCTGGAGAAGGCGTGAGCCATGCGCCGCCTGGCCGGGTTTCTCGCGGGCACGGTGCTGTGGCTGGTCGTTGCGGCCTGCCTGGCGATCACGATCGTCCCCCGCTTCCTTGACCACATCTATTATCGTGGACCGGCGACCGGGCATTTCGACGGAGAGCGGTTCTTCAATCCCGATGGCGCGGACGATGTGCGGCCGGGACCGGGATTTGCGCTGCGCTACTTGACCCGCGATGATCGGCCGGCCTGGCCTTCGCGCGTTGCGATCGCCCCTTCGAAACCCGCTCCTCGGGTCGAGGGAAGGTCGATGGTCGCGACCTGGGTCGGCCATGCGACCGTGCTCGTGCAGGCGGAAGGACTCAACATCCTCACCGATCCGGTGTGGAGCGACACGGTCGGGCCGCTGGGCTTCGGGCCGCGGCGGGTGGCGGCGCCCGGCATCCGCTTCGAGGATCTGCCGAGGATCGACCTCGTCCTCGTCAGCCACAACCATTACGACCATCTCGACGTGGCGACGCTCCGGCGGCTGTGGGAACGCGACCGGCCGATCATCGTCACCAGCCTGGGCAACGATGCGGTGATGGGCCTTCCCGCCAAGGCGCTCGACTGGGGCGGGCGCGTGGCGGTGAAGCCCGGCGTCGAAGTGGTGGTGACGCGCAGCCATCATTGGGATTCGCGCCGGTTCGCTGATCGCAACCGGGCATTGTGGTCGAGCTTCGTGGTGCGGCTGCCGGGCGGCAACCTGTTCTTCGCGGGCGATACCGGAGCGGGCGATCTCGGCTGGGCGGACGACGCGGCGCGGCTGGGGCCGGTACGCCTGGCGCTGATCCCGATCGGCGCGTTCCGCTTCGAGGCGGGACAGATGGCCTCGGGAAGCCATATCGGGCCGGTCGATGCGGTGGAGGTGTTTCGACGCCTTGGCGCTGCGAACGCGATCGGCGTGCATTGGGGGACATTCCGCCTGTCCTACGAGGCAAGGGACACGCCGCCGAAGCTGCTCGCCGCCACGATGCGCTGCGCCGGCCTCGAGGGCTTTCATGCCATGCCGATCGGCGCGCCGCGAACGATACCGCCGCTCTCCACGCGCCCATCCGCACCGGCGATATCGCGCGACGCGCTGCTCCGGTGCCTCGATACGCCGGCAGTCCGCGCACTGCGCTGAACCTGTTTGCGCGCCGCCCGGCGCCTGTTAGGAAGCGCGCCGGGGGAAGGGGTGTGCCCGAGGCAGGAAGCAGCGCCTTTTATGTGACGACGATCGACCGGGCGGGTTTGGCACTCGGCGCGGGCGGAGCCTTGTCCGGTCTGGTCGCGGCAGCGCTGGTCGCGGCGGGCGGACGTGCGGGCCTTGGCGCGCTGCTGCTCGGCTGGCTGGTCGGCGCGGTGTTCTCGATGCTGGCGATCGTCGCGGTCGCGGGGCCGGTGTGGGTGGCGCTCCACATCGCCGGCCGCCGCGGCCCATGGACCGCCGCGGCGACAGGCGGCGGAATCGCGCTGGTGCTGTTCAGCGCCGGCCAGACCTGGGGGTTCGGGATGTTCGGCGCCCCAGCGAACGACGCGGCGACCTTCACCTACCGGATCGTGAGCGCGGTCGCGACCAGCCTGATCGTCGCGCTCGCCGCCGCTGCGATCGGCTGGGTGATGCAGCGGATCGCCTACCGGCGGATTCTCTAGCGCCGTTCGCCCGGCGAAACAGTCGCGGCGCCGGCCGATGGGACCGGCGCCGCTCGAACTGCGGAAAGGTGATGTCCGCTTCAGCCTGCTTTGGGGGCGGCGGTGCATTCGCCGGTGCGCTTGGCCTCCATGGTCATGGTCATTTCCATGTTGCCCATCGGATTGCCGCCGCCGCCCTGGCCGGTGGAGGTGACCGCGATCTTGTAGGAATCGGGGCTGTAGTTGCCCTTCATCGTCATCTTGCGCTGGACGCCGGCGACCGTGCAGGTCTGGACCGCATCGATGTTGCCGCCCGACATGGTGAAGTGGTCGTACTTGCACTGGCCGCTCTGGTCGCCGCCGAAGAAATTGCCCTTGGGCTGCTTGGCGTCCTCGGCGGTGAGGCAGGTGGTGAAGCTCTGCGCCTTGCTCATCGACGCCTTGACCTGTTCGGCCGCCGCGGCGGGCATTCCCGGCACCTTCACGTCGCTGATCGCGACCGTGCCCTGCCACTGCCCCGGCGACATCATCGCGCCGCCGCCGGCCGCATCGACCTTGGCCGCGACTTCCTCGGCAGTGGCGTTGGTCGCGGAGACCGACGGCCCCTGATTGCACGCGGCGAGCGGAAGCACCGCGAGAATGATGGCACGCTTCATTGGCATACTCCCTGTTCAGGCTTGGATGCCCCCTCCCGGTTCAGGAGCTTAGCGAGGATGTATGACAACTCAAGGGAGATCAGGTGCGGATATTTGTTCTTGATTTGTTCTTAATGTTCTGCTACCGAATCGATCTTGACGGGGGAGGCGGAACGGATGCGCGGCGGCGCCACTGGCGAGCGGACCAGAATTCCTGCAGCAAGTTTCGAGACATATCTGCGTACCGGCCGGCGAACCTGGCGGGTCGAGAGAAAATATAACCATTGGCACGATCCTGAGGACGGGCGGTTCACCTTCGCCGGAGGGGGCATCTACGTCGGCGAGGGAAACGGGGCGTCTCTGACGGATGACCAGCCGGGTGCGGGTGATCGAGCGGCCGCTTCGTCGCGGTCGAGCACAAGGGCAGCGCCTCAGGTATGGGCTGCTTTAAATCCGCGCGATCCCCTTAACCCGCGCAATCACTCGATCCATGTGGTGCGGCGTGGGGAGACGCTGACGAGTATCGCCGCGAAGCGGAAAGGGGTCACCGTTGCGGATCTGGCTTGGCTGAATGGCATCCGTGCCGATCGGCCGCTGCGCGTCGGTCAGCTGATCAAGCTACCGCATCAGGCGTTTCTGGACGCCGGCCGGGAGGCCAAAAACAAGACCCTAGCGCTGTTCTATTACGCGGACACGCACGGCAGGCGGTTGCCGCCCGATCCCGCCCGTCCGCCGACGCTGGCAAGCCAATTGCTCGATACGAATTGGCGAGCAGTAAGGAAGAACGGCTATGATTTCCAGATCGACCCGATCGTGCGGACACGGCGGATTAGAGGAGAATTGTCACTTGACGCTCGGGGGCAACGATCGCGGTACAATCAGGCGCAAGCTGGCGGTCAGGATCGCCGCCGGGGCGACGATGGCGGTCATTACATCGCTGTTCGCTTCAATGGCCCTAGCGACAAGTTCAACCACTTTGCCCAGGATAGGAATTTCAACCGCGGCGGCTATCGCGCTCTTGAAAACGACTGGGCAAGGGAACTGCAGAACAAGCACCGCGTCTTCGTCGACATCGTGCCTCATTATACAGACTTCTCGACGCGGCCGGATCGAATCCGCATCACCTGGTACGTCGACGGTAAGAGGCGGTTTCAGGAATTCCCGAACGAGGCGGAACGGCGATCCAATGGCAAAAGATAAATATGAGATCCTCGGGCCGATGTTCGCGGACATAGGCGCTGAACTGGCTGAGATCGTTGGTGGGAATCCCAACGGGACATTCCTCTACGTCGAAATAGGCGAGGGATGGGTCCGGCCAAGCGTGTATAAGGACGAAGGTAGCGTCGTACGCGATTTCGAAATTGGCGAATCGCGTCTTTGCGATCTTATCTTCGATGCCTGGTATGCCGAGGATACTGACAAGCGCTGGGCTGTAATGGAATATGAGATTGAAGGCGGCAAGTTCGACGTACGCTTCAAATTTCCTGACGAAGTCGATGTGCTGCGCGATATTCATGACCGCCGCGAGGCGATGTTGAAGGCGCGCTATGGCGACAAGCCGGTGATTTATCCGCCGATCCCGGATGATTTCTTCGAGCTGAAGGAGTGAGCGGCCGGCGCGTGCGGTCCTACTGATCTGTCGATTGCCGCCGAACATCGTCGCCCTATATCGTCCCCATGGCCATCCAGATCCGCACCACCCTCGACGAGCCCGAGACCGGGCAGAGCTTCGTGCCGCACCGGCCCGAGCGGCCGCCCAAGGCGGAGGGCGGGAAACGGTTCGAGCTCGTCTCCGACTATTCGCCCTCGGGCGATCAGCCGCAGGCGATCCGCGAGCTGGTCGAGGCGGCTGAGGCGGGGGAGCGCGACCAGGTGCTGCTCGGCGTCACCGGCTCGGGCAAGACCTTCACCATGGCCAAGGTGATCGAGGCGCTGCAGCGTCCGGCGCTGGTGCTGGCGCCCAACAAGATCCTAGCGGCGCAGCTCTACGGCGAGTTCAAGAGCTTCTTCCCGAACAACGCGGTCGAATATTTCGTCAGCTACTACGACTATTACCAGCCCGAGGCCTATGTGCCGCGGTCGGACACCTACATCGAGAAGGAAAGCTCGGTGAATGAGGCGATCGATCGGATGCGGCATTCGGCGACGCGCGCGCTGTTGGAGCGCGACGACGTGATCATCGTCGCGTCGGTCAGCTGCCTCTACGGCATCGGATCGGTCGAGACCTATTCGGCGATGATCTTCGACCTCAAGAAGGGCCAGACCGTCGATCAGCGCGAGATCATCCGCAAGCTGGTCGCGCTCCAGTACAAGCGTAACGATGCGGCGTTCGCGCGCGGCAATTTCCGCGTGCGCGGCGACAGCCTGGAGATCTTCCCGTCGCACTATGAAGACACCGCCTGGCGGGTGAGCTTCTTCGGCGACGACATCGAGGAGATCGTCGAGTTCGATCCGCTGACGGGGAAGAAGGTCGCGAGCCTCGATTACGTCCGGGTCTATGCGAACAGCCACTATGTGACGCCGGGGCCGACGCTCAAGCAGGCGATGGAGGGCATCCGTCACGAGCTCGCCGAGCGGTTGAAGGAGCTGGAGGCGGAGGGCAAGCTGCTCGAGCTGCAGCGGCTGGAGCAGCGCACCAATTTCGACCTGGAGATGATCGCCGCGACGGGCTCCTGCGCGGGGATCGAGAATTACAGCCGCTTCCTCACCGGCCGCCTGCCCGGCGAGCCGCCGCCGACGTTGTTCGAATATCTGCCCGAGAACGCGCTGCTGTTCGTCGACGAGAGCCACCAGACGATCGGCCAGATCAACGGCATGTCGCGCGGCGATCATCGCCGCAAGATCACGCTGGCCGAATATGGTTTCCGCCTGCCGAGCGCGATCGACAACCGGCCGCTCCGCTTCAACGAATGGGACGCGATGCGCCCGCAGACCACCTATGTCTCGGCGACGCCGGGCGACTGGGAGATGGAGCGGACCGGCGGCGTGTTCGCCGAACAGGTGATCCGCCCGACCGGCCTGATCGATCCGCCGGTCGAGATCCGGCCGGTCGAGGAGCAGGTGCAGGACCTGATCCAGGAGTGCCGCAAGACCGCCGAACTCGGCTATCGCACGCTGGTGACGACGCTCACCAAGCGCATGGCCGAGGACCTGACCGAATATATGCACGAGGCCGGGCTCAAGGTCCGCTACATGCATTCGGACACCGAGACGCTGGAGCGGATCGAACTGATCCGCGACCTCCGCATGGGGGTGTACGACGTGCTGGTCGGCATCAACCTGCTGCGCGAGGGGCTCGACATCCCGGAATGCGGGCTGGTCGCGATCCTCGATGCCGACAAGGAGGGGTTCCTGCGCTCGGAGACCTCGCTCATCCAGACGATCGGCCGCGCAGCGCGCAACGTCGACGGACGCGTGATCCTCTACGCCGATCGCGTCACCGGCAGTATGGAGCGCGCGCTGAACGAGACCAACCGGCGCCGGGAGAAGCAGATGGCGTACAATGCCGAGCACGGCATCACGCCGGAGACGGTGCGCAAGTCGATCGGCGACATCATTGCGCATGTCGCGTCGAAGGATCAGGTGACGGTCGAGATCGACGCCGACCGGCCGCACATGGTCGGCCACAACCTGCGCGCGTACATCGAGGAGCTCGAGAAGAAGATGCGCGATGCCGCCGCGAACCTCGAGTTCGAGACGGCGGCGCGGTTGCGCGACGAGATCCGGCAGCTCGAGAACGAGGAACTGGGCCTGCCCGCGGGCGAGCACAAAGCGCCGGTGATGGGGCGCTCGACCGAAGGCAAGCCGGGGACGCGCAAGACGCGCTACGGGAAGGTGCAGCGGAAGTTCGGCGGGCGGCGGCACTGACCTCCTTCCGCGGCGTTCTGGGCATCAACCTCTTCGGAACGTGCGGTGACCGTCAGTCGAGGCTGGGAGACCGTAGATGGCCAGATTTGGCGGCAGGCGCATCCTGATCACCGGCGGCACCAGCGGGATCGGCCTGGCAGGCGCGCGCCGGCTGGCCGAGGAAGGCGCCGAGCTGATCGTGACCGGCCGCAACCCGGATCGGCTGGAGCAATGCCGCAAGCTGCTGCCGGAGAGCGTGCAACTCGTTCGTGACGACGCCGCCGATCCAGACACCGGCCGCCGGCTTCTAGAAGCGGTGCAGCGCGGCGCACGGCTCGACGGACTGTGGCTCAACGCCGGCTATGCCGATGTCTCGTCGGTCGAGGATGTCGACGCCGGCTTCTTCGACCGGATGATGAACGCCAACGTGCGCGGGCCGGTGCTCCAGCTCGCGGCGCTGAGCGGTGTGCTGAATGACGGGGCGTCGGTGGTCGTCACCTCCTCGACCTCGACCTACGAAGGCGCGGCGATGGCGAGCGTCTATGCCGCCACCAAGGGCGCGCTGATCTCGCTCAGCCGCTGCTGGGCGTCGGCGCTCGCGCCGCGCGGCGTGCGGGTGAACGCGCTGGTGCCCGGTCCGATCGATACGGCCTTCCGCGATTTCATGCCCGGGGACGTGCGCAAGAGCTTCGAGACGGACGTGACCGGCCGCACCGCGCTCGGGCGGGTGGGTTCGGCCGAAGAGGCGGCCGCGGTCGCATTGTTCCTGCTCTCGGACGAGGCCAGCTATGTCACCGGCGCGCAATATGCCGTCGACGGCGGGCTGACGATGGTCTGATGCACGCCGGTCCCGACGGCGGTTGAGGCGGACGGCGGCTTCGCCCATAAGGTGCGGCAATGCGTACTCGTCCGCTCCTCGCCGCGCTGATGCTCGGCACCCTCGCCGGCTGCATTCCGTCCACCACGCCGCCGCCCGCGCCGCCTCCGCCGCGGCCGGCGCCGGTGGCGACGCCCGCGCCGCCGCCTCCGCCGGTCTCGAGCGACTGGCGCGACTGGCCGCTGACGCCGGGGGACTGGCGCTATGCCGGCGGGGTGGCGACCTTCGGACCGGCCGGCGCGCCGGTGTTCACCATTGCCTGCGGGAGCGATCGCCGCGTCACGCTGACCCGCGCGGTGCCCGACGGGGCGACGATGGCGATCCGCACCACCAGCCGGTCGCAGACGCTGGCCACCGCCAACGGCGGCGGCAGCGCCGTGCTGCCGGCGCGCGATCCGCTGCTCGACGCGATCGGGTTCAGCCGCGGGCGCTTCATCGTCCAGGGCGTGGCCGCCCAGCCGCTGGTGATCCCGGCCTGGCCCGAGATTCTGCGCGTGATTGAGGACTGCCGAAGCTGATCGCGGCGCCCGTGCGTTGATGCGCGCGAGGAGAAAGCCGATGATCCGCAAGCTGAAATCCGGCGAATACCGCCTCTATTCGCGCAAGGTCGATCCCCGGACGCACAAGCGCCGCAACCTCGGCACCTTCTCGACGCGCGAGGCGGCGGAGAAGCACGAGCGCGAGGTGCAGTATTTCAAGAGGCATTGAGCCATGGCCGCGAAGAGGAAATGGTCGCACGAGGTGACCGAGCATTCCGATGCGCTCGACCTCGACCGCGACGTGTTTACGCTGCATGATCCCCGAAAGATCGCGCAATCGCTGAAGCGCTCGGCCGAACACAGCAGGCGGCGCAAGAGCGAGCCGTTCCGGTCGGCGATGTCGATGCTGACCTTCTACATCAACCGCGCCGGCAAGGGGCTCGATGCCAAGCGGAAGCGGATTCTGGAGGACGCGAAAGACGAGCTTCGCAGCGTGTTCGGCCGCGAACGGCAGACGTGAGAGAATCGTCGCAAACGCGATGCATTACAAGACTTGAATGCGCGACTCGCGTGATTCACATAGGGAGCGTGCCTGGCAAGGCACATCGTCTTAACAAGCGAAAGGAGGTGATCCGATGTCTCATGGTTCAGCAATGGGGTCGGTTCAGTTCGTTCGGGAGACGCGCCGCTGATATCGGATGAGCGGACGGAAGCCCTCCGTCCGTAGCGCGAGCGGGAGGTATCCTCCTCCAATCAACGCTCGACAATCCGATGAAAGCGGCCCGCATGGTCTCCCGGGCTGGAGCTTCCGGCCGCTGACCATGTCGGAGGTCGTCGGGTGGCAGGGATGCCACCCGGCGGCCTCTTTCATTTTCATCGCCTGCTTCCGGTTGCGCGGCATCAGCGATCGGTGTCGACCGGAGGTGTGGCATCCTGATCGCTCACCTCGCCGCGCCGACGTTCGCCCGGCGATTTGGCTGGCTTGTGGCCGAAGTCGAATGCAGCGCCCTCGGTCTGATCGCCGGGACGGTCGGTGCCGCCGCGGCCTTCATTGTCCCGCAGCGTCGGGTCGCGGGTGTTGGTGCTGGCCTTTCCCTGGCCGCTGTTCTCGCGCATGGCTCTCTCCTGTCGTCGGACGGGCAATCAACGAAACAGGCGGGGCGAGGCTCCGCGGCAGGGGACCTTCATGGCGGACCGCATTCTCGTCTTCTACGGCTCCTATCGGCGCGACCGCATGGGTATCCGGCTCGCGCATTATCTGGTGGGCAGGTTCCGCGAGCGCGGCGCCGACGTCGAATTGATCGACGCGCGCGATGTCGGACTGCCGATGCTCGACCGCATGTACAAGGAATATGCGCCCGGCGAGGCACCGCCGGCGATGGCGGCGCTGGCGGAGAAGATCGTCGCGGCCGATGCCTTCGTGTTCGTGGCCGGCGAATATAATTGGGGGATGCAGCCGGGGCTCAAGAACCTGACCGACCATTTCCTGGAGGAATGGTTCTGGCGGCCGGCGGCGATCGCGAGCTATTCGGCCGGGCGGATCGGCGGGGCGCGCAGCAATGCGATCTGGCACGGCTCGCTCAGCGAAATGGGGATGGTGGTGATCTCCAGCACGATCACGGTCGGCCAGGTCGGCCGGACGCTCGATGCCGAGGGTTCGCCGGTCGGCGACGGTGGTGCGGCGCTCGACCGCCAGTTCCCTCGCTTCGCCGACGACCTCGCCTGGTGGACCGAGGCGGCGCGGGAGCAGCGGGAGCGGAAGCCGCCGCCCTATTGATTCACCGCCTTGTGGTGAAGGCCAGGCGCATTCCCATCCGAAGAGAAGGCAGCTTTCTCTCAGGGAAAGCCGATGCGAAACGGCCCAATTCTGATGCCCCTCCTGCGACGCCGATCGTTCTTGTCACCTTTTCCACCTGAGCGGTCGGAATCGTGGTGCGCATCCGCAGGCGTGTTCACCTCGCCTTCCGGTCCCTTGGGTTCCCTATTCGGCGCGGGTTCTCGCCGATTGCCTTCCGGTCCACCGCGTACCTCTCGACCGGACGGACCTTCCTTGCCGCCTGCCCGGCCGCCATCGTTCATCCCCGCTGGCCCGTTCGGACCTCCTGCATGGTCGGGTGTATTGTGCTCGCCCAGTCCCCCTTCAGGCATGATCTCCCCCCTTCGCTGATCGGGGCGACGTTTATGCCACGTTACGTTGCGTGACTGAAGCAATTGGAGGTCGGCGATCGCCGCAATTCCGTTGCAGGTGACATCTCGTCTGCCTGCTCGATTCAGTCATCTGCCGCCAGTCCCTTCAGCCGATACAGCACCTCCAGCGCCTCACGCGGGCTGAGCGCGTCGACATCGAGTGCGCCCAGCTCAGCCCGGAGCGCATCGACCGCCTCCTCCTCCGCTTCGGCGGCTGCGGCGAACAGGGGCAGGTCGTCGAGTCCCGCGGCGAGGCCGCCGGTCTTCTCGCGGCCGGCTTCGAGCTTGTCGAGCACCGCCTTGGCGCGCTTGATCGTCGCGGGCGGCAAGCCGGCGAGGCGGGCGACGGCGAGGCCGTAGCTGCGGTCGGCGGGGCCCTCCGCCACCTCGTGGAGCAGGACGAGGTCGCCCTTCCACTCGCGCGCGCGGACATTGTGGAGGGTGAGCGCGTCGCAGCGCTCGGCGAGGCGCGTCAGCTCGTGGTAATGCGTCGCGAACAGGCAGCGGCAGCGGTTGTCCTCGTGGATCGCCTCGACCACCGCCCAGGCGATCGCGAGGCCGTCGTAGGTCGAGGTGCCGCGGCCGACCTCGTCGAGGATGACGAAGCTGCGCGCTGTCGCCTGTGCCAGGATCGCGGCGGTCTCGACCATCTCGACCATGAAGGTCGAGCGGCCGCGCGCGAGATTGTCCGACGCGCCGACGCGGCTGAACAGGCGATCGACGAGCCCCAGCGTCGCGCGTGTCGCGGGCACGTAGCTGCCGGCCTGCGCCAGTACCGCGATCAGCGCGTTCTGGCGCAGGAAGGTCGACTTGCCGCCCATGTTGGGGCCGGTGACCAGCCACAGACGGTTGCTCTCCGACAACATGCAGTCGTTGGCGACGAAGCGGCCGCCCGCTTTCGCCACTGCCGCCTCGACCACGGGATGGCGGCCGCCCTCGACCTCGAAACAGGCATGGTCGACGAGCGTGGGCAGCGCCCAGCCGCCCTCGGCGGCGCGCTCGGCAAGGCCGGCGGCGACGTCGAGGCGGGCGAGCGCGTCGGCGGTGCGGGCGATCGGCTCGCGATTGGCGAGCGCCTGTTGGGTCAGCTCCTCGAGATGCGCGGCCTCGGCGGCGAGAGCGTGCGCGCCGGCATGGGCGACCTTGATCGCTACCTCATGCAGCTCGGGCGCGTTGAAGCGGACCACGCCGGCGAGCGTCTGGCGGTGGGTGAAGCCGCTGTCGGGCCGCATCAGCGGATCGGCGGCCTTGGCCGGCACCTCGATATGATAGCCGAGCACGCCGTTGTGGCGGATCTTGAGCGAAGCGATGCCGGTCTGATCGCGATACTGCGCCTCCAGCGCGGCGATCGCGCGGCGGCCGCCGGCGCCGGCATCGCGCAGGTCGTCGAGCGCGGCGTCATAGCCCTCGGCGATATAGCCGCCGTTCGCGGCATCGATCGGTGGTGACGGGACGAGCGCGCGGGTGAGGAGGTCGATGAGCGCGCCATGACCCTGGAGCTGAGGTGCGAGCTCGACCAGCAGCGCCGGCTCATGGAACTGGTCGAGCATCTCGCCGAGACGCCACGCGCCATCGAGGCCGTCGCGCAGCTGTCCCAGGTCGCGTGGGCTACCGCGCCCGGCGGCGAGACGGCCGAGCGCGCGGCCGATGTCGGGGAGGGCCCGGAGTGCGGCGCGGATGCGCTCGCGCAGGGCCGCGTCGTCGTGGAAGCGCTGGACGAGGGCAAGGCGGGCCTCGATCGCCGCCTTGTCCATCAGCGGCGCGGACAGGTCCTGCCCGAGCAGGCGCGCGCCGGCGCCGGTGACGGTGCGGTCGACCGCGTCGAGCAGCGATCCGGCGCGGGTGCCGGCGGCGCTGATCGTCAGCTCCAGGCTCTCGCGGGTGGCCGCGTCGATCGCCATCGCCGCCTCGGAACGGACGATGCGCGGCGGACGGAGGAAGGGGAGGGCGCCGCGCGCGGTATGCTCGAGATAGGCGACCAGGCCCCCCGCCGCAGCCAGCGCCGCGCGCGACATCGCGCCATAGCCGTCGAGCGTCGCGACGCCGAACAGGGCCTTGAGCCGTTCCTCGCCGCGCGCACTGTCGAAATCGCCGCGAGGGCGGAACACGGTCGCGTCGGCGAAGCCACCGTCGGCCGCGACTACCTCGGCCGGGCTCAGCCGGGCGAGCTCGGCGCCGAGGCTGCCGGCGTTCGTCTCGATCACCTCGAACCGGCCGGTCGATACGTCCGCGGCAGCGATGGCGATCGCGCCGCCAGCCTCGCCTACCGCCGCGCACCAGTTGGCGGTGCGCGAATCGAGCAGCGCTTCCTCGGTCAGCGTGCCCGCCGTCACCACGCGGATGATCGAGCGGCCGACCAGCGCCTTGGAGCCACGCGCCTTGCGGGCCTCTTCCGGCGTCTCGGTCTGGTTGGCGATGGCGACGCGGTGGCCGGCCTTGATAAGACGGGCGAGATAGCCCTCCATCGCATGGGCGGGCACGCCGCACATCGGGATCGGCGCGCCGCCATGCTCGCCGCGCGCGGTGAGGGCGATATCGAGCACGGCGCTGGCGATCTTGGCATCCTCGAAGAACAGCTCGAAGAAGTCGCCCATCCGGTAGAACAGCAGGCAATCCTCAGCCTCGGCTTTGAGCGCGAGATATTGGGCCATCATCGGAGTGGGAGCGGCATCGGCCATGCGCGCCGAGGTAGCCGAGCGCTCGCGCGGACGGCAAGGGGATCGAACGGGCGCTATGCGGTTCCCTTCTCCGAAACGGCTGACTAAAGACCGGCGCGAGAGCCGGGAGAGATAGATGTCCGACGAACGAGCAGAAGCGAACGTGCAGTTTTCGGAGCGCGAGGCGCTGCTGTTTCACTCGGAAGGTCGCCCGGGCAAGATCGAGATCGTCGCGTCCAAGCCGCTGACGACGCAGCGCGACCTGGCGCTGGCCTATTCGCCGGGCGTCGCGGTGCCGGTGCAGGCGATCGCCGATGATCCCGCCACGGCCTACGACTATACCGCCAAGGGCAACCTGGTCGCCGTGATCTCCAACGGCACCGCGATCCTGGGGATGGGCAATCTCGGCGCACTCGCCTCCAAGCCGGTGATGGAAGGCAAGGCGGTGCTGTTCAAGCGCTTCGCCGACGTCGATTCGATCGACCTCGAACTGAAGACCGAGGACGTCGACCGCTTCATCGACGCGGTCGAGCTCTTGGAGCCGAGCTTCGGCGGCATCAACCTCGAGGACATCAAGGCGCCCGAGTGCTTCATCATCGAGCAGACGCTGCGCGAGCGCATGAACATCCCGGTGTTCCACGACGACCAGCACGGCACCGCGATCATCACCGCCGCCGGCCTGATCAACGCCGCGCTGCTCACCGGGCGCAAGATGGACGAGATCAAGGTGGTGGTGAACGGCGCGGGCGCGGCCGCGATCGCCTGCACCGAGCTGATCAAGGCGATGGGCGTGCGCCACGACCACGTCATCATGTGCGACCGCAAGGGCGTGATCTACCAGGGCCGCGACGACGTGAACCAGTGGCAGTCGGCCCATGCCGCCGTCACCGAGCGCCGCACGCTGACCGAGGCGCTGGAGGGCGCGGACGTGTTCCTCGGCCTCTCCGCCGCGGGGGCGCTGAAGCCCGAGATGGTCAAGCACATGGCCGAGGCGCCGATCATCTTCGCCATGGCCAACCCCGAGCCCGAGATCCGGCCGGAGGCGGCCAAGGCGGTTCGCCCTGACGCGATCGTCGCGACGGGGCGGTCGGACTACCCCAACCAGGTCAACAACGTCATCGGCTTCCCCTTCATCTTCCGTGGTGCGCTCGACGTGCGCGCGACGGGCATCAACGACGCGATGAAGATCGCCGCGGCCAAGGCGATCGCCGAGCTGGCGCGCGAGCGGGTGCCGGAGGAGGTCGCCGCGGCTTATGGCGTACGCCATGTGTTCGGGCCCGAATATATCATCCCGGCGCCGTTCGACCCGCGCCTGATGGAGAATGTCCCCTCCGCCGTCGCGCAGGCGGCGATGGATTCGGGCGTCGCGACCAAGCCGATTCTCGACATGGCCGCCTATCGCCAGGCACTGCGTGCGCGGCTCAACCCGACGACGTCGGTGCTCACGCTCGCCTATGAAGGCGCGCGGGCGCATCCCAAGCGTGTGCTGTTCGCCGAAGGCGAGGAGGAAGTGGTGCTGCGCGCGGCGATCGCCTTCCGCGAGGGCGGCTACGGCACGCCGGTGCTGGTCGGGCGCGAGGACGTCCACGATCGGTTGCGTGCGCTGGGGGTGAGCGATCCCGAAAGCTACGAGGTCCACAACAGCCGCACCTCGACGCTGGTGCCGACGATGGTCGACTTCCTCTACAAGCGGCTGCAGCGACGCGGATATCTGCGCCGCGATGCCGAGCGGATGATCAATCAGGACCGCAACATCTTCGGCGCGGTGCTGCTCCAGCTCGGCGAGGCCGATGCGATGATCACCGGCGTCACCCGCACCTATGCCCAGACGATCCGCGAGGTGCGGCGCGTGATCGATCCCGTCGCCGGGCGCACGCCGTTCGGCATTCACCTGATGGTCGGGCAGACCCATACCGTGTTCATGGCCGACACCACGATCAACGAGCGGCCGAACGCTGAGGAACTTGCCGACATCGCCGAGCAGACCGCGCTGGTCGCGCGGCGGATGGGGCACGAGCCGCGTGTCGCGTTCCTCAGCTATTCGACCTTCGGCAATCCCGAGGGCCAGTGGCTCGACAACATCCGCGCCGCCGTGAAGGTGCTCGACGGCCGACAGGTCGGGTTCGAGTATGAGGGCGAGATGGCGCCCGACGTGGCGCTCAACCCGAAGCAGCTCGCCAACTATCCCTTCGCGCGGCTTTCCGGTCCGGCCAATGTGCTGATCATGCCGGGGCTGCAGTCGGCCAACATCTCGGCCAAGCTGCTGCGCGAGCTCGGCGGCGACAGCGTGATCGGGCCGATGCTGATCGGCATGGAGAAGCCGGTCCAGGTCGCGCCGATGACCTCGACCGCGAGCGAGCTGGTGACGCTGGCCGTGCTCGCGGCGGGCGGGATCGCGCGGTAGCCCCAATCCTCCCCGAGCGAGCTCGGGGAGGTATCAGGATCAAGCGTCGATGCTGCTCCCCAGCGACGCGCTGACCAGACCCCCATCGACCACCAGCGTGTCCCCCACGACATAATCCGACGCGCGGCTGGCCAGGAAGATCGCCGCCCCGGCCATGTCCTCGAAATTGCCGATGCGGCGCATCGGGATGCGCTTGGCGACCTCGTCGCCATGATCGCGCGCGGCGCGGTTCATCTCGCTGGCGAAGGCGCCCGGGGCGAGGCTGGTGACGATGATCGCGTCCTTGATCAGCCGCGCGGCCATGCGCTTGGTGAGGTAGATCAGCGCCGCCTTGGATGCGTGGTAGCTGTAGGTCTCCCACGGATTGAGGCGCAGGCCGTCGATCGAGGTGATGTTGATCACCTTCGACGGTGCGTCGAAGCTCGCCTTCGCCTTGAGCAGGCCGTGCAGCGCCTGGGTCAGGAAGAAGGGCGACTTGACGTTGAGGTCCATCACCTTGTCCCAGCCGGCCTCCGGGAACTGCTCGAACGGTTCGCCCCAAGCGGCGCCGGCGTTGTTGACGAGGATGTCGAGGTGATCCTCGCGCTCCGCAATCGCGGTCGCGAGCGCGCGGCAGCCTTCCACCGTCGAGACGTCCTGCGGCAGCGGGATGCAGTTGGGGCCGAGCTCGGCCGCGGTCTCCTCACAGGCCGGTGCCTTGCGCGAGGAGATGTAGACCTTCGCGCCCTGTTCGATGAAGCCCTTGGCGATGATCTTGCCGATCCCGCGCGATCCGCCGGTGACGAGGGCGACCTTGCCCTCCAGGCTGAAGAGGCTGTTGAGGCTCATGTTTCTCTCCTTGTTGGTCAGCCGCCGCGCTTCAGCGTCTCGCGGGCGATGATGAGCTGCTGGATCTGGCTGGTGCCTTCGTAGATGCGGAACAGGCGGACGTCGCGGTAGAGCCGCTCGATGCCGTAATCGGCGATGTAGCCGGCGCCGCCGTAGATCTGCACCGCGCGATCGGCGACGCGGCCGACCATCTCGCTGGCGAAATATTTCGCGGCCGCCGATTCCAGCACCACCTCCCGACCGGCGTCCTTCGCCGCCGCCGTCTCCAGCACCAGCGCCCGCGCGGCGAGCGCTTCGGTCTTGCTGTCGGCGACCATCGCCTGGATGAGCTGGTGGTCGGCGATCGGCTTGCCGAACTGCCGACGTTCGCTGGCATAGGCGACGCAGTCGGCGATGAGGCGCTCGGCGACACCGACGCAGACCGCCGCGATGTGCAGCCGCCCGCGGTCGAGCACGCGCATCGCGATCTTGAAGCCTTCGCCCTCCTCGCCGAGCCGGTTGGCGACGGGGACCGGCACGTCGTCGAAGATCACATCGGCGACCTTGGCGCCCTTCTGCCCCATCTTCTTCTCGGGCTCGCCGATCGAGACGCCCGGCAGGTCGCGCGGCACCAGGAAGGCGGAGACGCCGCGACCGCCCGGCTCGTCGCGGGTGCGGGCCATCACCGTGAACAGGTCGGCCTTGTCGGCATTGGTGATGAAGCGCTTGGTGCCCGACAGGCGGTAGACGTCGCCGTCCTGCACCGCGCGCGCCTTCACGCTGCCCGAATCGGAGCCGACGTCGGGCTCGGTCAGCGCGAAGCTGGTGATCACCTCGCCGCTGGCGATGCGCGGCAGCCATTCTGCCTTCTGCTCGGGCGTGCCGGCGATTACCAGCCCTTGGCTGCCGATGCCGACATTGGTGCCGAAGGTCGATCGGAACGCCGGCGTGGTGCGGCCGAACTCGATCGCGACCCGCACCTCCTCGCTCATGGTCAGGCCGAGGCCACCGTGTTCCTCCGCGATCGACAGGCCGAACAGGCCCATCGCCTTCATCTCCTCGATGACCTCGTCGGGGATGGCGTCGTGGGCCTCGACCTCGGCCTCGAGCGGGCGCAGCCGTTCGGCGACGAATCGCCGTACCGTATCGATCAGCGCGTCGAAGGTCTCGGCGTCGAGGGCCACCGCATCCGCTCCTTTATCTTCTGCGACTCTGCTAACCGCCGACCGCGCAGGCCGCAAGCGCAGCATACCGCATTTTCCAACCGGGCCGATTGACGGACGCCGGACCGCCCCTATGCTGCCCGGGAAAGACAGGAGAGCGCATGCGGTTCGAGGGCAAGCGCGCAGTCGTCACCGGCGGCGCATCGGGGATCGGGCGCGCCACCGCCGAGCGGCTGGCGAGCGAGGGTGCCGAGGTGTGGATCGGCGACATCGACGACGCCGGCGGGGAAGCGGTGGCGGCGGCGATCGGTGGACATTACCGGCATTGCGACGTCAGCGATCCGGCCGAGATCGCGGCGCTGGTCGGAGCGGCGGATGCGGCGGGCGGGCTTGATGCGCTCGTCAACAATGCGGGCGCCGGCGGGTCGCGCGAGCGGATCGACGCGATCTCGGCGGAGGAGTGGGACCGCACCCATGCGCTGCTGCTGCGGTCGGTGGCGATGGGTATCCGCTATGTCGCGCCGTTGATGGCGAAGCGCGGGGGCGGGGCGATCGTGAACACCTCCTCGGTCTCGGCCTTCCAGTCGGGCGCGGCGCCGATCGCCTATTCGGTGGCCAAGGCCGGCGTGCTCCACCTGACCCGCATCGCGGCGGCGGAGCTGGCGCAGCACGGCATCCGGGTGAACGCGGTCGCGCCAGGCTTCATCACCACCAACATCTTCACCGCCTCGCTCGGCATCGACGGCGCGGCGCGCGAGCAGGCCAATGCCATGATCGCCGGCGTCGCCGCCCAGGCGCAGCCGATCGCGCGCGCAGGCCGGCCAGAGGATATCGCCGCCGCGATCGCCTATCTGCTGAGCGACGAGGCCGGGTTCGTCACCGGCACGCATCTCCTTATCGATGGCGGCATGAACATCGGGCCGCGTCACAGCTGGGATCCGGCGGCGCCGAGCTTCTTCGACGCCATCGCCAAGGTTGCAGGACAGTGACCGACATGGCGCGCGGCGAAACCGGCGGGAGCGCGCTGCCGCCGGTGCGGCGGATCGGGCAGGGGACGATGCTCGCCTATGCCTTCGGCGCGGTGGCCTATGGCGTGAAGGATTCGGGGTTCGGCACCTTCCTGCTGCTGTTCTACAATCAGGTGGTGGGGCTCCCGGCCGCGACGGTCGGGCTGGTGGTGATGTGCGCGCTGCTGATCGACGCGATGATCGATCCGGCGGTTGGCTTCTTCTCCGACCGCACGCGCGGGCGCTGGGGGCGGCGCCATCCGTGGATGTACGGCGCGGCGCTGCCGATCGCGATCGGCTGGGTGCTGTTGTGGAACCCACCCGCGCTGTCGGAGCCGATGACGCTCGTCTGGCTGTTCGTGATCGCGGTGGTCGTGCGCTCGGCGGTGTCCTGCTACGAGGTGCCGTCGGTCGCGCTGACGCCGGAGCTCACCGCCGATTACGACGAGCGCACGCGGATCATGGCCTATCGCTATCTGTTCGGCTGGGCGGGCGGACTGCTGATGCTGCTCGCGGCCTATCAGGTCTTCCTCGCGCCGACGCCGGAGTATCCGAACGGGCTGCTCAACCGCGCGGGTTATGCCCATTTCGCCATTGCCGGCGCGGTGCTGATGGCGGTGGCGATCCTGGTCTCCGCCCTCGGCACGCATCATGAGATCAAGCGGCTGCCGCGGCCCGAGGTGCGCGAGGGGACGCTGAAGAGCAGCTTTGCGGAGCTGGTCGCGACGGTGCGAAACCGCGCCTTCCTGATCCTGATGCTGGCGGGGGTGTGCGCCTATACCAACCAGGGGATTAGCTATGCGCTGTCCAACTATCTCTACAGCTACGTGTGGGGCTTCAAGGGTGCGACCTTCGTCTATCTGATGCTGGTGCTGTTCGCGGGCGTGATCCTGGCGTTCCTGCTGGCGCCGCGCGCCGCCAAGCATTTCGGCAAGCCGCGCGCGGCAGGCGGGGCGGTGCTGGCGGCGATGGTCTTCCAGACCGCGCCCTATTGGCTGCGGCTGGCGGGATGGTTCCCCGAACCCGGCGAGCCCGCGCTGCTCCCGGTGCTGTTCTCCTTCTACATCGCCAGCACCGCGCTCAGCGTGTCCGCCTTCATCATCGGCGCGTCGATGATGGCCGACGTGGTCGAGGATTCGGAGACGCGCACGGGCCTGCGCTCGGAGGGCGTGTTCTTCGCCGGCTCCTTCTTCGTCCAGAAATGCACCTCCGGCATCGGCATCTTCCTGGCCGGGATGATCCTGGCGATCGCGGCCTTTCCCGAGAAGGCGACGCCGGGGCAGGTGCCGGTGGGCACGATCGACCGGCTGACGATCGTGTTCAGCGTGATCTATCTCGCGCTGGCGACGCTTTCGGCGGTGCTGTTCCTGCGCTTTCCGTTCGGCAAGGCCGAACATGAAGCGCGGATCGCGCGATTGGCGCGGGAGTAGCAGCCTCTTCGCTTTGGTGGAGGCCGCGATTGGGATAGGCTCTGCTCGTGTCCGAGCCCTTGCCTCTTCTCTACGCCGCGCACCTTGCTCGCGACCGGCGGCGGTCGGCGCATACCGTGCGCGCCTATCAGGCGACGGCGGAGCGGCTCGTCGCCTTCCTCCAGCAGCATTGGGGCGAGGCGGTGGACCTGGCTGCGCTGTGCAGGATCACACCGGCGGACTTGCGCGCCTTCCTCGCCGCGCGGCGGAAAGACGGCCTCTCCAACACCTCCGCCGCGCGCGAGCTGTCGGCGGTGCGCGGCTTCCTCGCCTTCGGTGGGGCCGAGCCGCCGCGGCTCAAGGGGCCGCGGGTCAAGAAGGGCGTGCCGCGCCCGATCGCGCCCGACGAAGCGATCGCGCTTGCCGAGGAGGTCGCCGAGGACGCCGCCGAACCCTGGATCGCCGCGCGCGACTGGGCGGTGCTGCTGCTGCTCTATGGCGCCGGGCTACGCATCGGCGAGGCGCTGGGGCTGACCGGCGCGGTGCTGCCGCTCGGCGAGACGATGGCGGTCACCGGCAAGCGCGCCAAGACCCGCATCGTGCCGCTGCTCCCGCAGGTGCGCGAGGCGATCGAGCATTATGTCGCGCTCCAGCCCTGGGGCGTTTCCCGCGACGCCGAGTTGTTCCGCGGCGCCAAGGGTGGTCCGCTCTCGCCGGCCGTAGTGCGCCGCTCGGTTCGCGCTGCGCGGACGCGGCTAGGTCTCCCACCCCGTACCACGCCGCACGCGCTGCGCCACAGCTTCGCGACCCACCTGCTCGGCCGCGGCGCGGACCTGCGCGCGCTGCAGGAGCTGTTGGGGCATGCGAGCCTCAGCTCGACCCAGGTCTACACCGCAGTCGATGCCGCGCATCTGCTCGACGTCTACCGCAACGCCCATCCGCGGGCGTGATCGCTACTCGGCTTCGGCCGGTGCGCTTTTCCGCGGCTTCCAGGTGATCACGCGCCAGATGTAGGTCAGCACCAGTGCGGCCACGATGACCATGACGATCGGCCCGACAAAGCGGTCGATCTCGTCGATGTTGGTCTTGAGCCAATAGCCGACGCCGACCAGGATCACATTCCACACCAGGCTGCCTGCCGCGGTGTAGGTGACGAACTTGGCGAACCCCATGTGCATCAGCCCCGCCGGCAGCGAGATCATCGTCCGGCCGAACGGCAGGAAGCGGAACACGAACACCGTCTTGCCGCCGTGGCGCAGGAAATGGCGGCGGAGGTTCTCGACGTCCTGCCATTCCATCGTCAGCCAGCGGCTCCAGCGGTCGACCCAGGGCTTCAGCCGCTCGTAGCCGAAGCGCCGGCCGATCTCGTACCAGACGAGGTTGCCGAGCACCGTGCCAGTGGTGCCGGCGGCGAGGATGCCGGCAAGGTTGAGCTTGCCCTCGGCTGCGGCGATCCCGGCGATCCCCATGATCACCTCCGACGGCACCGGCGGGATCACGTTCTCGAGCATCATCAGGAAGAAGATGCCCCAGTAGCTGACGAACACCGGGTTGTGGGTGAAGTCGAACATCAGCGGGCGCGCTCGGCCACCCTGCGTTCGATCGCCTCCCAGATCATCGCCCCGGTGTCGGTGCCGTTGAAGCGGTCGATCGCGACGATGCCGGTGGGAGAGGTGACGTTGATCTCGGTCAGCCACTCGCCGCCGATCACGTCGATGCCGACGAAGATCAGGCCGCGCCGCTTGAGCTCCGGGCCGAGCGCCGCGCAGATTTCCTGCTCGCTGGGGGTCAGTTCCGTCTTCGCGGCCTTGCCCCCGACCGCGAGGTTCGATCGGATCTCGCCCTCGCCCGGGATGCGGTTGACGGCCCCCGCGACCTCGCCGTCGACCAGCACGATGCGCTTGTCGCCCTCGGCGACGCCGGGCAGGAATGCCTGGAGCATGTGCGGCTCCCGATAGGCGGTGTTGAACACCTCGATCAGCGAGGCGAGATTCTGCCCGTCGCGGCCGACCTTGAAGATCGCCTTGCCGCCGTTGCCGTGGAGCGGCTTCACCACGATCTCGCCATGCGCGGCGAGGAAGGCGCGTGCCTCGGCGAGGCTGCGGGTGACCAGGGTCGGCGGCATGAAGCGCGCGAAGTCGAGCACCCACACCTTCTCCGGCGCGTTGCGCACGCTGGCCGGATCGTTGACCACCAGGGTCCGGTCGCTGATCCGCTCGAGCAGGTGGGTGGCGGTGATGTAGCCGAGGTCGAACGGCGGGTCCTGGCGCATCAGCACCACGTCGGCTTGGTCGCCGAGATCGAGCCGCACCGGCTCGCCGAAGCGGAAATGATCGCCTTCGACCCGCTGCACCGTCACCGGATGCGCCTCCGTCCACACATGGCCGTCGGCGTAGTTCAGGTCCTCGGCCGCGTAGTGGAACAGCCTGTGCCCGCGCGCCTGCGCCGACAGCATCAGTGCGAAGGTCGAATCGCCGGCGATGTTGATCGATTCGAGCGGGTCCATCTGGACGGCGACACTCAGACCCATTCGCAAATCTCCATCAGCGCGGACCGCCACTTAGGAAGTGGCGGCGCGGAAGTCACCCGATCCAGGCATTCTCGATGTGCCGCGGCGCCGTGCGCGGGGCGAGCAGGATCACGTCGACGCGGATGTCGTCGCCCGGGCCGGCATAGCGCGGCATCAGATATTCCGCCGCCGCCGCGACGCGCGAGAGCCGCCGCTGGTCGATCGCGAAATCGAGCTCGGCATCGCTGGCGCGCGCCTTGACCTCGACGAAGGCGACCAGATTGCCCCTCCGCGCGATCAGGTCGACCTCGCCGGCCGGCGTCCGCACGCGCCGGGCGAGGATGCGCCAGCCCTTGAGCCGCAGCCACCACCCCGCGATCCGCTCGCCGCGCCGGCCGGCGGCTTCGGCTATGCGCCGCTTTTCTAAGCCCCTCCCCTTCAGGGGAGGGGTTGGGGTGGGGGAGTGCCGCATGCTCATCGCTCGGGGATAGCCCCCACCCCCAACCCCTCCCCTGAAGGGGAGGGGCTTAGCGTGCTCTTCAACTCCATCGCCCTCGCATAGAGCTCGCGCCGGTCGAGCCCCAGCCGTTTCGCCACCTCCGCCGCCGCCTTGGAGACCGGAAGCCGCGTCAATGCCTCCCGAAGCGCCGCGTCCGCATCCTCTTCGCTGGCCGGCGCCGGTTCGCCGGGCGGGGCGACGATGACCACGATCTCGCCCTTCGGCGGCGCATCGGCATAGCGTGCTGCCAGCTCGCCGAGCGTCCCGGCCACGCATTCCTCGAATCGCTTGGTGATCTCGCGCGCGACCCCGGCCTCGCGGTCGCCGAGCCCTTCCGCCAGCGCGGCCAGCGTCGCCGCCAGCCGCGGGCCGCTCTCGTACAGGATGAGCGTCGCCCGCACGCCGGCCACCTCCGCGATCGCCGTCGCGCGGGCGCCGGCCTTCGCGGGGAGGAAGCCGAGGAACAGGAACCGGTCGGTCGGCAGCCCCGCCAGCGTCAGCGCCGCGATCGCCGCGCAGGGGCCGGGGATCGTCGTCACCGGATGTCCTGCCGCGCGCGCGTCGCGCACCAGCTTGTAGCCTGGGTCGGAGATCAGCGGCGTCCCCGCGTCCGACACCAGCACCACCGTCTCTGCCGCCATCCGCGCCACCAGGCCGGGGCGTACCGCTTCGGCATTATGGTCGTGGTACGGCGTCATCGGCCGCTTGATGCCGAGGTGATTCAACAGCTTGGCAGTGACCCTGCTGTCCTCGACCGCGATCACGTCGGCGCCTTTCAGCACCTCCGCGGCGCGCGGGGAGAGGTCGCCGAGATTGCCGATCGGGGTCGCGACGATGTAGAGGCCGGGGGAGAGTTCGGCGTTCATGAGGGGATAGTCTATGGCGGATGCGGCAAGCAGGACGCAACGGCGCGGTGCATTGAGGCAGCTGATCGCGCTGGCGGGAGCCGCGTTGCTGGCGGGATGCGCGACGCTCGTTCCCAAGGGGCCGGCGCCCGAAGCCCCGCCGCCTACCGCTCCGCCGCCCAAGGCGCCCGCCACCTCGACGCTGCCCGAGGATGTCGAGCGCCACCGCGTCGCGCTGCTGGTGCCGCTGTCGGGCACCAACGCGGCGGTCGGCCGCAGCCTCGCCAACGCGACCCAGCTCGCGCTGCTCGACACGCAGAACGAGCGCGTGCGCATCACCAGCTACGACACTGCCGCGGGTGCCGCCGCCGCGGCGAATCGCGCGATCTCCGAGGGCAATCAGCTCATCCTCGGCCCGCTCCTCTCGGAGGACGTGCGCGTGGTCGCGCCGATCGCCAAGCGCGCGGGCGTGCCGGTGCTGAGCTTCTCCAACGACGCCTCGGTCGCCGGCGACGGCGTCTATGTGCTCGGCTACATGCCCGGTCAGTCGATCGAGCGGGTGGTCGACTATGCCCGCAAGAGCGGTGTCACCAACTTCGCCGGGCTGGTGCCCAAGGGCCTCTATGGCGAGCGCGCGTCCAATGCCTTCCTGCGCGCGGTCGAGGGCGCCGGGGGCAAGGTGGTGACGATGCAGACCTACGATCGCAGCTCCGGCTCGATCGCCGCGGCGGTGGCGCGGATGCCCCGGACCTCGCCGTTCCAGGCGGTGCTGATCGCCGATTCGGCCGGCACCGCGGCGCTGGCGGTGCCGGCGATCCGCCGCAGCGGCGGGGCATCGGCGCGCGTGCTCGGCACCGAGCTATGGAACACCGACGCCTCGCTGGGCAGCCGGCCGGCGCTGAACGGCGCCTGGTTCGCCAGCGTGTCGGACACGCTCTACCGCCAGTACGCCACCAAGTACCGCACCCGCTTCGGCAGCGCGCCCTATCGCCTCTCGAGCCTCGGCTATGACGCGGTGCTGCTGACGGTGCGCATCGCCCGCGACTGGCGGGTGGGCACGCGCTTCCCGCAGGCCCAGCTCGGCGACAGCGGCGGCTTCGCCGGCCTCGACGGTGCCTTCCGCTTCGGCCGCGATGGCGTGGCGGAACGGGCGCTCGAGGTGCAGGAGGTCCGCGGCGGCACGACGGTGACGGTGTCGCCGGCGCCGTCGGGGTTCGCGCGCTGAGCGGCTAGGGCCGCACGATCGCCTTCAGGATGCCGTCGAGCAGCAGCACGCCGGCATCCGTGACGGCGAGGCGCGGGCCGCTCCGGACCAGCAGGCCTTCCGTGACGAGGCGACCCACCGCCGCCTCGTCGAGGATCGTCGGGTCGGGCTCGACTCCCTCGGCGAGCCGCAGCCCCATCAGCAGCGCCTCGATCGCCTGGGTGTGCGTGTCGAGCGGGTCCTCGCTCTCGATGCCGTGGCCGTTGCGGTCGACCGCGGCGAGCCAGTTCTCGGGCTTCTTCCGGCGAAAGGTCGCGAGCCCGCCGCGCCGGCCGTGTGCGCCGGGGCCGATGCCGGCGTAATCACGGTAGCGCCAATAGGCGAGGTTGTGGCGGCTCTCCGCGCCCGGCCGCGCATGGTTCGACACCTCGTAGCGCGGCAGCCCCGCGGCGGCGGTCATCGCCGCGGTCGCCTCGAACAGCTCGGCCGCCGCGTCGCCGTCGGGGATCTCCAGCTCGCCCTTGGCAGCGAGGGTGGCGAAGCGCGTGCCCGGCTCGATGGTGAGCTGGTAGAGCGACAGATGCTCGGTCCCGAACGCGAGCGCGCGCGTCAGCTCCGCTTCCCACGCCGCAAGGTCCTGGCCGGGCCGGGCGTAGATCAGGTCGAAGCTCACCCGCGTGAACGCACGCTGCGCCGTATCGAGCGCCGCCAGCCCCTCGGTCACGTCATGCGCCCGGCCGAGGAAGGCGAGCGCCGCATCGTCGAGCGCCTGCAGCCCCAGCGATACCCGGTTGACGCCGGCGCGCGCCAGGTCGCCGAACCGCGCCGCCTCGACCGAAGAGGGATTGGCCTCCAGCGTGATCTCGGCGCCGTCATCGAATCCCCAGGCCGCATCGGCCGCCTCCAGCACCGCCGCCACCGTCTCCGGCGGCATCAGCGAGGGCGTGCCGCCGCCGAAGAACACCGACCCCAGCCGCCGTCCCGGCAGCAGCGCCGCCTCATGGGCGAGGTCGGCGAGCAGCGCTTCCCGCCAGCGCGTATGATCGACCTCGTCGCGGACATGGCTGTTGAAGTCGCAATAGGGGCATTTCGACACGCAGAACGGCCAATGGACGTAGAGCGCGAGCGGCGGGGCAGGGGTCATGTCACGCGCGATAACGATCGGGCAAAGATCGGGCAAAGCCGATCCTGCTACCGGCCGGCACCGACGTGTCCGTTCGGGAGTATCTCATGCGTTTTCGTTCGATCCTCATCGCCGCCGCCTCGCTCGCCGCCAGCCCGGCGGCCGCGCAGACCGACCACGACTCGGCGGTCTGGGTCAACGTCACCGCGATGGGATCGATCGACGATCGTCTGGTCTATTTCGCGGAGGTGCAGCCGCGCGTGACCGACGACGTCTCGCGGCTGTCGCAGCTGCTGCTGCGCAGTGCGATCGGCTACAAGCTCACGCCGGAGGTCACACTCTACCAGGGCTATGCCCATATCGAGGAGCCGGGCGGCGCCGGCGTCCCCGGCCGCAACGAGGAGCGCAGCTTCCAGCAGCTCAGCTGGTCGCTGCACAAGGCGGGCCGCTCCGACCTGTCCTCGCGCACCCGGTTCGAGCAGCGTTGGCGCTCCGACGCGGGCGGCATGGCGCTGCGCCTGCGCGAGATGCTGCGCTACGAGCACGCGCTGAGCGATCGCGAGCGCAGCGTCGGCGCGCTGGTCTGGGCCGAAGGCTTCTGGGGGCTCAAGTCGGGCGGCTGGGCGACGGAGGAATTCGACCAGCTGCGCAGCTTCGTCGGTGCGGTCATTCCGCTGCCGGGCAAGTCGACGCTCGAGGCCGGCTACATGAACCAGCTCCGCAATGCTCCCGGCGGGCGGACCAACGTGGCGCACATCGCCTCGCTGACCGCCTTCATTCGCTATTGAGGGGTTGCCGGACGTTCATGCGGCCCCGATTAGGGTCGCGGTGATGATCGGGCGGAAGCTGACCCTTGTCCTGACCGCACTGCTGGCGGCCTGCTCGTCGGAAGCGCCGCCGCGTGTCGTCGAGCCGCGTCCGTTCGAGGGCAATGCGCCGCGCGGGCAGGCGCTGCTGCAGCGCGCGGTGATGACGATGCACAACGCCGCGCGCGCCTCGGTCCGCCAGCCGCCGCTCGCGTGGGACGACGGGCTTGCCGCCGATGCCGCCGCTTATGCGCAGGAGATGGCGCGTACCCGCCGGTTCGAGCATTCGCCGCAGCCGCGCGGGAACCCGCCGCAGGGCGAGAACCTCTGGACCGGCACGCGCGGCGCCTATCGCTATGACGAGATGGTCCAGCACTGGCTCGACGAGCAGCGGAATTTCGTCAACGGCCCGATTCCCAACGTCAGCCGCACCGGCCGGTTCGGCGACGTCGGCCACTACAGCCAGATCATCTGGTCGCGCACCACCCGCGTCGGCTGCGCGATGGCACCCAACCGCCGCGACGAATATCTGGTCTGCCGCTATCTCCCCGCCGGCAACATCTACGGCGAGCGGGCGCTGCCTTAGCCCCAAAGCTCCTCCCCGGCACGGGGAGGGGGACCAGCCGTAGGCTGGTGGAGGGGGCTTTCCGCAAACGATTCCGTCGAGGTGGGGCCCCTCCACCACCGCCTCCGGCGGCGGTCCCCCTCCCCGTGCCGGGGAGGAGCTTTGCTTAGAACACCGCCGCCACCAGCTGCCGGAACGCGTCCGCCCGGTGGCTGATCGCGTGCTTGGCGTCCGGGTCCATCTCCCCGAAGGTCTGCTCATGGCCGTTGGGCACGAACATCGGATCATAGCCGAAGCCCTTGTCCCCCCGCGGCGGCCACACCAGCGTGCCGTCGACGCGCCCCTCGAACCACTCGACATGCCCGTCCGGCCAGGCGAGCGCCAGCGCGCAGACGAAATAGGCGTCGCGCGGCGGATTGGGCCCGGTCGCGGCGATGTTGCGCTCGACCAGCTCCATCGCCACCCGGAAGTCGCGGTCCGGCCCCGCCCAGCGGGCCGAGAAGATGCCGGGCTCGCCGCCCAGCGCCTCGACGCACAGCCCGCTGTCGTCCGCCAGCGCCGGCAGCCCCGACAGGTCGGCTGCCTGCAGCGCCTTCAGCTCGGCATTGGCGACGAAGGTCGTCCCCGTCTCCTCGGGCTCCGGCAGGTCGAGCGCCTTGGCCGAGACCGGCTGCACGCCATAGGGCCCGAGCAGCGATTCGATCTCGCGCACCTTGCCGGCGTTGTGGCTGGCGATCACCAGCTTGCCGGGCCGCAGCTTGCGGATCGCCTGCGGGACCTCGCCTTCGCCGCTCACCGCCCGGTGGCCTTGTCCTGGGCCGCGAAGATCTGGGTGCAGCCGATTCGTGCGAGCCGCAGCAGCCGCAGCAGCCCTTCCTCGTCATAGCAGGCGCCCTCGGCGGTCGCCTGCGCCTCGGCGATCTTGCCGTCGTCGAGCAGCACGAAATTGGCGTCGGCCTCGGCGGTCGAATCCTCGGGATAGTCGAGGTCGAGCACCGGCACGCCCTGATAGATGCCGCAGCTCACCGCCGCGACCTTGTGCTGGATCGGATCGACCGCGATCAACCCGTTCGCCAGCAGCTTGTCGACCGCGAGCCGCAGCGCCACCCACGCGCCCGAGATCGAGGCGGTGCGCGTGCCGCCATCGGCCTGGATCACGTCGCAGTCGAGCGTGATCTGCCGCTCGCCGAGCAGCTTGAGGTCGGTGACGGCGCGCAGGCTGCGGCCGATCAGCCGCTGGATCTCCTGCGTGCGGCCCGACTGCTTGCCCTTGGCCGCCTCGCGCTGGCCGCGGGTATGGGTGGCGCGCGGCAGCATGCCGTACTCCGCCGTCACCCAGCCCTCGCCCTTGCCGCGCAGGAACGGCGGCACCCGCTCCTCGACGCTGGCGGTGACCAGCACCCTGGTGTCGCCGAAGCCGATCAACACCGATCCCTCGGCGTGGCGGGTGAAGTTCGGCTCGATGGTGATGGCGCGCATCTCGTCGGGCGCGCGGCCGGAAGGTCGCATGGAGGTCTCCGTATCAGTTGCTGCGGCCCTAGACGGCATGGGCGCAACGCGCCAGTGTCGGCGGATGATCCGAAAGTTGCTTCTGCTGCCGCTTGCCGCCTGTATCTCGGCGGGGGCGCGGGACGACATCGGCCCGCCTGTACCGATTACCTATTCGCGCAGCGGATGCGAAGGCACCTGTCCGGTCTTCGAGGTCACGGTCACCGATCGATCCGGCGTGTTTCGCGGCCGCTATTTCACCCGGGTCAGGGGCGAGCGTCGTTTCGCCTTCACGCCGGAACAATATCGTAACTTCGCCGCGGTGCTGGCGCCGTACCGACCCAAGGGCATGCGCTTGATCCTCGCCCGAACGTCCGGTTGCCGCAACGCGCCTACCGATCTCCCGAGCGTCAACGTTCAATGGGGCGAGCGTGACCGGCTCGGATTCTACACCGGTTGCCGAGGTGCGGCGAACGCGCGCATCGGAGCCGCCCTCGGCCGGGCGGAAGCGATCCTGCCGATCGCCGACCTGGTCGGCCCACGTTGAGACCTGCGTCGAGCTATCCTAGATTCAATCCCATGACCCCCTCGATCACCGACCTCACCGATCGCGCGCGGGACGTGTTCCGGCTGGTGGTCGAGGCCTATCTGGAGACGGGCGCGCCGGTCGGGTCGAAGACGATCTCGCTGCTGCCGGGGCTCAACCTCTCGCCTGCCTCGATCCGCAATGTCATGCAGGACCTGGAGGAAGCGGGGCTGCTCGCCGCGCCGCATACCTCCGCCGGGCGGATGCCGACCGAATCGGGCCTTCGCCTGTTCGTCGACGGGATGATGCACGCCGTCGCGCCCACGCCCGAGGAGCGCGCCGCGATCGAATCGCGCGCGTCAAATGCCGGCCCGATCGAGGAAGCGATCGCCGCCACCACCGCCGCGCTTTCCGGCCTGTCCTCCTGCGCCGGCCTGGTGCTGGTGCCGAAGCGCGAGCCGGTGCTGCGCCAGTTCGGCTTCGCGCCGCTCGGCCAGGGCCGGGTGCTCGCGGTGCTGGTCGGCGAGGACGGATCGGTCGAGAACCGCGTCGTCGACCTGCCGCCGGGCATGACGTCCTCCGCGCTCGAATCGGCCTCCAACTACCTGAGCGCCGCGCTCGCCGGCCGCACGCTCACCGAGGCGCGGCGCCTGATCACGCGCGAGATCGCGGAGGAACGCGCCCGGCTCGACCGCTTCACCCGCGCGCTGGTCGAGCGTGGCCTCGCCGTGTGGAGCGAGGACCCCGGCCATCGCCCCGTGCTGATCGTGCGCGGCCAGGCCAACCTGATCGATCCGGCCGCCGCCGCCGACCTCGACCGGGTGCGCGGCTTGCTCGACGAGCTCGAGGGCAAGGAGGAGATCGCCCGCCTGCTCGACAGCGCGCGCGAGGCCGATGCCGCGCGCATCTTCATCGGATCGGAGAACAAGCTGTTTGCCCTGTCGGGCTCGTCGGTGATCGCCCAGCCGGTTCGTGCGTTGGACGGTCAGGTGGTCGGCGTGGTCGGCGTGATCGGCCCGACGCGGTTGAACTATGCGCGCGTCGTGCCCATGGTGGATTTCACGGCGGCGACACTGGCGCGCCTGCTCGGTTGAATTTTTGAAAACGGACGCAATGAACGACGAGACCAAGAACCAGTCCCCGCCGAACGGGGAAGAATTGACCGCGGAAACCGTGGACCTGCGCGAGGAAACCGCGGAGGCCGCTCCGGAGGTCGCCGATCACGATCAGGTCGCCAAGCTCGCCGAGGAACTGGCGGAGGCGAAGGCGGCGGTGCTCTATGCGCGCGCCGATGCGCAGAACTCGCTGCGCCGCGCGGAGAAGGAGCTGCAGGACGCGCGCGCCTATGCAGTCACGGCGTTCGCGCGCGACCTGCTGTCGGTCGCCGACAATCTCGCGCGTGGGCTGGCGGCTATCCCTGCCGAGCTGCGCGAGGACGAGAAGCTCAAGGGCCTGGTCACCGGCATCGAGGCGACCGGGCGCGAGCTCGACAACGTCTTCGCCCGCCACGGCATCGCCAAGATCACCGCGATGGGCGAGAAGCTCGATCCCAATCGCCACCAGGCGATGCTGGAGATCCCGAGCGCGGATGCCGAGCCCGGCACGATCGTGCAGGAGATGCAGGCCGGCTACATGCTCAAGGACCGCCTCCTCCGCCCGGCGCTGGTGGGCGTCGCCAAGACAGCGGATTGATCAAATTAGTCGTCATGCCGGACTTGTTCCGGCATCCACGGTGCCGCAAGCTCAGACATTGGCGATAGGTGGACCCCGGCCCAAGGCCGGGGTGACGCCGAACTTGTGGCGCGCATCGCGTACAATCTCTATCTCGAAGCCATGTCCCGCTTCGAGCATGTCCCGCACCGCCGCGCGATCATCGACCGTCGCGCCATCGCCGACGCGCTCGCCGCGCTGGAGGCAAAGGACACCGCCGCACGCCGCCGCGCCGCCACCGATCGCCTGAAGCAGGCGCTCGACGCCGGCCGCGCCGAGATCGCGCGGCGCTTCGCCGAACACCCCTCGCGCGGACTGGAAGCGGCGGCGGCGGGCGCTTTCCTGATCGACCAGATCCTGCGGCTGCTGTGGGACTTCACCGTCCAGCGGCTCTACCGCAACACCAATCCTACCGCCGCCGAGCGGATGACGCTGATCGCGGTCGGCGGCTACGGCCGCGGCGAGATGGCGCCGCATTCGGACGTCGACATCGGCTTCCTCACGCCCTGGAAGCAGACCGGCTGGTGCGAGCAGGTCATCGAGTCGATGCTCTATTCGCTGTGGGACATGGGGCTGAAGGTCGGCCATTCCTCGCGCTCGCTCGACGAGATGGTGCGCGAGGCGAAGAAGGACGTGACCATCCGCACCGCGCTGGTCGAGGCGCGCTATGTCTGGGGCGACACCGACCTCTACGAAGAGGCGGCGCGCCGCTTCAAGGCGGAGGTCGAGGCCGGCACCGCGCGCACCTTCATCGCCCAGAAGCTCGCCGAACGCGACGAGCGCCACCGCAAGATGGGCGACAGCCGCTACGTCGTCGAGCCCAACGTCAAGGAGGGGAAGGGCGGCCTGCGCGACCTCCACACACTCTTCTGGATCGGTAAGTACATCCACAACGTCGGGAGTGCCGCCGAACTGGTCGACAAGGGCCTGCTCACCCGCGCCGAATACCGCCAGTTCCATCGCGCCGAGAACTTCCTGTGGGCGGTGCGCTGCCACCTTCACCTGATCGCCGGCCGCGCCGAGGACCGGCTGACCTTCGACCTCCAGCGCGAGATCGCCGAGCGGATGCGCTATTCCGACCGGCCGGGGAAGCCGAAGGTCGAACGCTTCATGCAGTTCTACTTCCTGCAGGCGAAGGTGGTCGGCGACCTGACCGGCGTGTTCCTGGCGCATCTCGACGAGCAGTTCGCCGCGCGCGGCCGCCGCTTCTTCAACCTGCCGACGATCCGCCGCCGCCCGCGCAAGCTGAAGGGCTTCGTCCTCGACCGCGGCCGGCTCGCGCTGCCGCGCGACACGTTCTTCGTCGAGGACCCGGTGCGCCTGATCGAGATGTTCGCGCTCGCCGAGCAGCACGGCCTCGAAATCCACCCGCTGGCGATGCGCGCCGCCGCGCGTGACGCCAAGCTGGTCGACGACGTCCGCAACGATCCGCGCGCCAACGCCCTGTTCCTCGACCTGCTGACGTCGAAGCAGAGTCCCGACATGGTGCTGCGCTGGATGAACGAGGCCGGTGTGTTCGGCCGCTTCGTGCCCGATTTCGGCCGCGTGGTCGCGCAGATGCAGTTCGACATGTACCACCACTACACCGTCGACGAGCACACCATCCGGGCGATCGGCCTGCTGGCCGCGATCGAGCGCGGCGATTCCAAGGACGACCATCCGCTCTCGACCGGCCTGTTCCCGCAGATCGTGGCGCGGCGCGCGCTCTACGTCGCGGTGCTGCTCCACGATATCGCCAAGGGGCGCGGCGGCGACCATTCGATCCTGGGGGCCGAGGTCGCCGAGCGGCTCGGTCCCCGCTTCGGCCTGACGCCGGCCGAGACGGAGACGGTGGCGTGGCTGGTCCGCTATCACCTGCTCATGTCGGCGACCGCGTTCAAGCGCGACCTTTCCGACTTCAAGACCATCCTCGACTTCGCCGAGCAGGTGCAGAGCCCGCAGCGACTGATGATGCTGCTGGTGCTGACCATCGTCGACATCCGCGCGGTCGGCCCCGGCATCTGGAACGGCTGGAAGCGCCAGCTCCTCCACAATCTCTACGAGAGCGCCGAGGAGGTGCTGCGCCTCGGCCACAAGCAGCGCGGCCGCGGCGAGCGGATCGCCGCCAAGCAGGCCGATCTTGCGGCGGCGCTCGACTGGGATGGCGGACGGATGGCCGAGTTCGTCCGCCGCTTGCCCGAAAGCTATTGGGTGGCGGAGCCGCTCGAGGTGCTGGAGGCCAATGCCCGTCTCGTCGAGCGCGCCGGCGGCGAGCAGCTGTTCATCGACGCGCGGCCCGATGCCGATCAGGGCGCGACATTGGTGACGGTCTATGCCGCCGACCACCCCGGCCTGTTCTACCGCATCGCCGGCGCGATCCACGCCGCCGGCGGCAACATCATCGACGCGCGCATCCACACCACCCGCGACGGCATGGCCCTCGACAACTTCCTCGTCCAGGATCCGCTAGGCCGCCCCTTCGACGACGCCGGCCAGCTCGGCCGCATCAAGACCGCGATCACCGAGGCGCTCGCCAACCGCTTCAAGCTCAGCGACCGGCTCAAGGCCAAGCCGCTGCCGCGCCCGCGCGCCGACGCCTTCCCGATCGAGGCCAACGTGCTGATCGACAACAACGCCTCGAACCGCTTCACCGTGATCGAGGTCAATGCCCGCGACCGGCCGGCGCTGCTCCACCATCTCGCGCATGCCTTGTTCCAGTCGCGCGTGACGATCCGCTCGGCGCATGTCGCCACCTATGGCGAACGGGCGGTCGATACCTTCTATGTCACCGACCTAATCGGCGATAAGATCACCGCCGCTGGCCGCATCAAGGCTATCGAGAAGCGGCTGCTGGCAGCGGCCGAGGGCGACGGAGCGCTCGATATCGCCGCCTGACAGGGGAGAGAGACGATGCCCGTGCTCGGAATCGGTGGCTTCTTCTGGCGCGCCCGCGATCCGGAGGGGCTCGCCACCTGGTATAAGGAGCATCTCGGCGTCGGCGCCGGCTGCGCCGCCGACGAGGCGGGCGAGCCCAGCGAATGGGCTTGGCAGGTGCAGGGCGGCCCTGTGGTGTTCCAGCCGTTCGGCGCGGCGACCGACTATTTCGCGGCGGACAAGCAGTTCATGCTGAATCTGCGCGTGCGCGATCTCGAGGGGATGCTGGAGCAGCTCAACGCCGCGGGGATCGAGATCATTACCAAGGACGAATGGGACTCGCCCGAGACCGGCAAGTTCGCCCGCATCCACGATCCCGAGGGCAATGCGATCGAACTATGGGAACCGCCGGCCTCCTGATCCTTCCAAATCGGACGAGGCATCCCACCTGAGGCGGGGCGGCCGCCGTCCGGCGGTCCTTTCAGGTGGAGACAGGACATGGAATTCCGTCAACTCGGCCGCTCGGGCCTCAAGGTGCCCGTGCTCAGCTTCGGCACCGGCACGTTCAACCGCGACCATCAGTTCTTCAACACCTGGGGGCACACCGACGTCGCCGAGGCGACCCGGCTGGTCGACATCTGCCTGGAGGCGGGCGTCAACTTCTTCGACACCGCCGACATCTATTCGGCGGGTGCTTCCGAGGAGATCCTGGGCGAGGCGCTCAAAGGCAAGCGCGACAAGGCGCTGATCTCGACCAAGGCGACCTTTCGTACCGGTGACGGCCCCAACGACGTCGGCTCCTCGCGCTACCATCTGATCCGCGCCTGCGAGGCGAGCCTCAGGCGGCTCGGCACCGACCATATCGACCTCTATTTCATGCACGGCTTCGATGCGATCGCGCCGGTCGACGAGACGCTGCGCGCGCTCGACGACCTCATCACCAGCGGCAAGATCGGCTATATCGGCGCGTCCAACTTCTCCGGCTGGCATCTGATGAAGTCGCTGGCGACCTCGGAGAAGTACGGCCTCGCGCGCTACGTCGCCTACCAGGGCTATTACTCGCTGATCGGCCGCGACTACGAATGGGAGCTGATGCCGCTCGGCCTCGACCAGGGCATCGGCCTGATGGTGTGGAGCCCGCTCGGCTGGGGCCGCCTCACCGGCAAGATCCGCCGCGGGCAGGACCAGAGCGGCCGCATCGCCTCGGGCGGCGCGGTCGGCGGCCCGCCGGTGGACGACGAGTATCTCTATACGGTGGTCGAGGTGCTGGAGGCGATCGCCGGCGAGACCGGCAAGACCGTCCCCCAGGTCGCGCTCAACTGGCTGCTGAGCCGGCCGACGGTGGCCAACATCGTGATCGGCGCGCGCAACGAGGAGCAGCTCAAGGCCAATCTCGGCGCGGTCGGCTGGTCGCTCACTACAGAGCAGATCGAGCGCCTCGACGACGCCAGCCGCCGCACGCCCGCCTATCCCTACTGGCACCAGATGGACTTCGACGCCCGCAACCCCAAGCCTACACGATGGTAGGGAGCGGCTGAGGCAGTCATCCTCGTCCGCAAGCCGCTCCGGATCGGTCATTCCTCCGGCTGTCGGTCGACGGGTACCTTGAGAATGAGCGCGCGATCCGGGCTGATCGGATCGCCGCTCGCGGTGCGGACGTCGAGGCGGACGGCCTGGCCGGTATCGCGGTCGACCAGCTTCGAAAACGGCTCGCCGGGTGCGAACAGATATTGTTCCCCCCACTGCCGCAATGCGACCATCACGGGGAAGAGATCGCGTCCCTTTTCTGTCAGGCGATATTGCTGATGCGCCGCGCCGTCGGCGGAAGGAATCGCCTCCAGGATGCCGCGCTCGATCAGCGTGCGCAGGCGCTGCGCAAGGATATTCTTCGCGATACCCAGGCTGCGCTGGAACTCGCCAAAGCGCGTGAGCCCGTCGAAGGCGTCGCGTACGATGAGCAGCGACCACCAGTCGCCGATGACGTCCAGGGCGCGCGCGCTCGGGCAATAATCCCCGCTGAGGCTCTTACGCCTGACCACTGAAACTCTCCGATCCGTGTCGATCCGGTTTGGGGCGGTTGCATCATAAAACCATTCTGATATCGATCAAATGGTTTCATCATTAAACCGAATCGGTGTTACGATGCGATCTCATCAGGAAATGGCGACGAGCCTCGACGAGCCGGCGGGAACGGCCGGCGCTGCGGGTGGGCTGACACGCGAAGAACGCATTGATCGCGGGACGCGTGCCGACCGCCGCCGCCCGTCGACGCCGCTCACGCTGCTCTTCGCGACGGCGAGCGGACTGGCGGTGGCCAACGCCTATTTTGCCCATCCCATGCTGGACGCGATGGCCGACGACCTGGGCCTCACGCGCGCACATGCCGGATGGATCGTCGGGGCGACGCAGCTCGGCTATGGGCTGGGGCTGGTCCTGCTCGTTCCGCTGGGCGATCTTCTCGACCGCCGCCGCCTGGTGATCGCGCAGTCGCTGCTGTCGGTGGTCGCTTTACTCTCGATCGGCTTTGCATCCAGCGCGCCGCTGCTGCTGGTTTCGATGGCGGCGATGGGGTTTCTGGCGGTGGTAACGCAGTCCTTCGTCGCCTATGCGGCCAGTCTTGCCGGGCCCGGCGAACGCGGGCACGTCGTCGGGATCGTAACGAGCGGGATCGTCCTCGGCATCCTGCTGGCGCGCACCGTTGCCGGTGTCCTGACCGATCTCTCGGGATGGCGGGCCGTCTATTTCGCCTCCGGGCTGGCGACGCTCGTCATCGTCGCGCTGCTCGCCCGCTCACTGCCGAAGCGGCAACGAGCGGGCGACGCCATTACCTATCCGCATCTCATCGGCTCGCTGTTCAGGCTTTTGCTGACCGAGCCGGTGCTGCGCATTCGCGGTGTCATCGCCATGCTGATCTTCGCCAATATCACGACACTGCTGACGCCGCTGGTGCTGCCGCTGAGCGCGCCGCCATTCTCGCTGTCGCATACCGAGGTCGGCCTGTTCGGTCTCGCCGGGGTGGCCGGTGCCTTGGCGGCGTCGCGCGCAGGCCGATGGGCCGACGTGGGCCTGGGCCAGCGGACGACGGGCATCGGCCTCGCGCTCATGCTGTTCGCCTGGGCGCCGATTGCGCTGCTTGAGCAATCGCTCCTCTGGCTGATCGCCGGCGTGATCATCATCGATTTCGGCCTGCAGGCGGTGCACGTCACCAACCAGGCGATGATCTATCGAGCGCACCCGGAGGCGCAGAGCAGGCTGACCGCAGGATACATGGTCTTTTACTCCGCCGGCAGCGCGTTGGGTTCGTCCGTATCGACGCTTGTCTACGCGCAGGCTGGCTGGTTCGGTGTCTGCGCGTTGGGGGCGGGGATCAGCGCGCTGACGCTCGGCTTCTGGGCGTCCACCCGCCGCATGACGCCCGCGGGTACGACGGACATGCACAAGAGGTGAGATGCTCTAGTCGCGTGGCCGAGTTCAAAATCCGACCATCCGCTCGACGCGAGGTGCTTCCGCTCACCCCCGCTTCTGCCACACCCGCACGTAATCCACCTCCATCCGCGCCGGAAAGGCGGCCGGATCGATCCCCTGGTCCGCACCCCAGCCGCCGACGGCGACGTTGAGGATCAGATACTGCGGCTTGTCGAACGGCCAGGTCGCAGAGTCGCCCTTATGGTCGTTGTCGAAGCGCATGTAGGCGCGCCCGTCGACGCCGATCAGGATGCGGTCGGCGGTCCAGTCGAGTTGATAGGTGTGGAAGGCGGTGCAGGCGTCCGGCACCTGCGTCTCGGCGGTCTTCTGCGTCTTGGCGACGTGGTTGTACGCCTTGGTATGGACCGATCCGTGGATCGTTCCCGGCGTCTGGCCGACATGCTCCATGATGTCGATCTCGCCGACCGCCGGCCAGCCGGCGCTGCCGTCCGATCCCAGCGTCCAGATCGCCGGCCAGTTGCCCTTGCCGCAGGCGAGCTTCGCGCGGACCTCGAAGAAGCCGTAGGTCCAGTCGGCGACGCCCTGCGTGAACAGCTTGGCCGAGCTATAGTCCTGCCCGCCATAATCGGCCGCCTTGTCGACCCGCTCCTTGCGCGTCTCGATCACGAGATGGCCGTCCTCGACCCGCGCATTCTCGCGCCGGCCGGCGGCATAATATTGCAGCTCGTTGTTCCACCAGCCCTCGCGGTTGCGCGAGGTGTCGTAGCGCCACTTGGCGGGATCGGGCAGGCCGGGTGTGTCGAACTCGTCGCCCCACACCCGGACATAGTCCGTCGGCACCGCGATTCGCTCGTCGGTCGCCGCAGGGGCGGGGGGTGTGGCGATCGTCTGGGCGGCGGCGCCCGCGGGCGGCAGCATCATGAGCGCCGCCGCGAGCCGCCACCGCCGCCGCATCACTTCGGCGCCAGCACCATCAGCATCTGGCGGCCTTCCATGCGCGGATAGCTCTCGACCTTCGCATCCTCGGCGGTGTCGTCCTGGACGCGCTTCAACAGGTTCATGCCGAGCTGTCCATGCGAAAGCTCGCGGCCGCGGAAGCGCAGGGTGACCTTCACCTTGTCGCCTTCGCCGATGAACTTGTGGATCGCCTTCATCTTCGTATCATAATCGTGATCGTCGATGTTCGGACGCATCTTGATCTCTTTGATCTCCTGCGTCTTCTGCGACTTGCGCGCGGCGTTGGCCTTTTTCTGGGCCTCGTACTTGTACTTGCCGACATCGAGGAACTTGGCGACCGGCGGATCGGCGTTCGGCGACACCTCGACCAGGTCGAGGCCGAGCTCCTGCGCCTGCTCGATCGCTTCGCGCGTGTACATCACACCCAGGTTCTCGCCCTCATGGTCGATCACGCGGACCTTGGGCGACTGGATGAATTCGTTGAACCGGGGGCCGTTCATCGGCGGCGCCTGCAAGGGCCGGCGCATCATGGGAGGACGGATAGGTGTTGCTCCTGTGTTAGTTTCCAGACCGGGAAATATAGTCGCGGACGACGGCTTTTGAAAGCCGCTCAGCCACGACCCGCATGCTTCATGTGGATGAGCGGATAGGGACGGCCCAGCGGGCCGGTCTCCGGACGCCGGAGGTGGGCGAATCTCGGGGTCTTTCCGACTTGGATCGAAGCGCCGTTCGTCCCGAGCGAAGTCGAGGGACATTTTACGTGGCTGACTGTCCCTCGACTTCGCTCGGGACGAACGGTCAAGAATGGCGATTCAACCAAGTCGGAAAGACTCCAGCTCAACCTTCATCGGGCGAGGTCCGGCGCCTTCGCCTCCGCGACCAGCGCCGCGACGATGTCGTCGAGCTTGACCACCTCCTGCCGCTCACTGCCCAGCCGGCGGACGGCGACGGTGCCTTCCTCCGCCTCGCGCTTGCCGACGACGAGCAGCGCCGGGACCTTCGCCACCGAATGCTCGCGCACCTTGTAGTTGATCTTCTCGTTGCGCAGGTCGGTCTCGACGCGGATGCCCGCCGCCGCCAGCTTCGCCGCGACCGCGCGGGCATAGTCGTCGGCGTCGGACACGATCGTCGCCACCACCGCCTGCACCGGCGCCAGCCACAGCGGGAAGCGGCCGGCGTAATGCTCGATCAGGATGCCGATGAAACGCTCGAAGCTGCCCAGGATCGCGCGGTGGAGCATGATCGGGCGATGCCGCTCGCCGTCCTCGCCGACGTAGCTCGCGTCGAGCCGCTCGGGCAGCACCGTGTCGGTCTGGATCGTTCCGACCTGCCACGTCCGCCCGATCGCGTCGGTCAGATGGAACTCGAGCTTGGGTGCGTAGAAGGCGCCTTCGCCCGGCAACTCCTCCCAGCCATAATCCTCGGTGTTGCGCCCGGTCGCCGCCACCGCGTCGCGCAGCGACTGCTCGGACCAGTCCCACATCTCCTCGCTGCCGAAGCGCTTGTCGGGGCGCAGCGCCAGCTTGATCGCATAGTTCTCGAAGCCGAGGTCCTTGTAGACCGTGTCGAGCAGGTCGATGAACTTCGCCACCTCCTCGACCAGCTGGTCCTCGCGCACGAAGATATGGGCGTCGTCCTGCGTGAACTGGCGCACGCGCATGATGCCGTGGAGCGCGCCGTGCGGCTCGTTCCTGTGGCAGCAGCCGAATTCGGCCATGCGGATCGGCAGGTCGCGGTAGCTCTTGATGCCCTGGCGGAAGATGAGGACGTGCGCCGGGCAGTTCATCGGCTTCAGCGCCATCAGGTCGGCGGTGCCGCTGAAGATCGCCGCGTCGTCCTCGGTGTTCGGGATCTCGTCGGGCACGACGAACATGTTCTCGCGATACTTGCCCCAGTGGCCCGACTGCTCCCACTGACGCGCGTCCATCAGCTGCGGCGTCTTGACCTCGGCATAGCCGCCCGCGTCGAGGCGGCGGCGCATGTACGCCTCCAGCTCGCGCCAGATGATGTAGCCGTTGGGGTGCCAGAACACGCTGCCCTGCGCCTCGCTCTGGAGGTGGAACAGGTCCATCTCCTGCCCGATCTTGCGGTGGTCGCGCTTGGCCGCCTCCTCCAGCATATGGAGGTGCGCGTCGAGCTGCTTCTTGTTGAGCCAGCCGGTGCCGTAGATGCGCGAGAGCATCGCGTTCTTCTGGTCACCGCGCCAATAGGCGCCCGACACGCGCGTCAGTTTGAACGCTTGCGGATCGAGCTTCCCCGTCGAGGCGAGGTGCGGCCCCCGGCACATGTCGAGCCAGTCGCCGCCCGACCAATAGACCGTCAGTTCCTCGTTGTCGGGCAGCTCGGCCGCCCACTCGGCCTTGAACGTCTCGCCCTGCTGCTTCCACCGCTCGATCAGCTGCTCGCGCGTCCACACCTCGCGGCGGAGCGGCTTGTCGGCGGCGATGATCCTGCGCATCTCCGCCTCGATCGCGGGCAGGTCTTCCTCGGTGAAGGGCCGTTCTTTCGGCGCAAAGTCGTAGTAGAAGCCATCGTCCGTCGCCGGGCCGAAGGTGATCTGCGTGCCCGGGAACAGGCTCTGCACCGCCTCGGCCAGCACATGTGCGTAATCGTGCCGCGCGAGCTCCAGCGCATCCTTCTCGTCGCGGCTGGTGACCAGCGCGAGCTGGGCGTCATGGTCGAGCGGCCGCCCGATGTCGCGAAGCTCGCCGTCGACCCGCGCCGCGATCGCCGCCTTGGCGAGGCCGGGGCCGATCGCCGCGGCGATGTCCGCCGGCGTGGTGCCGCGCGCGACTTCGCGCACCGAGCCGTCGGGAAGCGTGATCTGGAGCGTGTCGTTCATCATGTCGTCCTGCGAATCCGGCGTGCCTAATGCACCGGCCGGCGCCCGGAGTGAAGCGGCAGGAACGGAAGGATGGGCGCCGGCTCCTCCCGTTCCCCGGGCGGAGCCTTCGGCCCGTCGGTCAGCGCTGCGTGCCCGAGCCGAAGTCCCCCCGGAGAGCCGGGGTGGTGCTAGTCTCGGTCAGGGCGAGCGGGCGCTGCATGGGACTGATATAGCGGCGCCCCTCAGGCTTCGCCAGCAGTCCTGTTCTCGAGCTGCCAGCCGATGCTCTTCCACAGCTGGTCGGTATGCTCGACGATCGCCTCCAGCATCGCCTTTGCTTCGGGGGTCGAGGCGTCGAGCTTGCCGAACCCGGCAATGGTCTCGCGCCGCAACCGGTCAGCATTCTCGACGGCGTTGGGATCGGTCGACAGCAGCGACAGCCACGCGCCTTCCACCGCAACGCGCAAGGCGACGATCTGCGCATGGAGTTCGGCGATTTCATTCATGGCGGCATTCCTTCGTTCACTTGGCCCCGTCACGTCTGGGCCAGCGCGAGTCAAGCACGGGAGAGCGTCATAAGGCCGGCTTGTCGCACTGTCCGAAGCTTCGATTTCCTTCCGCGCGCAATCGCTGCCACATCTGCGGCAATAGAGGAGAGGCAGCATGACCGAAGGTAGTGAGGTGATCCTGCGGCGCTGGTCGGCGCGCATCCGCACCGCCGACGAGCGGGCCTATGCCGACTATATCCTCGCGACCGGGCTCGACGACTATCGCGCGACGCCAGGCAACCTTGGTTACCAGATGCTGTTCCGCGCGCTCGGCGACGGATCGAGCGAAGTGACGACATTGAGCTGGTGGGCCTCGCTGACGGCGATCGAGGCGTTTGCCGGGGCGGACCCGACGTTGGCGCGCTACTATCCCGAGGACGACCGTTTCCTGCTCGACCGTCCCGAGCGCGTCGAGCATCACCGCGTGGCGGCGGGATCTGACGTGGTGACGCTGGCGGGCGGATGATAAGCAGCACTACCTGCCGACTCGACGGAGCCATGCCATGTCGGACACGCCCCCGCGGGCCACCGTCACCGCGATCATCCCGTGCAACGATCTCGACGCTGCGGAGGCATGGTGGAACCGCCTCGGCTTCAGCCGCCCGGCGGATCAGGGCTATGACGACTATCGGATGCTCTCGGACGGCGAAGGCGGCGAGGTGCATCTCAATCGGGCGGTCGAGGGCTGGCTGGTGCCCGGCCGCAATCCCTTCGGCGTCTACCTCTACACCCCGCGCGTCGACGCGATCGCCGTGGCGATGCGCGACGCGATCATCGAACGCGAGAAGCGGCCAACCCGCAAGGAATGGGGGATGTACGAGTTCGCCCTCAATGGCCCCGACGATCTATTGGTCCGGATCGGCTGGCCGAGCGAGCTGATCGGCAGCTAGGCCACTCCGAACGGCACCACCATGTTGAGCGCCGCATGGCCGATGCTGGCGCGCCCCAGATAGGGCACGCCCATCTCCTTGCACCAGCGCTCCATCATCTGCTCCAGCGTCTCGCCGAACTCGACCTCGGTGTCGCCATCGGGCACGTCGGTCACCGCGCCGAGCCGCACCCCGGCGATGCCGCGCAACTGCGTGGCGTTGGCCATCTGGAACAGCATCCGGTCGATCCGGTAATAGGATTCCGATACCTCCTCGAGATAGAGGATATGGTCGGTGAGGTCCGGCACCCACGGCGTCCCCAGCATCGCCGTCAGGATCGCGAGGTTGAATGCCGCCGCCGGCCGCCCGTCGAGCGTCGGCTCCAGTACCTTGCGATCGCGATCGACCAGCCAGCCGAGCGCGCGTCCCACCGGAACCCCGCCGCTCGCCTCGCTGACGTTGGAGGCCATCGGCCCGTGCACCGGCTTGCCGATCCGCCGCGCATAGAGCGCGCCCAGCATGAAGCCCATGTCGGAAAAGCCCATGTAGCTCTTCTCGCGCGCCGCCGGCCCGAGCTGCGGCATCACCGCCTCGAGAATGCGGTTGGAGCCATAGCCGCCGCGCGCGAACCAGATCGCATCGACGTCAGGATCGTTGGCGTATCTGAGGAAGGTCTCGGCCCTGAGCGCGTCCGGCCCGGCGAAATGCCCCTCCACCACGAAGCATTGCGGATCGAACACCAGCTCGACCTGCGGGTAATAGAGCGCCGCGAACGCCGACACGCGCGCGGCCCCGGCCTGGCTGATCGACCGTGCGGGGGCGCAGACCGCGATGCGCATTCAGGTCACCTTCCGTTCGACACCAATGCGGCAAGCCTCCCTTGCCCTTGACCGGCGGGACGGATAGCCCGCGCTGATGCTTTCCGGCAAATCCTTCTTCTTCGTCGGCGTCGGCGGCTCGGGCATGATGCCGCTGGCGATGATCCTCGCCGGCCGCGGTGCCCGTGTCGCGGGATCGGACCGCAGCCTCGACCAGGGGCGCGTCCCCGCCAAGTTCGACGCCCTGCGCGCGCTCGGTGTCGCGCTGTTCCCGCAGGACGGCAGCGGCGTCGTCTCGCCCGATCAGACCGTGGTCGCTTCCGCGGCAGTGGAAGCAACCGTGCCGGACATGGTCGCGGCCGAGCGCGTCGCCGCCCCGCGCATGAGCCGCGCCGAGCTGCTCGCCAGCCTGTTCAACCAGGCGGCACTGCCGATCGGTGTCGCCGGCACCAGCGGCAAGTCGACCGTCACCGGCATGATCGGCTGGATCCTCCACGCCGCCGGCCGCGATCCCACGGTGATGAACGGCGCGGTGATGAAGAACTTCGCCTCGCCCGACGCGCCCTTCGCAAGTGCGCTGGTGGGGCAGGGCGACGCCTTCGTCAGCGAGGTCGACGAGAGCGACGGTTCGATCGCGCTCTACCAGCCCAGGATCGCGGTACTCAACAACGTCAGCCTCGATCACAAGTCCTTGGACGAATTGAACGACCTGTTTGCCGCCTTCATCGCCAAGGCGGAGGTCGCGGTGATCAACACCGGCAACGCCGAGGCCGCGCGCCTGGCGATGACGCTGCCCCGCAACCGGCTGGTGACGGTGGCGGTGGAGGAGCCGGCCGACCTTACCGCCGCCAACATCGCCGAGGAGCCGTTCGCCGTCGCCTTCGACCTCGCTGAGGCGGACGAGAGGGTACGTGTCCGCCTGGCCGTCCCCGGCCGCCACAACGTCGCCAACGCGATCGCCGCGATCGGCGCCGCGCGGGCGGCGGGTATCCCGCTCGGGCAGGCGGCGCAGGCGATCGCCGGCTTCACGGGCCTGCGCCGCCGCTTCGAGCTGGTCGGCGAGGGCGGCGGCGTCGCGGTGATCGATGACTTCGGTCACAACCCCGACAAGATCGCCGCGACGCTGGCGACGCTCCACGCCTTCCCCGGCCGGTTGCTCCTGCTGTTCCAGCCGCACGGCTTCGGCCCGCTCAAGGTGATGCGGCGCGAGCTGGTCGAGACCTTCGTCACCGGCCTCGCCGCCGAGGACGTGCTGGTGCTGCCCGACCCGGTCTACATGGGCGGCACCGTCACCCGCGAGGTGACCAGCGCCGACATCGTCACCGACGTCGCCGCTTCGGGCCGCCATGCCCTCCACATTCCGGATCGCGCCGCCGCCGCCGCGCATCTGGTCGCCGAGGCGCGGCCCGGCGACCGTATCGTCGTGATGGGCGCGCGCGACGATACGCTGAGCCTGCTCGCGGCGGACTTGGTCGAATCGCTCCGCGGCCGCGCCGATTGAGAGGGACTCGCGCCAGCTCTTGGTCTAATCTGTTCCGGCTGGATCAGGAGGCTCACATGCGATTCCCGATACTGCTTGTTGCCGCGCTGTCGATCCCTGGCGCGGCCGTCGCCCACCATGGCTGGAGCAGCTACGATGCCAAGGTGGTGAAGATCACCGCCCCGCTCGCCAATGTCTCCTGGGGCAACCCGCACGGCGGGGCCAAGGTGGCGTACCAAGGCAAGACCTGGGACGTAGTGCTTGCGCCGGTCGCTCGGATGGAGGCCCGCGGGCTTACCCGCGAGATGCTGGCGAACGGCAAGCCGGTGACGCTCGAAGGCTATCCGCGCAAGGACGGCACGCCGGAGATGCGGATCGAACGCGTCACCGTCGCCGGAAAGACGGTCGAGCTGCGCTAGTTGCTCGAGAATTTCGCCGCATCGATCGAGGCCAGCGCCTTCGGCATGGCCGCGCGGGAATCGGCGTGGCTCTATCCGGCCGCCAACCTCGTTCACCTCCTCGGTCTCGTCTGCCTGGTCGGCGGCATCGGCGTGGTCGACCTGAGGCTGGTCGGCGCTTTCCGCACGCTGCCGCTCGCCACCCTCTCGCGAGCGCTGACTCCGATCGCGATTGCCGGCCTCCTGATGCTGGCGGCGAGCGGTCCCGTCCTGTTCGCAGCGGACGCTACCGCCCTGATCCGATCCCCGCGCTTCCTGACCAAGCTCGCGCTCATCGCCGTCGCGCTCGCCAACGCATTGGCCTTCCGCTTCTGGTGGCGGGGCGGGGAGACGCCGTCCTGGCCTCTGCGGATGCTGGCGGGCGCCTCGCTCCTCCTCTGGCTCACCGTCGCCGCCCTCGGCCGCCTGATCGCCTACGCGTAGGCGGATTAGAGCAGCTGCAGTGCTCCTGCGAAAGCAGGAGCCCAGGCCACAAACGTGCCCATGGTCAAGGCTCCTGCTTTGGTAGGGGCAGGATTCCAACTCGACCTCGTTTTGCTTTGACGTGCAAGCTTTTCAAATTGCAAAGTGTGCTTGACATAATTCGCGCCGACGAGTAAAGTGTCCTTGTCAGAAATTACAGGACGCTTGTCATGCGCTTCTCACCCGCCCAGAAACGGTACAATCGAACGATCCTGCTGCTGAGCAGCGCCTATGCGGTGCTGCTCGTCGGCGCCGTCTATCTCCTGTCGCGGCATCTCGTGTCTGGTCCGCTGGCCTATGTAATCGGCGTCTTGCCCGCGCTGCCGGTCACCGGATTCTTCCTTGCGATGGGACGTTACCTCTTCGACGAGAGCGACGAATATCTGCGCGTGCTGCAGGTGAGGCAGCTGCTGGTCGCGACCGGCGTGATGCTCGCGGCCTCGACGATCTGGGGCTTTCTGGAAGGGTTCGCGCTCGTGCCGCACGTCGTCGCCTATACTTGGCCGATTCTGTGGCTCGGCGGCCTGCTGCTCGGCGCCTGCATCAACAGGCTGACGCTGCGAGGCCGCGAATGAGGAACCGCCTCAAGGTGCTCCGCGCCGAGCGCGACTGGAGCCAGCAGGATCTCGCCGACCGGCTCGGCGTCTCGCGCCAGAGCGTCAACGCGATCGAGACCGGGCGCTACGATCCCTCGCTGCCGCTCGCCTTCAAGATCGCCGACGTCTTCGGGCTCGCCATCGAAGCCATCTTCGTCAATCCCGCCAAGGAGACCGACCAATGACCCCCGCCGCCAAGGGGCGCCTGATCGCGGCGATCGCGCTGCCGTTCCTGCTGTTCAACGCCTTTCCCAACCACAGCGATTCCTTGCACCGGGCAGTAGAGGCCCTCCTCGCCACAAAGTGAGTTGACGCTTTCCCGCCGCTCGGCTCCAACGAGCGGCAAGGGGGAATCGCGATGGACATGCAGCAGGGGACCGCGCCGCACAGCGCCTTCGAATTCCACGGCGACTGGCGCGAGTTCGCGCCGATCGCCTTCACCAATCTGCTGCTGACGATCGTCACGCTCGGCATCTACGCCTTCTGGGCGCGCACCCGCGAGCGGCGTTACCTGTGGAGCCGCACCCGCTTCATCGACGATCGGCTCGAATGGACCGGTACGGGACTGGAACTGTTCGTCGGCTATCTGATGGCGCTGCTGTTCTTCCTGGTTCCGTTCGCGCTGCTCAACCTGCTGCTGCAGGGCATGGTGTTGCGCGGCCACCCGGGCGCGGCGGGACTGCTGGTCTTCCTGCTCTATCTGCTGCTGCTCTATCTGGTCGGCGTCGCGATCTTCCGCGCCATCCGCTACCGGCTCAGCCGTACCTTCTGGCACGGTATCCGCGGCGGCAGCGATACGCAGGGGCTCGCCTATGGCTGGCAGCATCTCTGGCGCACGCTGCTCGGCTTCCTCGCATTCGGCCTGATGGTGCCATGGTCGATGACCAGCTTGTGGAACCGGCGCTGGCGCGAGATGAGCTTCGGCCCCTACCGCTTCGAGGCCAACGCCGACTGGAACCACATCATCGGCCGCTATCTGATCTTCTATCTGGTGCCGATCGCATTGTTCGTCGGCCTGTTCCTGATCGGCATGATGACGGCAATGACCGTCGGCTCCAGCCGGGAGCCGAGCGTGATGGCGATCGTGCTGGCGACCGTCTTCATCCTCGGCTTCTACGGCCTGCTCGGCGCGGTCGCGCTGTTCTTCTACTCGGCCTATTACCGCGAGGCGGTCGGCGCGCTGGAGCTGGGACCGCTCGCCTTCGACTTCACCGCGCGGACCAGGGACTGGATCCTCCTGTTCCTCGGCAATATTGGCCTCGTCTTGGTGACGTTCGGCGTCGGCATGCTGTTCGTGCCCTACCGCAACTGGAAGTTCTTCATCACCCACATCGAGGCCTATGGCGAGCTCCACCTCGACGAGCTGACGCAGTCGGAGACGCGCGCGCCGACCCAGGGCGAAGGGCTGCTCGATGCGTTCGACGTGGGTGCCTTCTGATGAAGGCAGGCGATGTCGGCGCCTTCTGACGCGGCGGCCGTCTGGCATTACGACGGCCTCAGCGCCGTCCGGCGTGAGGCGCTGCTGGTGCCGGACGGGGCGAGCTTCACGCTGATCGAGGGCGAGGGCGCCGTCGGCCCCTTCGCCTTCGCCGACCTGGTCGGCCACGGCCGCATCGATGGCCGCCACCAATATGGACTGAAGGGCCGCCCCGGCTGGCGCATCGCCATCGCCGAGCCGATCCCGTCCGCGGTGCTGGTGCGGCTGCCCGGCGAGCAGCGCTACGGCGGGATCGTCGACAGACTCGGCCTCGTCTACGGCACGCTGATCTTCGCCGGCATCGCGGCTCTGGCGCTGCTCGGCCTGTCCTTCGCTCCATCGGTCGCGGCGCGGCTGATGCCGCCAGTGATGGAGCGGCGGCTCGGCGACCTGATGGTCGGCGACTTCGGCGGCCGCACCTGCAAGGCACCCGCCGGCGCCGCCGCGCTCCAGGCGCTGACCGACCGGCTCGGCCCTGCGGTGGGCGATGCCGACATCCACGTGGTCAACGTACCGATCGTCAACGCGGTGACATTGCCCGGCGGCCATGTGCTGATCTTCCAGGGTCTGCTCCGGGATGCCAGGTCGCCCGACGAGGTCGCCGGCGTGATCGCGCATGAGCTCGGCCACGTCGCGCACCGTGACGTGCTGGCGTCGCTGATCCGCCAGCTCGGGCTCAGCGTGGTGCTGGGCGGCCTCGACGGCAACGTCGGCGGCTACACCAATGCGCTGCTCTCCGCCGGCTACAGTCGCAGCGCGGAGGCGAGCGCGGACGCCTTCGCGATCGATGCGCTGAGAGAGGCGCAGGTCTCCCCCCTCGGCACCGCCGCCTTCTTCGACCGGCTCGGCAAGGGGGAGGCGAAGCTCGGCGCGTCGCTCCGCGTGCTCGGCTATCTCTCCAGTCATCCGCTGTCGAGCGACCGCCAGCGCCTGTTCCGCGCCAGCGCCCGCGGGCAGATCTACCGTCCCGCCCTGGACGCGCAGCAATGGGCGGCGCTGCGCACCATCTGCACGGCCGATCCCGACGTCAGCAAGTCCGAGATGCGATTTTAGGCCCCAATTCCTCCCCGAGCTTGCTCGGGGAGGGGGACCAGCCGAAGGCTGGTGGAGGGGAAGAATCCTGCCGTTGCGCATTTCCCCTCCACCCCGCGATTTCATCGCGCGGTCCCCCTCCCCGAGCAAGCTCGGGGAGGATTGAGCTCACGAAATCGCTGTCCTACGTGGGCACCGCCATGACCGAACGCCAGCTCGCCCATCATCACACCCCCGGCGCCGGCCCGACGGTGATGTTCCTCCCGGGCTATGCCTCGGACATGAGCGGCACCAAGGCGCTGGCGATCGAGGACTGGGCACGTGCGAAGGGCCGGGCGTGCCTGCGGTTCGACTATTCCGGCTGCGGCGCCAGCCCGGGCGCGTTCGAGGACGGTACGCTCGACATCTGGCGCGACGACGTGCTGTGGCTGATCGACCATGTCCTCGAGGGGCCGGTGGTGCTGGTCGGCTCGTCGATGGGCGGGTGGATCATGCTGCTGGCGGCGCTCGCCCGGTCGGATCGCATCGCCGGCTTGGTGGGCATCGCCCCGGCGCCCGACTTCACCGACTGGGGCTTCACCCAGGAGCAGAAGATGACCCTGCTCGCCGAAGGCCGGCTGGAGCAACCCTCTCAATATGCGCCCGAGCCGACCGTCACCACCCGCGCCTTCTGGTCCTCGGGCGAAGCCAACCGGCTGCTGCACGGCGCCATCGCCGTCGATGCGCCGGTTCGCCTCGTCCACGGCCAGGCCGATCCCGACGTGCCATGGACGCTGAGCCTCGACCTCATGCGCCTCATCCGTTCACCCGACGTGCAGGCGACCTTCGTCAAGGACGGCGACCACCGCCTCTCGCGGGAGAGCGACATCGCGCTGATCCTGCGCACGATCGAAGGTCTGCCATGATCCTGCTGCCGCTGCTGCTCCAGACCGTCGCGCCGGTCGAGACGCCCGAAGCGCGTTTCGACCGCTGCGTCGATCTCGCCACCGGCAGCGATCCGGCGCAGGGCGCGGCGGAGGCGTCGGCGTGGCGGCTCGCCGGCGGCGGCTTCCTTGCCCGCCAGTGCCTCGGCATGGCCTATGCGCGCTCAGGCAACTTCGCCGGTGCGGCGGGTGCCTTCGCCGAGGCGGCGCACGAGGCCGAGGTCGCGCACGATGCCCGCGCCGCCAACTATTGGGCACAGGCGGGCAATGCCTGGCTGGCGGCCGGTGATCCGGTGAAGGCGCGCACGGCGCTCAATGCGGCGCTTTCCAGCGGTACGCTCACCGGCCTGCCGCTCGGGGAGGCGCAGCTCGATCGCGCCCGCGCCGCCGTCGCCTCGGGGAACCTCCTTGCCGCGCGCGAGGACATCGACAAGGCGCTGACGAGCGCCGCCGACGATCCGCTCGCCTGGCTGCTCTCGGCGACGCTGGCGCGGCGCATGGGCGACCTCGACCGGGCGCGGAAGGACATCGGCGAGGCGCTCAAGCGATCCTCGGACGACGCCCAGGTCCAGCTCGAGGCCGGCAACATTGCCGCCGCCGCGGGCGACGAGACCGGCGCGAGGGCGGGCTGGCAGAAGGCGGCCGAGCTGGCGCCGGACAGCCCCGCCGCTGCGGCGGCGCGCAAGGCGCTTGAGCAGTTCGGCGCCAAGTAATTCTGTCATCCCGGCGGAAGCCGGGATCCAGGGTTCCGAGCGACGACTTATCTGGCTCTGGATCCCGGCTTTCGCCGGGATGACGGCGACATTATCTGACCTCTCGAGGTCACAGGAGGCACGCAGCGATGAAGTATCTCCACACCATGATCCGCGTCGCCGATCCCGACGCGACGATCCGCTTCTTCGAGCTGCTGGGACTCAAGGAGGTCCGGCGCATGGAGAACGACAAGGGCCGTTTCACCCTCATCTTCCTCGCCGCGCCCGAGGACCTGAACGGCCCCGGCGAGCGCGCCCGCGCCGAGGTGGAGCTCACCTACAACTGGCCGCCTGAGAACGGCGAGCCCGAGCGCTATGCCGGCGGCCGCAACTTCGGCCATCTCGCCTATCGCGTCGATAATATCTACGAGACCTGCCAGCGGCTGATGGACGCCGGCGTCACCATCAACCGCCCACCGCGCGATGGCCATATGGCGTTCGTGCGCACCCCCGACGGCATCTCGATCGAGCTGCTCCAGGACGGTGTGCTGGAGCCGGCCGAGCCCTGGGTGTCGATGCCGAACACGGGCGAGTGGTGATGGCGCGCTGGCCCGACCGGCGCTTCCTCGACCTGACCGGCGCCGAGGTGCCGATCGTGCAGGCGCCGATGGCGAACTCCGGCGGCGTGGCTCTGGCGGCGGCGGCGCTGCGGGGCGGTGCGCTCGGGTCGCTGCCCTGTGCGATGCTGACGCCGCAGCAGCTGGTGGTGCAGGCGGCGGAGCTGCGCGACCAGGCCGAGGGGCCGATCAACCTCAACTTCTTCTGCCATGACCTGGTGGACGCCGACGACGGCGCCTGGCGCGAGGTGCTGGCGCCCTTCTATGCGGAGGAAGGCGTGGAGCCGGGCCCGCCGCCGCCGCTCCGCCGGCCGTTCGACGCGGCGATGGCCGAAGCGGTCGAAGCGGTGCGGCCGGAGGTGGTGAGCTTTCACTTCGGCCTGCCTGCGCCAGGTCTCCTCGAGCGGGTGCGGCGGGCCGATGCGGTCGTGCTCGGCAGCGCGACGACGGTGGACGAGGCCCGCTGGCTCGCCGATCGCGGCGTCGACGCGGTGATCGCGCAAGGGGCCGAGGCCGGCGGGCATGCGGGCTGGTTCCTCGACGGCCACCGCCCGACGCCGCTTGCCGAACTCCTGCGCGGCATTCTCCAAACGGTTTCCCTGCCGGTGATCGCCGCCGGCGGGATCGTCGACGCGCAGAGCGCGGCCGAGGCGCTGACCGCCGGAGCGAGCGCGGTGCAGATCGGCACCGCTTATCTCGCCACGCCCGAAAGCAGCGTCAGCGCGCCGCACCGGGCGCTGCTCGGCACGCCGGTCGAGACGGTCTTCACAACGCTCTTCTCCGGCCGCCAGGCACGGGGCATCCGCAACCGGCTGATCGAGGTGCTCGGACCGACGCACCCGGCTGTGCCCCCGTTCCCGCACGCCTCCGCGGCGCTGGCACCCCTTCGTGCCGCCGCCGAAGCCGGCGGGCGGGGCGACTATTCGCCGATGTGGGCTGGCGCCGGCGTCGCCCGGGTCCGTGCCGAACCGGCCCAGGCCCTCACCGAACGGCTCGCCGCCGAAATCCTCGCGCTTCTGGAGACCGCATCATGACCGACCTCGAGATCGTCCGCGTCCCCGCCTTCGACGACAACTATATCTGGCTGGTTCATGACCCCGTGTCGAACGAGACGCTGGTGATCGACCCGGGCGACGCCGCCCCCGCGCTGGCCGCGGCGAAGGAGCGGGGCTGGACGATCACCCAGATTTGGAACACCCACTGGCACCCCGATCACGTCGGCGGCAACCAGGCGGTCAAGGATGCGACCGGCGCGCTGGTTACCGGCCCGGCAGCGGAGGCGGCGAAGATCCCGACGCTCGACCGCACCGTCGCCGAGGGCGATACGGTGAAGCTCGGTGCCCATATCGCGAGGGTGCTCGACACGCCCGCCCACACCGCCGGGCACATCAGCTACGTGTTCGACCAGGACGGCCTGCTCTTTCCCGGCGACACCATCTTCGCGATGGGCTGCGGCCGGCTGTTCGAGGGAACGGCGGCGGACATGTACGCCGCCATGCGCAAATATGCCGCGCTGCCGCCCGAGACCCAGGTGTTCGCGGCACACGAATATACCCAGTCGAACGGCCGCTACGCCCTCGTCGCCGAGCCCGACAACGACGCGATCAAGGCGCGCATGGTCGAGGTCGATCGCCTGCGCGCTGCGGGCAAGGCGACGTTGCCTACCACTATCGGCGAGGAGCTTGCCACCAACCCCTTCCTGCGCGCATCATCGCCGGAGGAACTGGGCGAGCGCCGCGGAGCGAAAGATGTTTTCCGCGGTTGACTCCGTCATGGTTCACATGGGGACCATGGAGGTTGTGATGAAACCGATTGCCCTGTGTTGCTTACTTCTGGTTGCCGGCTGCACCGCCACGGCCGAGGACGTCGCCCGTGCCGATGCGGCCCAGGCGCGCGAGCAGGCGCGGCTCGACAAGGCGCTGACGGGCTATCAGCCCGGCAAGCCGCAGAGCTGCATCAACCCGTTCGGCAATTCCAACGTCTCGATCTACGGCGAGACTTTGCTGTACCGCGACGGGAGTCGTTACTGGCTCAACAAGCCGACCGGCGGCTGCTTCGGCCTGAAGCGCGACGACATCATCGTGACGAAGAGCTACGGCGGCCAACTCTGCCGCGGCGACATCGTCCGCACCGTCGATCGCAGCAGCGGCTTCCCGAGCGGCGCTTGCTCGTTCGGGGATTTCGTACCCTACACCAAGCCGCGGAGCTAGGACGATGCGCGCCGGGTTGCTGATCGCACTCGCCCTCGCCGGCTGCGCGGGCGACCAGGAGCGCGTGGCGAAGGCCGAACGGCGCGAGGCGAGCGAGCTTGCCTCGCGCCTGGAGGGCCGCGTGGCGGGCAAGCCGGAGCGCTGCGTCGACGTGCAGCGGCTCCAGGGGCCGCAGCCCTACGGCGGCAGGACGCTGATCTACAACGACGGCTCGCGGCTGTGGCGCAACGACGTCATCGGCCAGTGTCCGGGCCTGTGGGGTGATCCGGTGATCATCGCCGACGTCTACGGCAGCCAGCTGTGCCGCAACGACCGTTTCCGCACCGTCCAGCGCGGTGGCGGCAATATCCCGTCGGCATACTGCCGCCTTGGCGACTTCACGCCCTACACCAAGCCTTAGAGGACATAGCGGCTGAGGTCTGTGTTGCGGGCGATACCGGCGAGCTGGCGGTCGACATAGGCCGCGTCGATCGTCAGCGTGGCGCCGGCGCGGTCCTCGGCGTCGAAGCTCACTTCCTCGAGCAGCTTCTCCATCACCGTCTGCAGGCGGCGGGCGCCGATGTTCTCGACCTCGGCGTTGACCTCCGCGGCGATGCGGGCGACGGCGCGGATGCCGTCCGGGGTGAAATCGATCGTCACGCCTTCCGTCCCGATCAGCGCCTTGTACTGCTCGGGCAGCGAGGCTTTGGTGTCGGAGAGGATCGCGATGAAATCCTCCTCCGTCAGCCCCTTCAGCTCGACGCGGATCGGGAGGCGGCCCTGGAGCTCGGGGAGCAGGTCGCTCGGCTTGGCGACGTGGAAGGCGCCCGAGGCGATGAAGAGGATGTGGTCGGTCTTCATCGGCCCGTATTTGGTGGCGACGGTCGTGCCCTCGATCAGCGGCAGCAGGTCGCGCTGCACGCCCTCGCGGCTGACCGAGCCGCCGCGGACGTCCGACACCGCGATCTTGTCGATCTCATCGAGGAAGACGATGCCGTTCGCTTCGGCGTCGGCAAGCGCGGTACGGCTGACCTCGTCCTGGTCGAGGCGCTTGTCGGCCTCCTCCTCGACCAGCTTGGCCCAGGCGGCGGGGACGGGGAGCTTGCGGCGCTTGAGGTTGCCCTGGCCGAACGCCTTGCCCATCATCTCGCCCAGGTTGATCATACCGACCTGGCCACCGCCCGGGATCTCGAACGGCATCTGCGGTGCGGCCTCCAGCTCGACCTCGATCTCGGTGGCGTCGAGATGGCCCTCCTCGAAGCGCTGGCGGAAGGCGGTGCGGGTCGCCTCGCTCGCGCCCTTGCCGGTGAGCGCGTCGAGCAGGCGCGCCATCGCCGCCTCCTCGGCCTTGTCCTTGACCGCGGCGCGGCGGCGCTCCTTCTCGAGCCGCACCGCCTCCTCGACGAGGTCGCGGGCGATCTGCTCGACGTCGCGGCCGACATAACCGACCTCGGTGAACTTGGTCGCCTCGACCTTCACGAACGGCGCGTCGGCGAGCTTCGCCAGGCGGCGGCTGATCTCGGTCTTGCCGCAGCCGGTCGGGCCGATCATCAGGATGTTCTTGGGGCTGACCTCGTCGCGCAGGTCCGGCGACAGCTGCTGCCGCCGCCAGCGGTTGCGCAGCGCCACCGCGACGGCGCGCTTCGCCTCGGCCTGGCCGATGATATGCTCGTCCAATGCGCGGACGATGGCTTTGGGGGTGAGGTTGTCGTTCATTCTCTTTCCGTCGCCCCGGCGGAGGCCGGAGCCGCTATGCGATTGGGTATTCCGCGAGCAACGTGGTGCTCAGGTCTCGCTGTCGAGCGTCTCCATGGTCAACCGGTCATTGGTATAGACGCAGACGTCGGCGGCGATCGCCATCGCCTTGCGGCAGATCGTCTCCGCGTCCTGCTCGTAATCGACCAGCGCCCGCGCGGCGGCGAGGGCGAAGTTGCCGCCCGATCCGATCGCCGCGACCCCGCCCTCCGGCTCCAGCACGTCGCCGTTGCCGGTGATCACCAGCGTGACAGCCTTGTCGGCGACGATCATCATCGCCTCCAGGTTGCGTAGGTACTTGTCGGTCCGCCAGTCCTTGGCGAGCTCGACTGCGGCGCGCAGCAGCTGGCCCTGGTGCCGCTCGAGCTTGGCCTCGAGCCGCTCGAACAGGGTGAAGGCGTCGGCGGTCGCGCCGGCGAAGCCGCCGATGACGCTGCCGTCACCGAGACGCCGTACCTTCTTGGCGTTGGGCTTCATGACCGTCTGGCCCTGGGAGACCTGGCCATCGCCGATCACGACGACGCGGCCGTTCTTGCGCACGGAGAGGATGGTGGTGCCGTGCCACACCGGTGTAGTCCCGCTCATGGCGCCGGATATGGAGCGGCCCCGATTGCAATCAAGGCTTCCCACGAACGGCGTAGCGGCGCATCGTTGCTCCAGCGACTCGAACAGCAAGGGGACTTCGAGATGGCTACGACACCTCCACCTGCTCCGACACCTGCGACCGGCGGCATCATCGACCGGATCAAGAACATCCTGCTCTCGCCCAAGCCCGAATGGGACCGGATCGATGCCGAGCCTATGACCGAGAAGGGCATCTTCACCGGCTGGGTGCTGCCGCTCGCGGCGATCGGGCCTGTCGCCGGGCTCATCGGCAGCCAGCTGTTCGGCTACGGCTACGGCGTCGTGTTCAAGCCGTCGCTGCTGGGCAGCCTGAGCTTCGCGATCGTCTGCTACGTGCTGGCGGTGATCGGCGTCTGGGTGCTGGCGAAGATCGTCGATTGGCTGGCGCCCAATTTCGGCGGGACCCGTAATCCGGTCTCGGCGCTGAAGGTGGTCGCCTTCTCCTATACCGCCAGCTTCGTCGGGGGCATCTTCGGCCTGGTGCCGATGCTCGGCATCCTCGGCGTCCTGTTCGGCCTCTACAGCCTCTATCTCCTCTATCTCGGCCTGCCGCGGCTGATGAAGGCGCCGCAGGACAAGGCGCTCGGCTACACCGTGGTGACGATCCTGTGCGCGATCGTGCTCTATATCGTGATCGGCGCGATCGCGACGACGGCCACCGCCAGCTTCATGGGCCCGGCGATGCTCGGAGGCGCCACCACCGCCGGATCGGTCGAGCTGCCCGGCGGCGGATCGGTCGACTTCGGCAAGCTGGAAACCGCCGCCAAGCAGATGGAAGCGAATGCCAATGCCGCGCAGGCAGCGGCGGCCGCCGGTGCGGCGGGCGCGGCCACGGTCAAGCCGATCGATCCCAACGCGCTTCAGGCGCTGCTGCCCACCGCGGCGGCGGGCTGGAACCGCACGGCGATCGAAAGCGCCAGCGCAGGCGCGGCCGGCGTCGCCGGATCGAACGCCAAGGGTGATTACAGCCGCGGCGACGACACTGCCCAGCTGTCGGTCACCGACATGGGAGCGATGGGCGGGCTCGCCGCACTCGGCAGCGCGTTCAACGTCCAGGCCAACCGTACCACCGAGACCGGCTTCGAGAAGACCGGACAGGTCGACGGTCGCATGACCACCGAGAAATGGGACAGCGGGTCGCGACATGGCGAATATTCGACGGTGGTGGCGAACCGGTTCGTCGTGTCGGTGGAAGGGGAAGCGGATAGCCTCGATACGCTGAAGGCGTTGGCGGCGACGGTGAATTTGAGCACGTTGGAGGGAATGGCGAAGTAGGTTCAGAAGCTCCTCCCCGGCATGGGGAGGGGGACCGCCGGCCGCAGGCCGGTGGTGGAGGGGGCCAGCCGCGAACGACAACCGATGTGGCTGGCCCCCTCCACCATTCGTCTGCGACGAATGGTCCCCCTCCCCGTGCCGGGGAGGAGCTTTTTTTACTTCTCCACTCCCTTCATCTTCCCCCATTGCCGGGCCACGGTGTAGCCGAGGTAGCCCGTCGCGAAGAGCGTGTAGAGCGGCTCGGGAATGCCGCTGAGGTAGCCGTTCATGCCCTTGGCGATCGCCTCCGCCGTCGCCGGTCGTATCGCGGCGATCAGCCCCATCGGGATGCTCCACAAGAGCAGCGCGTACATGACGTAGAGGAAGCTCGGCCGCGCCCGGCTGGTCCAGGGGTCGGCCGACTGCGCCTCGGCGAGCACCGCCGCCATCTGCGCCTTGACCAGCTCCATCTCCTGGCTGCCTTGGAGCTTCAGCAGCTCCAGCTTGGCGGCGTCGCGCGCCTTGGGGTCGGGGATGATCTTGTCGATGAGGCCGGCGACCGGCCCGATGAGTCCTTCGAGAATGCCCATTGTCCGCTCCGAATGCTGACCGCGGTTGATCCGAAAATGTTGACTAAATTGACTCGAGTGACGGTTGTCGGCGGCACCGCGGAAAGCCGCCGAAAGTCACGAAAGTCGCGCCTGCTTCGCGTACGCGCGCGCGAGTCACGATGAACCGATCCGGTTCGCGAGCCAGCCGTAGAGGAACGCCTCATTGGCTGGCCGGCGTTCGGCGAGGCTGATGTAATATTCGCCTTGCAGCGCCTCGATCGCCTTGAGCAGCACCGCTTCCCCCGCCGCGCCGCGCGTATCGATGAAGCCGGCGAGCGCGGTCAGCGTGCGCGGGCCGATCTGTCCGTCGACGGTGATGTCGGGATAATCGCTCTCGTTGCGGTTGAGCGCGTTGAGCGCGCGCTGGAGAAAGCGGGTTGCAATCGCCGGCCCCATGTTGACGCCGGTGTCGAACAGCTCCGCCGCCACGCGCTCGGCATGATCCGCGACGCGATCGTAGCCCGGCTGGGTCCAGTAGGTGCGGCGGTAGATCGCCGCGGCCTGCTCGCGCGGGAAGCTCCGCATGTCGCCGGTGTAGCCGTGCTGCCGTGCGGTCGCCTGGGTAATGCCCCAGCGAGTCGGGCCGCCGCGGTCGGCGGGGTGGTCGGAATAACCGCCCTCCCGGGCGATGACGTCGTCGATCAGTTGGTCGATATCCATATGCGCCTCCTTCGAGTCGCGGATAATAACCAAATAGGTTCAATGTAGGAAAGCTGTTTTGACATGCGGGCTCGCGGGCTGAGCGGTGCTAGCCCGTATACGCATGGAGAGGGGGAAGGTTCGGAAGGAGGAGCTTGTTCACGCAAAGGCGCGAAGGGAAGAAGAAGTGAATTGGTTCACGCGGAGACGCGGAGGACGCGGAGATACGTCGCTGGCCGCACGCTCAGCCGCGCCAGCGGCCTTCAGGCTTGGTGCTTGCCGCAGGCTGAAAGGTCTCGCTGACGCGAGACGGGGACTACAGGCGAGACATCTCTGCGTCCTCCGCGTCTCCGCGTGAACAAACTTCTTCTCTTCGCGCCTTTGCGTGAACCAATTCCTACGCCTTGACCGGCGGCGCATCCTCCCAGCCGCCGCCGAGCGCCTTGAACAGCGTGATCTGCGCGTCGGCGATCTGGGCATCGATCAGGGCGAGCTCGGCCTCGGCCTCGGCGAAGGTGCGCTCGGAGTCGAGCAGGGCAAGGCTGTCGATCTGACCCTCGCGCTGCTGGGCGCGGGTGATGCGGACCGCGATCTCGGCCTCGTTGCGCGCCGCCTGGAGGGCGGTGCGGCGGTCGAGCATGTGCGCATAGCCGGTGAGCGCGGTCTCGGTCTCCTCGAGCGAGCGCAGCACGGTGCCGTCGAAGGTCGCGAGCGCGGCCTGGGTGTCGGCCTCCGCTCCGGCGATGCGGGCGCGGGCGCGGGCCTGGTCGGTGAACGACCAGCTGATCAGCGGGCCGAGAAGCCAGCGAAGGGGGCCGGCGCCGAAGATGTCGCCGATATCGGTGCCGGTCGAGCCGATCGAGGCGCCGAGGCTGATGCGGGGATAGAGGTCGGCGGTGGCGACCCCGATGCGTGCGGTGGCGGCGGCGAGGCGGCGCTCGGCGGCGCGCACGTCCGGGCGCCGGGCGAGGAGGGCGGCGCCGTCGCCGACCGGGATCGGCTTGTCGAGGCGGAGCGTCGCGGTCCGCGCCTTGGCCACGTCGGGGAGGTCCGCCGGCGCGCGGCCGGTGAGCGTCGCCAGGCGGAACAGCGCGGCGTCGCGCTCGGCGGCGATCGAGGGCACCTCGGCCTGGCGCTGGTTGCGCAGCGCCGCGATGCGCGCGGTGTCGAGCCGGGTGGTGAGGCCGACCTGGGCGCGGCGGTCGGTGAGCTTCAGCGAACGGTCGAGCAGGCTGACGATGCGCTCGGCGACCGCGAGCCGCTCGGCGGCGCTGGCGGCGTCGGCATAGGCGCGCGCGGTCTCGGCGACGACCGAGACGCGCACCGCATCGGCATCGGCCTGGGCGGCGGCGACGTCGCCCCGCGCCGCCTCGACGTCGCGGGTGATGCGGCCGAACAGGTCGACTTCGTAGGAGACGTCGAGCCCGCCGTCGAGCAGCCAGTCCTCGCGCTTCACTCCCGGCCCGGTCTGGATCTCGGGCAGGCGGCGGTAGGTGGGATTGGCGCTGACGCCGACCTCGGGCAGCCGATCGGTGCGCACCTCGCGCAGCGACGCGCGGGCGCGGGCGAGGCGGGCGACCGCGACGCGCAGGTCGGTGTTGGCGGCGAGCGCGTCGGCGACCAGGCCGTCGAGGACGGGATCGTCGTAGAGGCGCCACCACTTGCCCTCGACGGGCGCGGTGGTGACCGCGGGCGTGTTCGTCGAGACGAACTTGCCCGAGGCGGTCTGCGGCGGGGTGGGGGCCTTGTAGTTCGGGCCGACGGCGCAGGCGGCGAGCGCGAGTGCCGAGGCTGTTGCGAGGAAGATACGCATGGTTTGCATCCTGCTTTCTCGATCACCCTCACCCTTCCCACCGCCTACGGCGGCGGGCCCCTTCCCTCTCCCAGCGGGAGAGGGAGGGAGGCGCCGAAGGCGCCGGAAGGGTGAGGGCGACTGCTGGTTCATTCCGCCGGCTGGAGTTCCGCACCGGCCGTGTCGCCGCCGCGCTTGCGAGCACGCGCGATACGGTCGCCGATCGTGCGGCAGACGACGTAGAAGGTGGGGGTGTAGATCAGGCCGAACACGGTGACGCCGACCATGCCGTAGAACACCGCGGTGCCGAGCGCCTGGCGCAGCTCGTAGCCGGGGCCCGAGGCCCAGACCAGCGGCACGACGCCCAGGATGAACGCGAAGCTGGTCATCAGGATCGGGCGCAGGCGCGTGCGGGCCGCCTCCACCGCCGCTTCGACCACGGTCGCGCCGCGCTCCTCGGCCTGCTTGGCGAACTCGACGATCAGGATCGCGTTCTTGGCGGCGAGCGCGATCAGCACGATCAGGCCGATCTGGGTCAGGATGTTGTTGTCCATGCCCCTCAGGTTCACGCCCGCCATCGCGGCGAGCAGCGTCATCGGCACGATCAGGATGATCGCGAGCGGCAGCATCAGGCTCTCGAACTGCGCAGCGAGCACCAGGAAGACGAACACCACCGACAGCGCGAAGATCAGCGCGGCGATGTTGCCGGCCGCCTTCTGCTGGAAGGCGATGTCGGTCCACTCGGTGGTGAAGCCGCTCGGGAGCCCGGTCGCGAGCCGCTCCATCACCGCGATCGCCTGGCCGGTCGAATAGCCGGGGGCGGTCTCGCCGTCGACCTCGACCGCCGGGAAGAGGTTGTAGCGGGTGACGCGATAGGGGCCGGTCTTGTCGACGAAGGTCGCGACCGCGCCGACCGGCACCATCTCGCCGGTGTTGGAGCGGGTCTTGAGCTGGGCGATGTCCGACGGGTCGTCGCGCGCGGCGGCCTCCGCCTGCGCGGTCACGCGGAAGGTGCGGCCGAGCAGGTTGAAGTCGTTGATGTACGCGGAGCCCAGGTAGACCTGGAGCGCCTCGAACACGCGGCTCGGCGGCACGCCCAGCATGTCGGCCTTGGCACGGTCGATGTCGGCATAGACGCGCGGCGTGGCGGTGTTGAACAGCGTGAACACGTTGGCGAGCTCGCGCTGCTGGTGCGCCTGGCCGATGAGCTGGCCGGCGGCCTGCTCCAGCGCCTGGTAGCCGGCGTCGCTGCGGTCCTGCACGATCATGCGATAGCCGCCGCCGTTGCCGATGCCCTGGATGACGGGCGGCGGGATCACGAACACGAACGCGTCGTTCACGTCGGCGAGCGCCGCGCGCATGTCGTTCTCGATGTTGCGCTCGGTCCGGTCGGTGCCGGCGCGTTCCGAGAACGGCTTGAAGGTGATATAGGCCGCGCCCGCGTTCGACGCCTGCGTCTGCGAGGCGCCGTCGAAGCCGGCGAACATCACCGCCGCCTCGGTGCCGGGCACCTTGAGCAGCTTGCTCACCACCTTCTTCAGCACCGCGTCGGTCTGCTGGATCGAGCTGCCGGGCGGCAGCTGGATCGCGGCGAGGGCATAGCCCTGGTCCTGCGCGGGGACGAAGCCGGCAGGGGTCGCCCAGAAGATCGCGCCGGTGGCGAGGATCAGCGCGGCATAGGTGGCGAGCGCCGACTTGGGCGCGCTGGTGATGCGGTGGGTGAGGCGCGAGTACCAGTTGCTCAGGCGATCGAAGCCCTGGTTGAAGCGGTCGCCCGCCAGCCAGGCATAGCGCCGCCAGCCGGACGCCGGCGCCTCGGTCGCGCGCGGGCGCAGCAGCAGGGCGGCGAGCGCGGGCGACAGAGTGAGCGACAGGATCAGCGAGATCACGGTGGCGGTGGCGATCGTCACCGCGAACTGGCGGTAGAACTCGCCGGTGATGCCGGTGAGGAAGGTGGTCGGCACGAACACGGCGCAGAGCACCAGCACGATCGCGACCAGCGCCGCCGACACCTCGTCCATCGACTTGTGTGCGGCTTCGCGCGGGGAGAGGCCGTGTTCCAGATTACGCTCGACGTTCTCGACGACGACGATGGCGTCGTCGACGACGATGCCGATCGCCAGCACCAGGCCGAACATCGACAGCGTGTTGAGCGAATAGCCGAGCCCGGCCAGCATCGCGAAGGTGCCGATCAGCGACACGGGGATGGCGACGATCGGGATGACCGCGGCGCGCCAGCTCTGGAGGAAGACGATGATGACGATGACGACGAGGATCATCGCCTCCAGCAGCGTCTCCTGCACCGCGTGCATCGATTCGCTGATGAACTCGGTCGGGTTCCAGATGATGCGGTATTCGAGGCCCTTCGGGAAGCTCTTGGCGGCTTCCTTGAGCTGGGCCTTCACCCCCTCGGCGGCGGCGAGCGCGTTGGTGCCCGGCCGCTGGGTGACGCCCATGATGATCGAGTCCTGGCCCGAGAGATAGGCGTTGACGCCGTAATCCTCGGCGCCGAGCTCGACACGCGCGACGTCGCGCAGGCGGGTGATCGCGCCGGTGGGATCGGTGCGGATGATGATGTTGGCGAACTCGTCCGCGGTCTTGAAGCGGCCCTGCGTCTCGACGTTGAGCTGCTGCGCGGCGCCGGTGTCGAACGGCGGCTGGCCGACCACGCCGGCGGCGACCTGCACGTTCTGTGCCCTGAGCGCCGAGACGATGTCGCCGCCGGTGAGGTTCAGCTCGGCCGCGCGGCCGGGATCGATCCACACGCGCATCGCGAAGTCGCGCGCGCCGAACACCTGGACGTCGCCGATGCCGTCGACGCGGGTCAGCCGGTCCTTGAGCTGGGTCAGCGCGTAGTTGGAGACGTAGCTGCGGTCGAGCGAGCCGTCGGGCGACAGCACGTTGATCGCCATCAGCCACGACGGCGAGGTCTTGCGGACCACGACGCCCTGGCGGCGCACCTCCTCCGGCAGGCTCGGCTCGGCGAGCGCGACGCGGTTCTGCACCAGCACCTGCGCGGTATCGAGGTTGGTGCCGAGCTTGAAGGTGACGGTGATCGTCAGCCGCCCGTCGCCGGTCGACTGCGACGACTGGTAGAGCATGTTGTCGACGCCGTTGATCTGCTGCTCGATCGGCGCAGCGACGGTGTCGGCGACGGTCTCGGCCGAGGCGCCGGGATAGTTGGTGGTGACCGTCACCGTCGGGGGGACGACGTTGGGGAACTGCGAGATCGGCAGGCCGAAATAGGCGAAGGCGCCGATGATCGTGATGATGATCGCGATCACGCCTGCGAAGATCGGCCGGCGGATGAAGAAATGACTGAGACGCATGTCGGGTCTCCTCGGCCCGTCGCGGGCCGGAAAGGGGCGTAATTGGGCGCGGGCGGGACGGCGTTCCGAGCGCAGTCGAGGCGGACGTAGGGCGCCGTCCCGACTGCGCTCGCCGCGGACGGCCTGGTGGGTGGGCCCGGCCGTCCGCTATCCCGTGCCGCTACCCCGCGAGCGTCGCCTGCGAGGCGGCGGGCTGCTCGACCGCGGCGTCGGCGCCGGCGGGCGCCGGCTGCGGCTTGATCGTGGTCGGCTTCACCGTGACCTTCGCGCCGGGCTGGGCGAACTGGATGCCCTGCAGGATCACCTGGTCATTGGGGGTGAGGCCGGAGCGGATCACGCGCAGCCCGGCGACGACAGGGCCGGGCTCGACCGGCTTGGCGGCGACGGTGCCGTCCTTGCCGACGACGAACACGACCTTGCGCGCCTGATCGGTGCGCACCGCCGAATCCGGGATCAGCAGCGCGCGCGTCGTCCCGCCCTGCGCCAGGCGCATGTTGCCGAACATGCCGGGCGTCAGGAAATAGTCGGGATTGTCGATCACCGCGCGCACGCGGACCGTGCCGGAGTGCGAATTGATCGCATTGTCGGTGAAGTCGACACGGCCGTTCCAGCGATAGGTCGGCTCGTCCTGCAGCCGGACCTGCACTTCCTGCGCGGCCTTGCGGTCGGCCTGCCGGTCGCGCTGCGCCTTGAGGTACAGGGCTTCCGAGCTGTCGAAGGCGAAGTAGATCGGGTCGAGCGCGTTGATCGTGGTCAGCATCGTGCCGCCGCCGTCGCTCGCCGAGACGAGGTTGCCCGGATCGATGCGGCGGTCGGAGATGCGGCCGGTGATCGGCGCGCGGACCTGGGTGAACTCCAGGTCGAGCGCGCGGCTGCGCACCCGGGCCTGCGCCCCGGCCAGCGCGGCGCGGGCGGCGCGGACGCGGGCATTGAGGCGGTCGATGTCGCTCTTCGACACCGCGTCGTCGGCGAGCAGCCGGTTGGCGCGGGCGAGGTCGGCCTCGGCGAGCGCGAGGTCGCTCGACGCGCTGGCGACGCCGGCGCGCGCCTCGGCGAGCGCCGCCGCGAACGGGCGCGGGTCGATGGTGAAGAGCAGCTGCCCCTGGCGGACGATCGCGCCGTCGGTGAAGTGCACCGCGGTGACCTGGCCGGAGACGCGCGGACGCACCTCGACGCTGCGGCTCGCCTCGAAGCGGCCGACATAGTCGTCCCACTCGTTGACGTCGCGCGCCAGCGGCGTGGCGACGGTAACGGTGGGCGGGGGCGGCGCCGCCGCGGCGGGCGGGCTCTGTTCGAAATAGGCCACGCCGGCGCCGACCACGGCGACGGGGAGCGCGATGATCGCGAGCCGCTGCCACAGCGGCCGGTCGGCGATGCGGCGCGCCGGCAGCGGCTCGCCCTCGGTGGTGTTGATCGGGGAAACCATGTTCATCGGTGAGCCCTTCGGTTGCGCGCGGCGCGCGCGACGCTGATGCTGTCGACCAGCAGTTCGTAGTGATCGAGGGTGAAGCCGGCGGCGACGAAGTCCCGGACGTCCTCGCCGGGCACGGTGTAGCCATAATGCCAGCTCAGCACCGCCATGCGGCGCAGCGCCTCGAGGCGGGGATCGGCGAGCTGCGGGTTGGGCCGCTCGCCGAATAAAGTGCCGAGCGCCGCCGCGACGCGCCCTGGGGTGCGCAGCGTCGACAGACTGTCACGCTCGGCTAACGCCACCACCGACCATTCGAGCGCGGAAAAGCCCGCGCTGCGGTCGACCGGCTTGGGGGAGGTCCGGTCACGGACGGTGGTGACGAAATCGGTGCCGCCGGTTTCGGCGAAAGCGACATAGGCCATGCTCATGTCTCCCTTGTCCTTGTTCGAGGCGCGCAAACGCCTCCCCATCGCCGCGGCGAGGCCGGCGGCGTCAGTTGCCCATGCGAATCTGTGCGGCGAGAGGCGCAGCTTCCCCCTGCGCAGACAGGCTCGAAGCCTGCCGGTCAGCCGACTAAATCAATACCTGACGAGCGATTGCGTCGGGTCCGTCAGGGTCCGGCGCGAACCGCGAGAATATGGCAGTAGCGCATCGCTTGTCCCTTTGTCGGGGCGTTCCCCTATCAGGAGGGGCCGGCCCGAAGGGACAGCTCCACCTTCTATACTGTGCAGTATAGAAATCCCGCTGCGCTGCGTCAACCGCTTTTTATACCGGTCGATAAATTTTGTCGAGGGGTGGGGTGAAGGTGAGGTTTTTTCCCCTCCGTCACCCCGGCCTTGGGCCGGGGTCCACTCATCCGCGAACACTGAAGAAGAGGAGCTTGCTGCACCGTTGAAGCAGGAGCGGCTACAACGTCAGCGCACTGTGGACCCCGGCCCAAGGCCGAGGTGACGGAGGGAGGGAATGGTGGGCTGGAGATATTACGTCGCTGTCGGCGGAGGATCGTTGCACGGCCACATCGCCATGCTGGTCTCGACGAGCTTCTCGAGTTCGGCGCGGGTGGCGCCGGCGCCGGCTTGCACCGCCATGCCCTGCATGATCGCATAGAGATGGCTGGTGATGCCGGCCGGGTCGATGTGGGCGGGAAGGTCGCCTTCCTCCCGGGCGCGTTTCATGCGCTCGACCAGCGCCAGCTTGGCGATGTTGCCGCGCTCCAGCACCTCGTGGCGGATCGATTCGGCTTCGGCGCCGCAGGCCACCGAGCTGATCACGCCCAGGCAGCCGCGCGGCTCACAGCTGCTGGTCTGGTTCTCCAGGCTTCCGCGCAGCATCGATTCGGCGACCTCGCGCGCGGTCGGCTTCTCAAGCGACTGGCCGACATAGGCCATCTTCTCGCACTCGTAGAGATCGAGGGCCTTGCGGAACAGCGATTCCTTGTTACCAAAGGCGGCGTAGAGGCTGGGGCGGGTGATGCCCATCGCCTCGGTCAGATCGGTGAGCGAAGCACCCTCATAGCCCTTGCTCCAGAACACGCGGAGCGCGGCGGCCAGGGCCTCATCGACGCAGAATTCGCGAGGACGGCCTTTGTGCGGCGTGCTCTGCGGCGTCGCGGGCCGGTCAGCGGTGATGGTTTCCATAACGAGCGGTATATAATGGAAACCATAAAGAAAGTCCAGCGCTTACCCGGATTCGGGACGAACCGGGAACGATAGCTTCCTAATGAACTGTCGGACGCTACGGCACCGCAGCCCCCGTAAGGGAGCTGCGCGCCGTAAGGGCTTATATAATCAGAAGCTGAAACCTGCCGAGACCTTGATGGTGCGCGGCGGACCATCGGTGCTGTAATCGTTGGCATCGAACGCGCGACCGGGCAGATTCTGCAGGCGCGTGCCGGTAAGCGCGTCGAATCGGTTGTAGTTGCGGTCGTTCAGCAGGTTGATGACGTCGACGCGGAACCGCAGCCGGGTCTGGTCGGTGATGAAGCCCAGCGGAACGTATTTGGTCAGCGACACGTCCAGCTGACGATAGCCCCAGCGGTCGCCGTTGCCGTCGACCTCGGTAGCGACGACGTCGCGCTGCGGCGGCGTGCCGACGGTATCGACGAAGGTCTTGAGGACCATCGGCGAGGCGATCTGGAACTTGGCCGCGAAGGTCATATCGAACGGCAGGTCCGCAGTACCCGCGACGACGATGCGATGCTTGCGCACGCCCGACGAGGCGGTGAACGGATAGTCGTCCATGCTCGGGTAATCGAGGCTGAACAGCTGGCCGAACTCGCGGTTCTCCTCCGCCTTGGTATAGGTGTAGGTCGCGTCCAGGCTCCACGGCGACTCGCGCGTGTAGCGCTTGGTCAGCTTGAGATAGGCGCTGTCGGCGCGCGTCTCGAGGCCGTTGGTGCCGATGATGATCGAGCCGTAGCCCGGCGGCGCGAAGCCGAACGGCGATTCGGGCGATCCGCTTGCCGGGAAGAAGGTGCCGTCCGGCCGCCGGTTGCCGAGCAGATAGACGAAGCCGTCCTTGCTCGAGACATGGCTGTAGCCGGTCTCGAGGTCGAGCAGGTTGAAGCGGCCGCGGATGCCCAGGCTGAACTGGTCCGAATAGGGCATCTTGAGGTCGTTGTTGATGAAGCGCAGCTCGCGGGCGCCGCCGCCGGGAACGCCGGCGAGCAGCTGCGCGCGGCCCTCCGCGGTCAGGTAGACGGGGTTCCATGGCAGGCAGGTCGGGCTGGGGCTCGGCGAGCAGGTGTTGTCGGGATCGCCCGTGTTGAAGTTGAAGGTGCGGGTGGCGTACAGGCCCTGCGCCAGCTCCTGCTGGATGAAGTCGAACTGGGTGCGGTCGTAGGACCGGCCGTAGCCGCCGAAGATGGCGAAGCGGCCGGCATCGTCGAGCTCATAGGTGAAGCCGAGGCGCGGCTGCCACGCCCCCTTGAACGCCTTCCGCTCGCTGCCGGTCGAGATATAGTCGCGGATGTCGTAGTTGGTGTTCAACAGGTTCGGATAGAGCGGCTGGCCGTCCGCACCGGTGGTGACGCCGGTGACCAGCGCGGCGATCGCCGGGTCGGTGACGTAATTGAGGTAGGCGGGCGTGCGCTCGTAATCCCAGCGCAGGCCGAGGTTGAGCGTCAGCCGGTCGGTGACGTCCCAGTCGTCCTGGATGTAGAGGCCGAGCTGGAAGTTCTTCGACCGGATATGCGGATCGCCGTCGCCGACCGGCGCGGAGAACTGCAGGCGGTAGGGGACCTGGTCATTGAAGGCGGTGCCGCCGTTCGGGTCGTAGGTGACGTTGTAGTAATAGAGCGGGTTGAGCCCGCTCTGCTCGAAGGTGTTGAGCGTCACCCACTTCGCCTTGACGCCGACCTTGAACGTATGCCCCTGAAGGCCGGTGTAGGTGAAGTCGTCGGAGACCTGCCAGCCCTTCTGACCCTTGTCCTGGAAGTTGTTGCCGCCGCCGAAGCGCAGGATCTCGCCGGTTCGTACGATCGAGCCGTTCGCCGGGTCCGGAACGCGCGCGTTGAAGAGCGTGACGATGCCGTCCTGAGCGGGTCGCGGATTCCACGTCACGTTCTCATAGGCGACCTTGAAATCGTTGATCCAGGTGTCCGCCGTGTGCTGCCAGCGGGCGAGGCCGCGCCATTCCTTGACCTTGGTGATGCTGCGCGTGTCATAGGCGTTGAGGCCGCTGTTGAACTGCTCGTCGTCCTCGTTGCGGTATTTGAGCGAGAATTCGAGCAGGTCGTTGCTCGTCGGCTCGACGTCGATCTTGCCGAAATAGAGATCCTCGTTGAACTCCTTGTTGTAGGAGCCGAAATAGCCGCGATACTCCTCCGGGAAGAAGGACACCGGCAGCGACATGCCGGGCGACACGTCGCGCGGCTCTACGCGGCGCTTGCCTTCATAGGTCACGAAGAAATGCGCGACGTCCTTGACGATCGGACCGCCCAGCGCACCGCCGAACTGCATGTCCTTGCTCTTCACCTTGGCGGGATTGGCGCCGAACAGCTCGATCGGGCGGTAATCGCGCAGATCCTGGTTGGTGAAGTCGATGAAGCCTTCGCCGTGGAACTCGTTGGTGCCCGATTTGGTGGCGGCGGTGATCGCGACCGAACTGACCTGGTCGAACTCGGCCTTGTAGTTGGAGCTGATCACCCGGTACTCGCCGATGGCGAGCTGGGGGAAGGGATTGCCCGAGCTGGTGTCCTGGCCGGTGACGCCGTTCTTGAGGACATAGTCCTTCTGCCCGACGCCGTCGATGAACACGTTGACCGAGTTGCTGCCCTGCGCGCCGCCCTGGACGCGCGAGTTGCCGCCGGCGTCGGTGATGAACTGCACGCCCGGCGCGAGATCGGCGAAGGCGAGGAAGTTGCGGTTGATCTGGGGCAGCTGGTCGATGAGGCGCTGGGTGATGGTCACGCCGACTTCGCCGCCCTCCATGCTGCGGATACGGTTGCCGGTGACGATGATGTCGTTCGCGCCGGCCGGGGTTTCGGGCCGTTCGGTCGTCTCTGGGGCCGGGGCAGGCGCCAGGTCGAAGTCGAAGCTGGCACTCTGCCCGACCGCGAGCGTGAACTCGTCGGTGGAGCGGTTGCCGCTCGGCGTCACCACCTCCAGCCGATAGCGGCCGGGGCGGAGCGACGGGAAGTTGTAGCCGCCGTCGGGCGTCACCACCGCGGTGCGGCGGAAGCCTGTGGCGACTTCGATCGCGACGACCTGGGTCGGGGCGGCGCCCTCGGCGGCGCCGGTGATGCGGCCGCGCAGCGAAGCGTTGTTGACCTGGGCGTGCACGGGAACGGCTGAGACCGCCGAAAGCGCGCTGCCGACCAGCAGCGCCGCCGCGAACCGCGTCAGTCCCCCGCGCGCCGCGCCGCCGTTGCACCGAAATCCGATCATGGTCTCTCCCCTTTGATGTCCGGCCTTGAAACCGGTTACATATCGTGGCTGTCATCTGCTTGGTCGGCGTTCGCGTCAAGACGCAATTTGGCAACAGGCCGCTGCGCCGCCACGCTCTGTGCCGCGTGCTGGCGCGGCCGGTCCGGCAGGATCGCGAGGAACTTGCCGAGGCGGCCGCGGCGATAGGTCAGCGCCTGGTAAAGGGCGAGGCTCGCCTTGGCCCAGAGCCGATAGCCCGCGAACCAGCCCGTGCGCCTGGACAGGGCGAACAGGCGACGGCTCCAGCGGCTGATCGCGGCGCGCATCCGATAGACGAGCCTGCGGCGGAGCGGGAGGCGGCTCTTGGACGGTGCGACACGTTTGCGCGGGACGAGGCCGGTGCGGTGCCAGGTCAGGCGATAGGCAAGGCCCTCGCGCCGGTGCCTGAGGCCGGCATCCTGGGTCGCGATCACGAAGGCGGCGTCGACCGGTTCGAGCCGCAGCCGGCCGGCGGCGCGGCCCTGCTCGATCATCCTGCGCAGCTTTGGCGTGCGGACCACTACGACGTTGGTACCGCGCCCGTCAGATGAATAGGGCTCGACCCAGGCGTCGCCGAAGGCAATGTCGGCGGTCTCCGCCGTCACGTCGTCGCAGAAATTACAGGCGGAGTTCTGGAAGAAGCCGGCGCCCCAGTCGCCTTCGGCCAGGTGCCACCAGTCGCGGTTGACGGTGCGGCCGTCGCGGAGCGTCAGCTCGGCGTTGTACCAGTTCGCCGGGCGCTCAGGCCATTTGCGGCGATAATCGATGCCGGCGACCTCCGCCGGATCGACGCCCATCTGCCGGGCGAAGCTCTCGACCATGTGCGCGCTCTTCATGTGGCCGCAGAACAGGCCGAGTGTCGTGGTGATGCGATCGGCGAAGACGGGATCTGCGGCGCGCTGGAGGTGGACCGCCTTGATGAAGCACGGGATGCCGACGACGGCATAGCGGCCTGGCACCTCGCGGATCTCGCGCAGCACGTCGGAGAGCTCGATCGGATAATAGCGCGACTTGGCGCCCTCGCGGACTGCCTGCTCGGTGCGTGATATGCGGTAGCGGAACAGGCGGCCGTCGGCTTCGGGATCGGTCGCAACGACATGGGCGACGCCGTCGACCTCGCCCCGCCGCAGCAGTTCGGCGGCGACCCAGCTCACCATACCTCCCGAGCTGCCGTTCCTGCGGAAGTCGCCCTCGTCGGCGTGGCCGACATAGGCCGCCTCGAACCGGCCGATCGCCGGGTCGTGGATGGGAGCTGTGGGGAAACGGTTGGTGGCGATCGCGTCCTCGTTGCGGGCGGTGGGGGAGAAGGGGCAGGTTTGCGCCAGTCGTTCGCTCGGCGATCGCATCACCGCTGACGGAGCGCGGGGCTCGAGTTGGCCATAGCGGTCCCATCCCATCTCCGCTTTGTCCGACGCGCAACTTCCGCAGCCGATGCACAGCCCCGACGCGACGACGTCGCGGCGGCTGATGGCGGCGGTCACACCTCCCCCAGCGCAAGGTCGAGGAAGTGGTTGGAACGCTGCCGTGCCTCGCGGATACGATCGGCTGTGTTCGCGGCGAGCGGCGTGGCGAGGAGATCGCCGACGACGGCGGGAGCGGTGCCGGTGTCGATCAGACGGTGCTCGGCGCCGACGCGACGGGTCAGATCGCCGAGTTTGATCGAGCGATAGTCGGAGGCGACGCAGGCGAAGGGCTTGGCGTTGACCAGCGCGAACACGCAGCCGTGGAAGAAATTGGTCACCACCGCCGCCGACGCGGCGATCAGGCGGCGGAAATCGTCGGGATCGGCCTCGATCCGCTGCTCGTCAGCCCAGTCGTTGCGGTAGCCGATGCTGATAAGGCGGTGCCCGGCCTTCTCCGCCCAGACGCGGACGGTGCCCGCGAACCAGGCGGGGAAACTGTGGCCATAGACGGCGACCTCACGCCGCGGCGGCTCGTCGGCGGAAGGCGGGGGAAATTGGAGGCACGGGTCGAGCACCACCTCCGGCGCCTCGCCGAGTGCGCCGGCCAGCAGTGCGCGGCTGTTGTCGTCGCGCACCGAGATCGCGTCGAAGGCGCCAAGACGCTCGGTCCAGCTCGCGTCGATGCCGTCGTTCGCATCATGGTTGCCGAAGCTGGCGGCATAGGCGGCGAGGCGGCCGGCGCGCAGGCCCTCGCCGAAGAAGATCGGCTTGGCCGAATACCAGGGGTGGCGGAAGTTCCACACCTCGTCGCTGCCGACCAGCACCAGATCATAGTCGCCGGCCAGCGCGGGCATCTCGAGCGGGAAGCAGTGCGAGCGCGGCAGCCGCTCGAAGGCGCGGAGGAAGCGGCGGGCCTTCTCGCCGTAGCGGCCGAGGTCGCGGCGCTCGGTGCGGCGCGGGAGCTGCGGCTGGAAGGCGCAGCGCCATTCGGCCTGGCGGACGCTGCGGCTGTCGTGGTCGAGCAGCACCGCGTCGTGCCCGCGCGTGCGGAGGCCATCGACCAAGCAGCGCGCCTGCCAATAGGAGCCGTAGTTGATGCAGCGGTGGAAGGTCAGCACGCCGATCCTCATGCCGCCCGCGCTTCCTCGATCAGGCCCGCGGTGTAGATGCGGTCGAGCACCTCGGCTGAGGCGATGAACCGCTCGGCGGCGGGGTCGAAGCGGGGCGAGGCCGCAAGTTGGATCGCCCAGGCGGCGGCGGAACGGGCACCCCAGTCGTCGGGCGGGTCGGCGAGGCGTTCGGTGTCGGTCCCGGCGAAGCGATCGGCGATGAAGTCGTAGAAGGAGCCGCCGACGTTGCACAGCGCCGCGCCGCCCCCGGTGCCGTAGAAGGCCGCCTCGATCACCGCATCGCGGCCGGCATGGAGGCGCCAGGAGCAGGCGAGCCGCACCGACACCTCGCCGGCCAGGAAGCTGGCGACGGCGAAATCCTCCACCTCGTCCGCGCCGGCCGGTGCTCCGCCCTTGCGCAGGTCCGCCTCGACCGCGGTGACGGGCGGGAAGCCGAGCGTCCACAGCGCGAGGTCGACGAGGTGGACGCCGAGGTCGATCACGCACCCGCCGCCCGAGAGCGCGCGGTCGTAGAACCATGGTTTGTCCGGGCCGTAGGCGTTGTGGAAGGTGAGGTCGATCGCGAACAGCCGGCCGAGCTCGCCGCGCTGCACCAGCGGCGCGATCGCCTGCATCGCGGCGGTGTGGCGGTAGGAGAGGTCGACGCCGAGCAGCCGGTCGGCGGCGCGCGCGGCCTCGACGACGCGCTGCGCCTCGGCGGCGGTGCGGCCGAGCGGCTTCTGGCAGAACACCGCCGCGCCCGCGTCCAGCGCCGCCACCGCCTGCTCGGCATGGAGCGCGCTCGGCGTTGCGATCACTACGCCGTCGAGGCCCAGCGCCAGCATCTCGCCCAGCGAGCCGGCCTGCCGCGCACCCGGCGCAAGCTTCAGCGCCTCGGCGGTGCATTCGGGCGACGGGTCGCACACCGCCGCCGCCTCGACCGCGCCGGTGGCGAGCATCGCCGCCATCCGGTGCCGACCGATCCAGCCGGTGCCGAGGAATCCGATGCGCGGCGTCATGCGATCATCACCAGCGCCTTGACGAAGCCCTCGGGTTTGTCGCGGGTCGCGTCGAGTGCCTCGCCGAGCCGTTCGAGCGGATAGCGATGGGTGTAGAGCGGCGCGGGATCGAGCCGGCGGCTCGCCACCGCCTCGACCGCCTCGCGCATGCCCTGCATCTGCACGTCGGGATCGCGCTCATGGGCGTTGATCACGTCGATGCCCTTCCAGTTCCACATCTGCATGTTCACCTGGCGCGGTCCGTCCTGGTGATAGCCGGCGACGATCAGCTTTCCGCCGAACGCGACCAGCTCGCCGGCGAGGTCGAGAGGCCATTGCTTGCCGACCGCCTCGATCACGCGGTCGCACAGACGATCGCCGGTCAGCGCCTTCACCGCGTCGATGATCCTCCAATGATCGTCCATCGCGATGGTTTCCGCGGCGCCGTATCGGCGGGCGAGTTCGAGCGATTCCGGGCGGCGCGAGATCGTGATCACGCGCGCGCCGGCCGCGCTGGCGAGGCGGGTGAGGATCGCGCCGAGGAAGCCGATTCCGACGATCGCCACGCTCTGCCCCGCACGGATGTCGCTGCGGCGGAAGACGTTGAACGCACAGGCGATCGGCTCGCCGGGGAATGGCTTGCCGGCGAGGCCGGGCGGGAGCTTCACGACCATGCCGGCGTCGGCGAGGTCATAGTCGGCGAAGCTTCGGAAGGAGACGGCGGCGACGCGGTCGCCGGGCGCCAATCCTTCCACGCCTGGCCCAACCGCGTCGACCGTGCCCCAGCCTTCGTGGCCGAGACCGCCCGGATCGCCGGGATAGGTCATCCACGGCAGGCCCGCCCAGGGCTCGAGGTTGGAGGCACAGACGCCGCAGCCCTCCAGCCGGATGCGGACCTCGCCCGGGCCGGGCTCGGGAACGGCGGCCTCCTCGATGCGGATTTCGCCGGGAGCGGCGAGCACGGCGGCGCGCATCAGGCGGCGCTCCACTGCAACCAAAGCGCTTTCCGGCGATTGGCCTCCCGGAGATAATCGCAATGCCCGATCCGGCCATGCCCGAGATGACCGCGACGCTGCGCGACAACATCGCTCGCCTGACCGAGCGACAGCGTGCCGAGGCGAGCTCGGCCCCATTCAGCCAGCAGCTGGCCGACCGGATCACGCGGTTTACCGGATCGATGACGTTCGTGGCGATTCATCTGATCCTCTACGGGGCTTGGATCGCGATCAATCTCGGCTGGATTCCGGGGGTGCCGCGCTTCGACCCCAGCTTCGTCGTGCTGGCGATGGAAGCGTCGGTCGAAGCGATCTTCCTTTCGACCTTCGTGCTGATCAGCCAGAATCGCATGGCCACGGAGGCAGACCGCCGCGCGAACCTCGATCTCCACATCAACCTGCTGGCGGAGCACGAGCTGACACGGCTCGCGGGGCTGATCGAGCGCATCGCCGAGCGGGTCGGCATTCCCGTCGACGACGCCGAGCTCGAGGAGATCAAGCGCGACGTGGAGCCGGTCGAGGTGCTCGACGCGCTGGACACGCGCAAGCGCGCCGAGGGGCTCGAGCCGTAGCATCGCCGCTCAATCCGCGATGAAGGCTTCGAGCGCGGCGAAGGCCTCGTCGTCGGGCATCTGCCGGGGCGGGTGCTTGCAGAAGAAGGCGGCGGCCGGCTCGATCGGGCCGGCGAGGCCACGGTCGCGGGCGAGCTTGGCGCAGCGGATCATGTCGATCGCGACGCCGGCGCTGTTGGGGCTGTCCTCGACCGACAGGCGCAGCTCCAGGTTCATCGGCACGCCGCCGAACAGCTGGCCCTCCATCCTCAGGAAGCAGACCTTGTTGTCGTTCTGCCAGGCGACATAGTCGCTGGGGCCGATGTGGATGTTCTCGTCGGCGATGCGCTCGGCGGCGACCGACTGCACCGCCTCGGTCTTCGAGGTCTTCTTGGAGGCGAGGCGCTTCCTCTCCAGCATGTTGAGGAAGTCGGTGTTGCCGCCCGTGTTGAGCTGGTAGGTGCGGTCTAGCTTGACCCCGCGCTTGCGGAACAGGTCGGTCAGCACGCGGTGGACGATGGTCGCGCCGAGCTGCGCCTTGATGTCGTCGCCGATCACCGGCACGCCCGCGCGGCGGAAACGCTCGCCCCAGGCGGGATCGCTGCCGATGAACACCGGCATGTTGTTGACGAAGGCGACCCCGGCTTCCAGCGCGCATTCGGCATAGAACTCGCTCGCCTGCTGCGAACCCACCGGCAGATAGTTGACCAGCACGTCGGTGTCGGTCTCGCGCAGCGCCGCGACCACCTCCTCGCGCGTCGCCTCGGGCTCGTCGGCGGGCAGGAAAGTGCGGTCGTCGGGGAACTCCGCCATATGCTCGGCCACTCCGTCGAGGATGCGGCCCATCCGCACCTTCGTACCCGTCGGCGTGACGCGGTCGGCGAAGACGGCGGTGCAGTTGGGCTTGGCAAAGATCGCCTTGGCGACGTCGCGGCCGACCTTGCGTCGGTCGACGTCCCAGGCCGCGACGACGCGGATGTCGCCGGGGCGGTAGCCGCCGATCTCCCAATGCATCAGGCCGACGGTGTCGTTGGCGCCGGTGCGGTAGTGTTCGAGGCCCTGCACCAGCGAGCTCGCGCAATTGCCGACGCCGACGATCGCGAGGTTGATGCCGCGCGGATGGGGGGAGAGCATGCGGTCCTCCTTTCAGGCGTTGGCGACGGCCGGCCGGTCGGCGACCGCCGGGGCGTAGCGGTCGATCATCCAGGCGCAGAAATCGGCGAACTGCTGAGGGTCGTGCGGCGGGCTGGTGTGATGCTGCCCGGCGCCGAGATGCTCGGGGGTGAAGCAGAAGGTGAGCGTCACCTCGAAATCGGCGAGCGCCTCCATCTGCCGGTCGAACCAGTCGAGCGCATCGGGGCGGAAGCTGTCGGCCCAGCTGAGGCCGGTGCGCAGCTTGCGCGTGCCGAGCCGCTTCATCCACCGGACCGCCTCGTCGAGCCGCGGGTCGTGGAAGTGGAACCATTGCATCAGGCCCATCTCTCCCGCGACCTTGGCATAGTCGTCGAGCGCGGGCTTGGGCGTGCCGTCCTCGCGGATCAGGCCCATGTAGAAATGGCGGTAGTAGCTCGACCCCTCCGCCTCGCGGTGGCGCGTCTCGGCGCCCCAGGCCATCGGCAGGTCGAACAGCGAATACCAATAGATGTTGGGCACGCGGCCGATCAGCAGCTCGGCGGTGCGCTTGAGGCCGAACACCTGCACCTCCTCGGCGCCGAACGAGCCGACGCCGACCTCGGTCACCCACACCGGCTTCTCGGGCGCTGCCGCCTCGATCTCGGCGATCCGATCGGGCCAGGCGTGGATCGGCCACAGGTTCCAGTCGAGCGGGAAGCCATGGACCGCGACCACGTCGACCGCGTCGAGCGCGCCGTGCCCGCGCATCCGGTCCAGCCAGTGCGGATCGATCGGCGACATGCCACCCAGCACCCGCGTCACCGCCGGGTTGATCTCGCGGATCGCGGCGCCGGTGCGGATCACGGTGTCGGCGTAAATCGCCCAGTCGGGATCGAGCTCCGGGTCCCAGTGCGACTTGTTGTTGGGCTCGTTCCAGATCATCGCGGCTTCGATCATTCCGCCGCTCCCTGTGCTGGATAGACCGCAGCCGGGCCGTATCGGGCGTAGGGCACCGGCGCCACGCGGCAGAGATAGACCTCGGGCTCGGGATTGGCCTCGATCGCGAAGCCGGCGGCGCGCAGCATCGCCTGGCTGCATGCGGCGTTGGGCGCCCACCAGTTGGTCCAGTCGTGCGCGAAGGCGCGCTCGATGAAGTGCATCCTGGGATAGGCGGGGTTGTCGAAGAAGCTCGGCGGCTGGGTCGTGCCGGGGACGTGGAAGGGATGGTCCTCCGGCACCTGCAGCACGTCGGGCGAGCCCTGTTGCATCGTCTGGAACAGCATGAGGTCGCCCGCGACATGCTCGCGGATCAGGTCGAGGGCGAGCAGCGGGTGCCTCAGGTGATAGAGCACCCCCATGAAGATCACGAGGTCGAAGCGCTCGCCGAGCGCGGCAACATCGTAGACCGAGAGGTTGCGCAGCTCGATATCGTCATAACCGAGCGTCTCCGCCACCAGCCGCGCCTGGGCGAGATAGCGCTCGTCGGTGTCGATGCCGAGCACGCGCTCGGCGCCGCGCCGCTTCATCTCGACCGCGTAGAAGCCGGCGTTGCAGCCGATGTCGAGCACCGACTTGCCGCTGAGATCCGCCGGCAGCGCGTCGGCGAAGCGCTGGAACTTGAACGCCGGATAGTCGCCCAGGAAATGATCGGGCGCGGTCGGGATGCCGTCCAGGTCGATGTTCTGGAACCAAGGCGCGAGCGCCTCGATCCGCTCGCGCAGGGCCTCCTTCGCGGAATCGATGCGGGCGATGTTGCTTCTCCTCATGCGTGTCCTCGATTGAGCGTGTGGAGCCGTCCGCCCCAGGGGCCGACGATGAGCGTGCTGACCGAGCCGGGGTCGACGTCGAAGCGCAGCAGGTTGTCGAGCCCGAGCCCGAGGTAATGGGCGACGACGCCGCGGATGATGTCGCAGTGGCTGACGCACAGCACCGCGGCCTTGGGGTTGCCGGAAGCGACCGCCTCGACATGCTTGACCGCACGCCCGACCGCGGTGGCCATGGTCTCGCCGCCGGGCGGGCAGGCGGTGGAGCGGGTCGCGTTCCAGGACTGCCACGCCTGGTCCGCCTCCAGCTCGGCGAAGCTGCGGCCGGTCCATTTGCCGAAGTCGATCTCGTCGAGCGCGGCGACGACGCGTACGGTCAGGCCGAGCCGGTCGGCGACTTCCTTCGCGGTCTCGCGGGCGCGCTGCTGCGGGCTGGAATGGATCGCGGCGATCGGCTCCCCGCGCGCGATCTCGCCCGCCAGCCAATGCGCCTGGGCGCGTCCCTCGGCAGTGAGCGCACCACCTGCCTGCCGGCCGCTCAGCACTCGCCCGACATCGGCGTGCGCGCAATGGCGGACGAGATGGATGCGCGCGCTCATGCGCTGGGAAGGGGGCGGGGAAGGATCAACATAGATGCTTCCCAACCGGATCGCGCCGGAAAAGTTCCGAATTAATCCATGTTATATCAAGAGTTTAACATAGGTTATCGAAAGCCGGAATCGGGAACAAGATGAAGAAGAAGGTGTTCCGGAAACCACCTGATCGACACCATCCACCGCTGCCGAGCGCGGCGATTCAGCGAGAGGAACGGCGTGACCGAACATGTTCTGATCACCGGAGGCGCGGGCTTCATCGGCCGGCAGGTGGCTTCCGAATTGCTCCGCCGCGGCTATCGCGTGCGTATTCTCGATTCCCTGCTCGAACAGGTTCACGGCGATGCCGGGCGACCCGAAGAACTCGATCCCGAGGCTGAACTCATCCGCGCCGACGTGCGCGACGGCGATGCGGTCGCGCGTGCGCTGGATGGGATCGACAGCATCGTCCACCTCGCCGCCGAGGTCGGCGTCGGCCAGTCGATGTACGAGGTGGAGCGCTATACCTCGGCCAACGACGTCGGCACCGCGGTGCTGTTCGAGCGACTGATCGACCATCCGGTGCGGCGGGTCGTCACCGCCTCGTCGATGAGCATCTATGGCGAGGGGCTGTACCGCGACATGGCCGGCAACCTGATCGAGGATGCCGAGCGCGGACTGGTGCGCGACGGGCAGAAGATCTGGAACCCGGTCGACATCGCCGGCCATCCGCTCACCCCGCTGCCGACGCCCGAGTGGAAGCGGCCGAGCCTCGCCTCGATCTATGCCTTGGGCAAATATGTGCAGGAGCGCACCACCCACATCATGGGCGCGCCCTACGGCATCGAAAGCGTGTGCCTGCGGCTGTTCAACGTCTACGGCCCCGGCCAGGCGCTCTCCAATCCCTATACCGGCGTGCTCGCGATCTTCGCCTCCCGGCTGCTCCACGGCCAGCGGCCGCTGGTGTTCGAGGACGGCGAGCAGCGGCGCGACTTCGTCCATGTCGAGGACGTGGCGCGCGCCTTCGCCGATGCGCTGGAGAAACCGGGGATCAGCGGCCAGACCTTCAACATCGGCTCAGGCAAGGATCGGTCGGTGACCGAGGTCGCCATGGCGCTCGCCCACGCGATGCACCGCAACGACGTGGCGCCGGAGATCGTCGGCAAGGCGCGGGTCGGCGACATCCGCCACTGCTTCTGCGACGGCGCGCTGGCGGCGGAGAAGCTGGGTTTCACCGCGCGCAAGGACTTCGACGAGGGGCTGGCCGAGCTCGCCGAATGGGTCGGGCGGCAGACCGCGGTCGACCGCGTCGGTCAAGCGCGCGCGGAGCTCGAGGCACGGGGGCTGGTGGCATGAGCGGCGCGCCGATCCTCGTCACCGGCGGCGCCGGCTTCATCGGCTCGAACATCGCCGACCGGCTCGCCGCCGAGGGACACCAGGTGATCGTCTACGACGCGCTGTCGCGGCCCGGCGTCGAGACCAATCTCGCCTGGCTCAAGCAGAACCATCCCGGCCGCATCGTCGAGGTGATCGCCGACATCCGCGACCAGGGCGAACTCGCCCGGGCGGTGCGCGAGACGGAGGCGGTGTTCCACATGGCCGCGCAGGTCGCGGTCACCACCAGCCTCGCCGATCCGCGCGAGGATTTCGAGGTGAACGTGCTCGGCACGCTCAACCTGCTGGAGGCCGTGCGCGAGAGCGGGCAGCGCATCCCGGTCGTCTTCGCCTCGACCAACAAGGTCTACGGCGATCTCGGCGACCTCGCCTTCACCCGCACCGCGCGCGGCTATGTGCCGGCGGACCCGGCGATCCGCGCCAACGGCATCGGCGAGGACCGGCCGCTGGACTTCCACACGCCCTATGGCTGCTCGAAGGGCGCGGCCGACCAATATGTGCTCGATCATGCCCGCAGCTTCGGTCTGCCGACCGCGGTGCTGCGGATGAGCTGCATCTACGGCCAGCGCCAGATGGGCACCGAGGACCAGGGCTGGGTCGCGCATTTCCTGATCCGCGCGCTGGAGGGCCAGCCGGTCACCATCTACGGCGACGGCTATCAGGTGCGCGACATCCTCGACGTCTCCAACGCGGTCGAGGCCTATCTCGGCGCCTGGCGCCGGATCGACCGCGTCGCGGGTCGCGCCTTCAACCTGGGCGGCGGGCCCGGCAATGCGGTGAGCCTGGTGACGCTGCTCGACCATATCGCGAGCCTGATCGAGCGCGACGTCGCCTGTGACAACGCCGAGTGGCGCGCGGGCGACCAGCGCTACTTCGTCGCCGACACCGGCGCCGCGCAGCAGGAGCTGGCGCTCGGCCCCAAGGTGCCCTGGCGCCGCGGCGTCGCCCGGCTCGCGCAGTGGCTGGCGGAGCAGCGCGGCATCGCACTTCCACACGAGGAGCCGCGCGTCGTCCCGCTCCGCACGGCGGCGGCGCTGTGAGCGGGCGGATGCGCATCCTGCTCACCGCCGACGCGGTCGGCGGCGTGTGGCAATATGCCACCGACCTCGCCCGCGCCCTCGGCGGCCGCGAGGTCGAGACGGTGATCGCACTGCTGGGGCCTCCGCCGTCCGCGGCGCAGCGTGCCGAGGCGGCCGCCATTCCCGGCGCGCGGCTGGTCGAGACCGGCCTGCCGCTCGACTGGCTGAGCGACGGCCCCGCGCCGATCCTCGCCGCCGGCGCGGCGATCGCCGAGCTGGCCGGTGACGAGCATGTCGACCTCGTCCAGCTCAACATGCCGTCGCTCGGCGCCGCCGCACCGCCGCCGGTGCCGGTGCTCGCCGTCGCGCACGGCTGCGTCTCGACCTGGTGGCAGGGGACCCGCCCCGGCAAGCCGCTGCCGCGCGAATTCCACTGGCATCGCTCGCTGACGGGGGAGGGGCTGCGCGCTGCCGATGCGGTGGCGGCGCCGAGCGCCGGCTATGCCCGCACGGTCGCACGCCTCTACGGCCTGCCGCGCACGCCCGCGGTGATCCACAACGGCCGCGCCTTCGCGCCGATAGCCAATGGCGCGATGCAGGACTGCGCCTTCACCGCCGGCCGCCTCTGGGATCGCGCCAAGAACGCCGCGCTGCTGGATCGGGTCGCGGCGCGGCTGGCGGTGCCGTTCCACGCGGCAGGCCCGATTGCCGGTCCGCATGGCGAAGCCGCCGACCTCCGGCACCTCCACCTGCTCGGCTCGCTCGATGCCACCGGCATGGCACGGCAGTTCGCCTGCCGGCCGGTGTTCGTCTCCGCCGCGCGGTTCGAGCCGTTCGGGCTTGCCGTGCTGGAGGCGGCCGCCGCGGGATCGGCGCTGGTGCTGTCCGACATGCCCGTGTTTCGCGAGCTGTGGGACGGGGCCGCGCTGTTCGTCGCCGGAGAGGACGAGGCCGGCTGGACCCGCGCCATCGAAAGCGTGATCGGCGACGCCGACCGCCGTCATCGCCTCGGCGCCGCCGCCCGCGAGCGCGCCGCACGCTACACCGCTGATGCGATGGCGGAAGCGATGCTGCGGCTCTACGCGCGCCTGGTCGCGCACCATCCGGCCGGAAGGAGGGTGGCGGCATGAGGATCGTCTATTTCACCCATTCGCTCGCGTCCTGCTGGAACCACGGCAACGCCCATTTCCTGCGCGGCGTGCTGAGCGAGCTGATCGCGCGCGGCCATGACGTGCGGGTGTTCGAGCCCGAGGACGCCTGGAGCCTCGCCAATCTCCTCGCCGACCATGGCGAGCAGGGGCTGGAGCCCTATCGCCGCGCCTATCCCGAGTTGAGCTCGACCGTGCTGGGCAAGGATGCCGACCTCGCCGAACAGGTCGACGGCGCCGATCTCGTCATCGTCCACGAATGGAACGAGTCGGCGCTGGTCGCCGGACTCGGCCGGCTGCGCGCGGTAGGCGGGCGCTTCATCCTGCTGTTCCACGACACCCATCATCGCGCCGTCAGCGCACCCAAGGAGATGCGCGCCTACGACCTCTCCGCCTATGACGGCGTGCTCGCCTTCGGCGAGGCGCTGGCGGAGGTCTATCGCCGCTGGGGCTGGGGCGAGCGGGTATGGGTCTGGCACGAAGCCGCGGACCTCCGCCGTTTCCATCCGCCGGCGGAGGAGGGGTGCCGCAAGGGGCTGGTGTGGGTCGGCAACTGGGGCGACGGCGAGCGCAGCGACGAGATCGCCGCCTTCCTGCTCCGTCCCGCCGAGGCGGCCGGCCTGCCGCTCGACATCTACGGCGTGCGCTATCCTGCCGAGGCGCTGGCGGCGCTTGCCCGCCACGGCGCACGCTATCGCGGCTGGGCGCCCAACGCCCGCGCGCCGGAGATCTTCGCGCGCCACCTCGCCACCGTCCATGTGCCGCGCCGCTATTATGCGACGATCCTGCCCGGCATCCCGACGATCCGCGTGTTCGAGGCGCTTGCCTGCGGCATCCCGCTGGTCTCGGCGCCATGGGAGGATGCCGAGGGGCTGTTCCGCCCCGGCACCGACTATCTCGTCGCCCGCGACGGCGCCGAGATGACCCGCCATCTCGCCGCTCTCCGCGACGATCCGGACCTGCGCTCATCGCTGATTGCGCACGGCCTGGAGACGATCCGCGCCCGCCACAGCTGCGCGCACCGGGTCGACGAGCTGCTCGCCATCGCCGCCCGCCTCGCCGCTCCAGCAAGGAATGCCGCATGAAGATCGCCTTCTACGGATCGAGCCTGTTGTCCTCCTACTGGAACGGCGCCGCCACCTATTACCGCGGCATCCTGAGAGCGCTGGCGGGACGTGGCTACGACATCAGCTTCTACGAGCCCGACGCCTTCGACCGTCAGCGGCACCGCGACATCGACCCGCCGATGTGGGCGCGCGTCGTCGTCTATCCTGCCACCGCCGAGGGGCTGGAGTCGGTGCTCGCCGAGGCGGGCGCGGCGGACATCGTCGTCAAGGCGAGCGGCGTCGGCGTGTTCGACCGCGAACTGCTGGAGGGCATCCTGGCCCGCAGCCGCCCGGACGCGATCCGCCTGTTCTGGGACGTCGACGCCGCCGCCACGCTCGACGAGATGCGCGCCGACGCCTCGCATCCGGTGCGCCGGGCGCTGCCGGAGCTGGACATGGTGCTGACCTACGGCGGCGGCCCGCCGGTGGTGGAGGCCTACCGTGGCTTCGGCGCCGCGCACTGCGTGCCGATCTACAACGCGCTCGATCCCGACACCCATTATCCGGTGCCGCGCGACGGGCGCTTCGCCTCGGACCTTGCCTTCCTCGCCAACCGGCTGCCTGACCGCGAGGCGCGGGTGGAGGAGTTCTTCCTCAGGCCGGCCGCCTTGCTGCCCGGTCGCAGCTTCCTGCTCGGCGGCAACGGCTGGGACGACAAGCCCATGCCCGGCAACGTCCGCCGGCTGGGCCATGTCGGCACCGCCGACCATAATGCGCTCAACAGCACGCCGCTCGCCGTGCTCAACGTCGCGCGCGATTCGATGGCGCACATCGGCTTCTCGCCGGCGACGCGGGTGTTCGAGGCGGCCGGCGCCGCTGCCTGCCTGATCACCGACGCCTGGGAAGGCATCGAGCTGTTCCTCAAGCCCGACGCCGAGGTGCTGGTCGCCCGCGACGGACAGGATGTCGCCGACCTGCTCGCCGCGCTCACCCCCGAGCGCGCCCGCGCGATCGGCAGGGCGGCGCTCGCCCGCGTCCTGTCCGAGCACAGCTATGCGCTGCGCGGGGCGGAGGTCGACGCGATCCTCCGCAGCCACGCCGCGCGTGCGAGGGAGGCGGCATGAAGCTCGTCGTCCTCGGCCTCAGCCTCGGCTCCTCCTGGGGCAACGGCCACGCCACCACCTTCCGCGCGCTGCTCAAGGCGTTCGCCGCGTGCGGCCACGACATATTGTTCCTGGAGCGCGAGGTGCCCTGGTACGCGGGCGATCACCGCGACCTCGTCGATCCGGACTATTGCTGGCTGCAATATTATCCCGACCTCCAGGCGCTGGAGACCTGGGCGGCGACCATCGCCGAGGCGGATGCGGTGATCGTTGGCTCCTATGTGCCCGACGGCGTCGAGGTCGCCCGTTTCGTGCGGCAGCACGCACGTGGCGTCACCGCCTTCTACGACATCGACACCCCGGTCACCCTCGCCAAGCTGGCGCGCGGCGACTTCGAATATCTCTCGCCGGAGGTGATCCCCGGCTACGACCTCTATCTCTCCTTCACCGGCGGCCCGACGCTCGGCCGGATCGAGCGCGAGTTCGGGTCGCCGGCGGCGCGCGCGCTCTACTGCTCGGTCGATGCGGAGGCCTATCGCCCGCTCGACGTGCCGAAGCGGTGGGACCTCAGCTATCTCGGCACCTACAGCGACGATCGCCAGCCGGCGCTCGAGCGGCTGCTGATCGAGACCGCGCGGCGCTGCCCCGACAGGCGCTTCGCCGTCGCCGGCCCGCAATATCCGGCCGGCATCGCCTGGCCGGCCAATGTCGAGCGCATCGAGCACCTCCCGCCCGCGCGCCATGGCGAATTCTACGGCGCCTCGCGCCTGACGCTGAACGTCACCCGCGCCGACATGATCGCGGCCGGCTGGTCGCCGTCGGTGCGGCTGTTCGAGGCTGCCGCCTGCGGAACCCCGATCCTGTCGGACCGCTGGAACGGGCTCGACAGCCTGTTCGCGCCGGGCCGCGAGATCCTGCTCGCCGACACGACCGAGGATGCGGTCGCCGCGCTCGGCCGCGATGTCGCCGCGCTCGGCGCCGCCGCCCGTGCGCGGGTGCTCGCGGAGCACACCGCCGTCCACCGGGCCCAGGAGCTCGAACACCATCTCACCCAGGCAAAAGCGAGGAAAGCGATCATGAGAGTCGAGACTGCACCGCTCACCCTCGTCGCCGGCGGCGCCGGCTTCATCGGCTCGCATCTCTGTGCCGAGCTGCTCGCGCGCGGCGACCATGTCGTGTGCCTGGACAATCTCCAGACCGCGCGCCCGTCCAACCTCGGCGATCTCGAAGGCCATCCCCGCTTCGAGTTCGTCGAGGCCGACGTCACCCATCCGCTGCCGCCCTCGATCACCGCGCGCGCGCGGCGGTTCACGCGCATCTACAACCTCGCCTGCGCCGCCTCGCCGCCGCAGTATCAGGTCGATCCCGAGCACACGATGCTGACCTGCGTCGTCGGCACCGACCAGCTCCTGCGCCTGGCCGAGCTGTCCGGCGCGCGGTTCCTGCTCACCTCGACCAGCGAGGTCTACGGCGATCCCGAGGAGCATCCCCAGCGCGAGGATTATCGCGGCCTCGTCAACTGCACGGGCCCGCGCGCCTGCTACGACGAGGGCAAGCGCGCGGCCGAGGCGATGACCTTCGACTTCGGCCGCATGGACCGGGCGGAGGTGCGCGTCGCGCGGCTGTTCAACACCTATGGCCCGCACATGCACCTCGACGACGGCCGGGTGGTGTCGAACCTCATCTGCCAGGCGCTGTCGGGGCGGGAGATCACCATCTACGGCGATGGCAGCCAGACACGCAGCTTCTGCTACGTCGCCGATACCGTCGAGGCATTGATCCGGCTGATGGAATGCTATGATTTCGACGGGATGGAGCCGATCAACATTGGCAATCCCGACGAGATGACCGTCAACGAGCTGCTCGAGCAGGTCACCGCGATCACGCGGGTCAATCCGCGTGTCGAATATCATCCGCTCCCGGTCGACGACCCGCGCCGCCGGCGGCCGGACATCACCCGCGCGCGCAGCCTGCTCGGCTGGGAGCCGCGCGTCGATCTGCGGACGGGCCTCGTCAGCACCTGTGCCTGGTTCGCCGAGGAGCTGGCGCAGGGCACGCCGCCCGAGGAGCTGGAACTAACCTGCGCGGCGGAGTGAAAAACAAACTCCTCCCCGGAACGCGGAGGGGGACCGCCAGCCGCAGGCCGGTGGTGGAGGGGGCTCTCATCCCGGAACGCCCTTTGCGGCGGGCCCCCTCCACCAAGCCGCTGCGCGACTTGGTCCCCCTCCCCGTCCCGGGGAGGAGCTTGAAGAAACCGTCACCATCGTGAAACTGGTCGGGGCGACAGGATTCGAACCTGCGACCCCCACACCCCCAGTGTGATGCGCTACCAGGCTGCGCTACGCCCCGACCATGGGTCTCGGGGCGGGCCCCGAGGCCGCGCCACTTAGGCCGCGTCTCGCCGCGATGCAAGCGTCGCCGTTGCGCGCGCGGCGATCCGGTGTTAGCTGGCGCCGGATAAGTCCGGGCGATCCGCCCGGCGGGGCCCCTATCCACGCGAGAGCCATGTTCATTCCCCCAGCTTATGCCCAGGCCGCAGGCGGCGCTTCCGCTGACGGCGGACTCGCCACCATCATCTCGATGGCGCCGCTCGTCCTCATCTTCATCGCCTTCTACTTCCTGATGATCCGTCCGCAGCAGCGCCGGATGAAGGAGCTGCAGAACGCGATTCAGGCGGTCAAGAAGGGCGATCAGGTCGTCACCGCGGGCGGCGTCGTCGGCAAGGTGACCAAGGTCGAGGACCGCTTCGTCGAGGTCGAGATCGCCCCCACCGTCAAGGTGCGCGTCGTCAAGGCGACCATCGCCGAGATCACGCCGCTGGGCGGCGCCAAGCCCGCGAACGACTGATGCTCGACTTTCCCCGCTGGAAGATCACCGGGATCGTCGGCGTCCTGCTGATCGCGGTATTGCTCGCGATCCCGAGCCTGCTGCCGGAGCGTATCGTCAGCCAGTCGCCGGTAAACCTGCCGCGCATCAACCTGGGGCTCGACCTCGCGGGCGGCAGCTATCTGCTGCTCGAGGCTGACACCAACGACGTCGCCGCCGCGAAGATCGAAACCATGCGCGACCAGATCGCGACCGAGATGCGGCGGGGCAATCCGACCATCGCGATCGGCGACATCTCCGGCCGCGACGGCAAGCTGAGCTTCATGGTACGGGACCCGAGCCAGGTCGATGCCGCGCGCGAGCGGCTGCTCGGCATCGTCGGCAGCGGCGTCGGCATGACCGGCCAGCGCGAATGGGACGTCGAGGTGGTCGATTCGACCCGCTTCGTGCTGACGCCGACCAAGGCGGGGCTCGCCCAGGAAGTCGACCGCGCAATGAGCGTCGCCACCGAAGTGGTCCGCCGCCGCATCGACGAGCTGGGCACGCGCGAGCCGACCATCATCCGCCAGGGCACCGATCGCATCGTCGTGCAGGTGCCGGGCCTCCAGGACCCGCAGGCGCTGAAGGACCTGCTCGGCAAGACCGCCAAGCTCGAGTTCAAGCTGGTCGACGTCAACGCCGATCCGCAGCAGGTGGCGCAGGGCATCGCGCCGATCGGCGACGTGATCCTGCCCTTCGCCGACGATCCCAGCGGCCAGCGCAAGATCGCGCTCAAGCGCTCGACGGTGATCTCGGGCGACCAGCTCGCCGACGCGCGGCAGGAGTTCGATCAGCAGAACGGCCAGCCGGTGGTCGCGATCACCTTCAACGGCGAGGGCGGCCGCCGCTTCGCCCGGGTGACGCAGGAGAATGTGAACAAGCCATTCGCGATCATCGTCGACAACCAGGTGATCTCCGCCCCCAACATCGACGAGGCGATCATGGGCGGCCGCGCGCAGATCCGCGGCGGCTTCAGCGTCCAGTCGGCCAACGAGCTCGCGATCGCGCTGCGATCGGGCAAGCTGCCGGTGGACCTCAAGGTGGTCGACGAGAGTACCGTCGGACCGGACCTCGGCCAGGATTCGATCCGCGCCGGCATCCTCGCTTCCGCGGTGGCGGCGGCGGCGGTGGTCGCCTTCATGCTGGTGACCTACGGGCGGTTCGGCGTCTATGCGAACCTCGCCGTCATCATCAACGTGTTCGTGATCCTGGCGGCGATGGCGATCATCAGCGCGACGCTGACGCTGCCCGGCATCGCCGGCTTCGTGCTGACGATCGGCACCGCGGTCGACGCCAACGTGCTGATCAACGAGCGCATCCGCGAAGAGCGACGGCGTGGGCGCAGCGTCGTCCAGGCCGTCGAGCTCGGTTACAAGGAAGCGAGCCGCACCATCTTCGAGGCGAACATGACCCACGCCATCTCGGGCCTGGTGATGCTGCTGATGGGCTCCGGGCCGGTCAAGGGCTTCGCCGTCGTGCTGCTGATCGGCATCGCCACCTCGGTGTTCACCGCCGTCACCTTCACCCGCATGCTGGTCGCGCTGTGGATTCGCAAGAATCGCCCGACCGACATCAATATCTGAGGCCGAGACGTCATGCGCCTCCTGAAGATCGTTCCCGACAACACCAACATCGGCTTCGTCCGGCTGCGCTACTGGGCGTTCGGGCTCACGCTGCTGCTGTCGATCGCGTCGGTGGCGCTGGTCGGGGTCAAACACCTCAACTTCGGCGTCGACTTCGTCGGCGGCCTGATGATCGAGGAACGCTTCCCGTCGCCGCCCGAGATCGACAAGGTGCGCTCGACGATCGACCGGCTCGGCGTCGGCACCTCGACGCTGCAGCAGTTCAGCGACCCAAGGCTGGTGACGATCCGCCTGCCGGTGCAGGACGGGGCCGACGAAGGCGCGACCAACCGCGTCGTGCGCACGGTGGAGCAGGCGCTGGCGAAGGAATTCCCCGGCGCGACCTTCAGCCGCTACTCGACCGTGTCGGGCAAGGTCTCGAGCGAGCTGGTGCGCAACGGTATCCTCGCGGTGGTGCTGGCGATGATCGGCATCTCGCTGTTCGCGATCTTTCGTTTCGAATGGCAGTTCGGCGTGTCGACCTTCGTCGCCATCCTGCACGACCTGTTGATGACGCTCGGCTTCTTCGCGCTGACCCAGCTCGAGTTCGACCTGACCATCGTCGCTGCGGTGCTGACGATCATAGGCTATTCGATCAACGACAAGATCGTGATCGACGACCGCATCCGCGAGAACATGCGCAAATACCGCAGCATGAGCATGAGCGATCTCGTCGACCTCTCGGTCAACGAGACCCTGCCGCGGACGGTGATGACCTCGGTCACCATCCTGCTCGCGCTGGGGGCGATGCTGTTCCTCGGCGGGCATGTGCTGCGCGGCTTCACCGCGGCGATGATCCTGGGCGTGATCGTCGGCACCTATTCGTCGATCTACGTCTCCTCGTCGCTGCTGATCACGCTGGGCCTGCGCGCGCAGCCGCCGGCGCCGGGCAGCGGCGGCAAGGCGGAGCGGATCGCCGAACAGCCATGAGGATGGACCGGAATGCTGTTGCGTCGGGGCCGGTGATCGCCGGCTTCTCGCACGGCGGCTTCCGTATCGACGACAATGTCTACCGTGCCCTGCTGATCACGCCCGAGCGCGCCGACGGCTGGGAACCGCCAGCGCTGGAGGCGCTGGGCGAAGCGGACGTGGCATCGGTGCTCGCGCTCGATCCCGTGCCCGAGTTCCTCCTGCTCGGGACCGGCGCCACGCTGGTGCGGCCGTCGCCGGCTTTCACCGCAGCCTTGGAGGCGCGGGGGATCGGCGTCGAGGCGATGGACAGCCGCGCCGCCGCGCGTGCCTGGGGCGTGCTCCGTGCCGAGGGACGCTGGATCGTCGGCGCGCTCTATTCTCTAGATCAGGAATCGAAATAGCGCCTGTGCTCCTGCGGAAGCAGGAGCGCTGGATCATGGGCGTGTCGCTTGCCGCCTGGGCTCCTGCTTTCGCAGGGGCACGAGGGGTCAACCCGCCCTATCGCCGAGCCTCCACCAGCTGCGCGAGATGATCGCGCAACTGCATCGCATTCGTCTCCCAGCTGAACCGCTCGGCGGCTGCGGCGACCGCGCCCGGATCGGGCGGGTCGAGCAGCACCTCCGCGATCGCGCTGGCGAAGTCCTCCGGCGTGCGCTCGGCGATGCGGCCGGCGGCGGGACGGTCGACCGTCTCACGTGCCCCGCCCGCCGGGGTGATCACGATCGGCGTGCCGCTGGCCAGTGCCTCGACCCAGACGTTGGCGAGCCCTTCGGACGCCGAGGCGAGCGCCATCACGTCGGCAGCGGCGAACAGCGCCGGCAGCTCGCTGTGCGGCACTGCGCCGAGCAGCTGCACCCGCTCGCCCAGACCCACCTCGGCGATCCGCTCCTCGAGCGCCGGCCGCTCGGGGCCTTCGCCCGCGATCAGCAGAGTGGTGCCGGGCAGCCGCGCTACTGCATCGATCACCACGTCGTGACCTTTGCGCGGGATCAATGCCCCGACCGAAAGGATCAGCGGTCCGGTGACGCCGAGCCGTGCCTTCTCGGCGCAGCGGTCGCGCGGATGGAAGCGGCTGCGGTCGATGCCGGTGCGGTGGACGGCGACCCTGTCCGCGCGGATGCCGAGCGAGGCCATGTCGTCGCGCATCGCATCCGATACCGCGAGCAGCCCGTCGGCGTCGCGGCCCGCCTGTATCACCTGCGCGGCAGTGGCGGGGGCATGGCCCCAATGATGGATGTCGGCCCCGCGCGCCTTGATCGACACCGGCACGCCGAATCGCCGTCCCAGCGCGACCGCCGCGGGCCCGTCGGGAAAGAAGAATTCCGTATCGATGATGTCGAAAGGGAAGGCGGTGCGCATGTCGCTCAACAGCGGCGTGAGCGCCCGGATCAGCGCACCGGCATGGAAGCGCCCGCCGGTGCCCGGCAGCACCGTGAAGCGCGGTCGCCGCACGTCGAGCCCCCGCCATTGTTCGCGTCGCGGCAGACTGGCGAGGGCACGATAATGTCCAAGCCGGTCGAGTGGGAAAGGCGGCAGCCCGATCGGCGCGACCACGCGCAGCTCGACGTCTGGGAGCGCTGCCAGGCCCCGCGTCTGGCGCTCCACGAAGATGCCGAAATTGGGCCGGCTCGCGTCGGGGAAAAGCGTCGACAGGGTCAGTACGCGCAGCATCGCGAGCGGTCTTACGCGTCGCCGGTTAATTGGTCACTGCACTGGTACGATGATTAGAGCGATTTCGGCTGGATCGAGGAGCGGCATGGCCGCCCCTCGACCATATTCAGGCGAACTTCCTCAGCGGCAGCGGCGACGGCTGCCGGCGCGGTCGATCTCACGGCCGGCGAGCGCACCGGCGCCAGCGCCGAGCACCGTGCCGAGCGTGCGGTCGCCGCGATTGTCGATCGAGCGGCCGACTAGCGCGCCCGCGACGCCGCCGACGATCAGGCCGGTGGTGCCGTTCGGCTTGCGGCAATAATAACGGCCGTCGCGGCCACGCCATTCGCGATACTTGTAGCGCTTCTGCGCATCGGCCTTGCCATAGGAGGTGCCGGCAGAGATCGGCACCACCGCCGCCGTCGGAATGACCAACGTCGCCGCGCCGATAGCGAGCAACAGGTTACGCATGACTGGACTCCCTCATCCTTGATTGGATCGTTTCCGTAACGCCACCACCTTGTACGAGGTTGCATGAACCTCCGACAACAAGGCGAATAGAGCAATAGCCGTTGGCGAATCGTCTCCGTCCGGCTATCGGGGCGGCGTGCGTGGGCCATTCGATTCGCCGGCACAACGATCCCCAATATCCACATTATCCACAGGCGCGCGCGCGGTGATCCTGCTTGGCGCGACTCGCCGTCCATGACAGCATCATCCCTGCAAGACGACGAGAGATTGTCGAGAAATCGACAAAGGATCAAAGGCTTGCTCGCCACGATCGAGGTGCTGGTGCCGCAAGGAAACCGCACGGGCGATCGGTGCGATGGGCTCGCCGCCCGATCGACTTCGAGCCGCTTGCGGCGCGGAGCCGGACGAACGGAGAGACCATGGCAGGACGATTGCCCCCGGCGATCGTCGGGCGATGATCGACGAAAGCGAAGCGGCGCTCCTCGGAGCGGCTGGCGGAGCGATCGGCGATCGAACGACGGCGGGGCGACCCGGCGTCGGGTCGATGGGAAACGAGCCGATATCCTTCGGGATGGCGGTGACGAACCGGAGACGAACGGCGACGGAGCGATCCGGCGCCGAGGTCGACGGAGTGATGCGGCATCTTTCGAGATGCGGTGATCGCCGGAGACCGAACGGCATCGGAGATCCCCTTCGACGCCGCTGGCCGCCGAGGCCGGTGGACACGCGCTTCCCGCGAAGCGCCGCTGCCGGCCCCGGTGACCGAAACAGGTGAAGCCTGCAGCCCTTGCCGGCGCGGGTGGATCCAGCCGCCGAAACCAGGTCGCGACACCCCGTGACCGAAGTCCGGCGACCGGGGGCTGGCAGCGATGCCGGCCCCCTTTTCGTTGGCTGGCCGCTCGCCGCCTGGGGACCTGCTGCAAACGTCTCATCGTATTTCCTCCGCTTGTCGCGAAGCCGACGCGGCGGAGTCGCAAAGCTGCGCTCGACTGGACCGGCGCCCGAATCACCGGCGCACCCATGGAGGACGTGATGCAGGACGAGCAGCAGCCGATCGTCGAGCAGGAGACGGATGAGGCCGAGACCGCCGAGGAGCAGGACGAGGACGTAGAGGATGCGTTCGACGAGGAGGAGGATGAGGGCGAAACCGAGGACGAGGCCTGATCCCCATCGCGTCCGCGCCGATGACGTCGGCGCGGGCGCGTGGTCGTCACCGGCGCTCCGGGGAACGGGAGCAAGCGGACAGGGGTTCTCTCCAGCAAGCACAGGAGAGCTTCGATGAACGACCGCATGGGAACCCGCACCCAGCCGCGCCCCAATATCTCGACCGAGAATCCGGAGGTCGGGAGTGATACCGATCCAAAGGATACCCTCGACCGTGACCGTCCGGCGCCGAAGGAACATGTCGAGCGCAAGAGCTCGCTGACCAAGGCTGATTGACGCCGCGCCTCACCTCACGATGAAGCGCGCCAAGCGCCTCGCCCGCAGTTCGCGCAGGCTGCTCCGGCAGCCGCTGGTGAGCGATTTCGTCGCCAACCTGCTCGCCGCCGGAGTGATCGCGGCGGGGAGCAGGCTGTTGCGCAGCCGCCGCCGTTTCAGGCGAGGTGATGGTTGAGCGTGATCTCCGCCTTGAGCAGCTTTGAAACGGGGCAGTTGGCCTCGGCCTCGGCGGCGAGGCGGGCGAACTCCTCCGGATCGATACCGGGCACATGCGCGGTGAGCTCGAGGTCCGAGCGGGTGATGGTGAAACCGCCGCCGTCCTGCTCGAGCTTGACCGATGCCTTGGTCTCCAGGCTGCCCTCGCTGTAGCCGCCCCGCGCCAGCGCGAAGCTCAGCGCCATGGTGAAGCAGCCGGCGTGGGCGGCGGCGATCAGCTCCTCGGGATTGGTGCCCTTCTCGTCGCCGAAGCGGGTGTTGAAGCTGTAGGGCGTCCCGTCGAGCACGCCCGATGCGGACGTGAGCTGTCCTTTGCCGTCCTTGCCGAAGCCCTCGTAGCGGGCGGTGGCGGTGCGCGTCGTCATCGTGCGTCTCCTCTTGCTGCTGAGATCCGCTAGATAGGGAGCGCTGACGACAGCGCCATGACCAGGATGCCGGTCGCAGCCGATCAACCCGGCGCCGGACGAGGCGGGGTATCGGCGAGCTGCCTGTCCGGCCGGGCGAGCGCGGGCCGGAGCGCGTCGCGTTCCTCCGGCGGCACGGGAGCGTCCCCGTCCGGCCGGAACGCGTCGGGGGCACGATCGCGCGGTCCGGGACGGGGACGATCAAGGTCAAGATCGGGCGCCGGGTGCCCGTCGCGCACGGCGAGGTCGAGCTCGGTCCCGTCCGGCTCCGGCGTGCCGAAGATGCCGCCAGTGGCGTTCCTGCGCCACCATGCGAAGGCGAGCGCGCCGGCGCCGATCAGCCCCGCGCCGATCGCCGCGGTGGTGAGCCGGGATGAACGGGTGCGGTCGCTGCGGCGGGCCATGCGCGCGCTCCCTTCGTCAGCTCAGCGGCAACGGACGTTGTCGCGGTCGATCTCGCGTCCTGCCAGGGCACCTCCGGCGGCGCCGAGCAGCACGCCCAGCGTCTCCGAGCGGCCCGAGGTGAGCGCGGCGCCGAGCGCCCCGCCGGCGATGCCGCCGACGATCAGACCGGTAGTGCCGTCCGAACGTCGGCAATAATAACGGCCATCCTCGCCGACGTAGATACGGTCGTTGCGGCCGAGGCGGCGCTCGCGGTAGCGGCGGTCGTCGCGATAGTAGCGGTTGGCATAATAGCCGCCGTAGCTGGGATCGGGCCGGTTCCAGTCATAGTAGCGATAGCTTCGATCGCTGGCATAGCCAGGGCCCCCGCCATAGCCGTCGTAATCGCTGCAGCCGGCGACGAGCGTCGCCGCCGCGATCATTCCGAACGCGTACGCACGCATGGCATCTCTCCCATGTTGTTACGGGTTTGTATCGAACGCGCGAGGAGAGGTTCGGTTGCATGACGCAGGTCCGGGCGGATCGGGGATGCGGCAGGCCAAGCGGGTCAGAGCAGGCTGCCCTGCGCGCCCGGCTGATGGCTGGTGCGCATCTCGACCCGTGCGGCCTTTCTCATGGGGCTGATCAGCGGCGGCAGCCGGGGCTGGATACCGTCGAAAAGTTCGGGCAGCGTTACGAACTGGAGCGCCGGGAAACGGCCGAACTCGGTCTCGATCATCGGCTGCGACGCTGCCTCGTCGCGCATCCCGCGGGTCGGTCGTGACTTCAGCACGAACAGCCCGAACCGATGCCTGTCGCGTTCCATGACGCGACCGAAGTCGCGGACCATCGTGGGGCCGATGTTGTCGCCTGCCTTGACGCTGATCACCCCGGTTCCGATCCGGCCCCCTTCGGCGAGATAGTTGAACCAGCCGTCGACACCCTTGTCGCCGCCCTTCTTGTCGCGCGGATACCCGCCGACATGCCAGCACACCCATTGCTGGAACTGGTGCGGATCGTCGGTGGCCAGTTTTTCGGCGCTGGCGAGATCGCGCGGGACGCCGACCGTCTCGAAGGAGATACCAGGATAGGCGCTGCGCATCCGGTCCTCGATCATGCCGATGGCGATATGAGTGACGTCGATCCCGATCCATCGCCGGCCGAGCTTCTGCGCGGCATCGACCGCGGTCCCGCAACCGCAGAAGGGATCGAGCACGACATCACCGGGATTGGACGAGGCCGAGATGATACGTTCCAGAAGCGCGCGGGGCTTCTGCGTGGGATAGCCGAGCTTCTCCGCCGACCATCCCCGGATCATGCTGATGTCGGACCAGTTCGTCGTGACCGACGTCCCCTTGGATTCGTCGAGATAGCGCTTGTACATCGGGACGTTGCCCGGCTTCGTCTGAATGACACGGCCGGCGGCGATCAACTCTTCCATCCGCTCGCGCGAATATCGCCAGAACCGCTTGACCCCCATCACTTCATATTCGGGATTGCCTTTGGCTGCGCCGCCGGGGCCGAGCATATTGTCCAGCTTCCAGCGGCGGCCGTCCGGGTCGGCATAGCGATAGAATTGGCGATATAGGTTTCGTCCAGTGCCGTGAACTGGGGATTCCAGATCCTTCTGTCGGATTTCTGATAAAAGAGGATCGTATCGTTCACGCGTCCGAAGTGCCGGGCGCCCTGACCGACGTCGTTCTTGGAATCACTGCGCTTCCAGATGATCTCGTTGACGAAATTCTCGCCGCCGAACACGGCGTCGAGCACCAGCTTCAGATAGTGGCTCGCGGTCGGATCGCAGTGGAGGTAAAGGCTTCCGGTCGGCTTGAGCACGCGGTGGAGCTCGACCAGCCGCACCGCCATCATCGCCAGATAGGCCATCAGCGGATTCTCGCCGATCGCCGCGTGCATCGCTTCCATCATCACCTGCAGCGCCCGGTTGGTCCCGGCGGCGATGTCCAGCAAAGCTTCCTTGGAACCGTCCCCCCATGTCCAGGTATCGTCGAACGCCTGGATGCTGGCATCGGCGCCGGCGCCGTTCGCGGCCTTGAACAGCACGTTGTAGCCGGCGTTCGAATTGAACGGCGGGTCGAGATAGATCAGATCGACGCTCTCGTCCGGTATGTGCTCGCGCAGCACATCGAGATTGTCACCGTAGAAGAGATGATTGGCGATCTCCACGTCCCGCCTCCCGCGCCCGTAGCCGCGGCGGAACATTGCGTGATCCAAACCAGTCCAAAAGGCATCCTTCATCCGTTTCGGAGCCTCCCCGCCTGAGGGAAGGCTATCGCGCGCCGCAAGGGGCGGAAGGGCGGACCTGCTTCACATCGGAGCGTTCACCGGTGCGTGGGAAGACGCTCCTCCGAAACGGAGTCAGTTCCGCCGTCGCTTCGCCTCAGATTTGCCGGATCGCAGCCGCTGCGCTCAACACAACCAGGCGTGGCGTGCGAGCGACGCCAACTCGTCCTTGTCGAGATGATCCGCCGCGGCCGCGCGCAGATTGGCGTCGACGTGCGCAGGACTCCGCATCCCGACAGCTGCCGTCGAGACGGCGGGGTGGGACAGGCAGAAACGGAGCGCCAGATCGGAGATCGACCGATCGGGTGACCCGACGTCCCCCACCAGACGGCTGACGCGCTGGTCCGTTTCCCTGCGGTGCTCATCGAAGAAATAATCCTGTCGCCAGTCGCCCGGCGGGAACTCGCTCAACCGCGATGGCGATGAGATAAGCGCGCCATAATAGAGCGCAGAGCGTGCGATCACGCCGACATCCTGGCGCAGACACAGCGGAAGGAGATCGGACGCTGCACCCTGGTCGAACACATTGTACATCACCTGCACCGTGTCGACCGCACCGCTGGCGACCGCTTCCAGCGCGGCGTCGAGATCGTGGTCGAACAGCGAGATACCGAAGCCGGCGACCTTGCCCTCGTCCCTGAGGCGCTGAAGGGTTTCGAGCCAGTCGCCTTCGTGCAGCCATTCCGGGCACCAGGCGTGGAGCTGTTGAACCCCGAGGCGCTCGACGCCGAGGGTCCGGAGCAGCGCTTCCGTCTCGGCCCGGATGTGATGGCCGGGATAGGCCTGCTGGACCGGGACATGGGGTGAGGGGAGGTCGAACCGGATCAGTGAGCTCACGCGCGCCAGGATATGGACGCCGTCTCCGCGGCACCGGTTTCGCAGGAGCCCGCCCACCAGCCCGGCGGTGTCCTCGCAGCCGGACTCCATCTCGACGGCGTTGATGCCGCGGTCCAGCGCGAGCGCGATCGCGGCGTGGGCTTGCTTCGGGTCGCGGCCGGCCTGCGCCAACCCGGCCGTGCCGATCGTCAGCTCCGATATATCGAGGCCGGTGCGCCCGAGGCGGCGGAAACGCATCACGGCTGGTCGGACGCCGCGGTGATCACGATCTGCAGCCCGGGGCTTCGGCGATTGCCCCACGACGAGCAGTGATAGGTGCCCGGCTGCGCAGGCGTCTCGACGCGATGGATGCTGGCGGCGCCGGGCGTCACTTGCCGTTCGCGTGCAGGATCGATCACGAACGGGAAGCGGCCGGAGATCATCGCGTCGAGCTGGGCCGGGCGGTGTGCCCACAGCGCCTCGACCGGGGCGCCGGTCTTCAGGACGCGTGTGTCGAGACGGCACAGCAGCGGATATTCGCGGCGCATGAAGGCGCGGTAAGTCGCCGCATCGATGTTGTCCGCCGGCGTCACGCGCATTCCCGCCGGGCGACCGAGCGGCCACAGCAGGCGGAAGGCCGTGCGCTCGTTGACGCGGTCGACATGCCAGACGAGATCGCCCGGCGCGAAATAGGTGCGGATCGCGATCGATGCGCGACAGCCTGCAAGGTCTTCGGCGAACTTCGCCAGGGCGGTGATGTCTTCCGCCAGCAGTTCCCGCTCCCGGCGAAAGACACCGGGCCCGAAGAGGCGGTCGCACAGCATCGCGAGTGCCGCGTCCGGCTGGAGCCGGTTGAAGTCGAGCTTCAGCCCCGGGGCGCGGAGCAGCATCCGCACAAGCTCGCGATAGGGCAGATCGTCGAGCGGCGGACAGGGGATTTCGGCCGCGCCGATCGAGGTTCGGTCGAGCAGCCGGCGCGCCGTCCCTGGCCCCTCTGCGAGCGAAACGCTCGGCAGCTCGATCGTCATCGTACCTTCAGCCTCCGCTTCGTCCTGAACAGACTAGCGGAGTCACACGAGATATGCCCACGACGCTCATCGTTCCGGTGTCTGGCCCCGCGCCGCCGCGGCTTCTTCGGGCGTGAGCTTGCGGACCTGGCGCACCAGGCACGACCGCAATCCGCTCCCGCTGGCTTCGGGGACGAGCAACTCGGCAGGCCGGCCGGGGCAGATCCGCTCGCCCGTGCGCGATCGGATGCCGATCCGCATGGCCCAGTCGACGTCGGGGCAGCCGGGGGACAGCGTGAGCTCCCATGTTTCGCGTGTGCCGACGCGGACGAGCGCTCGGTCGGGGCCGGCGTCGCCGAAGCCGGTGACCTGCGATGCCCAGAAACAGTCCTGCCGCCCCTGCCGCGCACCATCCGCGCCCGCGCAGCCTGTCACGGCGAGCGCCGGCACGAGCAGGGAACAAATCCTTCGTCGCATCACGGCACCTCCTGATCGGGGACGGAGAGGAAGACCCGATTTGGCCATGAGCGGGCGCTCACCAGGAACGCCCGCTTTCCGATCAATTGCCGAACTGAATCTTCACGCCGCCCATGATCCGCCGGCCACCATACGACATCCGCATCACCCTGGACGTTCCATCGGCGAAGCGCACATAGTCGCCCGTCGAGATCGTCTGCGCCTCGCGCGTCATGTTGCGTCCTTCGAGGTAGACCTGGAAGTTGCGCGTGATGTTATACGACGCCTTGACGTCGATATAGGTGGTGCCGTCGATGAAGCGCGGCACGCCCGGGTTGTAGCCCGGTGCGACCAGCCGCACGTTGCCCCACTGTTCGCCCGGATAGTTGATGTCGACCGAATTGCCGTTGGGGCACGGCGTGATGCAGGAGAAGCGCTCGCTGCGTTTCTGATAGGCGGCGCGCAGGTTGAGCTTGCCGTCATCGTACCAGAGCGAGGCGTTGATGTAATATTTCGATTCGTCCGGCGGCAGCATGATGTCGCCGGTCAGCGGATCCTGCTGCCCGGTGGTGGCGGCCGAGGTCAGGATCGAGACGTTGGCATCCGCGCCGGTATATTTCAGGAACCACGGCAGGAAGGTGAACGCCGTCTTGCCGGAGAACTCCCAGATGTCGCGCTTGTAGCCCGGTCCGTTCTCCCAGGTCGGAACGCTGAACTCGATATCGGCGAGCGGCTCGCCGCTGATCGGATCGACCTCGTCGCTTCCTGCGAACGGACGAGTCGTCTTGGTGACCTGGATCGGGTTGCCGATCTTCACGTCGAGCTTGCCATAGGCGACCGAGAACATCGTATCCTTGTTCGGATACCATTCGAGGCTGGCGTTGTAGCTCCATGCGGTGAACGGCTTCAGCGCCGGGTTTCCGACGCGGCCCGAGCAGCCGAAGATGTCGTCGCCGCCCGAGGTGTCGAGCGTCATCCGCTCGTCGACGGTGCAGGTGCCGCCGGGGACCATCACGTCGAGCCGGGGCGGCGCGACCGTTTTGGCGCCGTAGAGACGCAGCACCAGCTTCTCGTCGAAGCCCCATAGGTTGAAGTTGAAGCTGGGCAGCCAGTCGCGGCTGCGCGCCTTGACGTTGACGTTCTGGCTGAACGACTGGCTGGTGAAGCCGATCGGTGCTTCCGGATTGGATGGATCATAGTTCGACGTCACGCGGATCGCCGTGATCGTCTGCAGGCCGGTGGCGCGCACGTCCCGGAACACGCCGCGGATGCCCACGTTGCCGTTGAACAACAGGCCCCAGGGCAGGCGCTGCTCGAAATCGGCCATCGCGTAGACGTTCTTGGTCGTCTCATATGCCCGGGTGACCGGCTGGGCATACATGTTGCCGTCGCTGCCCATGCATTCCTTGAGGCAGTCGAAGTTCATGAAATCCGAGGCGCCGAGCGCGGCGAACAACTCGTCGGTGCGGATGCCCTGCCACGCAGGCGGCAGATTGCCGCGGTTGGGCAGGTCGCCGAAGAATTTGGAATCGCTGTTCTCGAGCGTCCGGGTGAAGAGATCGCGCAGCTCCTGCGGCGTGAGCGTGTCGACGCCGGAACGGACGTTCGACGGATTGGTGCTGGGCACGAACCCGTAGTTGCAGGAAAGACCGCCCGGCGCCGACGATCCGGCCGTCGGCTCGCAGGCGCGCAGCGTGCCGCGGACATTCGCGGTCGGCACGATGACGGCGGGGATGTAGCCGGCTTGTCCGAAAGTGCCGATGGCGGAGCTCACCGTATAACCGCCGCCGCCCCAGCGCTGGATCTTGTTGTCCCGGTACATCCCGCCCACCTTGAAGCGGGTGATGAACGGCAGCATGTCGTCGGTCTTGTAGGCGACGTCGAGCTTGGCGATCTTCTCGGTCGATTCGCCGAGCCGCGGCGAATAGGACACGCCGAAGCTGGGCGTGGTCAGCGGCATCTGGGAGACCAGATATTGCGGGGTCGCCGGTCCGTTGGGGCCTGCGGCCACGGCATTCTGTCCGATGCAGGTAGCCGGGTTCGTTCCCCCGGCGACGCATGCCGCCGGGCGGAGCTGGACGAAGTTGGCGGGATTGGTCTCGTCGTAATTGTCCGGCAGCGCGATGTCCCACAGGCCATTGGGCTGGAGCGTCAGCGTCGCGTCGCCATAGCCATAGGACCGCGACGTGCGCATGTCGCCGCGGCTGGTCGATGCCTTGGTAAGGCCCGCCATCGCGTCGATCTCGAGCCGCTCGCCGCGATATTCGGTGCCGACCTGGGCATATTTGGTCTTGGTGTCGATGATGTTCTCGATCTGGTCGATGCTCACCGTATTGTTGGTAAGCGTCATCTGGGTGACGTTGTGCGCGTCGTCGACGACGATGCTGCCCGGAACGACGTTCAGCACGTTGCCGAGGACGGCGTTGTCGCCGACGTTGTTGAGCCCGTACTGCGGATCGTAGAAATAATAGCCCGCCGGCGCATTGGGGGACACGCTGCGCACCAGCGGATATCCGGTGGCGGCGGTGCTGGTGTTGAAGGTGCCGGCCACATTCTGGTTGAACATCGACACCGGATTGCGGCTGCGATTCTGGTCGTGGACCTTGCGGTTGGCGATGGTGCCCTTGGCGTAGACGGTCCAGTTGTGTGTAAGCTGATAGTCGAGCCGCCCGTCGAACGCGTAGCGCTCGTCGGTCTGCGTGTTCATGAAGTTGCGGATCAGCGACGGCGTATAGTCGTTCCACTGGTTGAGGCAGCTCTGCTGCTCCAGAATCCGCTGCCGCCGTTGCACGGCGCTGGCCGACTGATTGTTCGGGAAGAGCGTGAAACAGTCCGCCTTGGTCTGCGCCGATGCGGCCTTGGTGATCAGCGTGCGCGGGGTCTCGGCGCTGTTCGGGAACAGCACGTCCGCCGCGTCGGTGCCGATAGTGTCGGGATTGTAGGTGAAGGTCTTCTCCGGCGACTGGTCGAAGTCGAACAGGCGCGCGTAGCCGCGGTTGTTGCTGGTGGTCGTCTCGAAGCCATGGCCGTTGTTCTGGAGCTTCGAATAGCTGCCGCTGACGATCACGCCGAGGCGGTCGTTGAAGAACTTGCGCGAGGCGACGCCGTTGAAGTCCGGCGTCCAGTCGCGGCCGAGCGAGTTCTGACCGGCGCCCGCGCGCAGCGAGAAATAGGGCTTCTTGAAGTCGAGGCCGCTGCGCGTCTTGATCTGGACGCCGCCGCCCAGTGAGCCTTCGGTCATGTCGGCGGTGGAGCCCTTGACGATGTCGATGCTCTTCACGAGGTCCGCGGGAATCTCGCGCAGGTCCCCGCCGCGGCTGCTGCCGCCGTCGATAGCGAGCGAATTGGTGGCCTGCACGCCGATCCCGTCCAGCTCCACGCGGGTAAGGTCGGGGCCGTTGCCGCGGATCGCGACGCTTTCGCCTTCGCCGAATTCGTTGCGGCCCAGCGCGACGCCGGGAACGCGCGAGATCGCCTCGTTGATGTTGCGGTCGGGGAAGGAGCCGATGTCGTCGGCGACGATCGAATCGGTCGGCGTGCGCGCGTTCCTCTTGCGATCGATCGCCGACTGCTGGCTGGCGCGGGAACCGACGACGAGGATGTCGTCGGTCTGGGAGGTCGTGACCTCTCCACCCATGTCGGGCGCTTCCGCCTGACCGCTCTGCGCCGCCGTCTGCGCCACTGCCTCGCCGCCGCAGGTCAGCAGCAGACCCAATACCGCCCAGGACGCACTCGCGCCGATACGGCTACGGGTCTTCAGTTGATTCGCCATTCTTCCCCCTCTCCTGTTCGGGCCCGTTGCGAGCGGGACGTTGTTCGTCCCTCGCCCGCCGGGCAGGTCTTTTTCTGGAGATCGCCCCCAACCTCTGATGTCTCACCATATGGTGGCAACGATCAATTTATAGAATTATCATATTTTAGACCGGTTGCAACCCTAGCGATTGCACGGGGCGCAACAAGGTTCATGCATATTGTGGAATAGAATTTCAAATAGTACGAATGATCGATAGCTAGACAGCAGTGGGAGGGGACTCCGTGACATCAGCCTCGATCGACCGGCGTGACTTCATCGGGGCAGCGCTGGCCGCGGGAGTCGCGCCTTCGGCCCTGCTGCACGGCGCGTCGGTGACGGCGGCTCCGCGAACCGGGCCCATCGAGGCGGCGGTCGCGTGGCTGGACGGCGGGCCGCCTGCGGATGGGTGCGAGGGGCAGACCTGGGGTGTCGCCTGGCCGCAGGGGCGGGTGCGCGAGAAGACCCGGTTCGCTCTTGCCGGTGCCGATGGTGCCGCGGTGCCTGTACAGAGCTGGACCACCGCTGTCTGGCCCGACGGTTCCTTGAAATGGACCGCGCACGCGATGCCGGGGGGCGCGCAGCTGCAACCTGGCTATCGGCTCACCGCCGGCCGTCCGGCGTCGTCCGCCAAGCCGATCAGCGTCCGCGAGCTTGCCGATTCGATCGAGATCGTCAACGGCAGCCTGCGCTGGGAGATCGGACGGAGCGGGATCGCGCTGATCCGATCGGCGCGGAACGGTGAACGCGTACTGCTTGAATCCGCCGGGCTCGTCGGCGAGGTCCGCGTGGGTCAGCCGGAGGGTGAACGGGTTCCGCTCGAAGGCGTCATCGACCGCGCCATCGTCGAGCAGCGCGGCCCCGTCCGCGCGGTGATCCGGATCGAGGGCACGCACCGCGGTGGCGGCCGGACCATCCTTCCGTTCACGATACGCCTCTACGCCTATGCCGGCTCGCGGGCGCTGCGCGTCGTGCACAGCTTCGTCTACGACATCGAGCCGTCAGAGGTCTTTCTCTCGGGCCTCGGGATCAGCGTCGGCGTGCCGATGCGCGGCGCCCTGCACGATCGGCATGTCCGACTGGCGACCGGCCAGGACATGATGTTTGCGGAGGCGGTGCGGCCGCTCACGGGCCTGCGCCGCGATCCTGGCAAGGCGTTTCGCGACGCACAGGTGGCGGGGCGGGCGGTGCCGCCGATCGCAGACATGCGCGATCCCGTGGGCTCTCTGCTCGAACGGATTCCGGCCTGGGGCGATTTCACGCTGGCGCAGCTCTCCGCGAACGGCTTCACGCTCACCAAGCGGACCGGCGAAGGCCATGGGTGGATCGATGCCGGCGAGGGACGGCGCGCCCCCGGCTTCGCCTATGTCGGTTCGCCGCAGGGCGGCGGCGCGATCGCAGCGCGCTATTTCTGGCAGCGCCATCCCACCCAGCTCGACATCCGCGACGCGGCGTCGGACCGCGCGCGCCTCACCGCCTGGCTCTGGTCGCCCGAGGCGCGGCCGATGGACCTGCGCCCCTATCACGGCACGATGGGCATGGAGGGATACGACGCGCAGAACCAGGGCCTCGACATCACCTATGAGGATTATGAGCCCGGCTGGGACCAGGCGCGGGGGATCGCGCGGACGAGCGAGCTGACGCTCTGGGCATTCGACGCGACGCCCGAGACGCCACACCTTCAGGCGCTCGCACGGAGCGCCGCCACGCCGCCGCAGCTGATGGTCGACCCGGCGCATGTCCATGCCGCGGGCGTGTTCGGCGATTGGGGATTGCCCGATCGGTCGACGCCGAGGCGTGCGGCGATCGAGGATCAGCTCGCCAACCTCATCGACTTCTATGCCGGCGAGGTCGACCGGCGGAGCTGGTACGGCTTCTGGAACCACGGCGACGTGATGCACACCTACGACGCCGACCGGCATCAGTGGCGCTATGACATCGGCGGCTTCGCCTGGGCGAACAGCGAGCTCTCGCCCGACCTGTGGCTATGGTACGCCGCGCTGCGCAGCCGCGATCCCAAGGCGTTCCGCCTCGCCGAGGCGATGACGCGGCACACCGGGGAGGTCGACGTCTATCACCTCGGGCGCTTCGCCGGCCTCGGCACCCGCCACGGCGTGCAGCATTGGAGCGACAGCTCGAAGCAGCCGCGCATCAGCAACGCGGCCTATCGCCGCATCTTCTACTATCTCACCGCCGACGAGCGCGCGGGCGACCTGATGCGCGCGCTGGTGACCTCGCACGAGGCGCTGCGCACGGTCGAGATCGGGCGGAAGGTGCCGGGCGCCGAACGGGCGCCGCTGCCGACGGGCACGATCGAGATGACCTTCGGCACCACCTGGGCGGTGCTCGCCGGCGCATGGCTCACCGAATGGGAGCGCACCGGCGACCGGCACTGGCGCGACCGCATCGTCGCGGGGATGGACAGCATCGGCCGGATGCCGCGCGGTTGGCTCACCGGCAGCGCGCCCTATGATCTCAAGACCGGCCGGTTCCTCGATCCCGGAGCGAAGATCCGGCTGTCGCACCTGAATGCCGTGTTCGGGGCGGTCGAGATCAATTCGGAGCTGCTGCGGCTGATCGACCTGCCGCACTACCGAGCAGCGTGGCTCGACTATTGCCGCTGGTACAATGCGCCCCGCGAGGAGTTCGTCGCCAAATGGGGCGAGCCCTTCGGCCCCCGCAACCTGCGCGAGAGCCATTCGCGCCTCACCGCCTATGCCGCGAAGGCGAGCGGCGACGCCGCGCTCGCGCGCAGGGCCGCCGAGGAGTTCTACTCCGGCGACGCCGGGCTGGGGATGAGCCAGGGCGATCCGCGTCGCATGCTGCCGGGCGGCATCGTCGAATGGCCGGGCGTCTCGACCAATGCGGCGGCGCAATGGGGCCTGGCGGCCATCCAGAACCTGGCGCTGGTGCCCGAGGCGCTCGACGCGGCCGAGCCTCGTCCGCGGCGCCGGCGCGACTAGCTTCCCGCCGGGCGCACCGAGCTGCTGGCGATGCTCGGCGCGATGGCGATCGTGTCGAGCGCCGGCGGGTGGGCCGGATCGAAGCGCCGCGCCTCCGGCCGCAGGTGCTCGGCAAGGTCCGGCACCGTCTCGGCGATACCCGCCACGACCGCGCGGGCGAGCAGCCATGCGCCCTTGTTGTCGTGGTGCGTCTTGTCCTTGCCGCCGTCGTTGAACAGCAGCGGCGCCTGGTCCGGTCCGAGCGCCTCGTAGAGCGCGATCGTCGCCGGCTGGAGGTCGATCAGCGGCACCTGCTCCTCGCGCGCGACCCGGCGCATCGCCTCGGCATAATCGGCGAGGGTCGGGCGGATGCGGCCCTGCTCGAAATTGCGGCGCTCGGGCGAGGTCACCAGCACCGGATGCGCGCCGCGCCGCCGCGCCTCGGCGATATAGGTGCGGAGCCAAGCGGGATAGGTGATCCGCGGATCGACATAGGTCTGCGGCCACTCCGCCTTCTGGTCGTTGTGGCCGAACTGGATCAGCAGCCAGTCGCCCGGCTTCATCTGCGACAACAGTTTGTCGAACCTGAGCTCGGTGACGAAGGACTTCAGCGTCTCGCCCGATTCCGCGTGATTCGCGACGGCGATGTCTGGGCCGAACAGCGCCGGCAGCATCTGCCCCCAGCTGGCCGCGGGCTCGGCGCGCTGGTCGGTGACGGTGGAATCACCGGCGAGGAACACCGTGGGCGCAGTCACCGGCTCGATGTCGATGGCGGCGACGCGCGGGTCGCCGAGGAACTCGAGCGTGAGCTTGTCGTCCCAGCTGTAGCTGCTCGCTTCGCGCGGCTTGAGCCGGACCGCCGAGCCACCCGGCGCGTTGGCGGGCGGCGGGGCGAGGGCCGCGGTGCGGACGTTTACCACGAAGCTCGCGGTGACATACTGACCGGGCCGCGTGGCGACGTCGCGCAGCATCAGCCGGCGCGCCTCCGCTTTCACCGTCGTACGCGACGCGGCGCGTCGGTCGCCGAAGCGTACCGTCACGCGGTAGTTGCCCTCCGGCACTGCCGCCGAGAAGAGGAACTCGCGCCCGCGGCGTTCGGGTTCATAGCCGAAGCCGCCGGGCTGATAGGGCCTGTCCGCCGCAACGGCGACGCGGCCGGCTTCGGGCCTCGCATCCGGGCGGAGGTCGAAATGCAGCGCCGGGGCGGCCGCAGCTATCAGGATTGCACTCAGCAGCATCAACGCGCCCCGAAGAAATAGGAGAGGTGGGGCGGCTGGTTGTACGCCGTATTCTGCCAGGCGACACCAAGGCGATAGACCGGATCGTGCATCAGCGTGACGACGCGCTCGGTCGTCGGGATGGGCGTCGTGTAGATACGCAACTCGCGGCTGTCGGCGCTGGGCAGCACCAGCTCTTCGCGCCAGTCGCCGAGGATGTCAGCGGAGAGTGCCGGGTTCCGCTTGGTGCCGTTGTTCGAGACCGTGCCGGCGGGTTCCAGCAGCAGCGTCTCGCTGCCCTTCGTCCAATCCCATTTGGTGATCCGGTTGCCGTCGAGCAGCTCGCGCAGGCGGTCGTCGTCCCACCAGATGCCGAAGTTCGCCGCGCGCGGATGACTGCCCGGGATCACCTGTCCCTTGGCGTCATAGAGGTCCGGCGAATTAGAAGCCCAGGCCTCGGCGCCGGGGTGGCGCGGATCGATGTCGGTGGCGATGCCGCGGCCGGTATCCCGGTCGGCCGGCGTGGACCAGAGGATGGCGCCGGTGCGCGCGTCGAGCATGGCGGCGCCGCGATTGCCGCTCATTCGCATATTCTCGTGCACACCGAACTTCTCGAGGCCAGGGTGATCGGGATCGAGGTCGGAGACATGCATCGCGTCGCCATGGCCGAGTCCCGATGACCACAGCCCCTTGCCGTCGTCGTCGATCGCCATCGATCCGTAGATCACCTCGTCGCGCCCGTCGCCGTCGACATCGGCGACCGAAAGCTGGTGGTTGCCCTGGCCGGCGAACTTCTCGTTGCCCGGCGCCGCGCTGTCGAACAGCCAGCGGCGCACGAGCTTGCCGCCGCGATAGTCCCAGGCGGCGATCGTCGATCGGGCGTAATAGCCGCGCCCGAACACGAGGCTCGGCCGGTGCCCGTCGAGATAGGCGACGCCCGCGAGATAGCGTTCGGAGCGGTTGCCGTAGCCGTCGCCCCAGGTCTCCGCCATCTGCTCGTAGGTCGGCGTATCGGTACGCGGATCGCGCGGCGGGGCATAGGGCTGGGTGGCGAGCGCGCGGCCGGTGCGGCCGTCGAACATGGTGAGATATTCGGGGCCGGCGAGGATGCGACCCTTGAGACTGGCGACGTTGCGGCCGTCGGGCAGCACGGTCGAGCCGGTGCGGTCGGGCACGTCGACCTGATGCTCGCCGCTGCGCCAGTCCTTCGACGCGTCGCCGATCGCCTTGCCGGTGCCGTCGATGGTGCCGTCGGCGGTCTTCATCGCCACCTCGGCACGGCCGTCGCCGTCGAGGTCGTAGACCATGAACTGCGTATAATGCGCGCCCGAGCGGATGTTGCGGCCGAGGTCGATCCGCCACAGCCGCTTGCCGCCGAGGGTATAGGCGTCGATCAGCGTCTCGCCGGTATAGCCGGAGAAGGCATTGTCCTTGGCGATCGTCGGATACCATTTGACGATCAGCTCGTACCGGCCGTCGCCGTCGAGGTCGCCGACCGAGGCGTCGTTGACGGTGTAGCCATAGGTCTCGCCGTCGGGCGTGGTGCGGTCGGCCGGCTTGTCGAGCGGGATGGCGAGATAGCCGCCCGCCCAAGGCGTGACGGCATTGCCCGGCTTCGCGCCGGCGATCGCCACGGCATAGCGCGACGTGGCCGAGCCGCTCCTGTCGAGCACGCTCGCCGCCTCGGTGCCCGAGACCTCGGCGATCGGCTTGCCGTCGCGATAAAGGGTGAAGCGCGAGCCCTTGGCGTCGCTGCCGAGCAGCCGCCATGAGACGTGATTGCCCTCGGCCGCCGGCACCGCGACCAGTCCGCGATCGAGCGCCTCGACCTGTCGTCCGGCGAGCGTCGGGGCCTGTTGCGCGAGCGCAGGGCCCGCCACACCTGCTGCCAGCACCGCCAGCATCATTCCACGCATAGATGTCCTCCAGGCGCGGGGGCTGCGAAGCGGGCCGCGCTCCCTCTCGGGAATCGCGGCCCGCCGCCCCCTTTAACGAAGCGTCAGCACGACGACCGAAGCTGGCGGCAGCGTCGCGGTCAGCGTGCCGTTCGCGATGTTCGAGGCGGTGAAGGGGGCCGGCTTGACCGTCTCGGGCGCGTCGAAGCTGTTGTGCGCCTGGATCGCGCCGGTGAGCACGCGCCCCTCGACCGCCCCCGCCGTCACGCCGGTCAGGGCCGCGCTGACGGTCGCCGGACGGTTGGGGTCGACGTTGACCAGCGCGACATGGACCAGGCCGTCGGCCCCGCGCGCGGCGGTTGCGCTGACCGAGGGCGCCACCCACTGCTCCTTGTTGTACCAGGGCGACTTGAGCTCGACCGGCAGGAAGGTCGCGTCCTGGAAGGGACGGTACATCTCGAAGACGTGATAGGTGGGCGTCAGCACCATCTTCGGCCCGTCGGTCAGGATCATCGCCTGAAGGACGTTCACCATCTGCGCGATGTTGGCCATGCGCACCCGGTCGGCGTGGCGGGTGAAGATGTTGATGTTGAGCGCGGCGACGATCGCGTCGCGCATCGTGTTCTGCTGGAAGAGGAAGCCGGGATTGGTGCCGGGCTCGACGTCGTACCAGGTGCCCCATTCATCGACCGCCAGGTTCACGCGCTTCTGCGGATCATATTTGTCCATGATCGCCGAATGCTTGGTGACCAGCTCCTCCATCTGGAGCGTCTTCGAGATGGTGCGGGCGTATGCCTCCTCGTCGAACTGGGTGGCCGAGCCCTTCTGCTTCCAGGTACCGGGCACGGTGTAGTAATGGACGCCGATGCCGTCGAAGCTCTTCCCGGCCTCACGCATCATCACTTCGGTCCAGTTATAGTCGACCGAATTGGCGCCGCTCGCGATCTTGAGCGTATTCGTCCCCTGCGGCACCTTGATGAAGGTGCCGTAGCGGCGGGTGAGGTCGGCGGCATATTCGGGGCGCATGTTGCCGCCGCAGCCCCACAGCTCGTTGCCGATGCCGAACATCGGCAGCTTCCACGGTTCCTTGCGGCCGTTCGCCGCGCGTTCGTCGGCGAGGGTGCCGGCGGGGGCGGTCATATATTCGACCCACTCGGCCATTTCCTGCGGGCTGCCGTTGCCGACGTTGCCCGACACATAGGCCTCGGCGCCGATCAGCTCGGCGAAGTCCATGAACTCGTGCGTGCCGAAGCTGTTGGGCTCGGTGACACCGCCCCAGTGGGTGTTGACCTTGACCGGGCGCTTGGCGCGCGGGCCGACGCCTTCGCGCCAGTGATATTCGTCGGCGAAGCAGCCGCCGGGCCAGCGCACGACGGGCACATGCAGCGCCTTCAGCGCCGCAACTACATCGTTGCGATAGCCGCGGGTGTTCGGGATTTTCGAGTCCGGGCCCACCCAGATCCCGCCGTAGATGCCGGTCCCCAGATGCTCGGCGAACTGGCTGAAGATGCGGCGGTCGATTTTCGGTCCCGGTGCGTCGGCCCGGATCGTCGCGGTGACGGCAGGCGCCTCTTGGGCGGAAGCCGTGGACCAAGAAATGGTTGCGGTCGTGGCGAGCGCGGCGGCGATCAGCAGGGTGCGCGCAGCCTTCCTCGAACGAATCTGGAAACAGGAACGACGGTCCATCTTCCCCCTCTCTCTTGCATCTGCCCTGTCGATCGTACTACCTCGACAGGTCTCATTTTTTGTTATTACGTCTCACTATGTATGACTTAGTTGCATAGCGTCGCAAGCGTTAATTGGTCCGGCGCGGCGCACAAGCGCGACCTTTGGGGAGGGTGTCATGGGCAGGATGAGTGCGTTCGGAGTCGCAGCCGCGTTGGCGCTGGTCGTCGTCTCCGCGCCGGCAACCGCCCATGACGCCTCCACCGTCATACGGTCGGATCGGCGGACCTATAACCTCAATCCCGATTGGCGGAGCGTGACGGGCGATCAACCGGGCGCGCAGCAGGCGGACTTCGACGACAGCGGCTGGAGCGCGGTCACGCTGCCCAATGCCTTCAACGAGAAGGAAGCCTTCGCCCGCGACATCAAGGACCTGTCGACCGGCATCATCTGGTACCGCAAGCGCTTCACGCTTCCCGAGGGAGGGCCGACCGGCAAGGCTTTCCTCGAGTTCGAGGGCGTCCGTCAGGCGGCCGAGGTCTGGGTCAACGGCCGCTCGGTCGCGTTGTCGGAGAATGGTGCGATGGCGTTCGGCGCGGACGTCACTGCGGCGCTGGTGCCCGGCGAGAACGTCATCGCCGTCCGCGTCGACAACGACTGGAAATACAAGGAGCGCGCGACCGGCAGCGGCTTCCAATGGAACAACGACAATTTCAACGTGAACTACGGCGGCATCACCAAGAACGTCCGCCTCCATCTCACTGGATCGCTCTACCAGACGCTGCCGCTCCACGCCGGCCTCGGCACCACCGGCCAATATGTCTGGGCGGACGACTTCGACCTGCCGAAGCATGCGGCGACGATCCATGCAGAGAGCGAGGTCCGTAACGACGGGCCCGAGCCCCGAAGCATCGCCTATCGCGTCGAGGTCCGCGACCTAGGCGGCAAGATGGTCGGCCGCTTCGACGGCGGCACCGCGACGATCGCCCCGGGGGAGACCCGCACGCTGGCCACCGCCGGCCGCCTGTCGGGCCTCAATTTCTGGAGCTGGGGCTATGGCTATCTCTACACGGTGACGACGAGCCTGGTGGAAGGCGGCCGGATCATCGATGCGGTCGATACCCGCACGGGTTTCCGCCAGACGCGCTTTGCGGACGGCATGGTCACGCTCAACGGCCGCGTGATCCAGATGCACGGCTACGCCCAGCGCACCTCGAACGAATGGCCGGCGGTCGGCGTGTCGGTGCCGCCGTGGCTCAGCGACTTTTCCAACGGGCTGATGGTCGAGAGCGGGGGCAACCTCGTGCGCTGGATGCATATCACGCCGTCGAAGCAGAACATCGAATCCGCCGACCGCGTCGGGCTGATTCAGGCGATGCCGGCCGGGGATGCAGAGAGCGATACCAGCGGCCGCCGCTGGGAGCAGCGCAAGGAGTTGATGACCGACGCGATCATCTACAACCGCAACAACCCGTCGATCCTGTTCTACGAAGGCGGCAACGAGAACATCAGCGAAGCCCATATGGCGGAGCTGAAGGCGATCCGCGACCGCTACGATCCGCACGGCGGCCGCGCGATCGGCTCGCGCGAGATGCTGGACAGCCGTATCGCCGAATATGGCGGTGAGATGCTCTACATCAACAAGAGCGCGGGCAAGCCGGTGTGGGCGATGGAATACAGCCGCGACGAGGGGGCGCGGCTCTATCAGGACGAGCTCACGCCGCCCTTCCACAAGGATTCGCCCGACTATAACCGCAACCAGGACAGCCACGCCGCGGAGGACGTGCGGCGCTGGTGGGACTATTATCGCGTGCGTCCCGGCACCGGCCGGCGGGTGAGCGCGGGCGGGGTCAACATCATCTTCTCCGACAGCAACACCCATTACCGCGGCGACAACAACTATCGTCGCTCGGGCGAGGTCGACGCGGTGCGGCTCCCCAAGGAAGGTTTCTCGGCGCACCAGGTGATGTGGAACGGCTGGGTCGATCCCGAGACGCCGGCGACCCATATCGTCGGGCACTGGAACTACGCCCCTGGCACGGTGAAGGACGAGACCGTCGTCTCCAATGGCGAGAGCGTGGAGCTGTTCCTGAACGGCCGCTCGCTCGGCAAGGGGCGGCGCAGCAGCGGCTTTCTGTTCACCTGGCCGAACGTCCATTGGCAGCCGGGCATCCTGCGCGCGGTCGCGACAGATGCCGACGGCCGCCGCTCCGAGCACCAGGTCGAGACCACCGGCGCACCGGCGGCGCTGCGCCTCAAGCCGCATCTTTCACCGCGCGGCTTCGTGATGGACGGCGCCGATATCGCGCTGGTCGACGTCGAGGTAGTGGATGCGAAGGGCCGGCGCGTGCCGATCGCCAACGACAAGGTCCATTTCACGCTGGAAGGGCCCGCTGAATGGCGCGGCGGCATCGCCCAGGGCGATTCGTCGGGCAGGCCGCGCCCGGTCGCGGCCGAGGCATCCGCACCGGTCACGGCCCAGGCGCCGCAGAAGGACGGCGTCACCCATTATTCGGGCACCGCGCGCGGCGAGGACAACTATATCCTCTCGCGCGACCTTCCGGTCGAGGCGGGCGTCAATCGCATCCTGCTGCGGGCCGGCACCCGTCCGGGAACGGTGCGGCTGACGGCGACGGCGGCAGGGCTCAAGAGTGCGACGCTGACGATCCCGACCAGGCTGCCGGCGCCGATGACCGGGGGGCTGTCGACCGACCTCGCAGAGAATTATCAGCCGAGCCAACTCACCCGCGGCCCGACGCCGGACGGTCCGTCCTATCGCGTCACCCGCACCACCTTCACACCTGCGGAAGTCGTCGCCGGCTCGAACCAGCAGGATGCGGCAAAAACGGTCGACGACAACGAGCTGTCGCGCTGGGCGAGCGATGGCCGCGCGGACACGGCCTGGATCGAATATCGCTTCGACACGCCGGTGACCTTGAGCGAGGTCGAACTCAAGCTGGTCGGCTGGCGCTCGCGCGGATATCCGCTGGAGATCAGCCTGGACGGACGCCGGGTCTGGTCCGGCGAGACCGAGCGTACGCTGGGCTACGCGGTCCAGGCCTTTCCCGCGGCCACCGGGCGCGTGCTGCGCATCACGCAGACGGGACCGACCGCCGATCGCGACGGATTCGGCAAGATCGTGGAGCTCAATTCAGCCCGCGCCGCGGGGGATACCGGCGCCGACGCGGTGGCCCCAGGCTGGCGGCTCGGCATCGTCGAGGCCGAATTCCACGGCCCGGTGTCGCCTCGGAATTAGGAGCATAAGGAAAAGCCCGAACCCTTCATGCCGCTGCTCCTATCGCAGGCCATAGTCTTTCGCCATGCGGCGATATTCGTCGAGCCATGCATTCGCCCGATAATCGCCGCCGCGGCCGAGGCGCGGAGGAGGAGGGGGAGGGGCCGGCGGTGCGGCAGCGCGGGCGAGCCCTCCGGGCGCTTCGGCGCCGTTCAGTCCCTGCGAGAGGAGATCGGGCTTGGGCCCGCCGCCGGCATTGCGGCCGTCGAGATCGAACACCGCCTCCTGGTGCCGGGTCGGCTCCCAGATGAACGTCCCCCAGCCGCGCTTGCCCGGCAGCGCGTGGACCAGGTCGTTGATATAGCGCTTGCGGCTCGAATATTCGGCGACGAGCAGGCCCTTCTCGGGATAGCGCCGGATGAAATTGCGGAAGGTCCGCTCCCAGTCGCCCTGCGCCAGCTGCTGGTAGCAGGAGAGGCCGATCACGTCGAAGTCGACGTTGCGGGCGACGAGCGCATCGGTCCACTCGCGCACAATCGGCCAGTGGCGGCCGAGATGATTGTGGAGCTGGATCAGCACGGCGGGCTCGGCGGCCCTGGCGCCGGCAATCCCGGCGCGCAGCAGCAGGGCCAGTGCATCGAACCCGCCGACTTGCCCTGCGTTGCGGTGATTGGCGTCCGTCACCGGATTGCCGGTCGGCGTCGTCAGCCGCACCCGGCCCTGCGGCCAGAGCATCCCGAAGCTGATCTCGTTGCCGATCACCGCCATGTCGACCGGGGCGCCGCCGGCACGCATCGCGCGAAGGCTGTCGCGGACATGCGCCTCCACCGCGCCGGCCAGTCCGCCGAGGTCGAGCCCGCGCCACGCGGCGGGGACGCCCTGGTGCTCGGGATCGGCCCAGGTGTCGGAGAAGTGGAAGCTGAGCGCCAGGCCCATGTCGGCCGCCTTCACCCGCCGACCGAGTTCGACGGTGCGCGCGAGCCCGCCCCATGCCCTGTCCGGCGCCCGCGCCGAATAGCCCCGCGCAGGATCGACGAACATGCGCAGCCGGATCCAGTTGAAGCCCGCATCCTTGAGGATCGCGATCGGATCGCGCTGGACCCCGCCGACGAAGTAGCGCGCACCCGCCGCCTCGTCCTCCGCAATCCAGGTGATGTCGGCGCCGAGCATATAGGGTCCGGGCCTGGCACCGGTCCGCCGCGCGGCATGAAGCGGTGAAGACAGGGCCGAGAGTGCGAGCAGACCCAGGGCCTCGCGCCGGCCGATCACATGCGTTGCCTTGCCTCGGCTCATCCCTTCCTCACGACACAAAAATGGCCGCCGATACCAGCGGATCGGCGGCCGAGTTGAGGAGAGGGTGCATCAGAAGCGGACGTTCACGCCGGCACTGACGGTGCGTCCGATCCGGGTCTCGAACAGCGTGTCCTGGCGGGTGCTGTCGATGTAGAGCCGGTTCTGCTCGTCGGTCAGGTTCTGCGCCTCGACGATCAGCTTGATGTTGTCGGTGACGTTGTAGGAGGCGGAAGCGTCGACGTAGAGCGTCGGCGCGTTGCCCTGGATGTCGCTGCCCTGCGAGGCCGGAATGCCGCGGATGAACCGGTCGCGCCAGTTCACCGTGCCGCGGATGCTGAACTTCTTGTCCTCGTAATAGAGCGTGCCCGATGCGGTGTTCTTGGACAGGCCGATCAGATCGTCTCGCGTGCTGACGGTGCACGCTCCGCCGCTGCTGGCGAGGCAGTAATCGATCTTCGAGGATGCGTAGGTATAATTGGCCAACGCGCCGAAGTTGCGGAGGAAGCCCGGAAGGAAGGTGAACGGCACCTGCGCGTTGACCTCGATGCCCTTCAGCGGGCCGCCCGGCGTGTTGAACGGTTGGGAGATGTTGAACAGCTCGGTTGGAGCGGTGTTGCTCCCTTCGAGCAGCGCGTTGGGCAGGCCGAGCTCGCTGAACGCGATCTGGCTGTTGATGTTCTGGATGAAGCTCTTGATGTCCTTGTAGAAGAAGGCGACCGACAGCAGCGAGCCGGGCCGGAAATACCATTCCAGCGCCGCGTCGAAGGTGTTGGCGCGGATCGGATCCAGATAGGGATTGTTGATGCTGCCGGTCCGGGTGACCGCATTGACGCCGCTGGTCGGCGCCAGCAGCCCGAGCTCGGGCCGCGCCATCACCTTGGCGCCGGACAGGCGGATCAGCACGTTCCTGGTCGGCTCGATGACGATATTGGCCGAGGGCAGCCAGTCGTCATAGCTGTTTGTCGCGCTCGCGTACCGCCCGATCAGATTGGTGGGGGAGGTGGTGCCGGCGGGCGGCGTGACCTGGATATAGCCTGACGAGCGCATGTCGGTCTTGACGTAGCGCACGCCGATATCGCCGCGCAGGCCGATGCCCAGTCGGTCGCCGAGATCGAAGGTGCCCATGATGTAGGCGCTCTTGATCTCCTCGTTCACGCGGGTGTCGACGCCGCCGCATTCGGACCCGCAGAAGCGGACGCTATCGAAGTCGAACGCCTCCGCCCAACGGTCTGCGTCGATCGCCGCCCAGCTCGCCGGCGCGCCATGGCCCCACAGATTGTCGAGCCCGGTGATCTGCGTGGTGATGTCGGCGAGGCTGGTGCCGGCCGGCAGCGGACGCACCGTCAGGTCTGCGCTGTAGGGACGCAGCGAGACGAGGTGGAATCTGCTTTCGCGATACTGTCCCCCGACCCTGAGGGTGAAGGCATCGCTCACCGTCCACTTGAGGTTGACGTCGCCGGTGAAATTGTCGGTCGTGTTCTTCTGCGGCCGACCCTGGAAGCTGAAGCCGCCGAGCACCGTGCCGTCGGCGAGGCTCGGCGCGTAGGTGAAGGCACCGGGGTTCGCGACGTCGAAGCCGAAGCCGATCGTCGGCACCGTGCCGCCGCCGCGGTAGTCGATCGAGAAATTGTCGCTGTCGATCACGTCCATGAAGGTCTGGAGGCGCTTCTTGCCGTCCCAGATCGACTGGTTGAGGCCGAAGACGCCGCTGATCTCGAGCGAATCGTTGAGGCGGCGCTTGAAGTTGAGGTTGGCCTGCTTGAACGTCGACACGAAATGGTCGACCAGCCCCTCGGAGCGGACGTCGACGCCATCGAACAGGCCGTAGACGAGCGAGCCGTTCTCGTCGAACTCGACGTCGCGCACCGACACCATCGGCTGGCCGTTGTTCGAGATCGAGCGCGCGAAGGACAGGCCGGCGATATAGTTGTCGCGGCGCGTGACCTCGAACCGCGAATAGAGCAGGTCGAGCGAGATGTCGGTGGCGTCGTCCGGCTTGAACTGCAGCGTCAGCGTGCCGCCGATGCGCTCCTGGTCCTGCTCGGAATTCACATAGCGCGGAATGCGCGGGAAGAAGGCGCCGCTGCCCGGTATGTTCGGGGCATCCGCCCGGCGCAGATCCTGGATGGCTTGATAGGCCGCGACCGAGCCCGTGCGGGGATTGCCGGTGCTGCAGTTCAGCGCGTCCGTGCCCTTCGCGGCGCTGGTGGCCGGGTTCTGCGGGGTGTAGCCGACCGGCGAGCAGAAGCCGCCGTTGACGTTGGCGGGCAGCAGGTCGACCGCCGAATAGCCGACCTCGCGGAGGTTGCGCTTCTGGTAGGCGGCCGAGGCGAGGATGCCGAACCCGCTGTCGCCGAACTGCTTCGACACCAGCATCGACGCGCGCGGATCGACCTTCTTCGACAGCTCGTTCCACACGCCGCGCGCGGTCGCCGAGAAGACGAACGGCTTGCCGGTGTCGAACGGCTTGGGCGCGGTGAGGTCGACGGTGGCGCCGAGCGAGCCTTCCTCCACGTCCGCCGAAGGGGTTTTGCGCACGGTCAGCGCCGAGAAGATCTCGGTCGGGAACACGTTGAAGTCGAAGCTGCGGCCGCTGTTGCCCGCGCCGAAGATATCGGAGCCGCCGGTCTGCGACGTGCCCTCCATGCCGTTGATCCGCACGCGGGTGAATTGGGCGCCGAGGCCGCGGACCGAGATGTTGCGACCCTCGCCGCCGTCGCCGCGGGCGAGCGCGACGCCCGGAATGCGCTGCATCGATTCGGCGAGGTTCGAATCGGGGAACTTGCCGATGTCCTCCGCCAGGATGCTGTCGACCGCGGCGGTCTCCTGCCGCTTCTCGGCGAGCGCGGTGCTGAGCGAGGCGCGGAAGCCGGTGACGACGATGTCCTCCTCCTGCGCGGGGGCGGTCGTCTGGTCCGCCGGAGCCGTGGTCTGCGCGATGGCGGGCGAGGTCATCAGCATCAGCGCGAGCGCCGTCGCGGATGCACCCAGTCTCAGGTGCGAGGCGATGTGAATGACATCTGCAGCATTTCTCTCCTCCCTGTGATTCGCCTCTTCGGGCCGAACATTCTCAAATTATGAGAATAGTATTCATACTATAAGTCATAAAAGTCGAGTTGGCTAGATGGTGCGAGCGGGCGGGGCACGCGGCCGCCGGCTATTTGTGAAGGAGAATGCGCAGGCTCGGCCCAATGCTGTCGCGACCGACGGCAGCAGTGATGCCGAGGCGATCGCCGCGTCGGCTATCGGAGCTCGGATGGGCTCGCGGGCGCCTCGACAACGCGGACAGGGATTCCGCCCTTGACGTTGCGCAGCGTCACCAGCCGGACTTCCTCCAGCGCATTGCCGGGCTTGCCGTCCGACGTGACCGCCAGCGCGATATGGTTGCGGCCGCGATGGTTGAGGATGCCCTCGGGGATCGGGAAGGTCCGCTGCGGTCCGACATGAGCGATGAACTGGCCCATGTTCCACCCGTTCACGAACAGCAGCGCGCGATAGTCGACCGGCGAGCGCGGCTTGGCCGGGTCGCCGAACTGGACCGCGATCGTGGCGTCCTGGCCCTTGGGCACGGCGAGGGTGAATTCGGTCCGATACCAGCTGGTGCCGGGCTGTGTCCCGGCAGCCGGCAGCGTCGTCGTCCAGCCGCTGTCGTCAAAGCCCGGCAAGTGCCAACCGACGCGCTCCCCGTAGAGGCCGCCGTTGTTGGCGACGCCGCGGATCGGGTCGGCCAGCTCTTCGCCGCCGCGACGGCCCTGGATCTTCCACGCGATCGGCACTGCGAAGCTGGGGCCGGCCCGCGGCTCGACTGAGACCGAGATCAGCCCGCGCGCCTCCTTGTGGAAATCGTCGGAGTCGAGATCCCAGTTGTGGCCGTTGTTGCGGACCATTACCGAAAGCACATGCTCGCCGGGCGCCCGCGCCGCATCGGGAAGCACGAACTCCGCGACCCCGGTGGTGATCGGCCGCGGCAGCCCGCCGGGCGTCTCGCCCTGACCGATGAACCTGCCGTCGAGGAAGACCTGCACCAGCCCCGATCCGCCCGCGCCGTAATAGAGCCGGATGCGCTCCGCGTTCGGTCCCCCGGCGAAGCGACCGCGATACCAGACATCGCCCTCGTGGAAGCCATAGGCGTCCATCAGCATGTTGGGCTGGCCGTCGGGCCTAGCGGTGATGCTGGCATAGGCGCGGTTGTCGATCGCAAGCCAGCCGCTGTCGTCGAAATCGGGCGCTGCCTCGGGCGAGCCGGCCTTTACCTTCCAGCTGGCGAGCGCCGGCAGGACGAAGTCCGCCGGTCCGGCGAGCGGCCGTGTCGCCCTGCGGCTGCCGGCGGCACCGTCCGCCAGCTCCACGCGCGCGCCGTTCCAGGTGACGGTGCGCAGTCGTGCCGGCGCCCATAGCTCGAGTGGCGTTGCGGCCGCGGTGTCGCCGGTGAGCGCCAGCGTCGAGCCCTGCGCTCCGGCCGCGCGGACCAGCGCCGGGCCGCGTACCAGCACCGGCCCGGCCGCGGTGTCGTGACGCCAGAACTGCGCGCCACCAGCCTCGTCGGTCAGCAGCAGGGTGAGCGGCGGCCGCCCTCCGCCCTCGATGCGCACGCGGGCGAGGCCGGCATGGGCATAGTCGAGCACCAGGTCACCTTTCGACGCGTCGAAACGGTGGCGGACGTCGCCCTCGATCACCGTCACCGTCGGCGCGGCGCTATAGCGCAGCACAGTCTCGCCGCGCTCGCCGGCGCGGCCGTAGAGCAGCATCAGGTCGCCGCCGTCCTGCCGCATCGCCGCCTGCAGCTCGGAGGTGGAATAGACCAGCCGCTGGCCGCCCAGCGTCACCCCCGCCACCAGCCATTTCGCGTCGAAGCCGTTTAGCTGCATCGGCTCCGCCTGCGGAAAGCTGTAGCGGCCGTCGGGCAGGTCGGCGGTGATGGTGAAGCGGTCGTCGCTCGTGCCATTGGACGGCCGGTGCGTCACCATCAGGAAACGCGCGTCGCTCTCCGGGCTGCGGTTGTGATAGACTTGGATGTTGGGCGAGGAGGCTGTCGCCGGCCCGGCCGGCACCATTCCCGCGAGGTCGGGGACCGAGGCGATCAGCCCGGCGAGCTGCTTCAACTCCTCCGCCTTGGGGCGAAGCTCGCGCGCCTCCGAGATGGCGGCGCCGTAGTCATAGCTGGTGAAGACGACGGGCGCGGCTAGCCAGCCCCAGCTCGTCCCGCCAAAGCCCATGTAGAAGCTCTGGATGTCGATGCCGTTGGCGAGATTGGTGCCGTAGAACACGCGCTGGAACCGCTTGCCGCGCTGGATGGCGTTGCACTCGTATCCGCCGTTCGATCCCCAATAATCGAACCAGCCGCCGCCGAACTCCGCGAGGAAACCCGGCGTGTCGGGGGAGGCGGAGGCGCCGCCCTTGGCCCCGCCCGGGCCGTAGAATCCCCAGTCGGGCGCCGCCGATCCCCGGGTCGGCCGGCCGGCGACGGTGCAGGTGCCGCCGGGATAGCCGTCGAAGGCGTAGAGGTCGTTCGGCCCCTTCACCACATTGGGCACGGTCGAGCTTTCCGGTACCCAATAGCCGTTGCGGCCCTGATCATTGTGGAAGATCGGCACGGTGATGCCGTCGGCGCGTGCCTTGGCATAGAGATGGTCCATGTAGCGCCGCTGCGCCGGGGTGGTCAGCGCCAGCTCGTTCTCGATCTGGTGCAGGATCACGGTGCCCTGGTGGCCCTTGCCGTCGCCATTGATCTGATGCCGCGCGATGATCGCGTTCACGTGGGTAAGCCACTCGTCGGCGGCGGCGAGATAGGCGGGATCGTCGGTGCGCGCCCGCCCGCGCTGGTTGACCAGCCAGCCGGGGAAGCCGCCGCGCGTCAGCTCCGCGTTCACATAAGGCCCGGCGCGGGTGATGACGTAGAGCCCTTCCTCCTCCGCCATCGTCAGCACCCGTTCGACGTCGCGGATGCCGGTGAAGTCGTACACGCCCTGCTTCGGGCTGTGGTAACCCCAGTCGAAATAGAGCGCGACGGTGTTGAACCCGCTCGCCTTCATCTTCTGGAGCACGTCGCGCCACAGGTCGGGGCTCGGCAGGCGGAAGGGGTGGAACTCGCTCGACCAGATCACCAGCCGCTTGCCGTCGATCATCAGCGAGCGCGCGTCATAGGAGACACGGCCAAAGGTCTTGACCGGCGCGGAGAGGTTCTCGGTCTGCCGGGCGGTCTGCGCCGAGGCCTCGTGCGGCAGCAGTGCTGCGGCAAGCAGCAGGGCGAGCGGCGTCAACTTTATCTTGAAGGCATCAACCGCCACGACCGCCCCTCCATTTTCATCATATGATGTTGATATGCAAAATATGGGTATCTCGGGCGAACATTTCCGTCAAACGATGTCGTCTGTCGGCCAGGAACTCGGCCCGTGCGGGAGGCCTGCGCTTGCCATCGCGGCCCATGCGGATTAAGTCGCATGTCACGACACGGCCGCTCCGCGAGGGGCGGCCCTTATTGTTTCCGGAGGATTTTTTCGTGGCCCAGCCGCTGATGCCGCATGCGACCGCTTCCTGGCTGGTCGACAACACCTCGCTCTCGTTCGAGCAGATCGCCGACTTCTGCGGCCTCCATATCCTGGAGGTGCAGGCGATCGCCGACGACACCGCTGCGACCAAGCTCACCGGCCGCGATCCGGTGCGCGCGCACGAGCTCACGATGGAGGAGATCGAGAAGGGGCAAGCCGATCCCGACTATCGCCTCAAGATGCAGAAGGGGCCGGAGCAGGTCCGCCGCACCAAGGGCCCGCGCTACACGCCGGTATCGAAGCGCCAGGACAAGCCCGACGGCATCGCCTGGATCATCCGCAACCACCCGGAGATCTCGGACGGCGCGATCGGCAAGCTGATCGGCACCACCCGCAACACCATCGCCGCGATCCGCGACCGCACGCATTGGAACATCGCCAACATCGTGCCGAAGGATCCGGTGACGCTGGGCCTGTGCTCGCAGCGCGAGCTCGACGCGCTGGTCGCCAAGGCGGCCAAGGCGGCAGGCCTCGAGGCCCCGACCGACGAGCGGCTGGCCGGCGACCGCGAGGCGCTGATCGAGCAGCTCCGCGCCGAGCGCGACCAAGCGACTCGCGATGCCGAGATCGCCGCAGGCGAGGGCGAGGAAGTCCCGACCGAGCACACTGCCGAGACGCTGTTCAAGCAGTAAGGTGGTTTCCTTCGCTCCTCCCTTCGAGAAGGCTGGGCGATCCACATTTGAAGCTCTGAGCCTTTCCCTGGCCCAGTTCCCAACCGTCACCCCGGCCTTGGGCCGGGGTCCACCGGGAGGCAAGAACTGGACAAGAGGCTCAAACACAGCGCTGAGGCGGCGTGGACCCCGGCCCAAGGCCGGGGTGACGAAAAGAGAAGACCGATTCCCTAGTGCCATCCGTCCCAGGCCGCGCGTGACCTGACCCCTCCGGAACGATAAGCTCCTGCAACGACGGCTGCCGATTCACCGGCCGAGCGGAAAGGAGCCCCCGGATGTGTGACGAGCTGACCGCCGAAGACAACGACCGCCTGCTGGCGAGCGATGCGCTCACCCGTCGCCGTTTCGGGGTGATGGCGGGCGCTGCCGGTCTAGCCGCGCTGCTGCCGGCCCCTGCCGATGCCAAGGACGTCGCCGGCCGCGACGTCACCATCGACACGCCTGACGGCAAGGCCGACGCCTATTTCGTCGCACCGACCGGAGGCAAGCATCCCGGCGTGCTGGTATGGCCCGACATCATGGGCCTGCGCCCCGCCTTCCGGCAGATGGCGGACCGGCTCGCGCAGTCGGGCTATGCGGTGCTGACGGTCAACCAATTCTACCGCTCGACCAAGGCGCCCATCTTCAGCCCCGGCGAATCCTTCGACCAGCCGGCGGTGCGCGAGCGGATGGGGCCCTGGCGCGCCAAGCTGACTCCGGATGCCGTCATCAGCGACGGCAAGGCCTTCACCGCCTTCCTCGATGCGCAGCCGCAGGTCGACACCAAGCGCGGCCTGGGCAGCACCGGCTATTGCATGGGCGGTCCGATGGTGCTCCGCACCGCCGCCGCGGTTTCGAACCGGGTGCAGGCGGGCGCGTCCTTCCACGGCGCGGCGCTCGTCACCGATGCGCCCGACAGCCCCCATCTGCTCGCCCCTCGACTCAAGGGCAGCTATCTGTTTGCGATCGCGGAAAACGACGACCAGCGCTCGCCGACCGACAAGGACAAGCTGCGCGAGGCCTTCGCCGCCGCCAAGGTCCCGGCCGAGATCGAGGTCTATGCCGGCGCGATGCACGGCTGGTGCCCGCCCGACAGCCGGGTCTACAACCAGGCGCAGGCGGAAAAGGCCTGGGCGCGGCTGCTGGCGCTGTTCGAAAAGGCCTTATGACGATCGAGGAGAGGACGATGAGCGATCTGATCTTCTACACCAACCCGCAGTCGCGCGGGCGGATCATCCGCTGGATGCTGGAGGAAGTCGGCGCCGATTACGAGACCAAGGTGCTCGATTTCGAGCGCGGGTTGAGGGGCGACGAGTATCGCGCGGTCAACCCGATGGCCAAGGTCCCCTCGATCGTCCACAAGGGGCGGACGGTGACCGAATGCGCCGCGATCTGCGCCTATCTCGCCGATGTCTTTCCCGACGCGGGCATGGCGCCGCCGACCGACGATCGCGCCGATTATTACCGCTGGCTGTTCTTTGCCGCCGGCCCCGTCGAGCAGGCGGTGAGCAGCCGCGCCGCCGGCTGGGAGCCGAGCGAGCAGCAGCAGCGGATGTTCGGCTTCGGCTGCTACGAGCGCACGATCGACACGTTGGAGAGCGCGGTGAGCGGCCTCGGCGAGCGCTGGCTGACCGGCGATCGCTTCAGCGCGGCCGACCTCTATGTCGGCGCGCATCTCTCCTGGGGCACGGCGTTCGGGACGATCCCCAAGCGTGATGCGTTCATGGCCTTCGTCAATCGGGCGGCGGCGCGCCCGGCGGCGATCCGCGCCAACGAGCTCGACGATGCGCTGATGAACGAGCCGGCCTGACGCGCTTGGGTTCGCATGTGACACGCAAATCCCGTTCGCCCTGAGCTTGTCGAAGGGCTGTCCTTCTTCTTCAAACGCCGGAGAAAGAAAGGACAGCCCTTCGACAAGCTCAGGGCGAACGGGTGGGACGGGAGCCGTTCCGCAGCGCCTCGAGCCGCGCGGGCAGCCGGTCGAGGATCGCCTGCCGCCGCGCGTCGGTGGTGCCGGACCATTCCTCCACCTCGTCCCCGCTGCGCCCGCAGCCGAGGCACCAGCCGGTGGCGGGATCGAGCACGCAGACGCTGATGCAGGGGCTCGTCACCCTTGCCGGTTCGGGATATTCGAAGAGATCGTCGTCCATTGATCGCGGGGCAAGCTACGCCCCGAGCTTGACCTCGAGGAACGCCGGCACCGGACCGTTCCAGCCCTCGTCCGGCCCGTTGTCGCGGCTCTGGCGGCGGTCGTCGCGGCGCGGCCGCTTCGCCTCGCGCGCCGGAGCGGTAGGCTCTGCCTCGCGCCGCGGTTTGCGCTCACGCGGCGCCTCAGCCTCGCCGGCTGCCTTCTCGCCGCGCCGGACCCGCTTGGGTTTCTCGCGGTCTTCGGTTTCGACCGTCTCGCGCGGGATGGTCTGGCCGGTGAGCTTCTCGATGTTCTCGATGTTCTCGGCGTCCTCGGACGTCACCAGCGTATAGGCGGTGCCGGTCGCGCCCGCGCGGCCGGTGCGGCCGATGCGGTGGACATAGTCGTCGGGATGCCAGGGCGCGTCGAAGTTGAAGACGTGGCTGACCCCCTTGATGTCGAGCCCGCGTGCGGCGACGTCGGAGGCGACGAGGATGTTGATCTCGCCGCGCTTGAACAGCTCGAGCTCGGCCAGGCGCTGCGGCTGCTCCATGTCGCCGTGGATCTCGCCGGAGCGGTAGCCGTGACGCTTCAGGCTCTTGTTGAGCTCGCGCACCGTGGTCTTGCGGTTGCAGAAGACGATCGCGGTCGAAACATTGTCGCGGTCGATGAGCGCGCGCAGCGTGTCGCGCTTCTTCATCGTCGTGGTCTGGACCAGCTTCTGCGTGATGTTGGTGTTGGTCGTCGCCGGCCGCGCGACCTCGATCGTCTTGGGGTTCGACAGGAACTTGTCGGCCAGCTTCTTGATCGGCGGCGGCATCGTCGCCGAGAACAGCAAGGTCTGCCGGGTCTTGGGCAGCTTCGTGCAGATCTCCTCGATGTCGGGGATGAACCCCATGTCGAGCATCCGGTCGGCCTCGTCGATCACCAGCAGGTCGCAGCCGGTCAGCAGGATGTTGCCGCGCCCGAACAGGTCCATCAGCCGCCCCGGCGTCGCGATCAGCACGTCGACGCCCTTCTCCAGCGCCTTCACCTGGTCGCCCATGGAGACACCGCCGATCAGCAACGCCATCGAGAGCTTGTGGTACTTGCCGTATTTCTCGAAATTCTCGGCTACCTGCGCGGCGAGCTCGCGCGTTGGCTCGAGGATCAGCGAGCGCGGCATCCGCGCGCGAGACCTGCCCTGCGCCAGGATGTCGATCATCGGCAGCACGAAGCTGGCGGTCTTGCCGGTGCCGGTCTGGGCGATGCCGATCAGGTCGCGCATCATCAGCACGCTGGGGATGGCGCTCGCCTGGATCGGAGTCGGCTCGGTGTAGCCGGACTCCGTCACCGCGCGCAGCAATTCGTCTGAAAGGCCGAGATCGGCGAAGCTCATGAACGATGTCCGGAAAGGGGCGCGAGGGCCGCGCCTCGATCAGCTTCGCGCGCTCGCGGATTTATCGGCGATTGTCAAGCTATCGGCTTGGGACGAGCGCGCTGAATGACTCGATCCGGCACTCGCCGCCGGCCCGCGAGCGGATCGAATCGCGGCTGGCGCAGACCTTCCCGTCGGGATTCATGCGCACATAGAGGCCGGAGTAGAAATCGAGCGCCGGGCAATCGTCGCCGAAGCGCGCGCGCAGCCGCTTGCCGTTGAGCAGCAGCAGGTCGACCCGGTCGGTCCCCGCGATCGTCGCGCCCGCGAGCGTTTCCACCGGCACGCATTTGTCAGTCTTGCGCTCGACCCAGCGGATCGGCGGCAGCGGGGCGGCGGGCGGGGCGGCAGCGATCGATGCGCGCCCGACCGGCAGCCGCGGGATGCGGATGATCAGCCGCTGCTGGATCGTCACCTCGGTGATCGTCTCCCGCTCGGACTGCATCTGACGACGCTGCTCGCCACCGGCGGCTCCGGGGACGGCAAGCGTGGTGAGCAGGAGCAGCGGAAGGCGAACGTCTGGCATGATGTCGGCGAAAATATGGAATCCTGCGATTGAACCCTGCATGAATTGGCGGCCGAGGCACGCCATGCTAGCGGCGGCCACGCCATGACGCCAGTGCAAGCCCAGCTCGTCGAAGCGCTGCGATCCCGCTTCGGGGCGAGGATCGCGGTCACCGATCCCGTCGACATCGCGCCGTGGCTGACGGACTGGCGCGGCCGCTACCATGGCGCCGCGCCGGCGCTGCTGGCGCCCGCCTCGACGGCGGAGGTCGTCGCGGTGGTCGAGGCGGCGCACGAAGCACGGGTGCCGCTGGTGCCGCAGGGGGGCAACACCTCGATGGTCGGCGGCGCGACTCCGCCGGCCGACGGATCGGCGCTGATCCTGTCGCTGCGGCGGATGAACCGGATACGGAGCGTCGACCCGGACGCCAATCTCGCCGTCGCCGAGGCGGGGGTGATCCTGGCTGACTTCCATACGGCGGCCGAGGCCATGGGGCGGCGCTTTCCGCTGACGCTGGGCAGCCGCGGATCGGCGACGATCGGCGGGCTCGCCTCAACCAACGCCGGCGGCACGCAGGTGCTGCGCTGGGGGACGATGCGGAGCCTGATCGCGGGACTGGAGGCGGTGCTGCCCGACGGCTCTGTGCATGATGGGCTGGCCGCGCTCAAGAAGGACAATCGCGGCTACGACCTCGACCAGCTGCTGATCGGTTCCGAAGGCACGATCGGCGTGATCACCGCCGCGACGCTGCGGCTGGCGCCTGCGATCGCCGCGCGCGCCGTGGCCTGGGCCGCCGTCGCCACGCCGCATGCGGCGCTCCGCCTGCTCCGCCTGATGGAGGCGGAGAGCGATGCGATCGAGAGCTTCGAGATTATCCCGGGCGAGACGCTGGCGGTCGTGCTCGGCCATGTCCCCGACACCCGCTCACCGCTCGCCGGCACGCACGCCTGGCATGTGCTGATCGAGGCGGTGGCGGGTGATCTCGACCGCGAACCGCCGGCGGTGCTGCTCGAACGCCTGCTCGCCAGGGCATTGAATGAAGGGCTGGTCGAGGATGCAACGATCGCCGCGAGCGAGGCGCAGGCGGAGGCCTTCTGGCGTATCCGCCATTCGATCTCGGAGGCCGAGCGGGCGCACGGCCCCCAGCTCGCGCACGACATCTCGGTGCCAGTCGAGCGGATGCCCGATTTCCTGACGACCGACGCCCGCGCGATCGAGGCGGCATTTCCCGGCACCACGGCGAACGGCTTCGGCCATCTGGGCGACGGCAACGTCCATTTCCATGTCCACGCCCCCGCGGGTGCCGACGCGGCCACCTGGTATGCCGAGCAGGCGCCGGCGATTACCCGTCTCGTCCACGACCATGTCGTCGCCGCGGGCGGATCGATTTCGGCGGAGCATGGCATCGGCCAGATGAAGCTGGCCGAGCTCGAACGGCTGGGGCCGCCGGCACGCCTTTCGGCGCTCCGGGCGATCAAGGTCGCGTTCGATCCGGCCGGTCTGTTCAATCCCGGCAAGCTGGTGCGCCTTGCGCCGCCGACTTCGGGCGCATCATAACGGCGATCCGTTCCGCAAGAGGGGAGCATCATGGCACTGGGGCCATTTGTCCGTGACGACCGCTATTCCACCGTCGCGATCGCCTTTCACTGGACGATCGCGCTGCTCGTGCTGTTCAACCTGGCCGTCGGGCTGTTCCACGACGGCCTGCCGCGCGAGTGGCAGCTGATGCCCCTGCACAAGGCGGCCGGCATCACCGTGCTGGTGCTGAGCCTCGGCCGGCTCGCCTGGCGGCTGATGCACCTGCCGCCGACGCGTGCCACCAACATCGCGCCGTGGGAGCACCGCTTCGCGCTCGTCGTGCACTGGACGCTCTATTTCCTGATGATCGCGATGCCGCTGACCGGCTGGGCGATGTCGTCGATCGGTCACGACGGCAACCCGCCGCGGCCGCTCACCTGGTTCTTCCTGTTCGCCATTCCATATCTGCCGGTATCGCCGGGCATGGCGGATTTCGGCCATGAGGCGCATGAGATCCTGGGCTATCTGATGACCGCGCTGGTGCTGCTCCACGTCGCCGCGGCGCTGCGCCATCACCTCGTCCGGCGCGACGTGACCCTCGTGCGCATGCTACCCATATTGCGACCGCGCGAAGGCTGACACACAAAGATACAAATCAGTGCCTTGAAGGCGTGTAACCGTTTGCCTATATCCGTGTTGTACGGCTTCGTGTCCCCCCTTTCGCGAGGTCGTACGGCACGCCTGCGGGCGTGTCTCCTCCCTGAACCTTGGCCGCCTCGGGCTTGTCCCGAGGCGGTTTTTTTATTCCGCGGCGATGGCGGCGGGGGCGATCTCGTCGGCCAGCGCGTCGATGATCTCGCGCAGCAGTCTGGCGGTCGCGGCGAAGCCGGGGCCCGGCTCGCGCAGCTTGGCGTCGAGATAGCTCGACCGGTCGATTTCGACCTGGATCGCATGCACGCCGCGCGCGGGCGCGCCATGGCGATCGAGGATGTGGCCGCCCGGATAGGGAGCGTTGAGCGCAACCGCAAAGCCCGCATCGCGGACCACGCTCTCGATGCGATGGACGAACCGTGATCCCGCCGCGCGCCCGAAGCGATCGCCGATCACCACTCGTGCGGCGGCGGGGGCGGCGATCGGCGGCATCGAATGGACGTCGAGCAGCACCGCCGCGTCGAATCGCGCCCGCGCGGACTGCAGCGCGGCGGCCAGTGCCGCATGGTAGGGCCGGTGATCGGCGACGATCCGCGCGACGACCTCCTCGCCCGACAGCCGCCTGAGCCACAGCTCGCCCGCGCCGCTCACCCGCCGGGGCACCAGGCCGAGGCCGCCCTTCACCTTGGCGGAGACGAACGGCATCGTCATCGTCGAGGCGCCGTCGTCGAGCCTGGGGTCGCGGTCCTGCTCGCCGCGGTTGAGATCGATCCAGGCCCGCGCGCGCCTGGCGATGAAAGCGGTCTCCACGCCCAGCGCAGCCTCCGTCAGCCGATCGATATAGCGATCCTCGAGAGGGATCAGCGAAGCGAGCGGCACGCGCAGCGCCTCCTGCAGCACCGGCGGATAGTCGCGCCCGCCGTGCGGCACCGACAGCACCACCGGGCTCACCGGCTCTACGGGACCGAGGCGCTCGAACGGCGGAATGTCGATCGGACTCACGTCGGCAACGGTATCTGTCCTGCTGCCAACCTGCAACGCCGTGTGGAACGGCTGGAAAATCTTAAGCCCTGGGCTCATAAAAGGAGCTTCGGGAGCGTGTGATGATCAGGATTCTTCTGGCCGAGGACGATACGGTGATGCGCGAATATCTGACGCGCGCGCTGGAGAGGTCCGGCTATCAGGTGTCGGCCGTGGACCGCGGCACCGCGGCGCTTCCGCTGCTCGAGAGCGAGCGGTTCGACCTGTTGCTCACCGACATCGTCATGCCGGAGATGGACGGCATCGAGCTCGCGCAGAAGGCGGCTGACATCGCACCGGACACGCGCGTCATGTTCATCACCGGTTTCGCGGCAGTGACGCTGAAGGCAGGCAAGACGATGCCGCAGGCGCGCGTGCTGTCCAAGCCCTTCCACCTGCGCGACCTGGTGCTGGAGGTCGACCGCATGTTCGAGGTGGGAAACGCGAGCGGATCGATTTAATCGAAGGAAAGCGGCTTGCGCGGGCGCATAGCGCCCGCTAAAGGCCGCGCCTCTCGGGCGTGTAGCTCAGTGGTAGAGCACTGTGTTGACATCGCAGGGGTCGCAAGTTCAATCCTTGCCACGCCCACCATCAAAAAGCCCGCCAAGTCTGACTTGGCGGGCTTTTTCGTTGTGGCGCGCCGGTATGGCGCGCCTATAGCTCGGGCATGTTCGTCGCTGTCTATTGGTGGCGGGTCCATCCCGGCAAGGAAGAGCAGTTCCGGAGCGCCTGGCGGCGCGGCACGGAGCTGATCCGAGAGCGCTACGGCAGCTATGGCTCGCGCCTGCACCGGACATCGGACGGGCGTTTCGTCGGCTATGCCGAATGGCCGGACGAGGCGACCTGGCGCGCCGCCTTCGAGCAGAAAATGGTCTACGACGAGCCCGAGACTCGCGCCGCCTTCGTCGATGCCGTCGCCGAGACGCCGGCCGGCAACGCTCCGGTGTTCACCATGACCGTCACCGACGATCTGCTACCGACGGCGCCCTTTCGACTCGACGGGCGGCTGGCGCTGGTGACCGGCGCCGGCCGCGGGCTGGGCCTGAAGATCGCCCGAGGGCTCGCGCAGGCCGGAGCGCGGGTGATCCTGCACGGGCGTGACCGAGCCCGGCTGGAAGCGGCGGCGGACGGGATAGCGGGCGCCGCAATCTTCGCGGCCGATCTCGACGATGAGGCGGGCCTGGCCGCAGGGGTGAAGGCGCTGGTGGAGCGCCACGGGCGTATCGACATATTGGTCAACAATGCCGGCAGCCGGGATCGCGGCCCGATCGAGAGCCTGGACCGTGCCGCTTTACGCAACCTGCTCGAGACCAATCTCGTCGCGCCGTTCGATCTGGTCCGGCTGCTGGCGCCGCAGATGACCGCCGGCGGCCGGATCATCAACGTCACCTCGATCGCCGGCCCGATCGCCCGTGCGGGCGACGCCGGCTATACCGCGGCCAAGGGCGGGCTCGCCGCGCTCACCCGCGCGCTCGCGGCCGAGCTGGGTCCGCGCGGGATCACCGTCAACGCCGTGGCGCCGGGCTATTTCGCGACGGAGGCCAATCAGCCGATGGCGGATGATGCGGCGATCACCGAATATCTCGGGCGACGCACCTCCCTCGGCCGCTGGGGCAGCCCCGGCGAGATCGCGGGCGCGGTCGTCTTCCTGGCTTCAGCCCAGGCGTCCTACATCACCGGCGAGGTGATCGCGGTGGACGGCGGCTATCTCGCGCACTTTTGACACCCAGAGCTCACGCTATCCGGATGCAATGGCATCGTGCTCCTGCGAAAGCAGGGGCCTTGGATCAGCGGGCGTGTCGCTTGTGGCCAGAGCTCCTGCCTGCGCAGGAGCACGGCATGGTTTCAATTGGGCGATTCGTTCAGTCTATCGGCCGGTGCGACGCGCCTTCGCTTCGTCGGCCGAAGCGATCTGGGCCGTGGCCTTCGCCGGACAGCGCACGATCGGGTTGGACTGGACCGGCTTGCCTGCGGGCGTGTGGACCTGCTGGACGTGGCAGCCGGCCTTGATCGCGGCGCCGAGATGCGGGTGGCGCGGTGCATCGGCGGCGGGGAGGACGACGAGCGCCGTCAGCGCTGCGCCGGCGGTGGCGAGAATGGTCATGGGAAAGCTCCTTGCGACGAAAGGGTTTGTCGACCGGAGCTAGGGAGGTCGATTTTCCTGCCCTTGGCGCTATTGTGAAGAAATGTTGCTGGCTTGCTGCATCGCGGCACCGCCGTTGACGGACGGGGCGGCCCACCATACCTCCCGCCCCTCGGACTGACATGACTGCACCGACCATCCTCCTCGTCGAAGACGATCCGCCGCTCCGCACCCTCACCGCGCGCGCGCTGCAGGAGAACGGCTATACCGTCCGCCCCGCCGGCTCCGCGCCGGAGATGTGGCGCGCGTTCGAGGCAGGGCCGGTCGACCTGGTGCTGCTCGACATCATGCTGCCGGGCACCAGCGGCATCGACCTGTGCCGCGCGATCCGCCGCGACAGCGACGTGCCGATCATCTTCGTCTCGGCCAAGGGCAGCGAGACCGACCGCGTCGTCGGGCTGGAACTCGGCGCCGACGATTATCTCGCCAAGCCGTTCGGCACGCGCGAGCTGGTCGCGCGGGTGCGCGCGGTGCTACGGCGCCAGTCGGGCAACGGTACTGGCGACACGGCCAAGCGCGACCGGGGCGAGCTCCATTTCGACGGCTGGACGATCCACCTTCCGCGGCGCGAGCTCCACTCGCCGACCGGCGCAATCGTCGAGCTGACCGGCGCCGAGTTCGACCTGCTCGTCGCGCTGTGCGACAACGCCCAGCGCGTGATCGCGCGCGAGCGGCTGATCGAGCTGTCGCGCACCCGGCTCGGCGACAGCTCGGACCGCAGCGTCGACGTGCTGGTCAGCCGCCTGCGCCGCAAGCTCTCGGGCGCGGGCAAGGCGGCGCCGATCATCACCGTGCGCGGGATCGGCTACATGCTCAACGTCCCCGTGGAGCGCCGTTGAAGGTCATTCCCCGCCTGCCGCTCGGCATCATCGGGCGCATCTTCGCGATCCTGCTGCTGGCGCTGCTGGTCGAATATGGCGCGACCACCTTCCTCTACGAGCGTGCCAGCCGCTACTCGATCCGCGACGACGAGGCCAACCGGCTCGCCGAGCATCTCGTCATCGCGCGCAAGCTGCTCGAGGAGCAGCCGGCCGAGCATCGCAGCGGGCTGGCGGGCGAGCTCACCACCTCGCGCTATCTCGTCCGCTGGAAGGATCATCTGCCGCCGACGCCCAGGGTCGCGCCCAGGCTCGACCGGATGCACAAGCAGATCATCGCGTGGGAGCCGGACCTGGCGCGGCGCGACCTGCGCATCCGGCTGACCTCGCCGGGGCGCAACGCCTATATCAGCGGCACGCTGCGGCTCGACGACGGGACCTGGCTCTATTTCCAGACGCTCGAGCCGCTGCACCAGATCGATTTCGCGGTCGGGCGGGTACTGCTCGCGCTCACCCCGGCGATCGCGCTGATCGTGATCGGCGGGCTGCTGGTGCGGCAGGTGCTGCGGCCGCTGCGCCGCCTAGCGGAGGTCGCCGACCAGGTCGGCCACGGCGAGGAGGTCGAGCGCGTGCCGGAAGCGGGCCCGGGCGAGGTGCGGCGGGTGATCACCGCCTTCAACGAGATGCAGGACCGCATCCATCGCCTGATCCAGGACCGTACCGAGGCGCTCGCCGCGGTCGGCCACGATTTCCGCACGCCGCTCTCGCGGCTGCGCCTGCGCGCCGACGCGGTCAGGGACGACGGGCTGCGCGAGGCAATCGAGCAGGATCTCGCCGAGATGGAGGACATGGTGTCCTCGCTGCTCGCCTATCTGGGCGGGGACGGAGACAGCGAGCCGGCGGTCTCGACCGACCTCGCCGTGATGTGCTCGACAATCGTCAGCGACGCCGCGGACCAGAGCCGGCCGGCGACCTACGCCGGCCCGGACCATTGCGAACTCACCCTGCGCCCGCTCGGGATCAAGCGCGCGATCGTCAACCTGGTCGAGAACGCGCTCCACTATGGCGGCAACGCACGCGTGTCGCTGGTCGATCGCGGGCATGAGGTGGCGGTTCGCGTCGACGACGACGGCCCCGGCATCCCGGAGGAGGCGCGCCAGCGGGTGCTCCAGCCCTTCGTCCGGCTCGACCGCGCACGGTCACGCGATACCTCGGGCTTCGGGCTCGGCCTGCCGATCGTGGTGCGCGCGGTCGATGCCGAGGGTGGGGCTTTCTCGCTCACCAATCGGCCCGAGGGCGGGCTGACCGCCGAGATCGTGCTGCCGCGCCGCTGAAGCGCTTCGGCGGCGCCCCTCGCCGACGGCAATAATTCCTTACGAAACTGCTGCGCTGCGGCAAGAGACGGACCTTACTTCCTCGGCTCTGTTGATCGAGGAGTGTGCACCGTGAACGAACTGATCGGACGTGTCTTCGACTTCGAGAAGCGGGTGTTCCCGAGCCAGGGCGACCTCTATTCGAAGCTCGCGACGCAGGGGCAGAGCCCCAAGGCGCTGATGATCTCCTGCGCCGACAGCCGCGTGGCGCCCGAGCATCTCATGCAGGCGCAGCCCGGCGACATCTTCGTGTGCCGCAACGCCGGCAACATCGTGCCGCCCTTCGCCACCCAGAACGGCGGCGTGTCCTCGACCGTCGAATATGCGGTGGCGGCGCTCGGCGTGCGCGACATCATCGTCTGCGGCCATTCGGACTGCGGCGCGATGAAAGCGCTGATCAATCCCGAGATGCTGAAAGGCATGCCCAACGTCGCCGCCTGGCTGCGCCACAGCCATGCCGCCGAGAGCGTCGTTCGCCAGGGCTATCCCGAGCTCGAGAACGGCGAGGCGGTGCGTGCCGCCAGCCTGGAGAACGTCGTCGTCCAGCTCGCGCACCTCAGGACCCATCCGTCGGTCGCCGCCGGCATCGCTCGCGGCGAGATCGCGCTGCACGGCTGGTTCGCCGATATCCATGCCGGCGTGATGCTCGGCCTCGACGGCGAGACCGGCCGGTTCGTGCCGATGCGCGACGATCGCCCGCTGCCGGTCGCGCTGCCGGCGGCCCGGCGGACCGCGAGCGACGTCACCTATGTCCTGGAGGCGGCGGAATGAGTATCGCCTCGCTCCTGTCGCGCGGCAATGTGACGCGCGACTTCACGGCGTCGATCGTCGTGTTCCTGGTGGCGATGCCGCTGTGCATGGGCATCGCCATCGCGTCCGGCGTGCCGCCCGAGAAGGGCCTGATCACCGGCATCATCGGCGGCATCATCGTCGGCGCGCTCGCCGGCTCGCCGCTGCAGGTGAGCGGTCCCGCCGCGGGCCTTGCCGTCATCATCTTCGAGTTGGTCCGTGACCAAGGGCTGTCGGCGTTGGGGCCGATCCTGGTGCTCGCCGGCATCATCCAGTTCGTCGCCGGCGTGCTGCGCGTCGGCGGCTGGTTCCGCGCGGTCTCGCCCGCGGTGGTGCACGGCATGCTCGCCGGCATCGGCGTGCTGATCGTCGCCGGTCAGTTCCACGTCCTGTTCGACGCGAAGCCGCTGCCGAGCGGCCTCCAGAACCTCGCCGCCATGCCGGGCCGCCTGCTCGGCCTGTCGCCGACCAGCCTGGAGGGGACCGAGCTCGCCGCGATCATCGCGCTCGTCACCATCGCCGTGATGCTGGGGTGGGAGAAGCTCCGTCCGGCGAGCATGAAGCTCGTGCCCGGAGCGTTGATGGGCGTGGTCGCGGGCACGTTGCTCGCCTGGGGCTTCGGGCTCAGCGTCGCGCGGGTGACCGTGCCCGAATCGATCGCCGGCGCGATCACGCTGCCGGGGCCGGACATGTTCGCGCGCTGGCTCGACCCGAGTCTCATCGCTGCGGCGGTCGCGATCGCGTTCATTGCCAGCGCCGAGACCCTGCTGTCGGCGGCGGCGGTCGACCGGATGCACGATGGTGTGCGGACCAACTACAACAAGGAACTGCGCGCGCAGGGTGTGGGCAACCTGCTCTGCGGTCTCGCCGGGGCGCTCCCGATGACGGGCGTGATCGTGCGAAGCTCCGCCAACGTCCAGGCGGGCGCGCAGACCCGGCTGTCGACGATGCTGCACGGCGTCTGGATCCTCGGCTTCGTCGCGCTGCTGCCGTGGCTGCTGCGCGAGATCCCGATGGCGGCGCTCGGCGCAGTGCTGGTGGTGACCGGCTGGCGGCTGGTCAATTTCGGCCATGCCAAGCACCTGCTCAAGCACTACGGCATGCTGCCGGCGGCGATCTGGGCGATCACGCTGGTCACGGTGGTGGCGGAGGACCTGCTCACCGGCGTGCTGGTCGGCATCGGCCTGTCGCTGATCGAGCTGCTGCCGCACTGGCGCCGCCTCGGCCTCAAGCTCGATCACGAGCATGGCGAGGAGGAGAGCGCGATCCGGCTGGCGGGCACGGCCTCGTTCCTGGCGGTGCCCAAGCTCACCAGCACGCTCGACGCGGTGCCGCAGGGCCGTCCGGTGCGGTTCGACGTCAGCGACCTCGCGGCGGTCGACCACACCTCGGCGGAGATCATCCGCGAGTGGGTCAACCGCCGCCGCGCGGCCGGGGCGCCGGTGCACCTCACCGGCACGCCCGAGCTGACGGAGCGGCTGGCGGCTTAGGACGGATCGACATTTGGGGAAGTGGTCGACATCTCAACCCGCCTCATCGTCACCCCGGACGTGTTCCGGTGGACGCCGGAACACGTCCGGGTGACGGTTGGGCTATGGAAGACCTGCAACCCCAATGTCGATCGGCCCTAGACCGACCGACGTTCAGATGTCGGCCGTTCCTGCTGCAGCTCGGCGGCCATATCGCCCGGGCCTGCGATCGCGACGGCGGACGATCCCAGCCAGCGCGCCATCAGCTCGAGCTCGTCCATCAGTTGCCGCGCGGTCTCGTGGGGCGCGCCGGGCTCGCGATGCGCGTTCTGGACGATGAGAAGGCCGGCCTGACGGTCGGCCTTCAAGTCCACGCGCGCGACGATCCGGTCGCCGAGCAGGAAGGGCAGGACATAATAGCCATGCACCCGTTTGTCGGCGGGCGTGTAGATTTCGATGCGGTAGCGGAGGCCGAACAGCCGTTCGGTGCGGGCGCGTTCCCAGATCAGCGGGTCGAACGGCGCCAGCAGCCGCCCGCCTGCGATCCGGCGCGGGACTTTCGCATCCTTGTGGAGATAGGCCTGCTGCGGCCAGCCGCGCACCCGCACCGGCAGAAGCGTCCCGTCCTCCACCAGCTCCGCGATCCTCGGGAGGGCGTCGTTCGGCTTCTGCCGGAAATAGTCGCGCAGGTCGGCAGCGGTCGCGATGCCGAGCGCGGCGGCCGCCCGGGCAAGCAACGCGCGATGGGCATCGGGTTCGTCGGGCGTGGGCTGCGCCAGCACCGAGGCGGGAATGACGCGTTCGGGCAGGTCATAGACGCGCTCGAAGCTGCCGCGCCGCGTCGCAGTGGTGATCTGCCCTGACCAGAACAGCCATTCCAGCGCCTGCTTGGTGTCGCTCCAGCCCCACCAGCCGCCCTTGCCGCGCGTCTCCGCGATGTCCGATGCGGCCAATGGTCCCTCGGCGGCGATCCGGCCCAGCAGTGCCTCCGCCTCGCCGCGCTTTTCGTGGGCGAAGGACCTGAGCCCGCCCCAGATATTCTCGCCGCGCGCGGCGCGCGCCATTCGCCAGCGCAGCAGCGGATGCAGCTCGAGCGGCAGCAGCGAAGCCTCGTGCGCCCAATATTCGAACAATCGCCGTGGCTTGCCCCATGCCGCCTTGTCGAGCAGGTCGCGCGAATAGGCGCCGAGCCGCGAGAACAGCGGCAGATAGTGCGCGCGGGCGAGCACGTTGACGCTGTCGATCTGATGGAGCTGGAGCCGCGCGATCACCCGCGCCAGATGGGCCGCACCGATCGCGCCGACGGGACGCGATCGGCCGAAACCCTGGGCGGCGAGCGCGATCCGGCGTGCCTCGGCAGGAGAGAAAACCTCCTTCAGGACTGCCCCGCTGCGTCGGACATGTCCATGAAGTTGCGCGCCGCCTCGCGATCGGCCTCGTCCTTGAAGACGAGATCGAGATCGGGCGCCGACCCCAGCATGTAGAGCAGCGCCCAGAGCGCGAACCGACGGTCGCGATCAGTCTCCAGCCCCAGATCGACCTTCATCCGCTCCAGCCCCGCCGCGAGGGCGCCGGGCGCGAGCGCGGCGAGGTCGGCCGTTCCGAAATAGCGCAGGAGCTGGTCGTCGAGCCGCATTGGACTGTTATGTGATCGGGGCGCTGGCGGATCAACTCGTTGAGTGCGGCCAGCGGCTACTGCGGCTGGTGGAGGACCTAGCCCGCTGCGATCAACTCGCGCGGGGCGAGAGGCGGTTTCGGCATAGACGATCAATATCCGGCGAAGCGCCCCATGCTCGCGCATCAGATCCTCGACCGCTTGCCGGGCTGGTGCGGTTCCTGATTCCGACAGGAAGCGAGACCGCCCACCGCGATCATGCCTCCGATCAGGCCGGTCGCCATCAGCCGGCGCCGATCGATCGGCGATTCAGGCATGTTCCGCCCGCCGAGCGGCCTCGTTCCGGCGCAGCAGAGCGATCACCTCCTCGTCCTCGAGCTGGTGGAAATCCCGGTAGAACTGGCCGACCGCGATGAAATGAGCCGGCTCGGTCACGGCGATCACCTCGATGCCGTCGTCGCGCAGCTCTCGCGCAGTCTCCGGCGAGATCACCGGGACGGCGAGGATCAGCCGACCGGCACCGCTGCGCCGCAGTGCCGCCAGCGCGGCGCGGACGCTGGTGCCGGTCGCGACCCCATCGTCGACGACGAGGATCGTGCGTCCGGCCACCTCCGATGGAGCCCGGTCGCCGCTATAGAGCGCGCGCCGGCGCTCGATCTCGGCGAGCTCGCGGTCACGTTCGCGCTCGATATAGGCTTCGTCGACCGGAAGTTGCGTCAGCACCTCCTCGTTGCGGACCATCTGGGGATGGGCGCCGTCGACCACCGCCGCGATCGCGAACTCGGGTTGGGACGGAAAGCCGATCTTGCGCACGAACAGCACATCCATCTCCGCGTCGAGCGCGGATGCGACCTCGACCGCCACCGGAACCCCGCCGCGCGGCAGGGCGAGCACCAGCGGTCGTTCCGGCTTCATCGGGGCGAGCTTGGCGGCAAGCAGCCGCCCGGCTTCGGTGCGGTCGGCGAAATCGTTCATGGCGCGCTCCCGAGATTCCGGACGAACCAGTCGCGTGCGAGCAGGATCACCTGGTCGAGCGTACCCGATTCCTCGAACAGATGGTCGGCGCGTGAGACGATCGCGCGGATCGATTCGGGGACGATGGTGGAGGCGACCAGTCCCATGTCCGGCCGCGGCAATGCCAGATCGCCGCGAAGCCCATAGGGTTGGATTTCGACATCCTTCGTCATCGCGCGCGATGCCATCGCTTCCGCCTCCCGATGATCCGGGCGATTCAACGGATGGGGGGCATGGAGGCTCCGCCTCCTTCGGTAACGCGGGCCGGCTCCGGCCCATTCGGCGATGGGCCGTTGCCGGGAGGGAATGCGGCATGACCTCGGTGGTTGGCCCGTCAGCGGTGGGAGCGGCGCGCGGGAGGGATGTCGTGAACGATGCCGACACGAAGATGCGGCTCAAACGCAGGCAGGACCAGCACCTCCAGGACAATCTTGGGCATCGGCCAGTCCAAGGGCGCCTTCGCGATGGTCGGGAGGCTGGAGGATGCCGAAGGCGACAACACGATCGAGGGTGATGTCGAGAATGATCCCGGACCGCAGGGTCAGGTGAACCCCGATCGGGTCGGCGCACCAACGAGTGATTGAGCAATATTTCGTCACAATCCAGCAAGCAATCGGAACGGCAACACCGTTACGCAAGGCTGCATCGGGTCCGATCGACCACCGTCCCTCCCGAGAAGGTCGACGGGTCCCGATGCAGGCGGGAACCTCACACCAACATCCTTGATAAGGATCGGCGATGAAGTTCCACACCAAGACGGCCGCCATCGTGGCGGCGTTGACGATTGCCACATCCGCTGCCGCCCAGGATACCGATCCGCCCAAGCCGATCACCGTCACCGGCAGCGCGGCGATCGTTTCCGACTATCGCTTCCGCGGCGTCTCCCAGAGTGACGAGGAGATCGCGGTGCAGGCCGGGGTCACCGTCTCCCACGAAAGCGGCCTCTATGCCGGCCTCTGGGGTTCCAACCTCGCCGGCTGGGGCACGTTCGGCGGCTCCAACACGGAGCTCGACCTGATCGGCGGCTTCAAGACCCCGATCGGCGGCGGCGCGACGCTCGACGTCGGCCTCACCTGGTACATGTACCCCGGCGGCGCCAGCAAGACCGACTTCGCCGAGCCTTACGTCAAGGTCAGCGGCACGCTCGGCCCGGTCAACGCGCTGGTCGGCGTCGCCTATGCGCCCAAGCAGCAGGCGCTCGGCCGCTGGTATTACAGCGGCGCCGATGCGTCGGCCGGCGTCTACAACGATCCGGGCGACAAGGAGGACAATCTCTATCTGTGGGGCGACGTCAGCTCGGGCGTGCCGGGGACGCCGTTCACGCTGAAGGGGCACCTCGGCTATTCGGACGGCAACCCCGGGCTCGGCCCCAACGGCACCAGCGTGGCGCCGACGGGGAAATATCTCGACTGGCTGCTGGGCGTCGATGCCGTCGTCGGCCCGCTGACCTTGGGCGTCGCCTATGTCGACACCGACATCAGCAAGAGCGAGTCGGCCTATCTGCTGCCGAACTTCAGCTCGACCAAGGACGGCAGCTCGATCGCTTCGTCGCAGGTGGTGTTCTCGGTCAGCGCTGCCTTTTGACCGGGCGGATGAGCGGGCGGTCTGCGGTCCCCGGACCTCGCTCATCCGAAGCGATAGGGGACGACCGCGCGGGCATCGGGATCGATGTCGAGCGCGGTGCCGGCGGGCGGGAAGGCCCGCTGGTCGCAGCCCGGGCGCGGGCAGATGCGGCAGGAGATGCCGATCGGGGTCGGCGGCTGGCTCTCCAGGCCGTCGGCGTAGATGAAGTCGGCCGCATCGCTCTCCTCGCAGCCGAGCGCGACCGCGTAGCGGCGCGGCGCGCGCGTGTAGCTGCCCGAGGGCTTCACCAGCCCCTTGGCCATCGAGACGTAGCGGGTGCCGTCGGGCATTTCGGCGCGCTGGACGAGGATGCGGTCGGGGATCGCCACCGCCTCGTGCACCACCCACAAGGGGCAAGCGCCGCCGAAGCGCGCGAACTGCAGCCGCGTCGCCGAATGGCGCTTGGTGATGTTGCCGGCCATGTCGACGCGCAGGAAGAACATCGGGATGCCCGCCGCGCCCGGCCGCTGGAGCGTCGAGAGGCGGTGGCACGCCTGCTCGAAGCTGACCCCGAACGCCTGACGCAGCCGGTCGACGTCGTGGCGGAGTGCGCGGGCGGCGTCGCGGAAGGCGGTATAGGGCATCAGCAGCGCGCCCGCGGCATAGTTGGCGAGCCCGACCGCGAGCAGCTGGCGCGACGCTTCGAAGCGCAGACCCGAGCCGGCGATGGTCTCCGCGATCGCCTCGCGCATCTCGAGCTGGGCGAGCTGGTGGGCGATCAGAAAGGCAGCGCTTTCCGGCGGCAGCGCGCGGTCGATGGCGAGGCGGCGGTCGGCGGGATCGTAGCGGCGGAGTTCCGTCCCGCCGGTGTCGGTCGTCTCCACCGCGACGCCATGCACGCCCTCAAGCCGTGCGATCAGGTCGCGTCCGCTCTCGTCGGCAAGTGCCTCGGCCTGGCGGTCGAGCGAGTCGATGTAATTGCCCTGGGTATGGAACCAGTCGCGCACTTCCTCCCAGGGCAGGCGGCTGGTCTCGCCCGCACCGGCCTCGACGGTGTCGTCGAGCAGCCGGAGCTGCTCCTGCGAGCGGCGATAGGCGGCGTGGATCGCCACCATCCGCCGCGCGAGCTCTGGCTGCTGCTCGGCGGCACGACGGAGCATGTCTTCGCCCAGCCGGGCGTCGGCGATGCCGGGATCGTCGGCGGCGGCGGCCGCGGCGACCAGCAGCGCCTCGTCGATGCCGGTCAGCGCGCCCCACTGGTCGGGATAGGCGCGGGCGAGCGCCAGCATCACCGGCGGTGTCAGCGGCCGGTCGTTGGTCTCGATCTGCGAGAGATAGGGCACCGAGATGCCGAGCTCCGCCGCTACCTCGGCCTGGTTGACGCCGAGTCGGGCGCGCAGGCGGCGCACCTCATGTCCGGCGAACAGGCGGCGGCGGGGACCAGGCATCTCACCAGCTTACTTTGCAAATAGAGCTCCGACAACTTTGCAACATTGCATTTGCCAGCCGCTTGCCGCCTTGAAAGAGGGGACAATCGCCGCGGATTTGGGAGAGGCCATGTCGTCGACCATCGAGGAGCTCGAGCGCCGCCGCGCCGCCGCGCGGCTGGGCGGGGGCGAGAAGCGGATCGCGGCGCAGCACGCCAAGGGCAAGCTCACCGCACGCGAACGGCTCGAGGTGCTGCTCGACGAGGGCAGCTTCGAGGAATACGACATGTTCGTCGAGCACAACGCCGTCGACTTCGGCATGGCGGAGCAGGTGGTGCCCGGCGACGGCGTCGTCACCGGATCGGGCACGATCAACGGCCGCCTGGTGTTCGTGTTCAGCCAGGATTTCACCGTGTTCGGCGGCTCGCTCTCCGAACGGCACGCGCAGAAGATCTGCAAGGTCATGGACATGGCGATGAAGGTCGGCGCGCCCGTGATCGGCCTCAACGATTCCGGCGGCGCCCGTATCCAGGAGGGCGTCGCCTCGCTCGGCGGCTATGCCGAGGTTTTTCAGCGTAACGTGCTGGCATCCGGGGTCGTCCCCCAGGTGTCGCTCATCATGGGTCCCTGTGCCGGCGGTGCCGTGTACAGTCCCGCGATGACGGACTTCATCTTCATGGTGAAGGACAGCAGTTACATGTTCGTCACCGGCCCGGATGTAGTGAAGACCGTTACCAACGAGATCGTCACGCAGGAGGAACTGGGTGGAGCGGTGACGCATACCACGAAGTCGGGGGTCGCCGATGTGGCCTTCGACAACGACATCGAGGCGCTGCTCGCGGCCCGCGACTTCGTGGACTTTTTGCCGGCCTCGAACCGCGAGGCCCCGCCCGAGCGGCCGACCGACGATCCCTGGGACCGGATCGACGAGAGTCTCGACACCTTGGTGCCGCCGTCGGCCAACCAGCCCTACGACATGCACGAGTTGATCCGGAAGGTGGTCGACGAGGGCGACTTCTTCGAGCTGCAGCCGGCGCATGCGGGCAACATCATCACCGGCTTCGGCCGGATCGAGGGGCGGACGGTCGGCGTGGTCGCCAACCAGCCGATGGTGCTGGCCGGGGTGCTCGACATCGCCTCGTCGAAGAAGGCGGCGCGGTTCGTGCGCTTCTGCGACGCGTTCGAGATCCCGATCGTGACCTTCGTCGACGTGCCCGGCTTCCTGCCGGGCGTGGCGCAGGAGCTGGGCGGCATCATCAAGCACGGCGCCAAGCTGCTCTACGCCTATGCCGAGGCGACGGTGCCGAAGGTCACGGTGATCACGCGCAAGGCCTATGGCGGGGCATACGACGTGATGGCGTCCAAGCACCTGCGCGGCGACCTCAACTATGCTTGGCCGACCGCCGAGATCGCGGTGATGGGCGCAAAGGGGGCGGTGGAGATCATCTTCCGCGGCAGGACGCCCGAGGAGATCGCCGAGCGCACCGCGGAATATGAGGCGCGCTTCGCCAACCCGTTCGTGGCGGCGTCGAAGGGTTTCATCGACGAGGTGATCATGCCGCATTCCACGCGGCGCCGGATCGCGCTGGGGCTACGGAAGCTCAGGGGCAAGCAGCTCGAGAATCCGTGGAAGAAGCATGACAATATTCCGCTGTGACGGCCCTGCCGTCATCCCGGCGGAGGCCGGGATCGCCTGCCGCAGGCGTTCGGTTTCGATCGTGAGCGATCCCGGCCTTCGCCGGGATGACGGGTTGAAATTCGGCGGTCTCGATCGGAGCGGTATATGAGCGAATGGTTCGCGGCCTTGGTTGCGCTTGCAATGACATGGGTGCTTTCGAGCTATCTTTGGCGAACGCTGAAGAGCGGTGAAGCCGTCGGGTTGTTCTTCGACTTCGGACGCTCGCGCGAACCGGTGCAGTATTGGATGTTCTCGACCCTGCTCATGATCGTCACCGCGGGCCAAATTTGGCTATTCTTCAAACGGCTGGGAGAGGTCCTTTCATGATCCTCGGCCGCCTCAACCATGTCGGCGTCGCCACGCCGTCGATCGCGGGCAGCATCGCCTTCTACCGCGACGTCATGGGCGCGACCCGGATCGGTGAGCCCTTCGACCTGCCCACGCAGGGGGTGAAGGTGTGCTTCGTCGACACGCCCAACACCCAGATCGAGCTGATCGAGGCCTTGGGAGAAACCTCCCCGATCCGCGCGTTCCTGGAGAAGAACCCGGCCGGCGGGCAGCATCACCTGTGCTACGAGGTGCCCGACATCCACGAGGCCAAGGCCTGGTTCGAGGCCAAGGGCGCGAAGGTGCTGGGCGAGCCGCGCATCGGCGCGCACGGGACGCCGATCTTCTTCGTGCATCCCAGGGACATGGGCGGGGTGCTGACCGAGATCATGGAGAGCCCGCGTGGTGAGCATTGAGCATTTTTCCCTCTCCCCTTGTGGGAGAGGGAGGGAGCGACGCAGTCGCGGAAGGGTGAGGGGGCTGTGTCTTGATACGTCCCCCTCATCCTTCCCGCTGATTGCATCGGCGGGCCGCTTCCTTCTCCCACAAGGGGAGAAGGAGAATGGCTGACAAACCCACTCCCGCCGACTGGCAGGCGCTCGCCGACAAGGAGGTGAAGGGCCGCGACCTCGTCTGGCACACGCCGGAGGGGATCGCCGTCAAGCCGCTCTACACCGCCGAGGACACCGCCAGCCTCGACCCCGGCCTCCCCGGCTTCGCGCCCTTCACCCGCGGCGTGCGCGCGTCGATGTACGCGGGCCGGCCGTGGACGATCCGGCAATACGCCGGCTTCTCCACCGCCGAGGAATCCAACGCCTTCTACCGCCGCAACCTCGCCGCCGGGCAGAAGGGGCTGTCGGTCGCCTTCGACCTCGCCACCCACCGCGGCTACGACAGCGACCACCCGCGCGTGGTCGGCGACGTCGGCAAGGCGGGGGTGGCGATCGACACTGTCGAGGACATGAAGATCCTGTTCGACGGCATCCCGCTCGGCGAGATGTCCGTCTCGATGACGATGAACGGCGCGGTGATCCCGATCCTCGCCTTCTTCATCGTCGCCGGCGAGGAGCAGGGCGTGCCGCAGGCGAAGCTGGACGGCACGATCCAGAACGACATCCTCAAGGAGTTCATGGTCCGCAACACCTACATCTATCCGCCGGCGCCGAGCATGCGGATCGTGTCGGACATCATCGCCTACACCTCGGCCCACATGCCGAAGTTCAACTCGATTTCGATCTCCGGCTATCACATGCAGGAGGCGGGGGCGACGCAGGTGCAGGAGCTCGCCTTCACCATCGCCGACGGCAAGGAATATGCAAAGGCGGCGATGGCGGCGGGGCTCGACATCGACGCCTTCGCCGGGCGGCTCAGCTTCTTCTTCGCGATCGGCATGAACTTCTTCATGGAGGTGGCGAAGCTGCGCGCGGCGCGAACGCTGTGGCACCGCGTGATGACCGACCTGGGTGCCAGGGACGAACGCTCGAAGATGCTGCGGACGCATTGCCAGACGTCGGGGGTGTCGCTGCAGGAGCAGGACCCCTACAACAACGTCATCCGCACCACGATCGAGGCGATGGCGGCGGTGCTCGGCGGCACCCAGAGCCTCCACACCAACGCCCTCGACGAGGCGATCGCGCTGCCGACCGACTTCTCCGCGCGCATCGCCCGCAACACCCAGCTGGTGATCCAGGAGGAGAGCGGGATCACCAAGGTCGTCGATCCGCTGGGCGGCTCCTATTACGTCGAGGCGCTGACCAACGAACTGGTCGAGCGCGCCTCCGAGATCATCGCGCGCGTCGATGCCGAGGGCGGCATGGCCCGCGCGGTCGCGGCGGGCTGGCCCAAGGCGATGATCGAGGAAGCCGCCGCCGCCCGCCAGGCGCGGATCGACCGCGGCGAGGAAGTGATCGTCGGCGTCAACAAATACCGCCCTCCGCAAGACGAGGAGATCGAGATCCTCGCGATCGACAACCATGCGGTGCGCGAGGCCCAGATCGCCCGCATCGCCAAGGTCCGCGCCGCGCGCGACGAGGTGGCGTGCCAGGCGGCGCTCGGCCGGCTGCGAGAAGGGGCGAGCCGCTCTCCACAACCGTTCGTGCCGAGCGAAGTCGAGGCACGAGAACCGGAGGATATGTCCCTCGACTACGCTCGGGACGAACGGGGGATGAGGGATAATCTCCTCGCGCTCGCGGTCGAAGCGGCGCGGGCCCGCGCGACGCTCGGCGAGATCAGTGCGGCGATGGAGGCGGGCTTCGGCCGCTACGAGACGGTGCCGACGCCGGTCTCCGGCATCTACCGCGAGGCGTGGCGCGACGACGCGCGCTGGAGCCGCCTCACCGACGGCGTTGGCGCGACCGAGCGCCGGCTCGGCCGCAAGCCCCGGATGCTGGTCGCCAAGATGGGGCAGGACGGGCACGACCGCGGCGCCAACCTCGTGTCGTCGATGTTCGGCGACCTGGGGTTCGAGGTGGTGCCGGGCCCGCTGTTCCAGACGCCCGACGAGGCGGCCAAGCTGGCGATCGAAAAGGGCGTCGACGTGGTCGGCGCCTCCAGCCTAGCCGCCGGGCACCTGACGCTGATCCCGGAGCTGATCGGCCATCTCAAGGACGCCGGCCGCGCCGACATCAAGGTGGTGGCGGGTGGCGTTATCCCGCAGCAGGACTATCAGGCGCTCCGCGACGCGGGCGTGCAGGCGATCTTCGGTCCCGGCACCAACCTGATCGCCGCCGCCGAGGAGGTGCTGCGCCTGCTTGGCCACAACTGGGCACCAGAGAGCGAGGCTGCTGAATGAGTTCCACCGCCAGTGCCCCGGCGAAGGCCGGGGCCCAGTTCCACGACGTCGCAACTGGGCCCCGGCCTGCGCCGGGGCACGTCGAGAATTGGTCCCGCGCCGAGATCGCGGCGCTGTTCGACCTGCCCTTCACCGAGCTGGTGTTCCGCGCCGCCGAGGTCCACCGCGCGCACCACCGGGCCGGCGAGGTGCAGCTCTCCACGCTGCTGTCGATCAAGACCGGCGGCTGCCCGGAGGATTGCGGCTATTGCTCGCAATCCGCCCATGCCGACACCGGGCTCAAAGCGACCAAGCTGATGGACGTGCAGGCGGTGCTGCAGGCGGCGGCGCAGGCCAAGGACCATGGCTCGACGCGCTTCTGCATGGGCGCGGCGTGGCGCAACCCCAAGGACAAGGACATCCCCAAGCTCGCCGAGATGGTGAAGGCCGTCCGCGCGATGGGAATGGAGACCTGCATGACGCTCGGCATGCTGACGCCGGCCCAGGCGGAGGCGCTCGCCGAAGCGGGGCTCGACTATTACAACCACAATATCGACACCTCGCCCGAGCGCTACGGCGAGGTCATCACCACCCGCAGCTTCGCCGACCGGCTCGACACGCTGGAGAACGTCCGGCAGGCGGGCATCAACGTCTGCTGCGGCGGCATCGTCGGCATGGGCGAGACGCGCGAGGACCGCGTCGGCTTCATCCACGCACTGGCGACCTTGCCCGAGCCGCCCGAGAGCGTGCCGGTCAACGCGCTGGTGCCGGTCAAGGGCACGGTGCTGGGCGACATGCTCGCCGACACGCCGCTCGCCAAGATCGACGACATCGAGTTCGTCCGCACCGTTGCGGTGGCACGGATCACCATGCCCAGGTCGATGGTCCGCCTCTCGGCCGGCCGCGAGAGCATGTCGGAGGCGACGCAGGCTTTGTGCTTCCTGGCGGGCGCCAATTCGATCTTCACCGGCGACAAGCTGCTCACCGCCGCCAATGCCGGCGACGACAAGGATGCGGCGATGTTCGCGAGGCTGGGATTGAAGGCGATGGCGGTGGAATGCCGGCTGGCCGAGGCGGCGGAGTGAGAAACACTCACCAGAAGCGCCGACTTGTCAGGTTCGTGCTGGCGACGGCGATCTATTGGCTAGTTGCCATCGTAATTGTCAGCATAGTTTCCATGCGGACGTGCGGATTCACGCCGGATAGCGTCGAACTGTGTGACCTGAGATCAATAAAGGCGGCCTGCGGAATGGCCGTGTTCGGTTATCTCGTGCTTCTCTTCCTGTTCATCAGGAACAAATCATCGGTGCTGCGCTGATGTTCAAGAAAATCCTGATCGCCAACCGCGGCGAGATCGCGTGCCGGGTGATGCGCACCGCCAGGCGGATGGGGATCGCCACCGTCGCGGTCTATTCCGACGCTGATGCGCGCGCGCCGCATGTGCGGATGGCGGACGAGGCAGTGCGGCTCGGCCCGGCGCCGGCGGCGGAGAGCTACCTCAAGGCCGAGCTGATCCTCGACGCCGCCAGGATCACCGGCGCCGACGCGATCCATCCGGGCTACGGCTTCCTCTCCGAGCGCGAGAGCTTCGCCCGCGCCTGCGCCGAGGCGGGGATCGCCTTCATCGGCCCGCCGCCCGAGGCGATCGCCGCAATGGGCGACAAGATCGAATCGAAGAAGCTCGCCAAGGCGGCGGGCGTCAACGTCGTCCCCGGCTTCGTCGGCGAGATCCGCGACACCGAGCACGCGGTCGAGATCGCGAACGGCATCGGCTACCCCGTGATGATGAAGGCCTCGGCCGGCGGCGGCGGCAAGGGGATGCGGCTGGCCTGGTCCGAGAAGGACGTCCGCGAGGAGTTCGAGAGCGTCCGCCGCGAAGGCCTGGCGAGCTTCGGCGACGACCGCGTGTTCATCGAGAAGTTCATCGAGCAGCCGCGCCACATCGAGATTCAGGTGCTCGGCGACCAGCATGGCACGGTCCTCTACTTGGGCGAGCGCGAATGCTCGATCCAGCGCCGCCACCAGAAGGTGGTCGAGGAAGCGCCGTCGCCCTTCGTCACGCCCGAAATGCGCAAGGCGATGGGCGAGCAGGCGGTCGCGCTGGCCCGCGCGGTGGGATACTACAGCGCCGGAACCGTCGAGCTGATCGTCTCCGGCGCCGACCCGACGGGCCAGGGCTTCTACTTCCTCGAGATGAACACCCGGCTCCAGGTGGAGCACCCGGTGACCGAGATGGTGACCGGCCTCGACCTGGTCGAGCAGATGATCCGCGTCGCGGCGGGCGAGAAGCTCGCCTTCGGCCAGGACGATGTGACGCTCACCGGCTGGGCGATCGAGAACCGCGTCTATGCCGAGGACCCGTACCGCGGCTTCCTGCCGAGCACGGGGCGCCTCGTCACGTACCGTCCGCCCTCAACCAGTGTTCCTGCGAAAGCAGGAGCGCAGGAGGCAGGCGATGCCGCTCGCGATCCAGGGCTCCTGCTTTCGCAGGAGCACGCCGTCGTCGACGCCGGCCCGTCAGGTCTGACCCGCGTCGACGACGGCGTCGCCGAGGGCGGCGAGGTCAGTATGTTCTACGACCCGATGATCGCCAAGCTGATCACCTGGGCGCCGACCCGCGACGAGGCGGCGGACCGCCAGATCGCGGCGCTCGACCAGTTCCGGATCGACGGCATCGGCCACAACATCGATTTCCTGTCCGCGATCATGCAGCACCCGCGCTTCCGCGAGGGGCGGCTGACTACAGGCTTCATCGCGGAGGAATATCCGGAAGGCTTCCACGGCGCCCCCGCGTCGGACGAGCTGCTCGGCAAGCTGGCGGCGGTAGCGGTGCTGGCCGACCTCGACCGCACCGATCAGGCAAGCCGCATCTCCGGTCAGCTCGACGGCCGCGTCGTCACCGATACGGCGCGGGTGGTGCTGATCGGCGACCGGCGGTTCGACGTCACCGTCGACGGCCATGAAGGCGGGCTGCTGGTCAACCTCGAGGCCGATAAGCCGCCGCTCGACGTGGTCCATCGCTGGCAACCCGGACAGCCGCTGTTCGCCTGCACCGTCGACGGCGCGCCCTTCAACGTCGGCATCGCGCGCGAGAGGGCGGCGTGGCGGCTCACCGCCCACGGCGCCGGCCACAGGGTCCGCGTCTACCGCCCGCATGTCGCCGCGCTCGCGGCGCACATGATCGAGAAGGTACCCCCCGACACCTCCAAACTCCTGCTCGCGCCGATGCCCGGCCTGCTCACCCGGCTCGACGTCGCGGCGGGCGACAAGGTCGAGGCCGGCCAGCCGCTGGCGGTGGTCGAGGCGATGAAGATGGAGAATATCCTGCGCGCCGAGAAGGCGGGCACGGTCAAGGCGGTCAACTTCGCGCCCGGCGACAGTCTGGTGGTCGACGCGGCGATCATCGAGTTCGAGTAGCCTTCAGGCCGCGCGCACCTCGGCGAGGAACAGCTCGACCTCGCCCGACATCGCGCGTGCGGCATCCTGCAGCCGGCCGGCGAAGCCTGCCATCTCGCGCGCCGAATCCGCCGCGGCGCGGGCGCTGCCGCCGATCGCCTCGACATCGTCGCGGATGCCGTGCGATGCCTCGACCGCCTCGTCGACGTTGCGCGCGATCGTGCGCGTCGCCGCCTCCTGCGCGCCGACCGCCGATTCGATGTCAGTCGACAGCGCCGCGATCGCGCCGATCGCATCCTCGATCCCTGCATGGCCGCCCACCACCTCGGCGATCGCCTGGCGGATGCTGTCGACATGGGCGGTGATCGTGCGCGCGGCGTTGCCGGTCTGGGTCGAGAGCTGCTTGATCTCGTTGGCGACGACGGTGAAGCCGCGCCCCGCCTCGCCGGCACGCGCCGCCTCGATCGTCGCGTTGAGCGCGAGCAGGTTCACCTTGGCGGCGATCTCCGTGATCAGCGCGATCGCCGAATCGATTGATGCCGCGGCCCCGCTGAGGCCGGCGGCACGGCGGCTGCCGGCGGCGACCAGCTCGACCGCGCGGATGGCGGAGCCTCTCGCCTCGACCGTGCCCGTGCCGATCAGCGTCAGCGTCCGGGCAAGCTCGCGCCCGCGTGCGGCGATCTCGCCCATGTTGCTGCCGGTCTGGACCGCGGCGGCGGCGACCGCGGCGGCGCGCTCCTCGGTCAGCCCGGCGCGGTCGGCGGTATCCTCGGAATTGGCCTCGACCTGCCGCGCGAGCGTGCCGAGGTCGGCGGCGAGATTGGCGACCTGGCGTTCGAAGCTCGCGATCGCCGCCTCGATCCGCTGCGCCCGCTCGATCCGCGCGCGATTGGCGGCCAGCCGGCGCTCGCCGTCGAGCTGCACCAGCCGCCGGTTGGCGAGCGTCGCATAGAGCCGCCCGTGCTGCGTCAGGATCATCCCGTCGACCGCACCCGAAGCGCGATAGCGTTCGAGCAACACCTCCAGCCCCAGACCGACCTCGCCGATCGGGCAGGGGCGGACATGCGCGGCGAGGCGCTGGCCATAGGCGGGATTGCGCATCAGCGCATGGCCGTAAGGATTGAGCAGCAGCTGGCGCACGTCGCGCTCGTGCACCGCGCCGATCGGCCGCTCCTCGTCGTCGAGCACCGGCAGCAGACGGATGTCGAGACGGGTACGGAATGCCTCGACCGCTTCCATCAGCGTGGCGTCGGGACGGATCGCGAGCGGGCGCGTCTCCGCTTCGGTGAGCCAGCTCGGGCGAGGGGCGGTGACGGGCGACATCGGTCGTTCCGCTAGCGGTTCGGTGGTAAATCGCACGTTAGGATTTGGTGACGGTTCGATGACAGCAGCGGATTTTTTCACATCCCGCTGACAGCCGGGTTCGGCTGTGCCAAGAGCAATAAAATTACGCGAACGAGTCGGCGCCAAGCCGCGCCGCAAGAGAGGACAGGATGCGGATCATCGACCATCATATCGTCGGCCACACGGGCGGCGCGGGCGCGGCGCGGGAGGGCGACGTGTTCGACCCCAACACCGGCCAGGTCCAGGCGAAGGTGCGCCTCGGCACCGCGGCCGAGCTCGACACGGCCGTGGCCGCAGCGCTTGCCGCGCAGCCCGGCTGGGCCGCGACCAATCCGCAGCGCCGCGCGCGCGTCATGTTCCGCTTCAAGGAGCTGGTCGAGGCGAACATGGACGCGCTCGCCCACACGCTCTCGTCCGAGCACGGCAAGGTGATCGCCGATGCGAAGGGCGACATCCAGCGCGGGCTCGAGGTGATCGAGTTCGCCTGCGGCATCCCCCATGCGCTGAAGGGCGAGTACACCCAGGGCGCCGGCCCCGGCATCGACGTCTATTCGATGCGTTTGCCCGTAGGGATCGGCGCGGGGATCACCCCGTTCAACTTCCCGGCGATGATCCCGATGTGGATGTTCGGGGTGGCGATCGCCTGCGGCAACGCCTTCATCCTGAAGCCCTCGGAGCGCGATCCCTCGGTGCCGGTCCGCCTCGCCGAGCTGATGCGCGAGGCCGGGCTGCCGGAGGGCATCCTCCAGGTCGTCCACGGCGACAAGGAGATGGTCGACGCGATCCTCGATCATCCCGCGATCGGCGCCGTGAGCTTCGTCGGCTCGTCCGACATCGCGCATTACGTCTACCAGCGCGGCGTCGCGGCGGGGAAGCGCGTGCAGGCGATGGGCGGCGCCAAGAACCACGGCATCGTCATGCCCGACGCCGATCTCGACCAGGTGGTGTCGGACCTCTCCGGCGCCGCGTTCGGCTCGGCGGGCGAGCGCTGCATGGCGCTGCCGGTGGTGGTGCCGGTCGGCGACAAGACGGCGCAAGCGCTGCGCGACAAGCTCATCCCCGCGATCGAGAAGCTGCGCGTCGGCGTCTCGACCGATGCCGAGGCGCACTACGGCCCGGTGGTCAACGCCGCGCACAGGAAGCGCGTCGAGGACTGGATCCAGACCGGCGTCGAAGAGGGCGCCGAGCTGGTGGTCGACGGCCGCGGCTTCACGCTGCAGGGGCACGAAGAGGGCTTCTTCATCGGCCCGTCGCTGTTCGACCGGGTGACGCCCGAGATGCGCTCCTATCAGGAAGAGATCTTCGGCCCGGTCCTCCAGATCGTCCGCGCGCCCGACTTCGAGACCGCGCTGCGCCTCCCCAGCGAGCACCAGTACGGCAACGGCGTCGCCATCTTCACCCGCAACGGCCACGCCGCCCGCGAGTTCGCGGCGCGGGTCAACGTCGGCATGGTCGGCATCAACGTGCCGATCCCGGTGCCGGTCGCCTATCATACCTTCGGCGGGTGGAAGCGCTCCGCGTTCGGCGACGTCAACCAGCACGGGCCGGAGGGCGTGCGCTTCTGGACCAAGGTCAAGACCGTCACCCAGCGCTGGCCCGACGGCTCCGTCACCGGCGAGAACGCCTTCGTCATCCCGACGATGGGGTGAGTCAGCCATGAATGAGAGACCGCGCGTGTCGTCCGGATCGCCTTATGAGGCGACGATCGGCTTCAGTCGTGCGATCCGTGCCGGCAACCGCATCCTCGTCTCCGGCACCGCGCCGGTCGAGGACGACGGCAGCTCGACACCGGGCGACGCCGAGGCGCAGGCCGAGCGCTGCCTTGCGATCATCGTGCGTGCGATCGAGCAGCTCGGCGGATCGGCTGAGGACGTGGTGCGGACCCGGATGCTGCTGGTCGACGCGGCGGATGCCGATGCGGTCGGCCGCGCGCACGGCCGCTGGTTCGCGGACGTGCGCCCCGCGGCGACGATGGTGGTGGTGGCCGGCCTGCTCCGCCCGGAATGGCGGGTGGAGATTGAGGCGGAGGCCGAGCTGTCGTGATAGGGCGAATGACCCTGACCGCCCTGGCGCTTGCTGCGTCGCCGGCGCATGCTGGGGAGTTGAAAGGGCCAGGGCGTTTTTGCGGCTATTCCCCGATCATCGACCTGCTCGCCGGTGAGCGCATCAAGACGCTGAAAGGCGGTATTCACGGCGGAACCTTCCGCTGGGATGGCGCCTTTGGCAGCCTCGTCGTCGACGGCATCGGTTGGGCATCGCCTCCTGCGGGCTGGATGCTGTCTGGGGCGACCAGCAAGGGTCATGCTCTATACGACCAGCGGCGCGAAGACGGGCGCTATACGGTTGCGATCTGGAACCGACGGCACGGTGCAGCCTATTTCTCCTCCAGGCGCCCGCTGACAAAGCAACAGCTGGCGGCAATCGATCGGGTCGATCTTTTCGAAGAAGGAGAGGCACCCGAGAACTGCAAGCTGCGGACGGTGTTTTCATGGGAATGATGTCTTCAGCGCATCGTCCCGCAAGAATTCGAGTATCGACCTTATGACCGACCAGTTCGACCTCACCGACGACCAGCGCGAGATCCAGGAGCTCGCCCGGCGCTTCACCGCCGACCGCATCACGCCGTTCGCGGCGGAATGGGACGAGAAGCACATCTTCCCACGCGACACGATCAAGGCCGCGGCCGAATTGGGCTTCGCGTCGATCTACGTCAGCGAGGAGAGCGGGGGCATCAACCTCGGCCGGCTCGAGGCAGCGCTGATCATGGAGGCGATGGCCTATGGCTGTCCGTCGACCAGCGCGTTCATCTCGATCCACAACATGGCGTCGTGGATGATCGACCGGTTCGGCAGCCAGGTGGTCAAGGACAAGTATCTGCCCAACCTGGTCACCATGGACCGGCTCGCCAGCTACTGCCTGACCGAGCCGTCGTCCGGCTCCGACGCGGCGGCGCTCAAGACGCGCGCGGTCCGCGACGGCGATCATTATGTCGTCACCGGCTCCAAGCAGTTCATCTCGGGCGGCGGTGAGAACGAGGTCTATGTCGTCATGGTCCGCACGGGGGAGGAGGGGCCTAAGGGCATCTCCTGCCTCGTCATCGAGAAGGACATGGCGGGCGTCAGCTTCGGCGCGCAGGAGCGCAAATTGGGCTGGCATTCGCAGCCGACCGCGCAGGTAATGTTCGACGGCGTGCGCGTACCGGTCGAGAATCTGGTCGGCGGCGAGGGCGAGGGCTTCCGCATCGCGATGATGGGGCTGGACGGCGGCCGGCTCAACATCGGCGCCTGCTCGCTGGGCGGCGCGCAGCGCTGCCTGGACGAGGCGATCCGCTACACCAAGGACCGTCAGCAGTTCGGCCGTCCGGTCGCCGATTTCCAGAACACCCAGTTCATGCTCGCCGACATGGATACCGAGCTGCAGGCGGCCCGCTGCCTGCTCTATACTGCGGCGGCGAAGGTGACCGCGAACGCGCCCGACAAGACCCGCTTCGCCGCGATGGCCAAGCGCTTCGCCACCGACACCGGCTCCGCGGTCGTCGACCGCGCGCTCCAGCTCCACGGCGGCTACGGCTATCTCATGGATTACCCGATCGAACGCTTCTGGCGCGACCTGCGCGTCCATTCGATCCTGGAGGGCACCAACCAGGTGATGCGGATGATCGTCGGACGGGAGCTGACGCGGCAATGAAGACGACTCTAAAGCTCCTCCCCGGGACGGGGAGGGGGACCATGCGAAGCATGGTGGAGGGGGTCCGGCCCCGAGCGATTTGTGAGTGGAGGGCCCCCTCCACCACCGGCTGCGCCGGCGGTCCCCCTCCCCGTGCCGGCGAGGAGCAGTGATGACCGATGTCCTGACCTTCACCGAAAACCACGCCGGCCGCATCCGACTCAACCGACCGAAGGCGATTCACGCGCTCAATACCGGCATGTGCGCCGCGATGCTGGAGGCGCTCGATTCGTGGGAGGGGAATCCTGCGGTCGAGGCGGTGCTGATCGACCATGCCGAAGGCCGCGGCTTCTGCGCCGGCGGCGACATCCGCATGGTCGCTGAGAGCGGCAAGGCCGACGGCCGCGCGGCGCGCGAATTCTTCTTCACCGAATACCGCCTCAACCACCGGCTGTTCACCTATGCGAAGCCGGTCGTCGCCTTCATGGACGGCATCACCATGGGCGGCGGCGTCGGCATCTCCGCGCCCGCCCGCTTCCGCGTTGCGACCGAGAACACCAAACTTGCCATGCCCGAGACCGGCATCGGCCTGTTCCCCGATGTCGGCGGCGGCTGGTATCTGTCGCGGCTCAAGGGGCGGATGGGGCAATATCTGGCGCTCACCGGCCATCGGCTCGACGGTGCTGAGTGCCTCGCCCTCGGCCTCGCCACCCACTATCTCCCGAGCGAGCGGCTCGACGAGGCCAAGGCCGCCATCGCCGAGGCGCCGGGCGAGATCGCGGCGATCCTCGACCGCTTCTCGGCGCCGGCGCCGGATGCGCGGATCGTCGCCCATCAGACCGCTGTCGACCGGCTGTTCGCCTCCGATCGGCTGGAGGACATCCTCGCCTCGCTGGCGGAGGACGACGGCGAATGGGCGCGCCAGCAGCTCGAGACCCTGCACGCCAAGTCGCCGCAGACGATGAAGGTCTCGCTCCGCCTGCTGCGCGAGGGCGCCGGCATGGCGAGCTTCGCCGACGAGATGCGCCAGGAATATGCCGTCGCCAGCCGCGTCTGCACCCGCCCCGACTTCATCGAGGGCGTCCGCGCGGTGATCGTCGACAAGGACAATGCGCCGCAGTGGAACCCGGCGACGCCGGAAGGCGTCACCGACGATCTCCTCGACGCGATCTTCGCACCCTTGCCCGAACAGGAGGCCTGGACACCGGCATGAGCTACGAAACCATCCTCGTCGAACAGCGCGGGCCCGTCACGCTGGTCACGCTCAACCGCCCGCAGGCGCTGAACGCGCTCAACAGCCAGGTGCTCGCCGAGCTGCTGGACGCCATGGCCGCGTTCGATGCCGACGCGGGGCAGGGCTGCGCCGTCATCACCGGCAGCGAAAAGGCGTTCGCCGCCGGCGCCGACATCAAGGAGATGGAGCGCCAAGGTTTCGCCGACATGTACGGCAGCAACTTCTTCGCCGGCTGGGAGCGGTTCGCCGCCACCCGCAAGCCGGTGATCGCCGCCGTCGCCGGCTATGCGCTGGGCGGCGGCTGCGAGCTGGCGATGATGTGCGACTTCATCCTGGCGGCGGACACGGCGAAGTTCGGCCAGCCGGAGATCAAGCTCGGCGTCTCGCCGGGCATGGGCGGCTCGCAGCGGCTGACGCGCGCGGTCGGCAAGGCCAAGGCGATGGAGATGTGCCTGACCGGCCGCATGATGGATGCCGAGGAGGCCGAGCGCGCCGGCCTGGTCAGCCGCATCGTGCCGGCGGCCGCGCTGGTCGAGGAGGCGGTGAAGACCGCGACGACGATCGCCGGCATGGCGCCGCTCGCGGTGCTCGCCAACAAGGAGATGGTGAACGCCGCGTTCGAGACCACGCTCCACCAGGGCGTGCAGTTCGAGCGACGGCTGTTCCACGGCCTGTTCGGGACCGCGGACCAGAAGGAAGGCATGGCCGCCTTCGTCGAAAAGCGGCCGGGCAAGTGGACGGGGAAGTAGGGATGGCACGCATCGCATTCATCGGGCTCGGCAACATGGGCGGCGGGATGGCCGCCAACCTTGCCAAGGCGGGGCATGACGTGCGCGCCTTCGACCTGTCGGCGGAGGCGCTGGCGCGCGCCAAGTCGGCCGGCTGCCTCCCCGCCGAGAGCGCGGCGGCAACGATCGAGGATGCCGAGGCGGTGGTCACGATGCTGCCGGCCGGCCGCCACGTCGAACAGGTTTATGAGGAGGCCGTGTTCGGCAATGCGGCCAAGACCGCGCTGCTGATCGACTGCTCGACGATCGAGGTCGCCACCGCCCGCCGCATTGCCGACGCCGCCGCGGCCAAGGGGCTGACGGCGGTCGACGCGCCGGTCTCCGGCGGGATCGGCGCGGCCAATGCGGGCACGCTCACCTTCATGGTCGGCGGCTCGGCGGCGGCGTTCGAGCGGGCCGAGGTCTTCCTGGCCGATATGGGCAAGGCGGTGATCCACGCCGGCGGCAACGGCGCCGGGCAGGCAGCAAAGATCTGCAACAACATGATCCTCGGCGCGACGATGATCGCGACCTGCGAGGCGTTCGTGCTCGCCCGGAAGCTCGGGCTCGATCCGCAGAAGTTCTTCGACATCGCCTCGGTCAGCTCGGGCCAGAGCTGGTCGATGACGACCTATGCCCCGGTGCCCGGTGTCGGCCCGGAGACGCCCGCCGACTACGACTATCAAGGTGGCTTCGCGGCCGCGCTGATGCTCAAGGACCTGCGCCTCGCCATGGACGCCGCCGCGAGCGTCGACGCCGACACGCCGATGGGGGCGAAGGCGGCCGAGCTCTATCAGCGCTTCGTCGACATGGGCGAGGCAGGGCGGGACTTCTCCGGCATCATCAGGATGCTGGAGAAGGGGGAGAAGTGATCCATTCCTCCCCAAGCTTGCTTGGGGAAGGGGACCGCTCGCCGAAGGCGAGTGGTGGAGGGGAAAGGCCACGAACGACTCGTCTGCCGCATTCCCCTCCACCATTCGCTGGCGCGAACGGTCCCCCTCCCCGAGCGAGCTCGGGGAGGATTTGATCAGTTCGGGCAACTCGTCGCCGGTCCCGCCACCAGATCGAGGCAGCGCCCGTCGACATCACCCGGCGCGAACCTGACCCCGACCAGCGCCCCCAGCGTCGGGGCGATGTCGACGGTCTCTACCGACAGCGGCTGCTCGAAACCGGTCATCCCCTTGCGCCAGAACAGCATCGGCACGCGGCGGTCATAGTCCCAGAAGCTGCCATGGGTGGCGACATAGCCCTTGGTCGGGTCGGGGATCGGCGTGACCCGTGGCTTGAGCGCCACCACCAGGTCGCCCGACCGTTCCGGATCGTAGGACTCACGCGCCCGCTCGAGCAGCGTCCAGGTCTCGGGCGGCGTGTGTGGGCGCGGCGTGGCGGCGATCTGGGCGGCGGTGAACACAGCCTGCACCTGAGGATAGGCGGCGATCGTCTTCACCGTCTCGGCGAGCACGCGGTCGTGCTGCGCCTTGGGAAGCTTGGGGTCGATCCACACGTCGCCGGCGGGGCCGCCCCACAGCAGCTGGCCGGACAGGCCGAGCCGCGTCGCGACGATCTGGTTCACCGCCTTGGTGCTGAGCGCAGGATCGAGCCGCTGTGCCGTCGGCGCGGCGTCCTCGCGGTTGCGCTCGGGCAGGTCGTGCCCGCCATGATCCGCGGACAGGCCGACCACATAGTCGACGCCGGTCGCATCGAGCATCGCGAAGAAATCGCCGAGGTCGCGATCGAGCGAGGCGAGTTGGAGGCACATCTCCGCCCCCTCGGTGCCATAGGTGTGGCCGACATAGTCGGTCGCCGACGCACCGATCGAGATGATGTCCGGCGCGCTGCCGCGGCCGAGCTTCATGTCCTGGATCAGCGCCGCCGCCAGCGCCAGCGTCGCGCCGTCGAACTCGGGCGACGCGCGGAAGGCCGAGGCATTGCCCGCGGCCCGGGCGAAATGTCCGGTGCCCACCGTCTTGCCCGCCCCGATCGCGATCGCATGGTCATGCGGCTTGCAGAAGTCGGGGAGGTCCAGCGGCGGCTGCTCCGTCGCGATCTGCTTTGCGACCGCGGCGTTGGCGCGCGTCACCGCGGCCGGTTCGGTGCGGCCGGCGTAGCTCACATAGGCCTTGCCGTTCCACCACCACAGCTCGTCGACCTTGTGGCCGCCCATCATCACTGCGGCGCGATCCTTGCCAGCGACCGAGACGACGCGGCTCTCGGGATTTACCGCCTTCATCCGCTCGCCCAGCGTCGGCACCCGCAGGTGCTTGTCCGAGACGGTATAGGCGCTCGAATTGCTGCCCGGCACGCTCTCGTCCTCGGCGCAATAGACGGTCTTGTCCTCGCGCGCCGTCTTGAGATCGACCCAGTCATTGGCGATGATGCCGGTGCGCGACGGATGATCGCCGGTCAGCAGCGTCGAATGGCCGGGGCAGGTCTCGGTCGCGGCATGGCTCTGGTAGCCGGAGGGGAACACCGCGCCCTGCAGCAGCCGTGCGAAGCCGCCGGTCCAGTGGTTGCGATACTCGGCGAACAGGTCGGCGGAGAACTGGTCGACCGAGATGAACACGATCAGCTTGGGAGCGGGCGGCGGCGGGGGCGCCTCCTGCGCGGCGAGCGGCGTGGCGAGAAGCGCGGCCAGGGCGGCGAAGGGAGCGAGCTTCAAATCCAGTCTCCGGAAGTGCAAAGGGCGCGGGACGCGCTATGAGGGAGCGGGAGCGGGGCGGCAAGGACGCGGATGCTGATGCGGCTGGTTTCTTTCGTGTTGATGACGCTCGCTGCCTGGCTAGCCATTCCGGCGATCGCGCAGACGCCGGGACAGCGGCATATCGCGATCGATCTGGTGGCGGAGACCGACCGTCCGGCGGCGGGGGGCGAGGTGACGCTGGCCTTTGTCTCGCGACCGGAGGCGGGCTGGCATGGCTATTGGAAGAACCCCGGGGACGCCGGCGTCGAGACCGAGGCGCACTGGACGCTGCCCGCCGGCGTGACGGTTGGGCCGATCCAATATCCGGTGCCGCACCGGCTGCTGATCGCGGGCCTGATGAACTATGTCTACGAGGGGCCGTTCACCCAGTTCGTGACGTTGAAGCTCCCCGCCGGCCTCGCGGCGGGCACGCGGCTGCCGATCGGGGTCAAGCTCGACTATCTCGTCTGCACCGAGGAGATCTGCGTCCCCGAGAGCGCGACGCTGGCGACCGCGCTGACCGTCGGCGACGGCGCGATCCCGCCCAAGCGCCGGGCTGAGTTCGACGGCTGGCGCCGGGCGCTGCCCAAGCCGCTGGGTAGCCCGGCAAGCTTCGCGATCGACGGCGGCACCTTCCGCCTCGGCGTGCCTTTCCCGGCCGGTGCACCAGCGAAGGACGTCTATTTCTTCCCGCTGACCGACGGCGCGATCGACTATGCCGCCCCGCAGAAGGTGTCGCGCGACGGCGACCTGCTGGTGGTCGAGACCAAGGCCAAGGCTGGCGGGCCCACTGCGGTCGAGGGCGTGCTGGCGACCGGCGAGGGACAAGGCTTCTCGGTTCGCGCAACTCCGGGTGCCGTAGCGGCGCCGCAGCAGGCGATGGCCTGGGGCGCGGCGCTGGCGGCCTTCGCCGGGGCGGTGCTTGGCGGGCTGATCCTCAACGTCATGCCCTGCGTCTTCCCGATCCTCAGCCTCAAGGCGTTGAGCCTCGCCCGCTCGGGCGGCGAGGGCGCGCGGGGCGAGGCGCTCGCCTATACCGCCGGGGTGGTGCTGATGTGCGTGGCGCTCGGCGCGATCCTGCTGGCGTTGAGGGCAGGCGGCGCGACCGTCGGCTGGGCGTTCCAGCTCCAGGACCCGCGCGTGATCTTCGTCCTGCTGCTGCTGGTGACGGCGATCGCCTTCAACCTCGCCGGGCTGTTCGAACTGAGCGCGCCGGGTATGGCCAATCGGCTTGCGGCGAGCGGCAAGGGCGGCGCTTTCGCCACCGGCGCGCTCGCCGCTTTCGTGGCGACGCCGTGCGCCGGCCCGTTCATGGCCACAGCGTTGGCCGCCGCGCTAGTGCTGCCATGGTGGGGCGCGCTCACCGTGTTCGCTGGCCTCGGCCTCGGGCTCGCGCTGCCGTTCCTGGCGATCGGCTTTATCCCGGCACTCCGCCGGCGCCTGCCCAAGCCGGGGCCGTGGATGGAGACGCTGCGGCGTATCCTCGCGGTGCCGATGTTCCTGACCGCGCTCGCGCTCGCCTGGGTGCTGGGGCAAGAGGCCGGCGTCAGTGGCATGACGATCGGCCTTGCCGCCGCGGCGTTGCTGGCGGCGGGGCTGTGGTGGACGGGGCTGAGACAGGCGAAAGGCCGCGCGCTCGCGTGGTTGCCGGGCACGGTGGCCGTGGTCGCAGCGCTCACCGGTGTCGCCATGATCACGCGTGCGCCGGCTCAGGCCGCAGCCGAGGTAGCCGGCACCGAACCCTTCTCCGAGACCCGCCTCGCCCAGCTACGGGCGGAGGGGCGGCCGGTGTTCGCCTATTTCACCGCCGACTGGTGCCTCACCTGCAAGGTCAACGAGAAGGCGGTGATCGAGACCGCCGCCGTCCGCGACGCGCTGGCGAAGGGCAAGGTCGCGGTGCTGGTCGGCGACTGGACCGACGGCGATCCGGCGCTCGGCCGCTTCATCGAGGCGCATAATCGGGCAGGCGTTCCGCTCTATCTATGGTATGGTCGCGGCGGCTCGCAGCCTGAGGTGCTGCCGCAGGTGCTGACCCAGGCGATGCTGATCGAGCGGGCGGGGGGCTGATAGGGAGAGACAGGATGAGACTGGCTTTCGCAACCCTGGCCGTTGCCATGGCGCTGGCAGTGCCCGCCGGCGCCGAGCAGACCGTCGGCGCCCAGGCCGGCAATTTCCGCCTGACCGACATGAACGGCCGCAACGTCGAGCTGTCGCAGTTCCGCGGCAAGACCGTGGTGCTCGAGTGGAACAACCCCGGCTGCCCCTTCGTGCAGAAGCACTACAACAGCGGCAACATGCAGAAGACCCAGGCCGCCGCGCGCGCCGATGGCGTGGTGTGGCTGACGATCAACTCGGGCGCGCCGGGCAAGCAGGGCTACATGACCGGCGCCGAGGCGCAGGCGTTCGTCAAGAAGACGAAGGCGACGCCGACCGACTATCTGCTCGACCCCAAGGGGGTGGTCGGCAAGGGCTATGGCGCCAAGACGACGCCGCATATCTATATCATCGATGGCTCGGGCAAGCTCGTCTATCAGGGCGGCATCGACGACAAGCCGACCTCCGACGTCGGCGACATCGCCGGCGCGCGCAATCATGTGCTGGCGGCGCTGGGCGAGCTCAAGGCGGGCAAGCCGGTGTCGGTGGCGGAGACGCGGCCCTATGGCTGTTCGGTGAAGTACGCCGACTGATCTGGTTCACGCGGAGACGCGGAGATGTCTCGCCAGCGGTGCCGTCTCGCGTCAGCGAGACCTCATTGTCCTCATCGACTGGCTAAAGGCCGCTGGCGCGGCTGAAGGTGCAGCAGGCGGTATATCTCCGCGTCTCCGCGCGAACAAGATTCTCTTTCTTGGCCTCGCCGCTCAAACCAGCTCGCGCACCCGCGGCGCATGCGGCGGGACCGGGTCGGCGTCGGGGTCGAAGGCGGCCCAGCCGTTCGGGCCGAGAACCTCGATCGGGCGGTAGCGCGTCTTGTACGCCATTCGCTCGGACCCCTTCACCCAATAGCCGAGATAGACATAGGGGAGTCCCGCATCGCGTGCGCGCAGGATGTGGTCCATGATGATGTAGTTGCCGAGGCTCGGCCTCTCCGGATTGTCGGCGTCGAAGAAACTGTAGATCATCGACAGCCCGTCCGCCTGCCGGTCGGTGATGCAGGCGCCGATCAACCGGCCGCGTTTCCCCTCCGTCGCGGGCTCGCGATATTCGACGACGTAGCTGTTGACGGGGCTCTGCTCGACCATGTCGGCATAATCGCCCTCGTCCATCTGCGCCATGCCGCCGCCGGGATGGCGCGTCGCGAGGTAGCGGCGCAGGAGCTGGAACTGCTCGTCGGTCGCCCAGGGGCGGCAGGCGTGGGCTTCCAGATCCTCGTGCCGGCGCAGCAGCTTGCGCTGGGTCGCGTTGGGCTTGAAGCCCTCGGTGACGACGCGGACCGAGACGCAGGCGGCGCAGCCGGCGCAGCTCGGGCGATAGGCGACCGACTGGCTGCGGCGGAAGCCGATCCGGCCGAGCGCGTCGTTGAGCTCACTCGCGTGCTGGCCGTTGAGCTCGGTGAAGACCTTCCGCTCCTGCCGCCCTGGCAGATAGGGGCACGGCGAGGGCGCGGTGACGAAGAAACGCGGAAAACGAAAAGGTGCAGTCACCGATCCAAACCCCGGACCCAACGCCCGATGCGTTGTTCGGAAGCTACTATGATACGGAGGAATCGTGATGAAAAGGCGCTTTACCACGAAAGAGGGTTAACAAGGCGCCGAAGGGAAGGTGGGCGCGCGAAACGGGGAACTGGCGCGCCCGCCATAATGTGCCCGAATCGCGATTCGGGCGGAAGAGTCGCGGGACTCGTTTCGTCGCGGATATGATTCGGTCCGACTCATATTTCCGACCGTCATCCCGACGAAAGCCGGGATCTCGTGCCATGAGCCGTTCGCCTGCCGATGGAGATCCCGGCCTTCGCCGGGATGACGGCAGGCAATTCTCAGGCGAGCTCGACCAGGCTCACCTCGTAATGCGCCTGCCGGAGTGCCGCGATCAGCCGGTCGAGATGCGTGCGGTCGCGCGTCTCGCATTCGATGTCGGTGATCAGCCCCTTGGCTGGCAGCGAGGTGAAGACGCGCTGGTGATAGACCTCGATGATGTTGACGCCTTCCTGGTCGAAGATGCGTGCGACATGATAGAGCGCGCCCGGCCGGTCCTGCAGCCGGATGCGCAGGCGCGCGAGCCGCCCCGAGCGGGCGAGGTCGCGCAGCAGTACGTTGGCGAGCAGGCGCGTGTCGATGTTGCCCCCGCACAGCACGATGCCGATCGTACGCCCGCGGAAGCGGCTGCCGAACGCGAGCAGCGCGGCGAGCCCTGCGGCGCCGGCGCCTTCGACCACGGTCTTCTCGATCTGGAGCAGCAGGCTCAGCGCCTCCTCCAGCCGCCGTTCGTTGACGAGCAGCACGTCGTCGACCAGCGCCTCGACGAACTGCGAGGTGATCACCCCAGGCTCCTTGACCGCGATGCCCTCGGCCAGCGTGTCGCCGCCGCACGCCATGCTGGTGCCGTGGAGGCGGTTGTACATCGAGGGATAGAGCTCGGCCTCGACGCCGATCATCTGGACCTCGCGCGGCGCCGCACGGGCCGCCACCGCCATGCCGGAGATCAGCCCGCCGCCGCCGATAGGCACGATCAGCGTGTCGATCTCGGGCGCGTCCTCGAGCATCTCGAGCGCGACGGTTCCTTGCCCCGCGATGATGCGCGGGTCGTCGAAGGGGTGGACGAAGGTATAGCCGCGCTCCGCTTCCAGCCTGCGGGCATGGGCATAGGCATCGTCGAAGCTCTCGCCTTCCAGGATCACCGTCGCGCCGTGGCTCTGCGTCTGCATCACCTTCACCGTCGGTGTCGGCTTGGGCATGACGATCGTCACCGGCACGCCGAGCCGGGCGCCGTGATAGGCGAGGCCCTGGGCATGATTGCCGGCCGAGGCGGCGATGACGCCCTTCGCCCGCGCGTCCGCATCGAGCTGGAGCAGCGTGTTGAGCGCGCCGCGTTCCTTGTAGGCGGCGGTGAACTGGAGGTTCTCGAACTTGAGGTAGACGGTCGCGCCCGTGAGGTCGCTCAGTGTCTTGCTGTGCAGCGTCGGCGTGCGCACCACCGCGCCCCGAATCCGCATCGCAGCCGCCCGGACATCCTCGATGGTGACGGGAAGCGGTTCGGAGCTGCGGACGGGACGAGTAGCCATCGGAGCCGCCTAGACCATCTGGCGCCGCGGGGGAATGCCGCTTATGCGGCCCATATGGCCGACATCGCATATCTCGGGCTGGGCGTGATGGGCGCTCCGATGGCCCGCCACCTCGCCGCCGCCGGGCACAATGTCACCGTCTACAACCGCACCCGCGCCAGGGCGGAAGCCTGGGTCGCCGAGCATGGCGGTACCCTGGCCGCGACGCCGGCGGAAGCCGCCAGGGGCAAGCAGGTGGTGGTGAGCTGCGTCGGGCGGGACGCGGACCTCGAGGAGGTGACGCTCGGCCCCGACGGCGCCTTCGCGGCGATGGCGCCGGGCGCGCTGTTCGTCGATCACACCACCGTCTCGGCGATCATCGCCCGCCGGCTCGCCGAAGAGGGCGCGGCGCGAGGGCTGCTCGTCGTCGACGCGCCCGTTTCGGGCGGTCAGGCGGGGGCGGAGAATGGCGCGCTCTCGATCATGTGCGGCGGCTCGGACGAGGCGATGGCGGCGGCGCGGCCGATCATCGACGCCTATGCCTCCCGCATCGTCCATGTCGGCGGTCCGGGTGCGGGACAGACCACCAAGATGGTCAACCAGATCGCGATCGCCGGAGTGCTGGCGGGCCTCAGCGAGGCGCTCCGCTTCGCCCAGGCGGCCGAGCTCGATCTCGACAAGGTGTTCGAGGCGGTCTCGGGCGGCGCGGCGCAGAGCTGGCAGATGGTCAACCGCTGGAAGACGATGGGCGAGGACAAGTTCGACTTCGGCTTCGCGATCGACTGGATGCGCAAGGACCTGGGGCTGGCGCTGGAGGAGGCGCGAGTGAACGGCGCGCTGCTGCCGGTCGCGGCGCTGGTCGACCAATTCTACGCCGAGGTGCAGCACATGGGCGGCGGCCGCCAGGACACCAGCGCGCTGGTGCGGCGGATTGCGCGGTAAAGCACGGAACCGTCATGCCGGACTTGTTCCGGCATCCACTGCTCCGCAAGGACCAGCGTTGAGGTCCCGGCTGGAACCGTGAAGCCAGCATCTGACCGCCCAGTGGACCCCGGAACAAGTCCGGGGTGACGAACAGTGGATCAATCTGTTCTTGCCCTTACCGCGCCGCGAAGGCGCTCCGATACTCCGGCTTCACCGCACGCAGCAGCGCCGGCGTGACCGGCAGCGTCACGTCGTACGATCCTTCGGCATAGGGCCCTGCGACATAGGGGCCGACCAGCAGGCCGATCCGGTCGACCGTCTGCCGGTTCGTCGATCCCAGGATCAGCGTCGCCTCCTCGACCTTGGGGCATTGGCTGAACGGATCGTCGGAGGAGCGATCCACCGCTTCGCCGCGCCGCTTCGCGCGCTCGGCGTCGATCCGCCTGCAGAAGGCATTCCCGATCGCCGTCTGGATCGCCGCCTTCGAGGTGAACAGCTCCGCCGGGTCGAGGCGGCGGTCGGCGGTCTTGTCCCACACCAACGAGCGGAAGCCCGGATTGCCGTGCGCGCCTCCGGAAAATTCGTAGATCTCCGCCGAAAGGCTCAGCAGGCGCGGCGTTTCGGTCACCACCTTCCATTCGGTGCTCGAATCATAGGGATTGAAACTGAAATCGCCGCTCTTGCTCTGCTCGCGGGCGTCGGCGCTGTCCTTGGCGAGGGTGGTGCGAAGCTCGTCCCGATCCTTTTCGAGCCATAGGCGGAGCGGCACGATCGCCGCCGCGGCGGCGGGATAGCTGTAGGTGAAGCTGTAATCCTCGGTCTTGAGCGTGGTCTCGCTCGCCGCAGCGGTCGGCGTGGGTGTCGGAGCCGGCGTCGCGGCTGTGACGTTGGCGGGCGTGGCGGCCACATTCGCGACACTTTCCGCGCTCGCGGCATTGCCGCCCGCAGGCGCTTTCCCGCCGCACGCCGTCAGTGCCAATCCGGCCAGGATCAGGGTCATCGAATGGGTTGCTCGCATCGCTCTCTCGTCAAACTCTCGCCAAATCGCCGGCTTCACCATATGGCGGAGCCATGCAGGTCTCCAGCCGCTTCGTGCATTCGACCGGATCGCGCAAATGGGGCGCGTCCTTCCTTGCCGCTCTCTCCCTCCTCGCCGCAGTGCCGGTCCATGCCGACGCGCTGGTCGACAATGTCGACGGCGTCACGCTCGACAAGGACGGACATCAGGTCCGCTTCACCGGCATTCTGATGTCGCCCGACGGCAAGGTGGTGCGGCTCCTCCAGAAGTTCGACAAGCGCCCCGACAAGCTCGACTGGCGCGCCGACATGAAGGGCCGCGTCGCCATCCCCGGCATGATCGACGCGCACGGCCATGTCATGGACCTCGGCAAGCGCGCGATGGAGCTCGACCTGTTCAGCTCGACCTCGCTCGCCGACGCGCAGCAGCGCGTCCGCGCCTATGCCGCCGCCAATTCGACGCGCGCCTGGATCGTCGGTGGCGGCTGGAATCAGGAGGTGTGGGGTCTCGGCCGTTTCCCCACCGCCGCCGATCTCGATGCCGCGGTCGCCGACAAGCCGGTGTATCTGGAGCGCGCGGACGGTCACGCCGGCTGGGCGAACGGCGCGGCGATGCGCGAGGCGGGCATCACCGCCAAGACCCCCAATCCGCCCGGCGGCCGGATCGAGCGCTTGCCGAACGGCCAGCCCTCCGGCGTGTTCGTCGACGCCGCCAAGGCGCTGATCGAGGCCAAGCTGCCGCCGCCGACCCCGCTCGACCGCAACATGGCGTTCCTGAAGGCGCAGGAGGCGCTGCTCAGCCTCGGCATCACCGCCACCGCCGACATGGGCACCAGCCTGGACGACTGGCTGGTCTATCGCCGCATGGGCGATGCCGGATATCTGCGCATCCGCATCATGTCCTACGGCAGCGGGGTGGAGACCGCGCTCAAGGTCGGCGGCACCGGGCCGACGCCCTGGCTCTACGGCGATCGGCTGCGGATGGGCGGGATCAAGCTCTATGCCGACGGCGCGCTCGGCTCGCGCGGGGCGTGGCTCAAGGCGCCCTATGCCGACGCGCCGGGCAACACCGGCCTCAATTTCCTCAAGGACGACCAGCTGCTCAACATGATGAGCCGCGGCGCGATGGACGGCTTCCAGATCGCGGTCCATGCGATCGGCGACCGCGCCAACCAGCAGGTGCTCGACGCGATCGAGGAGCTGTCGAACACCTACAAGGGCGACCGCCGCTGGCGCATCGAGCATGCCCAGATCGTCGACCCGCTCGACCTCCCTAAGTTCGGCAAGCACGGCACCATCGCCTCGATGCAGCCGGTGCACGAGGCGAGCGACTGGCGGATGGCCGAGACGCGGCTGGGGCCGCAGCGGCTCGGCGGGGCCTATGCCTGGGCTTCGATCCAGAAGACGGGCGCGCGGCTGGCGTTCGGTTCGGACTATCCGGTCGAGAGCCCCAATCCCTTCGTCGGCTGGGCGGTCGCGATCACGCGGGAGGATGCCAAGGGCGAGCCGGCGGGTGGCTGGCGTCCCGAAGAGAAGCTGAGCCGAGAGGCGGCGTGGAAGGCCTTCACCTCCGACGCGGCCTATGCCGGCTTCGCCGAGGACCGCTTCGGTACGCTCGCACCGGGAATGCGCGCCGACTTCATCATCGTCGACCGCGATCCGACGCTCGCCGGCCCCGCCGAGCTGCGCGCGATCAAGGTGCTCGAAACCTGGGTCGGCGGGGAGAAGGTGTGGGAGCGGAAATGATTCCACTTCCGGAGGCGATTCGCCTGAAATTTACTTTTCGTTAATCTTTCACCGACAAAATTTGTTTGCGGTAATCGCGTCCGAACCGGAGCCAATGGTGGCCCCCGGGGTACGCGGTCACCACGTGGATCGGCCGTGTTCGAGAATCTGAGGAACAGCGCGCCCGGCGGCATTGCTGCCGATGGTCATGGTGCGTCCGCCCCGGAACGGCGCGGCGATCGCCGGCACGTCACCGTGCTGCGCGTGGCGAAGGTGGTGCGCACGCACGGCGACGAGCTGTGCGTCATCCGCAACATCTCCTCGGGCGGCGTCATGGCCCATTTCTACTCGCCGGCGCGTGTCGGCGAGGAAGTGGTCATCGAGTTCAAGTCGGGCCGCAAGCTCAGCGGCATCGTCCGCTGGACGCGCGGCGAAGTCGCCGGCGTCGAGTTCGACGAGAAGCTGGAGATCGTGCGCTTCCTGGCCGGGGAGGACGACGTCGCCGGCCAGTTCGAGCCGCGCGCACCCCGGCTCGGCGTGGGCCTGCCGGCGATGATGCGCAGCGGCGTCCGCGTCTATCCCGTGCAGGTGTGCGACATCTCCCAAGGCGGCCTCAAGTTCCGTGCGCTGCCGACCACCGAGCAGGGACAGAAGCTGGTGTTCCGCGTCGCTGGCCTGCCGCCGCTCACCGGCATCGTCCGCTGGCGCGACGAGGAGCACGCCGGCGTCGCCTTCGAGATGCCGCTTCCGCTCGAGACGCTCGCCAAATGGGCGGCGGAGACCGAGCGCTCGCAATAGCGGCCGTCGGCGGATCGCGCGATTTCGGAGCCTTGCTTAAGGTTCCGGCAGGGTACGAAACCGAGTTTTGCGAGCCAGGCTCCGGCTGACCGCCGGCAGCGCGGAGCCACGGGAAAGGCTTCGCGGATGGACGAGCTACGCCAGGACCGTCGAGTGGCGCTGTTCAGCGGCCCCGGACGCGTGCCTGCGCTGTGCGATCGTCGCGCCGACCAGCGCTATGCCACCATATTCCGCGCCGCCCGCATCGTCTGCGGCGGCCGCGAGGGGCTCTGCCTGATCCGCAACATCTCGGCCGGTGGAGCAATGGCACGCCTCTATGCGCCGATCGCGGTGGGAGAGGAGGTGGCGATCGAGCTCAAGGCGGGACCGACGATCCCCGGCCACATTCGCTGGGTCCGGGGCAGGGATGCCGGCATTCAATTCACTGAGCATATCGACGTCGAGCGGCTGCTCGCGGGCGCGGCCCAGCCGCCGGACGGCCCGGTGCCGCGCCAGCCACGCCTGGCGGTCAGCGCACCGGCATTGATCCGCTGCGGAATCGTCTATCGGCCGGTGCTGGTGCACGACATCTCGCAAGGCGGCGCCAAGGTGGATGCCGCCGAATGGGCCGCGGTCGACGACCCGGTGGTGCTCCGTATCGCCGGCCTGCCGATCCTCGAAGGCGTCGTCCGCTGGTGCGACGGCCGCCGCGCGGGCGTGCGCTTCGACCGCCCGCTCGCGCTGGAGACGCTCGCGCGCTGGGCGGCCGAATATCCGGTCGGGGCCTGAACGGGAAGGGCCGCCGCTTCGGTGAAGAAGCGACGGCCCTTTTGAAGCGTCCTTGCGGAGAATGCGATCAGGCGACCTGCGTGTCCGGCATCGCCACCACCTGATCCTCCGGATCGCGCAGCACATAGCCGCGGCCCCAGACGGTCTCGATGTAGTTCTCGCCGTCGGTCGCCATGCTGAGCTTCTTGCGCAGCTTGCAGATGAAGACGTCGATGATCTTGAGCTCCGGCTCGTCCATGCCGCCGTAGAGATGGTTGAGGAACATCTCCTTGGTGAGCGTGGTACCCTTGCGGAGCGACAGCAGCTCCAGCATCGCATATTCCTTGCCGGTCAGGTGCACGCGGGCGCCGTCGACCTCGACGGTCTTGGCGTCCAGGTTCACCGCCAGCTTGCCGGTGCGGATCACCGACTGCGAATGGCCCTTCGACCGGCGCACCACGGCATGGATGCGCGCGATCAGCTCCTCGCGGTGGAACGGCTTGGTGACATAGTCGTCGGCGCCGAAGCCGAACGAGCGCACCTTGCTGTCCATCTCGCTGACGCCCGACAGGATCAGCACCGGCGTCTGCACGCGCGCGACGCGCAGCTTCTTGAGCACGTCATAGCCGTGCATGTCCGGCAGGTTGAGGTCGAGCAGGATGATGTCGTAGTCGTAGAGCTTGCCGAGATCCAAGCCTTCCTCGCCCAGATCGGTCGTGTAGACGTTGAAGCCCTCGGTGTTGAGCATGAGCTCGATCGCCTTCGCGGTCGTCGGCTCGTCTTCGATCAGCAGCACGCGCATCCGTTGGTCCCCTTGCCCGGACGACAACGGCCCCCCTCGGCCGCTGCGCATTGAGGCGAAGCATTAACCTAAGCGTGTCTGAAGGCAAAAGGTTAATTTCCCCCTAACCGGAGTTAACCGGCGAGTCGCGGGGTGCTGAGCGGGGCGGCGCACAATGTCCTGAACACCGTCGCGAAATGCTCGATCAGCGCCTCGACGCGCGCCGGGCGGAGCGCGCTCGGCGGCGTCAGCAGGTGGAGCGCGATGCCCATCGTCGCCCACTCCGGCAGGATCTCGACCAGCGTCCCGCGCGCAAGGTCTTCGTCGACGATGAAATCCGGCAGCCGCGCGATGCCGAGGCCCGCGCGCAGGGTCGGCAGCATCGCGTCGCCGCTGTCGGTGAGAAGGGGGCCGTGCGGGCGCACCGCCGCCTCCTCCCCATCGGCCTTGCGGAAATGCCACAGGTTGGGCTGGGCGAGATTGGCGTAGCGCAGGCACAGATGCTCGCCGAGTTCGGCGGGGTGGCGCGGCGTGCCGTGCTTCTCGAGATAGGAGGGCGCCACCACCGTCCGCCCCGCGATCGGCGCCAGCCGGCGGGCGCGTAGCGAACTGTCGGGCAGGTCGGCGATGCGCAGCGCGATGTCGAATCCCTCGGCGACGATATCGACCTTGGCGTCGGACAGGCGAAGATCGATCTCCACCGCCGGATAGGCCGCGAGGAAATCGGCGACCGCCTTGGCCACATAGCGGATGCCGAACGCCAGCGGCGCCGCCACGCGGATCAGCCCGGCCGGCGCGGTTGCCGCATCGTGCGCCGCCTCCTCGGCCGCCTGCGCCTCGGCGAGGATGCGCTGGGCGCGTTCGGCGAGCGCCTTGCCGCTCTCGGTCAGCGACAGCCGGCGCGAGGTGCGGTGGAACAATGTCGTGCCGAGCGACGCCTCCAGTCGTGCCACCGCCTTGGAGACGGTCGCCTTGCTGACGCCGATCGCCTCGGCCGCGGCGCTGAACGAGCGGTGCTCGACCACACAGGCGAACACCGCCCAGGCTTCGAAATCGGGAAGGCGCATCCGAAGAGGCTAGCGCAGAAACAATCTGTTTCCAACGTTTCCATTTACGCGATCCAGGCCTCGCCTATCTTGCCGGCAACCAACGGAGATTTGCGATGACCACCACCACAGCGGCCAGGATCGAACGGCGTCCGTTCGAGAGCTTGGGCCATGCCGATCATGGTTGGCTCAACGCCCGCCATCACTTCAGCTTCGCCAATTATTACGATCCCAAGCGCGAGAGTTGGGGCGCGATCCGCGTATGGAACGACGACGAGATCGCCCCGAACTCCGGTTTCCCGCCGCACCCGCACCGCGACATGGAGATCATCACCTATGTCCGGAAGGGCGCGATCACCCATCAGGATTCGATGGGCAACCAGGGCCGCACCAGTGCGGGCGACGTCCAGGTGATGAGCGCGGGCACGGGCGTGCGCCATGCCGAATATAATCTGGAAGGCGAGACGACGACGCTGTTCCAGATCTGGATCGAACCGAAGCGCGCGGGCGGCCAGCCCTCCTGGGGCGCCAAGCCTTTCCCCAAGGGCGATCGCTCCGGCCGGTTCGTGACGCTTGCTTCGGGCTTCGCCGACGATGAGGGCGCGCTGCCGATCCGGGCCGATGCCCGCGTGCTCGGCGCGACGCTCAAGGCTGGCGAGAGCGTGACCCACAGCGTCGGCGAGGGGCGCCATGCCTATCTCGTCCCCGCCGTGGGCGCGATCGAGATCGAGGGAACCCGCTTCGAGGCCCGCGACGGCGCGGCGCTCTCGGGCGGCCAGACCGTCACCATCACCGCGATCGAGGACACCGAGATCGTCCTGGTCGACGCCGAATAATCCGCAATGCCGTCGTGCCCGGCCGGTGCCGGCACGGCGGCTCTTTTCCAAGGGAGCACGTCACATGCCCAAGGTCCTGGTTCTCTATTATTCCTCTTACGGCCACATCGAGCAGATGGCTGAAGCGATCGCCGAGGGCGCGCGCGGCGCCGGCGCCGAGGTCGACATCAAGCGCGTGCCGGAAACGGCGCCGCAGGCGGTGGTCGAGGCGGCGCACTTCAAGACCGACAGCCCCCATCCGGTGATCGCGGGTCCCGACGTGCTCAAGGACTATGACGCGATCATCGTCGGCGCGCCGACCCGCTTCGGCCGCATGGCGAGCCAGATGGCGGCGTTCTGGGATACCGCCGGCGGCCTGTGGGCAACCGGCGCGCTGCACGGCAAGGTCGCCGGCGCCTTCACCTCGACCGCGACCCAGCACGGCGGGCAGGAGACGACGCTGTTCAGCATCATCACCAACCTGCTGCACTTCGGTCTCACCATTGTCGGCCTCGACTATGGCCACGCCGGACAGATGGACATCAGCGAGATCGTCGGCGGCGCCCCCTATGGCGCGACCACCGTCGCGGGCGGCGACGGCAGCCGCCAGCCGAGCGCCAAGGACCTCGACGGCGCCCGCTACCAGGGCCGCCGCATCGCCGAGGTCGCGGCCAAGCTGACCGCGTAACCTGCTCCCGCCCGGTCCCGTACCCTCGCGGGACCGGGAATCGGGGAGGTCCGGCTCCCCCCTCCGCAGGGCCTCCCCGAACCCCTCCCGCTTGCGGGAGGGGTTATGTATAGCGGGCCGATGCTAGCGGACCGCATCCTCTTCCTCGATGGCGAGGCGATCGTGCTCGACAAGCCTGCGGGCCTGCCGGTCGACCGCCCGCGCGATCGCTCGCCCAGTATCGAATCGATGGCGGACGAGCTGACCTTCGGCTTCCGCCGCCTGCCGGTCGCGGTGCACCGGCTCGACCGCGACACTTCCGGTTGCCTGCTGCTCGCGCGCAATCCGGGTGCGGTGAAGCGCTTCGGCCAGGCGTTCGAGGCGGGGCAGGTGACGAAGCGCTATCTCGCGGTGCTGGAGGGCGTGCCGGAAAGTGGGGAGGGTGTGATCGACCTGCCGCTCGCCAAGGTGAGTACGCGCGAGGCCGGCTGGCGAATGACGGGCAGTCCCAACGGCAAGAAGGCCGTGACGCGCTGGCGCACGGTCACCGTCCGCGATGATCGCGCGCTGGTCGAGTTCCTGCCCGAGACGGGCCGCACCCACCAGCTCCGCGTCCATGCCGCGGAGGGGCTGGGGCTGCCGATCGTCGGGGACCGCGTCTACGGCCGCGACGGTCCCTACTTGCTGCTCCACGCCGCGGAGATTCGCCTACCCCGACCGGGCAAGCCCGACGTCCATGCCGAGGCGCCCTTGCCGGCCCGTTTCGAGGGCTTCGCCGATGGTGGCTGAGGACCGCATCGCCGACGCGATCGTCGAGGAGAAGTTCCTCGCCGCCTCCGGCCCCGGCGGGCAGAACGTCAACAAGGTCGCGACCGCGGTGCAGCTGCGCGTCGACGTGTTCCGCCTCGGCCTGCCGCCCCATGCCTATCAGCGCCTGAAGCAGCTCGCCGGCACCCGCATGACCGCGGGCGGCGAGCTGGTCATCACCGCGCGCCGCTTCCGCACCCAGGACGCCAACCGCGAGGACGCCCGTGCCCGCCTCGCCGAGCTGATCGCCGAAGCGCACGTCCGCCAGGCCAAGCGGGTGAAGACCAAGCCCAGCAAGGCCGCGAAGGCGCGCCGCGTCGACGAGAAGAAGGGGCGCAGCGCGGTGAAGGCGGGGCGGGGAAAGGTGCGGCTGGATTAGCCCTAAAATTCGTCATGCCGGACTTGTTCCGGCATCCACGGCGCCGCACATGCAACGCTCGATCCGTGAGCAGTGCGCCTGCGGTAGATGGACCCCGGCAAGGCCGGGTGACGGGAAGAACAAGCAATGTACGAATTCGCCATTGCCGCCGGCAGCAAGACCGAGCTCTACCGCGATCTCGAAACCGCGCTCGACGCACTCACCGCGGACGAGCCGGATGCGATCGCCAACATGGCCAATGCCGCCGCGCTGATCTGGCAGTATCTGCCCGACCTCAACTGGGCCGGCTTCTATCGCGCGATCGATGGCGAGCTGGTGCTGGGTCCGTTCCAGGGCAAGCCCGCCTGCATCCGCATCCCCCTGGGCAAGGGCGTGTGCGGCACCGCCGCCGCGGCGCGCGAGACGCAGCTGGTGGAGGACGTCCACGCCTTCCCCGGCCATATCGCCTGCGATGCCGCCAGCCGTTCCGAGCTGGTGGTGCCGATCGTCCACCAGGGCGAGCTGCTGGGTGTCCTGGATCTGGACAGTCCGTCGCCCGCGCGCTTCGATGCCGGCGACGCGGCCGGCTGCGAGGCGCTGGTGCGCCTGCTCGCACCCCGGATGGTCTGACCCTAAACGGGACAGTCGTTAACCATCCATCGCCGTCGCCCCTGCGGCGGCGATGGCTTACACTCCGGCCAGGGATTAACCGTGGCTGCCGGGTGGGGAGGCTGGCGCCAGCAGGGGAGACGCTTTGACGATGCGTGCCTATTGGATCGCAGCCGCCGCAGTCGCCGCAATCGCCGTCGCCGCGCCCGCCGAGGCGCAGCGGGCGCCACGCGGCCAGTGGAGCGGTCCGCCGCGGACGACGCCGATGCCGGCGCGGCCGCAGGGCTGGCACGGCGGCAACTGGAACCGGCCGCGCCCGATGCCGGGGCACCACCGCTGGGGCGGTCGCGTCAACGGCCGCTGGTATGCCGGCGTCTATGCGCCCGGCGGCTGGGGGGCCTATCGCCGGCCGGTGCGCGGCTGGGTGCTGCCGCGCTACTGGTTCGCGCCGACCTTCTACGTCACCGACTTCGCGACCTATGGCCTCGGCGCGCCGCCCTATGGCTACAACTGGGTGCGCTATTACGACGATGCCGTGCTCGTCGACGGCTATGGCCGCGTCCAGGACAGCGTCGGCGGGATCGACTGGGACCGCTACGACGGCGACCAGGCCTATCCCGACGAGGGCTATGCCTATGACGAGGGTTATGCCGAACCCGGTGCACCCTATCCGCCGCCTCGGCCTCCCGAGCGTCGCGACGATGGCGTCGGCGGTGCGGTGATCGGCGGCGTGGTGGGCGGCGTCGCCGGCAATGTGATCGCAGGACATGGCGACAAGCTCGGCGGCACGCTGCTGGGGGCCGGGGTCGGCGCGCTCGCGGGTGGCCTGATCGACAAGGCCGAGGACGATCATCGTCGGCGCCGCGACCTGCCACCGCCACCGCCACCGCCTTATGGCGCACCTTATCCCGAGCCAGGCTATCCCGGGGGGGCGTATCCGCCTCCGCCGGTGGTGTACGCACCGCCGGCGGAGGTGGTGCAGCCGGCGCCCTATTACGGCGGACATCATGTCTACGCCGGCGGCGCCCAGCCCTACACGACGGTGGTGCCCGGTCCCTATGGCAGCGTCACCACGGTGACGGTGATCCCGGCGGTGACGACCACCACGACCACCACCGAATATGTCTATGAGGCCGCGCCGGTGCGCACCTACCGCAAGGTCGTGCGCAGAGCCGCTTGCAAGTGCAAGTACCTGCGACGTTGATCCGTTAGAGGGCGGGCCGTTTTCTCCTTTCCGGCCCAGCCCCACCGCCGGGCGCGCTCAGGGGGCAGCGCGCCCGGCGAACGTCACCAGGCTCTCGGCCCCACCCTCCGCCACCGCCGACACGCCGACGAACACGTCGTCGACGATCACGTCCTTGAGCTTGGTTCCCGTCTCGCCGCCCGCGACGTCGACGGCACGTTGCCAGTCCTGCGCATCGTTGCGGCGGATATGGACGCGGTAGCGCGCGGCGCCCGCGACCGGCTTCCATCGGACATCGGTATCGCTCGACAGCGCGCCGCCGATCACCACCTCCTCCGGTGCCGAAGGGGCTCCCGCCAGCCGCGCGATCGTCGCGACGTTGATCGCGGTCACCTTGGCCAGATAGGGGAAATCCATCTTGTCGAAGGTATCGCCATAAGCGATGCCGTTCTCGGTGCGCAGGTTCTGGTGCTGCTGGGTGTAGTTCTCGATCCCCACCGAAAAGCGCACCGCCGGATAGCCGAGCTTCAGGAACGGCTCATGATCGCCGCCGCGCCCGAAGCGGTCGGGCCGGCGGACCAGGAACGCGTCGAGCCCGCCCGGCAAGGTCGCCGCGACTCCGTCGATCGCCTTGGCCAGCGCGCGGCTGGGGCCGTCGTCCTCGCCGCCGTTGCCGCGCCGGGCGCGCTGGGCGGGCAGGTCCTCCGACGTCCTGATGCCTTCGGAGAAGACGCGCACCCGGTCCGCGACTCGCTGGCCGTTCTGGCCGATGGTGTTGCCGACGATGTCGTTGTTGAGCACCGCGTCGACCTTCCATCCGCGCGCCTTGGCCGTCTCGGCGAGCAATTGCCCACCGAACAGGCCCTGCTCCTCGCCGGAGAGCGCGGCGTAGATGATCGTCGCGCGGAATTTCTCCTTGGAGAGGATGCGCGCCGCCTCCAGCACCAGCGCGACGCCCGAGGCATCGTCGTTGGCGCCAGGCGCGTCGCTGGTGGCATCCATCACGTCGCTGACGCGGCTGTCGATATGGCCCTGGACGATGACGACGCGCCCGGGCTCGCTGCCCTGCTGCACGCCGAGCACGTCGACGATGTTGACCCCGTTCGGCGCGCGGGGGCCGGTGAAGACCTTCTCGATAGTCTCCACATGCAGGCAGCCGCCGCACGCCTTGCCGATCCGCTCGAACTCGCCTGCCGCCCAGCGCCGCGCGGCGCCGATCCCGCGCCTGGGATCGGTGGGGGATGAGAGCGTGTGGCGCGTGCCGAAGCTCACCAGCTTCTCGACGGAGGCCTTGAGCCGTTCCGGACTCGGCGCCTCGCGCGCGGCGGCGGGGAAAGGAAGGAGCGCGGCGGCGACGAGGACGATCCGCATGGCCTCAGCTCACCCGGTCGATGGCTTCGCGGTCCAGCGAGCCGGGGATGATCATCAGTGGCACCGGCAGCTTGCCGGCATCCGCCCCAGCGAAATGGGTGACGAGCGGCCCCGGCGCCCCGCTCGCGGCGGCGCCCAGCACCAGTGCGGCGATGTCGGGCGTGCTGGCGATCATCTCGCGCACGATCTTGGGCCCGTCGCCCTGCTTGACCACGATCGAAGGCACCACCCCCGATTCGTCGAGCAATGTCCCCGCGGCGCCGGCGACCAGCGCCTCGGCATGAAGTCGCGCCTCTTCCTCGATCGTCGCCTGGACGCCGCCCCATTGCACGAACTCGGCCGGCGGGATCAGCGCCAGGATCAGCACGTTGCCCCCGGTCTTGACCGCGCGCCGCGCCGCGAACCGCAACGCCGCCTCGGCTTCCGGGCTGTCGTCGACCACCACCAGATAGGTGCGCATGATCCTTCTCCCCCGTCTCAGGCGTTACGTGGCGCGGGTCGACTGTTCGCGCAAGTCTTGACCCGGAGCGGGTCGGGCGCAAAGGAGGCCTCGCCCCCAGGAGAAAGAAGAGTCACTCATGGCGATCGAACTCAAGATGCCCGCTTTGTCCCCGACCATGGAGGAGGGCACGCTTGCCAAGTGGCTCGTCAAGGAAGGCGACACGGTCAAGTCCGGCGACATCATGGCCGAGATCGAGACCGACAAGGCGACGATGGAGTTCGAGGCGGTCGACGAGGGTACGATCGCCAAGATCGTCGTCCCGGAGGGGACCGACGGCGTGAAGGTCGGCGCGGTGATCGCGATCCTGGCCGAGGAAGGCGAGGATGCCTCCGCCGCGGCATCGGCCTCGCCCGCGCCGGCGGCTGCTCCCGCCAAGGAGGAGGCCAAGGCGCCCGAACCCAAGGCCGAGGAGGCTCCGAAGCCGGCTCCTGCCGTAACCGAATCGAAGCCGGCACCCGCTCCCGCCGCGTCGGGCGACCGCGTGAAGGCCAGTCCGCTCGCCCGCCGTATCGCCGCGGACAAGGGCATCGACCTCGCCGCCATCGCCGGCTCCGGCCCCAACGGCCGCATCGTCAAGGCCGACGTCGAGGGGGCCAAGCCCGGCGCCGCTCCCGTCGCCAAGCCCGCCGAGGCGCCGGCCGCTGCCGCCGCGACTCCCGCCGCCGCGCCTGCCGAGCACAAGCCGGTCTGGTATGACGAGACCATCCCGCACGAGGTCGAGAAGCTCTCCAACATCCGCAAGACGATCGCGCGCCGCCTGACCGAGGCCAAGCAGACGATCCCGCACATCTACCTGACGGTGGACATCCGCCTCGATGCGCTGCTCAAGCTGCGCGGCGAGCTCAACAAGGCGCTCGAGCCGCGCGGGGTGAAGCTGTCGGTTAACGACCTGCTGATCAAGGCGCTCGGCGTCGCGCTGGTTCAGGTGCCGAAGTGCAACGTCACCTTCCTCGGCAACGAGATGGTCAGCTACCAGCGCGCCGACGTCTCGGTCGCGGTGTCGACGCCGTCGGGCCTCATCACCCCGATCATCCGCGACGCCGCCAATGCCGGCCTTGCCTCCATCTCGACGCAGATGAAGGAGCTCGCCGGCCGCGCGAAGGAAGGCAAGCTCAAGCCCGAGGAATATCAGGGCGGCACCGCCAGCCTGTCCAACATGGGCATGTACGGCATCAAGCAGTTCGAGGCGGTGATCAACCCGCCGCAGGGCATGATCATGGCGATCGGCGCCGGCGAGAAGCGGCCGTACATCGTCGACGACGCGCTCGGCGTCGCCACCGTCATGTCGGCGACCGGCAGCTTCGACCATCGCGCGATCGACGGCGCCGACGGGGCCGAGCTGATGAAGGTGTTCAAGGAGCTGGTCGAGGCTCCGCTGGCGTTCGTCGCCTGAGACGGCGTCCGGTGCCGGTCCTCCGTACCCTCATCGAGCTTCTCCACATCGCCGCGGGGCTGATGGCGACCGCGCTGATCACCGCGGTCGGCGCCTGGGCCTATCCGCTCGGGGGCGACACTATCCGTCTGGTCGGCTGGTGCGCCGGCGTCGCGGTGGTGTTGATGGGCATCGGCCCGCTGCGCCGTGCCTGGACGATCGACCGCGGAGGCCGCGACGATGACCGCAAGTGACTCCGCCGCGCCGCCGTTGGACGAGCCGACGATTCGCGTGGTCGCGATGCCGGCCGACGCCAACCCCTACGGCGACATCTTCGGCGGCTGGCTGCTGAGCCAGATGGACCTTGCCGCCGGATCGGTCGCCAGCCGCCATTGCGGCGGCCGCGCGGTCACGATCGCGCTCGACGGCATGGAGTTCCTCAACCCGGTGTTCGTCGGCGACGAGGTGTCGGTATTCGCCCGGCTGGTGAAGACCGGCCGCACCTCGATGACGATCGACGTCGAAGCCTGGCGCCGCCACCGCCACGAGCGCAACCATCACAAGGTGACGCAGGCGCACTTCACCTTCGTCGCCATCGACGCCGATCGCCGCCCCCGCGAGGTGCCGCCGTTGGCGGACGCCGGCGCGTAACCACATTCCTCCCGAAAGGACCTCCCCAGTGGCTGATACCTACGATCTCATCGTCCTCGGCTCCGGCCCCGGCGGCTATGTCGCGGCGATCCGGGCGGCGCAGCTCGGGCTCAAGACGGCGATCGTCGAGCGCGAGCTGCTGGGCGGCATCTGCCTCAACTGGGGCTGTATCCCGACCAAGGCGCTGCTGCGCTCGGCCGAGATCTTCCACTATATGCAGCACGCCAAGGATTACGGCTTGGTCGCTGACAAGATCAGTGCCGACCTGGAGGCGGTGGTGAAGCGCTCGCGCGGGGTCGCCAAGCAGCTCAATCAGGGCGTCACGCACCTGATGAAGAAGAACAAGATCGACGTCCACATGGGCGAGGGCAAGCTGACCGGAAAGGGCAAGCTCTCCGTCACCAAGGACGGCAAGACCACCGAGCTCACCGCCAAGAACATCATCGTCGCCACCGGCGCCCGCGCGCGCGACCTGCCGTTCGCCAAGGCCGACGGCAAACGCATCTGGACCTACCGCCATGCGCTGACGCCCGCCGAGATGCCGTCCAAGCTGCTGGTGATCGGCTCCGGCGCGATCGGGATCGAGTTCGCGAGCTTCTACAAGGACCTTGGTGCCGACGTGACCGTGGTCGAGATGCTCGACCGCCTGGTCCCGGTCGAGGACGCTGACGTCTCCGCCTTCCTCGAGAAGCAGCTCAAGAAGCAGGGCATGACGATCATGACCGGCGCCGGCGTCGAGAAGCTCGACGTGACCGACAAGGGCGTGAAGGCATCGATCAAGGGCAAGGACGGTAAGGTAACCGAGGGCGAGTTCAGCCATGTCATCGTCGCGATCGGCATCGTCCCCAACACCGAGAACATCGGCCTGGAGGCGCTCGGCGTGAAGACCGAGCGCGGCCACATCGTCACCGACGGCGCCTGCAAGACCAATGTCGACGGCCTCTACGCGATCGGCGACGTGACCGCGCCGCCATGGCTCGCGCACAAGGCCAGCCACGAGGGCGTGATCGCCGTCGAGTCGATCGCCGGCAAGCACCCGCACGCGATGGACCCGAAGAACATCCCCGGCTGCACCTATTGCCGCCCGCAGATCGCATCGGTCGGCCTCACCGAGGCCAAGGCCAAGGAAGCGGGCTATGAGGTCAAGGTCGGCCAGTTCCCCTTCATCGGCAACGGCAAGGCGATCGCGCTCGGCGAGGCCGAAGGTTTCGTGAAGACGGTGTTCGACGCCAAGACCGGCGAGCTGCTCGGCGCACACATGATCGGCGCCGAAGTGACCGAACTGATCCAGGGCTACACCATCGGTAAGACCGGCGAGTTGACCGAGGCCGAGCTGATCGAGACGGTGTTCCCGCACCCGACGCTCAGCGAGATGATGCACGAGGGCGTGCTCGCGGCCTATGGGCGCGTGTTGCATATCTGAGGGAATCCCGATCCTCCCCGGCACGGGGAGGGGGGCGTAGCGGCGATCAGCGACCTGCCGGGGGCAGGTCGCAGCCGCGGAGCCGGCTTGCGGAGCAAGCCGTGGCCGCAGGCTGGTGGAGAGGGTTAGCCTCCTCGGTGTCGCTTGCGGGGAGCCGCCTCCTTCGGCGGTTCCCCTCCCCGTGCCGGGGAGGAGCTAAGCGATCGACCGCGCGAACTCCGCCAGCAGTGGCTGATACTGTTCCATCGGCGGGAACTTCTCGAAGCTGTGTGCAGCGTCCACCCGCGCCCAGGGCAGCGCCTCGCTGGTGTAGTTCTCGATGAACGGCGTGAACCAGCTCGGATCGTCGAGCATGGTCGCGCGGACGTTGACGAAGCCGGTCGCCGGCTCGAAGGTCGTGAACAGCCAGCTCTTGCAGCGATCGCAATGCTGGTGGTGCAGCCGTTCGCCGTGGAGGCCGCCGATCGCCGTCTCGCCCTCGGTCACGGCGAAACCGTCCTGGGGCACCGCCAGCGTGGTCGAATAGGCGCTCGCCGTCATCCGCTGGCAGCCGGTGCAGTGGCAGACGGCGGTGAACAGCGGCGGCATGCTCACGCGGAAGCGGACCGCGCCGCAGCGGCAGCCGCCGTCCCAGGGGAGAGCAGGGAGTGGCATCGCGAACTCCTTCGGTTGCCGATTTGGACTAGCAGCCCGCGCGCCGCTCGGCCAAGCTGATTGCGTGACAAGGAGGATGTCGATGAAATCACCGTTCGCTGCCGTTGCCGCGCTCGTCCTCGTCGCCGGCTGCACGCCCGGGACCGAGAACGCGACCGAAGCCGCCAACGACAGCCCGATCGCCAACATCATCGCGCCCAGGCCCGAGCCGTCCAAGTCGCCCGACCAGACGTTCGTCGACAGCGTGGCGTCGCTCAACGCCTATATCGCGGGCGCGGGCTCGCTCGCCGAGCAGAAGGGGGCGAGTGCCAGGGTCAAGGCGTTCGGCAAGAAGCTGATGCTCGACCGCACCCAGTCGACGATGAAGCTCAAGCTCGCCGCTGCCACACAGCCGGACCTGCTGATCGACGCGTCGCTCGACGACGAGCAGAACGACAACATCGCGACGCTGCAGAAGGCGAACGGCGCCGCGTTCGACACGGCGCTCAAGGCGCAGATGGTCGTCGCGCTGACCAAGCTCGAGGCCCTGCTCAAGGAACGCTACCTCGCGAACGAAGGCGATCCCGAGCTCAAGAGCTTCGCGAGCTACGGCGCGCCGCCCGTCCGGGCCAATCTCGCTGCCGCCAAGGCGCTCTGAACCGTCAGGCGACGAGCTGCGTCTCTTCGATCTCTGCCTTGGCCGTGCTCGCCAGCAGCGCCGGCGCGGCGGGCGTCAGCGTGAGCGAGGTCACGCGGCGCAGCGCGCCGTCGATCTGGCCGCCGTTCTCGATGGTGATCGTCTCATATTCGATGTCGCCGGCGATTCGCGCCGTGCGCTCGACGAGGAGCTGGCGGACACGCACCGCACCCTCGATGCTGCCGCCGATGCGTGCGGTTTCGGCAGTGACGCCGCCGTGGATCGCGCTATCGGTGCCCTGGGTCAGCGCGCCGCACACGACGTCGCCTTCGACTCGCCCGTCGACATGCAGGTCGGCCGCCGCGACGATGTTGCCGGTGACCGTCACGTCCGGGCCGATCACGGAGAACAGGCCGCTGCCCGCCGCGGCGCGCTTGCCGTTCCCGTTTGCAGGCTGCGAGGAAGACGGCGCAGACTCGCGGCCGCGGTTCGACGAATTGAACATGTGGCTCACCCCCGTTCGGCAATCGATGCCGAGTCTCCTTCTAGCAGGCGGCGGGGTTCGGCGGCAGTCGGGAATCGACGAAGCGAGCAGGGCGGTACGCGGCTCTCGCGCGCCCATTGACCGCTCACCGCGCCATCGCTATAGGCCCGCTCCGTTCCGCGTGGGGAATGCCGGCTTTCGGCCGCGCTTTCGTTCATCCGCGGGGCAAGCAATGAACGTTGTCGGACGTTGGGCCCGGGGGGCTGCTTTGGCTTCCCCTGGCCTTTGCCGTTTGCGGCACCGACAAAGTAACCGCCGGACTGTTCCGGCAAGATAAGGTGAAGGGCTTCATGCCGACGATCAACCAGCTGGTCCGCAAGGGCCGCGACCCGCAGAAGGCCAAGTCGAAGGTCCCTGCGATGGAACAGAACCCGCAGAAGCGCGGCGTCTGCACGCGCGTCTATACCACGACCCCGAAGAAGCCGAACTCGGCGCTGCGCAAGGTGGCCAAGGTCCGCCTGACCAACCAGCGCGAGGTCATCAGCTACATTCCGGGCGAGGGCCACAACCTGCAGGAGCACTCGGTGGTGCTGATCCGCGGCGGCCGTGTGCGCGACCTTCCCGGTGTGCGCTACCACGTTCTGCGCGGCGTGCTCGACACGCAGGGCGTCAAGGATCGCCGGCAGTCGCGCTCGAAGTACGGCGCCAAGCGTCCGAAGTAATCACAGCCAGAGTAAGCGCCGGACGGGTTCCGGGTTCGCTGAAGATCAAGAAGGAAATCTGAGATGGCTCGTCGTCGTCGTCCCGAGAAGCGGGAAATCCTGCCTGATCCCAAGTTCGGGGATGAGGTGCTTTCGAAGTTCATGAACAGCGTGATGCTCGACGGCAAGAAGTCCGTCGCGGAGAACATCGTCTATGGTGCGCTCGACACCGTCGAGGCGCGCGCCAAGAAGGATCCGCTGGGCGTGTTCCATGATGCGCTCAACAATGTGAAGCCGGGCATCGAGGTCCGCAGCCGCCGCGTCGGCGGTGCGACCTACCAGGTGCCGGTCGAGGTCCGTCCGGAGCGCGCGCAGGCGCTCGCGATCCGCTGGCTGATCGCCGCGGCGCGCAACCGCAGCGAGCACACCATGGCGGCGCGCCTGTCGGGCGAGCTGCTCGACGCCTCGAACAATCGCGGCAACGCGGTGAAGAAGCGCGAGGACACGCACCGCATGGCCGAGGCGAACCGCGCCTTCAGCCACTACCGCTGGTAATCTCTGCCACCCGTCGGCCCCGGCCGGCGGGTAGCGCTGGTAATTTTCTTACCTACATATGGGGAGCCCGGATCGTCCGGCTCCCCACATCGCTAAGGAACTCAGGTCATGGCCCGCAGCCATCCGCTCGAACGCTATCGTAACATCGGCATCATGGCGCACATCGATGCCGGCAAGACGACGACGACCGAGCGCATCCTCTACTACACCGGCAAGTCCTACAAGATCGGCGAGGTCCATGAGGGCACCGCGACGATGGACTGGATGGAGCAGGAGCAGGAGCGCGGGATCACGATCACGTCCGCGGCGACCACCTGCAAGTGGCGCGCCGAAGAGGGCAAGGGCGAAGAGCACCTGATCAACATCATCGACACGCCCGGCCACGTCGACTTCACCATCGAGGTCGAGCGTTCGCTGCGCGTGCTCGACGGCGCGGTCGCCTGCTTCGACGGCGTCGCCGGCGTCGAGCCGCAGTCGGAGACGGTGTGGCGCCAGGCCGAGAAGTATCACGTGCCGCGCATGTGCTTCGTCAACAAGCTCGACCGCACCGGCGCGAGCTTCGAGCGCTGCGTCGAGATGATCAAGGACCGCCTCGGCGCGCGTCCGGCGGTGCTGTATCTCCCGATCGGCATCGAGGGCGGCTTCAAGGGCCTGGTCGACCTGGTCGAGAACCGCGCGATCATCTGGCTCGAGGAGAGCCTGGGCGCGAAGTTCGAATATCAGGACATCCCGGACGACATGAAGGATGCCGCCGCGGCTGCGCGCAACGAGCTCATCGAGCTCGCCGTCGAGCAGGACGATGCGGTGATGGAGAAGTTCTTCGAGGGCGAGGAGCCCGACGCGAAGACGCTCAAGAAGCTGATCCGCAAGGGTACGCTCAACTTCTCGTTCGTGCCGGTGCTGTGCGGCTCGGCGTTCAAGAACAAGGGCGTTCAGCCCCTGCTCGACGCCGTGGTCGACTTCCTGCCGAGCCCGCTCGACATCCCGGACGTGCAGGGCGTGAAGCTCGACGGCGAGACCCCGGATTCGCGTCCGGCCGCCGACAATGCGCCGTTGTCGCTGCTCGCGTTCAAGATCATGAACGATCCGTTCGTCGGCTCGCTCACCTTCGCCCGCATCTATTCGGGCACCCTCACCAAGGGTCAGTATCTGAACTCGGTGAAGGACAAGAAGGAGAAGATCGGCCGTATGCTCCTCATGCACGCGAACTCGCGTGAGGACATCGAGGAAGCGCGCGCCGGCGACATCGTCGCGATCGCGGGCCTCAAGGAGACCACGACCGGCGACACGCTGTGCGATCCGGCCAATCCGATCATCCTCGAGCGGATGGAATTCCCCGAGCCGGTGATCGAGCTCAGCGTGGAGCCGAAGACCAAGGCCGACCAGGAGAAGATGGGCATTGCGCTCAACCGCCTGGCCGCCGAGGACCCGTCGTTCCGCGTCTCGACAGACCACGAATCGGGCCAGACCATCATCAAGGGGATGGGCGAGCTCCACCTCGAGATCCTGGTCGACCGCATGAAGCGCGAGTTCAAGGTCGAGGCCAACGTCGGCGCGCCGCAGGTCGCCTATCGCGAATATCTCGCGAAGCAGGTCGACATCGACTACACCCACAAGAAGCAGTCGGGCGGCTCGGGCCAGTTCGGCCGCGTCAAGGTGACGGTGATCCCCGGCGAGCGTGGCTCGGGCTTCCAGTTCTTCGACGAGATCAAGGGCGGCAACATCCCGCGCGAGTATATCCCGTCGGTGGAGAAGGGCTTCCGCGAGACCGCGGAGACCGGTCACCTGATCGGCTTCCCGATCATCGACTTCGAGGTGCACCTGACCGACGGTGCCTATCACGACGTCGACTCGTCGGCGCTGGCGTTCGAGATCTGCGCCCGCGGCGCGATGCGCGAGGCGGCGGCGAAGGCGGGCATCAAGCTGCTCGAGCCGATCATGAAGGTCGAGGTGGTGACGCCGGAGGATTACCTCGGCGACGTCATCGGCGACATGAACTCGCGCCGTGGCCAGATCCAGGGCACCGACACGCGCGGCAACGCGCAGGCGGTGACCGCGATGGTGCCGCTCGCGAACATGTTCGGCTATGTGAACCAGCTCCGCTCGTTCACCCAGGGGCGCGCGAACTACTCGATGCAGTTCTCGCACTATGACGAAGTGCCGCAGAATGTTGCGGACGAGGTCAAGGCGAAGCTGGCGTAACCGCAAACATGCCGCTATGGGGCCGCGTTCTCGCGAGTCCCATCAGCGGTCCGGGAAATTTGATCAGAAGGTAGGGAAACAATGGCGAAGGCAAAGTTTGAGCGGACCAAGCCGCACCTCAACATCGGCACCATCGGCCACGTCGATCACGGCAAGACGTCGCTGACCGCCGCGATCACGAAGGTCCTGGCCGAGACGGGCGGCGCGACGTTCGTCGACTACGCCAACATCGACAAGGCGCCGGAAGAGCGCGAGCGCGGCATCACCATCTCGACCGCGCACGTCGAGTACGAGACCGACAAGCGCCACTATGCGCACGTCGACTGCCCGGGCCACGCCGACTACGTCAAGAACATGATTACCGGTGCCGCCCAGATGGACGGCGCGATCCTGGTCGTGTCGGCGACCGACGGCCCGATGCCGCAGACCCGCGAGCATATCCTGCTCGCCCGTCAGGTCGGCGTGCCGGCGATGGTCGTGTTCATGAACAAGGTCGACCTGGTCGACGATCCCGAGATCCTCGAGCTCGTCGAGCTCGAGATCCGCGAGCTGCTCAGCTCGTACGAGTTCCCGGGCGACGACATTCCGATCATCAAGGGTTCGGCGGTCAAGGCGCTCGACGGCAGCAACGACGAGATCGGCAAGAAGGCCGTGCTCGAGCTGATGGCGCAGGTCGACGAGTACATCCCGCAGCCGGAGCGTCCGCTCGACAAGCCGTTCATGATGCCGATCGAGGACGTGTTCTCGATCTCGGGCCGCGGCACCGTGGTGACCGGCCGCGTCGAGACCGGCATCGTCAAGGTCGGCGAGGAAGTCGAGATCGTCGGCATCACCGACACCCGCAAGACCACCGTCACCGGCGTCGAGATGTTCCGCAAGCTGCTCGATTCGGGCGAGGCCGGCGACAACATCGGTGCGCTGCTGCGCGGCATCGGCCGTGACGAGGTCGAGCGTGGCCAGGTTCTGGCCAAGCCGGGCTCGATCACCCCGCACACCGACTTCCAGTCGGAAGTGTACGTGCTGTCGAAGGAGGAGGGTGGCCGTCACACGCCGTTCTTCGCCAACTATCGTCCGCAGTTCTACTTCCGTACCACGGACGTCACCGGCACCGTCGAGCTGCCGGCCGGCACCGAGATGGTCATGCCGGGCGACAACGTCGCGCTGGGCGTCAAGCTGATCGCCCCGATCGCGATGGACGTCGGCCAGCGCTTCACCATTCGCGAGGGTGGCCGCACCGTCGGTGCGGGTGTCGTCAGCGGCATCTCGAAGTAAGCTGAAAATAAAAGCGCCGCCCGGCACTCCGAAAGAGTGTCGGGCGGTTGCTTTTTTACGGGGGCACCTGTAAGGGCCCGCCTCCAGTTTGAGTTTGAACCAGCAAGAGCCCCGGCAGCGGGGCCCGCTCTTTCGCATCGGTAGGGACATGGAAACGCAGAATATCCGCATTCGCCTGAAGGCGTTCGATCACCGCGTGCTCGATCAGGCGACCGGCGAGATCGCCGACACCGCCCGCCGCACCGGCGCGCTCATCCGTGGCCCCATCCCGCTTCCGACGAAGATCGAGAAGTTCACGGTCAACCGTGGTCCCCACATCGACAAGAAGTCGCGCGAGCAGTTCGAGGTGCGCACCTACAAGCGCATGCTCGACATCGTGCAGCCGACCGCCAACACGGTCGATGCGCTGATGAAGCTCGACCTCGCGGCCGGCGTTGACGTCGAGATCAAGCTCGCGTAAGGCGCCGCCTCACACGAGATTCGTGTCGCGGCCATGAGTCGCTGACGCTCCCTTCCTCGACTGGCCCTGGGCCGACGTAAGGAAGGACCGAGGGACCAAACCCCTCACAGACATAGAGATACCGCCGGAGTTCGCTCCGGGCTGCGTCTCCCGTCGCGTTCCTTGTCATGAGGAACATTCAGCCCGGACGGGGGCGCGCATCATTTTTGGGCTGAGGTTGGGTCCCATCGAAGTAATACTTCGATGGGTGCCCGTCACGCACCCGCGGAATCATCCGTCGGGTGCCTCTGTATGGGAGCAATGGATCATGCGCACTGGCGTGATCGCGAAGAAGATGGGGATGACCCGCCTGTTCCAGGACGATGGCCGCCATGTGCCGGTCACCGTCCTGCAGCTCGAGGCGTTGCAGGTCGTCGCCCGCCGCGAAATTGATCGCGACGGCTATACCGCCGTCCAGCTTGGCGCGGGCAGCGCCAAGGCCAAGAACGTCGCCAAGCCGCAGCGCGGCCACTTCGGCAAGGCCGAGGTCGAGCCCAAGGCGAAGGTCGTCGAATTCCGCGTGACCGAGGACAACCTCCTCGACGTCGGCGCCGAGATTTCGGCCGATCACTTCGTCGCCGGCCAGCTAGTCGACGTCCAGGGCGTGACCCAGGGCAAGGGCTTCGCCGGCGCGATGAAGCGCTGGGGCTTCGGCGGTCTGCGCGCGACCCACGGCGTGTCGGTCTCGCACCGTTCGCATGGTTCGACCGGCAACCGCCAGGATCCGGGCCGCGTCTTCAAGAACAAGAAGATGGCCGGCCACATGGGCGCGCGCAATCGCACCCAGCAGAACCTCGAGATCGTCTCGACCGACGTCGAGCGCGGCCTGATCTTCGTCAAGGGCTCGGTGCCCGGCTCGAAGGGCGGCTGGCTGCTCGTCAAGGACGCGGTCAAGGTCCCGGCCCACAAGGACGCGCCGTATCCGGCGGGCCTGAAGGCCGTCGCCAACAACAACCAGGCTCCGGCCGAGACGCCCGCGGAAGCGCCGGCGGCTCCCGAGGCCACCGAAGGCCAGGAGGGCTGAACGTGAAGGTCAAGGTTCAATCCTTCGACGCCAAGGCGAAGGCCGCGGACATCGAGCTCGCCGACGAGGTGTTCGGCCTCGATCCGCGCGCCGACATCCTGCACCGCGTCGTCACCTGGCAGCTCGAGAAGCGCCGCGGCACCGCCCGCGGCACCCGCGAGCGTTCGGACGTCGCGCGTTCGGGCAAGAAGTACGGCCGCCAGAAGGGCGGCGGCACCGCCCGTCACGGCGATCGCCGCGCGCCGGTGTTCATCGGCGGCGGTAAGGCGCACGGCGCCCGCGTCCGCGACTTCAATCCGTCGCTGAACAAGAAGATTCGCGCGCTGGGCCTCAAGATGGCGCTGTCGAGCCACGCCAAGGCGGGCTCGCTGATCGTCCTCGACAGCCTGACCGTGAAGGACAGCAAGGCCAAGACGCTGAAGGGCGATCTCGCCAAGCTCGGCTTCGGCAAGACCGCGCTGGTGATCGACGGCGACGCCGTCGAGACCAGCTTCGCGCAGGCCGCGGGCAACCTGTCGCAGATCAACGTGCTGCCGGCGATCGGCGCCAACGTCTACGACATCCTGAAGCACGACACGCTGGTGCTGACCCGCGCTGCCGTCGAGAAGCTGGAGGCGCGCTTCAATGGCTAAGGCATCGAAGAAGGCGGCGGTCGACAACCGCCACTACGACGTGATCGTCGCGCCGCACATCACCGAGAAGGCGACTCTGGTCTCGGAGGCGAACGCGGTGGTGTTCAAGGTCGCGAACGATGCGACCAAGCCCGAGATCAAGGCGGCCGTCGAGGCGCTGTTCAACGTCAAGGTGACCGGCGTCAACACGATCGTCCAGAAGGGCAAGACCAAGAAGTGGAAGGGCGCGCCCTACCGCCGCTCGGACATCAAGAAAGCGATCGTGACGCTCGCCGAAGGCGATCAGATCGACGTGACGACGGGAATCTGAGGCGATGGCACTCAAGCATTACAATCCGACGAGCCCCGCACGTCGCGGTCTGATCCTCGTCGACCGTTCGGGCCTCTACAAGGGCCGTCCGGTCAAGGCGCTGACCGAAGGCAAGACCAAGACGGGCGGCCGCAACAACAAGGGGCATGTCACGTCGCGCGGCATCGCGGGCGGCCACAAGCAGCGCTATCGCATCGTCGATTTCAAGCGCCGCCTGTGGGACGTCGTCGGCACGGTCGAGCGGATCGAGTACGACCCGAACCGCACCGCCTTCATCGCGCTGGTCAACTATGGCGCCGACGAGAACGGCAAGGACCGCCTGGCCTACATCCTCGCGCCGCAGCGCCTGGGCGTCGGCGACAAGGTGATCGCCGGCCGCAAGACCGACGTGAAGCCGGGCAACGCCATGGAATTGGGCCAGATGCCGGTCGGCACCATCGTCCACAATGTGGAGATGAAGCCGGGCAAGGGCGGTCAGATCGCGCGTTCGGCGGGCACCTATGTGCAGGTCGTCGGCCGTGACCGCGGCATGGTGATCGTCCGCCTGAACTCGGGCGAGCAGCGCTATATCCATGCGAACTGCATGGCGACGGTCGGTGCGGTGTCGAACCCCGACAACCAGAACCAGAACCTTGGCAAGGCCGGCCGCAACCGCTGGCTCGGCAAGCGTCCGCTGACCCGCGGCGTCGCCAAGAACCCGGTCGACCACCCGCACGGCGGTGGTGAGGGCCGGACCTCGGGCGGCCGTCATCCGGTCACCCCGTGGGGCAAGCCGACCAAGGGTGCGCGCACCCGTCACAACAAGGCGACGGACAAGATGATCATCCGTTCGCGTCACGCGAGGAAGAAGTAATGGCTCGCTCCGTCTGGAAGGGTCCGTTCGTGGACCTCAGCCTTCTCAAGAAGGCGGAAGCCGCTCAGGACGCCGGCACCCGCGCCGGTCCGATCAAGACCTGGTCGCGCCGCTCGACGATCCTGCCGCAGTTCGTCGGCCTGACGTTCAACGTCTACAACGGCCGCAAGCACGTGCCGGTGTCGGTCAACGAGGACATGGTGGGCATGAAGCTCGGCGAGTTCGCGCCGACCCGCTTCTTCCCCGGCCACGCCGCCGACAAGAAGGGTAAGCGCTGATGTCGAAGGATAAGGCTCCCCGCCGCGTTGCCGACAACGAGGCGCTCTCGGTCGGCACGCAGATCCGCGGTTCGGCGCAGAAGCTCAACCTGGTTGCCGGGCTCATCCGCGGCAAGAAGGCGGGCGACGCGATGAACATCCTCGCCTTCTCGAAGAAGGCGATGGCCGAGGACGCGCGCAAGGTGCTCGCCTCCGCGATCGCCAATGCCGAGAACAACCACAACCTCGACGTCGACGCGCTCGTCGTCGCCGAGGCGTCGGTCGGCAAGTCGATCACGATGAAGCGCTTCGCGACCCGCGGCCGTGGCAAGTCCACTCGCATCCTGAAGCCGTTCAGCCGTCTGCGCATCGTCGTGCGCGAGCAGGAAGAAGCATAATGGGTCACAAGAGCAACCCGATCGGTCTGCGTCTCCAGATCAACCGCACCTGGGACAGCCGCTGGTTCGCGGAAGGCCATGACTATGGCCGTCTGCTGCTGGAGGACCTCAAGATCCGCCAGTACATCGTCAAGACGCTGCCGCAGGCCGCGATCTCGAAGGTGGTGATCGAGCGTCCGGCCAAGCTGTGCCGCATCTCGATCTACGCGGCGCGCCCCGGCGTGATCATCGGCAAGAAGGGCTCGGATATCGAGAAGCTGCGCAAGACGCTCGGCGCGATGACCAGCTCGGACGTGTCGCTGAACATCGTCGAGATCCGCAAGCCCGAGATCGACGCCAAGCTCGTCGCGCAGGGCATCGCCGATCAGCTCGAGCGCCGTATCGCCTTCCGCCGCGCGATGAAGCGCGCGGTGCAGTCGGCGATGCGCCTGGGTGCCGACGGCATCCGCGTCGCCTGCGGCGGCCGTCTCGGCGGCGCGGAGATCGCGCGGTCGGAAGGGTATCGCGAAGGCCGGGTGCCGCTGCACACGCTGCGCGCCAACCTCGACTATGCCGAGGCCGAGGCGCACACCGCCTATGGCGTGTGCGGCGTCAAGGTGTGGATTTTCAAGGGCGAGATCCTGGGTCACGATCCGCTCGCCCAGGACCGTCTGATGGTGGAGGCGCAGACCTCCGGCGTGCGCCCCGCGCGCGACGACCGCGATCGCAGGAACTAAGCCATGCTGCAACCGAAGAAGACCAAGTTCCGCAAGCAGTTCAAGGGCCGCATCCATGGCGACGCCAAGGGCGGCACCGCGCTGAACTTCGGCTCCTATGGGCTGAAGGCGATGGAGCCGGAGCGGATCACCGCGCGCCAGATCGAGGCGGCCCGCCGCGCGATCACGCGTCACATCAAGCGTCAGGGGCGGTTGTGGATCCGCATCTTCCCGGACGTCGCGGTGTCGTCGAAGCCGGCCGAGGTCCGCATGGGCTCGGGCAAGGGCGCGCCGGAATTCTGGGCGGCGCGCGTCAAGCCGGGCCGCATCCTGTTCGAGCTGGACGGCGTGCCCGGCCCGCTCGCGGCGGAAGCGTTCGAGCGTGCGGCGATGAAGCTGCCGATCAAGACCAAGGTCGTGGCGCGTCTCGGCGACACGTCGCACCTGGAGGGTTGATAGAGATGACCAAGGCAACCGATCTTCGGGCGAAGACCGACGATCAGCTCACCGAGGAGCTGGGCAACCTCAAGCGCGAGGCGTTCAACCTCCGCTTCCAGGCGGCGACCAGCCAGCTCGAGAAGCCGAGCCGCGTGCGCGAGGTCCGTCGCGACATCGCCCGTATCAAGACGCTGCAGTCCGAGCGCTCGCGCTCGGCTGCCAAGTAAGGAGTCCCGAGACATGCCGAAGCGCGTGCTGACCGGGGTGATCGTGTCGGACAAGGCCGACAAGACGGTGGTGGTGAACGTCGAGCGCAAGGTGAAGCACCCGCTCTACGGCAAGATCATCCGCCGCTCGAAGAAGTATCACGCCCATGACGAGGCGAACGAGTTCAAGGCCGGCGAGACGGTGCGGATCGAAGAGACCGCCCCGATCTCCAAGCAGAAGACCTGGAAGGTGATCGAGCGGGTCAACACCCACACGACGCCCGAGATGATCGCGGCGGACGCTTAAGTCCGCATTGGAACGAAGGCGCGTCCCGGTCGGAATCGGGCGCAGTTGAGAAGGAACCGGATCGATGATCCAGATGCAGTCCAATCTCGACGTCGCTGACAACAGCGGCGCGAAGCGGGTGCAGTGCATCAAGGTGCTGGGCGGCTCGAAGCGCCGCACCGCCGGCGTGGGCGACGTCATCGTCGTCAGCGTCAAGGAGGCGGTGCCGAGGGGTCGCGTCAAGAAGGGCGACGTCCACCGCGCGGTGATCGTTCGCACGTCGAAGGACATCCGCCGCGCCGACGGCTCGGTGATCCGCTTCGACGGCAACGCCGCCGTCCTGGTGAACAAGAACGAGGAGCCGATCGGCACCCGTATCTTCGGCCCGGTGGTCCGCGAGCTGCGCTCGAAGGGCTATATGAAGATCATTTCGCTCGCGCCCGAGGTGCTGTGATGGCTGCTGCCAAGATCAAGAAGGGCGACCAGGTCATCGTCCTGTCCGGCAAGGACAAGGGCAAGACCGGCGAGGTCGTCAAGTCGCTGCCGAAGGACGGCAAGGTCGTCGTGTCGGGCGTCAACGTCGCCGTGCGTCACCGCAAGCCCTCGCAGGCCAACCCGCAGGGCGGCCTCGAGCGTTCGGAAGCGCCGCTCCACGTCTCCAAGGTCGCGCATGTGACCAAGGACGGCAAGCCGACGCGCGTCCGCTTCGAGGTGAAGGACGGCAAGAAGGTCCGCGTGGCCGTCAAGACCGGGGAGGTCATCAATGGCTGACAACTACACCCCGCGCATGCGTAAGCTGTACGACGACCGCATCGCCAAGGCGATGACGGAGAAGTTCGGCTACAAGAATGTGATGGAAGTGCCCAGGATCGAGAAGATCGTGCTCAACATGGGCGTGGGCGAGGCGACGCAGGACAAGAAGAAGGTCGAGCAGGCAGCGTCCGAGATGGAGCTGATCGCCGGTCAGAAGCCCGTCGTGACGCGCGCGAAGAAGTCGATCGCGCAGTTCAAGCTGCGCGAGGGCATGCCGATCGGCGCGAAGGTCACCCTCCGCCGCGAGCGCATGTACGAGTTCCTCGACCGCCTCGTCACGATCGCGCTTCCCCGCGTCCGCGACTTCCGCGGCCTCAATCCCAAGTCGTTCGACGGCCGGGGCAATTATGCGATGGGTCTCAAGGAGCAGCTGGTGTTCCCGGAGATCAACTATGACCGGATCGACAAGGTCCGCGGCATGGACATCATCGTCACCACCACCGCGAAGACCGACGAAGAGGCTCGCGAGCTGCTGCGCCTGTTCGGCTTCCCGTTCATCGGCATGACCGGTGAGCAGGCCCAGGCTGCGTAAGAGAAAGAGAGCTTAAGTCCATGGCGAAACTGAGTTCGATCAACAAGAACGAGCGTCGCAAGAAGCTGGTGAAGAAGTACGCCGGCCGTTATGCGAAGCTGAAGGCGCAGGCGAACGACGAGAGCCTCGGCGAGACCGAGCGCCTCATCGCGCGGCTCAAGATGGCGGAGATCCCGAGGAACGGGAACCCGACGCGCATCCGCAACCGCTGCGAACTCACCGGCCGTCCGCGCGGCTATTACCGCAAGTTCCGTCTCGCCCGCGTCATGCTGCGCGATCTGGCCAACAAGGGCCTGATCCCCGGCATCACCAAGTCGAGCTGGTAAGGGTAAAAAGATGGCAGTGACCGATCCCCTGGGTGACATGCTCACCCGCATCCGCAACGGCCAGCGCGCGCGCAAGGACTCCGTCCTGACGCCGGCGTCGAAGCTGCGCGCCCGCGTGCTCGACGTGCTCCAGCGCGAGGGCTATATCCGCGGCTACAGCGACGAGCAGATGGGCCCCGCCGCGGGCATCCGCATCGAGCTCAAGTATTTCGAGGGCCAGCCGGCGATCAAGCACGTCGCGCGTGTCTCGAAGCCGGGCCGCCGCGTCTATTCGGGCTCGCAGGAGCTTCCGCGCGTGCGCAACGGCCTGGGCATCACCATCGTCTCGACGCCGAAGGGCGTGCTCTCCGACGCGGAAGCGCGCGAGCAGAACGTCGGCGGCGAAGTGCTGGCGGAGGTGTTCTGATGAGCCGCATCGGCAAGAGGCCGGTTTCGGTCCCGGCGGGCGTCACCGCCACGATCGAGGGTGGCCAGCTCAACGTGAAGGGGCCGAAGGGTACGCTTTCGCTCCAGCTGCGTGACGAGATCAGCTACACGGTCGAAAGCGACGGGATCGTCGTCAAGCCGGCGAACGACACCAAGCAGGCGCGCGCCTTCTGGGGCATGCAGCGCACGCTGGTGCAGAACCTGGTGACCGGCGTGACCGAGGGCTTCTCGAAGCGCCTCGAGATCACCGGCGTCGGCTATCGCGCCAACGCGCAGGGCAAGAAGCTCAAGCTTCAGCTCGGCTACAGCCACGACGTCGATCTCGACGTGCCGGAAGGGCTCGAGGTCAAGACCCCGGATCAGACCACGGTCGAGATCTCGGGCAGCGACAAGCAGAAGGTCGGCCAGTTCGCCGCCGAAGTGCGTCGCTGGCGCAAGCCGGAGCCGTACAAGGGCAAGGGCATCAAGTACGCGGGCGAGTATATCTTCCGCAAGGAAGGGAAGAAGAAGTAATGACCAAGGGTCTCTCTCTCTTCGAGAAGCGGCGTCGCCGCAACCGCACCGCGCTCCGCGCGCGTGGCGGCGGCCGTCCGCGGCTGTCGGTGCATCGCTCGGGCAAGCACATCTACGCCCAGGTCATCGACGATGCCGAGGGCAAGACGATCGCGGCGGCGTCGACGCTCGGCGCCGACAAGACCGGCGCGACCATCGAGGCGGCCAAGGCCGTCGGCGCGAAGGTCGCCGAGGCGGCCAAGAAGGCAGGCGTCACCCAGGTCGTGTTCGACCGTGGCGGCTTCCTGTTCCACGGTCGCGTCAAGGCGCTGGCGGAAGCCGCGCGCGAGAATGGATTGGAGTTCTAAGGCATGGCTGACGAGAACACCCAGGTCGAGGGCGCGCCCGTCGAGGCCGGTGCCCCCGCTCCCGAGGGCGGTCGCGGTCCCCGTGGCGGCCGTGGCCGTGGCGGCGGTGACCGTGGCGGCGGTGACCGTGGCGGCCGTGGCGGCCGCGACGGCGGCCGTGGCCGGCGCGACGATCGTCGCGGCAGCGGCGAGGACGGTGGCGAGGAGCTGATCGAGAAGCTCGTCCACATCAACCGCGTCTCCAAGACGGTGAAGGGCGGCAAGCGCTTCGGCTTCGCGGCACTGGTCGTCGTCGGCGACGGCAAGGGCCGCGTGGGCTTCGGCCACGGCAAGGCGCGCGAGGTGCCCGAGGCGATCTCGAAGGCGACCGCTTCGGCCAAGAAGAAGATGGTTCGTGTGCCGCTCAAGGAAGGTCGCACGCTGCACCATGACGGCCGCGGCCACTTCGGCGCGGGTCGCGTCTACGTCCGTTCGGCTCCGGCCGGTACCGGCATCATCGCGGGCGGCCCGATGCGCGCCGTCTTCGAGAGCCTGGGCGTGGCGGACGTGGTGACCAAGTCGATCGGCACGTCGAACCCGTACAACATGATCCGCGCGACCTTCGAGGCGCTCGGCGAGCAGACCTCGCCCAAGAGCGTCGCGCAGCGCCGCGGCAAGAAGATCGCCGACCTGCTCGGCCGCGGTGGTTCGCAGACCGCCGAGGCGGATGCGGCCGCGATCGCGGAGTAATCTGAGATGGCAGCGAAGAAGGAAGCCGCGGCCGGCACGGTGAAGATCACCCAGACCGGCTCGCCGATCCGCCGGACCAAGGATCAGCGCGCGACGCTGATCGGTCTGGGCCTCAACAAGATGCACAAGACGGTCGAGCTCAAGGACACTCCCGAGGTCCGCGGCATGATCCGCAAGGTGCAGCATATGGTGAGCGTGGAGGGTTAACCTCCTAAACCCCTCCCCTTCAGGGGAGGGGCTTTAGTTTTTTCAGCGCGACAAAAGCGAAAGCGAGTGCACAGACATGAAACTCAACGATCTCCGTGACAACAAGGGCGCCCGTCAGGGCCGCGTGCGCGTCGGCCGCGGCATCGGCTCGGGCCTGGGCAAGACCGCCGGCCGCGGCCAGAAGGGCCAGAAGAGCCGCGAGGGCGTCTCGATCAAGGGCTTCGAGGGCGGCCAGATGCCGCTCCACATGCGCCTGCCGAAGCGCGGCTTCAACAACATCTTTGCCAAGGACTATGCCGAGGTGAACCTGGGCGCGATCCAGAAGGCGGTCGATAACGGCAAGCTGACCGGCACCGACATCGACCAGGCCGCGCTCAATGCGGCGGGCCTGACCCGCGGCGGCAAGGACGGCGTCCGTCTGCTCGGCAAGGGCGAGCTCAAGGCCAAGCTGAACTTCACCGTCGCCGGCGCGTCCAAGTCGGCGCGCGAGGCGGTCGAGAAGGCCGGCGGCACGGTGACGATCCCCGAGATCGTCCCCGCCGCCGAGAAGGCCGCCGCCAAGAAGAACACCGGCCGCGCCGGCAAGAAGCGGGCGGCGAAGTAAGCGTTATATCGCTTCCCCGGCGAAGGCCGGGGCCCAGCTTCGGGCCGCTCGCAACTGGGCCCCGGCCTTCGCCGGGGAAGCAATGGAGCTTGAGAGGTTAGACAACCTTCCAAGCGTGACTATATGAGCGGCGGCGGGCGGGTTTCGCGCTCGTCGCCGTTTCAGTTTCCAGGACCGCAGACACGATGGCATCCGCAGCCGACAGCCTCGCCAGCAGCATCAACCTGGCCAAGTTCAGCCAGGCGACCGATCTCAAGAAGCGCCTGTGGTTCACGCTCGGCGCGCTGATCGTGTTCCGCATGCTGAGCTACGTCCCGCTGCCGGGCATCGACCCGACCGCGCTCGGCCTGCTCAGCCAGCAGACCCAGGGCGGCGTGCTCGACTTCTTCAACACCTTCTCGGGCGGCGCTCTCACCCGCATGAGCCTGGTCGCGCTCGGCGTGATGCCCTACATCACCGCCTCGATCGTCGTGCAGCTCGCGACCTCGCTGTCGCCGACGCTCGCCGCGATCAAGAAGGAAGGCGAGAGCGGCCGCAAGAAGCTCAACCAGTACACCCGCTATGGCACCGTCGCGCTGACGGCGGTGCAGGGCTATTTCATCGCGGTGGGCCTGGAGGCGTTCGGCGCCAGCCAGGGCGTGCAGGCGGTGATCGCGCCGGGCATGCTGTTCCGCATCGCCGCGGTGATCTCGCTGATCGGCGGCACCATGTTCCTGATGTGGCTGGGCGAGCAGATCACCAGTCGCGGCATCGGCAACGGCATCAGCCTCATCATCATGGCCGGCATCGTCGCGCACCTCCCGACCACCCTCGTCCAGCTGTTCGAGGGCGGCCGCACCGGCACGATCGATACCTTCAAGCTGGTCGGCATCATCGTCGCGGTGGTCGGCCTGGTGCTGTTCATCTGCTTCATGGAGCGCGCCCAGCGCCGCATTCTGATCCAGTATCCCAAGCGCCAGACGCAGCGCGGCGTCCAGGCCGAGCGCAGCCACCTGCCGCTCAAGCTCAACACCGCCGGCGTGATCCCGCCGATCTTCGCCTCGTCGCTGCTGCTGCTGCCGCTGACGATCACCCAGTTCGCCGGCCAGCACGCTGCGGGCGAGAGCCGCCTCGGCGACTTCGTGATCACGCTGAACCAGTATCTCCAGCACGGCAGCCCGATCTACATGGTGCTGTACGGGCTCGGCATCGTCTTCTTCTCGTTCTTCTACACCGCGGTTGTCTTCAATCCCGAAGAGACGGCCGACAATCTCAAGCGCTACGGCGGCTTCATCCCCGGCATCCGCCCGGGCAAGAACACCGAAGCCTATTTCGATTACGTGTTGACCCGCATCACCGTGATCGGCGCGGCCTATCTCGCGGTGATCTGCCTGCTGCCCGAGTATCTGGTGTCGGCGCTGTCGATTCCCTTCTATCTCGGCGGCACCAGCCTGCTGATCGTCGTCAACGTGACGATGGACACGGTGACGCAGATCCAGTCGCACCTGCTGGCGCACCAATATGGCGACCTCATCAAGAAGGCGAAGCTGAAGGGCGGCCGACTGCGCTAAACGCAGCGCCTATCCAGGGAGACAGCGTTGAACATCATCCTGCTGGGACCGCCGGGGGCGGGCAAGGGGACCCAGGCGAGCCGCCTCGAGGCCGATCGCGGCATGGTCCAGCTCTCGACCGGCGACATGCTGCGCGCCGCGGTCAAGGCCGGCACGCCGACAGGCGTCAAGGCCAAGGCGGTGATGGAGGCCGGCGAGCTCGTCTCCGACGAGATCGTCTCGGGCATCATCGGCGAGCGGCTCGACATGCCGGATACGGCGAAGGGCGCGATCTTCGACGGCTATCCCCGCACCGCCGCCCAGGCCGAGTCGCTGGACGAACTGCTCGCCGAGCGCGGCCGTAAGCTCGACCATGTCATCGAGCTGACCGTCGACGAGGACGCGCTGGTCGAGCGCATCACCGGCCGCTTCACCTGCGCCAATTGCGGCGAGGGCTACCACGACAAGTTCAAGCAGCCGAAGGTCCCCGGCACCTGCGACGTCTGCGGCCACCACGAGTTCAAGCGCCGCCCCGACGACAATGCCGAAACGGTCCGCACCCGCATGGCCGAGTACCGCGCCAAGACCGCGCCGATCCTGCCGATCTACGAGGCACGCGGGATCGTCAGCCGCGTCGACGGCATGGCCGACATCGCCCATGTGACCGAGGCGATCGAGGCGATCCTGGACGGGAAAGCCTGAACAACTAGCCGTCATGCCGGACTTGTTCCGGCATCCACGCGTCAACAGGCCATGAAGCCGGTGGTACAGTGGACCCCGGACCAAGTCCGGGGTGACGTTGTATGTAGGGCGGGCTACTCTGTTCCTCTCAAATGGGAGGGGATCGATGAAGCACCTGTTCGCACTGGCGGCCCTGCTCGCCGCCACGCCCGCCGCGGCGGAGGTCACCGCCTCCGCCCCCGCCAGCTTCGTCGTCGAGCACACGCTCACCATCGATGCCCCGATCGCCACCGCCTGGGAGACCCTGCGCGCGCCGCAGAAATGGTGGGATCCGGAGCACACCTATTCCGGCGACAGCGCCAATCTCTACATGGACGCACAGGCGACCGGCTGCTTCTGCGAGCGATTGCCCGACAAGGGCAGCATCGAGCACGCCCATATCGTCTACGTCGCCCCCGGCCGCATGATCCGTATGGTTGGCGCGCTCGGCCCGCTCCAGGCGGAGGCGGTGGCGGCGACGCTCAGCTTCAAGCTCGACGGCGAGGGCGCCAACGCGACCAAGGTTACGCTCACCTATGTCGTCGGCGGCTACATGCGCCAGGGCGGCGAGACGCTGGCGCCGCTGGTCGACAAGGTGCTCGGCACTCAGCTCGCCCGCCTCAAGGCCGCCGCCGAGACGCCGCCTGCGCCCGAGCCGACCAAAACCAAGAAATAGCCGCGCCGCTGTCGAACATGACGCGATTTTCATCTCCCCGTCACCTCGCCGTGAGGTGAGGGGGGCTAGTCCTTCCCTCGACCCGGCGGCCCCTGCCGGGCCGGAGAGTTGAAGGAGAAATCGCCATGACCCGCCTGCTGCTGTCGACTGCCGTCCTTGCGCTGATCGCCGCCCCCTCGCTCGCCGAGGCGAAGAAGGCCGCGCCGGCCCCGGCCAAGCACCACCATGTCGTGAAGAAGGCCAAGACCAAGACCACGACGACCACGACCGCTCCGGCTCAGACCAAGGCGCAGTAATCATGGGTTCCCTCGGGGAGGCCCCTGCTCCCCGAGGGGGCGCGGCCGGCGGAGAGACTCCCCTCTCGCCGGCCGCTTCCGCTGCGGTGGACAGCGGTGCTATCCAGCGTCGGATGACGCGCAAGATCCTGGTCGTCGAGGACGACGCCTCCACCGCCGCCTATCTCGCCAAGGGACTTGGCGAGGCCGGCTATGCGGTCGAGGTCGCGAACGACGCGCGCGACGGCTTGTTCCTCGCCAGCGAAGGCACGTTCGACGTGCTGGTGGTCGACCGGATGCTCCCGGGCTTCGACGGTCTCGCGATGATCGGCGCCGCCCGCGCCGCCGGCATCACCGCGCCCGCGCTGGTGCTGTCCGCGCTGGGATCGGTCGACGACCGCGTCGGCGGTCTCAAGGCCGGCGCCGACGACTATCTCACCAAGCCCTTTTCCTTCGCCGAGCTGCTTGCCCGCGTCGAGGCGCTGCTGCGCCGCGCCGATGCCCGCAGCGCCGGCGCCCAGACGGCACGGCTCAGCGTCGGCGACCTTGAGATCGACCTGCTCGCCCGCACCGTCACCCGCGCCGGCCGCGCGATCCCGCTCGGCGCGCGCGAGTTCAGCCTGCTCGAGTACCTCGCCCGCAACGCCGGCCAGGTGGTGACGCGCACGATGATGCTCGAGAAGATCTGGAACTATCACTTCGATCCCGGATCGAACGTCGTCGACGTCCACATCGCGCGCCTCCGCCGCAAGATCGACGAGGGCTTCCCGACGCCGCTCCTCCACACGGTACGGGGCGCTGGGTACAAGCTCGCTGCCGCCTGATCGTCCACACTCGTCATGCCGGACTTGTTCCGGCATCCACGGTGCAGCAAGCTGACAGGCCATAGGATAAGCGGCACGGTGGACCCCGGCCCAAGGCCGGGGTGACGGAGTAGGGATGACACTGTCACAGCAAAGCCGCGCAGGAAGCTGGAGATGAGACTCTCCACCACCGCCCGCATGGCGCTCGCGGCGATCCTGCTGGCGCTGGTGTCGGGGCTCGTCCCGGTCGCCTTCCTCTGGCACGCCACCCACGACGACGCGATCGAGGAGCTGCGCCGCGACACCGTCGAGCAGTCGGAATCGCTTGCCGCCGTTGAGCGCCGCGCCGGCGAGGCCGCGCTTCGCGTCGCGATCGAGCAGGCCCGCGCCGCCGACGACGGCTCGCTCGTCGCCGCGATCGTCGACCGCAGGGGCACCCGGCTCGCCGGCGCCGGCCCCGACCGCTTCGACATCACGCTGACCGACCCCGCCTTCCGCATCGAGCGCCTCGCCGCCGACGGCCCCTGGTCGCAGCGGGAGGCCGGCTTCATCGCCCGCCGCATCGGCGCCGGCTGGCTGGTGAGCGGCCGCCAGCTCGACGATTGGGAGACCGCCCAACGCACCATCGAGCGCGCGCTGTTCCTGTCGATGCTGTTCTCCTTCCTGCTCGGCATCGCCGGCGGCCTGGTGCTGACCCGTTACGTCACGCGGCGCATCGACGCCGTCGCGACTACCGCCGATGCCGTCGCGGCCGGCGACCTTGCCCGGCGGGTCGTGGTGGCGGAGGGGCGGGGCGACGCCTTCGATCGCCTCGGCGGGCGGGTCAACGCGATGCTCGACAAGATCGAGCGGCTGATGGGCGAGCTGCGCATCGTCACCGACAGCGTCGCCCACGACCTGCGCTCCCCGATCGCGCGCCTGCGCGCCCGCGCCGAGGCTGCCCTCGCCGCGGAGGACCCGGCCCAGCGCGACGCCGCACTCGCCGGCCTCGTCACCGAGACCGAGATCGTGACGCGGATGCTCGCCGTGCTGCTGGAGATCAGCCGCTCCGAAGCCGCCACCCGCACCAGCTTCGCCGAGGCCGCTCCCGCCGAGCTGCTCACTGCGCTCGCCGAGCTCTACGAGCCGTTGGCGGAGGAGGATGGCGTGACGCTTCACCTCGCGCTCGACGCCGATCCGTCGCCGATGCCGCTCCATCGCGAGCTGCTGTCGCAGGCACTGGCGAATCTCGTCGACAACGCGCTGCGCCATGCCGGCGATAGCGGCGAGATCGTGCTGAGGCTGACGGCGGGGGAGGGGGAGATCCGTTTCCAGGTCGAGGATCGCGGCCCCGGCATCCCCGCCGAACAGCAGGCCGAGGCCCGCCGCCGCTTCGGCCGTCTCGACCCCGCCCGCAGCAAGCCCGGCGCCGGCCTCGGCCTCGCGCTGGTCGAGGCGGTGGCGAGGCTTCACGGCGGCCGACTCGACCTCGGCGACAACGGACCCGGCCTGATCGCCGCGATCGTGCTGCCGAGGGGCTAGAGTCTGTCCGTCACAGATTGAATCGTCATTCCCGCGAAGGCGGAAACCCATGTCGCTGAAGCTGAAGAGTCTCATCTCGGCCAGCCGGAATGGATTCCCGCCTACGCGGGAATGACGTCGGTTCAAAGCGATGGCGCGTTGACCGCCAGCTGCGCGTCGAAAGCGCGCTGATAGGCCGGGCGTGCTTCGCCGCGGGCGACATAGGCAGCCAGATTGGCATATTCGTCCAGGATTCCCGACATTCTCAGCCGGAGCAGGACCGACACCATCAGGAGGTCGCCCGCGCTGAACGTGCCGTCGAGCCAATCGGCGGAACCCAGGCGAGCCGAAAGCTTGTCCAGCCGGGCGCGGACTCGATCCATCACCAACGGCAGGCGCTCCCCCGCCCACGGCTTGTCGCCCTCGAATACTCGGGCGGTCACGAGTTCCAGGATCGGTGGCTCCACGGTGTTGAGCGCCGCGAACATCCAGGTGATCGCGCGCGCCCGGGCATCCGGTTCTTCCGGCAGGAGGCCGCCATGCCGCTCCGCGATATGGAAGACGATCGCCCCCGTCTCGAAGATCGAGAGATCGCCTTCCTCATAGGTCGGGATCTGGCCAAAAGGATGGAGGGCCAGGTGCGCCGGTTCCTTCATCCCCGCGAAGGACACGAGACGAACCTCGTAAGGCTGCCCCGCTTCCTCGAGCGCCCAGCGAACGCGCGTATCGCGCGCCAGGCCCTTCCCACCGTCGGGCGATCGTTCAAAGGCTGTGATGGTGATCGTCATCGTGTCCGTCTCCCTGCTTGAGCCGCTCCCTTTTGGCGTCTCACCTTGGCGACGAACGAGCTTTCCGGAAATCGACACGCTCGGCGACATTTTTATCGCTGTCCAGATCGCCGGTTCAGATCATCTTGCGCCTGAGCGGCTTGGCATCGGACCGCCCGCTGGCGCATCACCCCGGTCATGGACCTGCTCACCCTGTTCGGCCTCGCCGCCGTCACCGCCATGCTCGTCTGCTATGCGCTGGAGACGCGGTCTCCCTGGTGGACGCTCGCCTTCGCCGGCGCCTGCCTCATGGGATCGGCCTATGGTTTCCTCCAAGGCGCCTGGCCGTTCGGGCTGGTCGAGCTGGTGTGGTCCGGCGTCGCCTTGCGCAAATGGCTGGGCCTGCACGCCGCTCCGGCACCGCCCGCTTGACTCGCCCCGCCCGCGCGCCTATCTGCGCCTCATTCCGAAACACCGGTTGACCCGGCGGCGCGTTCGTGCGCTCGCCGGAATTTCGCGTTTCGGATGGCAACGCGATGAGATGGGGCCAGCCAGCCATGCCGGCCCCGTGGAGCTGGGAGAACATCTTTCATGGCACGTATTGCGGGCGTCAACATCCCGACCAACAAGCGCGTGGTGATCGCGCTTCAGTATATCCACGGCATTGGTCCGGCCAAGGCCAAGGAAATCACCGAGAAGCTGAACATCGCGCCCGAGCGCCGCGTCCAGGACCTGACCGACCAGGAGGTCCTTCAGATCCGCGAGACGATCGACGCCGGCTACACCGTGGAGGGTGACCTCCGCCGTGAGACCGCGATGAACATCAAGCGGCTGATGGACCTCGCCTGCTACCGCGGCCTGCGTCACCGCAAGGGCCTGCCGGTCCGCGGCCAGCGCACGCACACCAATGCGCGCACCCGCAAGGGCAAGGCCAAGCCGATCGCCGGTAAAAAGAAGTGAGGTTGAGCCGCTGAACGCGGCTCCCTTTCCGCTACTCGAGGTCAGGATTTTCCAATGGCACAAGCACCGCAGCGTCTTCGCCGTCGCGAACGCAAGAACATCACCGCCGGCGTCGCCCATGTGAACGCCAGCTTCAACAACACCATGATCACCATCACCGACGCGCAGGGCAATGCGATCTCCTGGTCGTCGGCCGGTATGATGGGCTTCAAGGGCTCGCGCAAGTCGACCCCTTACGCCGCCCAGGTCGCCGCCGAGGACGCGGGCCGCAAGGCCGCCGAGCACGGCGTCCGCACGCTGGAGGTCGAGGTCAAGGGTCCGGGTTCGGGCCGCGAGTCGGCGCTGCGCGCGCTGCAGGCGGTGGGCTTCCAGATCACCTCGATCCGCGACGTGACCTCGATCCCGCACAACGGCGTCCGCCCGTCCAAGCGTCGTCGCGTCTAAGTCATCCGTCGCCGGCGCGCGGTTGATCGCGCTGCGCCGGCATCCTCACCGGCCGGAGCTTATGGCCAGAAGCTCCCGCCCAAAACCATAGGGGAAGCCCGTGTCCGTCAACGCAAAGAATTGGCAGGAACTCAAGAAGCCGACCGGTCTCGAGAAGAAGCCGGGCGGCGACGGCAAGCGCAAGGCGACCTTCGTCGCCGAGCCGCTCGAGCGTGGCTTCGGCCTGACGCTCGGCAATGCGCTGCGCCGCGTCCTGCTCTCGTCGCTCCAGGGTGCCGCCGTCACCTCGATCAAGATCGAGAACGTGCTGCACGAATTCTCGTCGCTCGCCGGCGTGCGCGAGGACGTGACCGACATCGTCCTGAACGTCAAGCAGCTCGCGATCCGGATGCAGGGTGAGGGGCCGAAGCGCCTCCAGCTCGCCGCGACCGGCCCGGGCGAGGTCAAGGCCGGCGACATCGCCGTGTCGGGCGACATCGAGGTGATGAACCCCGATCTCGTCATCTGCCACCTCGACGACGGCGCGACGCTCAACATGGAGCTGACCGCCGATACCGGTAAGGGCTATGTCCCCGCGGCGTCGAACCGTCCGGCGGACGCGCCGATCGGCCTGATCCCGGTCGACGCGCTCTACTCGCCGGTGCGCCAGGTCTCGTACAAGGTCGAGAACACCCGCGTCGGCCAGGAGCTCGACTACGACAAGCTCACGCTGACCGTCGAGACCGACGGCACGGTGACTCCGGAGGACGCGATCGCCTATGCCGGCCGCATCCTGCAGGACCAGCTGGCGCTGTTCGTCCACTTCGACGATTCGGCGGTCACCCGTGCCGCCCCGGTCGGCGTCGCCGCTCCGGCGGCGGGCGCGGAGCCGGCCGGCGACACCGCGACGATCAACCGTTTCCTCCTGAAGAAGGTCGACGAGCTCGAGCTGTCGGTGCGTTCGGCCAACTGCCTCAAGAACGACAACATCATCTACATCGGCGATCTGGTCCAGAAGACCGAGGCCGAGATGCTGCGCACGCCGAACTTCGGCCGCAAGTCCTTGAACGAGATCAAGGAAGTGCTCTCGAGCATGGGCCTGCGCCTCGGCATGGAAATCCCCGGCTGGCCGCCTGAGAACATCGAAGAGATGGCCAAGAAGCTGGAGCAGGAGATCCTGGGCTAAGTCATTCCTCCCCGAGCTCGCTCGGGGAGGATTTGAAGACGGCGATGGTGACGGCCTTATGGTCACCTGGTCTCGGGTTCCGTAAGACGGCCCGTTAACGAACTGAAGGAAAAGAAAAATGCGTCATCGTGTCGGCGGCCGTAAGCTGCAGCGCACCTCGGCCCACCGCGCCGCCCTGTTCCGCAACATGGCGGCCGCGCTCATCAAGCATGAGCAGATCACCACCACGCTCGCCAAGGCGAAGGAGCTTCGCCCCTATGTCGAGAAGCTGGTGACGCTCGCCAAGAAGGGCGGCCTCTCCAACCGCCGCCTCGCGCACGCACGCCTGCTCGACGACGCGCAGCTCACCAAGCTGTTCGACGTCCTCGCGGCGCGCTACGCCGACCGCAACGGCGGCTACACCCGCATCATCAAGGCCGGCATCCGCGCCTCGGACGCCTCGCCGATGGCGATCATCGAGTTCGTCGACCGCGACGTCTCCGCCAAGGGCCAGGATTCGGGTCCGGTGCTGGGCGACGAGGACTTCGACGAGGCGGCGTAAGCCCTTCGGCAATTTCGGACTTGTGAAGAAGGTCGCGGCCGATAGGCTGCGGCCTTCTTTTCTTGTCTGGGGACCTTGATGCGCCGCGCCCTGCTCCTAGCTCTGCCGCTCCTTTGCCTTTCCGTTCCATCGCCAGCCCAGGACGCCATGCCCGCCATCCACTATCCCGAGACGCGCCGCGTCGATCAGGTCGACGAGCAGTTCGGCGTCAAGGTCGCCGATCCCTATCGCTGGCTCGAGAACGACGTCCGCACCGATCCCGCGGTACGCCAGTGGGTGACGGAGGAGAACAAGGTCACCGACGCCTATCTCGCCACGCTCCCGGGCCGTGACGTCTTCCGCCGGCGGCTGAAGGCGCTCTACGATTACGAGCGCTTCGGCCTGCCGGTGAAGAAGGGCGGCCGCTATTTCTACAGCCACAATTCCGGGCTGCAGAACCAGGCGGTGCTCTACGTCCGCGATCGGCTAGACGGCGAAGGCAGGGTGCTGATCGACCCCAACACATGGTCGAAGGACGGCGCCACCGCGCTCGGCGAATGGGTGCCGAGCGAGGACGGCCGCTATGTCCTCTATTCGATCCAGGACGGCGGCACCGACTGGCGCACCGTCAAGGTGCTCGACGTCGCCACCGGCCAGCCCGCCGCCGACACGGTCGAGTGGGTCAAATTCTCCAACCTCTCCTGGGCGAAGGACGGCTCCGGCTTCTATTACTCCCGCTTCGCCGCGCCGGCGGAGGGTGCCAAGTTCCAGGCGCTGAACGAGAACCAGCAGGTCTATTTCCACAAGATCGGCACGCTCCAGTCGGCCGACAGGCTGGTCTACGCGACGCCAGACCATCCCAAGTACGGCCACAGCGCGCAGGTGACCGACGACGGCAAATGGCTGGTCATCACCACTGCCGAGGGCACCGACAACCGCTACGAGATCACGGTCGTCGATCTGACCGCGCCCAATCCCACGCCGCGCACCATCTTCGAGGGGCTGGAGAACGAGTGGAGCTACATCGGCAACCAGGGTGGCAACTTCTTCTGGGCAACCAACAAGGACGCGCCGCGCCTGCGCGTCGTCTCGACCAATCTCTACGCCCGCTCGGCGGTCCCGCCGCTCCATGAGGTGGTACCGGAGGACAAGGCGGTGCTCGACGGCGCCTCGCTGGTCGGCGGCAAGCTGATGCTGAGCTACCTCGCCGACGTGAAGACCGAGGTCCGCCGCTACACGCTCGACGGCAAGCCCGACGGCACGGTCGCGCTGCCCGGCATCGGCTCGGCGGGCGGCTTCGGCGGCGATCCCGACGATCCCGAGACCTTCTTCGCCTTCACCAGCTTCACCACGCCCTCGACCATCTACCGCTACGACGTCGCCAGCGGGAAGGCGGATGTGTGGGCGGCGCCGAAGGTCGCGTTCAACCCCGTCGACTATGAGGTCGCCCAGCATTTCTACACGTCGAAGGACGGCACCCGCGTGCCGATCTTCGTGTTCCACAAGAAGGGTCTCGACCTGAAGGGCGGCGCGCCGACCATCCTCTACGGCTATGGCGGCTTCAACATCTCGCTGACCCCGGCCTTCTCGCCCAAACAGATGGCGTGGGTCGAGCAGGGCGGCGTGTTCGCGGTCGCCAACCTGCGCGGCGGCGGCGAGTACGGCAAGGCGTGGCACGACGCCGGTCGCCTCGCCAACAAGCAGAACGTGTTCGACGACATGATCGCCGCCGGCGAGTTCCTGATCGCCCAGGGCATCACCACCAAGGACAAGCTCGCGATCCAGGGCGGCTCCAACGGCGGCCTGCTGGTCGGCGCCGTGGTCAACCAGCGCCCGGACCTGTTCGCGGCGGCGCTGCCCGCTGTCGGCGTGATGGACATGCTGCGCTTCGATCGCTGGACGGCCGGCCGCTACTGGGTCGACGACTACGGCTATCCGTCGAAGGAGGCCGACTTCCGCACGCTCTACAAATACTCGCCCTATCACAACATCCGCGCTGGCGTGACCTATCCGGCGATCCTGGCGACCACTGCCGACACCGACGACCGCGTCGTGCCGGGGCACACCTTCAAATATGTTGCCGCGCTCCAGGCCGCCGACATCGGCCCCAAGCCGCACCTTGCCCGCATCGAGACCCGCGCCGGCCACGGTTCCGGCAAGCCGACCGACAAGATCATCGAGGAGACCGCCGACCTCTGGGCCTTCGCGGCGAAGTGGACGGGGCTGGAGGTGAAGTAATCGACAGTCCCTCTCCCATTGGGAGAGGGAAGGAGCAGCGAAGCTGCGGGAGGGTGAGGGTGACTGCGGCCAGCGATGGTCACCCTCACCCTCCCACCGGCTTCGCCGGCGGGCCCCTCCCTCTCCCGACGGGTGAGGGGATTTTTGCCCGCTTTACAGCCGCGCCGCGCATCCTTAACCGCCGCACATGGACGCCCGCTCTGATTCCATCCTGATCGTCGACTTCGGCAGCCAAGTCACCCAGCTCATCGCGCGCCGCGTACGCGAGGCCGGGGTCTACAGCGAGATCGCCCCCTTCACCGCCGCCGAGGCCGCGTTCGAGCGGATGGCGCCCAAGGGTGTCATCCTCTCCGGCAGCCCCGCCTCGGTGCTCGACGAAGGGAGCCCGCGCATCCCGCAGCCGATCCTCGACGCAGGCCTGCCGATCCTCGGCATCTGCTACGGCCAGCAGGCGCTGACGCACCAGCTCGGCGGCGAGGTGGTGCTCGGCGACAGCGGCGAGTTCGGCCGCGCCTTCATCGAGATCGTCGACGGCTGCGCGCTGTTCGATGGCCTCTGGGCCGAGGGCGAGACCCACCAGGTATGGATGAGCCACGGCGACAAGGTGACCAGCCTCGCCCCCGGCTTCCGTCCGGTGGCGCAGAGCCCCGGCGCCCCCTTCGCGGTGATCGCCGACGACGCGCGCCGCATCTACGCGATGCAGTTCCACCCGGAGGTGGTCCATACCCCCGACGGCGGCAAGCTGCTCGCCAACTTCGTCCGCCACGTCTGCGGCCTCGCCGGCGACTGGACGATGGCCGAGTTCCGCCAGACCAAGATCGCCGAGATCCGCGAGCAGGTGGGCAAGGGCCGCGTGATCTGCGGCCTTTCCGGCGGCGTCGATTCCGCGGTGGCGGCGGTGCTGATCCACGAGGCGATCGGCGACCAGCTCACCTGCGTGTTCGTCGACCACGGCCTGATGCGCGCCGGCGAGGCCGAGCAGGTGGTGAGCCTGTTCCGCAACAGCTACAACATCCCGCTGGTGCACGTGGACGCGGAGACGCTGTTCCTGTCGGGCCTCGCGGGCGTCACCGATCCCGAAGCCAAGCGCAAGTTCATCGGCAAGACCTTCATCGACGTGTTCGAGGGCGAAGCGAAGAAGATCGGCGGCGCCGATTTCCTCGCGCAAGGCACGCTCTACCCGGACGTGATCGAAAGCGTCAGCTTCACCGGCGGCCCCTCGGTGACGATCAAGAGCCACCACAATGTCGGCGGCCTGCCCGAGCGCATGAACATGAAGCTGGTCGAGCCCTTGCGCGAGTTGTTCAAGGACGAGGTCCGCGAGCTCGGCCGCGAGCTCGGCCTGCCCGAGGCGTTCGTCGGCCGCCATCCGTTCCCCGGCCCCGGCCTCGCGATCCGCATCCCCGGCGAGGTGACCAAGGAGCGTTGCGACATCCTGCGCAAGGCCGATGCGATCTACCTCGAGGAGATCCGCAACGCCGGCCTCTACGACGCGATCTGGCAGGCCTTCGCGGTGCTGCTGCCGGTGCGCAGCGTCGGCGTGATGGGCGACGGGCGAACCTACGACAGCGTGCTGGCCCTGCGCGCGGTGACCTCCACTGACGGCATGACCGCCGACGCCTACCAGTTCCCGGGCGACTTCCTGTCGCGGGTGGCGACCCGGATCGTCAACGAGGTGAAGGGCATCAACCGGGTGACCTACGACTATACGTCGAAGCCGCCCGGGACGATCGAGTGGGAATAGGGGACGGCATGCTCTGGAGGGCTATCGTCAACCCTTTCATTCCATCTCGCGATCGAGGTCGGCGAAGACGCCGGCCGTCCGCCAGAGCTCGCGATTGCCGACGACGTAGAGAGCCTCCTTCGCGCGTGTGACCGCCACGTTGAGGAGGTTTGGTTCGCGTCCCGCCCAGGTTCGAGCGCCTTGCTGGTCCGGATTGGGGGCGCCGAGGACGAAGATCACCGCTTCGGCCTCGCGGCCCTGGACAGTGTGGATCGTACCGACGCGCTCGAATACCCAGCGATCGATGTCTGGAACCGCGGCGGCCAGTGCCTGGCTGTCGCGGAGAACGCGGCGAAGTCCGTCGGCCACCTGGACGAAGGGCGTCACGATATAGAGATCAGGGGCAACACCGGCTGCGAGGATTTGCTCGAACAGCTGGAGGACGACATCGCCCTCGGCCGGGGACCATTTGTCCGCCCCGGAGCCGGCGACATGCAGCCAGCGCGAGGGGCCGAGCAGATCGCGGATGGCCGAAGGCTTGGACTGCTTGGCTTGCACCATCAGATTTTCGTACGCCACGCGGTTGGCGATCTCGAACATCGGCGCCGAGCATCGGCGATGGACGAGCAGCGGCACGCCAACCGTGCGGCTGCCGATCCGCGTGCCGAACTCGGCGAACCACGAGCTCGCATCGTCTGCCAGTGTCTGGACCGAAGCCGAGGGCGCCGCGAACCGCAGCGGGTCGACCCCAAAGGCCTCGCAGATGGCGGCGGTCAGCCTTTCGGGGAGCAATACCACCGGCGGCACCTGGATCGTGTCGCCGACGACAATCGCCCGGTTGGCCCTCAGAATCGCGCCGACAGCCTGCTGCGGCGCTGCCTGTCCGGCCTCATCGATCAGAAGCCATCCAAGTGACGCGGGCGGCAGGCGGCCGAGCATCGCGTGCACCGAGGCAAATGTCGTCGACACCGCGGGAACGACGAGGAACAGGCTTGACCAGAGATCGGGGATCAGCGCGTCCTTGTCGGGGCTGCCGAGACCCTTGCCGTCAAGAACCTGCAGTGCGGCGCTGAGATTGTGCCGCAGGGGCTTGGCCGCGGCGTCGATGAAAGCGCGATGCAGATCGATTGCCGCGATGAACAGCGCATCGCGCTGCCGATGTTCCACTTCGGTGAACCAGGGAGCTGTTTGCTGCACTTCGTCCGCTTCGCGCGCGAACAGGCCGTCGTCGACCGGCATTGCGTCACGCGTTTGGAGCTCTGTCCTGAGGGCGTGCAGCAGGGGTTGAAGGGCGGCCTGGAAGTCGGCCGCCTTTGCATCCGCCCCGAACTGGAGCCAAGGGGACCGAGCCAACCGCAGGCGCCTGTCGCCCGGGTCCAGCACCCTGGCGCGGTCCGCCGCGCGCACCGCTTCGCTGAAGGCGTCGGCGAGGGGGCGATGCGCGGCGCGCCAGTCGCGATAGGATCGGAACCGAAGCAGCCGGGCGATCCACCCTGGCCGCTGTTCGCCATGTGCCTTGATCGCGGCAAATCTGCGCTCGACCATGGGTAGCAGGCGATTGCGCTGCCAGAGCAGATCAACCGCGGCGCGGAGGGCCTCGACGTCCTTGGACAATTCGAGGAATCGCCGGCGCGCGCTTTGCCAGCGGTGGAGCGCCGACCGGCGCTCCACCGGCGGACGGAGCTCCGAGACGATGCGTGGCGGCCGCTTCTTGCCATCTGGGCCGTCGATCTCGGGCCGGCGGCCGTCAAGCGCCTTGAAATAGCCGAACAGTCCGGTGTCCTCGGTCCACCAGAACTTGTCCTTGAACTGATAGCGGTTGTTCGCGTTGCCAAGCACCGCCGCGATGGCGCCCCAGCTCTCGGCATCGAGCAGTCCGTCGGACATCGGCTTAAAGTAGCGAAGCTCCGGCGCGTCTTCGGCGATCGCGGAGAGTGCCGGAAGCTCGCGGCTGACATTCTCGACCGCCTTGTTGTTCGACGACGCGATCAGCATCTCGAAGCCCTTCAGCCGGTCATCGAGCTTGTAGAGATGGATCCAGGCGCCACCCATGTTGAGCCGCTCGCCCGAATTGCCGAACGCCTTCTCGGGATCGTCGTACAGCGCCATCACGGCGGCGCGCTGGGTGATCAGACCCGCCACCACGTCGCGCAGCAGGGTTGTCTTGCCGGTGCCGGGCGGGCCGTTGACTGCCAGGATCTCGCCGTGGCCTTGCCCGACCGCCAGATTGACCGCGGCCTGTTGCATCAGGACCAGCGGATGTCGGCCCGGCCCGGGCCAGCGGCCGAGCGGGAAGCGCGCCGGAGCGACTGAGTCCTCGATCGCTTTCTCATCCGTAAGCAGGTCGCGACGTTCTCCCGGAGGCAGAAGGCCGAGGAAGCGCTTCAGCGCATCCGGGGCGGTGCCCCGGCGCAGCAACTCGCCCGCCTCGGCGAGGTCTTCCAGATAGAAGCTGTTGAGGAGCAGGGGCTCGGGCGGCTCGTTCTGCCGCATCGGTACCGGGGTGCGGACGACAAACGAAGGCGGCTGCGTGGTGCTTAAGTCCAGTCCGAAGTCATCGACCAGCCATTGATAGGCCCCGCGGATCGCGGCGAGATCGAGCGGCTTCACCTTGCCGTCCGCGCCTTCGCGGCAAAGGCGGCCGCGCAGCTTCTGCTCGATGGCCGGACCGACCTCGGCCCAATCGCCCAGCCTTGCGGGATCGCCGGACAGCGCCTGCGGCAAGCCCCATGCGAAGCTGGAAATCACAGCGCATTTGTCTTCGACCGGACGGCCTTCGCGATCGACGGTCACAATGGCCAACGGCGTCTCACCCCCGGCGTTCGGGCGTTCGGGCCGGACGTCGGAAAAGCGTTCGAGCAGCTGGGCATAGGCCGGCTGCATCGGCAGGGTGCCCAGCACGATCTGGAAGTAGAGTCGCTTGCCGGGCGGACCCTTGGCGGGGCCATGATCCCAGGGCAGGCCGCGCTCGAATCGGGCGATACGCCGCATGTCGCCGCCGGCGAGATCGGCCGGTTTGCGGAAGGCGGCGGGAGACAGGACTTCGAGTACCGTCCAGGCACGCACGATGTTGACGGGATCGTTCGGCGCGCCGAGCAGGCGCTCGACGGGCCTGACAATCCTTGGCGCGGGCTCGGGCGCCGGTGCGGCAGGCTTCGTGGTCGGGCGTCTCGGCGTGGCTGGCTGCGGCCGGGAGGCAGCGAGTTGCTTGGCGAGCGCCTGGCGTAGGGTAGCCGCCCGCATCGTCCTGCGATGGTCGAGTTCGGCCAGGATCGCGCGCCTGACCGCGAGCGAGGTGTCCGGTGCGCCGGCCAGTTGCTCCAGATCCGCAATACCTCGCTGGGCATATGGGCGGCGCGTGGTCATGCGGACCCGGCCGGGCGGCCTCGTTCACACTCGGAATTCAACGAAATGGCCCCTTCGATTCATCTCCTTCATGCAACGTGGGATGGTGAGCGGGCAAGTTATCCGAGAAATAGCTGAAGCCTTTGAGCGGCGCTCTCTTACCTATGCCGCATATCGGCCATCACTTAAGCGCCGGGCCATGCCCAGACCGGCAAGTGCATCGAGAAGCGGGCGGATGGTCGCGGGGCGCTTGCCTTTGAAATTGCGGGCGATGTCCTGTGGTCCGAGCGGTCGAGCCGCCCCCGCCAGGACAGCCTGCACGATACCGATCTGCTCCGGCAGGCTGCTCGGCCAGGGGATGACGTTGCCGGCGGGTGCCGCCGGCACATCGCCCAGGTCGAGCGTTTCCGTCATTGGCGCGCGGTAGCCGGGATCCTGGAATTCAGGTCGGAGATAGCGGATCAGGCCGCGCGCTTCCTCGGCGGCGCGCTCCGCGTTGAGCGCTGCCAATCGGGAGAGGATCGTCTCGTCATCCAATGTGCCGGCACGATGTTCGTCGCCCCAGCCATACGCATCTGCCACGGCGGTATCGATCGTGTCGTGATGCTGGCGGATCAGGGTTACCAACCCCCGGTCATGAATGGCGCGTTCGGCGTCGGTGAGCGGTCGGCCTTCCCGCAGCGCCTCCAGCACGTTGTAGAGCTTGGTAAGGGTCAGATCGGGATATTCGGCAAGCACGCGCTTGCGCAGCGCATCGAGCGCCTCGGCTTCGATGCGGATACGCTCCTTGATGGTCTCGGGTATATCGGCGGGGAAGGGGAAGGGATCGAAGCAGCGCGATTTACTGTATCGGGGATCATCGCCCATCCCGAGCCGCCCACCGCTTCCAATCGCCCATGGGACGTGGAAGCGGCTCGAGAGAATACCCAGGGCATAGGCATCGGCCGATGCGATGCAAACGAGCATATTGTCGGGCAGGAGACTGATCGGAAGAAACTGGAAGACGCGATGTTTGGCGGTTTCGACGGTGACGATGTAGCGATCGAGACGCGCAAGCGCCCTGCGAAGTTCCGGACGGGTTTTCCCGAAGAGCCACCATTCTTCAGCGTATTTGCGGGCGTCCGCTGTCCTGCTGTGTGCAGCTTGGCCTTCCCGCTGCGGGCGCACTGCCGATAGTAAGTGCTGATAAATTGCCGGATAACGCTCGCGGACTTGATCTTCGGTCAGCCCGTAGAGATCGATCGCCCAGACGCCGCGCGGGCGCGCGGCGAGATCGCGGCCATTGCGATAGGGAAAGATGACGTTCGTCTCGGTCGAAAGGCCAAGCCGAATGGCTGCTGGCTGCTGGCTGCTGGCTGCTGGCTGCTGGCTGCTGGCTGCTGGCTGCTGGC
>NZ_JBYCZO010000002.1:0-736677 GCF_057586275.1 Sphingomonas sp. SRI_018 | reverse complement strand
AGGGAGGAGAGGGTGCAGTGGACCCCTTCCCCGCCCCGGCGCAGGCCGGGGCCCAGAATCGAAAAGGATCGCAACTGGGCCCCGGCCTGCGCCGGGGTACAGCTACACCGCATTTGTCAATCAGAGCCCAGCCTTCAGAGTCAGGAAGAACTGCTGCGGCGCGCCGACCATCAGCGTCTGGTTGTCGCCCGAATTGCCGAAGCCGTTGGTGCCGATCGTCGAGACGTACTTCTTGTCGAACAGGTTGGTGACGTTGCCCTGGATCTCCAGGCTGCGGCCGCCGAGGTCGAACCGGTAGCCAAGCGTCGCGTCGACCACCACGCGGCCGTCCACCGACTGGTCGTTGGTGTAGGTGAAGTAGCGCTTGCTCATGTAGTTGGCGCCGACCCGCGCCAGGATGCCGGCATGGTCGTAGGTGACCTCGCCCTTCAGCATGTGCTTGGGCGCGTCGACCACGGTCTTGCCCGCGGTCGGGATCGTCACCGGCGTCGGCACGCCGCCCACCGACGCGGTGGTATGGACGTCGTCGCGATAGGTCGAATCATTGTAGCTGTACGACGCGAACAGCCCGAAGCCGGCGCCGAGCCTGAGGTCGCCGGTCGCCTCAAAGCCGAGCGAGCGGACGTCGCCGACGTTCTGCAGGATCACCGGATTGCCGACGATGCCGGCGCCGGTGGTGACTCCGAGCAGGCGGTTGCGGAAATTGACGTAATAGCCCGCCAGCGAGCCGGTGAACGGCCCCGCGCGGACGCGGCCGCCGAGCTCATAGGTGTCCGACTGCTCGGGCTTGAGCTTGGTCTCGCCGCTCAGCAGCGCGTCGAAGCCGGTCTGGGTGGTGGCGAACGGCCCGGTGGTCGCAGAAGCGACGAAGGCGCGCGTCACCTGGGTGAAGCCGGCGAACAGCTCGGCACCATCGCCGAGCCGATAGGCGACGCCCGCGTGCGGCTGGAACCAGTCGGTCACCTTGATCCGCCCGCCGGCAAGGCCGCCGCCGACGATCGGATTGGCCTTGTCGGTGACGGCGAAGCCCTTCCACCCCAGATTCACCGTCAGCGGGCCGAAGCCGAGCTTGTCCTGGACATAATATTGGAAGGTGTCGGTCCGGTACTGCCAGTCCCACTGGGTCGCGAAGGCGCCGTGCTGGAAATCCAGGCTGTCGCGGGTCGGCTCGGTGCGGCTGTCGAGGCCGTAGAAGCGGCGCGCCTGGCGGAAGTCGTTGCGCTCGTACCAGGCGCCGACGGTGAAGTCGTTGAAGCCCAGCCGCGTGCCGACGTCGCCGAACACGCCCTTGCGGCGGATGTCGTATTCGGTGGTGCGGATCGACATCGGCACGCCCGAGGGCGAGTTGACATAGGGCGTGTACCAGATGCCCTGGCCATGGTTCGAATGATAATAGCCCTTGAGCTGGCCGTGGACGGCGGAGTCGCCGGTCGTCTCGAGCCCCACCGAGGCGAGATAGTCCTGCCGCAGGCCGGCGGCGTTGAAATAGGCGTCGTCGAGCGTCTGGAACGGCGCCGGGAAGACCGTGCCCGCCGCCGGATTGCTCGGCGCGTTGCCGGTGATGTCCGACCGGCCGTCGGGGCCGGCCGCGCCGGTAGCGTTGTTGAACCGGTCGATGTTGTTGGCGATGTCGGCCAGCCGGATCGCGGTGGCGTAGTCGTTGGAGATATTGTCCCACTTGTAGCCGAGCCGCGAGATCATGCCGAGCGACAGGTCCTGATAGTCGTTCTCGCGCCGGTCGGAGAAGTCGAAGGTGCCGACCGCGCGCAGGCCAGCGACCAGCGGCGCGACCGCCTTCACATTGACCTGGTTGACGCGCTGCGAGCCCCAGCCCTTCCACTTGTCGGTGTCCGAATGGACGTAGGAGACATAGGCGCTGGGCCCGCCCTCGCCGAGCTCGCCGGTCTCGAGCCGGAAGAAGGTGCGCCACATGTTGTCGCTGCCGACGGTCGCGTTGGCGTCGAGGCCGAACTCGCGCGCCGGATCGCGCGAGGTGAACTCCAGCGTGCCGCCGAGGTTGTTGGTCGCCTGCGTCCCGATCGAACCCGAACCCTGCGACACGCGGGTCTCGGCGATATTCTCGCTGATGATCGCGCGGCTGATGTGAAGGCCGTTGACGTTGCCGTAGCTCGCGTCGCCGAGCGGGATGCCGTCCAATGTGAAGCCGAGCTGGTTCTGGTTGAAGCCGCGGATCGACACGCGCTGCGCCCATTCATAGGCGCCGAACGGATCGGCGCCGGTGACGTTGACGCTGGGCAGCTTCTCAATCGCCTTGAGCGGGCTGGTGCCGGGGACGAGCTCGGCGATGTCCTGCGCGCCGATCTGCTGGACCTGGCGGGTCTCGCCCTTGCCGATCACGACGATGTCGGCTTCGGCGGTCGGCTCCTCGGCCACGGGCGGGTTTGCGGCTGTGGAATCGTCCGGCGCGGCCGCGTGAGCGGCGACAGCGACGAACAGGGACGAGCCGGCGAGCAGGCACGCGGCGAAATGGCGCATCTGGGGGTTTCTCCGAAGTCGCACGAGCGCAATGCCCGTGCTGGCGCGCCGCTAATCGCGCTATGTTGCAGTGCGGAGAGAGATCGATGTCGTTTCCTTTGCGGAATTGTTGCAACCTCGCGAACCGTGGCGGCACGTCTTCCAGCCGGTGCCGATCCGGGACGGATGGAGTTCACAAGCAGGGTCAAGAAAGACAGCCAGCCGCCCTTGTGTTGCCGATATGCAACACCATCTGAGCGCCTGACGAACAACAGGGAAGGTTCATGAACCTCGAGAAATTCACCGACCGCGCCAAGGGCTTCCTCCAGTCGGCGCAGACCGTCGCCATCCGCATGTCCCACCAGCGGATCGCCCCCGAGCACCTCCTGAAGGCACTGCTGGAGGACGAGCAGGGCATGGCCGCCGGGCTGATCCAGACCGCGGGCGGCGATCCCAAGCGCGCGGCGAGCGAGACCGATCTCGCCCTGTCCAAAATCCCGGCCGTGTCGGGCAGCGGCGCGCAGGCGACGCCGGGGCTCGACAACGACGCGGTGCGCGTGCTCGATCAGGCCGAGCAGATCGCGACCAAGGCCGGCGACAGCTACGTCACCGTCGAGCGGCTGCTGGTCGCGCTGGCGCTGAGCCTCAACACCGCCGCCGGCAAGGCGATCAAGGCGTCGGGCGCGACGCCCGAGAGCATCAACGCCGCGATCAATCAGCTGCGCGGCGGCCGTACCGCCGACACCGCGGGCGCCGAGGACCGCTACGACGCGCTCAAGAAGTTCGCACGCGACCTGACCGAGGCCGCCAGGGACGGCAAACTCGATCCGGTGATCGGCCGCGACGAGGAGATCCGGCGCACCATCCAGATCCTCGCCCGGCGCACCAAGAACAACCCCGTGCTGATCGGCGAGCCGGGCGTCGGCAAGACCGCGATCGCCGAGGGTCTCGCGCTGCGCATCGCCAACGGCGACGTGCCGGAGACGCTCAAGGACCGGCGGCTGATGGCACTCGACATGGGCGCGCTGATCGCCGGGGCCAAGTACCGCGGCGAGTTCGAGGAGCGGCTCAAGGGCGTGCTCGACGAGGTGCGCGCCGCCGAGGGCGACATCATCCTGTTCATCGACGAGATGCACACGCTGGTCGGCGCCGGCAAGACCGAGGGGGCGATGGACGCCTCCAACCTGCTGAAGCCTGCGCTCGCGCGCGGCGAGCTCCACTGCATCGGCGCGACCACGCTCGACGAGTATCGCAAGTACGTCGAGAAGGACCCGGCGTTGCAGCGGCGCTTCCAGCCCGTCTACGCCGACGAGCCGACGGTCGAGGACACCATCTCGATCCTGCGCGGGCTCAAGGAGAAGTACGAGTTGCACCACGGCGTGCGCATCACCGACGGTGCGATCGTCGCCGCGGCGACGCTCTCCAACCGCTACATCACCGACCGCTTCCTGCCCGACAAGGCGATCGACCTGATGGACGAGGCGGCGTCGCGCATCCGGATGGAAGTGGAGTCGAAGCCCGAGGAGATCGAAAACCTCGACCGGCGCATCATCCAGCTCAAGATCGAGCGCGAGGCGCTGAAGAAGGAGAGCGACGCGGCGTCGAAGGAGCGGCTGGCCAACCTGGAGGGCGAGCTCGCCAATCTGGAGCAGCAGTCGGCGGAGCTGACGCAGCGCTGGCAGGCCGAGCGCGACAAGATCGCGTCGGAGGCCAAGATCAAGGAGCAGCTCGATGCCGCCCGGCTCGAGCTGGAGCAGGCGCAGCGCGCGGGCGACCTCGCCAAGATGAGCGAGCTCTCCTACGGCACCATTCCCGCCCTGACCAAGCAGCTCGAGGAAGCCGAAGGCGCGTCCAAGGGCGCGATGCTGCGCGAGGAGGTCAACGCCGACGACATCGCCGCGGTGGTGAGCCGCTGGACCGGCATCCCCGTCGACCGGATGCTGGAGGGCGAGCGCGAGAAGCTGCTCCACATGGAGGAGCAGCTGGGCAAGCGCGTGATCGGCCAGGACCAGGCAGTGCGCGCGGTGTCAACCGCGGTGCGGCGCGCGCGTGCCGGTCTGCAGGACCCGAACCGTCCGCTCGGTTCGTTCCTGTTCCTGGGCCCGACCGGCGTCGGCAAGACCGAGTTGACCAAGGCGCTCGCCGAATTCCTGTTCGACGATCCCGCGGCGATGGTGCGCATCGACATGAGTGAGTTCATGGAGAAGCACGCCGTCGCCCGCCTGATCGGCGCGCCTCCGGGCTATGTCGGTTACGAGGAAGGCGGCGTGCTGACCGAAGCGGTTCGCCGGCGCCCCTATCAGGTGGTGCTGTTCGACGAGGTCGAGAAGGCGCACGGCGACGTGTTCAACGTGCTGCTGCAGGTGCTCGACGATGGGCGGCTGACCGACGGCCAGGGGCGCACGGTCGACTTCTCGAACACGCTGATCATCCTGACATCGAACCTCGGCTCGCAGTTCCTCGCCAACCTGTCCGACGGCGAGACCGTCAAGAGCGTCGAGCCGCAGGTGATGGAGGTGGTGCGCGCGCATTTCCGGCCGGAGTTCCTGAACCGGCTCGACGAGATCATCCTGTTCCACCGCCTCGCCGCGGAGCATATGGGGCCGATCGTCGACATCCAGGTCGCGCGGCTGGCCAAGCTGCTGGCGGACCGCAAGATCGCGATCGACCTCAGCGACGGCGCGCGGGCGTGGCTAGGCCGGGTCGGCTACGATCCGGTCTATGGCGCACGGCCGCTACGGCGCGCGGTGCAGAGGTATCTGCAGGATCCGCTCGCGGAGCTGATCCTCAAGGGCGAGGTCAAGGACGGGTCGACTGTGAAAGTGGACGATGGCGATGGAAAGCTCGAGTTGAGCGTGAGCTGACGCCCGCACCGGCGATGCGGTGCAGCACGGGCGGGATCAAACGTCCGAATGAAGTGGAGGCGTGCTCCTGCGAAAGCAGGAGCCCTGGATCACGTCCCGCGTCACTTGCGGCCTGAGCTCCTGCCTTCGCAGGAGCACTGACTGAATCCGAACAGGACAGTCCCGAGGGGACCACCGAACGGATTGCTAAAAAAAGGGCGGCTCGTTGCCGAGCCGCCCCGATATTCTGACCTGAGGTCCGGCTCAGAAGCCGAACTTCACGCCCGCCTTGAAGTAACGGCCGTAGATGCCCTCGCCGCCCTGGATCGGGTTGTAGCCGTGCGCACCGTAGGTGACGGTGTCGATCGGCGGCATCCGGTCGAACAGGTTCTGGACGTTCGCGTAGAGGGTGAACTGATCGTTCACCTTGACCTGCGCGTTGAGGTCGAAGGTGATGTAGCTCTTCACGCGGCAGGGCAGCGAACCGTCGTTCAGGCCGCAGTCCTTATACTCGGTGCCCTGGTCCATCGCCGACAGGTCATAGCCGTCGTAATAGTTGAGCGTACCGGCCAGCGTGAAGTTGCGGTTGATCTCGACCGCCGAGGTCCAGGTGCCCTTCCACTTCGGCGTGCCGGAGCCCGCCGTCAGGTTGAAGTTGCCGAGCGTGCCGTCGTAGCGCTCGACGTGACCGTCCGGGAACTTCATCTCAAGCTTGAGGATGTAGGTTGCCTGGGCATTGGTCATGAAGCGGATGTTGTCCGTGAGCGCCACGTCCGCATCCAGCCCGAAGTCGAGACCCGAGGTCTTCATCGTGTTGGCATTGATGAAGGGCGACTGCACGAAAGCGATGCGCGGCAGGGCGGTCTCGTTGTTGACGTCAGGCGCGTCGGGGACGACCACGAAGCCTTCCGGGATCGGCTGGCCGGAATAATAGGCTTCGATCGCCGCCGCGTTGCTCGCGGTCGTGATGACGTTGGTCTTCCGGATGTTGTAGTAATCGACCGAAAGCCTGACGCCGCGAACCGGCTCGATCTCGATACCGCCGGTGAAGCTCCGCGACTTCTCCGGCTTCAGATCCGGATTGGAAATCGACGTTGCGCCGTAGGACGCGCCCGTGATGTAGGTCGGGCAGCTCGTGTACGTTGCCAGCGAGCACCCATACTGATTCAGGACATAGTCGGTATAGATGGCGGGGTTGGCCGTGACGTAACCCGTGGTCGGGAAGGTCGCATTGGCCTCGCCGAAGCTCGGGATCCGGAAGCCGCGCGAGTAGGTGCCGCGCAGCGTCAGGAAGCGATCGAACGGCTTGAGGATAACGCCCGCCTTCGGCGAGAAGTTGTCGATGCCGTTCGGATAGCGGTCGTAGCGGCCAGCCAGGTTGACCGTCAGCATGTCGACGATCGGAGCGTTGAGCTCGCTGTAGAGCGAGTAGACGGTACGATCACCCTTGATGGCGAAGCCGTTGAGGCGGAAGTACCGCTCCGTGCCGCCGTTGAAGTCCGAGTTGATGCTCGGCGAATCCACCGCTTCGTAGCGGACCGATGCGCCGAACGCGAGCTGCAGCGGACCGCCCGGCAGCTCGGCGAGCTTGCCCGACACGCTGGCGTCGGCCTGGAACAGGTCCGACGTCGAGGTCGCCCGCGCTTCCGGCGCGAGATAGTCAAGCACGTCCTGGCTGTTGGCCGACGGATTGACGAAGTTGTAGCTGCCATCGGCGATCACATCGAGCAGGTGCTGGATGTAGACATAGCCGTTGTACCGACGAAGCAGGTCGACGTGCATCGCGGTGGCGCTGACGTTGTAATCCCAGTTGTCGGAGATCGGGCCGCGGATGCCGAGGGCACCGCGATAGGTCCGCGTGCGGCTGTAATTCTCCTCGAACAGGTTCGGGATACGGCCGGCGATCGCCGCCGTATAGCCCTGCGCCGCGAACGGATTGTTCGGGTTCAGCGTGCCGTTGGCCGCGGTGCAGGCGGCCGTCGTGCCGCGCGGGCAGACATAGACCGGCAGCTGCAGGACCGTGTTGTTGCCGTAATAAGCAACGTTCGCCGAGGTGCTGTAGCGCGGATAGTAGAACGGCGCCGGCGCGTTAGCGCGGATCGTCGCGGGGATGTAGCTGTCGAACGACGACGACTGGACGAAGTTGAACGCGGCATAGGCCTCGCTGCTCTCGCCCACCCGGGCGGTGACGCGAGCCGAGAAGCCGAAGCGCTCAACCTCCGGGGTGATCACGCCATACTGCTTGGTCAGATCCTCCTGACAGACCACGCCGTTGGCGGGCGCCGCCGCATTACCCGGAAGCGCCAGTTCCGCCGGGCTGAGGGTGTAGGTCGGCAGACCCTGGCAGCCGTTCAGCAGCTGATAGCGCGAGGAAACGCCGGGAATGGCGCCGCCGGTGACCGGATTGCGCGGACGGACGATGAACGGCGTCGCGATGCCGAAGCCGCTCATCACGCCGTCGGACTGAACACCGTTGATGATGCCGTTAACGCCGCAGGTATCGTCGTGACAGACTCGCGAGAAATCGTCCGTGTCGAACGGATACGGACGATCGGCGTTCTTCAGCATCTCCTGCTTGTAGTAGAAGCCGCTGACATAGGCGTTGATGCCGTTCTTATCGAGATCGCCGAAGCCGGCGGTCAGCGACAGGCGATACTGCGCCGCGTCGCCGCGATCGGAGATGCCCGCTTCCGCGCGGCCGCTGATGCCCTGGACGTTCTTCTTGGTGATGATGTTGACCACGCCCGCGATCGCGTCGGCGCCGTAGGTCGAGGACGCGCCGTCGCGCAGGATGTCGATCTTCTCGACGATGTCGTCGGGAATCGTGTTCAGGTCGACGAAGTTGCGGGTGCCGTCGTCAGCCAGCGGATAATAGGCCGCGCGCATGCCGTCGAACAGCACCAGCGTCGAGTTGGTGGTGAGGCCGCGCAGCGACACGGCCGAAGCACCGGCCGCGAACGCGCCGTTGGCGGTGAAGGAGTTGGTCAGCGCCGGGCCGTTGTTGGCCGCGAGACGCTGGATGCTCTCCTGGATCGTGCTGATGCCGCGCTGATCGAGGTTCTCGATGGTGAGGCTGGTCACCGGCGACGGGACGGCATTCGACAGGATCGAGCCGGTGATGACGATGTCCTCGCCGGTCGACTGCTCGGCCTGGTCTTGTGCGACCGTGGTGCTCGCAGCGGTATCCTGAGCGAATGCCGGCACCGCATACATGCCGGCGCCGAGCAAGGCGAGCGCCGGCAGGGCAGCGCCGCCGAACAGCGACTTGCGCTTGAAATAGGTGTTGCTGGTCACGAAATTATCCCTCGCATCTTGGCCCGTTCGGCTGTGCCGCCCCCAAGGCCGATTGTGATCTTTCGCGCGGCGCACAACGCAGCTGCGCGAAGGACATGCGCGGAGGTCTAAACTTCGTTCATCCGCTGTAAAGCTGAGACGCACGCAAAACCGCGCCTTTTCAAGGGGACTGTAGCCAAAATAACACAGAGAATCGCACCAGGGTTTCCGCAGTGCATCATTGTGTCGTGCGAGCGCCAGCGACAGCAGCAATATTACGTCGGGTCAGTTTCCGGCCGGCATCGGCCCCGCGACCAGCAGCGGGTCAATCCGCGCGTCCCGCCACTTCATCCCCCAATGGAGATGCGGACCGGTGGCACGGCCGGTGTGGCCGACGCGCCCGATCGGCTGGCCCTGGCGGACGTGGTCGCCGACACGCACGTCGATGCGGCTGAGGTGCAGGAAAGCGCTGTTGAGGCCCATGCCGTGGTCGATCATCAGCAGGTTGCCCTCCAGCGTGAAGGGGTGATCGGCCGCCAGGATCACCACGCCGTCGGCGGGCGCCGCCACCACCGCGCCTTCAGGCTTCGCGACGTCGACGCCGGAATGATAGGCGCCGGGTTCGCCCTTGTAGATGCGCTGGCTGCCGAAGCGGCCGGAGATGCGGCCGGTCGCCGGCCAGATGAATTGCTGGCGCCAGCCCTGGGCATCGGTCTGCCTGTCGCGCGCCGCGGCGATCTGGGCGAGCTCGGCGGGGCGGCGGCGGGCGAATTCCGCGCTCGGCTGGGGGAAGCGCGGGAGCCGGTTCAACCGCTCGATCTGCCAGTCGCGCGGCGCAACGGCGAGCGCGCGCGTGACGACCGAGCCGTCGGAGCGAGTGGCGGCAAGCGAGGCGCTGGGGCCGGCGTCACGGTCGAAGGCGATCAGGAACCTGCCGTCCGGCGCGAACGGGACCGGCGCGCCGTCGAAATTCAGCGCGGTCGTACCCATCGGCACGGTGCCGCGCAGGATGCCGCCCTGGATCGTCGCACCGTCGAGGACGAAGTCGCTCGGCGGCAAAGGCTGCGCACGAGGCGTGATGTTGGCCGCGGGAGCAGCTGCCGGCGGCGCCGAGGAGGGCGTGGGCGCGGACGGCGAGACGCAGCCGGCGAGCGCGATCACCGCGGCGGCCGCCACTCCCCCGCCCGCGGTTCGCCTCACGGAGCGAGCGTCTCGCTGGCGATCTTGGCGCTGGCGTAGGGCTCCTGCCGCGCGACGCTCCAGTAGCGCAGCTCATCGAGCGGAATCTTCGCGCCGCTGACCGCGCAGATCACGTGGTCGCCGGGGGCCAGCACGCGGAAGCCATTGGCCATATAGTGGAGCCGCGCCGTGCGCGCGGTGTTGGACATCAGCATCGGTTCGCCTTGTTCAATTCAGAGCAGGTTCGGCTGCTCGGGTTTGGCGGCAGGATAGGGTTTCGCGCCCGCGCGCTCAACCCGCGCGTCGACGGTGCCGTCCTTGAAATGGAGCGTGAGCGCGCCGGCCCCGCGCGCGGCTTCGGCGCTCGTCACCACCTTGCCGCTGGGCCGCGCCGCGACCCAGGCATAGCCGCGTTCGAGCGGCTTGTCGGGATGCGCGGCGTCGAGAAGACGGCTTGCGGCCTCCAGTCGCGCCTTGGCGGCGGAGAGGCGGTTGGCCAGCATCGACGGGCGCAGCGCCCCGCCGGCGCGATCGAGCTCGCGGCGGGCGCGGACCAGGCGCCGTTCGAGCGCGAGATCGAGGCGCGCGCCGAGATCGTCGGCCTTCTGCCGCTGCGGGCCGAGCAGCGCGTCGCGGCGCGGCAGCACGCGGACCAGCGCCTGGAGCCGCTCGCCCGCGCGCTCGTGATAGCGCCGCGCACAGCGCTCCGCACGCAGGCCCAGCGTGGCGATGCCATGCGCGAGCTCGGCCTTGACCGGCACCGCGATCTCGGCGGCGGCGGTCGGTGTGGGCGCGCGCAGATCCGCGGCATGGTCGGACAGGCTGGTGTCGGTCTCGTGCCCGACCGCGGAGATGATCGGGATCGAGCAGGCGGCGATGGCGCGCACCACCACCTCCTCGTTGAACGCCCAGAGGTCCTCGATCGAGCCGCCGCCGCGCGCGACGATGACCAGGTCGGGGCGCGGCACCGCCCCGCCCGGCGCCAGCGCGTCGAAGCCGCGCACCGCCGCCGCCACCTCGGCCGCGGCGCCCTCGCCCTGCACCTTGACCGGCCACACCACGACATGGGTCGGGCAGCGGTCCTCGAGCCGGTGGAGGATGTCGCGGATCACCGCGCCGGTCGGCGAGGTGACGACGCCGATCACGCGCGGCATGAACGGCAGCGGCTGCTTGCGTGCCGGATCGAACAGCCCCTCCCCGGCCAGCTTCGCCTTGAGCTTCTCGAGCAGCTGCATCAGCGCGCCTTCGCCGGCGAGCTCCATCCGCTCGATCACGATCTGGTATTTGGAGCGGCCGGGATAGGTGGTGAGCTTGCCGGTCGCGACCACCTCGACGCCGTCGGCGGGCGTGAAGGGCAGCGCCGCCGCCGAGCCGCGCCACATCACGCCGTCGATCACCGCGCTCTCGTCCTTGAGGCAGAGATAGACGTGGCCCGACGAGGCGCGCTTGTAGCCCGAGATCTCGCCGCGCAGGCGGACATGGCCGAACTCACCCTCGACCACGCGCTTCAGCCGGCCCGACAATTCGCTGACGGTGAGTTCAGGCGCGTTGCTGCCGGGCGCGGGCTCGGCTACCAGCCGGCCGGTGTTGAAGTCGTCGTCGAAAGGGTCGGCCATGAATGTCCTGCTGGTCGGCTCGGGAGGCCGCGAACATGCGCTCGCGTGGAAGCTGGCGCAATCGCCGCGGCTCACGAAACTGTTCGCCGCGCCCGGCAATCCGGGGATCGCCGAACACGCCGAGCTGGTCGAGCTCAACATAGCCGACCACCGCGCGGTGATCGACTTCTGCCGCCGCGAGCATATCGGCTTCGTCGTGATCGGGCCGGAGGCGCCGCTGGTCGACGGGCTCGCCGACAATCTGCGCACGATCGGGGTCGGCGTGTTCGGACCGAGCAAGGCGGCGGCGCAGCTCGAAGGGTCGAAGGGCTTCACCAAGGACCTCTGCGCGCGCGAGGGCATCCCGACCGCGCGCTACGAGCGGGTCCATGCGCTCGACGGCGCACGTGCGGTGGTGGGCGAGTTCGGGCTGCCGGTGGTGATCAAGGCGGACGGGCTCGCGGCGGGCAAGGGCGTGACGATCGCCACCACCGCCGAAGAGGCCGATGCCGCGCTGGCCGCGCTGTTCACCGGACCGGGCGCCGAGGCGGTGATCGAGGAGTTCCTGACCGGCGAGGAGGCGAGCCTGTTCGTGCTGACCGACGGCGCCCATCTGATGCCGTTCGGCAATGCCCAGGACCACAAGCGCGTCGGCGACGGCGACGTCGGGCCGAACACCGGCGGCATGGGCGCCTATTCGCCGGCGCGGGTGCTGACGCCCGAGCTGGAGGCGCGCGCGATCGAGGAGATCGTGCGGCCGACGATCGAGGCGCTGGCGCGGGTGGGGACGCCGTTCCAGGGCGTGCTCTATGCCGGGCTGATGCTGACGGCCGAGGGGCCCAAGCTGATCGAATACAACGTCCGCTTCGGCGATCCCGAATGCGAGGCGCTGATGCTGCGGCTGGAGAGCGACCTGCTCGAGCTGATGATCGCCACCGACGACGGCACCCTGGCCGAGCATGACGCCACGTGGCGCGACGAGGTGGCGATGACGGTGGTGATGGCGGCGCAGGGCTATCCGGGGATGCCGGAGACCGGCGGCACGATCGGCGGGATCGACGCTGCCGAGGCGGAGGGAGCGAAGGTCTTCCACGCCGGCACCAGGCTGGCGGGCGGCAAGCTCACCGCGGCCGGGGGCCGTGTGCTGGCGGTGACGGCGCTCGGTTCGAGCGTCGCCGAGGCGCAGGCGGCCGCCTATCGCGCGGTCGACGCGATCGACTTCCCCACCGGCTTCTGCCGCCGTGACATCGGCTGGCGCGAAGTGGCGCGGGAAAAGGGGGAATAACCTCCCAAGCTCCTCCCTGGCACGGGGAGGGGACCAAGACGCGAAGCGGCTTGGTGGAGGGGGGCCACCGCCACGGATTCGCTCGGCGAGGGCCCCTCCACCACGCCCTTCGGGCGCGGCCCCCCTCCCCGTGCCGGGGAGGAGCTTGAGTGTCCCATTCATCCACCGCTCATCGCGCGAATGGCACGCTTGCACGCATGTTGGTCAGGTGACAACATATCATCATCACTGAGGGAGTGATGCCGATGCGTGTCCAAGCCGTGTCCTCGCTGGCGCTCTGCGCCGTCCTCCTCACCTCCGCCGCGCCGTCGCCGGTTCCGCAATCTCCGTTGGAGAAGCGGATCCTGCCGCTGCCGCCCCAGTCCTCACCGGTGCGCTGTCGGATGGGCGACCGCACCGTGCCTCATCCGATCCCGGTCTATGCACCGCAACCGCGCGGCACCGTCGCGCCTCCCCCGCCCCCTCCACCGCCGCCGCCAGCGATGGCGGTCAGCCCGATGATGTCGCAGGAGGTGGTCGTCACGGGATCGCATAGCGCGCCGATGGCCCCCCGGATGAAACGCGGCTACGCACCGCCGCCCTATGGCGCCTACGGCAATACCGAACGCTATGACGGCCGCGTGGTCGCCTCGATCCAGGACGTCGCGCAGGCACCCGTCTCGACCTTCTCGGTCGACGTCGACACCGGCGCCTACGCCAATGTCCGCCGTTTCCTGACGCAGGGCCAGCCGGTGCCGGCCGAGGCGGTCCGGACCGAGGAGATGATCAACTATTTCCGTTACGATTATCCGCGGCCGGGCGACCGCGCCGCGCCGTTCAGCGTCACCACCGACGTCGCGCGCACGCCGTGGAACGCCGACACGCGCCTCCTGAGGATCGGCCTCAGGGGCTATGACGTCGACATGACCACGCGGCCGCCGGCGAACCTCGTGTTCCTGGTCGACGTGTCGGGATCGATGGACCAGCCGGACAAGCTGCCGCTGGTCAAGACCGCGCTCGCCGGGCTCGCCGACCAGCTCCGGCCCGACGACCGGGTCGCGATCGTGGTCTATGCGGGTGCCGCCGGCGTGGTGCTCGAGCCGACCAGCAGCAAGGATTACGTCAAGGCCGCGATCGACTGCCTCTCGGCCGGCGGCTCGACCGCGGGAGCGGAGGGCATCCAGCTCGCCTACAGCATCGCGCGGGCGAACTTCCGCAAGGGCGGCATCAACCGCATCTTCCTCGCCACCGACGGCGACTTCAACGTCGGCGTCAGCGACAACAAGCAGCTCGAGGCGCTGGTCAAGACAAACCGCGACGATGGCATCACCCTCACCACGCTCGGCTTCGGCGAAGGCAACTACAACGAGGCGATGATGGAACGCATCGCCGACGTCGGCAACGGCAACTACGCCTATATCGACAGCGCGATGGAGGCGCGGAAGGTGCTCGACGAGGAGCTCAGCGCGACGCTCGTCACCATTGCCAAGGACGTGAAGGTGCAGGTCGAGTTCAATCCCGCCCAGGTCAGCCAGTACCGGCTGATCGGCTATGAGAACCGCGCGCTGGCCGAGGAGGACTTCACCAACGACGCGGTCGATGCCGGCGACATCGGCGCCGGGCATCAGGTGACCGCGCTCTACGAGATCGTGCCGGCGGGGGCGAAGGGCTGGACGCCGGAGCGGCGCTACGAGGCCAACCGGCGGGCGCCCGGCGCCTCGACCGGCAGCGAGCTCTGTTACGTCAAGCTGCGCTACAAGGCGCCGGACGGCACCACCTCGCGCGAGATCAGCCGGCCGGTGCCGGCGTCGCTGCTGCGCACCGCCGGCGAGCCATCCGGCGACATGGCGTTCGCGACCGCGGTCGCCGCCTTCGGGCAGAAGCTCAGGGGCGACAAGTATCTCGGCAGCTACGGCTATGCCGACATCCGGCGGCTCGCCGGTGACAGCGGCGGCTATTGGCGGCAGGAGTTCGTGAAACTCGCCGAACTCGCCGACAAGGGCGGGCAGGCGGTCTCAAGCCGCAACTGAAGCGGCTGGACGGCGCCGCTCCCGAACGATTAGGCTCCGCGCCAATCGTTCGGGAGTGGACGTCATGGAAGAAAAGGGCACGCCGGTCGCGGGCGCGGCGGACAAGATGCAGGGGATGACGATCACCACGCTCGTCCTCGTCGCCATCGCGATAGTCACCGTGCTCGCGGCGATCTGGTGGGGCCGCAAGCTCCGCCTCCAGCGCAAGCGCATCGAGGCCGAGCTCGCCAGGAGCCGGCAGACGGTCCATCCCGAGCCCGGCCAGGCGACCGAGACGGCGCCGCCTCCGGTCGCGCCGCCGCCGCCGCTGGCCGACACGCCGGTCGCCGCCGCGGCGCCGTTCGAAGCGGCGCCGGCGGCGATGGCGACCGACCTCGCAACGCCCCCTCCCCCACCGGCACCGGCGGTTCCGCCGGCGCCCGCGGGCGCGGATGACTTCACGCGGATGAAGGGCGTAGGTCCGAAGCTGGCGGCGCGGCTGAACGAGCTCGGCATCACCAGCTATGCGCAGATCGCCGCGCTCACGCCCGAACAGGCGGCCGACCTCGACGCCCAGCTCGGCACGTTCAAGGGCCGACTGGAGCGCGACCGGTGGATCGAGCAGGCAGGCTATCTGGCGCGCGACGATCGCGACGGATTCGAGGCGGCGTTCGGGAAGCTTTGACTCGGTTCACCATGCAACAGCGGCAAGTATCGCCAAGGTGCTAACCACGTCACATGAATGGGCTTCACTATCGGATCTGGTGGTTGCAGCGAGAAGGCTTGGCCTTGCTGTTGGCGATAGGCATTATCGTTGCCGTAGCATTTGGAATCAGGCACTTATTGGCGCAGTGGGAGCTGCCGGTTGAGCGTGAAGTGGGAGTGGTCAAAGGGTTCGGGATGGGCGCAGACGGGGCCGGCAACTATCCCATCATTATCGTTGAGCGGTCGAACGGCCTAATCATACAACAACCGGCGCCGCGGTCCCAAAACTGTAGAAAAGGCGATCAGGCCCTCTTGCTGAAGCAGGGGGATTTTGTGCGTTCAATCGAATGCATTCACTAAAGGCATTCAACGATACGAATACCGCCAGTTGACGCCAACAGCCGCCCTCACTCCACCCGGCTCACCAGCAGCTTGTCGATCTTGTGCCCGTCCATGTCGACGATCTCGAAGCGCCAGCCCTGTTCGACGAAGCTCTCGCCCTCCTTGGGCAGATGCTTGAGCACCGCCAGCGCCAGGCCGGCGACGGTCGCATAGTCGCGGTCCTCGTCGAGCGTCATGTCGAGCCGCTCGGCGAGGCGGTCGGCGGAGACGCTGCCGGCGATCAGGAACGAGCCGTCCTCGCGCACCACCACTGCCGGCTCCTCGCCCGGCTCGACGTCCGAGGCGAAGCCGCCGGCGATCGCGGCGAGCAGGTCGTTGGGCGTCACCACGCCCTCGAAATGGCCGTATTCGTCGTGGACCAGGCCCATCGGCACCTCGGCGCGGCGGAGCACGCCGAGCGCGTCCATCGCGTCGACCTGGTCGGGCAGCACCGGCGCCGGCTTCATCAGCACGCGCAGGTCGAGCGGCCTGCCCTCGATCAGCGCCACCGCAACCGAGCGCGCCTCGACCACGCCGATCACCGCGTCGATCGAGCCCTCCGCCACCGGCAGGCGGGTGCGCGGCGTCGCCAGCAGCGCGTTGCGCACGCCGATCTCGTCCAGGTCGACGTCGAGCCAGTCGACGTCGGTGCGCGGCGTCATCACCTCGCGCACCGGCCGGTCGGCGAGGCGGACGACGCCGGAGATGATCGAGCGCTCATGCTCCTCGATCACGCCCGAGCGCGAGGCCTCGGCGACGATCAGGTGCAGCTCCTCGGCAGTCACGTGATCCTCGGATTCGCGGCGCAGACCGAGCAGGCGGAAGACGAGCGCGCTGGTCTTGTCGAGCAGCCACACCACCGGCGCCGTGGCCCGCGCCAGCCACAGCATCGGCACCGCCACCAGCACCGCGATCGGCTCGGGCGAGCGGAGCGCGAACTGCTTGGGCACCAGCTCGCCGATGATCAGCGAGGCGAAGGTGGTGAGGCCGATGACGACGATATAGGCGATCGTCGCGGCGGTCTCGCGGCTGAGGCCCAGCGCCTCGATCCGGGCAGCCGTGGGCTCGCCCAGGCTGGCGCCCGAATAGGCGCCGGCGACGATGCCGATCAGCGTGATGCCGATCTGCACCGTGGACAGGAAGCGGCCGGGATCGGCGGCGAGCTGGATCGCGGTGGCGGCGCCGCTGCGTCCGGTGCGCACCATCGCCTCCAGCCGCGCCTTGCGTGCGGAGACGATCGCGAGCTCGCTCATTGCGAACACGCCGTTCAGAAGGACGAGCGCGAGGATGATCGCGACGTCGATCCAGGGAAAAGGGGGGAGCGCGTGCATTGACGTTCCCTCATTCCATAGCCGCGAAGCTTACGGTTTCACAACCGTCACGTCAGCACGGGTTCAGTGCGCAGGCGGAACAATGTGCGGCAATATGGGGTTCCAACGTCACGGAAACGGGAGGTTTTGACATGATCCGATCCAAGATTCTGCTGGGCGCCGCGCTCGCGTCGCTGACGCTTGCCAGTGCCTGCGTGACCGATCCAGAGACGGGCGAGCGGCGGCCGGCCAAGGCTGGCCTGGGCGCTGCGGTGGGCGCGGTGGGCGGCTATCTGCTCGGCGACCTGGTCGGCGGGCGGCGCGACCGCACCGAGAAGATCGTCGGCGCCGGCATCGGCGCGATCGCGGGCGCGGGCGTCGGCGCCTATATGGACAATCAGGAGCGCGAGCTGCGCCGCCGCACCGCAGGCACCGACGTGCAGGTGATCCGCCAGGGCGACGATCTGGTGCTCAACATGCCGTCGGGCATCACCTTCGCCTATGACAGCGACGCCGTGCAGCCGCAGTTCCGCGCGACGCTCGACCAGGTCGCGGACGTGCTGCACCAGTATGACCGCACCTATGTCGACGTCTACGGCCACACCGATTCGACCGGCAGCGATTCGTACAACATGGGCCTGTCGGAACGCCGCGCGCGGTCGGTGGCGGACTATCTGGCGGCCCATGGCGTGCAGCCCGCCCGGATCGGCACGCGCGGCTTCGGCAAGACCCAGCCGGTCGCGTCGAACGACACCGAGGAAGGCCGCGCCGCCAACCGCCGGGTCGAGATCAAGATCGTGCCGATCACGCGGGAGGGGTAAGGGCCGGGACGATCGACATCAAATCCTCCCCCGCCAGGGGGAGGTGGCGCCGAAGGCGACGGAGGGGGAGGAAGCACACCGATAGCGGATCGCCATCCTCCCCCTCCGTCAGCCTTCAGCTGACACCTCCCCCTGGCGGGGGAGGATTGAAAGGGAACCCGCCCTAACGCCGCACCGCGAAGAACTTCCGCAGGAGCGCCGCCGCCTCGGCCTCGCCGATGCCGGCGTAGACCTCCGGCCGGTGGTGCAGCGTCGGCTGGGTGAACAGGCGCGGACCGTGTTCGATCGCGCCGCCCTTGGGATCGCTCGCGCCGTAATAGAGTCGCGCGATCCTCGCATGGGCGATCGCGCCGGCGCACATCGCGCAGGGCTCGAGCGTCACCCACAGGTCGCAATCCTCGAGCCGCTCGCGGCCGAGCGCCGCCGCCGCCTCGCGAATCACCCGCATCTCGGCATGGGCGGTGGGATCGTGGAGCCCGCGCGGCGCATTGCCGGCGACCGCGATCACGCGGCCGTCCAGGACCAGCGCGGCGCCGACCGGCACCTCGCCCGCGGCGGCGGTGTCGCGCGCGGCATCCAACGCGGCGCGCATCGGGTCGGGGAGCGGAAACACCCGCTTCCCCTAGCCGCTTCAGGCAGCGCTTGTCGAAGGTTCGCCGATCGCCGGCCCGGACCGCAGCACCGTCCACAGCGCGAAGATCACGCCGGGCACGAAGGCGAGCAGGGTCAACAGGCAGGCGATCAGGAAACGGTTATCGGCCCCGCGCGCAAGATAGACGCCGAGCGGCGGCAGCAGCAGCGCGGCGACGATCCGGCCCGCGCTCACTGCGCCGCGGCGGTGTTGCCCGCCTTCTCGACATTGATCGTCGGCAGTGCGACCGTCTTGTTGACGGTGCCGACGTTGACGCTGCCGACGTCGGCCTTGAACTCGGGCGCCTGGCCGCCCTCGACGTTGATTTTGGGCAGGCTCGCCTGACGGGTCTGGTCGATGCTGACCAGCCCCAGCGCCATCAGCACGATCAGCACCACCACGGCGAGGCCGATCAGGGCGAGAAGCGTCCGCATCCTTAGTCTCCCGAAATTCGGTTCGTTCGCGTAATAACGCACCGGCGGCGGATGAGGTTGCACGCTGAATCGGCGGCGACCGGCTGAATCGGTTGACTGGCGGGCCGTCTCCCGCTACGTGCGCCGCCTTTCCGGGCATGATCCCTTGGGGTCGGGCCGAAACTCAGGAACGAGCACAATGTCGCGCATTTGCGAGCTGACCGGCAAGGGCCGGCAGGTGGGCAACAATGTTTCCCACGCCAACAACAAGACCAAGCGCACCTTTCTGCCCAATCTGCAGAATGTGACGCTGATCAGCGACGCGCTGGGCACCAGCGTGCGGCTGCGCGTGTCGACGCATGGCCTGCGTTCGGTCGAGCATGTCGGCGGCCTCGACAACTGGCTGCTCAAGACCCGCGATGAGGACCTGTCGCTGCGCGCGCGCCGCCTGAAGCGCGACGTCCGCAAGAAGCTGGGCGAGACCGCCGCGGCCTAATCCGCTTTCGCCTGTGGCGAGACCGGCCTGCTTCCCTCCGGGGAGGCGGGCCGTTCGCGTATGGGGAGATCAAGCCGGAATTTGAGCAGCAGCGTACGCTGGAACCACGACGTGTTGTCGTCGGACACCAGCCAGACGATCGTCGCGCCGCCTTCGCGGGTGAGGGCGATCCCTTCGAAATTGTCGTGGATCAGCGGCGATTCGAGCGACGCGATCACCTGCCCCTGCACCCGCTGGCCCGGCTTGACCCCACGCGTATCGACGAGCGTCAGCTTGTTGACGAAGCCGGTCCCGAGCGTGAACCGCCGATTGAGCACCAGCAGCCGGCCGTCGGGCAGTTCGGCGGCATCGACCGGCTTGTACCGTTCGGGCGGTAGATAGGCGAAGGCGAAGCCATGCCGCGGCGCCTCCACCGGATCGCCGAGGAAGCGCAGCACCACCTTGCCGCCGCCGGGCGCCTTCTCGCCTTCGGAGAAGACCAGGAAACCGCCCTTGCGCAGCCGCACCATCGCCTCGGCACCGCTGTTGAGCGGCCAGTCGCGCATTGCCGGCGGCGCGGCGGAGCCGTCCGCCCGCGCGAAGCCGGGAGCGTAGCGCCAGATCATGTTGAAGCGCTCGAATCCCACCCAGATGCGGCCGGTCGCGGGATCGCGCACCATCGATTCGCTGTCGCGGTCGAGCTTGCGCCAGCCGGTGCGGGGCCCGTCCGGCAGTACCCCAAACCAGGGATCATGCGGCTGCATCGGGGGAACCATGCGGAAGCCGAATATCAGGCCGCCGTCCGACAGCAGGGTGAAGCGATCACCCTCGACCGTCATCGACGAGAAGCCGCCGAACGCAGGATCGCCGCTCAGAAACTGGAGCCCGCCGAGGAAGACCAGCGCGCCCACCCGCTGCGGGTCGCCGGGGCCGAGCGTCACCGGTCGCGTCCTCACCGTCGGCGTGCCGCGATAGAGCGGCAATCGCTCCTCGCCCGACCAGGTCGGGCAGAGCAGCAGCACGGCGAGGATCACGCGGAGGAAGCGCACACCTGCCGCTGTGCCCGAAGCGGAGCCCGAGCGGAAGGGCCCGGCTGAACGCCGGATAACCAACGGATTCAGGAACGGCTCAAGCCGGTTGTGCGAATCACGTGTTTGTCGACGGCGGTTCGAATCGCACCGGCGCCGGCACCAAAGCGCGAGGAGATAAACGATGTTCAACAAGCTGATGCTCGCCGGCGCCGCGTTCGCGATGGGTGCCGTGAGCCTGGTCCCGGCGCCCGCGATGGCGCAGCGCTACGACCGCGGCTACGGATACGGCCGCCATTACGATGGCTATGGCTATGACCGCGGCTACCGCAACTATCGCGGCCGCGACTACAATTACCGTTCCTACCGGGCGCGCGAGAAGTGCCGCGACGGTGACGGCGGCACGATCGTCGGCGCGATCGCCGGCGGCCTGGCGGGCAACGCCCTCGCCGGCCGCGGCGGCGACCGGACGCTCGGCACCATCCTTGGCGCGGGTGTCGGTGCCGTGGCCGGCCGCGCGATCGATCGCTCGGATCGCCCGCATTACTGCCGTTAATCGGTAGTCAGTACCCCCGCGTAGCGTATCGGGGCGAGGGGCCGGCTTCCTCCAGGGAGCCGGCCCCTCAGTTCGTTTGGTTCACGCGATGGCGTGAAGAAGGAGATTTGGTTCACGCGGAGACGCGGAGGACGCGGAGGTTACGTCGCTTTCCGCGCGCTCAGCCGCGCCAGCGGCTTTCACGCTTGTCGCTTGCTACAGGTTGAAAGGTCTCGCTGACGCGAGACGGACGTCACAGGCGAGACACCTCCGCGTCCTCCGCGTCTCCGCGTGAACCAAATCTTCTTTTTCTTCTCCACGCCTCGCCAAAGCGAGCGCGCCGGTCAGTACATATGCTGCCCGCCATTGATACTCAGCGTCGATCCGGTCACGAATCCGCCATCCTCCGAGCACAGGAAGGTGACGCCCCGTGCGATCTCGTGCGCCTGGCCGAGGCGCCCGACCGGGATCTTCGCCACGATCTTCTCGAGCACGTCGGCCGGCACCGCCGCCACCATGTCGGTGTCGATATAGCCCGGCGCGATCGCGTTCACCGTCACGCCGAAGCGCGCGCCCTCCTGCGCCAGCGCCTTGGTGAAGCCGTGGATGCCCGACTTGGCGGCGGCATAGTTGACCTGGCCATACTGCCCGGCCTGGCCGTTGATCGAGCCGATGTTGACGATGCGCCCCCACTTCCGCTCGCGCATGCCGGGGAACACCGCCTTCGCCATGTTGAAGCAGCCGCCGAGGTTGGTGCGCATCACCTCGTCCCACATCTCGTAGGTCATCTTGAGGATGGTCGCGTCGCGGGTGATGCCGGCATTGTTGACCACTACGTCGACCGGGCCGAGCTCGGCCTCGATCCGCTTCACGCCCTCCTGGCACGCGTCATAGTCGGCGACGTCCCATTTGAATGCGGCGATGCCGGTGCGATCGCTGAACTCCCGCGCGCGCTGCTCGTTACCGGCATAGTTGGCGGCGACGGTCATGCCCTGATCCTTGAGCGCGATGCTGATCGCCTCGCCAATTCCGCGCGTGCCACCCGTGACGATCGCTACCCGTGCCATGCATTCCTCTCCTTACCGACGGACCCCGACGCTAGGCGGCGTCGATCCACCCCGCAAGCTCGCGCGCGAGCAGATGGCGCAGCATTGCGACACCTTCGCGGCCGGCATTGAGACAAGGCAGATAGGCGAAGTCGGTTCCGCCCGCGGCGAGGAAAGTCTCGCGCCCGCGGATCGCCAGCTCCTCCAGCGTCTCGATGCAATCGGCGGCAAAGCCTGGCGCGACCACCGCGACCCTGCGCATGCCTTTGCCCGGGAGCGCGGCAAGCGTCGCGTCGGTGGCCGGCTCCAGCCATTTCGCGCGACCGAAGCGGGACTGGAAGGCGACGATCAGCTCACGGCCGAGCGCCTCCGACAACAGGCGCGCCGTTTCCCGGCAGTGATCATGATAGGGATCACCGAGCTCGCGCGTGCGCTGCGGCATGCCGTGAAAGCTGGCGACGATCGCCTCCGGCACGAAATCGAGACGCGCGAGCGACGCCTTCACCGACGCCCCGAGCGCTTCGATATAGCCGGGATCGTCGTAATAGGGCGGCAATGTCCGCACCGCCGGCTGCCAACGCATCTTCGCCAATGCCGCGAAGGCCCGGTCGTTGGCCGTCGCGGTCGTCGCGGCGCAATATTGCGGATAAAGCGGCGCGAGCAGGATGCGCTCGCAGCCCGCGGCCTTGAGGGTCACGATCTGGTCGGCGATGGCCGGGCGGCCATAGCGCATCGCCCAGTCGACGATCACCCCCTCGCCGAACGCACCGTCCAGCGCCGCCGCCTGCTCGGCTGTGATCGTCGCGAGCGGCGAGCCCGCCTCGGTCCATACCTGGGCATAGGCATGGGCCGACTTGCGCGGGCGGGTGCGCAGGATCACGCCGTGCAGGATCGGCCGCCACAGCGGCATGGGGATCTCGATCACGCGCGGATCCGACAGGAACTCGGCGAGATAGCGCCGCACCGCCCCGGCCTCGGCGGCGTCGGGCGTGCCGAGGTTGATCAGCAGCACGCCGACCTTGGCCCGCGACGTCACAGCGGCAGCCTTCTGCGCCGGTTGCCGGAAAGCGACGCGATCGCATTGGCCAGCGCCGGCGCCACCACCGGCACGCCGAGCTCGCTCACCCCGCCCGGCTCGGCGTCGCTCTCGATCAGCTCGACGGTGATGTCCGGCGTGTCGGCGAGGCGCGGCAGGTCGAGGTCGCGGAAGCTGCGCGCATCGGCGCGGCCTTCGGTGTAGCCGGTCGACGCGCCGGTCGCGGCGGCGAGGCCGAAGATCAGCCCCCCCTCGATCGCCTGCAGCACCAGCTCGGGATTGATCACCCGCCCGCAGTCGACCGCCGCGACCATGCGGTCGACGCGCGGCCGGCCGCCGTCCATCCCGGCCTCGACCATCAGCGCGATGCGGCTGTCGCGGAAGCGGTGACAGGCGACGCCCTGTCCGCTGCCCGGCACCCCGCCCTGCCAGCCGCCGAGCGAGGCGATGGTGGTGAGGCACCGCGCCAGCCGCGGCTCGGCGCCCAGCATGGAGATGCGGTAGGAGAGCGGCTCGGTACCGGCGGCATTGGCGAGCTCGTCGATGAAGCTCTCGCTCGCGAAGCAGGTCGCGAAATGCGCGCCGGAGCGCCACCAGCCGGCGGGGATGCCGATCTCGGCCGGGTGGTGGTCGACCGCCCAGGCCCCGATCCGGTAGGCAGGCGCCGCACCGTCCACCGCGACCGCATCGCCCGGCTCGTGCAGCGCCCGCGCGATCGACCCGGCGCCGCCGAGCCGCGCTGCCAGCTCATGGCCGAGCGAAGGGGTGGCGACCGCCGCCTGCCAGCCGAGAATGCTCCCCTCCGCCCCCAGCCGCGCCAGCATCCTGAGGCGCGCGGGCGGGCGCGGCGGCGGGCGCATCAGGCTCTCCGCGCGCGACCAGGTGAGCTGGACCGGCTTGCCGAGCCGGCGGGTGAGCAGCGCCGCCTGTGCCGCTGCCTCGCTCTCCAGGTTCGCGCCGAACGAGCCGCCGGCCATCATCGGGTGCAGCACCACGCGCTCGGGGGAGATGCCGATCGCCCGCGCCGCCGCGGCGCGCGTCGCCTGCGGCGCCTGGGTGGCGGCGTAGAGGATCAGCTTGCCGTCCTCATAGCTGGCGGTGGCGGTGACCGGCTCGATCGCGGCGTGGAGGCCGGTGCCGACATGATAGTCGGCGCTCACCACGTGCGCGTTGCTGAACACGGCAGCGAGATCGCCCTCGCGCGCGACGCGCTCGCCGGGACGGGCCAGCGCCTCTGCCAGCGCGCGGTCGATCGCGGCGTCATCGACGAGCGGCATCGGCGTCTCGAAGCGCGGATCGATCGCCTCCAGCGCGCGATTGGCCGCCCACCAGGTGTTCGCGACCGCCGCCGCCCAGCGCTCATGCTCGACGATGTGGAGCATCCCCGGCACGCGCTCGGCGCCCTTGCGATCGACGCGCACCAGCCGGCTGTCGCCGACCGGCCCGTGACGGACGGCGGCGAACACCATGCCGGGCAGGCGGACGTCGCCCGCGAAACTGGCCGAGCCGTCGACCTTGGCCGGCGCGTCGAGCCGCGGGGCAGGCGTACCGGCGAGCCGGGCCTGGCCGTCGCGGGGCGGGATGTCGCCCGGCAGGCTTTCGCGCGCAGCCTCCGCCGCCAGCTCACCGAACCGCAGCCGCTCCTTGCCGTGTACGACGAAGCCCGCTTCAGTGCGCAGCGTCCGCCAGTCGGCGTCCCAGCGCCGCGCCGCCGCCTTCATCAGCAGCGCGCGCGCGACGGCCCCGGCCCGGCGGAGCGGCGCTTCGAACTGGCGGACTGAGCTCGACCCGGCGGTCAGCATCGGCGCCTCGCCGTCGAGCAGGTGCCGCCAGCCGGTATCCAGCCCGAACAGCGCCTCGGCGGCAAGCGGATTGGCGTAGAGGCCGTTCTCGGGCGCCGCCTCGACTCCCACCGTCCGCCAATCGGCTCCCAGCTCGTCCGCGACGATCTGAGGCAGCGCGGTATAGACGCCTTGCCCGTGCTCGCATTGCGGCACGGCGACGGTGACATGGCCGTCGGCGCCGATCTTGATCCAGCCGGCGAACACCGTCTCGCCCTCGGCCGCCGGCAGGTTGACGACATGCGTGCGCGGCCACAGCGCATAGGCGACCACCAGCCCGGCCGCGGCGCCGCCGCCGATCAGCAGCGTCCGTCGGTCCATGGGATGCTCGCCTTCATCCGCTCCGCTCTATCGCGACGCCGCGCCGGCCGCTAGGGTCCAGACCCATAACCGGCAACGCCCTGGACGGAGCGGATTTTGGTGCAGGGCTAGGAGCGAGGAAGGAGCGATGCTGATAGCATCGTGACTGACGAACGACGACGCCATGCGCCAAAATCCGCCCGCCGCGAAGCGGTCGCCCGGAGAGGCGCGCTGGTCTGCGTCGCTTGCTTGCGCGTAGCTTCAGCTACGCGTCTGCGCTGCGCTCCTTGCCAGCGCGCCTCTCCGGGCGATCCAGGGCATTGCCGGTTATGGGTCTGGACCCTAGTGAGAGCGCGTCACCGTTCTCGGAGAGCCTGTCTTGCTGTCGATACTCGCCGCCGCCGGCCGGCACATCCGCTACGAGGATCTGCACCTCGATCCGGTCGCGCTGCACCTCGGCTTCTTCGATCTCAAATGGTATTCGCTGGCCTATATCGCCGGCATCCTGATCGGCTGGTGGTATCTGCTGCGCCTGCTCGCCCAGCCGGGCGCGCCGATGGCGCGGCGCCATGCCGACGATCTCGTCTTCTACGCGACGCTGGGCATCATCCTCGGCGGACGGCTGGGCTATGCGATCTTCTATGCGCCGCAGCTGCTGACCTCGCTCAGCATCCTGAGATTATGGGACGGCGGCATGTCGTTCCACGGCGGCGTGATCGGCACGACGATCGCGATCATCGTGATGGCGCGGCAGCACAAGCTCAACTGGCTGCGCATCCACGACTATGTCGCCTGCTGCGCGCCCTTCGGGCTGTTCTTCGGCCGGCTCGCCAACTTCGTGAACGGCGAGCTGTGGGGCAAGCCCGCGGACGTGCCCTGGGCGATCATCTTCCCGCGCACCGGCGACGACGTCGCCCGCCATCCGAGCCAGCTCTACGAGGCAGGTCTGGAGGGGATCGTGCTGTTCGCGGTGCTGTGGTTCCTGTTCTGGCGCACCGACGCCCGCTACCAGCCAGGCAAGCTCGTCGGCACCTTCCTGCTCGGCTATGGCCTGTCGCGCTTCGTCGTCGAATTCTTCCGCGAGCCCGACGAGCAGTTCGCCGGCACGATCTTCGCCCATGCCGGGCTGCACATGGGGCAGCTGCTGACGCTGCCGATGATCGCGGGCGGCCTCTACCTGATCGCCACCGCCAAGCGCCGCCGCCTGCGGGTCGAGGCGACGGTGGGGCTGGAGAGCGTGGCCTGACAGCCTCTCATCGTCATGCCGGACTTGTTCCGGCATCCACCGTGCCGCAAGAACCGCGATCGAAGACATCGGGGCGCCGTGGACCCCGGAACAAGTCCGGGGTGACGAAGTAGCCGAAGTGACCGAAGACCTGCTCCCCGAACGCCTCGCCCGCGCGATCACTCTGGCGGGGCCGATCCCGCTGTCGCAGTACATGGCGGCGGCGAACGCGCATTATTATGCGACGCGCGATCCGCTCGGCGCGGCCGGCGACTTCACCACCGCGCCGGAGATCAGCCAGATGTTCGGCGAGCTGATCGGCCTGTGGCTCACCGACCTGTGGAGCCGCGCCGGCCGGCCGGCGGCGCGCTACGTCGAGTTCGGCCCCGGCCGCGGCACGCTGGCGAGCGACGCGCTGCGGGCAATGGGCAAGACCGGCCTCGCCCCGCCGGTGCATCTCGTCGAGTTCAGCCCCGCGCTCCGCGCGCAACAGGCCGAGCGGCTGCCGCAGGCGGAATGGTGCGTCGACCTGGTCGGCGTGCCCGACGACGGCGCGCTGCTGGTCGTCTCCAACGAGTTCTTCGACGCGCTGCCGATCCGCCAGCTCGTCAAGACCGCCGAGGGCTGGCGCGAACGGCTGGTCGCCTGCCAGGACACGCTGTTCCTGCCGGTGGTCGGCAACACCGTGTTCGACGCCATCATCCCGCCCGCGCTCAAGGATGCGCCCGACGGATCGGTGCTCGAGACCTCACCGGCCAGCGTCGCCGCGGTGCGCCAGCTCGCCCGCGCGGTCGCCGAGCGTGGCGGCGCGGCGCTGGTGATCGACTATGGCTATGAGGGCCCGGCGATCGGCGACACCTTCCAGGCGGTGAAGGCGCACCGTTTCGCCAACCCGTTCGAACAGCCCGGCGAGGCCGATCTCACCGCCCACGTCGACTTCGCCACGCTGGCCGAGGCGGCGCAGGCGGAAGGCGCGAGGACCTACGGCCCCGTCAGCCAGGGCGCCTTCCTGACCGCGCTCGGCATCGACGCGCGCGCGGCGGCGCTCGGCGGGGGCCCGGACCTGACGACGGCACGCGACCGGCTGGTCGGGGCCGAGGCGATGGGTGAGCTGTTCCGGGTGCTGGCGATCGTCCATCCGGACTGGCCGGTACCGGAGGGTTTCGCATGATCGACTATCGTGACGCCACGCCAGCCGACGGCCCGGCGCTCGACGCGATGGCGCGGGCGATCTGGGTCGAGACCTTCGGCCACAGCTGCTCGGCCGAGGATGCCGAGGCCTATCTCGCCACCGCCTACGGCCCGCACGGCGCACTGCTGCGCGACCTCAACGGCGGCAACGCGCGCTTCCGGCTGGCGCTCGCGGGCGGGCGGATCGTCGGCTACGCCAAGCTCAACCCGCCGTGGCTGCCCGATGCCGAGCCGGGGGCGATGCAGCTCAGCCAGCTCTATGTCGTGAGCGACTTCCACGGCGCCGGCATCGCGCACGCGCTGATGGACTGGGCGATCGACACCGCGCGGGCCGAGGGCGCCGCCGCGCTGCTGCTGACGGTGTGGGAGGAGAACCACCGCGCCCGCCGCTTCTACGAGAAGCGCGGGTTCGTCCACATCGGCGACTATGCCTTCCCGGTCGGCGATCAGATCGACACCGACAACATCATGCGGCTGGCGCTGTGAACGAGGTCGAGGTGATCCGCACCGATGCGCTGGCGGACGTGGCGCACGGCTTCCTCGGCCGCCGCGGCGGAGTGTCGGCTGGAGTGCTGGCGGGACTCAACGTCGGCTGGGGATCGGGCGACGACCGAGAGGCGATCGCCGAGAACCGCCGCCGCGCCGTGGAAGCGGTGTCGCCGGGTGCACAGCTCGTCACCGTCCATCAGGTCCATTCGCCCGACGCGGTCGCCATCACCGCCCCCTTTCCCAACGATGCCCGCCCGCACGCCGACGCGATGGTCACCGACCGGCCGGGCCTGCTGCTCGGCATCCTCACCGCCGACTGTGCCCCGGTGCTGTTCGCCGATCCGCAAGCCGGCGTGATCGGCGCCGCCCATGCCGGATGGAAGGGCGCGATCGGCGGCGTCACCGACGCGACGATCGCTGCGATGGAGCGGCTCGGCGCGCGGCGCGAGCGGATCGCCGCCGCAGTCGGCCCCTGCATCGCCCAGGCGAGTTACGAGGTCGACCTCGCCTTCCGCGACCGCTTCGTCGCCGACGATCCTGCGAACGAACGCTTCTTCGTCGACGGCCACGCCGGCCACGCCCGCTTCGACCTGGAAGGCTATGTCGCGCACCGCCTCGCCGCCGCCGGCATCCGCCGCGTCGAGCTTCTGGGCCTCGACACCTATGCCGATCCCGCGCGTTTCTTCAGCTATCGCCGCGCCACCCACCGCGGCGAGCCGGACTATGGGCGGGAGATCAGCCTGATCGGCCTGACATAGTTTCCACTGTTACTTGTTTCGGCTAGGGCCAAGGTCAGATCGGAGGGACGAATGACGGACAAGACCGAAGCCGAGCTGACCGGAGCTCAGTCGCAACGCAAGCCCAAGGCATCGGCGCAGTCGATCGGCGAGCGCAGGCTCAAGCCGTCGACGATGATGATGGGCCATGGCTATGACCCGATGCTGTCGGAAGGATCGCTGAAGCCGCCGATCTTCCTGACCTCCACCTTCGTCTTCCCCAACGCCGCGGCGGGCAAGCGCCATTTCGAGGGCGTCACCGGCAAGCGCCCGGGCGGCGCCGAGGGCCTGGTCTATTCGCGCTTCAACGGCCCCAACCAGGAAATCCTGGAGGATCGCCTCGGCGTATGGGAGGATGCCGAGGACGCGCTCGCCTTCTCCTCGGGCATGTCGGCGATCGCCACGCTGTTCCTGTCGATGGTCAAGCCCGGCGACACCATCGTCCACTCGGGCCCGCTCTATGCCGCGACCGAGACGCTGATCGCGCGTATCCTCGGGCGGTTCGGGGTGCATTGGCTCGACTTCCCCGCCGGCGCGACGCGCGAGGAGATCGACGCGGTGCTGGGCAAGGCGGCGAGCGGCAACGTCGCCCTCATCTATCTCGAAAGCCCCGCCAACCCGACCAACGCGCTGGTCGACGTCGAGGCAGTGGCGGCGAGCCGCGACGCGATCTTCGCCAACGCGCCCGTGAAGCCGCCGATCGCGATCGACAACACCTTCCTCGGCCCGCTCTGGGCGCAACCGCTCAAGCAGGGCGCCGACATCGTCGTCTACTCGCTGACCAAATATGCCGGCGGCCATTCGGACCTGGTCGCGGGCGGCGTGCTGGGGTCGAAGGCGCACATCAACACCATCCGGCTGATGCGCAACACCATCGGCACGATCTGCGATCCCAACACCGCCTGGATGCTGCTGCGCTCGCTGGAGACGCTCGAGCTGCGCATGAGCCGCGCCGGCGAGAATGCGGCAAAGGTCTGCGAATTCCTCGCCCAGCACTCGAAGGTGGAGAAGGTCGGCTATCTCGGCTTCCTCGAGCGCGGCAGCGACGCGCGGCAGGCCGACATCTACAAGCGCCACTGCACCGGCGCCGGCTCGACCTTCTCGCTGTACCTGAAGGGCGGCGAGAAGGAGGCGTTCGCCTTCCTCGACGCGCTCAGGATCGCCAAGCTCGCGGTCAGCCTCGGCGGCACCGAGACGCTCGCCTCGCATCCGGCGGCGATGACGCATCTGTCGGTGCCCGATGCGCGCAAGGCGGCGCTCGGCATCACCGACAATCTCGTGCGCATCTCGATCGGCGTCGAGGATGCCGACGACCTGATCGCCGACTTCGAGGCGGCGCTGGAAGCGGTTTAGAGCGGGTCGACCTTCAAATCCTCCCCCGCCAGGGGGAGGTGGCACGCGAAGCGTGACGGAGGGGGCGGAAGCACGCCGATAATGAGTCGCCGCCCTCCCCCTCCGTCAGCCTGCAGCTGACACCTCCCCCTGGCGGGGGAGGATTGAAGAGGGCCCGCGTTTCACGGGCTGAGCACCGATCGTCACCCAACGGCTTTACCCCCGCCCACGCCAGGGTAGAGGAACGCCATGAACGCCGCCGGATCCTATGACGCGATCATCCTCGGTGCCGGCGGCGCGGGACTGATGGCCGCGGCCGTCGCCGGTCAGCGCGGCCGGCGGGTGCTGGTGATCGATCACGCCGACGAGCCCGGCAAGAAGATCCTGATCTCAGGCGGCGGACGCTGCAACTTCACCAATCTCGGCGTCGCGCCCGACCGCTACCTGTCGGCGAACCCGCATTTCGCCAAATCGGCGCTGGGGCGATACGGCGCGCAGGATTTCCTCGCGCTGGTCGAGCGCCATGGCATCGCCTGGCACGAGAAGACGCTCGGCCAGCTGTTCTGCGACGGATCGGCGCGGCAGATCGTGGCGATGCTGCTCGACGAGTGTCGTGCCGGCGGCGTCACGCTGGCGATCGGCGAGGCGATCCGCGACGTCGCGCATGGCGATGGCGGATTCCGCGTCACCCATGGCAACGGCACGTCGACCGCGCCGTCACTGGTGATCGCGACCGGCGGCCCGTCGATCCCCAAACTCGGGGCGACCGGCTTCGCCTATGATCTCGCGCGCAGGTTCGGGCTCAAAGTGGTCGAACCGCGCCCCGCGCTGGTGCCGCTGACGTTGTCGGGCGAGGAAGCGCTGTTCCGGTCGCTGTCGGGCGTCTCGGCGCCGGTGGTGGCACGGTGCGGAAAGGCAGCTTTCCCCGAAGCCGCGCTGTTCACCCATCGCGGGCTGTCGGGGCCGGCGATCCTCCAGATATCGAGCTATTGGCGGCACGGCCAGCCGATTGCGGTCGACTTCCTGCCCGGGCGCCCGAAAGGATGGCTGGTCGAGGCCAAGCGGGCTCGCCCGCGTGCGTCGCTCAAGACGATCCTGCCGCTACCCGATCGCCTTGCCGAAGCGCTGACGGACCGGCTCGACGTCGACGGCGAGCTGGGAACGCTCACCGATGCCCGCCTTGGCGGTATCGAGCAGCAGCTCGCGCACTGGACGTTCCATCCCAACGGCAGCGAAGGCTTCGCCAAGGCCGAGGTCACCGTCGGCGGAATCGCCACCGATGGGCTGTCGTCGAAGACGATGGCGGCACGCCACCTGCCCGGCCTGTACGCGATCGGCGAGGCGGTCGACGTCACCGGCTGGCTTGGCGGCTATAATTTCCAATGGGCCTGGGCCAGCGGCTGGGCGGCGGGGCAGGCGCTGTAGGGGCGCAAATTAGAGCGGGATGAATTCAAACGGAACCGCGTGTCACCCTCACCCTTCCGCGGCTTCGCCGCTCCCTCCCTCTCCCGTTGGGAGAGGGAAGGGGCCCGCCGCCGAAGGCGGTGGGAAGGGTGAGGGTGACTGTCGATTCCAATCAATTCCATTCCGCCCTAAGCCCCTCCCCTATAGGGGAGAGGCTTAGGAGCCTTGCCTTATGGCACTGAATCGCCTATTTGATGCCACATGGCCCACGCCGAGCTCATCGATACCCGCGCTCCCGCCTTCGTCGCGGAGCCGATCACCGACGAGGAGGCGGGCGCGCTGTTCCGCGCGGCGGTACGGCTGTTCGCCTTGTGGGGCGTGACCGATCCGCAGGCGGCGACGCTGCTCGACATGCCGCTCCGGACCTTCCGCCGCTGGAAGGCCGGGCAGCTCGGCCAGGCCGGGCGCGACCTCAAGGCGCGGCTCGCCAACCTGGTCGGCATCCACAAGGCGCTGCGGCTGATCTTCAACGATCCCGCGCGCGGCTATCGCTGGATCAAGGCGCGCAACGACGCCTTTGCCGGCGCCTCGGCGCTCGACGTGATGCTCGGCGGCGAGCTGACCGACCTGATGCGCGTGCGCCGCTATCTCGACGCCGAGCGCGGCGGCTGGTGAGCGCCGCAACGCCGCCGGTGGCGGAGGTCGCCTGGCGCGGCGCGCGCCGGATCATCCGCACGCACTTCCCGCCGATCGACCTGTTCGAGGACATCGCCGACCCCGCCGACTGGCCGCTGCTGATCTCGGCCGAGCAGAAGACCAACCCGCGCCTCGCCACCTCGATCGGCAATCTCGACCTAGTGCCGCCCGCGCGCCGCGTCGGCGGTCCCGGCGCGAGCTATCTGATGGCGCCCTTCACCCACGCCAGCCCCGACCGGCCGAGCCGCTTTTCGGACGGCGTGCCGGGGGTGCTCTATGCCGGCGACAGCTTCGAGGTGGCGCTGTTCGAGACGATGCACCACCACGCTCGCTTCATGGCGCGGACGAAGGAGGCGCCGGGCTGGACGTCGCAATTCCGCGAAATCGTGCTCGACGTGGCGGGCGACCTGCACGACCTGCGCGGTGGCGGTTACGCGGCGGAGCTCGATCCCGATCGCTACGAGGCGGGGCAGCAATTGGCGCGATCGCTGCGGGCCGAGGGATCGGACGGCCTCATCTATCCGAGCGTGCGCTATCCGGAGGGGGAATGCGTGGCGCTGTTCTACCCCGATCTCGGGAAGCACCCGCTGCAGGGCCGCCATCTCGACTATCACTGGGACGGCGAACGGGTCGACCTCTACCGCGATGCGGGCGCGGGTGCGGTCTACCGGCTGAGCTGATCCCAGCTCCTCCCCGGCACGGGGAGGGGGACCGCGCACGAAGTGCGTGGTGGAGGGGGCTCACCGCGAACGACTCGCCTGCCGCACTCCCCCTCCACCAGCCTTCGGCTGGTCCCCCTCCCCGTGCCGGGGAGGAGCTTAGGATCAGCCGTCCCCCACCCGCTCGATATCCGCGCCGACCGCGGACAGCTTCTCCTCCAGCCGCTCATAGCCCCGATCGAGGTGATAGACGCGGTTCACCTGCGTCTCGCCCTCGGCGGCGAGGCCGGCGATGATCAGGCTCATCGACGCACGCAGGTCCGTCGCCATCACCTGCGCACCCACCAGCCGATCGACCCCGCGCACCACCGCCGAGCGGCCCTTGACGGTGATGTCCGCCCCCATGCGCGCCAGCTCGGGCACATGCATGTAGCGGTTCTCGAAGATCGTCTCGGTCAGCACGCTGGCGCCGTCGGCCTTGCACAGCATCGCCATGAACTGCGCCTGCATGTCGGTGGCGAAGCCCGGAAACGGCGCGGTCGACAGCGTCAGCGGGCGGAGGCCGTTCTTCGCCTCGACCTTCAATCCCTCGCGCGTTTCCTCGACCGTCACGCCCGCATCCACCAGCGCGGCGACGGTCGCGCGCATGTCGTGCGGGTTGGCGCCGACCAGCTCGACCGCGCCGCCGGTGATCGCCGCGGCGCAGGCGTAGCTGCCCGCCTCTATGCGGTCGGGCATCACCGCATAGGTCGCGCCGTGCAGCCGGTCGCGGCCCTCGATCTCCAGCGTCTCGGTGCCGATGCCGGAGATGCTCGCGCCCATTGCGACCAGGCAGTTGCAGAGGTCGACGATCTCGGGCTCGCGCGCGGCGTTCTCGATGATCGAGCCGCCCCTGGCGGTCACCGCCGCCATCACCGCATTCTCGGTCGCGCCGACCGACACGATCGGGAAGGTGACGCGCCCGCCCGGCAACCGCCCACCGGGGGCCGTCGCCTTCACATAGCCGGCGGCGAGCTCGATCTCGGCGCCCAGCGCCTCCAGCGCCTTGAGGTGGAGGTCGATCGGGCGGTTGCCGATCGAGCAGCCGCCGGGCTGCGACACCGTCGCCACGCCGGCGCGGCCGACCAGCGGGCCCAGCACCAGGATCGAGGCGCGCATCTTGCGGACCATGTCATAGGGCGCCTCGCTCGAGGTGAGGCGGCCGGCGCGGATCGTCATCACCCGGCCGAAATCCTCGGGCCGCGATCCCTCGATCGCGGTCGACGCGCCGAGCTGGTTGAGCAGATGGCCGAAGCTGTCGACGTCGGCGAGGCGCGGCAGGTTGCGCAGCGTCAGCGGCTCGTCGGTGAGCAGCGCGCAGGGCATCAGGGTGAGCGCCGCGTTCTTGGCGCCCGAGATGAAGATGCGGCCTTCGAGCCGGTTGCCGCCGCGGATCAGGATACGGTCCATGCCGGAGCTTCTATCGTGCGCGGGCCCCCGCGCAAGCACCCCTCGCCAACTTCCGCTTGATCGACTTTAATGCATTGATTCCACGGGGCTGCTTTGCATGACCCGAACGGGGGGAGCGTACGTGTTATCGAGTTGTTTCGCCGACGTATTGGGCGAGCACGTCGATCTGACGGAGGCCGAGCGGGAAGCGCTCGCCAAGTTGGAGGAGCGTCGCCGCGACGTACGCCGCGGTGCCGTGCTGCAGCGGGAGAACGAGCCCGGCGGTGAGCTCTACGTGCTCCGCCGCGGGCTGATGATGAGCTATGTGCTGCTCGACGACGGCAGCCGGCAGATCCTGCGCTTCCTGTTTCCCGGCGACGTGATCGGCGTCGGCGGCGTCATCTATCGCGAATCGCCCGAGACGCTGGCGGCGCTCAGCGACTGCACCGTCTGCCCGTTCGACCGGCACGCGCTCAGCCAGATCTTCGTCGATCATCCGCGATTGGCGGCGCTGATCCTGGTGTTCAACCAGATCGAGCGCGTCGCGCTTACCGACCGGCTTGCCGCGCTCGGCCGCACCTCGGCCAAGGCACGGGTGGCGGCGCTGATCCTCGACCTCCGCAACCGGCTGGCGATCACCGACAAGCCGGTCGGCGCCACCTTCACGCTCGGGCTGACGCAGGAGGAGATCGGCGACGCGACCGGCCTCACCGCCGTCCATGTCAACCGCATGCTCCGCCAGCTCGAGGAGGAAGGGCTGATCAAGCGCGAGCTCGGCCGCGTCACCATCCTCGACGAGCGCTCGCTGACGCGCGCGGCGAATTACGTGAACCGCTACGAAGGACTGGAGCTCGGCTGGCTGCCGCCGGCGCGCTGATCGGAGTCGGATTCGGCTAGTTTGAATCTGTTCCCCGGCGAAGGCCGGGGCCCAGTTGCGAGCGGTTTAGATACTGGGCCCCGGCCTTCGCCGGGGAACAGCTGTTTCAAGCCTGATGGATCAAACTCCAGAGGATCACGCCTTCTCCAGCGTGCACTGGAGCGGATGCTGGTTCTGCCGGGCGAAGTCCATCACCTGACCGACCTTGGTCTCGGCGACCTCGTAGCTGAACACGCCGCACACGCCGACGCCCTTCTGGTGGACGTGGAGCATCACCTGCGTCGCCTCCTCCATGCTCATGCGGAAGAAGCGCTGGAGCACGAGCACGACGAATTCCATCGGCGTGTAATCGTCGTTGAGCATCAGCACGCGATAGGGCGTCGGCTTCTTGGTCCGCGTCCGCGTGCGGGTAGCGACGCCCAGCGACGTGCCGGCGTCGCCGTCGTCGCCTTCGCTCTCGTCGGCCATCAGAATGTCAGGGATCAGGGTCACGGCATAAAAATATGGCATTCGCCAGTCCAAGGGCAAGGGGCGAGACGACGCCTGTCCGCTCGCGCCGTCGATCTGGCGAAATCGGGAATCGCGACGGATCGACACACTCGAGATGACCACTCACCATCCCCGTTCGCCCTGAGCTTCGCTCACCCTTCGGGTCGACAAGCTCGGGGCGAACGGAAGTGGGGATCAATCCGCCGATAAAAAGAAAGGGCGGCCACCCAGCGGCGGCCGCCCCTTCGGTACGCTTACTGGCGCACAGGCGCTCAGGCGGCGGTCTTCACCTTTTCGGCGGCGACCGCGAAGCGGTTGGAGATCGGCTGCGCGGCATCGCCGGCGAGCTTGATCACGGCCTCGGTGCCCTTCGACGCCTCGGCGACGGCCGAGTCGAACGAGGAGCGGAGGTAATCGCTCTGCAGCTTGAAGAAGTCGGCCGGCGACTTGACGGCGGCGAGATTCTTGAGGGTCGCGGTGAAGCCCTCGAACGACTTGCGGCCATACTCGGCGGCATCCTGGCTCAAGGCCTCGAAGCCCTTGGCGGTGATGCGGCTCGACTCGACGAGCGCCTCGACGTTGCCCTTGGCAAAGTCGTTGAACTCCTCGACGAGCTTGGTGCCCTTCTCGACGGCCGCCTTGGCGCGGTCGTTGAAGTCGGCGAACACCTTCGGAGCTTCGAACTGGGTAGCCATTACGGTGGTTTCCTTCTGCGCGGGTTCCGCGGTTTCCCCCGCGGTGGTGATGGCGGCTTGCGCCGTTTCGATAACGGGAACGGCTTCGACGATAGTCTCTTCGACCTTGGCGGCCTCGATCGGCGCCGGCTCGGCCACCGGGGCCTGGACAGCGTCGATCACGGTCGCCGGTGCCTTGGCGACAGGCTTCGCAGCCGGTGCCTTGGCACGGGTGGCTCGGGGCTTGGGGGTGTCAGCGGCCGGCGCCTTGGCGCCGCTCTTCGGACCCTTGCTGGCCATCGTCTTCTTCCGAGTCCCGGTTGTTGCTGCGGTGCACAAATACGCATTTCCGGCCAGAAATCAAGATGATTTTGTGCAGTGCAACATAGCCGTAACGACCGCCCGGAAGTGACGGATTTCAGCGGATTCGCACATACTCCCCGGGGGCATCGGCCAACGGCTCGAGCTTGCCGCGTCCCGGTATCCTGGCGCCTTTTGCGGGCACTTCGTCGCTTTCGAGTCCGCGCAGCCACGCGATCCAGTCGGGCCACCAGCTTCCCTTGGTCTCGGTGGCCCCGGCGAGGAACTCCTCGAGAGTCGCCGCGGGCCTGTCGTTGGTCCAATACTGGTACTTGCCCGCCGCGGGCGGGTTCACCACCCCGGCGATGTGCCCCGACCCCGCCAGCACGAACCGCAGCGGGCCGGAGAAATGGTGGGTGATCTTCCACACGCTCCTGGCCGGCGCGATGTGATCCTCGCGACCGGCCTGGACATAGGTCGGCACCGTCACCTTGCCGAGATCGATCGGCGTGCCGGCGATCGACAGGCTGCCCGGCAGCACCAGCCGGTTGTCGCGATAGAGATCGGTCAGATAGCTCTGGTGCCACAGCGCCGGCAGGTTGGTGACGTCGCCGTTCCAGTAGAGCAGGTCGAACGGCAGATAATCCTGCCCCATCAGATAATTGTTGGTGACGTAGTTCCAGATGAGGTCACGGCCGCGCAGCAGGTTGAAGGTCGCCGCCATGTAGCGCCCGTCGAGGAAGCCGTCGCTGGCGAGGCTCTTGATCAGCGCCATCTGGTCGTCGTCGACGAACAGGTTGAGGTCGCCCGCCTCGCTGAAGTCGACCTGCGCGGTGAAGAAGGTCGCGCTCTTGACCTTGTCGAGCTGTCCGCGCGCGGCGAGCACCGCCAGCGTCGCGGCCAGCGTGGTGCCGGCGACGCAATAGCCGATCGCATGGACGCTCGGCACGTCCAGCAGGTCGCGGATCGTGTCGATCGCATCGATCTGGCCGTCCTCGACGTAATTGTCCCAGATCACGTCCTTCATCGACGCGTCGGCCGACTTCCACGACACCATGAACACGGTGAGCCCCTGCGCCACCGCCCAGGCGATGAAGCTCTTCTCGGGCGAGAGGTCGAGGATGTAGAAGCGGTTGATCCAGGGCGGAAAGATGACGAGCGGCGTCTTCAGCACCGTCTCCGTGGTCGGCGAATATTGGATCAGCTCGTAGAGCGGGGTGCGCTTCACCACCTTGCCCGGCGTCACCGCGATGTTGCGTCCGACCTCGAACGCTTCCGGGTCGGTGTGGGTGAGCTGGCCCTTGCCGAGATCGGCCAGCATGTTCTGCAGCCCCTTGAGCAGGCTTTCGCCGCGCGTCTCGGCGATCTTCTTCAGCACCTCCGGATTGGTCGCCGGGAAGTTGGTCGGGCTCATCGCGTCGATGAAGCCCCTGGTCGCGAAACGGATCTGCTCCTTCTGCCTGGCGTCGACGCCTTCGAGCGCATCCACCCCCTTCACCAGATGCTCGGCGATGGTGAAATAGCTCTGGCGGATGAAGTCGAACACCGGCTGCTCGCGCCATTCGGGCGCCTTGAAGCGCTTGTCCCGCGCCTGCTCGGGCGTTTCGGGGAACGGCTCGGCATGGGCGGGATCGAGGAAGCGCTGCCACAGCTTCATCGTGTCCGCCCAGAAATCGGCGGAGGCGCGCAGCATCGGCGTCGGATCGAACGGCGCGGGCAGCGCTGGCGCCTGCTCGGTCGCAGCGACGCCCGCCTCCAGCATCATCTGCTGCGCACGGCCGAGCACCCATGTCCAATGCTGCATGTCCTCGAGGCTCGGCGCGGTCGGGGACGTTTCGGTATCGCTCATGCGTGCTCGGGTCTCCGGCGGCTGACGCGGGATCAGCGCTCAACCGCCCGGAATGGTTTCCATGCGTTTGATGCGCCAGCTCGTGATCTCGCCAGCCGTAACGCATGCCCAGGTCGAGGTGAAGCGGCCGGCGGTCTTGAACGGCTTGCCCTTGTCGTCCTTGCCCGACTGGGTGAAGCGGCCGTCGACCTGCCACGCGTCGCCCTGCTTGGTCGAGCTGGCGACCGTCATCGTCGCGTCGTCGATCTGCCAATTGTTGAAGCGGTCGAAATAGGCCATCACCTTCTCCGAGCCGACGATCTGGCTCTTGTCGGGTGCGACCAGCACACCGTCGGTGCCGTACACCGTCGCCAGGCTGGCATTGTCCTGGACGAGCTGGGCATTGGCATAGCGGTCGACCGCGCGGGTCAGCGTCTCGCGCCGGCAGACGGGCACATCGGCCGGGGCCGCGGCGAGCGACGCCCCGATCAGCAACATCTCCAACATCTTCCCCTCCGTTCCGCGGTGTTCGTGCACCGCATATCGCGCTATCATAGCGCAACGTCGCGCCACGCGCGACGTCAGCCGAAAGGAATGATCGTGTCCGAAGAGTTCTACCGCATCCGCCGCCTGCCCCCCTATGTCATCGCCGAAGTCAACGCGATGCGGGCAGCCGCGCGTGCGGCGGGCGAGGACATCATCGACCTCGGCATGGGCAACCCCGACCTGCCGCCGCCCCAGCACGTCATCGACAAGCTGTGCGAGGTCGCGCAGAAGCCGTCCGCGCACGGCTATTCGCAGTCGAAGGGCATCCCGGGGCTGCGCCGCGCCCAGGCGAACTATTACGCCCGCCGTTTCGGGGTCGATCTCGACCCCGAGAGCGAGGTCGTCGTGACGATGGGCTCGAAGGAAGGCCTCGCCAGCCTCGCCACCGCGATCACCGCGCCGGGCGACGTGGTGCTGGCGCCCAATCCCAGCTATCCGATCCACACCTTCGGGTTCATCATCGCCGGCGCCACCATCCGCGCAGTGCCGACCACGCCGGACGACGCCTATTTCGAGAGCCTCGAGCGCGCGATGAACTTCACCGTGCCGCGGCCGAGCGTGCTGGTCGTCAACTATCCGTCGAACCCCACCGCGGAGACCGTCGACCTCGCCTTCTACGAGCGGCTCGTCGCCTGGGCGCGCGAGAACCAGGTGTGGGTGCTCAGCGACCTCGCCTATTCGGAGCTCTACTACGACGGCAAGCCGACGCCCTCGATCCTGCAGGTCAAGGGCGCCAAGGACGTCGCAGTCGAGTTCACCTCATTGAGCAAGACCTATTCGATGGCCGGCTGGCGCATCGGCTTCGCGGTCGGCAACAAGAAGCTGATCGCGGCGATGACGCGGGTGAAGTCCTATCTCGACTATGGCGCCTTCACCCCGATCCAGGCGGCCGCCTGCGCCGCGCTCAACGGGCCGCAGGACATCGTCGAGAAGAACCGCCAGCTCTACCACAAGCGCCGCGACGTGCTGGTCGAGAGCTTCGCGCGTGCCGGCTGGGACATCCCGGCTCCGCGCGCCAGCATGTTCGCCTGGGCGCCGCTGCCGCCGGCGCTGGCGCATCTAGGCAGCCTTGAGTTCTCCAAACAATTGCTGACTCACGCCAAGGTCGCGGTTGCGCCAGGGGTGGGCTACGGCGAGAAGGGAGAAGGCTACGTGCGCATCGCGATGGTCGAGAACGAGCAGCGGCTACGCCAGGCGGCGCGCAACGTGAAGCGCTACCTCCAGTCGATGGGCGTCAACGTCCCCAACGCGCAGGCGAGCTGACGCCGCCGATCGCCACTGCGGTGGACGTGAACCTGCTCTATCCGCTGGCCGGGGTCCTGGTCGGGCTGGCCGTCGGCCTGACCGGGGTCGGCGGCGGCTCGCTGATGACGCCGCTCCTGGTGCTGCTGTTCGGCTTCCATCCGGTGACGGCGGTCGGCACCGACCTGCTCTATGCGTCGGCGACCAAGACGGTCGGGACGGCCGTCCACGGCTGGCGCGGGACGGTCGACTGGCGGGTGGTGGCCCGGCTCGCCAGCGGCAGCGTCCCCGCGACGCTCGTCACGCTGGCGGCATTGAGCCTGGCCGGCGCCCGCGACGAGGACACCGGCCATGTCATCGCGGTGGTGCTGGGCGCCGCGCTGATCCTGTCGGCGATCGCGACATTGTTCCGGGCGCCGCTGGTCGAGCGGATGCAGCGGCGCTTCGGCACGCTGTCCGGGGCCTGGCTCGCCCGCCTGACGATCCTGCTCGGTGCGGTACTAGGCGTGCTGGTCTCGCTGACCTCGGTCGGCGCCGGCGCGCTCGGCATGACGGCGCTGCTCGCCCTCTATCCGCGCGCGCCGATCAACCGGCTGGTCGGGTCGGACATCGCCCATGCCGTGCCGCTGACGCTGCTCGCAGGGATCGGTCACTGGCTGCTGGGATCGGTCGACTTCGGGCTGCTCGGATCGCTGCTGATCGGATCGATCCCGGGCATCGTCGTCGGCAGCCTGATCGCGTCGCGCGTATCGGACCGCGTGCTCGGCCCGGCGCTGGCGACGATCCTCGGCATCGTCGGTGTCCGTTTGCTGTTCTAGGGCTCCCGTCCGGACAAAGCGGCATCGTGCTCCTGCGAAGGCAGGAGCCCTAAGACGGCTTCCAAGCAGGATAGGCCCGAGGTCGCGGTGCCTTTCAATCCTCCCCCGCCAGGGGGAGGTGGCACGCGAAGCGTGACGGAGGGGGAGGAAGCACATCGATAGTGCGTCGCCGTCCTCCCCCTCCGTCAGCCTGCGGCTGACACCTCCCCCTGGCGGGGGAGGATCTTATTGAACTCCTCTCATCTCCGCTTCGCCGCGACGCCTCCCTTGCAATGTAGGATTTCGCCTGCTTGGTTCGCCCGTCCCGAGCAGCATAAGCGCCGGTCCGCTCTTTGATCCTGTCGATCTCGCTCATGCCGCGTCGCTGTCGCGCCTGTGTCGCGGCGGTGACGCGTCCGTGATGCGCCGATGTCGCGTTAGCGTCGCGATCCTGCCGCGTCAGTGTCGCGTTGGTGTCGCGTTGGTGTCGCGCCCCTGTCGCGTCGGTGTCGCGTCGGTGTCGCGCGCCTGCCGCGTCGGCGTCGCGCCCCTCTCGTGTCGGTGCCACATCCGCCCGCAAACACGCGCGGCGCGTCAATTTAGTCAACATTTTCGGAGGACGCCGACACCGGAAGGCCTCATTCGAATGAGGGTCGTTCTACCTATGACTTTCGTGACCTTCGACGGATTTCCGCGGGTTTCCGAACCCCTGCGACCGGCGCCTATTCCGCCGCCTTGAGCTGCGGGTCCTCGCCGGCGATCTCCTCCGGCAACGCCCACAACAGGTCCGTCTTCGCCAGCTCGCGCCCGTCGTGCGACAGGACATGCACCTGGCGGATCGGACGATGGTCGCGCGCGTCGACCAGGATCGGCGAGGCGGGCACCCCCGTCTCCCAGCGCTCGCCCCATTGCCTGAGCGCCACCATCGTCGGCAGCAGCGCCATGCCCTTCTCGGTCAGGCGGTATTCGATCTTGCGGCGATCGTCGGGCAGCGCGCGGCGCTCGAGGATGCCGTGGCTCACCAGCCGCGCCAGCCGGTTGGCCAGGATGTTGCGGGCGATGCCGAGCTCCGACTGGAACTCCTCGAAATGATAGAGGCCGTTGAACGACGCCCGCAGGATCAGAAACGACCAGCGTTCCCCCATCGCTTCGAGCGCGGCAGGCAGGCTGCATGCCAGGTCCCGCAGCGGCTCTCTCAGGCGGTTCGTGCCCATGGCTGCCATCCTATCGAAAAAGTCTTCTCATTGAAACCGATCGTGCTATCGCAATGCAGCAAAAGTTTTCAGTTGCAACTTACTACCGAATCATATAGGTAGCGAATCGCAACCTAGTTGCAATCCCCAGGAGGAAGTGATGGTTCGTTTCCTGTCCACCACGGCGGCCGCCGCCGCATCGCTGATGCTTGTCGCCGCGGTTCCGGCCGCTGCCCAGAGCGCCTACTACAGCGCCACCGCCGCCAATGCGGTGAAGAAGACCAGCATCGTCACCCGCAACACCATCTGGAAGTGCAAGGACACGGTGTGCACCGCGGCCAAGGCGCCCGACCGCGACGCCACCCTGTGCGTGATGGTCGCTCAGCGCGTCGGCCAGCTCTCGGCCTTCACCGTCAACGGCACCGCGTTCGACGCCGAGGCGCTCGACAAGTGCAACGCCGCGGCGAGCTGAGCTGATCCCGCATCGCGCCGTCCCTCCGCCGCTGACGAGCGGAGGGACGGCCGGCGGGCTGCAGAAGTCCGCGAAACCGCCGAAATTTATTGCAAAGCAGCAGCAGCCCGCCCCATCTAGGACGCATGCTGCGTCAGTATGAACTGGTCGACCGGGTCCTGGGCTATGACCCGCAAGCCGACGAGGCTCTGCTGAACCGCGCCTATGTCTTCTCGATGAAAGCGCACGGCAGCCAGCTGCGCGCATCCGGGGACCCCTATTTCAGCCATCCGATCGAGGTGGCGGGCATCCTCACCGACCTGCATCTCGACGATGAGACGATCGCGACCGCGATCCTCCACGACACGATCGAGGACACGGTCGCGACGCCCGACGAGATCCACAAGCTGTTCGGATCCAACGTCGCCCGCATGGTCGACGGCGTCACCAAGCTCAGCAAGATCGAGGCGCAGACCGAGAACGAGCGGGCGGCGGAGAACCTGCGCAAGTTCCTGCTCGCGATGTCCGACGACATCCGCGTGCTGCTGGTCAAGCTCGCCGACCGGCTCCACAACATGCGCACGCTCCACCACATCAAGTCGGAGGAGAAGCGCCGCCGCATCGCCCGCGAGACGCTCGACATCTACGCCCCGCTCGCCGAGCGGATCGGCATGTACGAGTTCATGAAGGAGATGCAGACGCTCGCCTTCCGCGAGTTGGAGCCCGAGGCCTATGAGTCGATCACCCGGCGCCTGGAGGCGCTGAAGCAGGGCGGCGACGACCGCATCGTCAAGATCGCCCAGGGCATCAAGACCCAGCTCTCGCGCGCGGGGATCGAGGCGGAGGTGTCGGGCCGCGAGAAGCATCCCTATTCGATCTGGCGCAAGATGAGCGAGCGCCACGTCAGCCTCGAACAGCTCAGCGACCTGATGGCGTTCCGCGCGATCGTCGAGAACGAGGAGGAGTGCTACCGCGCGCTCGGCGTGATCCACCGCAAGTGGCCGATGGTGCCGGGGCGGTTCAAGGACTTCATCTCGACGCCCAAGCGCAACGGCTACCGCTCGCTCCACACCAGCGTCTTCTACGGCGACAATACCCGCATCGAGATCCAGGTCCGCACGAACGCGATGCACCATCAGGCCGAGTTCGGCATCGCCGCCCACTGGGCCTACAAGCAGGACGTGGTCCGTCCGGACACGCAGGTGCCGTGGATCAGCGACCTGCTCGAGATCCTGGAGAACGCCGCCAGCCCCGAGGAGCTGCTCGAGCATACGCGGATGGCGATGTACGCCGACCGCATCTTCGCCTTCACCCCGCGCGGCGAGCTGATCCAGCTGCCCAAGGGCGCGACGCCGATCGACTTCGCCTATGCGGTGCACACCGATCTCGGCGACCAGGCGGTCGGCGCCAAGATCAACGGCCGGGTCGTACCGCTGCGCACCGAAATCGCCAACGGCGATTCGGTGCAGATCCTGCGCTCCAAGGGCCAGGAGCCGCAGCCCAACTGGCTCAACTTCGCGATCACCGGCAAGGCGCGCGCCGCGATCCGCCGCCACCAGCGCCACAAGCAGCGCGAGGAAACGCAGGCGCTCGGCCGCAAGCTCTACGAGGACATCCTCGCCCGCCTGCCCGCGCCGGTGAACGAGGAGGCGGTGCAGGAGGCGGTCAAGCGCCTGAAGTTCGCCGACGAGGACGCGCTGATGGAGGCGATCGCGCTGCGCAAGCTCTCCGACGCGCAGGTGATGGAGGCGCTGATGCCGGGATCGGCGGGCGACGAGCATGTCGCGCCGCCGCAGCATCATGCCATCTCGATCACAGGTCTGACGCCCGGCGTCGCCTATCAGCTCGCCGAATGCTGCCGGCCGGTGCCGGGCGACCGCATCGTCGGCATCCGCCGGCCGGGCGAGGGCATCCTGGTCCACTCGATCGCCTGCCCCGAGCTCGAGAAGAGCGAGGAGGGCGACTGGGTCGACCTCGCCTGGGGCGACAAGGCCGAGGGCGGCGTCGCGCGCATCGCCGTCACGCTCAAGAACGAGCCCGGTGCGCTCGGCGCGGTCGCGACGGTGATCGGCGCCCACAAGGCCAACATCCTCGGCCTGCGCCTCGACAACCGCGACACCACCTACCACACCAACACGATCGACCTCGAGGTGCGCAACGCCGCACACCTCACCAAGCTGCTGGCAGCGCTGCGCGCGACCGATGCGGTGAGCGGGGCGGAGCGACTTTAGCTGGTCCGGCAGAGGAGGCGGCCGCTAACGCCTTCCCACCAGCATCACCCGCGCGCCCTCCAGCACCACGCCGTAGACCAGATGCGACGCGAGCCCGTAGGCATGGACGGCAAGCGGCGTCTCATTGACCGGCTCGCTCAACCCGAGCGCCGGCACCGCCGCCTCGTCGAGCAGCGCCGCGGTGGCAATGCCATAGGCGGTACCGAAGCCGGCGCTGGCATCGGGGCGATATTCGGTGACGACGCCATAAACCCCGCCCAACACCGCGCCGACGGCGTAGTGAACGAGGTGCCCACCGGCGGCGCGGTAAGCCTTGGGCAGATGCTTGTCCGTTGCCGCCGACACCGCTTTGTCGGCTGCTCTGGCGGTCGTCGAGTCCGCCGGATCGCCCCCGGCTTCAACTAGCGGAGAAGCCTTGATCTGAAAGAACGCCATCGCCGCCGAGGCGATGATTCCGGCAAACGCCCCGGCAACGAAGCCGGCAAGGGGACGGGGCTTGGCCATGACCACTCCAGACTGATGGCGGCGGAACGCATCGCGGTCATGAAGGTGCCGAGTCGCCGTTCAAAAGGGGCGACCACGCCAGCCGCTGTCGACGTTTTCCGTTGCAACTCAACCAGATCGCCGAGCGCAAAACAGGGCTTGATCACAAAAATAGTATTATATATCTAGTTAAATAGTATTATATGCGAAACCAGAAACTCCTGGGGAGGATTGTATGCGAGTGATCACCCGTGCCCTGACCGGCGTCGCGACCCTGGCCATCGTCGGCCTGCCTGTCGCCGCTTTTGCGCAGGACGCGCAGCCTCAGGCTCCTGCCGACCAGACGGCGACGGGCCAGCCCGAAGCGGAGCAGGACATCGTCGTCACCGGCATCCGCGCCAGTCTCGAGTCGGCGCAAGGCCGCAAGCGCAACGCGAGCGCCATCGTCGACTCGATCGTCGCCGACGACATCGGCAAGCTGCCCGACGCCAACACCGCCGAAGCGCTGCAGCGCGTGTCGGGCATCCAGGTCGCCCGTGATCGCGGCGAAGGCGGCAGCGTCGCCATCCGCGGCCTCACCCAGGTGCTGACCACGCTCAACGGCCGCGCGGTCTTCACAGCCGACGGCGGGCGAAACTACAATCTGCAGGACTTCCCTTCCGAGCTGCTCGCCGGCATCGACGTCTACAAGACGCCGAGCGCCGACCTGATCGAGGGCGGCATCGGCGGCATCATCGACCTGCGCACCCGCAAGCCGCTCGACCTGGAGGATTTCACCGTCACCGGGACGCTGCGGGGACGCTATTCCGATCTCGCCGACAAGATCTCGCCGCTCGGCTCGCTGCTGGTGTCGAAGAAATGGGATACCGGCATCGGCGAGATGGGCCTGCTGCTCAGCGGCTCGTACCAGGAGCGCGCCTTCCGCTCCGACCTGATCTCGGCCGGCGCGCCCAACAAGCGCACCGACGTCATCGCCGGCCGTACCATCTACACGCCCAATGGCGATTATGAGCCGCTGATCAACGGCAAGCGCCGCCGCATCGGCCTCGACGGCACCTTCCAGTGGAAGCCGAGCGCGGAGCTCGAATTCTATGCCCAGGCGAGCTACCAGGCCTTCCGCTCGCGCCAGCAGCAGCGCGGTCTTAACAACCCGACCAACGGAATCGCGGTGGTGCCGGGATCGGTCACCACCTTCGAGGGGACCGACGATTTCCAGAGCGGCACGTTCGTGAACCTGCCGATCTCCACCTACGGCGTCCAGCGCAACACCGAGGACAAGAACCAGCAGTATTCGATCGGCGGCCGCTGGGACAACGGCGAGGCGATCCTCTCGGGCGACTTCACCTATCAGAAGTCGCGCAACGACCTCTATTATTCGGAGCTCGACCTCAAAACAGTGGCGCCGCGGGCGACGCTCGACCTCAGCGGCAGCCGGCCGTCGATGCTGTTCGAGGGCGTCGATCTGACCGATATCAACAGCTATCAGGTCGGCGCGCTGACCCGGAGCGAGAACCATTATCGCGGCGATATGTACGCCGGCCGTCTCGATGCGGAGTTCAAGATCGAGAGCCCATTCCTGTCGGGTTTCAAGACCGGCGTGCGCTATCAGAAGATGAGCACCAAGTTCACGCCGATCCGCTTCTTCCAGAACCCGCCGGCCGGCACATCGGCCAGCGCGCTCGCCGACCTGTTCGAGCCGATGCCGTTCACCGACTATTTCAGCGGCGATCCGGGCCTGGAGCATGACTATCTGACCGCGATCGCATCGCCGCTGCACAGCGACTTCGACGCGATCCGGCAGCAGATCGGCATCACCGCCCAGCCGGCGGTCGATCAGCTTTCGGTGTTCGATATCTCGGAGAAGACCATCGCCGGCTATGCCGAGATGCTGTTCAACGTCGACGGTCCGATCCGCATCGACGGCAACGTCGGCGTGCGCGTGGTGACGACCGACCTCAACGTCGACGGCCGCCAGCGCGTCAACGGCGTGATCTCGCCAGCGGTGGTCAACAACAACTACACGAGCGTGCTGCCGAGCGCGAACGTCCGCTTCCGCTTCACCGACCAGCTCCAGCTGCGCCTCGCGGCCTCGCAGACGCTGACGCGGCCGTCGTTCAGCCAGCTGTCGCCCGCGCTGACGCTGGTTCCGGCGCAGGGTCAGGGCTCGGGCGGCAATCCCAATCTGGAGCCGCTGCGCGCCGACCAGCTCGACGCCTCGCTCGAATATTATTTCTCGCGCACTGGCTCGGTCTATCTGGCCGGCTTCTACCGCAAGGTGAAGGGCTTCATCTTCACCATGGCCAACCGTCAGATCATCGATGGCATCGACTATGTCATCACTCAGCCGACCAACGGCGAGGACGGCAAGATCAAGGGCCTCGAGGTCGGCGGGCAGACCTTCTTCGACTTCCTGCCCGCGCCGTTCGACGGCTTCGGCATCCAGGCGAACTACACCTTCGTCGACAGCAACACGCCGAGCGCGATCCCGGGCTACCGCACGCCGCTGACCAACCTGTCGAAGCACAGCTTCAACCTGAGCGGCCTCTACGAGAAGAACGGCCTGTCGGTCCGCGTCGCCTACAACTACCGCACCAAGTATCTCGGCAGCATCTACGGCCTCCCGCTCGCGGGCGGCGGCAGCGAGCTGCTGCCCGTCTACACCAAGGGCTACGGCTGGCTCGACGCCTCGATCAACTACGACATCACCAAGAACGTGACCGTCACGCTGGAGGGCAGCAACCTGCTGCGGCGCAAGGAATTCACCTATTACGACGTCGAGACGCGGCCCAGCAACTACTCGATCGACGACATCCAGATCATGGCCGGCGTCCGGTTCAAGCTCTGATCCGAAGCGGCGGCATCGGGTTCCGGCCGGTGTCCGTTTCGTCATCCACTCTCCTCCACTCCCCCGCGGCTTCGGCCGCGGGGAATTTTTCGTTCTGAGGACCATGGAGATGCCGATGCTCCGTCGATTCCTGCTTGCGACCGCCCTGATCGCCTCCCCCGCCGCGATGGCCGCGGACAAGACGCCGTGGCTCCATGTTTCCGCCAACGGCCATTTCCTCGAAGCCGGCGGCAGGCCCTTCTTCTGGCTCGGCGACACCGGCTGGCTGATGCTCGGCCGCCTGAACCGCGAGGAGACCGAACGCTATCTCGCCAAGCGCGCGGCGCAGGGGTTCAACGTCATCCAGGTGATGGTGCTGCACAGCCTCGCCATGACCAGCCGCTATGACGCGCCGGCGCTGGAGAACGGCGATCCGTCGCGGCCGCGGACCACCCCCGGCGCCGATCCGGCCAGGCCCGGCGAATACGACTATTGGGACCATCTCGACTGGGCGGTCGACCGTGCCGCGGCGCACGGCCTCTACCTGGCGCTGGTGCCGTCCTGGGGATCGCTCGCCGACGCCGGCAAGCTGACGCCGGAGACCGCCGCCGCCTATGGCCGGTTCCTGGCGGAGCGTTATCGCGACAAGCCCAACATCGTCTGGCTGAACGGCGGCGACACGCCCGGAGACAAGAACACGGCGACCTGGCAGGCGCTCGGGACGGCGATCAAGACGGTCGACCGGCGGCACCTGATGACCTTCCACCCCTTCGGCCGCACCGATTCGTCCTGGACCTTCCATCAGGCGGCGTGGCTCGACTTCAACATGTTCCAGTCGGGCCACCGCAGCTATGCCCAGGAGGAGCCGGGCGCGCGCAGCGAGGACAATTGGCGTTACGTCACCGAGGACTGGGCGCGCACGCCGACCAAGCCGACCATCGACGGCGAGCCATCCTACGAGACCATCCCGCACGGCCTCCACGACGTCACCCAGCCGCGCTGGGGGGCGGACGACGTGCGCCGCTATGCCTGGTGGGCGGTGTTCGCCGGCGCGTTCGGCCACACCTATGGCGAGAACAGCGTGATGCAGATGTACGTGCCTGGGCGCGACAAGCCCGCCTATGGCGCGACGCTGCGCTGGGACGCGGCGCTCGACCTGCCGGGGGCGGGGCAGATGCGGCACCTCAAGGCGCTGATGCTGTCGCGGCCGTTCTTCGAGCGGGTGCCGGACCAGAGCCTGATCCCAGGCAACGGCGAGCGCTATGACCGCGTGCTGGCGACGCGCGGTCGCGACTATGCGATGGCCTACAGCTACACCGGCAAGCCGTTCCGGATGCGGCTCGGCGTCATCGCGGGCAAGCGGGTGCGGGCCGCATGGTATTCGCCCCGCACCGGGGAGAGCCAAGCGATCGGCGTCGTCGCCAATGCCGGCGAGCGCCGCTTCACGCCGCCGGGGACGCCGCGGCCCGGCAACGACTGGGTGCTGGTGCTGGACGATGCCGCGGTGAAACGGAGACCCTGACGGACGTCGCGCCTTGCGGCCCGGGCTCCTGCCTTCGCAGGAGCACTGGTTGAAAGGTTGACTAAATTGACGCGCGGCGCGTGTTTGCGAGCAGGTGTAGCGCCGACACGAGAGGGACGAGACACGGAGGTAACACCGACGCGACACCGAGGTAACGCCGAGGCGACATCGAGGTAACACCAAGGTAACGCCGACGCGACACCGAGGTAACGCCGACGCGACACCGAGGTAACGGCGACGCGACACTAGGGTAACACCGACGCGACGTGGACGAGATGGACGGATTCAAAGAGCTGACCAGCACCGCAACTGGGCCGGATGCTCGCGAGCCAAGCAGGCGAAATCCTACATTGCAAGCAGGATGCCGCTGCAAAGCCGGAACCAAGAGGAGTCCAATGAATCCTCTCCGGGACGGGGAGGGGGCCCAGCGAAGCTGGCGGAGGGGGTAGGCCTCAGGCGATTCGCTTGCGGTGAGCCCCCTCCACCGCCTTCGGCGGTCCCCCTCCCCGCAAGCGGGGAGGATCTGTTATTGCACCGCCACCTCGTCCGCGAACACCACCCGAACCGGCCCGAGCAGGCCGGAATCGAGCAGCGGCTCGTCCTTGGTGTAGAACAGCCACGGCGTGAAGGCGACGCGGCCGCCCGGCGGCTTGGGTTTGCCGTCCCTGTACCACTCAGGAAGCTCGGTGATCTTGCGGGCCATGATGTCGCCGGTCTTCCTGCCTTCGGCTGAGAAACGCTCGCCGATCGGCCATTCGGCGTCGACGAACCTGCCCTCCTCGGGCAGCGCCGCGTCGGCGATCATGCGGTTGGCCCAGAGGTTGGTGACGGCCAGCGACACGCTGTTGGCGCCGGGACGGACGACGTCGGTGATGTCGACGCGATAGGGTTCCTTCCAGGCGACGCCCAGGTCCTTGCCGTTGACGGTGACGCCCGACAGCACCTCGACCCGGCCGAGGTCGAGATAGACGCGCCGCCCCCTGCGCAGCAGCGACGCCGGCACGTCGATCGTGCGGGTGTAGGTGGCGGTGCCGGAGAAGTGGCGGATGCCGTCGTCGGCGTTGCGGCTGAGGCTTTCGAGCTTCGGCAGCACGGTCTGGTCCGGCGCGCCGCGGCCGGGCTGGAAGCGGACCGTCCAGGGTCCTTCGACCGCAAGCGGCGCGGGGACATCGGCCTTGAACTTGCCGCCGCCGCTGATGGTGTAGCGGCCGCTCTCCCACGCCAGCGCCTGGAGCTCGCCGTCCGCGGTACGGGTGAGCTCGGCCGGCGTCGGCGAGACGGTCGGTGCCGGCGGACCCGCCGCCGCCTCGGCAGCGATCTCCGCCGGGGTCAGCACCCGGGCGACGGTGTGTGCGGGCGTGAAATTGCCCTCGAAGAAATAGGTGACGCCGTTGGGCGAGGGCGGATCGCCGCCGCCGGCGAAGACGGTGCGGCCGCTCCGGAGGCCGGTGCGGACGAGCTTGCCGTTGAGGTAGAGGCTCGGCGTGCCCTTGTCGTAGACCAGTGCGACATGCGTCCAGCCCGCGACCGGCTGATGGCTGACCAGCACGGCCGGCACGCTGTCCGGCGACACCCGCTCGATGACGAAGGCGCCGTTGCGGCCGAGCGCGAGGCCCGCCACCGCGGTGCCATCGCCATGCATGTCGCGGCCGGAGCGGGCGGGGATGAGATAGTTCTTGCCGGTCTCGTTGATGCGGCCTTCGACCTTCTCCTCCGGCATCAGGCGCAGGTCGATGTCGGGCTTGGCCCAGAGCGATATGGTGAAGCTGTCCTGCGGTGAGGCGGGCGCTTTCGCCGGCGCGGCGTCGAGGTCGGCGAAACGTACGCCGTCCCTGGCGATCCAGTCGATGCCTCGGGCGTTGCCCGCGCGGTCGAGCATCACGAAGGTCGAGCCGGCCGGCGACAGGTCGAACGTCACGCGCGTCGTGTCGCGGCCGCTCTCGAACAGCGCGGGGCGGGTGACGGTACCGGTCTCTGCGTCCCATAACGCAGGCGCGGCGCCGCCGACACGGAAAGTGCAGGTGACCTGCTCCGCCCGGCGCTGACGGTTGGCGACGAAATACATGTCGCTCGCGGCCAGCCGGCGATGGAGCCACACCACCTGCCCGTCGGACGCGGCGGTGCGGCACTGCGCGTCGGGCGCGACGCCGATCGCGGCCAGCGCGTCGCCGACGGTGCCGGAGGCGAACACGCGCCCCTTCCCCACCCGGCGGGCGGCGGCGCCGTCGCCCCAGATCGCGTCGGTCGCGGCGCGGAAGCCGGCATCGCCGTCCTGCTTGCCCGCCAGCGTCATCGGATGCACCGGGCGCGGGCCGAGGATCGTCATGCCCCGCTCGACGAGCTCCTTGAGCTTGGCGGCGAGCGCGGGCGTCATGCTGGAGAGGGTCGCCGGCAGCACCAACAGGCGATAGCTGGCGCCGTTGGGGAGGACGATGCGGCCGTCCTCGATCCGCGCGCGGGTCAGCAGCACCTCGGCGTTGACGAGGTCGTACTGGTAGCCGGGCGGCACCTGCGGGTCGAAATACTGGCCGATCTTCGGGTTGGTGTCCGGCGACACCTGGGGACGGACATATTCGGCCTGGTTGGGGCTATCCTCGCCGACGAAATAGAGGACGTCGGCGACATAGGTGCCCTGGCGAAGCAGATATTGCGCGCGGGCGAGGTAATCCATCCACGGCTTCGCCTGGGCGAACCAGGTGTTCGAGCGGTCGAGGTTGATGCCCCATGGACCCATCACCATGCCCGGCGCGGTCTGGGGGTTGGGCTGGTGCGCGTAGCGGTGGAAGTAGATCTGGTTGAACCCCTGCGCGAACATCTGGTCGCCCAAAGTCTTCATCGCATAGGGGAAGTCCTGCCAGCGGCTGGTCTCCGCCTCGCCGGTGAAGGCCTCGGCGGCGATGACGTCCTTGCCGTAGACGTGGCCGGCGGAGGCGACCATCTTGACCGTGCGGTTGTCGGTCCAGGGCGTGCGCGACCAGAATTCGGTCATCGGCACCTGGGCGCGTCCCGAGACCTGGAGCGCATCGAACGCGCCGGGACCGTAGCCCTCGACGTGGAAGCGCAGCCCGGCGGCGTTGGCGTGCTGCTGCATCCGGCCGTAGTAATTGTCGGCCATCAGGTCGGCGAGCGTGCGGCGGAAGTCGAACAGGAAGCGGTTCGAGGCGTCGAGGTCGCCGACGATGCGGCCGGTCAGCGCCGGCAGATAGGGCAGGATGTCGTAGCCGTTGCGTTTGGCGAAGTCGGCGGGAAGGTTGGGCGTCCAGTTCTGGAGGCCCGCCTCGAAGCTGTCGATCTCGATCATGTCGAACGACTTGCCGGCGAGCGGGCCGGCCGCCTTCACCAGCCGGGCGACGCTGCTGTCGAACTGGTGGTCGACCGCGGCGGCGCTCAATTTGTCGACCTCGAGCCCGCGGCCGGAATCGGAGGCGGCGACGTTGAGGTGGCCGGTGGTGGTGTGGCCGAAGCGCAGCACCGTCCAGCGACCTTTCGGGGGCGTCCACCTGAGCGTGCCGTCGGGGTCGAGCTTGCCGGTGATGTCGATCACCTTGGCGGGGTCGATCGCGTAGCGGGCGAGCAGGTCGGTCGGATGATGCTCGACCGCGCCCTGCATCTGGAAGTCGTGCTCGCCCTTCACGTCCCACTCGTCGATGCGGGGGGTCGCGTAGAACAGCGCCTCAGCGATCCGGGTCTTAGCGGAGGGGGTGATGCGAAACTGTTTGGCGGTGACGCCGGCGAAGTTGAGCGTGCCGGGGGATTCGATCCCGCGCGCGGGACCGACCGAGACCTTGCCGATCCGCGTCCAGTCCTTACCGTCGTCGGACGCCTCGATCGTCGCGGAGAAGACCGCGTCCTTGTCGCCGTAGAGCGTCACCGCCTGCGCGGTGAACGGCGCCTTCATCGTGACGATCAGCGGCGCGTCCGGCGTGACCTCGACGCCGGTAGCGAGGTCGCGGTCGGTGAGCGTCGACGCCGGCACCGCGGCGCCGGTGCGCATCGCCGCGACGGCGTCGCGATAATGGCTCTCGTCGCCGTCCGAGGCGGGGAAGGCGACCACCGCGGCGTCGCGGTAATAGTCGCGCTTGGCATAGGGGCGGGCGAGCTTGACGGTCAGCGGCTTGCCGCCGGTGACGGTCGTCTCCGTCCACACGATCTGCTGCATCGACTGCGCCGGGGTGATCCACGGGCCGCCGCTCGACGACCAGCCCGGCGCGTTGTGGAGGCCGACCTTGAGGCCGAGCTGGTCGGCCTTTGCCGCCATGTGCGTCATCAGGTCGAGCCAGTGCGGGCTCATGTAATCGACGGGTCCCTTCGGCACGTCGCTGCTGCCGTCGAACATCAGCGCGCCGCCGAGGCCGATGTCGCGCATCGCCGCCAGGTCGGCGTCGATGCCTTCGCGGGTGACGTTGCCGTTCATCCAGAAATAGAGCGTGTCGGGCCGCGTCTCGGCGGGCGGGTCGCGGAAGGTCTCGGGGTCGGGCGCGCGGTCCTGGGCGGGCGCGGCCGCCGCGGCCAGCACCGCCAGCGCGCTGCCCATCGCCCATCGTGCCGTGCCCGCCATATCCTTCTCCTTTCGGCTTCTTACAGACCGAACTCGCGCCGGATCGCGGCGCCGTGCTGGTCGATCGCGGGCGCGCCCGCGGGGTTGCTCGCGCGCGCGCCGTCGATGCGGAGCGGGGCGCGGGTGGTCGTGATCCCGCCCGCCTGCTGGAGCAGGTCGAGACGGCGGAACGCCTCCGACGCGAGCAGCGCCGGCCAGTCGAGCACCGGTGCGCACCAGATATCGTGCGGGCGCAGCCTGGCCATCCAGGCGTCGGTGGTGTCCTCGGCGAGGCGGCCGGCGATCCGGGCCTTGATCGCGTCGCGGTCGGCGAAGGGATCGCCCGTGAGGTCGAGATCGAGCAGCGGCGCGAGCCTGGCGAGCGGCGTCATCGCCAATGCGAGCCAGCCGTCGGCGGTGCGGTACACGCCGTAGGGCGCGGCGAGATAGGCGTGGGCGTTGTCGACCGCCGCGCGCCGCGGCAGCCGGCCGCCGTCGCCGAGATGGGTGGTCAGCACCTCGAACTGGAAGTCGACCAGCACCTCGAGCAGGCTGGTCGCGACATGCGCGCCCTCGCCGCCGATGCCGCGGCGGACGAGCGCCGCCAGGATGCCCTCGACCAGCACATGGCCGGCGAGCATGTCGGCGATCGAAAGGCCGACCGGCACCGGCCCGTCGGCGGCGCTGCCGTTCAGCCACGTCACGCCGGACAGCGCCTGCACGAGCAGGTCCTGGCCGGGAAGGTCGGCCCAGGGCCCGTCCTCGCCGTAGCCGCTGATCGAGCCGACCACGAGCCGGGGATTGGCGGCGCGGAGCTGCTCCGGCCCGACGCCGAGCCGCTCCGCGACGCCGGGGCGGAAATTCTGGATCACCACGTCCGCGCGGGTCGCGAGGCGGAGCAGCGCGGCGCGATCGGCGGGCTGCTTGTAGTCGAGCGCGATGCTTTCCTTGCCGCGGTTGATCGCGTGGAACAGCGTCGAGGCGCCGCCGATGTCGGTGTCGGAGAGATAGAGGGTGCGGCAGATGTCGCCCGCCCCCGGCCGCTCGACCTTGATCACGCGCGCGCCGAGGTCGCCGAGCCGGAGCGCCGCCGAGGGGCCGGACAGGAACTGCGCCATGTCGATGACGAGCAGCCCGTCGAGCGGGCGGGCGGCGCTCATCGGCTGTCTCGGTAGAGGGCGTTGAGCGCGGCGAGCGCGGAAGTGGCGTCCTCGCCCGAGCGCAGCGCCTGGTTGAGCCGATCGGAGGCGGCCTGTTGGAAGGCCATATAGCCGTCGTGGCGGGGCCGTATCCAGGAGCGGTCGAGCGTGGCGCGCGTCCGGGCATAGAAGCCGGCGACCGGCGCGTTGACCGCTTCGTCGCCCCAGGCGCCGGCATGGGCGGGCTGTCCACCGGCGGCGGCGTAGAAGGTGCGCTGGACCGCGCCGCTCGCGACCCATTGCGCGAAGCGGGCAGCCTCGGCGGGCGCGGTGCCGAACGCCGACACCGCGATGCCGGTGCCGCCGAGGGTCGATCCGCGCGGATCGGATGCGGGCAGGTCGGCGAAGGCGATCCGCGTCGGACGGAAGCCCTGCTGGGCATAGCTCACATAGCCGTAGATCAGCGGCGCGGCGGCGATCCGGGCGTCTGGCTCGGCCATCGCCTCGAGCACGGCGATCGGGTCCTGGTCATAGGCTGCCGGATCGATGACCGCCGCCAGCTCGGCGAGCCGGTCATAGGCGGCCCGCGCCTCTTCCGGGAACAGCGCCTCGCTCTCAACCGGCAGGGTCACGCCGAGGAGCCCGCACAGCGAGAACAGCGACATCAGCGAATGCGGCGGGCGGAGCGGGATCGTCAGCCGCCCCTCCCTCGCCAACGCGACCACCGCGTCCCAGTCGCGCAGCGGCGCGTCGATCCGGCCGGGCACCCAGGCCTGCACCTGCGCGGCCGCGTCGATCGGCAGCGCCCACTGATGGCCCGACCAGTTGTAGCTCTCGTACGATCCACCGACCGATCCCGCCGCGATTCCCCGGAGCGCGTCGGGGTCGCAGAGCTCGTCGAGAGGGGCCAGGCAGCCCGCGTCGGCGACCTGGCCGACATGCGGGTGATCGATCACGATGAGGTCGTAGCGGCGCGCCAGCTCCTCCACGGAAAAGCTCTCGAAATCCTGGAGCGAGCGGCGATCCCAGTCGATCGGCTCGCCGCCGTTCGCCACCCATTCGCGCGTTGCGGTGACCAGCGGATCGAACCCGCGTGGATGGTCCCACGTCATTCCGCGCATTGCCCTCTCCCCTCGCTTCCGAAACCCGGCCCAAAACCCGGTTGACTCGCCTCCTAACGCGCCGCATAGCGCTTGGGAAGGAAATATCATATAAACATACTAATCGAGGGGATCGACACCATCATGGCCGCCGCCCAGCAGGACAGCGACCTCGTCATGCCGCTGGGCGACGTGACGGTGCTCGACTTCAGCCAGTTCCTCGCCGGCCCCTCGGCAGCGCTGCGGCTCGGCGATCTCGGCGCGCGGGTGATCAAGGTCGAGCGGCCCGACGGCGGCGACGCGGGCCGCAAGCTCTATCTCGCCGACCTCGCCTTCGACCGCGACAGCGCGCTGTTCCATGCGATCAACCGCGGCAAGTTCTCGGTCGCGGCCGACCTCAAGGATGCCGGCGATCTCGCCAAGGTGAAGGCGCTGGTCGCGCGCGCCGACGTGCTGATCCACAATTTCCGGCCGGGGATCATGGAGCGGCTCGGGCTCGGCTGGGAGGCGGTGTCGGCGCTCAACCCGCGGCTGATCTATGCCGGCGTCAGCGGCTATGGACCGATGGGGCCGTGGCGCGATCGGCCGGGGCAGGACCTGCTCGTCCAGTCGCTGTCGGGGATCGCCTGGCTCTCCGGCAATGCGGATGGGCCGCCGGTGCCGGCGGGGCTGGCGATCACCGACATGATGGCGGGCGCGCAGCTCGCGCAGGGCATCCTCGCGCTGCTGGTGCGGCGCGGCGTCACCGGCAAGGGCGGGCGCGTCGACGTCAGCCTGATCGAGGCGGCGATCGACCTGCAGTTCGAGCATCTCGCGGTCTACCTCAATCGCGGCGGCGCGATGCCCGCGCGGAGCAAGGTCGCCAACGCCAACCTCTATCTCGCCGCGCCCTACGGCATCTATGCCACCGCCGACGGCCATCTCGCCATCGCGATGTGCCCGGTCGACCGGCTGGCCGAGGTGATCGATTGCCCGGCGCTCGCGGCCTTCCCGGCCGACCGCTGGTTCGCCGAGCGGGACGCCATCAAGGCGGTGCTGCGCGACCATCTCGCGGCCCGGCCGAGCAGGCACTGGCTCGACCGGCTGGAGCCGGCCGGCATCTGGGCGGCGCCGGTCAACGACTGGCCGGGCTTCACCGCCGATCCCGCCTTCGCCGCGCTGGAGGCGACGCAGCAGGTGACGTCGCCGGACGGGGACAGGCTCACCCTCACCCGCTGCCCGATCCGCATCGACGGCCGCATCCTCGCCAATGGCCGCGCGGCGCCGCGGCTAGGAGCCGACACCGCATTGATGGACACCACCCCATGATCGTCGAGCAATATTTCGAGGACTATGCGATCGGCGCCGAGCGCACCAGCTTCGGCCGCACGATCACCGAGACCGACTTCGTCATCCACGCCGGCCACACCGGCGATTTCTTCCCGCACCACATGGATGCGGAATGGTGCGCGACGCAGGATTTCGGGCAGCGCATCGCGCACGGGACGCTAGTGTTCTCGGTGGGCATCGGCCTCACCGCCACCACCATCAACCCGCACGCGATGTCCTACGGCTACGACCGGCTGCGCTTCATCCGCCCGGTGCACATCGGCGACACGATCAAGACAGTCACCCGCATCGCCGACAAGCGCGACCACCCGAAGCGCACCACGCATGGCGTCGTCACCGAGGCGGTCGACATCCGCAACCAGCGCGGCGAGACGGTGTTGGCGTGCGAGCACCTCTACCTCGTGCTGCGCCGCGAGCCGCTGGCCTGATCCATGCGCTGGCGTCCGGTCCCGCTGCTGATCTGGGCGTGCGTCGTCGTGATCGCGATCGCATCGCTGGCGTCGCTGCGGCAGGCGGCGCGGGCCAGCGCCCCGGTGACCACGGCCGTGAGCGGCGGCCCGCGCTACGGGCTGTCGACGGTGGGGCTGAGCTATCCCTTCGCCGCCGCGATCGCCAAGGGCTTCGGCGACGCCGCCGCCCGGGCCGGCGCCACCGCCATCGTGCTCGACGCGCAGGGCGAGGTGCAGAAGCAGGCCAACGACATCGACGACCTGATCGCCCAGCGCGTGAAGGGCATCGCGATCATGCCGCTCGATTCGGTGGTGGCGCAGGGCTGGGTCGACCGCGCGGGCCGGGCCGGCGTGCCGGTGGCGGCGGTCGCGGCGCTGGTCGGCGATCCCAGGACGCGGCGGATCGACGAGGTCTATCCCGGACTGGTCGCGCTCGCTTCCCAGGACGAGGTCGCCGCCGGCGAAGCGGCCGGCACGCTTGCCGCACGGCTGCTGCCGAAGGACCGCATCGCACGGATCGCGGTGATCGAGGGCGCGGCCGGTTTCCCCGAGGTCGAGCAGCGCGCCCGCGGCTTCCGCCAGGGCCTCGACAAGGCAGGCGTGCGCTACGCAATCGTCGCATCGCAGCCGGGGAATTGGACATCGGAAGGCGGCGAGGCGGCGTGCCAGAACATCCTCGCCGCGCGGCCGGGCATCGACTTGTTCTTCAACGAGGCCGACGACATGGTGATCGGCTGCGCCCGCGCGGTGCGCGCCGCCGGCTCGAAGGCGCGGCTGGTCGGGGTCGGCGGGTCGAAGCTCGCAGTTGCCTCGATCAAGGCGGGCGCGGTCGACGGCACCGTCTGCTTCAAGCCCGAGGCGCTGGGCGCGCTCGCCTTCCAGGCATTGCACGAGCGGGATGGCGGTCCGCGCTTCCGCACCTATCCGATTCCGGCCGTCACCCGCGCCAACGTCGGGGAGTGCGTCGGCCAATGGTGACGCTCAGCCTCGAAGGCATCGCCAAGACTTTTCCCAACGGCACCGTTGCCCTGCGCGGCGTCGACCTGACGCTCGCGCCGGGCAGGGTGCATGGCCTGCTCGGCGCCAACGGCGCGGGCAAGTCGACGCTGATCAAGATCCTGGCCGGCGCGCTGGCCCCCACCGCGGGCACGATCCGTCGCGACGGCGAACCGGTACGCTGGTCGACCCCGCGCGGCGCCAAGGCGGCCGGCGTCGCCACCATCTACCAGCACATCCCGCTGGTGCCGACCTTGAGCGCGATCGAGAACATCCTGCTCGACGAGGGCGGCTGGCGCCGCGACCGCCCGGCCGACCGCGCGCGCATCGCCGCGCTGGTGGCGTCGCTCGGCGATCCCTTCCCGCTCGACGCGCTCGTCGCCGACCTGCCGATCGGCGCGCGGCAGATGGTAGCGATCGCGCAGGCGCTCGCCGCGGGCGCCGGGGTGGTGGTGATGGACGAGCCGACCGCTTCGCTCGCCGGCCATGAGCGGACGCGCGTCTACGAGACGATCCGCCGCCTCGCCGGCGAGGGCAAGGCGGTGCTGTTCGTGTCGCACTTCATCGACGAGATCATGGCGCTGACCGACGAGGTGACGGTGCTGCGCGACGGCCGCACCGTGCTTCATGCGGAGACCGCCGGGCTCCAGCCGCACGCGATCGCCGCCGCCATCGCCGGGCGATCGGTGACTGCACTCGAGCGCACGGCCGAACCGCGTGCGCTGGGCGCGCCGGTGCTGGAGGTCCGCGACCTCGCCTCGCCCGGCAAGCTCGCGCCGACCAGCTTCACGCTGCGGGCAGGCGAGATACTGGGACTGGCGGGCACGCTCGGCTCGGGGCGGAGCGAGCTGCTCCACGCGATCTTCGGTGCCGACCGGCGCGCGAGCGGGACCGTGCTGCTCGACGGTTCGCCGGTCGGGCGCTGGCCGGACGAGGCGGTCGCCGCCGGCATCGCGCTGGTGCCCGAGGACCGCGCGGCGCAGGGCTATGTTCCGGCGCTGACGCTGGCCGAGAACATCGCCCTTCCGCATGGCAAGCGATGGCTGCTGAACGCCGATGCCGATCGCGCGGCCGCGGACGACGCGATCCGGCGGCTGGCGATCAAGGCTCCGGGCCCCGACGCCGTTCCCGGCGAGCTGTCGGGCGGCAACGCGCAGAAGGTGGTGATCGCCAAATGGCTGTCGCCCGCGACGCGCGTGCTGCTGCTCGACGAGCCGACCGCCGGCATCGACATCGGCGCGCGCACGGACATCCTCCGGCTGATCCGTGCGCTGGCCGACGGGGGCCTGCCGGTGATCCTGGTCTCCTCCGAGTTCGAGGAGCTGCTCGCGGTATGCGACCGCCTGCTGGTGCTGCGCGACGGCGCGATGGTCGGCGAGGCCGATCCGGCGGCGAGCACCGAATCCGACCTCATCCTCATGGCCGGGGGCGGACGCGCGCCCGTGGGAGCCGCTGCATGATCGACTGGCGACGAACCTTTGGGCTGAGGGAGGCGGGCGTCTATTACGCGCTGCTCCTGCTGCTCGGCGTGCTGGCCGCGCTGGCGGCCTCGCGCGGGCTGCCGCCCTATCTGTCGAGCCAGAACCTCGGCAACATCGCCTATCAGGCATCGCTGGTCGGGATCATGGGCGTGGCGATGACGGTGATGCTGATCACCGGCGCGTTCGACCTGTCCGTCGCGTCGGTGGCGGCGCTGGCGGCGGCGGTGCTGATCGGGCTGGCCGGGCAGGTCGGCTTCGTGCCGGCGGCCGCCGCGGCGCTGTGCGTCGCTGCGTCGATCGGGCTGCTCAACGGCGCGATCGTCCAGTTCGTCGGGATCAACGCGTTCATCGTAACGCTCGGCACGCTGACCGCAGTGCGCGGGCTGGTGCTGATCCTCACCGACGGCCGCTCGCTGATGGTCGAGCAGCCGCAGGTGCTCAGCGAGATGCTGGCGTTCGAGAGTGCGCGCGTGCCGCTGTTCTGGCCGCTGCTGGCGCTGGCGGCGGGGCTGATCGCCTTGGGGGCGGCCAGGCGGCTGCCGCTGACGGTCGCGGGCGGGGTGGTGGTCGGCGCGCTGGCGCTGCTCGCCGGGCCCGGCTTCACCGTCGCGGCGCCGGTGGTCTATCTCGCGCTCTTCACCGCGCTGGTCTGGTTCGTGCTGAGATTCACCGTGGCTGGCCGCCGCCTCTACGCCGTCGGCGGCAACGCCGAGGCGGCGCGGCTGTCCGGCATCAACGTCCATGCCTATCGCCTCGGCGCCTTCGTGCTGTCGAGCGTGGCGGCGGGCTTCGCCGGCATATTGTTCGGCTGCCGTCTCGGCGCGATCAACCCGACCGCGCTGCAGGGCGCGGAGCTGACCGTGATCGCCGCCGCGATCCTGGGCGGCACGTCGCTGTTCGGCGGGGCGGGGAGCGTGGTGAAGACGGTGGTCGGCGCGCTGCTGTTGTTCACGCTCACCAACGGGTTCAACGTGCTCAATCTCGGCGCCAACTATCAGGGACTGATCGAGGGCATCGTGGTCGTGGCGGCGGCCGCGATCTACACGATCGGCGCGGACCGTCGCCGTGCCCGGCCCGCGGCCACGGAGGAGGCTGCGGCATGACCGAGACGCTCCGCATTGCCGTGCGCAAGTTCGGCCCGTTCGAAACCGCCATCGCCAAGCAGTTCGCGGATTTCATCGCCGCGACCGGTGCCGATGTTGCGCTGGAGGCGGTGGCGATGGATCTCAATCCGCTGCACGAGGCGGTGATCGGCCAGCGCGGGCTCGCGACCGGCGCATGGGACATCGCCTACATGGCGACCGACTGGCTGGCCGAGGCGCAGGCGGACGGCCTGCTCGAGGACCTGACGCCGCACATGGCGCGGGCGCCGATCGCCGACTTCCCCACTGCCTGGAGCCCGTCGCTGACGACGATGCAGCGCTTCGCCGGTGGCTATTGGGGCATGCCGTACCACGACGGTCCCGAGTGTCTCGTCTACCGCAAGGACCTGCTCGCCGCCGCCGGCATCACAGTGCCGACGACCTGGGACGAGTTCCACGCCGCCGCCCGGGCGCTCCACCGGCCGGAGCGGAAGCAGTACGGCACGGTACTCGCGTTGTTCCCCGATGGGCACAACGGCTTCTACGACTTCTGCATCCATATCTGGTCGCGAGGCGGCGAGCCGTTCGATGCGGCCGGCCGTCCCGCCTTCACCTCCCCCGAGGCCCATGCCGCGCTCGAGTTCCTGCGTGCGCTCGCCGGGGACACGAAAGCGATGGCACCGGGTGCGCGGGAGCTCGACAGCGTCAAGGCGGGGCTGTTGTTCGCTGAGGGCAAGGTCGCGATGATGGCCAATTGGTTCGGCTTCGCCGCCTATGCCGACACCGCCGCCGACAGCCGGGTGAAAGGGCTGGTCGACATCGCTCCCCTGCCCGCCGGGCCGGGCGGGCGCAGCGTATCGCTCAACGTGTTCTGGGTGCTGACGATCGGCAGCGGATCGGCCCGCAAGGATCTCGCCTGGGAATTCCTCCGCCACTGCGCCACCGCGCCGATGGACAAGCTCACCACCACCGAAGGCGCGATCGGCGTGCGCCGGTCGACCTGGGCCGACCCGCAGGTCAACACGCTGATCCCCTATTACCACCGGCTCGACTGGCTGCACGAGCATGCCCGGCAGATGCCGCTGACGCCGAAGCTGGCCGACATCTCGCACGTCGTCGACGACCTGATGACCGCGGCGGTGACGAGCGACGTGCCGACCGGCGAGCTGCTCGCCGCCGCCCAGGCCAGGGCGGAGGCGGTCCTGTGAGCGCGCTCCGGCAGCACTGGCCGATGCCGTCCGACCCGCGGCCGATCGTGATCGTCGGCACCGGCGGAATCGTGAAGGACGCGCATCTGCCCGCCTATCGCAAGGCGGGCTTCACCGTCGCCGGGCTCTACGACACCGACCGCGCGCGGGCCGAGGCGCTGGCGGCGGAATGGGGCATCGCCACCGTGTTCGGCTCGCTGGAGGAGGCGGCGGCCGCCGATGCGGTGTTCGACGTCGCCGCGCCGCCGGTCGCCCATGCCGCGATCCTGTCCGCACTGCCCGAGGGCGCGGCGGTGCTGCTGCAGAAGCCGATGGGGCTCGACCTCGCCGCCGCCACCGCGATCCGGCAGCTGTGTCGGGAGCGCCGGCTGACGGCGTCGGTCAACTTCCAGCTGCGTTATTCGGCGATGATGCTGGCGGTGGCGGACGCGATCGCGCAGGGGCGGCTCGGCGAGCTGGTCGAGATCGAGGTGCACCTCAACCTCGTCACGCCCTGGCAGCTGTTCCCGCATCTGATCCCCAACCCGCGGGTCGAGATCGTGTCGCACTCGATCCATTACCTCGACACGATCCGCGCGCTCGCCGGCGATCCCGCGGGCGTGTTCGCGCGCAGCTACGCGCATCCGTCGAGCCGGCTCGCCGACACGCGCACCACCGCGATCCTCGACTATGGGGAGACGCTGCGCGCGACGCTGTCGATCAACCATCACCACGACTTCGGCCGCCGCTTCCAGGATGCCTCGTTCCGCATCGAAGGTACGGAAGGCGCGGCTATGGCGAAGCTCGGGCTGCTGCTCGACTATCCGACCGGCGAGCCCGACGAGCTCTGGCTCGCGCGCAAGGGCGGGCCGTGGCAACAGATCGCGCTTGAAGGCGCGTGGTTCCCTGACGCATTCATCGGCCCGATGGCCAATCTCCAGCGCTTCGCGGCGGGCGAGGACGGCCATCTCGCCACCAATGTCGAGGACGCGTGGAGAACCATGGCATTGGTCGAAGCCTGCTATCGCGCCGCCGCCGCACCGGTATTTCCGATTCCCGCAGAATGAAGAAGGACCTCCCGTGATCGATCTTTCCGGCAAGACCGCCCTCGTCACCGCCGCTGCGCAGGGCATCGGCCGCGCCTCGGTGCTCGCGCTCGCCGCGGCCGGCGCGCGCGTGATCGCGACCGACATCAACGAGGCGGCGCTGGAGGGCCTGGCCGGCGAGCGTATCACCACCACCCGGCTGGACGTACTCGACCCGAACGACATCGCGGCGGTGGTCGGCGGCGCGGGCACGGTCGACATCCTGTTCAACTGCGCGGGCGTGGTCCACGGCGGCGCGCTGCTCGAGTCGACCGATGCCGACCTCGACTTCGCCTATGAGCTCAACGTCAAGGCGATGGTGCGGACGTGCCGCGCGGTGCTGCCGGGGATGCTGGCCAAGGGCGACGGGGCGATCATCAACATGTCGTCGGTCGCCTCGAGCGTGAAGGGCGTACCCAACCGCTTCGTCTACGGCACCACCAAGGCGGCGGTGATCGGCCTGACCAAGGCGCTGGCCGCCGACTATGTCGGCCAGGGCGTCCGTTGCAACGCGATCTGCCCGGGCACGGTCGAGACGCCGTCGCTGCAGCAGCGCCTGTCCGCGCAGGGCGACTATGAGACCACCCGCGCCGCCTTCGTCGCGCGCCAGCCGATCGGGCGCATCGGCACGCCGGAGGAGATCGCCGACCTGGTCGTCTATCTCGCCGGGGCGACCTACACGACCGGGCAGATCCACAACATCGACGGCGGCTGGTCGATATGAGGCGGGTGGTTCCGGAGCGATACGCGATGAATCGCTTCCCCGGCGAAGGCCGGGGCCCAGTCGCGACGCCGTCGAAGCAGCGCGCATCGCTCTCCAACGAGCGGATCGCGACTGGGCCCCGGCCTTCGCCGGGGAACACTGGCGGATCGGTTCGGCTCAAGATCGCGCTGGCTGCGGCGGCCTTGCTTGCGACGCCGTTGCCGGCGGCGGCCGATACGGTCGCACCCGCCGGGCAGCAGCAGTTCGACAAGCTGTGGCTCGGCTCCGCCTGGTATCCCGAACAATGGCCCGAGGAGCGCTGGGAAGAGGACCTGCGCCTGATGAAGGCGCATGGCGCCAACGTCGTGCGGATCGGCGAGTTCGCCTGGAGCCGGATGGAGCCGACCGAAGGCGCATACGACATGGACTGGCTGGTTCGCGCCGTCCGGCTCGCCGCCAGGTACGACATCAAGGTCGTGATCGGCACGCCGACCGACACGCCGCCGGCCTGGCTCACGCAGAAATATCCCGAGGTGCTGCGCATCGACGGCGAGGGCAAAAGGCTGGGCCACGGTGGGCGGCGGCAGTTCTCGATCTCGTCGCAGCGTTACCGTGCGTTCTGCCGTGACATCGTGGGTCGTATGGCCGAGGCGCTGGGGCACGAGCCCAACGTCATCGGCTGGCAGATCGGCAACGAGTATACCGACGAGAGCTACGATCCCGATGCCAAGGCGGCGTGGGTCGCGTGGCTGAAGCAGCGCTACGGCACGCTCGACAAGCTCAACGACGCGTGGACGACCGCCTATTGGTCGCAGACCTATACCGGCTGGGATCAGGTGCCGTTCAACACCGAGAAGGGCAATCCCGGGCTGATGCTGGAGCAGAAGCGCTTCATCACCGGCCAATGGGTCGAGTTCCAGAAGAACCAGCTCGACGCGATCCGGGCGAAGGCGGTGCCGGCGCAGTTCATCACGACCAACCTCGGCGGCCTCGGCTGGGCGAACAAGTTCGACCGCTATGCCATCAATCGCGACCTCGATTTCGCGTCGTGGGACAATTATGTCGGCACCGGCCATCTCCAGCCCTATCGCAACGGCGCGACCCACGACCTGGTGCGCGGATGGAAGCGCAGGAATTTCTGGGTGATGGAAATCCAGCCCGGCTTCGTGAACTGGGCGCCGGTCAGCAACATGCTCTACCCGGGCGAGACGCGGGCGATGGCGTGGCAGGCGGTCGGGCACGGCGCCGACGGCGTGCTCTACTGGCAGTGGCGCAACGCGCTGAACGGCCAGGAGACGATGCACGGATCGATCATCGGCCCGGACGGCAAGCCGCTGCCGATCTATCCGGAAGTGACGCGGATCGGGCGCGAGATGGCGAAGGCGTCGCCGGCGATCGCCGGCACGCACCCGGTGTCGCCGGTCGCGATCCTGCAGGACTATCCAAGCCGCTGGGCGATCGACTTCCAGCTGCACCACAAGGACTATGACCAGATCGCGGTGCTGCTCGACTATTACCGGCCGCTCAAGGATGCCCTCGGCGCGGTCGACATCGTCGAGGCGGCGGGGCCGCTCGACGGTTATCGGCTGGTGGTGGCGCCTAGTCTCAACATCATCACCGACGAGACGGCGGCGAAGCTTGCCGCCTATGTGAAGGGCGGCGGCCACCTGATCCTCGGTCCGCGATCGGGGATGAAGGACGAGTTCAATCGTCTCGAGCCGGTTCGCCAGCCGGGAGCGCTCGCCGAGTTGCTCGGCGGGCAGGTCGAGCAATTCTACGCGCTCGACGAGACGGTCGCGGTGGAAGGCGGCAAGGCGACGATCTGGGCCGAGGACCTGTCGACCAAGGCGCCCGATACCGAGGTGCTGCTGCGCTACGGCAAGGCCAACGGCTGGCTCGACGGCCACCCCGCCGCGATCACGCGGAAGGTCGGCAAGGGCACGATTACCTATGTCGGCGCATTGGTCGACGACGCGGTGATGAAGGGGCTGATCGACCGGGCGCTCGCCAGTGCCGGCGTCATCCGCGACTTCGCGGTGCCCGAGGACGTCGAGCTGATGACCCGCGAGGGCGGCGGCCGCAGGATCGTCATCCTCATCAACCATGGCCGCGAGCGCCGCACCGTGGCATTGCCGCGCGCGATGGGCGATGTGCTGGCAGGGGGCAAGGTCGGCAGCGTCGCGCTCGAGCCCGAGGGCGTCGCCGTGCTCCAGGATCGTTTGAACTAGGATGGTCTTCAGTGAAACCGACTCCGTTCCCCGGCGGAGGCCGGGGCCCAGTCGCCGGGCGGTGGCGATGGTTCGCGCCGCTTTGGCCGGCCCGATGCTGGGCCCCGGCCTTCGCCGGGGTACAGGCTCGCTTCAACTGATCTGAACTCGACACTAAGGGATTGTGACATGCTGCTGGAGAACAAGACGGTTCTGGTGACGGGCGCCTCGGCGGGGATCGGCCGCGCGGTGGCGGTGGGCTGCGCGAAGCATGGCGCGAACGTCGCGATCAACTTCGCGCGCGACACTGCCGGCGCCGAGGCGGCAGTCGCCGAGATCGAGGCGCTTGGGCGCAAGGGCGTCGCGATCCAGGGCGACGTCGCCGACCCGGAGACCGCGACCGACTTCGTCGCGCGCGCGACCGCGGCGCTGGGCCGCGTCGACGTGTTCGTCAACAACGCCGGCATCTGCCCGTTCCACGCCTTCCTCGACATGCCGGTCGAGACGCTGGAGCGCACGATGCGGGTCAACCTGCACGGCGCCTATTTCATGGTGCAGGCGGCGGCCAAGCAGATGGTGGCGCAGGGCGACGGCGGCTCGATCATCGCCATGTCTTCGATCTCCGCGCTGGTCGGCGGCGAGTATCAGACGCACTATACCCCGACCAAGGCGGGCGTGCTGTCGCTGATGCAGTCGACCGCGATCGCGCTCGGCAAGCACGGCATCCGCTGCAACGCGCTGCTGCCCGGCACCATCCTGACCGACATCAACAAGGACGACCTCGCCGACGTGGAGAAGCGCCGGTACATGGAGAGCCGCGTGCCGCTCGGCCGGCTGGGCCAGCCCGAGGACATGGTCGGGCCGACGGTGTTCCTCGCCTCCGACCTCGCGCAGTATGTCACCGGCGCGGCGCTGCTGGTCGACGGCGGCATGTTCGTGAACCTCCAGTGACGACGATCGCCTCGACGCTCGACTTCCGCACGGCGGCGAAGCGGCGGCTGCCGCGGTTCCTGTTCGATTATGCCGATGGCGGCGCCTATGCCGAGGCGACGCTGGCGCGCAACGTCGCCGACCTCCAGACGGTGGCGCTGCGCCAGCGCGTGCTGGGCGACGTCGCCGAGATCGACCTGTCGACGACCTTATTCGGACGCGCGCAGCCGCTGCCGGTCGCGCTGGGGCCGATCGGCATCGGCGGCATGTACCGCCGCCGCGGCGAGACGCAGGCGGCGCGCGCCGCCAATGCGCGGGGGCTGCCGTTCACCGTCTCGACCGTCGCGCTCTGCTCGATCGGCGAGATCGCGCGGGCGAGCCCGGGGCCGCTGTGGTTCCAGCTCTACGTGATCCGCGACCGCGGCTTCATGGGCGACCTGATCGCCGCCGCCAAGGAAGCCGGAGCGGAGGCGCTGGTGTTCACCGTCGACATGCCAGTGCCCGGCGCGCGCTATCGCGACGCGCATTCGGGCATGTCGGGTCCGAACGCGCCGCTGCGCCGCGTGCTGCAGGCGATCGGCAAGCCCGGCTGGGCGTGGGACGTCGGCATCCGCGGGCGGCCGCACCGGCTCGGCAACCTCGAGCCAGTGCTCGGCAACGCCAGCGGGATGAACGATTACATGGGCTGGCTCGGCGCCAACTTCGATCCGTCGATCACCTGGCGCGACCTCGACTGGATCCGCGCGGCGTGGGACGGCCCGCTGATCATCAAGGGCATCCTCGACCCCGAGGACGCGCGCGCCGCCGCCGACATCGGCGCGAACGGCATCGTCGTGTCCAACCACGGCGGCCGTCAGCTCGACGGCGTGCTGTCGAGCGCGCGGGCGCTGCCGGCGATCGCCGACGCGGTGCGCGACCGGGTGACGGTGCTGGCCGATTCGGGCATCCGTTCGGGGCTCGACGTGGTGCGGATGCTGGCGCTCGGCGCGCACGGCGTGCTGCTCGGCCGCGCCTGGCTCTATGCGCTGGCGGCACGGGGCGAGGCCGGCGTCGTGCAGCTGCTCGACCTGATCGAGAAGGAGATGCGCGTCGCGATGACGCTGACGGGGGTGAATGCGGTCGCCAAGATCGATCGGTCGATTTTGGCGGAAGGCTGACCTGGAACAATAAGCCCCTCCCCTTCAGGGGAGGGGTTGGGGGTGGGGGAGTGCGGCAGGCTCTGTCGCTTGGGGCGAGTCCCCACCCCAACCCCTCCCCTGAAGGGGAGGGGCTAGAGACCGATTTCCAGTTCGATATAATATTACTATTCTAGACAGCCCGGCCCGAATGAGGCTAAGGCTCGCTTCATCGGAAATTGGATCCACGCAGCGTTTCAACATATGGACCGGACGACCAAAAGGTAATACTAATATTATATCCATATGGTTGAGAGGGGAGGTTCGGCGGTGGCGCTATCGAGGATCAAGCATGTTCGCGCATTCACGGTGCGCGGCGGAGGCGCCGATTATCACGACCAGGGCGCGGGCCACTGGATCGACGACCATATCGCCACCCCGATGGCGCGCTATCCCGAATATCGCAGCTCACGGCAGAGCTTCGGCATCAACGTGCTCGGCACGCTGGTGGTCGAGCTGGAGGCCGAGGATGGCACTATCGGCTTCGCGGTGACCACCGGCGGCGAGCCCGCGGCGTTCATCGTCGAGAAGCACCTCTCCCGCTTCCTGATCGGCCGCGATCCGGCCGAATATGAGAAGATCTGGGACCAGATGTACTTCTCGACGCAATATTACGGGCGCAAGGGGCTGGTGGTGAACGCCATCTCCGGGGTCGACCTTGCCCTGTGGGACCTGCTCGGCAAGCTGCGCGGCGAGCCGGTGTACCAGCTGCTCGGCGGCGCGGTGCGCGACGAGCTCCAGTTCTATGCGACCGGCGCGCGGCCCGACGTCGCCAAAGAGCTCGGCTTCATCGGCGGCAAGCTCCCGCTCCATCACGGTCCGGCCGAGGGGCTGGAAGGGCTCAAGAAGAACGTCGCGCTGCTCGCCGATATGCGGTCGAAGGTCGGCGACGATTTCTGGCTGATGTACGATTGCTGGATGGCGCTGGACGTCGACTATGCGACGCGGCTCGCCATCGCCTGCCACGAGCTCGGCCTCAAGTGGATTGAGGAGGCGCTCTCGCCCGACGACTATTGGGGCTATGCCGAGCTCAGGCGCAACGTGCCGAAGGGCATGCTGGTCACCACCGGCGAGCATGAGGCGACCCGCTGGGGCTTCCGGATGCTGCTCGAGATGGAATGCTGCGACATCATCCAGCCCGACGTCGGCTGGTGCGGCGGCGTCACCGAGCTGCTCAAGATCTCCGCGCTCGCCGACGCGCGCGGCAAGCTGGTCGTGCCGCACGGCTCGTCGGTCTACAGCTATCATTTCGTGATCACCCGCCACAACTCGCCGTTCGCCGAGTTCCTGATGATGCACCCCGGCCCGACCGAGGTGGTGCCGATGTTCGCCCCGCAGCTGCTCGGCGAGCCGGTGCCCGAGAACGGCCGCATCAGGGCGTCGGCGCTCGACAAGCCGGGCTTTGGCGTCGAGCTCAACCGCGATATCGCCCTCCACCGTCCCTACCCGAACTGAGGAACCCCCATGAAGTTTTGCCGCTATGGCGCGAAGGGCGCCGAGAAGCCCGGTCTGATCGACGCCGACGGCCGCATCCGCGACCTGTCGGGCAAGGTGAGCGACATCACCGTCGACGCGGTCGCCGGGCTGGCGGGCGTCGATCCGGCGTCGCTGCCGCTGGTCGAGGGCGAGCCGCGCTACGGCGTGCCGGTCACCGGCATCAGCAAGATCGTCGCGATCGGCCTCAACTATGCCGATCACGCGCATGAATCGGGCCTGCCGATCCCGACCGAGCCGGTCATGTTCATGAAGGCGCTGTCGAGCCTGTCGGGCCCGAACGACGATGTCGTGCTGCCCAAGGATTCGACCCACAGCGACTGGGAGGTCGAGTTGGGCGTCGTGATCGGCAAGACCTGCCGCTACGTCGAGGAAGCCGACGCGCTCGGCCATGTCGCGGGCTATGTGCTGGCGAACGACGTGTCGGAGCGCTTCAACCAGAAGGAGCGCGGCTCGCAATGGTCGAAGGGCAAGGGCCACGACACCTTCTGCCCGGTCGGCCCCTGGCTGGTGACGCCCGACGAGGTCGGCGACGTGCAGAACCTGGCGATGAGCCTCGACGTCAACGGCGAGCGGATGCAGACCGGCAATACGAAGACGATGATCTTCAACGTCGCCGAGATCATCTCCTACGTCAGCCGCTATGTCACGCTGCTGCCGGGCGACCTCATCATCACCGGCACCCCGCCGGGCGTCGGCGAGGGCAAGAAGCCCGAGAAGATCTTCCTCAAGGCCGGCGACGAGATGGCGCTGACCATCGAGAAGCTCGGGCAGCAGCGGCAGAAGGTGGTCGCGTTCGACCTGGGGGCGTTCGCGTGACGCTCTATCCCGGCCGTTTCTTCCAGCGGACCGCAATCGTCACGGGCGGCGCGTCGGGCCTCGGCAAGGCGGTGGCGCGGCGCATCGTCGCCGAGGGCGGCACCGTCGCGCTGTGGGACCTCAACCCCGAGGCGCTCGCCGCGGCGAAGGAGGAGGTCGGCGCCGCCGACATCCAGGCGCTCGACGTGTCCGATCCGGCCGCGGTCGAGGCGGCGGCCAAGGCCAGCGCCGCCGCGCTCGGCAAGGTCGACATCCTGGTCTGCTCGGCAGGCATCACCGGCGCGACCGCCACCGTCCACGAGTATCCGATCGACAGCTGGCAGCGGGTGATCGACATCAACCTGAACGGCCTGTTCTACTGCAACCGCGCCGTGGTGCCGTTCATGCTGGCGAACGGCTATGGCCGCATCGTCAACATCGCCTCGGTCGCCGGCAAGGAAGGCAATCCCAATGCCTCCGCCTATTCGGCGTCCAAGGCGGGCGTGATCGGCTTCACCAAGAGTCTCGGCAAGGAGCTCGCCGGGAAGGGCGTGATCGCCAACAGCCTGACGCCCGCCACCTTCGAGAGCCCGATCCTCGCCCAGCTCCCGCAGAGCCAGGTCGACTATATGCGCTCGAAGATCCCGATGGGCCGTCTCGGCGAGGTCGAGGAATCGGCCGCCATGGTCTGCTTCATGGCGAGCGAGGAGTGCAGCTTCACCACCGCGTCGACCTTCGACACCTCGGGGGGGCGCACCACCTTCTGACGTTTAGGCGGCAGCCGCCCGCAAGAGGCGGCGCCGGCCCTCTGGGGAGAGATTAGAGTGCCGGAGATTCCGTTCGTCGACGCCCATGTCCACCTGTGGGACCTGTCGCGCATCCATTATCCGTGGCTGACGGGCCCCTTTTCCGACGACGGTCCCAACGGCAGCGTCGAGCCGATCGCCAGGGACTATCTGCTCGACGACTATCTGGCGGATGCGGCGCGGTGGAACGTGGTCGGCATGGTGCATGTCGATGCGGGCGCCGAACCAGCAGCGGCGCTCGCCGAGACCGAATGGCTCCAGGCGATGCGCGATGAGCGCGGGATGCCGAGCGGCATCGTCGCCTTCGCCGCGCTCGACGACCCGGATGTGGACGCGCTGCTCGCCGCCCATGCCAAGCATCCCGGCGTCCGCGGCATCCGCCATATCGTCAACTGGCACCCCGACCCCAAGCGCACCTACGGCCCGCGCGACGTGACGCGGGACGAAGCGTGGGCGCGCGGCTATGCCCGGCTCGCCCATCACGGCCTGTCGTTCGACCTGCAATGCTATCCCGGCCAGATGGAGCCGCTCGCCGGTCTGATCGCGCGTCATCCGGACGTGCCGGTGATCGTCAACCACATGGGCATGGCGGTCGCGACCGACCCCGACGGCTTCGGCGACTGGCGGCGCGGGATGCGCGCGCTCGCCGCCAACGCCCATGTCGTCACCAAGATCTCGGGCGTCGGCTTCGTCCACCGCCCGTGGACGATCGAGCAGGTCCGCCCGCTGATCCTTGAGGCGATCGAGATCTTCGGCGCGGAGCGCTGCCTGTTCGCGAGCGACTTCCCCACCGACAAGCTGTTCGGCAGCTTCGACCGGCACATGGAGGCCTATCACGGCATCGTCGCCGACTTCACCGATGCCGAGAAGCGCGCGCTGTTCGGCGCCAACGCCAACCGCGTCTACCGCCTGGGCCTCGACCTGTGATCGCGCCCGTTCCGCAACGACCGATCGCAGGGGCCGCTGGAGGCCGTTCGATTGAAGTTGAACCATCGTCATTCCCGCGAAGGCGGGAATCCATTGTCGCTGAAGTCGATGAGACTCACGACTGCCAGCCAGAATGGATTCCCGCCTTCGCGGGAATGACGGTCCCATCTGTGATGAATGGAGCCAATGCATGAACGGCAATCCGCTTCTCGGCGTCGTCTTCCATTGGCTCGGCGGCTTCTCCTCGGCGACCTTCTACGTGCCCTATCGCGGCATCAGGCGGTGGAGCTGGGAGATCTTCTGGATCACCGGCGGCATCTTCTCCTGGGTGATCGCGCCCTGGGTGATGGCGAGCATCCAGACCAACGACCTGCTGGGCGTGATGGCGCAGGTGCCGGGCCATATCGCCGGCCTCTGCATCCTGTTCGGCATATTGTGGGGCTTCGGCGGGCTCACCTACGGGCTCACCATGCGCTATCTCGGCCTGTCGCTCGGCATGGCGGTGGTGCTGGGGCTGTGCACCGTGTTCGGCACGCTGATCCCGCCGATCTTCCAGGGCGACTTCGCCAGCAAGCTGCTCGGCACCACCAGCGGCCTCGTCATCCTGCTCGGCCTGGCGATCACGCTCGCGGGCATCATCGTCGTCGCGCTGGCGGGCGCGCGCAAGGACGCCGCGCTGTCGGCCGAGAAGAAGGCGGAGGCGATCGCCGAGTTCGACTTCCGCAAGGGGATCGCGGTCGCGATCTTCTCCGGCATCATGTCGGCCTGCTTCGCCTTCGGCCTCGCGGCGGGCGAGCCGATCAAGGCGATCTCCGCCGCCGCCGGCACCGGTCCCTTGTGGACCGGACTGCCGACGCTGTGTCTCGTCATGTTCGGCGGCCTCATCACCAACGCGATCTGGTGCGGCTTCCTCATCGTCCGCAACGGCACCGCGGGCGAGTTCGTCGGCCGGCCGGGCAAGGCCGCCGACGCCGACGGCAGCCCGCCGCCGCTGCTCGCCAACTATCTGCTCGCCGCGCTGGGCGGGACGCTCTGGTACTTCCAGTTCTTCTTCTACACGATGGGCGAGAGCCAGATGGGGCGCTTCGGCTTCTCGTCGTGGACGCTGCACATGGCGAGCATCATCATCTTCGGCACCCTGTGGGGCTTCGGCTTCAAGGAGTGGAAGGACGCCGCGCCGCGCGTGCGCGGCATGGTGTGGTTCGGCATCTTCCTGCTCGTCGCCGCGACGGTGGTGATCGGCTACGGCAACATGCTGGGAGCCGCGGCGTGACCAGCCGCCGCGAGTTCCTCGCCGCCACCGGCACCGCCGCCGCGCTCGCCGCCGTCCCGGCCCGCGCCGCCTCGCCGGCCCTCGCGGTAACGGACCTGCGCGCCGAGCACACGACCGACCTGCTCGGCACGGACGTCGCCAGGCCGCGCCTGTCCTGGCGGATCGAGGCGGACGGGCGCAGCGTGAAACAGGCGCGCTACCGCATCCAGGCCGGGACCGGCTCCGGCAAGGCCGACCTGTGGGACAGCGGCAGCGTCGCCTCCGACGCGACCTTCGACATCGCCTGGGCCGGCAAGCCGCTCCAGTCGATGCAGCGCGTGTGGTGGAACGTCGAGGTCACGGACGACCGCGGCCGCACTGCCCGTTCCACCCCGGCGTGGTTCGAAACCGGCCTGTTCTCCCCTGCCGACTGGCGCGCCGAGTGGATCGAGGCCGAGGACGCGCTCGCTGCCGCCGATCGCGCGGCCGGCGTGCAATGGGTGTGGACCGAGAAGGCGCTCGACAGCCGCCCGCACGCCTTCCGCCTCGACTTCGAGGCGCCAGCCGACCTCGAGCGCGCCGAGATCCTGATCGCCGGCAAGGACCATATGCGCGGCGTGTGGATCAACGGCGAGCACAAGACGCCCGACGCGCTGCCCCTCGGGCTCGGCTGGGATACGATGCTGCCGTTCTGGGGCACTTTGCTCCCGTTCGAGGGCAATATCCGGCCTGGCCGCAACAGCGTCTGCGCGCTGGTCGAGGCCGAGACCACCGGCTTCTTCCCAGTCGACGGCGGCGCCTTCGCCGCGCTGATCCGCCTGCATCGCAAGGGCGGCCGGATCGACCGCATCGTCGGCAGCGTCTGGCGGGTGATGCCGGATGCGCCGAAGGGCTGGACCGAGCCCGGCTTCGATGCAAGCGGCTGGGCGCGGCCGGTAAAGAGCGGATCGCACGCCCAGAACGACCCGCGCCCGTCCGAGCCGGCAATGCTGCTCAGGACCGGCTTCACGCCGAGGAAGAAAGTGGTCGCGGCGCGCCTCTACGCGACCGCGCTCGGCGCCTATGACGCGCGCATCAACGGCAAGCGCGTCACCACTGCGCATCTGGCGCCGGAGATCAGCGTCGCCAGGGACCATGTCTTCTACCAGACCTACGACGTCACGAAGCTGATCGCGCCGGGCGAGAACGCGCTGGGCGTGGTGGTCGGCGACGGCTGGTATGCCGGCGCCTATGGCTGGCGGATGGAGCGCTACGGCTTCGGCCCGGCGCCGCGCCGGCTGCGCGCGCAGCTTCGGCTCGACTATGAGGACGGCTTGCACGACTGGGTCGTCACCGGCCCCGACTGGCGCATCGGCCGGTCCTGCATCCTCAAGTCGGACATCTACAACGGCGAGACCTGCGACGCGCGGCTGAAGGCCCCCGGTTGGGACGCGCCTGGATTCGATGCGTCCGGCTGGAGCCCCGTCAGGGTCGGCGCCGCGCCCGCCGCCAGGCTGGTCGCGCAGACCTCGCCGCTGCTCACCGCGAACATGACCCGCCACGCCGCAACGGTGACGCAGCCGGCGCCCGGCCGCTTCGTGTTCGACTTCGGCCAGAATTTCGCCGGCTGGGTGCGGCTCAAGGCCAGGGGCCCGAGCGGCACCGCAATCACGCTGCGCTTCGCCGAGCTGCTGAAGAAGGACGGCACCGCCGACCAATCCAACCTTCGCCTCGCGGAATGCACCGACCGCTTCGTCCTGCGCGGCGATGCCGGCGGCGAGACGCTCGAGCCGCGCTTCACCTACCACGGCTTCCGCTATGTCGAGGTCGAGGGCTATCCCGGCACGCCGACGCTCGCCGACATCGAGGGCGTCGTCGTCTACAGCGGCTGCCGCACCACCGGCGAGATGCGCTTCGCCGCGCCGCTGCTCCAGAAGATCTGGCAGAACGCCGAATGGAGCCAGCGCTCCAACTTCTTCGCGGTGCCGACCGACTGCCCGCAGCGCGACGAGCGCATGGGCTGGATGGGCGACATCCAGGTGTTCCTCGACGCCGCCGCGTTCAACATGGAGGTCGATCCCTTCATCCGCCGCTTCCTGACCGAAGTGCGCGCGGCGCAGCGGCCGGACGGCGCCTATCCGATCGTGGTGCCGCAGCCTCTCTCCTTCCCCGACGTGGTGACGGCGGGCTGGAGCGAGGCGGGGATCATCCTCCCCTATCAGCTGTGGCAGCGCTACGGCGACACCGCCGTCATCGACGAGAACTGGGCGGCGATGGAAGGCTGGATGGCCTATGTCGCGCGCGACAATCCCGACTTCATCTGGCGCAAGGACCGCGGGCTCGACCTCGGCGACTGGCTGTCGGTCGATGCGGTCAAGCCCGACGACGAGACCACGCCGCGCATCCTGTGCGCAACCGCCTATTGGGCTTGGGTAGCCGAGCTCATGGCGGAAATGGCGACCGCGACCGGGCGCACCACCGACGCCGCGCGCTACACGGACCTGCGCGGGAAGATCGTCCGAGCCGCGCAGCAGGCCCTGCTCAAGCCCGACGGCACCGCCGGCAACGGCAGCCAGACCAGCCAGGTGCTCGCGCTCCATTGCGGCCTCACCCCGCCCGACCAGCGCGCCGCCGCGGCGAAGATCCTCGCCGCCGACATCCGCCGCAGGGGCATGAAGCTGTCGACCGGCTTCCTCGGCACGCCCTACCTCCTCGACGTGCTCGCCGACGCGGGCGAATGGGACGTCGTCAGCGGCCTGCTGCTCCAGACCGGCTATCCGAGCTGGGGCTATATGCCGGTCAAGGGCGCGACGACGGTGTGGGAGCGCTGGAACGGCGACGTCGGCGACATCGCGATGAACAGCTACAACCATTACGCGCTGGGGGCGGTGGTCGGCTTCTTCTATCGCCGCCTCGCCGGCATCGCGCCGGCCGCGCCGGGCTTCCGCCGCATCGCGGTGCGGCCGGTGTGGCTGCCGCAGGTCGGCAAGGTCGCGGCCAAGTACGAATCCTGCGTCGGCACCATCGCGACCGAGGTCGACGGCGACGCGCAGGGCCTCACCAGCCTCGCGCTCACCGTTCCCGCCAACAGCGTCGCCGAGGTCGAGCTTCCCGCGCGCGCCTGGCGCGAGGGCGGCCGCGCACTCGACGGCCATTCCGACGTCCGCAATCTGCGCCACGAGCGGGGCCTCGTCCGCTTCGAGGTCGGCTCCGGCGCCTACTGCTTTACGATCTAAGAGGAATTTTCCTTGCCCACCCTCGGACTCATCCACAATTCGCCGATGCTCGCGCCGGTGTTCAACGAGATCGCGGCGCGGATCATGCCCGACGTCAAGCTGCTGCACTTCGTCGACGAGAGCACGATCAAGAACACGATCGCCGCCGGCCATCTTCAGAAGGCGACGATGCGGCAGGTGATCCGGCTGGTCGGCTCGACCTTCGACGCCGGCTGCGACGCGGCGCTGGTGACCTGCTCGTCGATCGGGCGCGCGGTCGACATGGCGGCCGAGCTCTATGACCAGCCCGTGCTGCGCGTCGACCGGCCGATGGCGGAGAAGGCGGTCGCGACCGGCCGCCGCATCGGCGTCGTGGCGACGCTGTCGACCACGCTTCAGCCCACCGCCGACCTCGTCCGCCGCGTCGCCGCGGAGCAGGGCAAGGACATCGAGCTGGTAGAGCACCTGTGCGAAGGCGCGTTCGAGGCGGTGATGGCCGGCGACGGCGCCACCCACGACCGCATCGTCGGCGAGGCGCTGACCGAGGGGCTCAAGGGCGTCGACGTGATCCTGCTCGCGCAGGCCTCGATGGCCCGCGTCGTGGCGAGCCTGCCCGAGGGTGCGGTGGCGGCGCCGGTGTTCTCCAGCCCCGAGCTCGGGCTCGAGCGCGCGCGTGACGTGCTGGCGAGCCTGGGGAAGTGAAGAAGCGGCGCCTCGTTCTCGGCTTCCTGGCCCTCCTGTCGATCATCACCTTCATCGACCGGATGGCGATCGCGGTCACTGGCCCCACGATCCAGAAGGACCTGGGCATCAGCCCCGTGCAATGGGGCTGGGTGCTGAGCGCCTATGTGATCGCCTATGCCGTGTTCGAGATTCCCTCGGGCGCGATGGGCGACCGGCACGGCTATCGCAAGGAGCTGACGCGGATTACCGTCTGGTGGTCCTTCTTCACCGCGATCACCGCCGCGTGCCGCAATTTCTGGCAGCTCGCCGCGGCGCGCTTCCTGTTCGGGCTGGGGGCGGCGGGTGCCTATCCCAACATGACCGGTGTGCTCTACCGCTGGTTGCCGGCACGCGAGCGGGCGCGCGGCCAGGGCGTGATCTGGGCGGCGAGCCGCTTCGGCGGGGCGCTGGCGCCGCTGCTGCTGGTGCCGGCCAACGCCCATCTCGGCTGGCAGGCGGTGTTCCTGATCCTTGGGGCGATCGGCTTCGTCTGGGCGATCGCCTGGTGGCGCTGGTTCCACGACCGCCCCGCGGAGCAGCCCGGCATCACCGCCGAGGAGGTCGCCGAGATCGGCAGCGACGATCATGGCGGCCACGCCGGCACGCCATGGGGCAAGCTGCTCGGCCTGCCGCAGCTGTGGCTGATCGCCCTCGCCTATTTCTTCTACGCGTTCGGCAGCTGGTTCTTCTTCGGCTGGTTCCCGACCTGGATGGTCAAGGGCGCCGGCTTCAGCGAAGCCGAGATGGGACTCTACGGATCGATCCCGTTCCTGCTCGGCGTGGTCGGCAACCTGCTCGGCGGCGTGCTGTGCGACCGGCTGGCGACGCGGATCGGCATCCGCAGCGCCTATCGGCTGATCGCAGCGATCTGCCTGGTGCTCACCGCCGCGCTGCTGGTCGCGATGAGCCTGGCGACGAGCAAGCTGATGGTGGTGATCTGCTGCGGCGCGGCGTTCATGGTGATGGACCTGATGCTGCCCGCAGCCTGGGCGATGTGCATGGCGATCGGCGGCCGCTACGGCGGCACCGCGAGCGGGGTGATGAACACCGCCGGCAATCTGGGCGGGTTCATCTGCTCGGTCGCGTTCGGCTACGTCGTCAAGGCGACCGGCAACTACAACCTGCCGCTGCAGGGCGTCGCGGCGATGGTGCTGGTGGCGGCGGCGATCTTCGCGGTGATCGATTGTACCAAGGGGCTCGATCACAAGGCGACGGCGGAAGCCCTCTAAGCTCCTCCCCGGTACGGGGAGGAACTTTAGCGCCCCCGCCGCACCGTCTCGAAGAAACCGTCGCCGCCCATCTGGCCGCCCTTGAGCACCAGCTCGAGCCCGTCGACAGCCGCTTCCTCGGCATGGGCGCACACCAGCGGCGCGCCGGGTTCGAGCGGTGCCGCCCAGGTCAGCGCGTCGATGCCGAGCTCGGCGACGCCGTGGCTCGACGTATCCCCGCCCGCGAACAGGACGCGGCTGAGGCGCTGCCGCCGGATGATCTCATGCGCCACGCGGCCCAGCGCCACGCCCAACCGGTCACCGGCCGCGGGTGCGGCATCGCCGAGCGGCCCGTCCGCCGAGTGGATCACGCAGCGCCCGCCCGCCGCCAGCGCCGTCTCGGCCGCTCCGACCAGCCGCGCCTCTTCCGCCGTCTCGCCATTCAGCAGCGCCGGGACGTCGGCGCGCACGCCGGCGTAGCCCTCCGTCATCCCCCGCGCGATCTGCCGCGCCGTCACCGGCGAGCAGCTTCCGCTCACCACCAGCAGCCGGTCGACCTCACCTGCCCGCGCCAGCTCGCCGGGAGCTTCGACCGCACCATTCGCCTGCCACGCCATCACCAGCGCGCGCGTGACGCCCGAGCTGCCGACCGCGAAACGCGTCCCGCGCGACAGCAGCAGCTCGCCCGCCACGGCGAGGCTCGGCATGTCGACGCCGTCGAACAACACCGCGCCCTCGCCCACCGCGTCGAACACCGCAGCAGCCTCGCCCGCCTGGATACGGTCGATCGGCACCAGCGCCACCGGCATGTTGGTCTGCAGCGCGAGATGGCGGCGCAGGTCCGCCTCGTGCATCGGCGTCACCGGATGGCGCGACATGGTCGGGTGGCGGTCGATGCGGAACACCTCGCCGCCTGCCGCCGCGAACAGGTTGCCGAACACGACGTAGCGGCCGAGATGCGGCGCCCCGACCAGGATCGGCACCATGCCGCCGAACGTCCGCGCGCCGATTTCCATCGCGCGGCCGATCGAGCCGGTGGCCGGGCTCGAATCGAAGGTCGAGCAGGTCTTGTAATGGACCACCGATGCCTCCCCGAGCGCCGCAAAGGCGTTCGGCAGGTTGGCATCCATCCATTCGGGCGAGCGGCTGCGGCTGTCCCCTGCAATCCCGATAGCGCCCACGTCGGGGAAACGCGCGCGCAATGCTTCGTCGGGCCGGCGCAGGAACAGCACCGCTGGCACCCCGCCCTCGGCGAGCTGCTCGAGGACGTCGGTCGAGCCGGTGAAATCGTCGCCGTAATAGCCGTAGAGCAGGGTCACCCCGCGAACGCCCCGAGCGCAGCCTGCAGTTCGGGCGCCTGGCGCGACGCCTCATCGAGCGGTACGCCCGCCACCGCCGCGTCCCAAGCCTGGCGGAGCGCGGTCACGCCCGCCGCCGGCCCACCGGGATGCGCGAGGATGCCGCCTCCCGCGGCGAAGATCAGGTCGGTCGAGCCCAATGCCTCATAGGTTGCGTGCGCCTGCTTGGCCGACTGGCCGGAGGAGAAGACCGGCATGATCTCGCAACCCGGATGCGGCGGGTCGAACATCGGCGTCAGGCATTCGCGCGCCGAGGCGATCACGCTTTCGTTCGCTTCGCAGAACTTGTTGTCGATGCCGTTGACGTGGGTGTGGTCGATCCCCGCCAGCCGCCACAGCTTCTGAAAGGCGACGTAGCTCATGCCGATCGCCGGCGAGCGGCCGAGCATCCCCCAGCCGTTGCGGTGGCCATGGATGGGAAGCTGAGAATGTGCGCGCAGCATCTTCATCGCCGGCAGGCCGATCGAGTTCATGCTCGCCATGACGCAGGTGCCGCCCTCGGCCAGCACATGATCGTGGCGGCGCAGCATCTCGTCGATGTCGCCGGTGAGGTTGGCGGCGTACATCGCCTTCTTGCCGGTGCGATCGGCATGGGCGTTGATCACGCGCATCACCGCCGAGATCCGCGCTTCGAACGGACAGGCTGGGCCGTCGGCCTGGAGCTCGTCGTCCTTGATGAAGTCGATGCCGGCGTCGAGCAGCCCGGCGACCTGCGCAGCGGTTGCCTCGGGGTCGAGGCCGACACTCGGCTTGATGATCGTGCCGATCATCGGGCGGTCCCAGACGTCGGCGAGCTTGCGCGTGCCATGCACGCCGAACTGCGGCCCCTGATAGCGATCGAGGAACACGGGCGGCAGCCTGAGGTCGAGCAGCTTGAGGCCGGAGAAGGCCTTCAGTTCCGACAGGTTGCCCGCGACCGTCGCGAGCAGGTTCGGCAGCGACGGCCCGAAATTATGGACCGGCCACGACAGCACCACCCGCGCCGTCCGCCGCCGCCCGTCGCCGCCGCCCTTGGGCAGGCCGGAGCCGGGTAGCGACGGCGCCGCCGCATCCTCCAGCTCCTCGATCGATTCGACCACTGCCGCATGCGCCTCGCGCAGCGCGTCGGTCTCGCCGGGCACGCGGACGAAGGTGCCGGTCGACTGCTCGCCGGCCATCGTCTCCGCCGCCTGGGCAAGCGGGAAGGCGGTCTCGATCCAATAGGTCGCGTAGACGCGGTTCGTCATCAGGCGACCTTGAAGTAAGTGTTGTAGCGCTCGGTATCGATCGCGAAATAGGGCACGAACACCAGGTCGCGGCCGTCGACGCTGGCGCGATAGGCCTGGGTCTGGTTGGCGATCGGAGCGAGCGCGCTGGGCAGCGCGATCGTCTGGACCTCGATGCCCGCCCACGGATTGACGCCGACGTACATCACTGCACCGCGCAGGACGGCGGCGATATTGGGGTTCTGGTCGTCGATCGGCAGCGTGCGCAGCGGCTGCGGCAGGACGAGATCGACAGTGTCGCCCGCCTTCCACGTCCGCGAGACGGTCGCGAGCGTGCCCGGCGTCGCCGCCTGCGGCTGACCGTTGACCGCCAGCGTCGCACCCTTCGCCCATGCCGGGATGCGCAGCTTCATCGCGAAGCGGCCATTGCCGGGCCTCCGCACCGTCAGCCGCACCGTGTCGGTCGCCGGATAGCCGGTCTCCTGCGCCACCTCGACCGCGCCGCCCGCACGGTCCCACGTCACCTGCGACGAGGCGTACATGTTGACGACCAGCGCGTCGTCGTCATGGAAATAGAGCCCCTGCACATAGTCGGCGACGCCCTGCACCAGCGTGCCCGAGCAGCACGGCCATTTCTTCTGGTAGTAGAGCTTCTCGCCGACGGGTCCGTAGTTCGAATAATAGGGATAGCCGCCGTCGCTGTCGGGCAGGCGGGTCGCCAGCATCGTGTTGTAGAGCGTGCGCTCGAGCCCGTCGCCGTACACCGGCTCGCCGGTGAAGCGGATCAGGTAGCGCGCCAGCTTCATGTCGGCGAAGCTGCCGCAGGGCGTCTCGAAATGCGCCTTGGAGGACTTGAGGCTGGCGGCGAGCTTGCCCTGGTGGAGCTCGACGAACTGCTCCTCCGGCCCCCAGCCGCCGCTCGCGAAGCGCTGCGGCTCCATGAACTTCCAGGCGTTGACCAGCGCCTGCCGGTACTTGGGGTCGCCGAGGTGGAGATAGGCCTGCGCGCCCGAGCTCAGCGCGATCGTGTGACTGTAGGCGTGCTTGGTCGGCAGCACGTCCTGCCCGGCCGCGAGCGGATCGAACCACTCCTTGTTGAGGAGATAGTGGACCGCCATCGCGCGGTATTTCTCGTCGCCGGTGATGTCGGCGACGTGGAACAGGTTCTCGGAGAGGACATAGGTCTCGTCATAGGGCGGATCGACCTTGCCGATGCGGTCGCGCGAGACCGGCGAGATATAGGGCACGCACTTGTCGATGATGATCGGCAGCAGCTCCTTGGCGCGCGCGACCCCGCTCAGCCGATAGGCGTCGACCAGCGCGACGACATATTTGTCCATGACATAGGCGGCCCATTGCGCCTGCGCGTTCTTGCCGGCGTAGGGATTCCTGGCGGCGATCATCGCCTCGCCGAAGCCGTCGACCAGCGCCGCGACCTTGGCGTGCGCCGCCTTGTCGCCGGTGGTCGCCGCGAGGCGGGCGAGCCCGGAGACATACTGACCGAAGGCGAGCCCGGGCACGAAACCATCGGCATCATACCAGCCGCCCATGTCCGGCCCCGGCGCCGGCAGGCCGGCGTTCTGGCGGAAGACCTTGAGCAGGCGATCGTTGTCGAGCGCCAGATAATGGGCGTGGATGCGGTCGTAATGCTCCTTGATCCGGCCGCTCCCGGTCAGCTGGACCGCGCCATAGGGGAATTCATGGAGCACTTCCCTGCCGCGCATCGCCGCAGCCGCCGCGCCCGCCCAGGCGGTGGAGGGCATCGCCGCCGCGCCGGCCGCCGCCGTCGCGCAGGCCGCGCAATGGAAGAAATCGCGCCTCGACACGCCTTCGGTCACCATGTCGTCCTTCATCCCATCCTCGCCCGATTCTGTCTGGCGTTCCCCGCGCCAACCCGCTTATACATATTCATATGATAATACGAATGGCAAGGGGAGGTGGTATGATCTGTAGGCCAGCAATAGCGGCTCTGGCAATGGCCTTGAGCAGCGTTGCCGCCCACGCCCAGCCGCCTGAGACGACGGCATTCCTGGCCCGCGCGACGGCCTTCGCCGACCGTCCGGCGATTGCCGTCGGCGTCTCCTGGTATCCCGAGCAATGGCCCGAGAGCCGCTGGGCGACCGATCTCGACATGATGAAGGCGACCGGCTTCAACACCGTACGCCTCGCCGAATTCGCCTGGAGCCGGATGGAGCCGGAGGAAGGCAGGTTCGACTTCGCCTGGCTCGACCGGGCGATCGCCGCGGCGGCGCGGCGCGGCTTCATGGTGGTACTCGGCACGCCGACCGCCGCGCCGCCGGCGTGGCTTACCCAGAAATACCCCGACACGCTGCGCGTCGACGAGAACGGCCAGCGCGCCGGCCATGGCGGGCGGCGCCACTTCTCCTTCGCCAGCAGGCGCTACCGCGACTTCGCCCGCCGCATCGCGACCGAGATGGCGAAGCGCTACGGCCACAATCCGGCGGTGGTCGGCTGGCAGATCGACAATGAGGTCGGGCCGCCGTCCTTCGATCCCGAATCGATCGCCGCCTGGCACGCCTTCCTCAAGGCCCGCTACGGCACGATCGACGAGCTCAACCGCCGCTGGGCCACCGAATATTGGAGCCAGCACTACAACGACTTCGACCAGGTCCCGCTCCACGCCACCGGCCAGCAGAACCCGGGGCTGCTGCTCGACTTCAAGCATTTCACCACCGCGACCTGGACCGACTACGTCCAGAACCAGGTCCGTGCGATCCGCCCGCTGATCGACCCGCGTGCCTTCGTCACCACCAACACCATGTTCTGGAACGCGGGCTTCGACCATTTCGTCATGCACCGCGATCTCGATCTGGCGTCCTGGGACAATTACATCCCGAACGGCCGGCCCGACTGGGTGGCGAACGGCGCCAACCACGACCTCGTCCGCGGCTACAAGCAGCGCAACTTCTGGCTGATGGAGACCCAGCCCGGCCGCGTCGACTGGGTGCCGGTCAACCGCGCGCTCGATCCGGGGCAGGTGCGCGAGCTTGCCTGGCAGTCGGTCGCGCACGGTGCCGACGCGGTGCTCTACTGGCAGTGGCGCCCGGCCGCGAACGGGCAGGAGACCTATCACGGCGCGATCCTCGGCCAGGACGGCCAGCCCAACCCGATCCAGCCGGAGATCGCCCGCGTCGCGGCCGACCTCACCAGGGCCGCGCCGCTGCTCGCTGATACCGAGCCGGCGGCGAAGGTGGCGATGATCTTCTCCTACGACAGCCGCTGGGCGATCGACCTGCAGCGCCACCACAAGGATTTCGATCCGGTCAAGGCGTTCACCGATTTCTACCGGCCGCTGCGGGTGCAGTCGCAGGGTGTCCATATCTTGCCCGTCGAGGCCGATCTCAAACGCTACCCGCTGGTAGTCGCACCCGACCTCAACGTGCTGACCGAGGCGCAGGCGAAGGGGCTCGAAGCCTATGTCCGCGGCGGTGGCCATCTCGTCCTCGGCCCGCGCTCGGGCATGAAGGACGACGCCAATGCGCTGTGGCCGGAGCGCCAGCCGGGCCCGCTCGCGAAGCTGCTCGGCGCGCGGGTCGAGCAGTTCTATGCGCTGGACGAAGGCGTCGGCATCGCCGGTTCGATCACCGGCAAGGCCTCGATCTGGGCCGAGGCGCTGGCGCCGGAGGCGACCGACGTCCGCACCCTCGCCACCTACACCGATCCCGGCGGATGGCTCGACGGCAAGCCCGCGATCGTGACCCGCAAGGTAGGGCGCGGCAGCATCACTTACGTCGGCGCCTGGCTTGATGCCGACACCATGGCGAAACTGGCGACAACGTTGCTCGCCGATGCCGGCGTGAAGCCGCTGATCGCCGACGCGCACCCCGACCTCGAGATCGCCGAGCGTACCGGCGCCGGCAAGCGCGTGCTGATCGTCATCAACCACGGCGCGGTCGCTCATCCGCTCACACCGCCCGCCGGCGCGAAACCGGCCGGCGGGGACTGGACGAACGGCCAGGTCGCCGCGCATGGTGTCGCCCTCTTCCAGCTTCCGTAAAGGATCGTCGATGAAGCCTCTCCGCCTGGCTCCGGCCCTGCTCGGCCTGCTCGCGCTCACCGCCGCTCACGCCGCCGCGCCCCAGCATTGGGTGCCGGGCTGGACTTCGTCGCCGATCGGCTATGAGCCGGATATCCGCGACGGCCTCGGCCGCCCGTTCAAGGACGAGACGGTGCGCCAGGAGGTCCGCGCGGGCATCGCCGGCACCACGATCCGCATCCGCTTCACCAACGAACTGTCGGACGTGCCGCTTCGCATCGGCGCCGCTTCGATCCTGCGGCTCGACGAGTCGGGGAAGCCGGTTCCCGGCAGCCTCCGCCCGCTGACCTTCAGCGGGGTCCGCGACGTCCGCGTGCCGACGCATGCGCCGATGCTGTCGGACCCAATCGCCTATCCGGTGAAGGCCGGCGAGCGCCTCGCCGTCTCGGTCCATTTCCCCGAGGAGGCCGCGCCGCCCGCCCATGCCCAGATGGTCGACGTCGCGGCCGGCGATACGACCGGATCGCTCGACCTGCCATCACCGCGCCACGTCCGCGCCTCGGGTATCGTCAGTGCGGTCGACGTGGTGAGCCCGGCGGCCTCGCGCGTGCTGGTGGCGTTCGGCGATTCGATCACCGAGGGCGCCGGCGCCACGCCGGGCAAGGCGATGAGCTGGCCCGACCAACTGGGCCGGATGCTGGCGGCAAGCCCGCGCGGTCGCTGCTGGGCAGTCGCCAACCAGGGCATCAGCGGCAACCGCCTGCTCAGCGAAGGGCGCGGCCCCAACGCACTGTCGCGCTTCGACCGCGACGTGCTGTCGGTGCCCGGCGCCACCCATGTCGTGATCCTCGAAGGCATCAACGACATCGGCAAGGTCAAGGACCCGGCGAAGGACTGGCAGCCGCCCGCCGACAAGCTGATCGCCGCCTATGAGCAGCTCCTCGCCCGCGCCCACGCCCGCGGCCTCAAGGTGATCTTCGGCACGCTGCTGCCCTATGAGGGCGCCGGCTATGCCTCGCCCGACGGCGAGCAGCGCCGCGCGACCCTCAACCGCTGGCTGCGCGCCAATGCCAAGCGTTTCGACGGCCTGATCGACTTCGACGCGGCGATGCAGGAGCCCGGCCAGCCGACGGTGATGCGCCTAGCCGAGCAGATCGGCGACCATCTCCACCCGAATGACGCGGGCTACACGACGATGGCGAAGACCGCGCTGCCGGTGGTGCTGGCGCAGGGGTGCCGGTGATCCTGAAGCGGATTCGATCAGCGTGAATCCGTCCCCCGGCGAAGGCCGGGGCCCAGTCGCGAACGGTTTGAGACTGGGCCCCGGCCTTCGCCGGGGAACAGCTGCTTCAAGCCGAAGCCGATCCGGATCGATCCTACGCTACCGCACCACCCGGATCAGGTAGCTCGTCGTCGCCGGCTTGCCGACCGCAATCTCCCAGCCCGGCTCGATCATCTTGCCCTTGATCTCCGGCCCGACCGGCCGCGCCGATCCGTCGAGCGGCTGCGCGAACACGCCGACCGCGCCCTCCAGGTCCTTGAGCTGGATCCACCCGGTGATCGGCTCGATCACCGTCGGCGCGGTGCCCCAGTTGGTCAGCATCGCGCGCCGTTCGTCCCAGACCTGGCCGCTGTTCTCGACCTTGCCGGTGGTGGTGAGCAGCATCCGGTTGGAGAGGCTGAGCGGCTTGCCGTCCAGCGACGACAGCGTGATCGTCGCGAAGCGGTTGCGGATGTCGGCGGCGAGGTGGCGCGTCTGCACCTTGGCATTGGCGCTGACGAAGCCGACCAGCGCCTGGCTCAGCGGCGTATCGATCGTCACCAGCCCGTCTTTGCCGCCCTGGGTGCGCCAGCTGAGCTCGCCGGTATCCGACACGATCGGGTTCATCGGCGGCAGCGGCGCCGGCAGGCTCGGCTTGCAATCGAGGCACGAGACCCGCGAGCCGTGGACCAGCGGGATCGTCATGTCGAAGCCGGGCGTGTAATAGGGCATCGCCGCACGCGGCAGCCGCGAGGCCTCGCTGATCTGGTCGGTCGAATAGGACCGCGTCAGCACCTCCTTCGCCGCCGACACGTCGCCGCGCAGGAACAGCATCGCGCCTGCCGGCATCTGCGCCATCTTCACCGGATCGAGCGTCATGTCGAAATGGTCGCCGATCATCGGCTTCCACTGGCCGGCGATCTTGGTCTCGAAGGTGTAGAAGAAGATGCCGTCCCAGTCCTGCAGCGCCGCGTAGGACGCCAGGATCGGGATCATCTCCGACGCATAGTCGCTGGGATAGGGGTGGTTGACCTCGCTCACCGTGAACGGCTTGCCGACCGTCGCCGAGCGGGCGAGCTTCTGGATGATCGACAGCTCGGGGCTGTTCACCATCGGCTCGTTGCGGCGGCCGTAGATGGCGGGGTGCTGCCAATAGACGTGCGCGTCCATGATGTCGGACTTCACCGCCGTGCGCATCAGCGGCTGGTTGGCGATGAAATAGGTATGGTCCGCCATCGGGATGATCGGCGATTTGACCCCGACCTCGTCCTTCAGGAAGCGCTTCATCTCGGCGTGGAAGTCGATCTCGACCTGCGTCAGGAAGCCGAGCTCCGCGTCGAGCCTGAGGCGCGGCGCCTCGGGATGGTCGCCGCGGCGCATGAACGGGATCGGCTGCCCTTCGGCGACGCCCGCCATCCGGCGCAGCTCGGCCACTTCGGCCGGCTTGCGGTTCTTCGCCAGCCAGTCGTTGTACATGCCGACCAGCAGCGCCTGATAGTGCGGCGTCATGTCGAGCTGGATGTTCGCCCCGCCCGGCACGCGCTCGCCGCGCAGCCAGTTGCGCATCCAGAATTCGAGCAGCGAATTCTCGTTCACCACTTCGACGATCACCACCGCCGGATCGTCGGCGTAGCGCAGCTTGGTATAGGGATTGAGGTGGCCGAGCAGCTGCTTCGCATATTCCTTCTGCGCGGCGATCAGCTCGGGGCCGAAATAGGTGAAGGCCTTGGCCGGACCGAGCAGCTCGGCGTCGGGGATGCCGTCGCCGGCCTTGTAGCGGCGGCCGACGTTCAGGTTGAAGTCGACGTAGATGCCGTTCTTCTTGAGCTCGGCGATCCAATAGTCGAGCCGGTCGAGCCGCTCGGCGTTGAACGCGCCCCGGCTGGACTGCTGATCCCAGCGGATCAGCCCGCGCGGCGCATGGGTGAAAGGCCCGGCGGTCGGCGAGACCTCCTCGCCCGCGTTGCGGATCGGGTTCACCGTGTCGGGCATGTCGAGGAAATGCAGCCGCACGCAATTGACCCCGAGCCGCGCCAGCGCGGCGGCATAGGTCACGGCATCCTCGTGCGACGGGATCTCCTCCGATCCCACCGCCCAGCCGGTCATGTTGACGCCCCAGCAGCGGAAACGCTTGCCGTCCGGGCGGTAGAGGTGGCCGTCCCTCGCCTGGATGAAGCCGTACTTCCCGGCCGGGCCGTCCAGCAGGAAGCGGGCGTCGGCGGCGGAGTCGACCCTCAGCTCATGGTTGACCGGAAAGGGCTGGAGCGGAATGTCTTGCGCAAGCGACGGCGCTGCGGCGAACAACGCGCACGCCGCCGAGAGGACGCGCCCTAGAGTCGGATTCGGCCAGCATGAATCCGTTCCCCGGCGAAGGCCGGGGCCCAGTTTCGAACTGCTCGCAACTGGGCCCCGGCCTTCGCCGGGGAACAGCTGCTTCAAGCCAGATGGATCAAATTCCAGCCGTTGCCCTCGACTCATCGCCCCCTCCTATTCTGTCGATCTTCGGCGACGCGCCGATGCCAGGCGCGCAATCTCCCGGCTCAGCGCGTCCTGATCTTGAGTGCGTAGGGGAAGGCGCCGTCGCCGACCGCCGGCAAGGTGACCTCGAGCCCCTTGGGCGTCTGCTTCCAGCTGATCCGGCCCCCGCCGAGCAGCTCGATGCTCCTGATCGGCGCGTCGAGATAGGGCGTGCCGGCGTAGAGCGTCTTGACCAGCACCCGCCCATCCTTCGGCCGCGAGAGGCCGAGCGCGTAGAGCGCATCGCCCTTGGTGGTGAAGCGGATGTCGGCCGGGGTGAAGCCCTTCACCGCCGACTCCTCGACCTGCCCGCCGACGCGGACCTGGCCCGACTTGGTCGGCCCCTCGCCGAAATATTTGAACGGCCGCGTGCCGTAGATCGCCTCGCCGTTGACCTTGAGCCAGCCGCCCATGCCGCGCAGCACCGTCGCGATCTCGTCGGGGATGGTGCCGTCGGCCTTGGGCCCGACGTTGAGCAGCAGGTTGCCGTTCTTGCTGACGATGTCGATCAGGTCGGCCACCAGCGACGGCGCGGTGCGGTAGGTGTCGTTCTGGGCATAGCCCCAGCTGTGGATGCTGACCGAGGTGTCCGACTGCCAGGGCGTGAGCTTCAGCGCGTCGGTCTTGCCGCGCTCCATGTCGAACAGCGCGCTGCCCTCGGCGAACTGCGAACCCTTGTAGGCGATGATGCCCTGCTCGTGCCGCGCGGCCGAGCGGTTGTAGTAATAGGCGGCGGTGTCGCGCATCAGCGGCTCGAACATCGGCGCCGAGGTCCACCAGTCGAAATAGATGAGCTCGGGCCGGTATTTGTCGATCAGCTCGGTGGTGCGCGCCATCCAGTCGTTCAGGAACGCCTGGTTCGGCGGCATCCAGTTCTGGAGCGAATCGCTGTCCGGCCAGGTGGTCGGCGCGTCGGCGGGAAGGCCGGTCGGCGCCGCCGGGCCGTAGAGGCCGGCGTACTTCGGATCGTTGACGTCCGAATCATAGGTGCGGCCCATATGGTACCACCACCAATGCTCCGCGCGGTGGGAGGAGAGGCCGAAGTGCATGCCCTTCGCCCGCGCCGCCTGCGCGATCAGCCCCACCACGTCGCGGTGCGGCCCCATCTCCGCCGCGTCCCATTCGGTGAGGTCGGAGGCGTACATCGCGAAGCCATCGCAATGCTCGGCGACCGGCACGACGTAGCGCGCGCCGGCGTCGGAAAAGAGCTGGATCCAGGCGGCGGGATCGAACTTCTCCGCCTTGAACCGGGGGATGAAGTCCTTGTAGCCGAACTTCGACTGCGGGCCGTAGGTCTTGACGTGGTGCTCGTAGGCGGCGTTGCCCGGCACGTACATGTTGCGCGAATACCATTCGTTCGCGAACGCCGGCACCGAATAGACGCCCCAGTGGATGAAGATGCCGAACTTGGCGTCGCGGAACCATTCCGGCGTGCGATAGCCCTGGCGCAGCGAATCCCAGTCGGACTTGAACGGCCCCTGCGCGACGCCCGCCTGCACCTCGCGCAGCTTGGCGTCGACCTTGGCCTGATAGCCCGGCACCTCGGCGGCCGCCGGCGCGGCGACCGCCAGCGCGAGCAGCGATGCCGACATCGCGGCCATGCGCCCGATCGAACCCTTGATCCCGGCCATCAACGCCTCTCCCCCGCTTGTGCTTTCGCTATCGTTAGCCGGGTAAGGAAGGTCGGATCAACAAAAATCCTATAATCACACTAATTGAATGCCGCCGGCTTCGGCCCGCCGGTCGCCCAGTCGAGCAGCTCGACGGTGTGGACCACGGGAATCGCCGCCCGCTGCCCGATCTGCACCGCGCAGCCGATGTTGCCGGTGGCGATCACGTCGGCATCGAGCCGAGCGAGGTTCGCCGCCTTGCGGTCGCCGAGCTGGCCGGCGATCTCGGGCTGGAGGATGTTGTAGGTGCCGGCCGAGCCGCAGCAGAGGTGCGCCTCCACCGGCGTGCGCACGACATAGCCGGCGCCGGCGAGCAGCCGCTTCGGCGCCTCGGTGACCCTCTGGCCATGCTGGAGCGAGCAGGCGGCGTGATAGGCGACCGTCAGCCCGTGCCCGTCACCGGCCGGCAGCTCCGCCTCGATCAGCAGCTCGCTCACGTCCTTCGCCAGCGCCGATACTCGCGCCGCCTTGTCGGCATAGGCGGGGTCCTCGCGCAGCATGAAGCCATAGTCCTTGATCGTGGTGCCGCAGCCCGAGGTGGTGATGACGATCGCGTCGAGCCCGCCGTCCTCGATCAGCGCGGTCCAGGCGTCGACGTTGCGGCGCGCGGCGGCGAGGCTCGCGGCGTCCTTGCCCATGTGATGGACCAGCGCGCCGCAGCAGCCCTCGCCGGGCGCGAACACCACGTCGTAGCCCGCGCGGTTGAGCAGCCGCACCGTCGCCGCGCGGATTTCGGGGCGCAGCACCGGCTCGGCGCAGCCCTGCATCAGCGCCACCCGCCCGCGCGCCCGCGGCGCCGGCGAGGGTGCGTCGGAGGGCGCCGGCGGCACCCGCTTCGGCGCCAGCGCCAGCATCGCCGCCATCGGCTTGAGCGCGGCGATGCGCTCGACCAGCGGCGTCGCCGGCCGCGCGAGCCGGGCCAGGGCGAGCGCGAGCCGGAACCGCCCCTGATAGGGCAGCACCTGGGCCAGCAGCGTGCGGAACAGCCGCTCGCGCAACGGCCGGCGATAGCGCTCCTCGATATAGGCGCGGGCGTGGTCGACCAGGTGCATGTAGTTCACGCCGGACGGGCAGGTGGTCATGCACGACAGACAGGAGAGACAGCGGTCGATGTGCTTGACGATCTCCGCGGTCGGCTCGCGCTCGTTCTCGAGCATGTCCTTCATCAGGTAAATACGGCCGCGCGGGCTGTCGAGCTCGTCGCCGAGCAGCACATAGGTCGGGCAGGTCGCGGTGCAGAAGCCGCAATGCACGCACTTGCGGATCACCGCCTCGGACGCTGCCATCGCCGGATCGGCGAGCTGTTCGGGGGAGAAATGGGTCTGCATGGCCTAGAAGCGCCCCGTCTCGAACACGCCCGCCGGATCGAAGGCGCGGCGCACCCGCGCCTCCAGCGCGGCGACGCCGGGGGTAGGTGGGTGGAGTGTCGGCACGGCGACGCGCATCGCTTCGGGCGCGCGGATGAGGGTGGCGTGGCCGCCTGCCCGTGCTGCGGCGTCGCGTACCAGCGTGGGGTCGCCGTCGAACGCGACCCAAACCAGCCCGCCGGCCCAGTCGAACAGCCAACGTGCGCCGTGCGGCTCCAGTGCAGCGGCGACCGCCGGACCGGCGCTCGGCGGCACGTTGATGCGCCAAAGGGGCTTGAGAAGTGGCGCGCGCAGCCGGTCCCACCACGCCGCGTCCTCTTCGCCGTCGAGTGCGACCACCGGTCCGTGCTCGCCAAGCACCTGTTCGATCATCCGGCACCGGGCCGTCACCGATGGCCCGAACCCGAGCAGCCGGAGCGCCGTCACCGAGGGTCCGTCCCCCGCTGGCAGATAGGCCGCCGCGCCGACCTCGGCCGGCGATCCCATCGCCGCCGCCATCACCTTCACCGCCGCCGCTGGATCGAGCCCCTCCACCGCGCGCGTCGCCGCAATCAGCGGGCGCGGCAGCACCTTCAGCGTCATCTCGGTGATCGCGAACAGCCGGCCCCAGCTTCCCGCCGCGAGCTTGGGCAGGTCGTAGCCGGTGACGTTCTTCACCACCTTCGCCCCGGCCACGAAAACCTCCGCCCGCCCCGACACCGCGCGCAGTCCGAGCAGATGATCGCGCGGCGCTCCGCCGGAAAGCCTGAGCGACCCCGCCACGCCCGCTGCGACCACGCCGCCGATCGTCGCTGCGCCCGCCGTCTCGCCAAGCAACGGCCCATGGTCGAACGGATCGAACGCCAGCCTTTGCCCGCGTCCGGCGACCAGCGCCTCGACCTCGACGAGCGGCGTCCCCGGCCGCACCGTCAGCACCAGCTCGGCCGGGTCGTAGTCGATCACGCCGGACAGCCCCGACAGGTCGAGTATCCGCGCCTCTGGCCGCGGCGCGCCGATCGCCGCCTTGCTGCCGCCGCCGCGGATGTCGAGCGTCGTGCCGGACCGGATGGCGTCGGCGATCGCGTCGCGGACCTCGGCTTCGCTGGTCGGTCGCATCAGAAGCGCGGCAGCTCGGGATGGGGCAGCTGCCCGCGATGGATATGCATCCGGCCGAGCTCGGCGCAGCGGTGCAGCGTCGGGAACACCTTGCCGGGATTGAGCAGCCCCTTCGGATCGAACGCGCATTTCAGCCGCTGCTGCTGGGCGAGGTCGTCCTCGCCGAACATCGTCGGCATCAGGTCGCGCTTCTCGACGCCGACGCCATGCTCGCCGGTCAGCACCCCGCCGACCTCGACACAGAGCCGCAGGATGTCGCTCCCGAACGCCTCGGCGCGCTCGAGCTGGCCGGGCTGATTGGCGTCGTAGAGGATCAGCGGATGGAGGTTGCCGTCGCCGGCGTGGAAGACGTTGGCGACCTCCAGCCCGTAGCGTTCGGACAGTTGGTTCATCCGCTCCAGCACCTCGGGCAGGCGCCGGCGCGGGATGGTGCCGTCCATGCAGTAATAGTCGGGCGAGATGCGTCCCACCGCCGGGAACGCGGCCTTGCGCCCGGCCCAGAAGGCGACCCGCTCCGCGTCGTCCTGCGAGGCGCGGAGCGTGGTCGATCCGTTCGCCCGCGCGATCTTCGTCACTTCCTCGATCAGATGGTCACACTCGGCGCCGACCCCGTCGAGCTCGACGATCAGCAGCGCCTCGACGTCGAGCGGATAGCCGACCTGGACGAACGCCTCGGCGGCATGGATCGCCGGCTTGTCCATCATCTCCATGCCCGCCGGGATGATGCCGGCGGCGATCACGTCGGCGACGCATTGCCCGGCGCCCTCGACGCTCGGGAAGCCGATCAGCAGCGCCCGCGCGCCCTCGGGCTTGGGCAGGATGCGCACCGTCACCTCGGTGACGACGCCGAGCAAGCCCTCCGATCCTACGACGACGCCGAGCAGGTCGAGACCCGCCGGATCGAGCTGCCGCCCGCCCAGCCGCACGATCTCGCCGTCCATCATCACCAGCTCGACGCCGAGCACGTTGTTGGTGGTGAGTCCGTATTTCAGGCAATGCACCCCGCCCGAATTCTCGGCGACGTTGCCGCCGATCGAGCAGGCGATCTGGCTCGACGGGTCAGGCGCGTAATAGAAGCCGCGCTCCTCGACCGCGCGGGTGATGGCGAGGTTGGTGACGCCCGGCTGCACCACCGCGATGCGGTCGTCATAGTCGATGTCGAGCACGCGGTTGAACTTGCCGAGCCCCAGCAGCACCGCATCCGCCAGCGGCAGCGCCCCGCCCGACAGCGAGGTGCCCGATCCGCGCGGCACCACCTTCACCCCCTCGGCATGGCACCAGCGCAGCACCCGGGAGACCTGCTCGGTCGTCTCGGGCAGCACCACCACCATCGGCATCTGGCGATAGGCGGTAAGCCCGTCGCTCTCATAGGGACGCAGGCCGTCGGGATCGGCGATCACGCCCTCGCCCGGCACGATCCGCCGGAGCGCCGCGACGATCGCATCGCGCCGCGCCAGCGTTCCGGCGTCGGGTTCGGGCATCTTCAGCGTCATGCGGTCCTTCCTACTCCCCACCGTCATCCCGGCGCAAAACTCGCTACTTGCACTACTCATTATACCAGCATACCATGACCGCCAAGTCAGCTTTGCGGAGGCATTCACATGGTCGCGATTGCGCTGTTCGGCGCGGGCGGGAAGATGGGCGCGCGCCTGTCGCGCAACCTCAAATCGAGCGAATACGACGTCCGCCACGTCGAACTGAGTGAGACCGGCCGCGCGCGCCTGCGCGACGAGCTCGGCATCGAATGCGTCGACCAGGCGGCCGCGCTCGAGGGCGTCGACGTGGTGATCCTCGCCGTGCCCGACACGCATGTCGGCAAGGTCGCGCACGAGATCTCGCCTGCGCTCAAGGCCGGCACGATGGTGGTCGCGCTCGATGCCGCCGCGCCCTTCGCCGGGCATTTCCCGGACCGGAGCGACCTCACCTATTTCGTCACCCACCCCTGCCACCCGCCGATCTTCAACGACGAGACCGATCCCGCCGCGCGCGACGACCGGTTCGGCGGGCTCCACGCGCGCCAGAGCATCGTCAGCGCGCTGATGCAGGGGCCGGAGGAGCATTACGACCTCGGCGAGGAAATCGCCAAAGTGATCTGGGCGCCGATCCTGCGCTCGCACAAGGTGACGGTCGAGCAGATGGCGCTGCTCGAGCCGGGCCTGTCGGAGACGGTCTGCGCCTCGCTGCTCGACGTCATGCGCGAGGCGATGGACGAGGTGGTCGACCGCGGCGTGCCCGCGGAGGCCGCACGCGACTTCCTGCTCGGCCATATGAACATCCTGGCCGCCGTGATCTTCAAGCACGTCCCCGGCGTCTTCTCCGACGCGTGCAACAAGGCGATCACCTTCGGCAAGCCGGCGCTGATGCGCGAGGACTGGAAGAAGGTGTTCGAGCCCGACGAGCTCGCCGCCAGCATCCAGCGGATCACCTGACGCGGATTTGGTCTAGGACGGATCGACGTTTGAGGGAGTGACTGACATCTCAACCCTCCTCCCCGTCACCCCGGACTTGGTCCGGGGTCCACCGGGAGGCAAGGACTGGACAAGAGGTTTTGAGCGCAGTCGGCGAGGCGCAGTGGACCCCGGACCAAGTCCGGGGTGACGGTCGGGAAGCGGGCTACGGAAGACCTACAACCTCAAAGGTCGACCGGCTCTAAGGCTCCCAAAAAAGAGGAGCGGGATCGGGAGAGGCAGATGATCGCAAGGCGCACGGTTCTGGGCATGTTGGGAGCAGCGACGCTGGTCGCGGGCTGCTCGTCCACTGCCGGCGCCGGGCACGGCATCATCGCGATCATCACGCCGCCCTACGACAACCCCTTCTTCCGCGCCCAGGCGGAGGCGGCACGCGACCGTGCGGTGGCGCTCGGCTACGAGCCGCTGATGCTCGTCCACGACGACGACGCCAGCAAACAGTCCGAGATGATCGATACGGCGATCGCGCGCGGGGCCAAGGCGATCATCCTCGACAATGCCGGCGCCGCCGCCACGGTGGCCGCGGTGCGCCGCGCCAAGACGGCGGGCGTGCCCTCCTTCCTGATCGACCGCGAATTGAACGTGCGCGGCGTCGCCGTCTCGCAGATCGTCTCGAACAACTATCAGGGCGCGCAGATCGGCGCCGAGGCGTTCGTCGCGGCGATGGGCGAGAGGGGCGCCTACGCCGAGCTGGTCGGGCGCGAGGCGGACACCAACGCGACGATCCGGTCCGAGGGCTTTCACGCGATCGTCGACCAGTACCCCGATCTCGAGCTGGTCGCGCGCCAGTCGGCCAACTGGAGCCAGACCGAGGCCTATGCCAAGATGGAATCGATGCTGCAGGCCAATCCGCAGATCAAAGGGGTGATCGCGGGCAACGACACCATGGCGATGGGCGCCTGGGCGGCGCTCAAGGCGGCGGGACGCACCGACGTGATCGTGGTCGGCTTCGACGGCAGCGACGACGTGAAGCAGTCGATCCTATCGGGCGGCATCCGCGCGACCGTGCTCCAGCCCGCCTCGCGCCAGGCGCGGATGGCGGTCGAGCAGGCCGACGCCTACCTGCGCACCGGCAGGACGGGCGCGCCCGAGAAGCAGCTGATCGACTGCATCCTGATCGTGCCGGGCAACGCCCGACGGCTCAGCAACTTCGACATGCGCGCATGACGCGGGCAACCTGGATGATCGCGCTGGCGCTGCTCGCCGGCTGCCGGCTCGAGACGCGCGAGGAGGCGGCGCGCCATGCGGCGAGCGCCGAGGTCGCCGACATCGACGGCATGGCCGACGAGGCGGCGCGCGATCTTCCCGCCGCAATCGCCGGCAAGGCGGCAGCGTTCCAGCCGGGCCGCACCGGCGATACCGCGCTCGCGGTGCGCCTCGCCGGCCGCGTGCTCGCGCTGGCCGGCGGCGAGCGGGCACGGTCGCTCGCCATAGACACCGACGGCGACGGCAGCCCCGACGCGATCGTCCAGCTCGGCCCGGTGGTGCGCGGCACGGCGCTGCGCGACGCGCTCGGCACGCGCACCTTCAACGACTTCGACAGCCAGATCGAGTACGCCCGTTACGCCCGCGCCATCAACGACCGCATCGTCGGCCGGGTGCGCGCCGCGGCGAAGGGCCTGACGCCCGGCGCGCACGTCGAGGTGATCGGCGCCTATGTGCCCGGCGACGACCGTCCCGCCTTCATCACCCCGGCCACGATCCGGCCCGCCGCATGACCGCCCCGCGTCTCCGCGCCGAGCGCGTGTCGAAGCTCTATCCCGGCGTGCAGGCGCTCGATGCGGTCGACTTCGACGTCCATGCCGGTGCGGTCAACGTGCTGATCGGCGAGAACGGCGCGGGCAAGTCGACGCTGATGAAGATCATCGCCGGGGTCGAGGCGCCGAGCGCGGGCCGCCTGCTGCTCGACGGCGATGAGGTGAGCTTCGCCGACCCCGCCGCTGCCGCGCGGCAGGGCGTGTGCATGGTGTTCCAGGAGCTGAGCCTGTTCGCCAACCTCAGCATCGCCGAGAACGTCTTCATCGGCCGCGAGCGTTGCCGGATGGGCATCGACATCGACCAGGCTTCCGAGATCGAGCGTACCCGCGAGGTGCTGGCGCGGCTCGGCCATCCGCTCGATCCGCGCGCGCTCGTCTCCTCGCTCACCATCGGCCAGCAGCAGATCGTCGAGATCGCCCGCGCGCTGGCGCAGGATGCGCGGGTGCTGATCCTCGACGAACCGACCTCGGCGCTGAGCGCGGCCGAGGCGGAGACGCTGTTCGGGGTCATCACCGAGCTGAAGGCGCGCGGCGTCGCCATCGTCTACATCTCGCACCGGCTCGAGGAGCTGAAGCGGATCGGCGACCACGTCACCGTCCTGCGCGACGGCCGCCTCGTCGCCACCGCCGAGATGCGCGACGTCGACGTGCCGTGGATCGTCCGCCAGATGATCGGCCGCGACGCCCCCACACGCGCCGAATCATCGCGCGGCGAGCCGGGCGCGGAGGTGCTGCGCGTCACCGACCTCGTCCTGCCCCGCGAGCGCGGCGGCTTCACCGTCGACCATGTCTCGCTGACGGTGCGCGCGGGCGAGATCGTCGGCATTTACGGCCTGCTCGGCGCCGGCCGCACCGAGCTGCTCGAATCGATCATGGGCTGCCGCCGCGACGCGACCGGACGGGTCGAGATCGCCGGCACCGACGTGACCGGCCGCGACGTCGCCGGACGCATGGCCGCCGGCGTCGCACTGGTACCGGAGGACCGCCGCCACGCCGGCTTCGTCCACAGCTTCTCGGTCGCGCGCAACCTGACGCTGGCCAGCCTCAGGCGATTCACCCGCCTGTTCCATCTCGATCCCGCGCGCGAGGCCGAAGCGGTGAATGCCTCGACCGGCGATCTCGCCATCAAGGCGGCTGGCCCCGATACGCTGGTCACCACTCTGTCGGGCGGCAACCAGCAGAAGGTGGTGATCGGCAAGGCGCTGCTCACCCGGCCGAGGGTGCTGCTGCTCGACGAGCCCACGCGCGGCGTCGACGTCGGCGCCAAGGCCGAGCAGTACCGGCTGATCCGCCGCCTCGCCGACGAAGGGCTGGGCGTGCTGTTCGCGACGTCCGAGCTCGACGAACTGACCGCGCTCGCCGACCGCGTCCTGGTGATGCGCGAGGGGATGATCGCGCTCGACCTGCCGTGCGACGCGGCCGATCATGACGGCATCACCGCCGCGGCCAATCCGCGTGCCGAGGCGGCCTGAAGGGGGAACGATGGGAGGCGACACGCTGCTTGTGCTGATGCGGCTGAGGACGGTGATCGCGCTGGTCGTCGTGCTCGCCGTCTTCTCCGCCGCCGCGCCCAATTTCCTCAGCAGCGCCAACATGGTGCTGATGCTGAAGCATGTCGCGCTGAACGCGATCCTGGCGATCGGCCTCACCTATGTCATCGTCGCCGGCGGCATCGACCTGTCGGTGGGATCGGTGGCGGGGCTCGCCGGCATGGTCGCGGGGTTCCTGATGCTGAACGGCGTACCGGTCGGCGGCGACATGCTGGTGCGCTTCAACCTGTTCGAGATCATCCTGATCGTGCTCGCGCTCGGCGTCGCGATCGGGTTCGTCAACGGCCTGCTCGTCGCACGGCTCAAGGTCGCGCCGTTCATCGCCACGCTCGGCACGCTCTACGTCGTGCGCGGCGCCGCGCTGCTGTCGTCGGACGGGCGGACCTTCCCCGACCTCGTCGGCGATCCCTATTACGGCACCGAAGGGTTCCCGGTAATCGGTGGCGGATACCTCCTCGGTCTGCCGGTGTCGGTGTGGATCCTGGCGGTGATCGCCGCGATCGCCGCCTATGTCGCGATGCGCACGCCGCTCGGGCGGCAGGTCTATGCGGTCGGCGGCAACGCCCATGCCGCAGCGCTTTCGGGCATCCGCGTGAACCGCGTGCTGGTCGTCACCTACATGGTCTCCGGCTTCTGCGCGGCGGTGGTCGGCCTGATCATCGCCTCCGAGCTGCAGGCGGCGCACCCAGCCACCGGCGAAACCTTCGAGCTCAACGCCATCGCCGCGGCGGTGCTCGGCGGCGCCTCGATGAGCGGCGGGCGCGGGACCATCGTCGGCACCTTGGTCGGCGCGGCGGTGATCGGCGTGCTCGGCGACGGCATGGTGATGATGGGGGTGAGCGCCTTCTGGCAGATGGTGATCAAGGGCCTGGTGATCATCGCCGCGGTGCTGCTCGACGGCGCCCAGGCGCGGCTCCAGCATCGCGTCGCCATCCGGCGCGCGGCGGCGATGGCATGAGCTTGCGCGGCGCTCTCATCGGCTGCGGCTTCTTTGCCGCCAACCAGCTCCATGCCTGGCGCGACCTGGAGGGTGCCGAGATCGTCGCGATCTGCGATACCGACGCCGCGCGCCTCGCCGTCACCGGCGACCAGTTCGGCATCGTCCGGCGCTACACCGATGCGGCGGAGATGCTCGCGGCTGAGAAACTCGACTTCGTCGACATCGCCACGACACCGCCCAGCCACCGCGCGCTGGTCGAGCTCGCCGCCCGCCATCGCCTGCCGGTGATCTGCCAGAAGCCGCTCGCCGCCACCTACGCCGATGCCGAGGCGATGGTCGCCGCCTGCGACGCCGCCGGCGTACCGATGATGGTCCACGAGAACTTCCGCTGGCAGGCCCCGATCCGTGCCCTGCGCGGAGTGATCGACGAAGGGCGCATCGGCACCCCTTTCTTCGCCCGCTTCGCCTTCCGCTCCGGCTTCGACGTCTACGCCGCCCAGCCGTACCTCGCCGAGGGCGAGCGGTTCATCATCGAGGACCTCGGCATCCACATTCTCGACGTCGCCCGCTTCGTGATGGGCGAGGCGGCGACGCTCACCTGCCGCACCCAACGCGTCAACCCTGCGATCCGCGGCGAGGACGTCGCGACGATCATGCTCGGCCATGCGGGCGGCGCCACCAGCATCGTCGATTGCAGCTACGCGACCCCGATCCACGACGAGCTGTTCCCGCAGACGCTGATCGAAGTCGACGGCGACCGCGGTCGGCTGAAGCTGGAGGCGAACTACCGTCTCACCATCGAGGACCGCGATTCGCTTGAGGTCCGCGACGTCGCCCCACCGCTGCTGCCCTGGGCGGAACGGCCGTGGCACGGCATCCAGGAAAGCGTCGCCGCGATCCAGCGCCACTGGGTCGAATGCCTCGCCGCCGGCTGCGAGCCCGACACCTCAGGCCATGACAACCTCCGTACGCTCGCGCTGGTCGACGCCGCCTATCGCAGCGCCGCCGAGGGTCGCACGATCGATGTCGACCCGCGCTGAGGACCTCTACGGCACAAACGAGCCCGAGCCGGCGCCGCTGCGGCTGGCAATGGGTCCGCTGTCGTTCGAGCTGGTCGACGGCAATGTCCGCGCGATCCGCGTCGGCGGGACGGAAGTGCTGCGCGGCATCCAGTATCTCGTGCGCGACCGCGACTGGGGCACGCTGAGCCCCGCGATCACCGATCTCGCGGTGACGGAACATGGCGACCGCATCACCATCACCTATCGTGCGTCGGTGCGCGACCCCGATGGCGCGAGGCTGGATTATCAGGCGACGATCCACGCCACCGGCACCAGCCTGGAATTCGCCGTGGAGGCTGCGGCGCAGGACGACTTCACCACCAATCGCCTCGGCTTCTGCGTGCTGCACCCGGCCGGCCTCGCGGGTGCCCCGCTGACGGTCGAGCACGGCGACGGCAGCATCGAACGATCGGCCTTTCCGACGCTGATCGAGCCGTGGCAGCCCTTCACCGATATCCGCGCGCTGATCCATCGCCAGGATGGCGCGACGATCGCCTGCCGCCTCGACGGCGACACCTTCGAGATGGAGGACCAGCGCAACTGGTCCGACGCCTCGTACAAGACCTACGTTCGTCCGCTCGCGCGGCCCTGGCCTTATATGGTGCCCGCCGGCACGGCCGATCGCCAGTCGGTGACGATCGCCATCGAGGGATCGCTATCGCCGGCGGCGCAAGCGAGCGGCCCGGTCACGATCGCACTCGACAATCCGGTCGGTGCGATGCCGCGCATCGGCCTGGTGGTCACCGCCGCTCAAGCCGCCGCCACGCTCGCCGAAGCTGAGGCATTACGGTCGATCGCCCCGCAGGACCTGCTGCTGACCTTCGAAGCCCACGCCGGACATGGCGCCGCCGAGATGCAGGCACTGGCGGAGGCCCGCATCGTCGATGCCCGCATCACGCTCGAATGCGTCGTCGCCGCTGCTGGCGATCTCGACGCGGAGCTCGGCACGATCGCGGAGCTTGTCGGCGATGCCGGGCTCGAGCTCGATGCCATATCGATCTTCCCCGCTCCCGACCTGCAATCGACGCCGCCCGGCAGCGAATGGCCCGCCTGCCCGCCGCTGGAGCAGGTCTATGCCGCCGCCCGCCGCGCCTTCCCGGGTGTCACGCTCGGCGGCGGCATGTTCGGCTATTTCACCGAGCTCAACCGCAAGCGCCCGCCGCTCGCGCCGCTCGACTATGTGACACACGCCACCTGCCCGATCGTCCACGCCGCCGACGACCGCAGCGTCATGCAGACGCTGGAGGTCATTCCCCACATCGTGCGCTCCGCCCGCGCGATCATCGGCGACAAGCCCTATCGGTTGGGTCCGAGCACGATCGGCATGCGCCAGAACCCTTATGGCTCGCGGACGATGGACAACCCCGATCGCCGCCGCATCCCGATGGCCCAGGCCGACCCGCGTCAGGACGGCCGCTTCGCCGCCGCCTGGACGCTCGGCTATGTCGCGGCGAGCGAGGCAGCCGGGCTCGACACGCTGACGCTCGGTGCGCTGACCGGCCCGTTCGGGCTGCTCGGCGATGACGGCCCGCGCCCTGTGTTCGCGACGGTGAAGGAGCTTGCCGCGCTGGCCGGAGCGCCGCGGCGGGCGTGCCGCTCGTCGGCCCCGGACCGGGTCCTGGCAGTCGCCACGGACCGCGCGGTCCTGCTCGCCAACCTTACCGCAGAACCATGCGAGGTCCGCATCGACGGCACCGCGCGCCGGCTCACGCTCGGCGCCTATGAGACGGCGAACGTCTCCGTCGCCTAGCCGGACGCCTCGACGTCCCTCGTATGCGCATAGAGGTGGTTCGAGCGTTCCAGATGCCGCACCATCGCCTGCTCCGCCCCTTCGGGATCATGCGCCGCGATGCGATCGATGATCTCGCCATGCTCGGCCAGCGTGCGCTCGCTCTGGCCCTGCCAGATCAGCATATGGGCGTGGTATTGCTGCAGCCAGCTCAGCATCCCTTCGCTCACCGCGCTGTAGATCGGGTTGCCGGTGATCCGGGCGATGCGGGTGTGGAAGCCCATGTCGACCCGCACGAACGCCGCCGCGTCGCCCGCGACCGATCGCTGCCGCTCGACGATCTCGCGCAGCTCGGCGACGTCGTCTCCGCTCGCCAGCTCGGCCGCCTTGCGCACCATCCCGCGCTCGAAGAAGCTGCGCGCCTCCTTCAGATTCTCCAGCGATTCCGGCGAGGCCGACAGCAGCAGCTGCGCCACCGTATCGATCTGACGGATCGCCGCCTGCGCGGTGATCTCGCGCACCCGCGCGCGCTCGCCATGGCTGATCGTCACCAGCCCGAGATTGGCGAGCGCCTGCATCGCCTCCCGGATCGCAGGGCGGCCGACGCCGAAGCGCGTCATCAGCTCGCGCTCCGACGGCAGGCTCTCGCCGGGGCCGCGCTCGCCGCTGACGATCATCGCCTTCAGCCTGTCGAAGACTTCGTCCGCAAGCTTGCGCCTGACGATGGTTTCGTTGTCCGGAGGTGTCACGGCCACGATCTTCTTCCCAAAATAGCCAGCGATCAAGTCGATTGCGGGACCGCCGACGGCGCCGGACGCTCGGCGAAACCGCGCGTGCAGTCGATCAGCGCGAACAACCCGGCCGCGACCAGCACCATCGCCGCGACGCCCCGCACCGGCAGGTCATAGTCCCCGGTGCCCTCGACCAGATAGCCGAACGCGACCGCGCAGACGAAGCCGCCGAAGTTGCCCAGCGTGTTCATCACCGCCGTCGCGGTGCCGCCGTGCCGTCCGCCGATCGTCATGCACATCGCCCAGGCGCTCGGCAGCATCAGGTCCATGACGGCGAAGCTCGCGCCGGCCAGCACGACCACGGCGGTCGCATCATGGACATGCGTCATCGCGTAGAGCAGCACCGCGGTGGTCAGCAGGCACAGCGAGGCGATCAGCCGATAGCCGACCCGGATGCCCAGCCGCACCTCCAGCCAGTCGCACAGCACGCCGCCGATGAGGTTGCTGACCACGCCGAGGATGAAGGGGATGGCGGCGTAGAACCCCATCTCGGCGGTCGAGAAGCCGCGCGCCTTGATCAGCCAGGTCGGGAACCAGCTGAAGAAGAACCATACGCCGAAGCAGTAGAAGAAATAGGCGAGGGCGATCAGCCAGAGCTGCGGCAATGCGAACAGCTGCCGCCACGGCGTGCCGTCATGCAGGCCGCCGCGATCCGCGCCGATCTCCGCCAGCTCGGCGGGCGTGATCCCCGGCATGTCGGCGGGCCGGTCGCGGAACCACAGGCGGAACGCCGCGACCCAGACGAAGCCGACCAGCCCCATCACCACGAACACCGTGCGCCAGCCGGCCAGCTCCATCAGCGGCACCAGCAGCAGCGGCGCCAGCGCGCCGCCGAGCCGGCTCGCCGACCAGATCACGCCCTGTCCCCGCGCCCGCTCGCGCGCCGGCAGCCAGCGGTAGAGGATGCCGGCGATGTTGGGATAGGCGCCCGCCGCCCCCGCCCCGAACAGGAAGCGCGCGCCGGCGATCTGCCAGACGTTGCGGCAAAAGGCGGTGACCAACGTGAAGAACGACCACCACAGAGTGATCCGGGTGAGCTCGCGACGATAGCCGCGATGATCGCCGAGCGCGCCGGAGGGGATTTCGAACGCCGAATAGGCGAGCGCATAGGCGCTCAGCACCCAGCCCCATGACACCGGATCGATCGCCAGGTCGCGCTGGATCGCCGGGCCGGTCACCGCGATCACCATCCGGTCGAGGAAGGTGATGACCGACAGCGCGGCCAGGATCGCGACGACCAGATGCCGCTTTCTCATCCCCTCTCCCTCGTCCGGCGTTCGATTCGCCAATCTCACTGGTATGATGATCTAAAGAGTCGCCGCTATGCAATGGTTTCGTTCAATTTCCTTATATATCTTATAATAATAAGATAAGATTTCTGTTGCTCATTATACCAGCATACCATATAACTGCCTGGCCGCAGATCGGACGACCGGGGACCCCGGATCGGCCGGCAGCGGCAGGGAGGTCAGGCCGCAAGCACCGCATCCAGTCGGGCACGGCCAAGGAGAGGGGAGTCTCAATCCATGAAGACATTCGGCCGTGCTCGTGCGCCCTTGCGCACCCTGCTCGCGAGCGGCGCCGCCGTATCGGCGCTTTGCCTTGCCGGCATCGCCCACGCCCAGACCGCGCCGGCAGCGGAGCCGGCCCAGGCCGAACCGGCCGGCGATCAGGTGCCTGCCAGCGACATCATCGTCACCGGCTCGCGCATCGCCAGCCCGTCGCTCACCTCACCCTCGCCGCTGCAGGCGGTGACGGCCCAGCTGATCGAGAACGCCGGCGCGACCAACGTCCAGGACGTGCTCCAGCAGATCCCGGCGGTCGGCGTCCCGAGCCAGAGCCGCGTCACCGGCGGCAACGACACCAATCCGGGCCTGGCGACCGTCAACCTGCGCAACCTGGGGTCGGACCGCACGCTGGTGCTGATCGACGGCCGCCGCACGGTCGCCGGCATCCCCGGCACCGCGCAGGTCGACCTGTCGATGATCCCGGCGCCGTTCATCGAGCGCGTCGACGTGCTGACCGGCGGCGCCTCGGCCGTGTACGGGTCGGACGCCATCGCGGGCGTCGTCAACTTCATCTACAAGAAGAAGTTCGAGGGGCTGCGCCTCAACGTCCAGTCCGGCATTTCCGAGCACGGCGACGACTGGCGGTTCGCGGCCAACGCGACGTTCGGCCAGAACTTCGCCGGCGACCGCGGCAACCTGATGGTCTATGCCGGCTGGAACCAGGAAGGCGCGGTCGACAATGCCGATCGCGAGCGGACCGCCACATCCTTCGCCAGCCTCGGCAACTCGCAGCGCGTGGGCGGCAACAACGATGCCAACCTGACCGCCGCGCAGAACCTGTTCACGCGACTCTATGCCCCGTCGAACGTCGGGCCGGGCGGTATCTTCAACTTCGGTGGCTCCGGCAACCGCATCATCCTGCCCGACGGCACCTTCCGCGGCTACAATGTCGCGCTCGACGGCTTCAACGCAGCGCCATACGGTCAGATCGCTTCGCCATCGAAGCAGATCACGCTCGCGTCGCGGCTCAACTACGACGTGACCGACCACGTCAACGTGTTCTTCGAATCGACCTATGTGAACTATCGCACCAACGGGCGCCGCGAGGCGTCGCCGATGCGTACCGACAGCGCATTGGGCGCGTTCACCGGGACGGGCGGCTATTATCCGATCCAGTTCAGCGTGCTCAATCCCAACACCGGTCAGGCGGTGATCCTCAACAACCCGCTGGTCCCGGCCGCGGTGTTCGCCGCGGCGGACAATCGCAACAACAATGATGCGATCAATTCCAAGGACATGAGCTTCCTGATCCGCACCACCATGTTCCCGCCGGGAACGCGCAGCACACCGACCGAACGCGACAATTTCCGCGTCGCCGGCGGCGCGAAGGTCGACCTCGGCGGCAGCTGGAACCTCGACGCCTATTATCAGTACGGCTTCACCAAGCAGAACCAGCGGATGACCGGCCTCGCCGATCTCTACCGCCTGGCCGAGGCGCTGCAGGTCATCCCCGACGCCTTCGACTATGACCGCGACGGCAACACGACCGAGGCGATCTGCGTCAACGCCAACGCGCGGGCGCAGGGCTGCGTGCCGATCGACGTCTACGGCCTCAACCCCGACGGGACGAGCAAGATCTCGCAGGCCGCGGTCGACTATCTGCGCACCGAGATGAGCCGCGAATCCAAGCAGGAGATGCAGGTCGCCGCGGTCAACCTCACCGGCTCGCTGTTCAAGCTGCCGGCCGGCCCGGTGCAGGTGTCGGTGGGTGCCGAATATCGCCGGGAATCGAGCAAGGAGGACTTCGATCCCCTGACCAACGCGGCGCGCAACGGCTATGTCCAGCTGCTCGACACCCATGGCAGCTTCAACGTCAAGGAACTCTACGGCGAGATCGTCGTGCCCATCCTGTCGGACACGCCGTTCTTCGACAATCTGACGCTGCGCGGCGCGGGCCGGATGTCCGACTATTCGACCGTCGGCACCTTCTACGCCTGGAACGTCGGCGCCGAATGGTCGCCGATCCCGGACATCCGCTTCCGCGGCGTCTATGCGCTCGCGGTGCGCGCGCCGAACATCGGCGAGCTGTTCGCGGCGTCGGCGGCAGGCATCATCACCATCACCGATCCGTGCCAGGGCGTGACGCTGACCCAGACCGGCTCGACCGCCGAGAACTGCCGCGCCGATCCGGGCGTGCTCGCCAATATCCGGCAGAACGGGTCGTTCACGCTGACCTTCTCCGACACGCAGGGCGTCGGCGGCATCACCGCGAGCAACCCGGACATCCGCGAGGAAACGGGCAAGACGCTGACGCTCGGCGTCGTCGTCAATCCGCGGTCGATCGATGCGCTGCGCAACCTGACGCTCACCGCCGACTATTTCGACATCAAGCTGGAAGGCGCGATCAACCGCCTGTCGGCGGCGACCGTGCTCAACAAATGCTATCGCGACGGCCTGGCCGACTTCTGCCAGTTCGTCACCCGGCGGTCGCAGGCGTCGGGCGCGTTCAGCGTCGGATCGGTCGAGCAGATCGTCCGCGGCCTGGTCAACAGCGGCGGCTCGTTCACGCGCGGCCTGGATTTCACCCTGAGCTACAGCCACGACGTCCTGGGCGGCAAGGCGAGCCTCACCGGAAGCTGGACCCATCTGCTCAAGAACGGCTTCAACGCGCTGACCGGCGACCCTTACGACAATACGATGGGCGAGATCGGCTCACCGCGCGATACCGCCAACGTCAGCCTGTCGTGGGACAATGACGATTTCGGCTTCACCGTCAGCAACGACTATGTCGGACCGCAGATGTTCGATTACGAGAACTACCAGACGACCTTCCGGCTGGCCGACGGATCGCTGCCCGACAAGAAGTATTTCACCATCGATTCAAAGATCTACACCGACGCGCAGCTACGCTTTAAGGGCATCGACCGGTTCGAGTTCTACGTCGGCGTGAACAACCTCTTCGATGTCCAGCCGCCGTCGATCTACGCCGGCCCGCCAGCATCGAACGCAAACGCGATCTGGGACCCGATCGGCCGCCGCTATTATGCGGGCGTGCGGTTGAACTTCTGACCTGATCCGCGCGGCGAGGCGGGCGCCGTTCCCGCCTCGACCGGACGAAGAGGGAGAGTTTCTTGCCCGTAAGCCGCCGCGAAGTGCTGGTCGGATCCGTCGCCTGCGGTGCGGCGACGCTGGCCCGGGCGGCGGAGATGCCGGCCGAGGTCGAGCGCTGGGGGATATGGGAGGCGTCGTTCGAAGGCCCGGCCACGGGCAATCCCTTCGACGACGTGCGCATCGCCGCCATTCTCGAGGGCCCGGGCAAGCGCCTCCGCGTGCCCGGCTTCTACGACGGCGACGGTGTCTATCGCATCCGCTTCAGCCCACCCGAGCAGGGCCGATGGCGCTGGACGACGGACAGCAACGTGGCAGCGCTGCACGGCCGCAGCGGCAGCTTCGAGGCGACCGCACCGAGCAAGGGCAATCGCGGCCCGGTGCGCGTGACGCCGGACGGCTATCACTTCGCCTATGCCGACGGCACGCCGTTCCGCCAGATCGGGACGACCTCCTATTCCTGGGCGCTCCAGTCGGACGCGAAATGCGCCGAGACGCTGGCAACGCTCAACGCGTCGCCGTTCAACAAGATGCGGATGTGCGTATTCCCGAACGTGCCGGCGGTCGCGACCGACCCGTTCGTCCGTACCGGCGCCGGCCTCAAGGACTGGGACCCGGCGCGCTTCGACCCGGCCTATTTCCGCCGCTTCGAGGATCGCATCCGCCGCCTCGGCGAGATCGGCATCGAGGCGGACGTCATCCTCTACCACCCCTATGATCCGAAGCGCGGCTATTCGGACATGCGGCGCGCCGACGACGAGCGCTACATCCGCTACGTCGCCGCGCGCTTCGGCGCCTTCCGCAACGTCTGGTGGTCGATGGCGAACGAATATGACCTCGTGCCGACCAAGACGACGGCGGACTGGGATCATCTGTTCCAGCTGCTGCAGGCGGCGGACCCGCATGACCGCCTGCGCTCGATCCACCAGTTCGACGTCTATTACGACGCCCGGCGCCCGTGGATCACCCACGCCAGCATCCAGAACAACAGCGCCGTGCTCGACGACCTGCGCGCCGCGCTCCATCGCGATTTCGCGCTCAAGCCGGTGATCTTCGACGAGGTCGCGTACGAAGGCAATTTCAACGAGCCCTGGGGCTGGCTGAAGGCGGAGGAGTTGGTTGAGCGCTTCTGGTACGGGCTCGTCGGTGGCACCTATGTCGGGCACAGCGAGACGTGGGAGCCGAACCGCGACGCCCGCTTCTCCTGGCTGGGCCAGGGCGGTAGGCTGACCGGCACCAGCGCGCCGCGCCTCGCCTTCCTGCGCAGGATCATGGAGGAGGGCCCCACGCCGGGCTTCGAGCCGATCCAGGCGTGGTGGAACCATCACGTCGCCGGCAAGCCCTATGAATATTACCTTCGCTACTTCGGAAAGGACACGCCGCGCGAATGGCCGGTCGTGCTGCCGAGCGGTACGGGCACCGGTCACGGGAACACGCCGCCCGATCGCGGCAAGGACCCCATCGCGCTCAGGGCGGACATCATCGACACCTGGGCCATGACGATCACGCCGGTCGACGGCGTCTTCCGCATGTCGCCGCGCGGCGACTATGAGCTTCACGATCCGGCGCGGCCGATCATCCGGCTGCCGGACAAGCCTTACTTGGCCGTCAGGCTCGTCAAAACTCAGGGTTGATAGGGAGAGACTGATGGAACGCCGCACCTTCCTCGCAGGCGCCGCGGCCGGCAGCTTCGCGGTCGCGCTGAACTGGCCGGTGCCGGCGCCGGCCGAGGGCGGCGACCCGCTCCGCGACGCCTTCCGCGCGCCGCCGCCCGATGCCAGGCCGCACACCTGGTGGCACTGGATGAACGGCAACGTCACCGCCGACGGCATCACCCGCGACCTCGAGGCGCTGGCGCGCGTCGGCGTCGGCGGGGTGCAGATGTTCGACGTCGGCTGCGGCATCCCTGCCGGCCCCGCACGCACCCTGAGCCCGGAGTGGATCAAGCTCGTCCGCCACGCCGCCGACGAATGCGGCCGGCTCGGCCTGTCCTTCACCCTCCACAATTGCCCCGGCTGGTCGTCGAGCGGCGGCCCCTGGATCACGCCCGCGCTGTCGATGCAGCAGCTCGTCTGGAGCGAGGCGACCGTCACGGGCGGTACGGTGGACCGCACCCTGCCGAGGCCCTTCACCCGCCTCGACCATTATCGCGACGCGATAGTGGTCGCCTTTCCGTCACTTCCCGGCGACCGGACGGAGGCGCGCGGCCAGATCGCCCGCGCCACGCTCGACGGCCAGGCGGCGGAGGTCCGCGTCCTCACCGATGGCGACGCCACGACCGCGCTCGACGTGAAGCCCGGCGACACGCCGTCCCAGCTCGTGCTCGAGTTCGCCGCCCCCTACCGCGCCCGCACGCTCGTCATCCGCGCCACCGCCGACGGCAGCGCCAATTTCGCGCAGCAGGCGATGATCCGCATCGAGGCCTCCGACGACGGCCGCAGCTATCGCTCCATCGGCGAGGCGGCGGTACCCAACTGGCGCCTCCACACCGTCCCGCCGATCGTCGCCAGCCTGGCGACCACCGCCGCCCGCTTCTTCCGCGTCTCCTTCCCCACGCCGATGCAGGTCGCCGAGCTCTCGCTCTCCGCCGACCCGCGCATCGCCGATGTCGGGACCAAGGCCGGCTGGGGCCGCGACGCCAACCAGGGCGAAGCGCCCGGCACCGACTCCGGCCCCGCGATCGATCCCAGATCGGTGATCGACATCAGCCGCCACATGGACGCCGACGGCCGTCTCCGCTGGCAGGCGCCGCCGGGCAGCTGGACCATCCTCCGCTTCGGCCACACCGCCACCGGCGCGCGCAACGTCTCCGCCTCGGCGGACGGTGGCGGGCTAGAGTGCGACAAGTTCAGCGCCGCCGCGCTCGACTTCCACTTCGACAGATATTTCGCCGAGGTCCTCCCCGCCCTCGAACGCCTCGGCAAGCGCGACCTCGCCGGCGCGATCATCGACAGCTACGAGACGGGAATGCAGAACTGGACCGCGGACCTGCCGCCCGAGTTCCAGGCCCGCCGCGGCTACGCCATCACGCCCTGGATGCCCGCCCTCACCGGCCGCATCGTCGGCGACGCCGAGCGCTCGGAACGCTTCCTCTGGGACGTGCGCTGTGTCCACGCCACGCTGATGGAGGACCGCTACTACGGCCGCTTCCACGAGCTCTGCCGGCAGCACGGCCTCGTTTCCTACACCGAGCCCTACGGCAACGGCCCGTTCGACGACCAGCAGGCCGGCGCCAGGGTCGACGCGCTGATGGGCGAATTCTGGGTGCGCGGCGGTGCCGCCGCCTATTCGGTCAAGGTCGCCGCCACCACCGCCCACGTCCACGGCAAGACCTTCGTCGGCGCGGAGAGCTTCACCGGCCGCCCGGCCCAGTCGCGCTGGCTCGAACACCCTTACGCGATGAAGGCGCTGGGCGACGAGATGTATACGCTCGGCCTCAACCACTTCGTCTTCCACCGCTACGCCCAGCAGCCGCACCCGACCGCGAGGCCCGGCATGACGATGGGCCCCTGGGGCTTCCACTTCGACCGCACCAACACCTGGTTCGAGGACGCCGGCCCCTGGCTGACCTACGCCGCCCGCTGCCAGCACATGCTGCGCCAGGGCCATTTCGCCGCCGACATCCTCTATTTCAGCGGCGAGAACTCGCCGGTCCAGGTGCCGACGCACGTCGAGGAGCCGATCGCCGCCACCCTCTCCGGCGCGCGGCCGCAGCTGCCGCTGCCGGTCCCCGCCGGTCACGACTATGACGTCGCCGACGCCGAGGTGCTGATGAAGCGCGTCCGCATCGAGGACGGCCGCATCCTGCTCCCCGAGGGTACGAGCTATCGCGTGCTGGTGATGCCCGAGGACCGCCGCATCACCCGCGAGCTGCTGGCGAAGCTCGCCGAGTTCGTCCGCGCCGGCATGTGGCTGGTCGGCCCGCGCGTCGAACATTCCCATGGCCTCGCCGGCTATCCCGACAGCGACGTCGAGGTCCGCCGCCTCGCCGCCGAGCTGTGGGGCGACCTCGACGGCCGCACCCGCACCTCGCGCACTGTCGGCAAGGGGCGCGTGTTCTGGGGCGTGCCGCTGCGCGACGTGCTCGACGCCGCCGGCTGCCCGCCCGACGTCGAGATCGGCGCGCGCTCGCCCGATCCGTTCGTCAACTGGATCCACCGCCACGCCGACGGCGCCGACGTCTATTTCGTCGCCAACGGCCGCCGCCGGGCCGAGGACCTGGTCTGCACCTTCCGCGTCGCCGGCCGCCGCCCTGAGCGCTGGGACCCGATGACGGGCGCGACCAGCCCGCTGCCGGTCTACGAACAGACGAACGGCCGCACCCGCGTCGCGCTGCGCCTCGATGAGGCGGGCTCCTGCTTCGTCATCTTCCGTGAGCCAGCCGGCTCGTCGATGTCGTTGCTCGCGGGCCCAGCCGGCCCCGTGCTCCAGACCAATCCCTATCCATCGGCGACTGCGCCCAACGCGGTCGACAGCTTCACCGTCACCGCCTGGATCAAGCCCGAGACCGACCTGTGGCCGATCGATCCGGCGATCGCCTCGACCAGCGAGGCGCCCGAGATCGCCGCCGCGCGCAAGACCGCGCTCGCCCGCACCGGCGGCGGCATGGAGCGGCTGGGGACGAGCGGCGCCAGCTTCCTGATCGACCCGCCCGCGGGCGATGTTGCCTATGGCGCCGGCCACGCCACGCTCGCCGTCTCAGCCGGCCGCAACGGCGTGATCCTCTACGAGAATGGCGGGGCAAGCTATCGGCCGGCGCTCGCGGCGCCCGTGCCGATCGCCGGCTGGACCCATCTAGCCGTGACCTACGACGACGGCCGTCCCGCCATCTTCCTCGACGGCAAGCCGGTGGCGACCGGCGCGCGCTCGGCCGCGCGCGTCCACGCGGCGCTCGGCCTCAGCGTTGCCCACCCGCGCCATTTCGAAGGCGACGTCGCCGCTCTCGATCTCCATCTCCGCCCGCTCGGCGCTGCCGACATCGCCCGGCTCGCCGCCGGCGGGCCGCCGGCTTCGGACGGCCCGCCGCCGATCGAGGTCGCCGCCGACGGCCTGCTGGTCTGGCAGAACGGCAGCTACGCGCTCGGCGGACGCAGCATCGCGGCGCGCGGCCTCGCACCGGCAATGACGCTCGCCGGTCCCTGGCAGGTGAGCTTCCCGCCTGATCTCGGCGCGCCGCCGTCGATCACGCTCGACCGGCTGGCGTCGCTCCACCGTCACGACGACTTCGGCGTCCGGCACTTCTCCGGCACCGCCACTTGGCGCACGCGCTTCGACGTTCCCGCGAGCGCGCTCGGCCGCAACCGCCGCCTGTTCCTCGATCTCGGCCGGGTCGAGGTAATCGCCGCCGTCCGCGTCAACGGCCGCGACCTCGGCAAGCTGTGGAAGCCGCCGTTCCGCATCGACGTCACCGACGCGGTGCGCGCGGGCGCGAACGCGCTGGAGGTCGCCGTCACCAACCTCTGGCCCAACCGCCTGATCGGCGACGAGCATTTCCCGGCGGAGTACGAATACACCGTCACCAACGCCGGCTCGACCGGCGGCATCGCCGCGCTGCCCGACTGGTATCGCCAGGGCCGCCCCAAGCCGGCCGGCAAGCGCGTGACCTTCGCGACGTGGCGGCATTACGATGCGAAGGCACCGCTGCTCGAATCCGGCCTGCTGGGGCCGGTGAGACTGCTCCAGGCGGAACGCTATCCGCTAGGCTGACAAAGCTCCTCCCCGGCACGGGGAGGGGGACCGCCGACCGAAGGTCGGTGGTGGAGGGGGCCCGCCGCAGCGGATTCCGGCGCCGAGAGCCCCCTCCACCAAGCCGCTACGCGTCTTGGTCCCCCTCCCTGTGCCGGGGAGGAGCTTCAATCCTCACCAGGGCTTCGACCGCGCCACCGCCAGCCCGCGCGTGTCGTTGGGCCACTTCCCGCTGACCGCACAGTAGAAGTGATAGAGCGCGCCGTCGTGCCAGATCACCGCCGGCTTGTGCGCGAATTTCTCGTCGATCGATCCCGGCGGGCCGACATCGACCAGCACCTCGTCGACCTTCCTGAAATCGGTGAGGTTGTCGCCGATCGCGAGCAGGTCGCGCGCGAATCCGTCCTGCGCCAGCCCGAAGTAGAACATCGCCCACTGGCCGCGATGCCTCACTACCACCGGATCGCTGGCGAACCGCGAATCGGGCTTCCCCGGCGCGCCGTTGGGGATCAGAGGATTGCCCGGGTGCCGCGTCCAGGTCTTGAGGTCCTTCGACGTCGCGAGTCCGGTCTGCTCGTGCCACGGCGTGCCGGTCGTCTTGGCGTTGTAGAACAGGTAGAAGGTATCGCCTTCCTTGATGAGATAGGGCTTGTAGAGCCCGCCCTTCTCCCACTCCGCGCCGTCCTCGGCGCGCAGGATCACCGGCCCGCGCTCCCAGTGGATGAAGTCGTCGCTCCACGCGAGCCCGATCACCGCCGCGCCTTCTTCATAGCCGGCGTTGGGATAGGCGTGCCACGCCGCCAGGTAGCGGCCATTGACCTTGATCAGCCGCGCCGGCGACATCAGATCGTTCTCGCGCAGGATCGAGGCGCAGGCGATGTTGTAGCGCGTGATCGGATCGCTGGGATCGCGCGCCATGATCACGCCCAGGCGGCGCCAGTTCACTAGATCGTCGGACTCGCAGATGCCGGTCTGGTATCCGGTGCCGTCGAAGCCGACATGGGTCAGGTAGAATTTGCCGTTGGCGGAAAAGACGAACGGGCAATCGACCGCCTTCTCGTCGAAGGCACCCTTCACGCCCGATCCGGCGAGGACCAGCTTGGGATATTTGTACGGCGTGCGATAGGGCGCGATCGGGTCCGCCATCGCCCGCGCCGAGCCGGGCACCACCAGCGCGCCGGCGCCGGCGGCAGCGGTGCCGAGAAGGGTGCGGCGGTCGATCATCTTATGTATCCTCGTAATCCTAAACCCCTCTCCCTTTGGGAGAGGGAGGGGCCCGCTCGGCGAAGCCGAGTGGGAGGGTGAGGGCGACCATCGCTCGCCGCAGTCACCCTCACCCTCCCGCCGCCTCCGGCGGCTCCTTCCCTCTCCCAATGGGAGAGGGACAGTGATCCCTAATGGCTGTCGCGCGGCACGCCGAAGGTCTCGTCGATCCGCTGGAACCGCTCGGCGCCCTCCAGGATCGCGCCGCTGCCCATCTGACCCACCACCTCGCGCTGCAGCGCCTGCCACGGCGTCTGCGAGGCCGGGAAGGCGAAGCCGCCCTTCGCGTCCAGCTCGCGCCGCCGCTCGGCGAGCTCCTCGTCGCCGATCAGCAGGTCGACACGCCCGCGGCCGACGTCGATGCGGAGGCGATCATAGGTCCGCACCAGCGCCAGGTTGCCCCCCGCAGCCGCCTCGGGGCTCGCGTTGAGGATCGACGGTGATCCGCTGGTGCCCGACTGGCGCCCGTCGCCAAGGCACGGCAGCTCGTGCACGCCCTGCCGGATCAGATAGTCGGGCGGCCGCATGTTCACGACCTCGGCTGCGCCCGGATAGCCGATCGGGCCGGCGCCGCGGATGACGAGGATGTCGGTATCGGTGACGCCCAGGCTCTCGTCGTCGATGCGGTGGTGATAGTCCTCGGGCCCGTCGAACACGATCGCGCGGCCCTCGAACGCCTCGGGATCGTCGGGATTGCTGAGGAAGCGCGCACGGAACTCGGGCGAGATCACGCTGGTCTTCATGATCGCGCTGTCGAACAGGTTGCCGGTCATCACCTTGAAGCCGGCGGCATCCTTGAGAGGCTGGTCGAAGCTGCGGATCACCTCCGGCAGCTCGATCTTCGCATCCCGGCAATTGTCGCCGATTGAGCGGCCGTTGACGGTCAGCGCTTCCTCGCGGATCAGCCCCTGGCGCATCAGCTCGCCGACCACCGCCGGCACGCCGCCGGCATGGTGATAGTCCTCGCCCAGATATTCGCCGGCCGGCTGGAGGTTGACGAGCAGCGGCACGTCGTACCCCGCCTTCTCCCAATCCTCGATCGACAGCTCGACCCCGGCATGGCGCGCGATCGCGGCGAGATGGATCGGCGCGTTGGTCGAGCCCCCGATGGCGGTGTTGACCACGATCGCGTTGAGGAAGGCGTCGCGCGTCAGGATGTCGGACGGGCGCAGGTTCTCGCGCACCATCTCGACCGCGCGCTTGCCGGTGCGGTAGGCGACCTGCTGGCGCTCGCGATAGGGCGCCGGGATCGCCGCCGATCCGGGAAGCTGCATCCCCAGCGCCTCGGCGAGCGAGTTCATCGTCGTCGCGGTGCCCATGGTGTTGCAATAGCCGGTCGACGGCGCCGAGCTCGCGACCAGCTCGATGAACTGCTTGTAGTCGATCTCGCCCGCGGCGAGCATCTGCCGCGCCTTCCACACGATCGTGCCGGAGCCGGTCCGCTCGCCGCGATGCCAGCCGTTGAGCATCGGCCCGACCGACAGCGCGATCGCCGGGATGTCGACGGTCGCCGCCGCCATCAGGCAGGCCGGCGTGGTCTTGTCGCAGCCGATCGTCAGCACCACGCCGTCGAGCGGATAGCCGTACAAGGTCTCGACCAGCCCCAGATAGGCAAGGTTGCGATCGAGCCCTGCGGTCGGCCGCTTGCCCGTCTCCTGGATCGGATGGACCGGGAATTCGAGCGCGATGCCGCCCGCCTCGCGGATGCCCTCGCGCACGCGCTCGGCGAGCACGATGTGGTGGCGGTTACAGGGAGAAAGGTCGCTGCCGGTCTGCGCGATGCCGATGATCGGCTTGTCCGACTGCAGCTCCTCCAGCGTCAGGCCGTAGTTGAGGTAGCGCTCCAGATAGAGCGCGGTCATGTCGGGATTATGCGGATTGTCGAACCACGCGCGCGATCTCAGCTTGCGGGGGCCGTTGTCGTCTCGACTCATCCTATTTCCTTGCTCCGGATTCGGTTCTGGCGATGCGTTCGACGCCGTGGTTGATCATCGCGCGCATCGCTTCGGCGGCGGTGGCGCCGTCACCCGCCTCGATCGCGTCGGCGATGCGCTTGTGGCCGCGGACGCTGACCTCATGTTCGCTCTCCTCGCGGACCGGCGAGCTGAGCGTGAATGACGCGACCAGCGCGGTCTCGACCACCGCCGACATCGACCGCATCAGCACGTTGCCCGAAGCGCGGCCGACCGCGCGGTGGAAATCGAGGTCGGCTTCGGCGAACTCGCGGGCGCTGCCGGTGGCGAGCCGCATCGCCTCGACGCAGCGGTGGAGCTCGGCGATGTCCTCGGCCGAGCGCCGCTCCGCCGCCACCGCGGCCGCCGCCGGCTCGAGCGCGAGGCGCACCTCGGTCAGGTCGCGGCGGAAGTCCGCGTCGAACCCGCGCGCCACCTTCCACGACAGCACGTCGGCATCGAAAAAGTTCCAGTGCGACGAATCGAGTACGGTGGTGCCGACCCGCGTCTTCGAGACGATCAATCCCTTGGCGGTCAGCGTCTTCAGCACCTCGCGCAGCACGGTACGGGAGATACCGAAGCGGCTGAGGATCTCGCTCTCCCCCGGGATCTTGGATCCGGGGGGATAGACGCCGGCGATGATCTCGCCGCCCAGGGCTCGCGCGACCTGATCGTGGCTCGAAAGCGCTCCCTCGGTATATTTGTGGAATTTGGCTGGGGATGCCATCGTGGAAGCTCCTGCTCGACCGCCGCCGCCCGATGCGGGCGGCATCACCACCCGCAGGACCGGCCCGTCCCCGGGAAATCCGGCAACGTGCCCCACGTCATCGGTCATTTGGCAGCCCCAAGGCAATCGGCCGACAACCGGACAACGAGAGAGCGCCCACCCGGGCCACACCGACCTTCCACTCCCTGTCCATGCACCCTCCCGCGGCATTATATGATTGGTAATATTTTATACACGAACGCGCAAGAAACGCCAGCACGTTAGCGCTACCATAACGCATCCTCATGCGCCGATCACGAATTTTATGGTCGTAGCTGGGGCCCCACAGGGGCAGGTTCAGCGAAAAAGGGGAGAAATGGTGCTGCCGGTGAGGATTGAACTCACGACCTCAGCCTTACCAAGGATGCGCTCTACCACTGAGCTACGGCAGCACTCGCCCGGAGGGGAAGCGCGCTAAGAGACGAGGAGGCGCCGATTGTCAAGGTGATAGCTGCGCGCCTATCGCATCCCCATGGAAACGCCCGACGCCAGAAAAGCCCGCCTCGCCGAAGCGCTGCGCGCCAACCTGCGCCGCCGCAAGGCCCAGGTACGCGAAGCTGCGGCCGAGTCGCTGCCGCCGCCTTCGCCACCAACGTCACCGCGCCGCGAGGATCAGGACGGATAGACGTTCGGGATTGCGGGTCTTCCCTAATCCCGTCCCAACCGTCACCCCGGACTTGTTCCGGGGTCCACCGAGCCCCGCGGTCTGCACTCAAACCTCTTGCCCCGGTCCTTGCCTCCCGGTGGACCCCGGAACAAGTCCGGGGTGACGGTGAATGAAGAGGAGATGACCTCATCCCCTCAAATCCCGACCCACCCCCTAAATCGGCGCGCATTTGGCGAGCAGCCAGCGGCGGTGCTCGGCGTCGAGGTCGGGGCCGAGCAGGTCCAGCACCTCGGCATGATAGGCGTTGAGCCACTGCCGCTCGCCATCGCTCAACAGCCGCGGCTCGATCAGCGCGCGCTCGATCGGCGCGAAGGTGAGAGTCTCGAACGCCAGCATCGGCGCGTCGCCGCCGGGCACGTCGCGCTCCACCACCAGGATCAGGTTCTCGATGCGGATGCCGTATTCGCCCGCCTTGTAATAGCCGGGCTCGTTCGAGAGGATCATGCCCGGCCGCAGCGGCTCGGCCGGGCCGCCGCCCGGATAGTTGGGCTTGGCGATGCGCTGCGGCCCCTCATGGACCGACAGATAAGCGCCGACGCCGTGGCCGGTGCCATGAGCGAAGTCGAGACCTGCCTCCCACAGCGGCCGCCGCGCGAAGGAATCGAGCTGGCCGCCGGTGGTCCCCTCCGGGAACACCGCGGTGGCGATGGCGATATGGCCCTTGAGCACGCGGGTGAAACGGTCGCGCATCTCCAGCGTCGGCTCCCCGATCGGGATGACGCGGGTGATGTCGGTGGTGCCGTCGCGCCACTGGCCGCCCGAGTCGATCAGGTAGAGCTGGCCGGGCCCGATCGGCGCGTTCGATTCGGCATCGGCCTTGTAGTGCGGGCTGGCGCCATGCGCCCCGGTCGCCGAGATGGTGTCGAACGAGAGGTCGACCGCGCCGGCCTCCTCGCGCAGCTTCTGGAGATGGTCGGAGGCGGCGATCTCGGTGAGCCCGCCCTTGGGCGCCGCGGCCTCGATCCACTTCAGGAACCGGACCATCACCACGCCGTCGCGCGCCTGCGCCGCCTTGTGGCCGGCGACCTCGGCCGGGTTCTTCTGCGCGCGCGGCAAAACGGTCGGATCGCGCAGCGCCAGCACGGTCGCGCCGCCAGCATCGAGCGCGTCGAACACCGCCGCGACCGACCGCTCGGGATCGACGACGACGCGCTTGCCGGCGAAGCGGCCCAGCGCCAGCGCGAACTCCCGCCTGTCGTGGACGCGCACCGCGTTGCCGAGATGCTGGGCGACCTCCTCCGTCATCTTCTCGGGCGCGACGAACAGGTCGGCGGTGCCGTCGGCGTTGACCAGCGCATAGGCGAGCGCGACCGGCGTATGCGCGACGTCGCTGCCGCGCATATTGAAGGTCCAGGCGATCGAATCGAGCGCCGAGAGCACGGCGGCGTCCGCGCCCTGCGCGGTCAGCCAGTCGGCGACCTCCGCCCGCTTGGCGGCGGAGGATTTGCCGGCGAGCGCATCGTCCTGCACCACAAGCCGCGCATCAGAAGGTGCAGGCTTGTCGGGCCACACCGCATCGACCGGATTGGTGTCCACCGCCACCAGCTCCGCCCCCTGGCCGGCGAGCGCCTTTCGCGCCTCCTCGACCCAGGCGCGGGTATGCAGCCACGGATCATAGCCGATCCGCGCGCCCTGGCCCGCGTTGGCGCGCAGCCACTCGGCGACGCTGGTGCCCGGCACCGACACGAACTGCCAATCGCTGCCGTCGACCTGCTGGCGAACCTGCAGCGTGTAGCGCCCGTCGGTGAAGATCGCCGCGCTTTCCGGCAGCACCACCGCGGTGCCGGCCGAGCCCTGGAAGCCGGTCAGCCACTCGAGCCGGCGCGCGTAGGAACCGACATATTCGGACATATGCTCGTCGGTGAGCGGCACGACGAAACCGTCGAGCCTGCGGGCCCGCAGCTGCTCGCGGAGCGCCGTCAGACGATCATGATGCGTGGACACGCCAACCTCCGTTCGCTCTGGGCTTGCCTGTCCCGGCGCGAGCCGGAATCGAAGGCCGTATTCTTTCTTACCGACCGGGTTAGAAGAAAGGACAGGGCTTCGACAAGCTCAGCCCGAACGGTATGGAGGGGCGTATGTCGAACCTTCCCAAGCCGCCCGCCGCCGAACGGCGCCCGCACACATCCACTCACCATGGCGCCGAGCTTTCCGACGATTGGGCCTGGCTCCGCGATCCGGGCTACCCCAAGGTCACCGACCCCGACGTGCTCGCCTATCTCAAGGCGGAGAACGACTATTACGAAGCGGTGATGGCACCGCTGAAGCCGCTCGCCGACACGCTGTTCACGGAGATGCGCGGGCGGATCAAGGAAGACGATTCGTCGGTGCCGCAGAAGGACGGCGACTGGCTCTACTGGACCGATTTCGAGACCGGCGGCGAATATCGCCGCTGGTGGCGCAAACCCGTCGGCGGCGGCGAGAACCAGCTCATCCTCGACGAGCCGGCGCTGGCGAAGGGCAAGGAGTATTTCCGGCTCGGCGGCTTCTCCGTCTCCAACAACGGCCGCTGGCTCGCCTATGCCTATGACGACAACGGCTCCGAGCGCTTCCTGCTCAAGGTCAAGGACCTCGAGACCGGCGAGCACCTGCCGGACGAGATTCCCGGCATCCTCTCCGACATCGTCTGGACCAGCGACGACAAGGGCTTCCTCTACGGCCTCGCCAACGACCAGTGGCGCACCGACAACGCCCGCTACCATCGGCTCGGCAGCGACCCGGCCGAGGACGTCGAGCTCTATCACGAGTACGACGAGGGCTATCGCGTCGGCGTCGGCGAGACGCAGTCGCGCAAGTGGCTGATCGTCTCGACCGGCGACCATGTGACGAGCGAGGTGCGCCTGCTTCCGGCCGATGATCCCTTCGCCGAGCCGATCCTGGTCGCCCCGCGCAAGCCCGGCCGCGAATATGACGTCGAGGAGCATGACGGCACGCTCTACATCCACACCAACGACACCGATCCGATGTGGCGGCTGGTGACGGCGCCGATCGCCGATCCCGGCAACTGGTCCGAGCTGATCGCGCCTTCGCCGCATTTCTACATGACCGGCGTCACCACCTTCGCCGATTTCTTCGTGATCGAGGGGCGCGAGGACGGGCTCGATCAGGTCGAGATCCATTATTACGACGGCCATCCCAAGCGCCGCATCGCCTTCCCGGAGGCGAGCTATGTCGCCGGCGTCGGCGACAATCCGGAATATCGCATCGACAAGCTCCGGCTGGGTTACGAATCGATGGTGACGCCCGGCACCGTCTATGACTACGACCTCGCCGACGGCAGCCTGACCACGCTCAAGGTGCAGGAGATTCCCTCGGGTTACGACCCGTCGAAATATGCCACCGAGCGGCTCAAGATCACGGCCCGTGACGGCACCGAGGTGCCGGTTTCCATCGTCTATCCCAGGGGCTTCCCGCGCGACGGATCGGGCAAGCTCTATCTCTACGCCTATGGCGCCTACGGCTATGCGATCCCGCCCGGCTTCTCGACCAGCCGCATGTCGTTCCTCGATCGCGGCATGGCCTTCGCCATCGCCCATATCCGCGGCGGCGACGACCTCGGCCAGCAATGGTATCACGACGGCAAGCTCGAGAAGCGGGAGAACACGTTCAATGACTTCGTCGACGTGGCGAGGGGACTGATCGAGCGCAGCTTCACCCACGAGGGCGGCATCGCCATCGCCGGCCGTTCCGCGGGCGGTGAGCTGATGGGAGCGGTGGTCAATTCCGATCCCGAGCTGTGGGGCGCGGTGGTCGCCGACGTCCCGTTCGTCGACGTGCTCAACACCATGCTCGACGCCAGCCTGCCGCTGACGCCGGGGGAATGGCCAGAATGGGGCAACCCGATCGAGGACAAGGCGGCCTTCGACCTCATCCGCAGCTATTCGCCCTACGACAACGTCCGGGCGCAGGCCTATCCGCCGCTCTACATCTCGGGCGGGCTCAACGACCCACGTGTGACCTATTGGGAACCGGCCAAATGGGCGGCGAAGCTGCGCGCGACCAAGACCGACGACAATGTCCTGGTGCTCAAGACCAACATGGGCGCCGGCCACGGCGGCAAGTCGGGGCGGTGGGAAAGCCTGCGCGAAGCCGCCGAGGAGATGGCATTCATCCTGTGGCAGATGGGCGCGGCCAACTAAAATCCTCCCCGGAACGGGAGGGGGGCCCGCGACGCGCAGCGGCGTGGTGGAGGGGGCCCGGCCCCAAGCGGATCCAGTAAGGAGAACCCCCTCCACCATGCTTCGCATGGTCCCCCTCCCCGTTCCGGGGAGGAGCTTGCGCTACCTGTTGTCGAGCTGCGCCCTAACCGCCTGCAGCCCCAGGCGGCTGATGCGGTAGGGCTGTCCGCCCAAGCTCGCGATCAGGCCGCGCCGCTTCAGGCGCCGGAACAGGGCGAGGGTGCAGTCGGCGAGGACGAAGCCCTCGCGCGTGAAGCAGATCGCCTCGACGATCCGTCCGGTGTCGTCGCGGCGGTGGACGATGCGCCCGCCCTGCGCCAGCGCGTGGAGCACGCGCTGCTCAAATCGGGAAATATTCACGGAAGTTGGTCCGCTGTTATGCGTGAACGGAGCATCCCGCCTGCTCGGGCAGAACGCGCGTACGCCGACGGTCAGCGGAACCCATGGTTCACGCCGCGTCGGATCAGCGGATGGCAAGTTCCTTCATGAAATCCTCGAAATGCGCTCGGACCTTAGGCGAGCGCGCCACCGGCGATCAAGCCGGCTCGTTCTCCAGCAGCTCGGCCGCGTCGAGCCCGAGCAGCGCGATATATCCACGCACCCGCGGCCACACCCCGGTCAGGAACCGCTCGCGCTCGGCAACACGCAGCCGGTCGACCGCGCCCGGCAGCACGAACATGCCGACCCCGCGCCGCACCTCGACATAGCCCTCGTCTTGGAAGCTCTGGTATGCCTTGGCGACGGTCAGCGGGTTGGCGCCCTGGTCGGCGGCGAAGGCCCGGACCGAGGGAAGCTGGTCGCCGGCACGATACTCGCCCCTGAGGATCGCGGCCGCGATCGCGGCGCGGAGCTTGAGATATACGGGACCGTCTTCGTGCTCGAGCGCTGTCATGCTGCCATAATACACCGATTCGGCGGTACGTCCACCCTCATCCTGTCCACTTCCGGACAATGCTGTTCATTTCCGGACGCGGCCGCTCCTCGATCGGCCGGGAGGGCGTGCCGATAAAGACGAAACCGGCGATCCGTTCCGGCGCCGCGCCGAACAGGTCGCGCACCGCATCCGAATAGGCCGCCCAGCCGGTCAGCCAGCCGCCGGCGAAGCCCATCGCGGTGGCGGCATGGAGCAGGTTCATGCCGGCGGCGCCGGCCGACAGCTCCTGCTCCCACAGCGGGATGTGGCTGTCGGGCTTCGGCGCGGACAACACCACCACCAGCGCCGGCGCCTGGCGGGCAAAGCCGTCCATCGCCTCGATCTCCAGCCGCCCCGCCTCCGGCCGCTCGGCGCGATAGGCGGCGACCAGCTTCGCCGCGAAGGCATCGCGCGCCTCGGCCGGCACGATCACGAAGCGCCACGGCGCGAGCTTGCCGTGATCGGGCACGCGCGCGGCGATCTCCAGCATGGCGGCGAGCTGGGCGTCGTCTGGACCGGGGCCGACCAGGTCGCGCGGCTTACCCGACCGGCGGGTGGTGAGCAGCGCGAGCGGGGAGGAGAGGTCGTTGAGCATGACGGTGCCCGTACCAGCCCCTCCACATCGCAACAATGTTTCACCGCGCCCGATTACGCGCTAATCTGATCGATCATCACTTGCCGTATCGACGGCCCTGGGGACCCTCGCATTCCATGATCACACCTTCCGTCTCGGGCGGCGTTCCGGCCGATGCCAAGACCTTCCTCGGCCATCCGCGCGGCCTCTACATGCTGTTCTTCGCCGAGATGTGGGAGCGTTTCTCCTACTACGGCATGCGCGCGATCCTGGTCTTCTACCTCACCAAGCATTTCCTGCTCGGCGACCAGCCGTCCTATGCGATCTACGGCGCCTATACCGCGCTCGTCTACATCACGCCCGTCATCGGCGGGATGATCGCCGACCAGTATCTCGGCGCGCGCAAGGCGGTGCTCGCCGGCGGCGCGTTCATCGCCTTCGGCCATCTGCTGATCGCGCTGGTCGAGGGGCCGCAGGGGATGCAGGGCGGCTATCTCGGCGGCTTCTACCTGGCGCTCGCGGCGATCATCGTCGGCACCGGCTTCCTCAAGGGCAACATCTCGGTGCTGGTGGGGCAGCTCTACGCGCGCGACGACGTGCGGCGCGATCCCGCCTTCTCGATCTTCTATATGGGGATCAACCTGGGCGGGTTCCTCGGCCCGATCGTCGTCGGCTATCTCGGCGAGCGCGTCAGCTGGTCGTGGGGGTTCGGCGCAGCCGGGATCGGCATGATCCTCGGCCTGGTCGTGTTCGTGCTGTTCCAGCGCGAGCTGCACGGCGCGGGCGAGCCGCCGTCGCGCGAGGCGCTCAAGGCGCCGGTCGTCCCCGGCCTGTCGCGTGAATGGGCGACCTATCTGGCGGCAGCACTCGGCGTGCTCGCGATCGGCTGGGTGATCCAGTATCAGAACGCAGTCGGCTGGGCGCTGGTCGCGTTCGCGCTCGTCACCTTCGTCTACGTCCTCTACCGCGCGGTCGCGACGCTGCCGCGGGTCGAGCGCAACCGCGTGTTCGCCGCGCTCTACCTGATCGCGCTGTGCCCCTTGTTCTGGGCCTTGTTCGAGCAGCAGGGATCGTCGCTCAACATCTTCACCGATCGCTCGGTCGACCGCGTCTATTTCGGCTGGGAGGTGCCGGCGTCGCTGTTCCAGTCGGTCAACTCGGTCTTCATCATCCTGTGCGCGCCGATGTTCGCGGGGCTATGGACCTGGCTCAACAAGCGCAACCTCGAGCCGACCGCGGCCTTCAAGTTCGGCATCGGCCTGATCCTGGTCGGCGTCGGCTTCTTCGCGGTCATCGTCGGCGCCGGCACCGGACGGGGCGGGCTGACCCCGGCGATGTACGTCATCCTGCTGTTCTTCTTCCACTCGGCGGCCGAGCTGTGCTTCTCGCCGGTCGGCCTGTCGTCGATGACGCGGCTGTCGATCCCGTCGATGACCGGGCTGATGATGGGCAGCTGGTTTCTGGCGATGGCCGCCGGCAATTTCCTCGCCGGGCTGATCGCGCAGGCGACCGGCGCCGAGGGCGCGGGGGTCGAGGGAATGCTCGACGTCTACGCCAAGATCGGCTGGTGGTCGATCGGCATCGGGGTGATCGCGCTCGGCGTGGCGCCCTTCATCACCCGGCTGATGCACCTCGACTCGCTCGGCGAGCCGCAGGTCGACCACGCCATGGCCGGCGAGAGCGAGCTGGCCGAGGGCGCGGCGACCGGGCCGGACGCCAGCCGCGGACTTAAGGCTTAGGGTGCACGCCGGGCGATGATGCGCTACTCTCTCCCCGAGCAAGGGGGAGGGCCGCCATGTCACCGCTCGGCTGGGTCGTCGTCGCCGCGATCGCGTTCGTCGGATCGCATTTCCTGCTGTCGCATCCGCTCCGCGCGCCGGTCACCCGGGCGCTGGGCGAGCGTGGTTTCTTCGGGCTCTACCTCGTCACCGCCTGGGCGACGCTGATCTGGCTCGGCTGGGCCTATGCGACCATGCCGCCCGAGACGCCGCTGTGGCCGGTCGGCGACGGGTTGTGGATTGTCGGCACCGTGCTCATGTACGTCGCGAGCGTGCTGCTGATCGGCTCTTTCGCGCGCAACCCGGCTTTCCCGACCCGGCCCGGCACCCCGCCGCCGACAGACGTGCCCGAGCCGCGCGGGGTGTTCAGCGTGACGCGCCACCCGATGATGTGGGCGTTCGCGCTGTGGGGCGTGACGCACATGCTGGTGATGCCTATCCCCTCGAACCTCGTGCTGGCGGGCGCGATCGCCGTGCTCGCGCTGGTCGGCGCGGCGCTGCAGGACCGGAAGAAGGAAGCGCAGCAGCCGGAACGCTGGCGCGCGTGGGAGGCGAAGACCAGCTATTGGCCCTTCGCCGCGATCGCCGCCGGGCGGACGAGGTTCACCCCGGCCGGCGTGGTGCCGGTGCTCGGCGGCCTCGCGCTGTGGCTCGCGGCGACCTGGGCGCACATTCCCCTCACCGGCTGGCCGGCGGGCGTGTGGAAGTGGATCGGCGGATGACGGAACGGATCACGGAAGGCGGCTGCCGCTGCGGCGCGGTCCGCTACCGGGCGGTCGGGGAGCCGCGCGCCACCTCGCACTGCCACTGCAGCGACTGCCGCCGGATGGCGGGCGCGCCGACGCTCGCCTGGGTGATCTTTCCCGAGGACAAGCTGGCGATCGTCGCGGGCGCGACCGCGATCCACGAGACTTCGCCCGGCGTCGAATGGGGCTTCTGCGCGCGGTGCGGCACGACGCTGACCTATCGCCGCGCCAATCGACCGGGCCTGTTCGACGTGACGACCGCGACCCTCGACGACCCCGAAGCCTTTCCGCCCGAGAAGGAGATCTGGACCGGCGAGCGGCTGTCGTGGGTCCGTTCGGACCCGGCGATCGCGCATTATCCGCGAACCAGCGCGGACTAGGATACGGAGAGTAGAGGATCGGCCGATCCGACCGCCCATCAATTGGTAACGGCCGACGACAGTCTCGGGACGAGCCAGAGCTTGCCCGCCTTGACGTCCATGACGAAGAAGAACCTGCCGAGCAGCCCCATGCCGAGCAAGCCGTCGCCGAACTCCGCGGGCCAGGGCTTGATGGTCGCCGGCACGTCCTTCTGCGCGACCGGTCCGATCCTGACCTCGGGCAATCGTGCCGAATCGACCATATGGAGCTGGCCCTCACCACCGGCGACAAGCTTCCCGGAGAGCTGCGCGTCCTTGATCCCGAGCCGCGCCCAGGCGGCCGGCGTAAGGGAGAGGCCGTCGCTGGCGCCCATATCCACAGTCAGCAACAGCGTCTGTCCGTTGACCGTTACCTCGATCTGCGGCCTGTCGCCCCGAAGCGCGACCATGGGGAAGGCTTCAGGCGGTTTCGCCGCTCCGCTCGGCGCCAGCTGGAAGGTACGGCGGCCGGGATCAACATTGACCGACAATTCCCTGAAATGCTCGGCGCCGAGAACATATTCGATCTTGCGGCCGACCAGCTTGGAGAGCGGCGCCAGATCGACGGCGGCGGCCGGGCCCTGGATCGTCAACTGCCCCGGGATCGCGACCGGCACGGACAATGCCAGCCTGGCGGGCAACTCCCCGGTCGCCGTCCTGATCATCTTGGTCTTGGTGCCGAATGCCAGTCCCGCCGCCTGCGCGAGACCGGCATCGATCAGGCTCGGACTGGCGCGATTGTCGAGCAGGGCCAGCACATCGCGGCCAGCGACGTTCGCCTTGAAGAGGATCAGGTTGCCCGCCGTTTCATATTGAACCGGCGCGCGCTTGTCCTTGGTGAGGAAGCGCAGTTGAACCGGATAGGTCTCCACCGGCTGCTGGTCGCCGGCCGAAGCGGGTTTCGAGACTTGAGGCGCGGCCTGGGGAGTTAGAACGAGAGCCGAAAGCAGCAGCATCCGCGACAGCATTCAATGGCTCCCCTTCCATCGTCACCGCATTTCTAGATCTTTCCCACCCGGTTCGCCACCAGATCGTCGACCACCGCCGGATCGGCGAGCGTGCTCGTGTCGCCGAGGTTCGACATGTCCCCTTCCGCGATCTTGCGCAGGATGCGGCGCATGATCTTGCCCGAGCGCGTCTTGGGCAGGCCCGGCGCGAACTGGAGCGCGTCCGGCGTCGCGATCGGGCCGATCTCGGTGCGGACCCATTTGACCAGCTCGGTGCGGAGCGCCTCGCTCGCCGTCTCGCCGGCGTTGAGCGTGACATAGGCATAGATGCCCTGCCCCTTCACGTCGTGCGGCATCCCGACCACCGCCGCCTCGGCGACCTTGGGGTGGAGCACCAGCGCGCTCTCGACCTCGGCGGTGCCCATGCGGTGGCCGGAGACGTTGATGACGTCGTCGACCCGGCCGGTGATCCACCAGTATCCGTCCTCGTCGCGGCGGCAGCCGTCGCCCGTGAAATATTTGCCGCGATAGGTGGTGAAATAGGTCTGGAAGAAGCGCGCATGATCGCCCCACACGGTGCGCATCTGCCCCGGCCAGCTGCGCGCGATCACCAGATTGCCCTCGGTCGCGCCCTCCAGCACCTTGCCTTCGGTATCCACCACCTGCGGCTCGATGCCGAGGAAGGGCATCGTCGCGCTGCCGGGCTTGAGGTCGGTCGCGCCGGGCAGCGGGGTGATCATGTGGCCGCCGGTCTCGGTCTGCCACCAGGTATCGACGATCGGGCAGCGGCCCTCGCCGACCACGTCGTAATACCAGCGCCATGCCTCGGGATTGATCGGCTCGCCGACGGTGCCGAGCAGCTTGAGGCTCTTGCGGCTGGTGCTGGCCACATGCTCGTCGCCCTCGCGCATCAGCGCGCGCAGCGCCGTCGGGGCGGTGTAGAGGATCTCGACCTGGTGGCGGTCGACCACCTGCCAGATGCGGCTGGCGTCAGGCCAGTTGGGCACGCCTTCGTACATCAGCGTGGTCGCGCCGTTGGCGAGCGGGCCGTAGAGGATGTAGCTGTGCCCGGTCACCCAGCCGATGTCGGCCGCGCACCAATAGACCTGCCCCGGCCGGTAATCGAACACCAGCTCATGGGTGAGGCTCGCCCACAGCAGATATCCTGCCGAGCTGTGCAGCACACCCTTGGGCTTCCCCGTCGATCCCGAGGTGTAGAGGATGAACAGCGGGTCCTCGGCGTCCATCGCCTCGGCCGGGCAGTCGGCGGAGACCCTGGCCGCCGCATCGTGATACCAGACGTCGCGCTCGCCCATCACGATGTCGCCGCCCGTCGCCTTGACCACGATCACGCGCTCGAGGCTCGGCGTGCGCGCCGCGGCCGCATCGACGTTCGCCTTGAGCGGCACGCGCTTGCCGCCGCGGCGGCCCTCGTCGGCGGTGACGACGATCTTCGAATCGCAATCCTGGATGCGGCCGGCGAGAGCGTCGGGCGAGAAGCCGCCGAACACTACCGAATGGATCGCCCCGATCCGTGCGCAGGCGAGCACCGCGAACGCCGCCTCGGGGATCATCGGCATGTAGATGGTGACGCGGTCGCCCTTCCTGACGCCCTCCGCCTTCAGCACGTTGGCGAAGCGGCACACCTCCTCGAACAGCTGGAGATAGGTGAAGCGCCTCGGCCCTTCGGCGGGATCGTCGGGCTCCCAGATCAGCGCCGTGTCGCCACCGCGGCTGGCGAGATGGCGGTCGAGGCAGTTGGCGGCGACGTTGAGCCGGCCGTCGGCGAACCAGCGGATGCCGAAGTCCGCCTCGGCGAAGCTCCACTCGCCCGCCTTGCTCGGCGGCACGACCCAGTCGAGCCGCTTGGCCTGCTCCAGCCAGAAGCCGTCGGGATCGGCGAGCGACGCCTCGTACATCGCCCGATACCGAGCCCCGTCGACCCGCGCATGACGCGCCCATTCCTCTGGAACCGGATAGACGTCGGCCATGCGCAATTCTCCTTCGCCGCGCCCTTTGCCCAACGGGCATGGGAGGGCGCAAGTCTGAACGAACATTTCCGATCGACGACAATTCGCGACATAAATCCGCTGGACGGCCGGGCCTTGTCCGGTCATCTCATCGCGCATGATGCCGCGTAGCCTGCTCGTCATCCTGACCGCCTCGGGCGCGCTCGCCGGCTGCGCCGTGGGACCGGACTATTACCCGAGGACCGCGGATCAGCTCGGCGTGCCGGATGCCTATTCGGTGCCGGCGGACAGCACCCGACGCGAGGACCTGACCCAATGGTGGACGCGCTTCGACGACCCGCTGCTCCAGCGGCTGGTCGCGAGCGCCGCCGCCACCAACCTCGACGTCGCGCAGGCGGTGACGCGGCTCCGCCAGGCGCGCGAATCGCTGGTACAGGCGCGCGCCGACCTGCTGCCCAGCGTCAGCGGGTCGGGCAATTATTCGCGCAACGTCAACATCCGCGGCGGCACCAGCACGATCACCCTGCCCGACGGCACCGTCACCAACATCTCGCGCAGCTCGAACGACAGCTTCTCGATCGGCGCCGACGCCTCCTATCAGGTCGACCTGTTCGGCGGCGTCCGCCGCGGCATCGAGAGCAGCCGCGCGCAATATCAGGCGACGGGCTACAACTATGCCTCGGTGCTGATCTCGACCCAGTCGGAGATCGCGCGCAACTACATGCTCGCGCGGCAGGCGCAGGCGAACCTCGTCAATGCCAAGGCATCGCTCGCGATCCAGAACGACAATCTGCAGATAGCGCAGTGGCGCGTGCAGGCGGGCCTCGTCTCCTCGCTCGACCAGGAGCAGGCGCGCTCGCAGCGGGCGCAGACCGCCGCCTCGATCCCGCCGATCGAGCAGAGCTACAATGCTGCGGTCTCGCGCCTCGCGGTCCTGACCGGCCAGGCGCCAGGCGCGCTCAAAGGCGAGATGGAGGCGGTGAGGCCGATCCCCGAGGGCCCGAAGACGGTCGGCGTCGGCATCCCGGCCGAGACGCTGCGCCAGCGTCCCGACGTGCTCGCCGCCGAGCGCAACCTCGCGTCCGCGACCGCCCAGATCGGCGTCGCCAAGGCGCAGCTCTACCCCGCGCTGCGCCTCACCGGCAGCATCGACACCAACGCCAACACACTGGGTTCGATCGGCGATATCATCACCGGCAGCGTGTTCGCCGGCCTCACCCAGCTCATCTTCGACGGCGGCCGCGTGCGCTCGCAGGTCAGGTCGAACGAGGCGGCGGCGGACGGCGCGCTGTTCGCCTACAAGGGCACCGTGCTGACCGCGCTGGAGGATGTCGAGAACGCGATCGTCGCGCTCAAGGCGGCCGAGACGCGCGAGCGCGAGTTCGCCGTTGCGCTGGATGCGGCGAACACCACCGCAATCCTCTCGCGCAGCCAGTATCAGGCCGGGCTCACCGACTTCACCACACTCAACCAGGCCGAGGCGTCGCTGCTCTCCGCGCGCAACGGACTGACCCAGGCGCAGAGCGACCGGGCGACCGCGCTCGTCCAGCTCTACGTGGCGCTCGGCGGTGGCTGGAACAGCGCCGCCGTCCCCGAAGCGCCGCCGGCCGGCGCGCCGCAGGGCGTCGTTTCCGAGGCCGCACTCCCTTCGCCACCGCTGCAGGATCGCTGATGGCTACCAACACCGCAGAGCTCAACGATTTCCTCGGCGCCAAGAAGGCACCTGCCTGGCGCCGCTGGGCGAAATGGGTGGCGATCGTCGTCGTCCTGCTGCTGCTCGCGCTGCTCGTCTCGCGCTGCGTGTTCGGTACCGCCGGCAAGCCCGAGTTCGAGACGCAGGCGGCGCGGCGGGGCAATCTCACCGTCACCGTCTCGGCGACCGGCAAGCTCGCGCCGACCAACCAGGTGACGGTGGGCTCGCAGCTGTCGGGCCTGGTCACCAAGGTGATGGTCGACGTCAACGACCGCGTCACCGCCGGCCAGCCGCTCGCGCTGATCGATCCCGAGCAGATCGACGACCAGATCCGTCAAGGCGAGGCGCAGATCGCCAACAACCGCGCGCAGGTCGGCGTCCAGCAGGCGACCGTCGCCGAGGCGCAGGCGCAGCTGCGCCGGATGGAGGAGGTGTCGCGCCTGTCGGGCGGCCGCGTACCGGCCAAGACCGAGATGGCGACCGCGCAGGCCAATTATCAGCGCGCAGTCGCTTCGCTCAAGGCGTCGCAGGCGTCGGTGGCGCAGGCCGAGGCGCAGCTCGCCCAGTCGCGCACCCAGCGCGCCCGTGCGGTGATCGTCTCGCCGGTGTCGGGCGTGGTGCTCGCGCGCCAGGTCGATCCGGGCCAGACCGTCGCCGCCTCGTTCAACACGCCGACGCTGTTCGTGATCGCCGAGGACCTCTCCAAGATGAAGCTGGAGGTCGCGATCGACGAGGCCGACGTCGGCCAGGTCCAGCTCGGCCAGAACGCCAAGTTCACCGTCGACGCCTTCCCGGGCAAGACCTTCCCGGCGGTGATCACCCGCGTCGACCTGGGATCGAACCTGACGGTCGCCAACGCGACGTCGTCATCGTCCTCTTCCACCAGCGGTACGTCGAGCACGCAAGGGCAGGTGGTATCCTATGCCGCGGACTTGACCGTCGGCAATCCGACACTCGAGCTCCGTCCTGGCATGACGGCAACCGCCGACATCGTCACCACGCAGAAGGGGAATGTCCTACTCGTCCCCAACGCCGCCCTCCGCTTCCGCCCCCAGACGGCGACAACCGCCCAGTCGGGCGGAGGCATCACCGGCGCGATCGGCATGCGGCCGCGCCGCATCGGCAACCGGGCGCAACGCGAGGTCACCACCGACCGCGGCGCGCAGCAGACGATCTACGTCAAGGACGAGCAGGGCAATCCCAAGCCGATCCAGATCACCACCGGCGACACCGACGGCACCGTCACCGAAGTGACCGGCGGCGACCTCAAGCCGGGCATGCAGGTGATCACCGGCCAGCTCTCCGGCAACAGCGACCGCGCCGCCACCAAGGGTCAGCGGCGCCAGCGCTCGGGCGGTCCGGGCGGCGGTGGCTGACGTGGCCGGTGATCCGATCATCTCGCTGCGCGGGGTCACCAAGACCTATGGCGAGGGGCCGACCGCCTTCCAGGCGCTGAAGGGCGTCGACCTCGACATCCAGGCCGGCGATTTCGTCGCGGTGATGGGCCCGTCGGGCTCCGGCAAGTCGACGACGATGAACATCCTCGGCTGCCTCGACGTGCCGACCGAAGGGACCTTCCTGTTCCGCGGCCATCATGTCGAGACGCTCGACCGCGACCAGCGCGCACTGCTGCGGCGGCGCTACCTCGGCTTCGTGTTCCAGGGCTTCAACCTGCTCTCGCGCACCAGCGCGCTCGAGAATGTCGAGCTGCCGCTGCTCTACCGCGGCGAGGACCGCAAGGCGCGTCACGACCAGGGCATGGCCGCGCTCGACAAGGTCGGCCTCGCCGAATGGTGGGACCATACCCCGGCCGAGCTCTCCGGCGGCCAGCAGCAGCGCGTCGCCATCGCCCGCGCGATCGTGACCGAACCCGCCGTGTTGCTCGCCGACGAGCCGACCGGCAATCTCGACAGCGAACGCTCGATCGAGATCATGGAGCTGTTGACCGACCTCAACAGGAACAGCGGCATCACCGTGCTCATGGTGACGCACGAGCCCGACATGGCGGCGTTCGCCCACACGGTCGTCCACTTCAAGGACGGGCTGGTCGAGCGGATCGAGGAGAACCACCGGCAGGGAGCGCCGGTGGCATGATCGGCACGACCTTCGTCCTCGCGATCCGGTCGATCCGGCGCCATATCCTGCGCTCGTTCCTCACCATCCTCGGCATCGTCATCGGCGTGGCGGCGGTGGTGACGATGGTGACGCTGGGCAAGGCGACCACCGCGGCGGTGCAGAAGCAGATCGCCGCGCTCGGCACCAACGTGCTCCAGATCCGCCCCGGTCAGGGCTTCGGCCGCGGCGGCGGCGGGCCGCGCCCGCCCGACTTCAAGCCCGAGGACGTCGAGGCGATCCAGCACCAGATCACCGGCGTCACCGCGGTCGCCCCGCAAGCGCAGTCGACCGGCACCGCGATCTACGAGGGCTCCAACTGGTCGACCACAATCAACGGCACCACCAACGCCTATTTCCAGGTCCAGCCCTGGCCGACGCAGCAGGGCCGCACCTTCACCCCGATGGAGGAAGCGGCGGGCAAGGCCGCGTGCATCATCGGCAGCACAGTCTACACCAATCTCTACCGCGGCGGCCGCGCGGTGGGCACGCGAATGCGGATCGGCGGCATCTCGTGCGACGTGATCGGCGTGCTCTCGACCCGCGGCCAGCAGGGCTTCGGCGGCGACCAGGACGATGTCGTCATCATGCCGATCAAGGCGGTGCAGCGCCGCTTCACCGGCACCCGCGACATCCGGCTGATCCTGGTCGGCGTCGACGACGATTATTCGACCGCCACCGTCCAGGCATCGATCGAGGACCTCCTGCGCGAGCGGCGCAACATCACCGCGGGCAAGGACGACGACTTCAACATCTTCGATACCAAGCAGATCAGCGACGCGCTCACTCAATCGACAACCATGCTCACCGGCATCGTCGCGGCGGTGGCGGCGATCAGCCTGGTGGTCGGCGGCATCGGCATCATGAACATCATGCTGGTGTCGGTGACCGAGCGCACGCGCGAGATCGGCATTCGCCTGGCGATCGGCGCGGTGGCCAGCGAGGTGCTGATGCAGTTCCTGGTCGAATCGATCGTGCTGTCGATGCTGGGCGGCCTGGTCGGACTAGTGCTCGGGCAGATTGCGGTGATCGTGATCTCGCCGCTGATCCAGGTCGACTATCTGTTCGATCCGCAGATCAACTTCGTCGCCTTCGCCATCTCGGCGCTGATCGGCGTGGTGTTCGGCTATTTCCCCGCACAGCGCGCAGCGGCGCTGAACCCGATCGACGCGCTGCGGCACGAATAAAGTCCGTCATCCCGGCGAAAGCCGGGATCTCATGCCGCATCGCGCCTTCGCTGGAGATCCCGGCTTCCGCCGGGATGACGGTTATCTCTCGGAGCGGTCGTGCCCCTCCCCGTCGTCGCCGAGGCCGTAGAGCCTGCGCAGCCGCTGCAGGTCCTCGACCGTGTCGATGTCGACCAGCTCGGCCTCGGAGGTGATGACGTGATGGGCGCCGGCGATGATCTTACGCGCGCCCTGGTCGCCTTCCAGCTTCATCAGTTCGTCGAAGTGGTTACGCCCGAACAGCGCCGGCGGACGCGGGGCAACGCCGTCGCTGGAAGCGAGCACCGCATCCGGCCCGCTGGCATAGTCGAGCAGACGGTAGATGTGCGCGGCCGTGACGCGCGGCATGTCGGCAAGCGCGATCATCACCGCCTCCGCACCGGCCTTCTGCGCCGCGTCGATACCGAAATGCAGCGAGCGTGCCATGCCGCGCTCGGGCTCGGGATTGGTCACCACCTCATAGCCGCACGCGGCGAAATCGACGACGGTGCCGGATACCACCGCGATCCGGCGCTTGAACGGCACCGCCTCCAGCGCGACGACGACGTGGAGCGCAAGCGGCTTGTCGAGGAATTCCTCAGCGAGCTTGTCGCGGCTGGCACCGTCGAAGCGGAGCGAGCGGCCGGCGGCGAGCAGGACGAGGGCGGTGTCTTCAGCTCGGATCATGGAAGGCCCTCACCATGGCGGCAGCGATCGAAAGCGCGATCTCGGCCGGGCCGACCGCGCCGATGTCGAGCCCGACCGGCCCGTCGATCCGGGCGAGATCGGCCTCTCCAACGCCGGCGGCGGCCAATCGTTCGCGCCGCGCGGCGTGGCTTTTGCGCGATCCCAGCGCACCGACATAGCCGGTCGGCGCCGACAATGCGGCGATGAGGGCGGGATCGTCGATCTTGGTGTCGTGGCTGAGCGTCACCACCGCCGTCGCCGGATCGGGGGCATAGGCGACGATCGCCTCGTCCGGCCAGCGATCGTCGAGCGTCACGCCGGGAAAGCGCTCTTCAGTGAGGAAGCGGGCGCGGGGATCGATTACGGTGGTCTTCACCCCCAGCTCTCGCGCCATGCCGGCGAGCGCCTGCGCGATCTGAACCGCGCCGACGATCAGCAGCCGGCGCGGCGGATCGTAACGGTTGACGAATCCCGCCTCTAACGGGCGGAGGCTGCTTTGTCCGCTGCCGAGGTCGGTGTTGACGCTGAGCGCCCGCCCCTCGGCGCGTGCCTCGTCGATGCGGTCGAACAGCTCCGGATCGAATCCCTCCGCCGACACCGGCTGCACCAGCACGGCGATCTCGCCGCCGCATGGCAGCCCCACCTCCCAGGCCGCGGCATCGGCGACGCCATAGGTCTTGAGCACCGCCGGCGAGCCCGCGATCACCTCGGCGGCGGTGGTGAGGATGTCGGTCTCGACGCAGCCGCCCGACACCGATCCCTCGAACCGTCCGTCCTGGTGGACGATCATATGCGAGCCCCTCGGCCGCGGCGCCGAGCCCCAGGTCGACACCACCGTGGCCAGCGCCATCGGCGCCCCCTTCCATGCGCGTGCGGCGGCAAGGACGGAATCGTTATCGGCCATGGTTCGTGCGGCTTTCGGGGCGCAGCGTCATACGCGTGACTTCTCGGCGGTGGAATGCATCGGCCTCGCCCCGGCGGACATGCCGCGGTAACGCTTGGAGATGGGTTGGTTTCCCCGATGATGACGCGCTTGTTCCGCCTCGGCAACATCCTCCTGCTGGCGCTGCTCGCCGCGCCGGTGCAGGCTGGCGCGATGGACAGCTCCAAGACGATCGTCATCGCCCATCGCGGCGCCAGCGGCCTCAGGCCCGAGCACACGCTCGCCGCCTACGAGCTCGCGATCGAGCAGGGCGCCGACTTCATCGAGCCCGATCTGGTGCCGACCAAGGACGACGTGCTGGTCGCGCGGCATGAGAACAACATCACCGACACGACCGACGTCGCCGCCCATCCCGAGTTCGCCGACCGCAAGGCGACCAAGACCATCGACGGCGTGACGATGACCGGCTGGTTCACCGAGGATTTCACGCTCTCCGAGCTCAAGACGCTGCGCGCCAAGGAACGGCTGCCGCAGCTCCGTCCCGACAATGCGAAGTATGACGGCCGGTTCGAGATCCCGACCTTCGCCGAGGTGATCGCGCTGGCGAAGCGGCACAACGTCGGCGTCTATCCGGAGACCAAGCACCCGACCTATTTCGCCGCGATCGGCCACCCAACCGACGGCCTGCTGCTCGCCGAGCTCAAGAAGGCCGATTGGGACCGCGCCGACGCGCCGGTGTTCATCCAGTCGTTCGAGGTCGAGAACCTGAAGCGCCTCCACACCCAGACCAAGGTACGCCTGATCCAGCTCATGGATGCGGAGGGCGGCCCGGCCGACGGCGCCGAGCCGAGCTATGCTGCGATGGCGATGCCTGAGGGACTGAAGGCGGTCGCCGCTTATGCCTATGGCATCGGCCCCAACAGGGACATGGTGGTGAAAGGCGACGGTCCGCCGTCCAGCCTGGTCGCCGATGCACACGCCGCGGGACTCAAGGTCCATCCCTGGACCTTCCGGGCCGAGAATTTCTTCCTGCCGCCCCTGTTCCGTGCCGGCCCCGATCCGCGCACGCACGGCCGCATCCAGGGCGACATCGCCCGCCAGCTCGCGCTGGGCATCGATGGCTTTTTCACCGATTTTCCGCTAGATGGCGTCGAGGCCCGCGATCATTTCATCGTCGGCCATTGAGGATGTTCCATGCGTAAGTTCGTGCTTCTCCTGCCGCTCGCCGGCCTCGTGACCGGCGGCTGCGTCGCCAAGGCGGCGTGGGACGTCGCCACGCTGCCGGTGAAGGCGGGCAGCCAGGCCGTCGACTGGTCGACCACCAGCCAGGAGGAGGCCGACCGCAACTACGGCCGCAAGATGCGCAAGCAGGAGGCGGAAGAGGGCAAACAGCGCAAGCAGTGGGAAAAGCACTGCAAGAAGAATCCCGACGATCCGCAGTGCGCGCAATATGGCGGCTATCGCGCGGGTGATCCTGCAACCCAGAATTGATCCTAAAACCCCTCTCCCTTTGGGAGAGGGAGGGGCCCATCGCGTCAGCGATGGGAGGGTGAGGGCGACACCTCACTAGCCGCGGTCCCCCTCACCCTCCCGCGCCTTCGGCACTCCTTCCCTCTCCCAAAGGGAGAGGGACAGTGGCGCCAAGCACCTGCGCGATGATCACCAACACGTCAGGGTTGAGCTGCACGCCGACATGGCTGCTCACCACCTCGATCGCCTTTTCCCCTTCGATCCGGCAGGCGCGTCCGTTCACCAGACCGTCCGAGGCGCTCCAGATCGCGGTGGCCGGCACCGGCAACGGCCGCGCGATCTCCTCACGCAGCGCGGCGACGCGGGGGTCGTCGATACGCTCGCCGGTCAGCCATTCGAAGGCACGCCACACATTGGTCGCGCGCGGATCGCCGGCGAAGGGCGAGCTCACCGTGATCACCTCGCGCACCAGATCGGGCCGGCGATGCGCCGCCAGCCGTGCCATGATCCCGCCGAGGCTCACCCCGATCAGCGTCACCGGCGCGCCCGCCTCCGCCGCCACCGCCGCGATCCGCGCGAACAGCCGCTCGCCCTCCACGCCGATCGTCCGCGCGCCGAGATTGCGCCCTAGCGTCCAGGGAAAAGCTCGATAGCCGAGCCGATTGAGATAGCCGCGCAACGCGAAGTTCGACCGGTCCGAGTTGAACAGCCCCGGCAGCACCAGCACCGGCCGGCCGTCGCCCCGCGGCACCTCCCGCAGCCGCCGCCTGGCTCCGGCAAGTCGCGCCGCATTGATCGCGCCGCGCGGCCATTCGCTGATCCACAGCCGGGCGGGCGGCGGCTTCAGCTTGAGGGCGCGGGCAGCCATGTCATCACCGTTACGGGAAAGGGCGTCCATGCGCCAATCCTGACCCCCGCTGCACGCAGCGCCTCGCCGGTCCAGCTGTTGCAGGTGCGAATCGCGCTGTAGCGGCCGCGCGCGGTGTAGAAGGCGTCATAGGCACCATAACCGAAGCGGCGGCCCGCCTGTTCCGCGAAGCTCGCCCGGATGAAAGCGGCAAGGCGGCGATATTCCTCGGGCCTCAGCACGATCGAGCGCACGCCGGGCCCGACGCGCGGTTCGGGAATCGCGTCGACGTGGATCACGGTGGTGTCGCTGCCGATCGCGCTGCGCAGGACGAGACGTGGGCTCACGTCCCACCAGGTCGGCGTGTTGAGATAGAAATCGCGATCGCCCCAGCCGAAGCTCCGCCAGCCGTAGCCGGCGTAGCGCGGCTCGCGGAAATGTTCCGGCCGCACGAGATCACCCCAATCCACTCCCTCTGCCGACACGGGCACGACGATGCCGGTGTGCACGCCATTGTCCTCGACGTAGATGCGCACGCCCTGTTCCGGCGGATGCCAGCCGCGGTTCGCCGGGATGCTGCCGCCGATCAGTCCGGCCGTGGCATAGGCGAGGATCGCCAGCGCGATCGCCGCCGCCCCCCGGCCGAGCCATGTCGCGATCCGTCGCCCACCACTTCGTTTCATCTGCAACTATGCTATGCTCGCGCTATGGCCGAAGACACCCATGTACTCGATTCCCCGCCCGAAGGCGCTGCCGCCGATTGGACGATCCCGCAGGATTGGCAGCACTATACCGCGGAGGAGCACGCCACCTGGGACACGCTGTTCGCCCGCCAGGCGAAGCTGCTCCCCGGCCGCGCATCGGAGGCGTATCTGCGCGGGCTGCATGCGCTCAAGCTTTCCGACGGCGGCATCCCCAATTTCGAGGAGCTGTCGGAACGGCTGACGAAGCTCACGGGGTGGCAGGTGGTGGCGGTGCCGGGACTGGTGCCCGACGACGTGTTCTTCGACCATATGGCCAATCGCCGCTTCGTCGCGGGCAATTTCATCCGCCGTCCCGACCAGCTCGACTATCTCCAGGAGCCGGACGTCTTCCACGACGTGTTCGGCCATGTGCCGATGCTCGCCGATCCGGTGTTCGCCGACTATCTCGCCGCCTATGGCCGCGGCGGCCTGCGCGCGCTGGAGCTGGGCGCGCTCAAGCAGCTCGCCCGCCTCTACTGGTACACGGTCGAGTTCGGCCTGATCGCCGAGCCTGACGGGCTGCGCATCTACGGCTCCGGCATCGTCTCCAGCTATGCCGAATCGCAGTTCGCGCTCGACGATCCCAGCCCCAACCGGATCATGTTCGATCTGCGGCGCGTAATGCGCACCGAATACCGTATCGATGACTTCCAGCAGAATTATTTCGTCGTGCCCAGCTTCGACGAGCTGCTGCGCGTGACGGTCGAGACCGACTTCGCCCCGCTGTATGCGGAGATCCTGCCGCTCCCCGACATCCCGGTCGGCGAGATCATCGCGGGCGACGAGGTGATCACGCACGGCACCCAAACCTATGCACGGGAGCGAGCGGCTCAGGCGTGAGGCTTATTTTTTGTTCACGCGGAGACGCGGAGGACGCGGAGGTGTCTCGCCTGTGGCCCCGTCTCGCGTCAGCGAGACCTTTCAACCTGTAGCGAGCGATAAGCATGAAGGCTGCTGGCGCGGCTGAGATGGCGGCAGGCGACGCACTCTCCGCGTCCTCCGCGTCTCCGCGTGAACAAATTCTTCCTTCTTCTTCGCGCCTTCGCGTGAACCAATATCAGCGCCGCCGCTTGCGAAGACGCAGGATCGTCCAGTCCCCTCGCTCGATCCGCCCCGCCACCCGACAGCCATGCCGCCGATAGGCGCGCGCGACCGCATCGGCTTGGCTGGTGAGCAACCCCGCCAACACGATCTGCCCGCCCGGCGCCGTCAGCGCAGCGAAGTCGGCCGACATGGCGATCAGCGGCCCCGCCAGGATATTGGCGATCACCAGATCGTAGGGCGCCCGCGCCAGCACCAACGGATCGGCGGCGCCATCGGCCACGGTCAGCGCCAGTTCGCCCGGATGCAGGCCGAGGGGCACGCCATTCACCCCCGCATTCTCGACGGTGACGTCGATCGCCACCGGATCGATGTCGGTCGCGGTGGCATAGGCGCGCGGCCACAGATGCATCGCGGCGAAGGCCAGCAAGCCGGTCCCAGTGCCGAGATCGATCAGATTGCGCACCACCGCGCCCTGCGCCCTGATCGCCTCCAGCATCATCAGGCAGCCCGAGGTGGTCTCATGCGTCCCGGTGCCGAAGGCGAGCCCCGCCTCGATCCGGAACGCCTTGGCGCCCATCGGCACCTCGCCCTTGTTGGTGCCGGTATGGACATAGAAGCGCCGCGTCGCGACCGGCTCGATGCCGGCCTGGCTCAGCGTCACCCAGTCCTCCTCCGCCAGCTTCTCGACCACCGGCTCGGCATCGCCCGCACTCGGCACCAGCGCGCGGAGGCTGGCGATCGCCGCCTTGCCGGGCTTCGCTTCGAAATAGGCATCGAGCTGCCACGCGTTCGGATCGTCGACCACGCGCTCGCTGGTCATCAGCACTGGCACCGGCTCGATCGCGGCGAGCGCATCGCCGATCTCGATCGCCTCCGCCTCGGCGCGGGTGCAGGGGAGAGTCAGCTTCCAGCTCGTCATCGCACGTAACTCGCGCCGTTGATGTCGATCACCGCGCCGGTCATCGACGGCGGCGCCTCCAGCGCCAGGAAGCGCGCCGCCTCCGCCACCTCGGCCGGTTCGGCGACCCGGCCCAGCGGGATGTCGGCGAGCAGCTTGTCGCCGCCGCGGCTCGCCAGATAATCGTCCGCCATGCCGGTCATGGTGAAGCCCGGGCAGATCGCGAAGGCAAGGATGCCCTCGCGGGCATAGCCGCGCGCGATCGTCTTGGTCATCGCGACCATGCCGGCCTTGGACGCGGCATAGTGCCAGTGCGCCGGCGAATCGCCGCGATAGGCGGCGCGGCTGGCGATGTTGACGATGCGGCCGCCCGTGCCTCGCTCCTGCCAGTGGCGCACCGCAAGGCGGCAGAGTTCGGCGGCGGCGGTGAGGTTGATGCGCATTGTCCTCTCCCAGGACGCGGTCCAGGCGTCGTGGACTTGGTCGAGGGGATTGTCCTCGAACACGCCGGCGTTGTTGACGAGGACGTCGATGCGGCCGTCCAGTCTGTCGAGAGCCTTTGTCCACAAGTCCAACGGCGCGGCGGGGTCGGCGAAGTCGGCGCGGATACCGCTCGCGGTGCCATGTCCGACGCAGCGCACGCCCGGCCGGTCGAGCGCGGCGGCGATCGCCGCGCCGATGCCGCGGCTCGATCCGGTGAGAAGCACATGAGTCATCCGCCCCGGATAGGGCGGCAGCGCCGTGCTGGGAAGCGTCAGGCGGCGGCCGAGGACGAGAAGTCGTCGGCCGCCTGCTTGAGAGCGGCGAGCCGGTCGTCGACCGCCCCGAACTCGCGGCCGAGCCGATCGATCTCGGAGGCGACGGCTTCGGTATCGGCACGGATGGCGGCGATAGTGGCGGACATCGAATCGGCCGCCAGCGCGGTCTCGTCCACCGCCGCGGTGATCGCCGTCACCGTCGTCGCCTGCGCCTCCATCGCTCCGCGGATGCGCTCCGCCGAGGTCTGCACCTCGTCCACCGTCATCCGGATCGATGCATTGGTCTCCACCGTCGAGCGCGTCGCCGACTGGATCGCCGCGATCTTCGCCGCGATGTCGTCCGTCGCCCGCGCCGTCTGGTTGGCCAGGCTCTTCACCTCCTGCGCCACCACCGCGAAGCCGCGCCCCGCGTCGCCGGCCCGCGCCGCCTCGATCGTCGCATTCAGCGCCAGCAGGTTCGTCTGACCCGCGATGTCGCGGATCAGCCCCAGGATCGATTCGATCGACTTGGCGTGGTCACTCAGCGTCCCGCTCATCTCCACCGCCTGGCTCGCCTGCGCCGACGCCCGCGTCGCGATCTCGGCCGCCGCCTCGACCTCCATCCGCGCGTCCTCGATCGCCCGGATCAAGCCGGCCGCCGTCTGCGCCGCCTCCCGCATCGCCAGCGCCGACTGCTCCGCCGCCGCCGCAACCTCGCTCGTCTTCCCCAGCATCCCCCGCGCGGAGGCGCCGGTCTGGCCGGCCTGGACACGGATGTCGTTGCCAAGCGCGCTGGTGCCGGCGATCGATTCGGCGATACTCGCCTTGAACTCGCGCGAGCGGGCCCTGCGCTCCTTGTGGGCCTGACGGGCATCGCGCTCGCCGAGATGCGAGGCGAGCAGCTCGGCCTCGATCAGCGCGAGCCGCTGGATCACGTCGGCGATCCGCGCCAGCCGCACCGGATCGCCCTCGACCCTCGCCTCGACCGCGGCCAGCGTCCGGCTGTGTGCGAAGGACAGGGCGGCGAGCAGCGCCGGCAGCGGCACGCCGGCGCGATGTGACTGGGCGGCGTGCTTCTCCGCGAGCACGCGCCATTCCTCGGCGAAGGGCTGGCCGTATTTGGCCTGGGTGTAATGGGCGCTGAGCGCGACCTGCTCGGCCAGCGCCTCGGGCGTGTAGCGGTCGCGGATCGACGCGGTCGCCGCGAGCGAGAGATAATGATCCCAGAAGGCGTGCGCGACCGCCTCGAACTGATCGCCCGCCAGCGCGACGATTTCCGCGCAGGCCGGCGCGATGGCGCCGTCCCAGTCATAGTCGCCGACGCGCTCGGCGAGGCTGCGCTCGCCGCCGCTCCAGCGGCCGAGGTCAGCGCGAAGCCGCTCCGCCATAAGTCATCTCTCCCATCAGGCCGCAACTTTCGTGACGAAGTCGCTGGCGTTGGTCTTGAGCGCACCCAATTGCCCGTCGAGCGCGGCGAAGCCCTCGCCCACCCGATCGATCTCGGAGGCGACGGCTTCGGTATCGGCACGGATGGCGGCGATGGTGGCGGACATCGAATCGGCCGCCAGCGCGGTCTCGTCGACCGCCGCGGTGATCGCCGTCACCGTCGTCGCCTGCGCCTCCATCGCTCCGCGGATGCGCTCCGCCGAGGTCTGCACCTCGTCCACCGTCATCCGGATCGACGCATTGGTCTCCACCGTCGAGCGCGTCGCCGACTGGATCGCCGCGATCTTGGCGGCAATGTCGTCCGTCGCCCGCGCCGTCTGGTTGGCCAGGCTCTTCACCTCCTGCGCCACCACCGCGAAGCCGCGCCCCGCGTCGCCGGCCCGCGCCGCCTCGATCGTCGCATTGAGCGCCAGCAGGTTCGTCTGACCCGCGATGTCGCGGATCAGCCCCAGGATCGATTCGATCGACTTGGCGTGATCGCTCAGCGTCCCGCTCATCTCCACCGCCTGGCTCGCCTGCGCCGACGCCCGCGTCGCGATCTCGGCCGCCGCCTCGACCTCCATCCGCGCGTCCTCGATCGCCCGAATCAGCCCCGCCGCCGTCTGCGCCGCTTCTCGCATCGCCAGCGCCGACTGCTCCGCCGCCGCCGCCACCTCGCTCGTCTTCCCCAGCATCCCGCGCGCGGCGAGCGATGTCCCGCTCGCCTGGTCGCGCAAGGCGACGCCGCGTGTCGACGCGCTCTCGACGGTGGAGGCGATGCTGCTGCGGAAATCCGCCGCCAGCCGGTCGCGGGCGACTCTCTGCCCATGCGCGCTGAACAGGCCGTAGATCGATTCGGTGATCTCGCCTTCCAGGCTGGAGAGACGGATGATGACGTCGATCATCGCCGGCAGCCGCGGATCGGTCGGCTCGACCCGGCGCAGCAGCGCCTCGAGCGCGACGCGGTCGCTCGCGCAGATCATCGAATGCAGCGCCATCGGCTCGATGTCGGCGGCATAGGCCGAGGCGACCGAGCGTTCGATCGAATCGACCCAGGCGCGGCCGCGTGTGTCGAGGAAGCGATTGCGGAGGAAGGTGACGCCGAGCTCGATCATCTTCTGCGTCTCGTGCGGCGCCCAATCGCGCTGGTCGGCGAAGCTCGCCACCCATTGTTCCCAATAAGCGGCCGCGATGCCGTGCGCTTCGGGCTCGATCATGTCCCAGACCGCCCGTGCCGACTCGACGAACGCATCGTCGACGCCGAACACGCGCAGCCGCGTCGGCAGGTCGATCCTGGCGCTCAGGCTTCCGGGCGGCGGCAGATCCTTGGTCAACTCGGTCTCCAGCGTCAGCGCGGCGCACTCACGATGCCGCGCATGTCGTCGCCGGAGATAGGACGGGAATGGTTAAGCGGCGGTTAGGGTCGGTCGACAATTGAGGAGAGCTGACACCTCCCCCCTCGGCGTCACCCCGGACTTGGTCCGGGGTCCACTAAGCCTCGCGGACGGCGCTCAAGCCTCTTGTCCGGTTCCTGCCTTCCGGTGGACCCCGGAACAAGTCCGGGGTGACGGCTGGGAACCGGGCTACGGAAGACCCGCAACCTCAAATGTCGATCCGCCTTAGCCTTCGATAACGCCGTCGACGACGCGATATCGGGTAGCCGGCTCAGGCACCTCGTCGAACAGGCCGGCTTCGGTGCCGGTCATCCACACCTGCCCGATCCCGGCCAGCGCGGCGAACAGCGCAGCGCGGCGGCCGGGGTCGAGATGCGCGGCGACCTCGTCGAGCAGCAGCACCGGCGGACGGGCAGTCGCTTCGGCGACGAGGCCGGCATGGGCGAGGACGATGCCGAACAACAGTGCCTTCTGCTCGCCGGTCGAGCAGAGTGCAGCCGGCTGCCCCCCCTCGACTCCGCTCGGGGCAGGCTTGTCGAGATGCGTCACCGCCAGGTCCTGGCGATGCGGGCCCACCAGCGTCCGGCCGGCGGCGGCATCGCGGCGGCGGCTTTCCCTCAGCGCCGCGGCGAGATCGTCCGCGGCCTCTCCCTCGATCGCCAGCCCCGCACGGGCGAACCCGCCGGGCGCTTCGGCGAGGCGCTCGTTCAGCCGCAGAACGGTGGTGCGCCGCGCCGCATCGATCGCGGCGCCATGCTCGGCCATTGCCGCCTCCAGCGCGGCGAGCCAGTCGGGATCGGCCGGCGCCTCCTCCGCCAATAGCCGGTTGCGCGCGCGCATCGCCGCATCGTATCGGGCAGCGTGATGGGCATGGGCCGGCGCCAGCGCCAGCGTGAGCCGGTCGAGGAAACGGCGCCGCTCCGACGCGGGCTCGACGAACAGCCGGTCCATCGCCGGGGTCAGCCACAGCACCGATACCCATTCCGCCAGCGCCGTCGCCGCGGCGGGCGCACCGTTGATCCGCACGATCCGGCGCTCAGGGGCGGACGGCTGGGTACCGGTGCCGATCTCGATTCCGCCCGCGAGCGTCGCCGCGACCCCGAACCCACCCGCGCCGCCCTGCCGCGCCATCTCCGACAAGGGCGCGCGTCGGAGCCCTCGCCCGGGCGCGAGCAGCGACACCGCCTCCAGCACGTTGGTCTTGCCCGCGCCATTGTCGCCGGTGAGCACGACGAAGCCCGGCCCCGGCGCCAGCGTCGCGGCCGCATGGTTGCGGAAATCGGTGAGGACGAGGCGCGACAGCATCGCGCCATCGCTTAAAGCCTGTTCGAAGGAAGTGGAATCGTGCTCCTGCGAAAGCAGGAGCCCTGGATCACCTGATATCGCCTGCGGCCTGAGCTCCTGCCTTCAGGAGCACCGATAGGCTTCAATCCGAACTGGATGGAGTCTGGGCCAAGATCAGATCGCCTGCACGCCCATCTGGTCGAGGTGGATCTGCGCCTCGTGATATTTGATCGCCGGCAGGATGTTGAGCCGCCGCCGCGCCGCCTCGAGCGGCTCGGCGAGCAGGATCTCGTAATCCTCGGCGTTCAGCCACTTGGCCTGCTTGCCGTGACGATAGCCTTCGATCACTGCGCGCACGACCTTGAGGCTCTTGGTCACACGGATGCTCTTGAGTGCGCCGGCAAGCGCGATCGCGCCCCAGCCGAGTCCCCTGGTCTGGGCAAAGGAAAAGGCGACGAGGCACAGTTCGCCGAGATGCTCCTCGGCGGTATAGCCGGTCAGGATGTGCCAGATGTCGTGGATGTCGCGCTCGCGCTGGCCGAACCAGACGTGCGGGTGCTCGGCCTGTTCCCAGCCGGTTCCGTCCTGATAGCTGATGTCGGCGAGGCCCATTGCCGAGAAGCCGGTCCGGTCGAGGAAGGCGCGGTAATGCGCGCCGACCGATCCTTCAGGCAGCGAATCGAGCCAGGCGCGATCGCTGAAACGCTCGGCGAGGTTGACCCGACGATAGGCGATGCGGCCGCCCTCCACGCTGGTCAGCAGCCGGCGGTAGTTCTTGTGGCTGGTGTCGGCGTTGAGCGCGCGCATGATGCGGAACACCTGCACGGTGTCGTCGCCGTTCGCCATCAGCTTGCGAAGCGCGGTGAAGGCTGCCCGCCAGTCGCGCTTCATCGGCAGGCCGGCGTTGATCACGGGAGCCGGCGCGGCTTCCACTTTGGTGCGCGGCAGGGTATCGATCGCTTGCGTTGCCATGGGTGCGAATCCTTACTGACAATTGTGTCAGTAACCAACGGCGAGGCGGAAATCAAGTTCCAACCGAGCCTGCGCTCAATAGAGCAAGCCGAAGCTCGCTGCGTCCAGGGACATGACCACCACGGCGCAGATGACGAGCCAGAGCGCGGTCAATGGCCATTCACCTTCGCGATCGAACAGTTTCGCCGTGACGGCGGGCATGCCGATGATCCAGAGCAGAAGCCAAGCCGAGCGGATGCCGGTCCAGTCCACGACGAACACCGTCGCTGCAGCGAGGAGCGCGACGATCGCAAGCTGGATCGAGCCGCGCAGGATCGTGACCACCCCGCCCGAAGCCCTCCTTCGAGCGAGACCCGTCAAACCCGCATCGGCATCAGCACATAGAGCGCCGGCGCCTTGTCGTTCTCGCGGATCAGCGTCGGGGCGGCGGCGTCGGCGAGATGGACCTCGACCGAATCGCCCTCGATCTGCGCGAGGATGTCGAGCAGGTAGCGGCTGTTGAAGCCGATCTCGAACGGCATCGCGGCATATTCGCCCGGCACTTCCTCCGCCGCCGCGCCATTCTCGGGCGAGGTCACCGACAGGGTGATCTTGTCGCGGTCGACCGCCATCTTGACCGCGCGGGTCTTCTCGCTGGCGATGGTGGCGACGCGGTCGACGCCTTCCTCGAAGCTGCGCGGGTCGAGCTTCAAGAGCTTGTCGTTGCCGGTCGGGATCACCCGCGAATAATCGGGGAAGGTGCCGTCGATCAGCTTGGAGGTGAGGATCGCCTGGCCGAGGTCGAAGCGGATCTTCGATCCCGACAGCGACACCCCGACCGATCCGTCGACCTCGTCGAGCAGCTTGCGGAGCTCGCCCACCGCTTTCCGCGGCACGATGACATCGGGCATCCCGTCGGCACCGTCCGGCTTCGCCACCGTCACCCGGGCGAGGCGGTGGCCGTCGGTCGCGGCGGCCTTCAGCGAATCGTCGGCGATGTGGAGGAAGATGCCGTTGAGGTAATAGCGCGTCTCCTCGGTCGAGATCGCGAAGCGCGTCTTGTCGATGATCTGCTTGAGCGTCTCCGCCGGCAGCTCGAACTGGGTCGGCAGCTCGCCCTCGGCAATCACGGGGAAGTCGTCCCGCGGCAGCGTCGGCAGCGAGGAATTGTAGCGGCCCGCGCGAATCGCCAGGCGGCCTTCCGCGGCGCTCAGCTCCACCTGGCTGCCTTCGGGCAGCTTGCGCGCGATGTCGAACAGCGTGTGGGCGGAGACGGTGGTCGCGCCGGCCTGGTCGACCGCGGCCGCGACCGTCTCGTCGATCTGCAGGTCGAGGTCGGTCGCCATCAGGCGGATCGCGCCGTCCCCCGATGCCTCGATCAGCACATTGGACAGGATCGGTATGGTGTTCCTGCGCTCGACCACCGATTGGACATGGCTCAGCCCCTTGAGCAGGGTTGCGCGTTCGATCGTCGCCTTCATCTCAAACCCCCGGACGCCCCCGGATGCGGCCGGCGGCAACTTTGCCGAACTATCTCTAGCGCGAAAAAGGGCCGGAGCAAGCGCCCCGGCCCTCTTGTTTGCCGCAATGCGGCAGCTTGACGTCAGAAGCGCCCGATCAGAAGCGGACGCCGACGCCCGCCAGCAGCTGATGGCGGTCGAGATCGACGTCATAGTCGTCGAGCTTGCTGTAGTTCGAGTAGCGATACTCGCCCTTGATGTAGGCGGTCGGCGTGATCTTGTACTCGATGCCGGCGCCGAGGCGGTAGCCGTCGAGGTTGGCGTGATCGCTGACACTGGTGGTGGCAGTGTCGTAGCGCGCGTCGATGCGCTGGTTGGTGTAGCCGGCCTTTGCGTAGAGCAGCGCCCGCGGCGAGACGGCGTAACCGATGCGGCCACCGACGTAGATGTCGCGGCCGGTGTCGACGCGCAGGCGATCGCCCGCAGCGAGCACGTCGTTGGCGCGCGTGTCGGCGCTGGAACCGGTCAGCTCGGCCTCGGCGCCGAACACCGCCTGGCCCGCCTGGAAATCATAGCCGACCGCGCCGCCGTAGACGACGCCGTCCTTGCTGGCACCCTGCCCGCCGTCACCCTTGAAGTGATCCCAGCCGGCCACGCCCTCGACGCGCGGGCCGCTGAACGGCGCCTGGTCCTGGGCGAAGGCGGGGGTTGCGACAGTGGCCGCCAACAGGGCGGCAAGGGCAATCTTACGCATTGGTAACTCCATTCAAACTCCCGCCAGTGGGTGGCGGGACCGGCTAAATGGTGCGCCGCACACCAAGTTGCATGAACCTCAGATAAACAGCGAAAAGCGTTGCATTTCGGCCACAGATCGGGCTTGGCAGGAGCATGGCGGGACGGACCGAACGCAAGGGGCGCGACTTCATCGCGCGGCATGGGGAAACGGTGTTCAACGCTGCGCGGCGGATGCAGGGAAGCCAGCCGCACACACCCCTCACCCGCGCCGGTTTCGCCCAGGCCGATGCGATGGGGGAGGCGCTACGGCGCATCCTGGGGCCCACGCCCAAACTTACCATGTGGTCGTCGAGCGCCGGTCGCGCGCTGCAGACGCTGGCGGTGATCGCCGAGCATCTCGAGCTCGACTGGCACCAGGCGCGTCACGACGACCGGCTGGTCGAGATCGGCATGGGCGAGTGGAGCGGGCGCTACTACCGCGACATCGCGGCGGAGATCGGCGACGGTTTCGTCGACCTGTCGCACGGCCTCTACACGCGCCCGCCGCCCGGCGGCGAATGGTACGACGCTATCGCGACGCGCGTCTCCGGCTGGCTCGACGATACCGACGACGATCCAGGCGACCGGCTCGTCATCATGCACGGCATGTCGAGCCGCGTGCTGCGCGGGGTGATGACCGGTGCCGACGTGCTCCCCCAATTCGACGCGCCGGTGGCGCCCAGCCTGCCGCAGGGATCGATCGCGATGATCGAGCATGGCGTCGAGACGATCGTCCACTGGGGCAGCGGCGAGGGCGGGACGCCGACGTGAGCCTGATGCTCGCGCTGGCGCTGCAGGCGGCGGCGAGCGGGCGGACGCCGCTCGGCGTGTTCGCGCGCTGGGGCGCGTTCCGCGACGCCACGCCCGCGCGCTGCTACGCCATCGCCGAGCCGGTCGCCCACTCCGATGCGCGCCCCTTCGCCAGCATCGCCACCTGGCCGGGCGACGGCGCGCGCAACCAGCTCAACATCCGCCTCAGCCGCCCGCGCGCGCCGAATGCCAAGGTCACGCTGTCGATCGGGGAACGCCGCTTCGAGCTGATCGCGGGCGACCAGGATGCCTGGGCGCCCGACGCGCGCACCGATGCCGCGATCGTCGCCGCGATCCGCGCCGGGCGCAGCATGAGCGTCGAGACGCTGAGCGCCCGCGGCGCCCCCTTCGCCGACATCTATCCCTTGAAGGGCGCCGCCACCGCGATCGACGCCGCTGCGGTCGGCTGCGCTCGGGCGAGATAGGCGCCGAGGCCCGCCACCAGCGCGTCGAACACCGCCCGGATGCGCGCGACGCCGCGCAAGTCCTCATGCATCACCACCCAGGTTTCCAGGTTGTAGCTGAATTCAGCCGCGAACAGGCGCACGAGCGCGGGATCGCGCGCGGCGAGCGGGACCTGGCAGACGCCGATCCCCACACCGGCGCGGATCGCGGCGAGCTGCGCGAGGTCGCTGTCGGACCGGAACATGAAGTCGCCGGTCCCCACCGGCAATCCCTCGGCCTGCACCGCCTTCAGCACGGCATTGTCATGCTCGGGCCCGATCAGACCGCACCGGCGCGCCTCGTCGATCGTCGCCGGTGCGCCGACCCGCGCGAGATAGTCGCGATGCGCGTGCAGCCCGAGCGGGATCGCGCCGATCCGCTTCGCCACCAGCGCCTCCTGCACCGGGCGGACCATCCGTACCGCGACATCGGCCTCGCGCCGGAGCACGTCCTCGTTGCGGTTGCTCGGCGACAGCGCGATCCTCAGCCGCGGGTGCGCCGCGCGCAGCTCGGCCAGGATCGGCGGCAGCACCTCGACCGCGATCACCTCGCTCGCCGAGACGCGGACCACGCCGGCCACTTCGCCCGCCTCGGCCGAGGCCGCCCGCGCCATCGCCTCGGCGGAGAGCGCCATCGCCTCGGCATGGCCGCCGAGCGCCAGTGCGGTCTCGGTCGGGCTGAGCCCGGCGGGCGTGCGGGTGAACAGCGCCACACCGAGCGTCGCCTCCAGCTCCTCGATCCGCCGCCGCACCGTCGGCTGGGCGAGATCGAGCGCGCGCGCGGCACCCGACAGGCTGCCCGCGCGCAACACGGCGAGGAAGGCGCGATGATGATCCCAGTCCATCAAATTTTGATAGGCCGACTGTTTATCCTTGGCAATTTTATGCAGGCACCGAGTGCCTCATATCGCCGCCGTCACATGGATGGAGGCGACGATGGCGAGGACGGCTCTGGTGCTGGGCGCGACCGGCGGGATCGGCGGCGAGACGGCCCGCGCGCTGGCAGCGCACGGGTGGCGCGTGAAAGGGCTGAGCCGCACGCCGCGCACCGGCGACGGGATCGCATGGGTGGTGGGCGACGCGATGGACCGCGAAGCGGTGATGCGCGCCGCCGAGGGCGCGGACGCAATCGTCCATGCGGTCAACCCACCGGGCTATCGCGATTGGGACAGGCTAGTGCTGCCCATGCTCGACAACAGCATCGCCGCGGCGCTGGCGGCGGGCGCGCGGCTGGCGCTGCCCGGCACGATCTACAATTATGATCCCGCCGCTACCCCGGTGGCGCGGCCGGACTCGCCGCAGGCGCCGGCGAGCCGCAAGGGCGCGATCCGCGTCGAGATGGAACGCCGGCTCGCCGAGACGCCCGGCCTGCGCGCGCTGGTGCTGCGCGCCGGCGACTTCTTCGGGCCGCGGCCGGGCAACAGCTGGCTGTCCCAGGGGATGGTGACGCCGGGCAAGCCGGTGCGGTCGGTGATGACGCCGGGCGCGCCGGGAGTCGGCCATGCCTGGGCCTATCTGCCCGACGTCGGCGAGGCGTTCGCGCGGCTGCTCGATCGCGAGGCCGAGCTGCCCGGTTTCGCATGTCATCATTTCGCCGGCTATTGGGACGCCGGCGGAACGCAGTTCGCGCGCGCGGTCGCCGATGCCGGAGGGCAGCCGCACGCGAGGGTCTGGCGGATGCCATGGGCGCCGATGCCGCTGATCGGCCTGTTCAACCCGACGATGCGCGAGATGGTCGAGATGAAGCCCTATTGGCGCCACCCGGTCCGCCTCGACAATACCAGCCTCGTCGCGACGATCGGCGAAGAACCGCACACGCCGCTGGCCGAGGCGCTGGCGACGACGCTTAGGGCTCTGGACTGCCGAAGCTAGGAACTTCCGACGTCGGACTTATGGTGCCGTTTCGCTTTCCGGGACGTTGGCGACGGAGGCTCACATCCGAGGCGCACCCAGGCCAAGGCAGGAGACAGGATCATGGTCCGTCATCTCATTGCATTGACGGTGCTGGCCGCCATGCCGGCCACATCGGCCCCCGGGCCCGACGAACCCAGCTTCATCGACGCGACCGCGACCGCGCTTCCTACGGCGCCGGAGCTCCACGCCCTCGACGGCGTATTCGTCGATGTCGACCGCGACGGCGATCTCGACCTCGCGCTGGCGGTCGAAGGCGACGTGAACCGGCTCTACATCAACGACGGCACGGGCCGCTTCAGCTGGAAGCAAGGCGTGTTCGGCACCAAGGCGCACGACAGCGAGCATGTGCGGACAGCGGACTTCAACGGCGACGGCTGGCCGGACCTGGTCTTCGTCGCGGAGGACGACAAGGCACACCAGCTGTTCCTCGCCGCCCCCGGCGGCCGCTTCACCGACGCGAGCGACCGGCTGCCCGGCCGCAGCGAAGGAAACGGCCTCGCCGTGGGCGACGTGAACCGCGACGGCCTTCCCGACATCGTCATCGGTTCGTCCGGCGCCGCCAAGGGCGACGGGCAGGAGCTGCTCTGGCTCAACGACAAGGCCCGGCCCGGGCATTTCGTCGATGCGACCGCCACCCATCTCCCCGCCGTTCGCGACGACACGCAGGACGTTGCGCTGATCGACATCGACGGCGACGGCGACCTCGACATGGTCGTCGCCAACGAGCGCCCGCCGAGCCGGCTGCTGCTCAATGACGGCCGGGGCCGGTTCATCGACGCGTCCCGCCGGCTGGACCCCAAGGTCCCAATGGAGACGCGCGAAGCGCACGTCTTCGACGCCAACGGCGACGGCCAGGTCGACATCCTGCTGCTCAATCTCACCAGCAACGCCGGCAAGTGGGACAAGGACCCGCAGGCCCGGCTGCTCATCAACGACGGGCGGCGCTTCGTCGACGAGACCGCACGGCGGCTGCCGCCCAATCGTTTTTCGAGCTGGGGCGGCGAGGTCGTCGATTTCGACCATGACGGCCATCCCGACCTGCTGGTCGGCGCGATCGACGTCCCCGGTTTCAAGCCGATGCAGGTCCGCGCCTATCGCAACGATGGCACCGGGCGGTTTCGCGACGTGACCGCCACGGCGATGCCGGCCGAGACCAAGGGGCGCGCGTGGAGCATGGACGTGGGCGACGTGAACCGCGACGGCATCGACGACGTCTTCATCGGCGGATGGGGAACGCAGGCGCGCCTGCTGCTCGGCCGCAAATGAGGCCCGGTCCCGCTGCGCAGCCTTTCGGTCGATGTGGCGGGCGGCCCCGGAGTGTCCGGATGAAATGGAATCGTGCTCCTGCGAAGGCAGGAGCCCAGGATCATGGGGACATCGCCAGCGGCCTGAGCTCCTGCCTTCGCAGGAGCACTGACGCTGCTTCGATCTGAACAGGACAGACCCTAGAAAATCGCCGCCGCTTCCGCTACATGAGCGCCCATGCCAGCAGCATCGGCCGCGCCCATGCCCATTCCCGGGCACATCGATCCCGTGCCCGTCGAGCGCGCCTTCAGGCCGCGCGCGGATGGCCGCATCGACCTGCTCGGCCTGTCGCGCGACGACCTGCGCATGGCGCTGGAGACCGCGCAGCTCGAACCCAAGCAGGCGAAGCTGCGCGCCAAGCAGCTGTGGCACTGGATCTACAACCGCGGCGTCACCGACTTCGAGCTGATGACCGACATCTCGAAGCAGCTCCGCCCGTGGCTGGCGCAGCGCTTCGTGATCAGCCGACCCGAGGTGGTGACCGCGCAGGTCTCGTCCGACGGCACGCGCAAGTGGCTGCTGCGCTCCGACGACGGGCAGGAATATGAGAGCGTCTTCATCCCGGACGCCGATCGCGGCACGCTGTGCGTGTCGAGCCAGGTGGGGTGCACGCTCAACTGCCGCTTCTGCCACACCGGCACGATGCGGCTGGTCCGCAACCTGACGCCGGCCGAGATCGTCGGCCAGGTGATGCTCGCCCGCGACGCGCTCGGCGAATGGCCGAGCCAGCCCGAGGGCCGGATGCTCACCAACATCGTGATGATGGGCATGGGCGAGCCGCTCTACAATTTCGACAACGTCCGCGATGCGCTCAAGCTGGTGATGGACGGCGACGGCCTCGCGCTGTCGAAGCGGCGCATCACCCTGTCGACCTCGGGCGTGGTGCCGATGATGGCGCGCGCGGGCGAGGAGATCGGCGTCAACCTCGCGGTGTCGCTGCACGCGGTGACCAAGGAGATCCGCGACGAGATCGTGCCCTTGAACCGGAAATACGGGATCGAGGAGCTGCTCCAGGCCTGCGCCGACTATCCCGGCGCCAACAACGCGCGGCGGATCACCTTCGAATATGTCATGCTCAGGGACAAGAACGACAGCGACGAGGACGCGCGCGAGCTCGTCCGTCTGATCAAGGCCTACAAGCTGCCGGCCAAGGTCAACCTGATCCCGTTCAACCCCTGGCCCGGTGCGCCCTACGAATGCTCGACGCCGGAGCGGATCAAGGCCTTCTCGAACATCGTGTTCGAAGCCGGCATCTCCGCCCCCGTCCGCACCCCGCGCGGCCGCGACATCGACGCCGCCTGCGGCCAGCTCAAGACCGCTTCCGAGCGGAAGAGCCGCGCCGAGCTCGACCGGCTGGCGGAAGAGAAGCAGGCGGCGCTGGGTTGAGCGCCCTCCGTCATCCCGGCGAAAGCCGGGATCTCCGGCCGCAAGCACACCGCCTGACGCATGAGACTCCGGCTTTCGCCGAAGTGACGTGTTGATGGTCGACCTGTCCTCCCTCGCCCTCGCCGCCGGGGCCGGCCTGATCGGCGGCACGATGAACGCGCTGGCCGGCGGCGGCACCTTCGCCACGCTGCCGGCGCTGATCGCGATCGGGCTGCCCGCCAACATCGCCAACGCCACGTCCAACGTCGCGCTGCTACCGGGGGCGGCGACGAGTGCCTGGGCCTTCCGGGACGAGCTCGGGCCGCTCGGCAAGGTCGACTGGCGCGTGCTCGCCGGCATCACCTTCGTCAGCGGCATCATCGGCAGCCTGCTGCTCGTGCTGACCCCGGCGCGCGCGTTCGACGTCATCGTGCCGTGGCTGCTGCTGTTCGCCTTTGCGGTGATGCTGTTCGGCAGGAGTGCCGCCGCATGGCTGCATGCGCGGGTGACGATCGGCGCGCCGACGCTGGTGGTGTGCCAGGTCTTCCTCGGCATCTACGGCGGCTATTTCGGCGGCGGGGTGGGGCTCGTCACCACCGCGGTCTACGGCCTGCTCGCGCATACCACGCCGCGCCAGATGTTCGCGCCGCGTACGCTGATGCTGGCCATCGCCAACGGTGCGGCGGCGATCGTGTTCATCCTGTTCGCGATGGCGGTGTGGTGGGCGTGCCTGCCGATGCTGATCGGCGGCATCGTCGGCGGCTGGATCGGCGCCGGCATCGGCAAGCGCCTGTCGCCGCTCGCGGTGCGCATCTGGACCCTGCTCGTCACCGGCGTCACCACCGCGGTATTCTTCCACCGCGCCTATTGGTAGGATCGCCCGGCATGGACGAGCCCTCCGTCTCCCCGCCGCCGCAGGTGATCCGCCGACACGCCCTCGCGACGCGGCTGTGGCATTGGACCAATGCCGTCTGCATCTTCGTCCTGCTCGGCTCCGGGCTGATGATCTTCAACGCGCACCCGCATCTCTACTGGGGGCAGTATGGCGCGAACTTCGACCATCCGTGGCTCAGCCTGCCGCGCTGGCCCGGCTGGCTGACAATCCCGTCGACCTACAATCTCGCGCTGGGGCGGCGCTGGCACCTGTTCTTCGCGCTGGTGTTCGCCTTCGGCCTGCTCGCTTTCATGATCGTGAGCCTGCTGAACCGCCATTTCCAGCGCGACTTGACCTTCCGCCGGCGCGAGCTGGCGCCGCGTCACTTGTGGGAAGACCTGAAGGACCATCTCGCCTTTCGCTTCCACGACCCCGACGATCCCGGCCGCTACAACACCCTCCAGAAGGCGAGCTATGTCGCCACCATCTTCGTGCTGATCCCGCTGATGATCTTCACCGGCCTCGCCATGTCGCCCGGCATGAACGCGGCCTGGCCGTGGCTGATCGACCTGTTCGGCGGCCGCCAGTCGGCGCGGTCGATCCATTTCATCGCGGCGGGGCTGATCGCGCTGTTCACCGTCGTCCACCTGACCCTGGTCATCCTCGCCGGCGTCGGCAATGAGCTGCGTTCGATGATCACCGGCAGATGGAAGGTATCGGAAGAATGATCGTCACCCGCCGCGCGCTGATCGGTAGCCTCGCCGCGACCACCCTTGCCGGTTGCGACGCGGTCGGCCGCAACCCGGCCGCGCGCGACATCCTGTTCTCGGCCGAGAACATGCACCGCTGGCTCCAGCGCAGCCTCGCCGGCCGCACCGCGCTGGCGCGCGAGTTCCGGCCGGACCAGATCTCCCCGATCTTCCGCGGCAACGGCACCCAGAACCCCGACTCCCCCGAATATCGGGCCCACGCCGCCGCGAGCTTCGCCGGCTGGCGCATCGCGGTCGACGGGCTGGTCGCCCGCCCGCTCAGCCTGTCGATGGCCGAGCTGCGCCGCATGCCCGCCCGCACCCAGATCACCCGCCACGACTGCGTCGAGGGCTGGAGCGCGATCGGCAAGTGGCATGGTCCACCGCTCAAGCTGCTGCTCGACGCCGCCGGCATGAGCGATCGCGCGCGCTACATCGTCTTCCACTGCGCCGACCGCTTCGGCGTGCGGCCCTATTACGAATCGCTCGACCTGATCGAGGCGCTCCACCCGCAGACCATCCTCGCCTGGGCGCTCAACGACGCGCCGCTGACCGTCCGCAATGGCGCGCCCGTGCGGCTGCGCTGCGAGCGCCAGCTTGGCTACAAACACGCCAAATATGTCCAGCGGATCGAGGCGGTTGCCAGCCTCGATGGCATCCATGGCGGCAAGGGCGGCTATTGGGAGGACAAGGCCGGCTACGACTGGTACGCCGGTATCTGACGAACCGGGGCTTTTGCACAGCCAAAACGATTGCTAGGCAACGGCGCGATGTCGCTGATCGATCGTTTCTTCGCGCGCGCAATCAAGCGCGGCCAGCTCACCGTGATCCACGCCGACGGCAAGCGGGTGAGCTTCGGCACGCCCGATCCCGAGCTGCCGTCGATCACCATCCGCTTCGCCAAGGGCGCGGTCGGCCGCATCCTGCGCGATCCGGCGACGGGCGCGGGCGAGACCTTCATGGACGGATCACTGGCGATCGAGGAGGGCGATATCCTCGGCCTGCTCAGCCTCGCCACCGCCAACAACCCGTGGGAGCGCGACGACAGCGCGCTCGAGGCGAGCTGGCTCGGCCGCGCGCTGACCGCGATCCGCTTCCGCATCGACCGCATCAACATGACGCGCCGGTCGAAACGCAACGTCGCGCATCACTATGATCTCGACGACCGGCTCTACGACCTCTTCCTCGACCGCGACCGCCAATACAGCTGCGCCTATTTCACCGATCCTTCGAACAGCCTCGATCAGGCGCAGGAGGACAAGAAGGCGCACATCGTCGCCAAGCTCGCGATCCAGCCGGGGATGCGCGTGCTCGACATCGGCTGCGGCTGGGGCGGGATGGCGCTCTACATCCACCGCAAGACCGGCGCCGAGGTGCTCGGCGTCACCCTGTCGGAGGAGCAGCTCAAGGTCGCCCGCCGCCGCGCCGAGGAGGCCGGGGTCGCCGACAAGGTCAAGTTCGAGCTGATCGACTATCGCAACCTCACCGGCACCTTCGACCGCATCGTCTCGGTCGGCATGTTCGAGCATGTCGGCACGCTCTACTTCCGCGCCTTCTTCGAGAAATGCCGCGCGCTGCTGACCGAGGAGGGCGTGATGCTGCTCCATACCATCGGCCGCACCGACGGGCCGGGGGTCACCGACAAGTTCACCCAGAAGTACATCTTCCCCGGCGGCTACATCCCCGCCCTGTCGGAGATCGCACGCGGATACGAGGGCGTGCGCATGTTCTGCACCGATATCGAGGTGCTGCGGCTGCACTACGCCTACACGCTGAAGGAGTGGTACGACCGCACCGTCGCGGCGAAGGATGCGCTGGTCGAGCTCTACGACGAACGTTTCTTCCGCATGTGGACCTTCTACCTCGCGGGCGCCTACGTCACCTTCCAGTACGGCAACATGGTGAACTACCAGCTCCAGTTCGCGCGGGGCCGCCACACGCTGCCGATCACCCGTGATTACATGGCCGAGGCGGAAGCCAAGCTGCGCGCGTCGGCGTAAGGTACGAACCTAATTAAGCCCCTCCCCTTCAGGGGAGGGGTTGGGGTGGGGCCTATCCGCAGGCGAGTTGCTTGGGGCACTGCCCCACCCCCGCCCCCTCCCCTGAAGGGGAGGGGCTTATGGTCCAGTCACCCCGGATAGCGCGTGCGATTGTCGGCGAGGCTGCCGGCGATCAGTTCCTCGAGCACGCCCATGTCCACGTCCTTCAGCGACTTGAGGTAGAGACAGCCCTTGCCGGTACTGTGCTTGCCCAGCCGGGCGAGCAGCGCCTCGCGCATCGGATAGCCGCTCGCCAGGTAGAGCGTCAGCGCCGCCTTGCGCGGGCTGAGGCCGATCCGACACATCTCGCCCTCGCGGCCGCTGTCGTATTTGTAGCGGTACTTGCCGAAGCCGATGATCGCCGGACCCCACATCGCCGCCGGCTCGCCGGAAACCTTCGCCATCAGCGCCGCGACGGTGCGCGCGTCGGCGCGGCGGCGTTCGTCTGGAACAGCGTCGAGGAACGCCTCGACCGACGCGGCGGTCGCCTGTGTCTTGTTCTCCGCCATTGCCCTCTCCCCCTCCCGTCACCCCGGCCTTGTGCCGGGGTCCACCGTGCAGCTGGAGCCGAACCGTGCGGACTGTGCGGCACGGTGGCCCCCGGCACAAGGCCGGGGTGACGAAGGGGAAAAGGCGCCCTAAGCCGCCCATCCATGGCCGCCCTCCCCCTCACCCGCCGCTCGATCCTCGCGCAGGCCTGGCCGATCATGGTCGGTCAGATGACGGTGCCGCTGGTCGGCCTGGTCGACACCGCGGTGATCGGACGCACCGGCGATGCCGCGGCGCTGGCCGGGGTCGCGCTCGGCACCACCATCGTCAACTTCATCTTCTGGAGCTTCGGCTTCCTGCGCATGGGCGTGACCGGCATGACTGCCCAGGCGGCCGGCGCGGGCGACACGGCGGAGACCGATGCGCTGCTGGTGCGCGGGCTGGCGGTCGGGCTGGGTTTCGGCGCATTGCTGGTGATGCTTCAGCTCCTGCTTATCCCGCTCGCCTTTCAGCTGCTCGCGGGCGGCGCCGATGTCGACGCGTCGGCCAAGCCCTATGTCGCCGCACGCTTCCTCGGTGCGCCGGCGAGCCTCGCGGTGTTCGCGATCAACGGCTGGCTGCTGGGGCTGGGTCGCACCCGCGCCGCGCTCGCGCTGCAGATCGTGATGAACCTGGTCAACGTCGGGCTCGACGTGCTGTTCGTCTGGCACTTCCACTGGGGTGCGCGCGGCGTCGGGCTCGGCACCGCCTGTGCGGAATGGACCGCCCTGGCGGTCGGTCTCGTGATGGTCGCCCCGCATCTCCGCGCGCTTCGCGATCGGGCCCGCCTGTTCGATGCGGCGAGGATGCGCCGGTTGTTCGCGGTCAACGCCGATATCATGATCCGCACCGTCGCGCTGCTGCTGCTGTTCGCCTGGTTCACCAACGCCGGCGCGCGGCTCGGCGCGACCACGCTGGCGGCGCAGCAGGTGCTGATGCAGGCGGTCGGCATCGTCGCTTTCGTGCTCGACGGGTTCGCCTTCACCGCCGAATCGCGCGTCGGCCATGCCGTCGGCGCGAACTCCCGGGCCGACCTCAGGCGCGCGGTGCGCCTGACGGGGGAGTTCTGCCTGGCGACGGCGCTGATCTTCTGCGCCGTCATCGCCCTCGCCGGCCGCAGCGGCATCGACCTGCTCGTCACCGACGCCGCCGTCCGCGAGCGGGCGGAGGCGCTGCTGCCCTTCGTCGTCCTCGTGCCGCTGGTCGGCACCCCGGCGTGGCTGCTCGACGGCGTGTTCATCGGCGCGACCGGCGGACGGGCGCTGCGCAACGCCGCGATCCTGTCGACGGCGCTCTACGTCGCCACCGATCTCGCGCTCCGCCCGCTCGGCGCGGCGGGGATATGGCTGGGGCTGCTCGCGAGCTATGTCTATCGCGCGCTCGCGCTCGGCTGGCATTGGCCGCGGCTGCTCAGCGGTCTTGCTCCATGGGACCCCGCCTGATACCGGCCCGCGTCCCCGACTCCCTGGAGCCCGTTACCATGTCCGACCAGATCAACCGTGTCGTCCTCGCCTTCTCGGGCGGTCTGGACACCAGCGTGATCCTGAAGTGGCTCCAGCAGACCTATAATTGCGAGGTCGTCACCTTCACCGCCGACCTCGGCCAGGGCGAGGAGCTCGAGCCGGCGCGCGCCAAGGCCGAGCTGATGGGAGTCAAGCCCGAGCACATCTTCATCGACGACCTGCGCGAGGAGTTCGTCAGGGACTATGTCTTCCCGATGATGCGCGCCAATGCGCTCTACGAGGGACTGTACCTGCTCGGCACCTCGATCGCGCGGCCGCTGATCGCCAAGCGCCAGATCGAGATCGCGCGCCAGGTCAATGCCGACGCGGTCAGCCACGGCGCCACCGGCAAGGGCAACGACCAGGTCCGCTTCGAGCTCGGCTATTACGCGCTCGCGCCCGACATCAAGGTGATCGCTCCCTGGCGCGAATGGGACCTCACCAGCCGCACCCGCCTGATCGAGTTCGCCGAGGCGCACCAGATCCCGGTCAGTAAGGACAAGCGCGGCGAAGCGCCCTTCTCGACCGACGCCAACCTCCTCCACACCTCGAGCGAGGGCAAGGTGCTCGAGGATCCGTGGGAGGAAGTGCCGGACTACGTCTATTCGCGCACGGTCAACCCCGAGGACGCGCCCGACGCGCCCGAGATCATCACGATCGATTTCGAGAAGGGCGACGCGGTCGCGATCAACGGCGAGGGCCTGTCGCCCGCGTCGCTGCTGGCGAAGCTCAACGACCTCGGTCGCACCCACGGCATCGGCCGCCTCGATCTCGTCGAGAACCGCTTCGTCGGCATGAAGTCGCGCGGCATGTACGAGACGCCGGGCGGCACCATCCTGCACCTGGCGCACCGCGGCATCGAGCAGATCACGCTCGACCGCGGCGCCGCCCACCTCAAGGACGAGCTGATGCCGCGCTATGCGGAGCTGCTCTACAACGGCTTCTGGTTCTCGCCCGAGCGCGAGATGCTGCAGGCGGCGATCGATCACAGCCAGGCCAAGGTCGCGGGCACGGTGCGGCTCAAGCTCTACAAGGGCGGCGTCCACGTCATCGGCCGCAAGTCGCCGCATTCGCTCTATTCGGAGAAGGTCGTGACCTTCGAGGACGACCAGGGCGCCTACGACCAGCGCGACGCGGCGGGCTTCATCAAGCTGAACGCGCTGCGGCTGCGGCTGCTGGGGCGGCGGGATCGCGCCTGAGCGCGGACCGTCAACGGCGCATTAACTCTATCTTAGCGCCTGCCGCGCCATTGCTCTCCCGTCACAGGGGGAGAGTGGACGGATGGTGGGCGACAATACGGCGGTCGACGTCGCGATCATCGGGGCCGGCCCAGCCGGGCTGACCGCGGCCTATCTGCTTGGCAAGGCCGGCTACTCCGTCACCGTCATCGAGAAGGACCGCGATTACGTCGGCGGCATCAGCCGCACCGTCGAGCATCAGGGCTTCCGCTTCGACATCGGCGGCCATCGCTTCTTCTCCAAGTCGAAGGAAGTGGTCGATCTCTGGAACGAGATCCTGCCGGACGATTTCATCGAACGGCCGCGGATGAGCCGGATCTATTACGAGGGCCGCTTCTACAGCTATCCGCTGCGTGCGTTCGAGGCATTGCGCAATCTCGGCCTCTGGCGCTCGGCGCTGTGCATGGCGAGCTATGCCAAGGCGAAGCTCTTCCCGATCCGCGAGGTGAGAAGCTTCGAGGACTGGGTGATCAACCAGTTCGGGCGCAAGCTCTATTCGATCTTCTTCAAGACCTACACCGAGAAGGTGTGGGGGATGCCATGCGACACCATGTCCGCCGACTGGGCGGCGCAGCGGATCAAGGGCCTCAGCCTCGGCGCCGCGGTGCTCGACGGGCTCAAGCGCTCGCTGGGGCTTAACAAGCGCCCCAACGACGGGATGCAGGCCAAGACGCTGCTCGAAAGCTTCCGCTATCCGCGGCTCGGTCCGGGGATGATGTGGGAAGCTGCCCGCGACAAGGTGATCGGCCACGGCAACCGGGTGCTGATGGGGCATGCGCTGCGCCAGCTCTCGCATGACGACGCCGCCGGACGCTGGCGCGTGCAGGCGACCGGCCCCGCCGGCGAGACGGTTACGATCAGCGCTGCCCACGTCATCTCGAGTGCGCCGATGCGGGAGCTCGCCACCCGCCTCCATCCGCTGCCCGCGGCGCTGCCGCAGGCCTCGGCGCTGCGCTACCGCGACTTCCTGACCGTGGCGCTGATGGTGCGTGCGCCCGATCTCTTTCCGGACAACTGGATCTACATCCACGATTCGAAGGTGAAGGTCGGCCGCGTCCAGAATTTCCGGAGCTGGTCGCCGGAGATGGTCCCCGATCCCGGGATCGCCTGCGTCGGCCTCGAATATTTCTGCTTCGAGGGTGATGGCCTGTGGGCGTCGACCGACGACGAGCTCATCGCGCTGGCGACGCGCGAGATGGCGACACTCGGTCTGTGTCGACCCGACCAGGTGGTCGGCGGCGCGGTGGTCCGCCAGGAAAAGGCCTATCCGGTTTATGACGACGATTACCGCGCCAATGTCGACCGGCTCCGTCACGAGCTGGAGGAACGCCATCCCACGCTGCATCTCGTCGGACGCAACGGCATGCACCGCTACAACAACCAGGACCACGCGATGATGACGGCGATGCTGACGGTGCGGAACATCGTCGCCGGCGAGCGGGTCTACGATGTCTGGGCGGTCAACGAGGATGCCGAGTATCACGAATCCGGCAACGAGGGCGAACGGGCCGCGCTCGCCAGCTTGCGCGGAGTGCCCGAACGACTGAAGGCCGCCTGACGGTACGCGGCACAGATGACCGCGCTTCACCGCCACCCCCTGTTCGCGCCGGTCGCCATCGGCTGGGCCATCGCCGCGGCCGTGCTGACTCTGGTTGCCGCTCGCTCGATCGCCCATCTCTGGTTCCCCGATGCCGACGACGCGATGCGCCTGCTCCAGGTGCGCGACTGGCTCGCGGGACAGAGCTGGTGGGACGTCAGCCAGCACCGGCTGTGGGGCGGCCATTTCGCGATGCACTGGTCGCGTCTGGTCGATCTACCGCTTGCGGCGGTGATGCTCGCGTTTGACCCGCTGGTCGGCCCTGCCGCCTCGAACCGAATCGCGATGACGCTGGTGCCGCTGTTGACGCTGCTCGTGGTGATGGCGCTCGGCGCCGAACTGACCCGCCGGCTGGCCGGCCTGGAGCGGGCAAAGCTGGCCGTGCTGCTGGCACCCCTGTCGGTACCGCTCCTCTTTCAGCTGCGGCCGCTCCGGATCGACCATCATGGTTGGCAGATCGCGCTGGCGATGCTTGCCGCGGTAGTGCTGGTCGGCCGGCCTTCCGCGCGATCTGGAGTGATCATGGGCGGGGCGCTGGCGGTGCTGCTGACGATATCGCTCGAAGGGCTGCCGGTCAGCGCCGTGATGATCGCGATGGCGATGCTGGCATGGGCGTTCGACCCGACGCGGCGGCCGCAGGCGATGGCCTTGATGGGAACGCTTGCGGGCGGGATCGTCCTGCTCCACGTCGCGACCCGTGGACCAGCGATGTTCCAGCCGGCCTGCGACGCCGTCGCGCCAGCCTGGATCGTCGCGATTTGGGTGGCAGCGACCGGCTTCGGCGCGGCGATGCTCGTGCCCGCCCGATCTCTCGTCGCGCGCCTTGCCCTGCTGACGCTGGCCGGCGGTGCGGCGCTGGCGGCGCTCGTTGGCATGGCGCCGGACTGTGTACGCGGCCCCTTCGCCTCACTCGATCCGCTCGTCTATCGCTTCTGGTATCAGAACGTCTCGGAAGGGCTGCCGATATGGCAGCAGACGCTGGCCTGGGCACTGATGACGGCGGGCTTTCCGGTGGTCGGGCTGATGGGCACGATCCTCGCCCGGCGCGGTGCCGCCGGACCCGAGCGCGTGCGCTGGACGATGATGCTGGGGCTCGCGAGCGCATCGTTTGCGCTATCGCTGCTAGTGATCCGCACCGGCGCCACTGCCAATGCGCTGGCGCTTCCCGGGGGCGCATGGCTTCTCCACGCGATGCTGGTGCGTGCGCGTGCCGTGAGGTCGCTGCTGCCGCGCATTGCCGCCACTGCCGGCGCGCTGGTCGCGGCAGCGCCGGGACTGGCGGCGGGCGGGCTCTTCGACCTGCGGGCCTCGCCGGTCACCTTCCCGGTCGCCCCGCTCACCCGTCCGCCATGCACCCATTCGCAGGAGATGGCCGATCTCGCGCAGCTCCCGCCGTCGCTGCTGTTCGCGCCGATCGACGCGACGCCAGCGCTGATAGGCTGGACCAGCCATCGCGCCATCGCCGGCGGCTATCACCGCAATGTCGCGGCAATGCACCGAGTTATCGCCACCTTCATCGCCGATCCGGAGGAGGCGCATCGATCGGTGCTGGCGAGCGGAGCACGCTACGTCGTCGGTTGCCCCGGCGAGAACGAGACCGAGATCTACAAATCCGCGGCCCCGAACGGTTTCTGGGCTCAGCTGGAACGCGGCGAGCGGTTCGACTGGCTCGAACCGGTGCCGATCGCCCATTCGCCGGTCCTCGCCTGGCGTGTCGTCTATCCGTCAAAGCACGGCTTGTCCCAAGGGGGGTCTCGCCCCTAGAAGCCCCCGGATGACCGGGGGCACAGATAAGCTTCATTGGTGGCAGACGCGCTGGTTCGTCGTCGCGGCGGCGATCATCGCGATGATTCCGCTCGTCTGGCCCGACGTGCCGCCGCTGGTCGACCTGCCCGGCCATATGGCGCGCTACCGCGTGCAGCTGAGCCACGGGCAATATCCCTGGCTGACCGAATGGTACAACTTCCGCTGGAGCCTGATCGGCAATCTGGGCGTCGACCTGCTGATCATTCCGCTCGCGCCGGTCGTCGGGCTGGAGTTCGCGGTCAAGCTGATCGTGATGGCGATCCCGGCGCTGATCGCGCTCGGCTTTCTGTGGATCGCGCGCGAAGTGCATGGGCGCATCCCGCCGACCGCATTGTTCGCGCTGCCGCTCGCCTACAGCTATCCCTTCCATTTCGGCTTCGTGAACTTCGCGCTGGCGATGGGCCTCGCGCTCAACGCCTTCGCCTTGTGGCTGCGGCTCGCGCGGACCGGGCATCTCGAGCTGCGGGCGGCCCTGTTCGTGCCGATCGGCGCGGTGATCTGGCTTGCCCACACCTATGGCTGGGGCACGCTGGGCGTGCTCTGCTTCTCGGCGGAGCTCATCCGCCAGCATGACCTGAGGCGAGACCGCAGCGGCGTGATCGCGCGCTGGGTGGTGCCGTGGTTCCATGCGGTGCTGCACTGCCTGCCGCTGGTTCCGCCCGCGCTGCTGATGGTGCTGTGGCGCAGCGGCCATGTCTCCGGCCAGACCGCCGACTGGTTCAACTGGCGGGCGAAGGCGATGTGGGTGCTGATGATCCTGCGCGACCGCTGGATCACCTTCGACATCGCCTCACTGGCGGTGCTGCTGCTCGTGCTGTTCAAGGGCGTGCGCGATCCCAACATCCAATATTCGCGCAACCTGCTGCTGTCGGGGCTGTTCCTGGCGGCGGTGTTCGTGCTGCTGCCGCGCATCATCTTCGGTTCGGCCTATGCCGACATGCGGCTCGCGCCGTTCATGCTCGGCATCGGGCTGGTCGCGCTCAGGCCCAAGCCCGGCATGTCGATGCGCGGCGCCGCCGTGCTCGCGGTGGTGGGCCTCTCCTTCTTCCTCGTGCGAATCGGCGGCACCACGATCAGCTATTGGCTCTACGACCGCGATTACGACCGCGAGCTCAAGGCGCTCGATCACCTACCGGTCGGCGCCCGGCTGGTCAGCTTCGTCGGCGAGACCTGCTACAACGAATGGAAGATGACGCGCCTCCAGCACCTGCCGGGGCTCGCGACGGTGCGGCGGCTCGCCTACACCAACGACCAATGGTCGATGCCGGGCGCGCAGCTGCTGACGGTGCGCTACCGCGCCGCCATTCCTTTCTCGCACGATCCCTCGCAGATCACCACCAGCGTGCAATGCCCGCGCGAATGGTGGCGGCCGATCGCGGTCAGCCTCGCGCGCTTCCCCAGACGGGCGTTCGACTATGTCTGGGTGATCCGCCCGCCGGCCTATGACAAAAGGCTGGAGGCCGGGCTGATCCCGGTATGGCGTCAGGGCAATTCGGCGCTGTTCAAGGTCGACCACAGCGTGCCCCGCGCGCAGCTCTCGCCCAGGGACCTCGGCCCCTATCCCGAGCTCTACCAGCGCATCCAGGTCATGGTGCGCCGCACCTCCTGAACGGGCCGAGCTCGCCCAGGAATTCCTGCTCGTGCTCGATCGCCTGCCGCTCGCGCACCAGGAAGTCGGCGACGGCGCGGCGGAAGTTCGGATCGGGGATATAGTGGGCCGACCAGGTGGTGACGGGTAGATAGCCGCGCGCCAGCTTGTGCTCTCCCTGCGCGCCCGCCTCGACGGTCTTGAGGCCCCGCGCGATCGCCGCATCGATCGCCTGATAATAGCAAAGCTCGAAGTGGAGGAATGGCACCTCCTCGGTACAGCCCCAGTAGCGGCCGTAGAGCGTGTCCTCGCCGATCAGGTTGAGGGCCCCCGCGATCGGCCGGCCGTGGCGCTCGGCGAGGATCAGCAGGCACCGGTCCGCCATCACTTCCCCCAACAGCGAGAAGAAGGCGCGGGTAAGATAGGGTCGCCCCCATTTGCGCGATCCGGTGTCCTGATAGAAACGCCAGAAGACATCCCAATGCGCCTCGGTAAGGTCGCGGCCGGTGACATGACGGATCGTCAGCCCCTCCACCGCCGCCGCCCGCTCGCGCCGGATCGCCTTGCGCTTGCGCGAGGCAAGCTCGCCCAGGAACGCGTCGAAGCTCCGATAGCCGTGGTTCGCCCAGTGGAACTGCGTGCCGGTGCGGATCAGCCAGCCCGCCGCCTCGAACAGCGGCACCTGATCGGGCGCGACGAAGGTGGCGTGTGCCGAGGACAGGCCATGCTGATCGGTCACCGCCTCCAGCGCCGCGATCAGCGTCGAGACCTGTGCCTGGTCCCGGAGCAGCAGTCGCGGCCCCGGCACCGGCGAGAAGGGCACCGCCACCTGCAGCTTGGGATAATAGCGCCCGCCCGCCCGCTCCCAGGCATCGGCCCAACCATGGTCGAACACATATTCGCCCTGGCTGTGGCTCTTGGCATAGGCAGGCGCAATCGCCGCCGCCCGGCCGTCCGTGCCCTCGACCACGACCGGCAGCGCCTGCCATCCGCTCATGCCTCCGACGGAGCCCGACCGCTCAAGGATCGAGAGGAAGGCGTGGCCGACGAACGGATTGGAACTGCCGGCGCAGGCATCCCACTCGGCGGCGGGGATCGACGAGACGCCGTCGGCGATGCGGGCAGTGACGGGGGAGCTCACGCGCGCGATGTAGGATCATCCTGCGCCGACGCCAGTCCGGCAGCGACTTGGCGGCCACCCGCGATCCGCACGTCGCTGCGCGGATAGGGCACGACGATCCCATGCTCCTTGAACAGCCGCCACAGCCGGTTGAGCACGTCCGACCTGACGTTGCCGACCCCGCTCTGCGGATCGTTGATCCACACCAATATGTCGTGCTCGACCGCATATTCGCCGAACGCGGTCACCCAGACGTTGGACGGCGGCGTGTCGAGCACGCGCGGGCTTTCCTTCGCCGCGCGCAGCATCAGCGCCTGCGCGAGCTCGAGGTCGCAGTCATAAGCGACGCGGACCGGGATGCGCACGCGGACGTTGGTGTCGGTATAGGACCAGTTTTCCACCTCCTGGGTCATCAGGATTTCGTTGGGGATCAAATGCTCCTTGCCGTCGCGAGTCACCACGCTGACGGCGCGGACGCCGATCTTGTTGACCCAGCCGAAGCTGTCGCCGACGACGATGACGTCGCCCGGCTTGATCGAGCGGTCCATGAGCAGGATGATCCCGGCGATCAGGTTGCCCACCGTCTTCTGGAGGCCGAAGCCGATCGCCAGCCCCATCGCGCCCGAGAACACCGCGAAGGTGGTGAGATCGATCCCCAGCAGGTCGACCGCGAAGAAGAAGGCGACCACCACCGCCGCGATGGCGATCAGCTTCTGCGCGAGCAGCCGCTGAGTGGGATCGAGCCCGCGCGCGCCCTCCAGCGCCTGCGCGGTCGCGCGGTTGACGAGGCGGACGAGGGCATAGAGCAGCACCGCCGCCACCAGCAGGCTGACCAATGTCAGCAGCGACAGCCGCCGCGACCCGATCTCCACCGCGATCGCGTCGAGGGTCGTGGTGATCGGCGCCAGCCCGCCCACCGCATGGCGCAGCAGCGCGGTGAACACCACCGCCGCCACACTCCACGCGATCCAACGCGACAGGCGGACACCGCGCAGCAGCTCGACCATCGCCAGCGCCCCGGCCGCGCCGAGCGCCACGCCGATGCCGGCATCGGCCAGCGGATGCCAAGGCCAGGCGCGCGACAGGATCGCCAGCAGCAGCGCGGCGGTGCCGTGACGCACGATCGCGCACAGCCGCTTGCCGACGCCTGCGCCGTGCTCGCCGACGCGTGCGGTCCACAGCGCCGTCGCGCGCGGACCGAGAGTCCGCCCCGCCAGCCAGCCGAGCGCGAGCGCCGCGACGACCAGCGCCAGCGCGATGCCGGCCTCGCCCAGCTCGGCCGGGGTCGGCTCCGCCAGACCCTTGGCCGCGAGCCAGGCGCCGGCCCGGCTCATCCCCGCGCCGTCCGCCACGCGGCCAGGCCGGCGTCGAGATCGGCGATGAGGTCGTCGGGGTCCTCCAGCCCGATCGACAGGCGGACCAGCGGCCCATGGCCTTCCCATCGGGTCGCGGTGCGGTAACGCTCCGGATCGACCGGGATCGCCAGACTCTCGAACCCGCCCCAGCTGTAGCCGATGCCGAATAGCTCGAGCGTGTCGATCAGGGCGGCGCGCTCGGCCTCGCCGCCGCCGGCCAGCTCGAACGAGAACAGTCCGGCGCCGCCCTTGAAGTCGCGGACGAACAGGTCATGGCCGGGACAGTCGGGCAAAGCCGGATGGAGCACGCGCGTAACCTCCGGCCGCTCCTTCAACCATTCGGCGATGCGCAGCGCGCTCGCGGCATGGCGCTCCAGCCGCACCGCCATGGTCCGGAGTCCGCGGCTACCGAGCCAGGCATCGTCCGGGCTCGCCGTCTGGCCGAGCTGGTAGCTGGTCGCGCGCAGCCGCTGCCAATGCTCCTCGGTGGTGGTGACCGATCCCAGCATCACGTCGGAATGGCCGGCGATGTATTTGGTGCAGGCCAGGATCGAGAAATCGACCCCCATGCCGATCGCCGGCAGCCCGAGCGGCGTCGCCCAGGTGTTGTCGATCAGCGTGACGACGCCGCGCGCCTTGGCCGCCGCGACGATCGCGGGCACGTCCTGCACCTCGAAGGTGAGGCTGCCCGGGCTCTCCATGAAGATCGCGCGGGTGTTCTCCCCGATCAGCCCGGCAATATCGCCGCCGATCAACGGATCGTAGTAGCGCGTGGTGACGCCGAAGCTCTTGAGCAGCCCGTTCGCGAAATTGCGGGTCGGGTCATAGGCACTGTCCACCAGCAGCAGCTCGTCGCCCGGCCGCAGCACGGAGAGCAGCGCCGTCGACACCGCCGCGACGCCGGAGGGATAGAGCAAAGTCGCGTGCGCCCCCGGCTCCAGCTCGGTCAGCGCCTCGGCGAGCGACCATTGGGTCGGCGTCCCGCGGCGGCCGTAGAACAGGCGGTGATGGGTGTCGCGCGCGGCGCCGGCGCGCAGGTCCGCGACCGAATCGTAGAGGATGGTCGAGGCGCGCCACACCGGCGGGCTGACGATGCCCTGCGTCCATTCCTCGCGCCGGCCGGCGGTGATCGCCTTGGTGGCGGACTTATGCTCGCCGCTCATGCCGCCGCTCCCGTCGCCTTGGGCGTGGAAGGATCGGCGCCCCATTCCGACCAGCTGCCGTCGTAAAGCGGCACCTCGTGTCCCAGCAGATGCGCGCCGAACACCAGCACTGCGGCGGTGACGCCGGAGCCGCAGGTGGCAACGAACGGCCGGTCCGGATCGATGCCGGCGCCGGTGAAGGCGGCGCGGAGCACGTCGCCGCGCTTCCAGGTCTCGTCGGGATGGAACAGGCTGTCCTGCGGCAAGCTCAATGACCCGGGGATGTGGCCGGGCGCCACCCCGGCGCGCGGCTCGGGCGAGCTGCCGGCGAAGCGCGCCGCCGAACGGGCGTCGGCGATCGGCGTCCCCTCCGCCAAGGCCGCCTTCATCCGCGCGAGGTCGCGGACCTCGCCGCTTCCGGGCGTGGTGATGAAATGGCCCGGCGCCGGCTGCTCGTCGCCGCTCGCCACCGGCCGCCCCTCCGCCAACCATTTCGGCAGCCCGCCGTCGAGGATGGCGACCCGTTTCGCTCCGAACAGCCGCAGCATCCACCAGATGCGCGCGGCGCTATGGTGCGGGGAATTGTCGTAGACGACGATGCGATCGTCGTTGGACAGCCCCAGCGCCGAGGCCGCTCGTCCGAACGCCTCGGCGGTGGGAAGCATGTGCGGCAGCGGGCTCGCCGGATCGGACACCGCCTCCAGCGCCATGAACACCGCGCCGGGGATATGCGCCGCACGATATTCGGCGGCGGCGTCGCGGCCATAGTCGGGCAGGATGAATGTCGCATCGACGATGCGGAGATCGCCCGCGCCCATCGCGTCGGCGAGCCATTGAGTGGAGACCAGCGAGTCCATGGCCCGGCTCTAACGGCGGCAAGGCGGAGCGTCGAGTTTTCCTCGGGGCCCTTCCGCCCTACATGGGAGCAATGACTCCGATCCACCTTGGCCAGTCCAGCAGCCTGCCGGCCTCTCCCGAAGAGGCCGTGCTCGATTATGTTCCCAACCCGCGCGCCGGTACCCGTTATCTGGTGCGCTTCGCGGCGCCCGAGTTCACCTCGCTCTGCCCGATCACCGGCCAGCCTGACTTCGCGCATCTGGTGATCGACTATGTGCCGGATGCGACCATCGTCGAATCCAAGTCGCTCAAGCTGTTCCTCGGTAGCTTCCGCAACCACGGCGCCTTCCACGAGGACTGCACCGTCGGCATCGGCCAGCGGCTGTTCGAAGAGATGAAGCCGCATTGGCTCAGGATCGGCGGCTATTGGTATCCGCGCGGCGGCATCCCGATCGACGTGTTCTGGCAGTCGGGCTCGCCGCCCGCCGACGTGTGGGTCCCGGCGCAGGACGTCCCCGGCTATCGCGGGCGCGGCTGAGCGCGCTCGCACCACGTCTGGCGGATTCTTTATGTTGCATTGCAACAGACAAGAAACCATCTTGCTTTGCGAACGTTCTCCGAAGGTTAGGCACAGCGCTCCATAACCTGTGTTGCATTCGCGAAGGGTAGAGATGGAACAGGCGGCGACGGCGAACCGGATCGATCATATCGCGTTGGTGGGCAATTACCTGCCCCGCAAATGCGGCATCGCAACCTATACGACAGATACGTTCAAGGCGCTCAGGGACCGTTATCCGGACCTTCGCGTCGACGTCTATGCGATGGACGATCATCCCGGCCGCTACGCCTATCCGCCGGAAGTCACCGCCGCCATCCCGCAGCACGAACGCCAGGCCTATGTCGCCGCCGCGCGCACGATCGAGGCCAGCGGCGCGCAGGCGCTGTGGGTCCAGCACGAATACGGCATCTTCGGCGGCGCCGCCGGCGAGTATCTGCTGGCGCTGGTCAACCGCGTCACCATTCCCCTCATCGTCACGCTCCACACCGTGCTCGAGCAGCCGAGCCCCGACGAGCGGCGCGTGCTGGAGGCACTGCTTCGCCGCGCCGCCAAGGTGATCGTAATGGCCGAGCGCGGCCGCGAGATCCTGAAGCGCGTCTATGGCGCCAGCCCGCGCAGCATCGCGATGATCCCCCACGGCGTGCCCGACCGCCCGCTGATCGAGGCGGCGACGATGAAGGGCCGCTTCGGCTGGGACGGGCGCGCGGTGATCCTGACCTTCGGTCTGCTCGCACCCAACAAGGGGATCGAGACGATGATCGCGGCGATGCCGGCGATCGTCGCCGAGCATCCCGATGCGCTCTACGTCGTGCTCGGGGCCACTCATCCCAACCTCGTCGCGCACGAGGGCGAGGTCTATCGCGACCGGCTGAAGGGGCTCGCCGCCGAGAAGGGCGTGGCCGACAACCTTCGCTTCGTCGATGCCTTCGTCGAGAACGACGAGCTGCTCGACTATCTTCAGGCAGCCGACATCTACGTCACGCCCTATACCAACCCGGCGCAGATCACCTCGGGGACGCTGAGCTATGCAGTCGGCGTCGGCAAGGCGGTGGTATCCACACCCTACGTCCATGCCACCGAAATCCTCGCCGACGGCCATGGCGTGCTCGTCGGCTTCGACGACAGCGAGGGCTTCGCGCGCGAAATCAACGCGCTGCTCGGCAGCGAGCGCAACCGGTCGCGCCTGTCGGAGCGCGCCTATGCCCGCGGCCGCACGATGATCTGGCCGCGCCTCGCCGAGGCGGCGATGGCGGAGATCGCCGCGATCGTCGCCGCCCAGCCGCGCCGCATCGCCGGCAGTCCGCCGCTCCGCCCGCTGACGCCGGACATTTCGGCCGTCGAGCGGATGAGCGATTCGACCGGCATGCTCCAGCATTCGATCTACTCGATCCCGGATCGGCGCCACGGCTATTGCATCGACGACAATGCCCGCGCGCTGATGCTGATGTGCCGGATCGAGCCCGTGGACGAGGTGGTTCGCGACAAATGGACCAGCGTCTATGCCTCGTTCGTCCAGCACGCCTGGAACCCGGAGGTGCGCCGTTTCCGCAACTTCATGAACTTCGACCGGAGCTGGTGCGAGGATGCGGGTTCGGAGGATTCGAACGGGCGCACGTTGTGGGCGCTCGGCGTCACCGCGAGCGAGGCGCGGCTGCAGAAGCATCGCGACTGGGCGGTGGTGATGTTCGACCGCACCGGCAGCATGGCGCTCGAGCTGGAGGCGCCGCGGGCCCATGCCTTCGCCATGCTCGGCGCCGCGGCGATGCTGAAGGCGCATCCCGAGCACGCATTGGCCCGCACCATTCTCAACCGTTTCGGTGACGAGCTGCTCCAGCTGCTCGACAGCGCCCGCCGGCCCGAATGGAAGTGGTTCGAGATCATGCTCGCCTATGACAACGCCCGGCTGCCGGAGGCGCTGATCCGCGCGGGCCTCGCGCTCGGCCGCGACGATTTCGTCCGCACCGGTCTCGAGACGCTGGAATGGATCGTCGAGCGCCAGACCTCGCCGGAGGGCCGCTTCCGCGCCGTCGGCACCGAGAGCTTCGGCCGTCCCTACGCCGATCCGCTGCCGTTCGACCAGCAGCCGCTGGAGGCGCAGGCGACGATCGACGCCTGCACCGCCGCCTATGACGCGACGCACGAGCAGCGCTGGGTCGAGGAGGCAAACCGCGCCTATCGCTGGTACCTCGGCGTCAACGACCTGGATCTGCCGCTCGCCACGGTGAGCGACGGCGGCTGCTTCGACGGCCTCCAGCCCGACGGTCTCAACCGCAACCAGGGCGCGGAGTCGATCCTGGCGCTTCAACTCGCCTCATGCGCGATTTCTGCTCTTGGAAAGCAGGCCGCACCCGTGGCAGGACCGGCGCACGCCGTCGCCTGACCCCCGGGGTCTTGCGCTCGGCACTGTCATGTGTTCCCGGGGGGCGCTTTGCTCGAGATGTTCCATCATGCGCTGAGGCTGCACGCCGATCCGTCGCGGGTGGTGGTGCGTCCGTTCCACATCGGCTGGACGTCGAACAACGGCGCGCCGAGCCGGACCGAGCGCATCGTCAGCGCGGTATTGGCGATGGACGCCAAGGAGACGCATGCCTCGCTGGAGGCGGTGCTCAAGGATTTCGAGGCGCGGCACTGGCAGACGCGGCGCGTGTTCATGACCCGCTATGACGAGATCGAGGCGCTGCTCGGGCTCGACGGCGCCGATATCGGCGACGAGAAGCGGCAGCTGATCGGCGCCTATTTCTGCCACGAATACAGCTATGCCGCCGCCGCGCTGATGAACCCGAGCGTGGTGCCGCACTATGACCAGAGCGGCATGCCCAAGGGCTCGACCCGCATCCTCATGTCGATGCGGGCGGTGGGCGAGGGCCATATCAGCTCGATCGCCTTCCGCGAGGGGATCGTCACCGACAAGAACCAGCTCAAGCTCGCGCCCGAGCCGCCCTTCGCCACCGCCGCCGACACGCCCGGCGACGAGCTCCATGTGCCGGAGGGGCCGATCACCGTCTACCGGCACCGCGATTCGACGCTGTCCGGCACGGTGATCTTCCCGATTACCGGTGCCCAGTCAAAGGGGCTGGAGGACCTGCGCCTCGTCAGGTTCACCCACGACGACGGCCGCGACGAGTGGATCGGGACCTACACCGCCTACAATGGCGAGCGCATCCAGTCGGAACTGTTGCGCACCACCGACTTCCGCTCCTTCGACCTGGTGCCGATGTCGGGATCGGCGGCGCGCAACAAGGGCATGGCGCTGTTCCCGCGCAAGGTGGGCGGGCGCTACATGATGATCGGGCGGCAGGACGGAGAGAACGTCTATGTCATCTCCTCCGACCGCATCGACCATTGGGACGAGGGCGAAATCCTGCTGAAGCCCGAGCATCCGTGGGAGCTCGTGCAGATGGGCAATTGCGGCCCGCCGATCGAGCTGGACGAGGGCTGGCTGCTCCTCACCCACGGCGTCGGGGCGATGCGCAAATACGCGATCGGCGCGGCGCTGCTCGACAAGGACGATCCGTCCAAGGTGATCGGCCGCACCGCCGAGCCGCTGATCGCCCCCGCCGACCAGGACCGCGAGGGCTATGTTCCCAACGTGGTCTACACCTGCGGAGCGCTGAAGCACGGCGACCGCATCTTCATCCCCTATGGGATCGCGGATTCCTCGATCGGCTTCGCCTTCGTCACGATCAGCGACTTGCTCGCGCAGCTGTGAGCGTGCGCCGGTAGGCGAAGGCGATCAGCGCCGCGAACACCGGCAGCGACAGCCACACCGCCACGCCCTCGAAGTCCGCGATCAGCGCCAGCGGCGCGTCGCTGCCGGTGGCGGCGACGATGCCGGCGAACACCACGCCGAACAGGCTCTCGCCGACGATCAGCCCGGTCGCGACCAGCACGCCCATCCGCGAGAAAAAGTCGCGGCGGGGCGAATCCTTGATCGTGCGCTCCCAGACATGGCCGATCACCGCGCCGACCGGCACCAGCAGGGTCGCCGACATCGGCAGGTAGATGCCCATGCCGAACGCGAGCGGCGGCAGGCCCATCTTGCCGTTGCGGCGCAGCGCCTCGTCGATCGCGACCATCACCACGCCGAACACCGCGCCGGTGCCGATCATCCGCCAGTCGAGCGTGCCGCCGAGCACGCCCTTGGCCAGCGACGAGATCAGCGCCGCCTGCGGCGCCGGCAGCGCGTTCGGCCCGGCATTGGGCGCGCCCGAGAAGCCGAAGGCGATGTTGAGCACGTCGAGCACCGGCGGGATGACCAGGCTGCCGAAGGCGACGCCGATCACCAGCGCCACCTGCTGCTTCCACGGCGTCGCGCCGACCAGCTGGCCGGTCTTCAGGTCCTGGAGATTGTCGTTGGAGATGGTCGCGATCGAGAAGATGATCGCGGTCGCGAACAGCGCATAGGCGACTAGCGCATCGCCGCGCTCGGGCGTTCCGCCGTTACCGTAGACCGCCGCCAGCATCAGCGAGGCCCCGAGGATGGCGAGGATGCCGACCCCCGACACCGGCGAGTTCGACGCGCCGATCAGGCCGGCCATGTAGCCGCACACCGAGGCGATCACGACGCCGATCACCACGACGTAGACGAGCGTCGCGAGGATGATCGGCACCGCATGGTCGGCGATCGGCCCGCCGGCCGCGAACGCCCAGAGCAGATAGGCGATCGGCACGAAGGTGAGCAGGATCGCCCCGCCGACGATTCCGATCGGCAGGTCGCGCTCGGTGAGCTCAAGCACCTGGCCCTGCCCGCGCGCCTTGGCCGCCGCCATCGCCGAACGGATGCCGCCGATGATCGGTCCCAGGATCTTGAGCAGGGTCCACACTGCCGCGACGCCGATCGCGCCGGCGCCGATGAAGCGCACCTGCGTGCGGAACACCTCGCTGACCACGTCGCTGACGGGGCCGGTCAGCCCATGCCAGCTGGTCAGCAGCGGCACCAGCACCACCCAGGCGGTGATCGTCCCCGTCAGCATCGCGAAGCCGACCGACAGGCCGACGAGATGGCCAACCCCGAGCAGCGCCATCGACAGCCCGACCGAATAGCCGCTCCCGGTCGCGCCGACGCGGAAGTTGCGGGTGAGATCGCCGAGCGTGAACTTGAACTGGGTGATCAGCGAGTAGAAGGCCGAGACGAGGCTGCCGGTGACGATCGCGCGCAGCCCCTGCGCGTTCTCCGCATCGCCGGCTTCGGTGCCGGCGCCGACCTTCAGCACCTCGGCGGCGGCGACGCCCTCGGGATAGGGCAGGTCCGATCCGGTCACCAGCGCGCGCCGCAGCGGCACCGAGAACATGACGCCGAGCACGCCGCCGGTCGCGCAGACTGCGACCGAGGTCCAATAGGGGAAGCCCGTCCACCAGCCGACCATGATCAGGCCCGGCAGCACGAAGATGATCGCCGCCAGCGTGCCCGCCGCGCTCGCGATCGTCTGGACGATGTTGTTCTCGAGGATGTTGTGCCCCGGCAGGAACCGCAGGATCGCCATAGAGATGACGGCGGCGGGGATCGAGGTCGCGAAGGTCAGGCCGACCTTCAGCCCCAGATAGACATTCGCCGCGGTGAACAGCAGCGTGATCAGGCCGCCGAGGATGACGCCGCGCAGCGTCAGCTCGCGAAGGGAGCCGGTCTGGGTCATGCGCGGTCCAGCCCGAAAATGTTGACTGAATCGACTCGCCTATCATGTGAGTCGAAGCGGACGAGCGCGGCCGGGGCGTCGTAATCGTGAAACGGCGTCATCCGGCCAAGGTGGCACAGATCGGGCCGTGTAGGAAAATGGTTTGTCAGTAGCCGGCTTCGCGTTGATGGCGAAAGGCGAGAAGGACCGCATCCTCCGCCGGATCGTAATGATAGAGCGCGACGTATCCGGATTCGCCGAAACCGATCACCAGTTCCCGAAGGCCGTCATGGACAGGGCGTCCGACCGTGGGGAAGCGTTCGAGAGTCTTCAGATGCTCGCCGATGACCTCGGCGGCGCGCATCGATGCCGCAGGACTGCGCTCGACGAGAAAGCGGCGACAGCGCTCGAGACCGGCCGCGCCGCCCTCGGTAACGATCAGTCGTGGCAATCAGGCACCGCCGTCTCCGCAGGCGTTCCCCAGGTTTCGAGCCAGGCCGCCACCTCGTCGCCGGTCAGATGCCGCCCCGTCTCACGATAAGCAATCCACGAAGCGAGCGCCTCTCGCTCGAAACCATCACGTGCTTCTTCGCGATCGACATATTGCCGGATCGCCTCACGCATGACCCAATGAGGACTGCGGTCGCGCGCGGCGGCAAGCTTCTGCACGCGGCCCTTCAATTTCTCATCCAGTTTGACCGACGTCGCCATTTTCTTATTCCAAGGTACTACCTGTTGATAATAAGGCCGACAACGCCGCCCAGTCAATTCGGGCGTAAGGCCTCAGCCGAATCCCCCCTCCAGGAAGCGCTCGGCAAAGGCGCAGTGGAGTGCGACGCCCTTCGCCATCACCGCCTCGTCGATCGTCATGCGCGTGTTGTGGAGCGGCGGGGCGGTGGCGGGGTCGACGTCCTCCGGGGCGACGCCGAGGAAGGCCATCGCGCCCGGCACCTCGCGCAGCACATAGGAGAAGTCCTCGCCGCCCATGATCGGCGCTGGGACGGTGCGCCAGCCGCGGCCGCCCAGCCCCTCGGCGATGCCCTGCACCAGCTCGACCGCGCGCGGATCGTTACGCGTCACCGGATAGCCCTCGTCGATGCGTAGCTCTGCGGTGCAGCCGTGTGCGGCAGCGACATGCTCGACGATGCGGGCGAGGCCCGCCTGAGCCTTGGCGCGGGTGGCGTCGGAGAGGGTGCGGAGCGTGCCCTTCATCTCCACCTCGTCGGGGACGATGTTGTAGGCGGAGCCCGCGTCGATCTTCGTGATCGACAGCACCGCCGGGTCGGTGACCGCGATCTGGCGCGCGACGAAGGTCGAGAGCGCGGTCACCATCTCGCAGGCGACCGGGATCGGATCGAGCCCCTCGTGCGGCATCGCCGCGTGCCCGCCCTGGCCGCGCACGGTGATGTTGAGCTGATCGGTCGAGGCGAGCAGCGGGCCCGGGCGGCTCATCACCAGCCCGCCCGGCGCGTTCGGCCAGATATGGAGCGCGAAGGCGGCGTCCGGCCGCGCGATGTCGAGCAGCCCGTCCTCGATCATGTGCCGCGCGCCGTGATGCCCCTCCTCGCCCGGTTGGAACATGAAGACGACGGTGCCGGGAAGCTGCTCGCGCCGCGCCGACAGAGCGCGGGCGGCGCCGACCAGCATCGCCGAATGGCTGTCGTGACCGCAGGCGTGCATCGCGTTCGGCACCCGGCTCGCGAAGTCGAGCCCGGTCTCCTCCGGCATCGGCAGCGCGTCCATGTCGCCACGCAGCAGCACGGTGCGGCCGTTGTCGGAGCCGCCGCGCAGGATGGCAATGAAGCCGGTGGTCGAGGTCGATTCGTGGATCTCGAGTGGCAGCCCCTCCAGCGCCGCACGTAGCTTGGCGGTGGTGCGCGGGCAATGGAGGCCGATCTCGGGATCGGCGTGGATCGCGCGTCGCAGCGCGACGACATCGTCGAGCTCGGCGGCGCCGGCGGCGGTCCAATCGGTGGTGAGGGGGGCGTTCATAAGCGACTCCGGCGAAAAGGCCATCCTAGAGCGAATGGCAGGAATCTGATCAACCATTCGTCACCCCGAACTTGTTCCCGGGGTCCACCGGGCGGTCGAGTACAGGTTTCACCGTTCCAGCTGCAACCCGGCGCCAGTCCTTGGAGGAGTGGATGCCGGAACAAGTCCGGCATGACGAATTATGGGGTCTGGACCCTAGATCGGTGGAGCAGCTGCACACCGTCACAGAACTGAAACCATAACGTCGCCGATACGACATCGATCCCCCCTAGCGGCGGCGGCAAGCGCACGGCCGTGGCGCTCGTCTCACGACCATCTTCATCGCCATCAGGGGGGCGACATCCATGATCGACCGGAAGACCATTCTCTGCGGCTGCGCGCTTGCCGCGCTGCTCGCGCCGATCGGCGCGGTCGCGCAGGATCAGGCCGGTGCCGAGAGTTCGACGCAGAGCGCCGGCGACACACCGCGCGCCAACGACATCATCGTCACCGGCAACATCGAGTTCCGCAACCGCACCGACGATCCCAACCCGGTGCTTTCCTACGACCTCGAATATTTCCAGAAGTTCGAGCCGGTGTCGGTCGGCGAGATGCTGAAGCGCGTGCCGGGCGTGACCTTCACCTCCGACGTGCTAGAATATGATGCGGTGCAGTTCCGCGGCCTGCCGCCGGGCTATACCCAGGTGCTGATCAACGGCCGCCGCGCTCCGGGCGGCGAGGCCGACCGCAGCTTCTTCGTCGACCGCATCCCGGCCGAGCTGGTCGAGCGCATCGAGCTGGTCCGCTCGCCGACCGCCGACCAGCCGAGCGAGGGCGCCGCCGGCACGCTCAACATCATCACCAAGGAATCGACCAGCTTCGAGGGCGGGTTCCTGAAAGGCGGCGCATTGATCAACACCCGGGACGGCGGAGTCCGCCCGTCGGGGGCGATCGCCTATGCCGGCCGCATCAGCGATTCGACCGATTTCTGGGGGGCGCTCAACTATCAGAAGCGGCGCAATCCGAAGAAGAAGGTCTCGTACCGCTTCGACGACACCCCGGTGACCGACGACAAGCGCTTCCCCGACGGGCTGGACAGCAAATACGTCACCGATCCCGAGTTCAACAACTTCGAGGCGCAGAGCGACACCCGGGACGGCAGCGACCTGTCGGGCAGCGGCGAGATCAGGACGCGCTTCGGCGACGGCGGGCATTTCCGCATCGGCGGCTTCTTCGTCGACACCGACCGCGACGAGGACGAGACCTCGCTCACCTGGGAGGGCGCCGACCTCGATTTCGACGGGGTCGAGACCCAGCATGAGGAGATCGACCAGCAGACCTATGCGGTCACCGCCGATGCGCTGATCCCGCTCGGCAATCTGAAGCTCGGCATCGCGGGCGCGTGGAACGCCTACCGCGACCACACCGTCGCCTCGACCTTCAAGGGAGACGAGGAGGATCTGAGCGATCTCGAGGCGGACGAGGTCGAGACGACCCGGATCAAGGACGACGAATATACCGGCACGCTGTTCCTGCGCTACGGCGACGGCGGTCCGTTCAAGGCCAAGGCGGGCATCGATCTGCTCAGCAAGACGCGCAACGGCTTCAATTCGGTGTTCAAGGTCGAGGACGACGAGACCGAGGTCGATCCGGCGGCGAACTTCAAGATCAGGGAGAAGCGCTACGACCCGTACCTGCGCCTCACCTTCGAGCCGGCGAGCGCGCTCACGGTCGACGCGGGCCTGCGTTACGAGATCACCGACCGCAAGACGACCGGTGCCGAGGGCACCGCCAAGTACAATGCCGACCTGCTCAATCCGTCGCTGCATATCCGCTATGCGCCGACGTCGCGCGACCAGTTCCGCGCCTCGGTCGCGCGGACGGTGCGGCGGCCCAACTACGACATGATCTCACCCTATGTGCAGGAAGAGAGCCCGGGCGACGATGACAATACGATCGGCAATCCGTCGCTGCGCAACGAGCAGGCCTGGGGCGTGGACGTCGGCTATGAGCGGCGGCTGGGCGCCAAGGGCATCCTGGGCGTCAACGTCTTCTATCGCGACATCAAGGACCTGATCGAGCTGGTGGCGTTCGAGAACAGCGACGCCGGCGGCCAGAACTTCCGGCCGCAGAACATCGGCGACGGGCAGACCTGGGGCGTCGAGGTCGACTTCTCGACTCCGGTCAAGCTGTTCGGCTTCGGCGAGACCGGCCTGTTCGCCAACTACACCTATCTCGACAGCAAGACGACGGACCCGTTCACCGGCGAGGAGCGGCGCTTCAACAACCAGCCGCACCATATCTACAACGTCGGCTTCATCCAGAACGTCGATCCGGCGGACGTGAGCTTCGGCGCGACCATCTCGGGCCGCAGCCGGGCGACCGAGTCGAACTTCGACGAGACGGTCGGCCTGCGCTACGACCCCGACCTGGAGGCGTTCGTCGAGAAGCGGATCGGCAAACATTTCGTGCTGCGCGCCTCGGTGCAGAACCTGCTCGACCGCGTGAAGTACGAGGATTTCCGCAAGTACGACGGCGACTCGTATGAGGAGATTCTGAAGGCACGCGCCGACGGCGATCTCGACGAATATGAGATCGAGCGCGAGCATTCCGGCCCGCTGGTCCAGCTCACGCTACGCGCGGCGTTCTGATCTTTTGCAACCACGGGCTCCCACGAAGGTGAGAGCCCGTGGCCTGTCTTGTTCGGATTGAAGTAGTGCTCCTGCGAAGGCAGGAGCTCAGGCGGCAAGCGACACCGCGCCGATCCAAGGCTCCTGCCTTCAGGAGCACGTGGGTGCTCAATAGCGGCCAGTGGACCGGACTACCTCCGGAATAACCCGCCCAGCACCCCCCGCACCAACCCGCCCACGATGCTGCCCGCCGCGCCGCCGCGGCGGGAGCCGCCGAAGATCGCCTTGGTCACCTCGTTGGCGACGGCACGCCCGGCGGCGGAGCTGGCCGAGCGGGTCGCGGAGGTGATCGCCTTGTTCCACGGGTTGTTCGCCGCCTCGCGCTCGGCGGCGATGCGGGCGCGTTCGGCTTCCTTGGCGGCGGCCGCCTCCTCCTTCGCCTTGAGCGCGGCCGCCTTCTCCGCCTCGTCCTGCGCCTTGGCGGCGGCGGCCGCGGCGGCGGCCTCGTTGGCCTTGGCGGCGAGGATCTCCTCCGCCGATTCGCGGTCGACCGCGGTGTCGTACTTGGCGCCGATCGCGTCGGTCTGGATCAGCACGCCGCGCTCGACCGGGGTGACCGGGCCGACGCGCGAGTACGGCGGCTTGATCAGCGTGCGCTCGACCGGCGAGGGCGCGCCATCGGGCTGGAGCAGCGACACCAAAGCCTCGCCGACCGCGAGCTCGGTGATCGCGGTGGCGACGTCGACGCCGGGATTGGCGCGGAACGTCTCGGCCGCGGACTTGACCGCCTGCTGGTCCTTGGGGGTGAAGGCGTTTAGCTTGTGCTGGACGCGGTTGTTGAGCTGGGCCGCGACCGTGTCGGGGATGTCGATCGGATTCTGGGTGATGAAATAGACGCCGACGCCCTTCGAGCGGATCAGGCGTACGACCTGCTCGACCTTCTCGAGCAGCGCCTTGGGCGTGTCGTTGAACAGCAGATGCGCCTCGTCGAAGAAGAAGACGAGCTTGGGCTTGTCGGGGTCGCCGACCTCGGGAAGCGTCTCGAACAGCTCGGACAGCAGCCACAGCAGGAAGGTCGAATAGAGCTTGGGGCTCGCCATCAGCTTGTCGGCGGCCAGGATGTTGACGATGCCACGGCCCTTGTCGTCGGTCGCGATGAAGTCCTCGATCGCCAGCGCCGGCTCGCCGAAGAAATGGTCGCCGCCCTGGGCACGCAGCTGGAGCAGCGAGCGCTGGATCGCGCCGACCGACTGTTTCGAGACGTTGCCGTAGGTGGTGGTGAGCTCCTCGGCACGTTCGGCGCAATGGGTCAGCATCGACTGGAGATCGTCGAGGTCGAGCAGCAGCAGCCCGTCCTTGTCGGCGACGTGGAAGGCGATGGTCAGCACGCCTTCCTGCACCTCGTTGAGGTCCATGAGCCGCGCGAGCAGCAGCGGGCCCATCTCGCTGACGGTGGTGCGGATCGGATGGCCCTGCTCGCCGAACAGGTCCCAGAACTGCACCGGATTGTCGGCATAGGCCCAGTCGGTCAGCCCGATCTGCTTGGCGCGCGCGGCGAAGGCCTCATGCGTCTTGGCGGTGGCGGCGCCCGCCATGGCGAGGCCGGAGAGGTCGCCCTTCACGTCCGCGACGAAGCTCGGCACCCCGTTCGCCGAAAAGCCCTCGACGATGCCCTGCAGCGTCACCGTCTTGCCGGTGCCGGTCGCGCCGGCGATCAGGCCGTGACGATTGGCACGCTTGAGCTGGAGCTCCTGCCGGACGCCGGCGGCGCTGGAACCGATGTAGATCGAGTCGGACATGAAAAATCCCTCCCGGGTTGCCCCGGGAGGGATAGCGCGAATGCGCGGTTTTCCAAGCCTGTCGCGGTTATTTCAACCGAACGGCGATGAAGCCGCCGTTGCCGCGCGCCCGCTGGATATAGAGCAGCACCTGGTCGCGCCCGGCCGACTTGGCGGCGTTCACCGCGCTGTTGAACTCGGCGAGGCTCGTCACCGGCGTGCGGTTGACCGAGACGATCACGTCGCCGCGGCGCAGCCCCTTGTTGGCGGCGTCGCTCGAGGGATCGGCGGAGACGATCACCACGCCGCGCGTGGCTGGATCGACGCCAACCTGGCGGGCGATCTGCGGCGTCAGCGGCGTGAGCTGTAGCCCCAGGCTGTTGGGCGTGGTGGCGGAGCCGCCATTGTCGTCCGGCAGCCCGTCGTTGTCGTCGTCATTGTCCTGGCTGAAACCGGTGAGCTGATCCTCCGGCGGACGCGTGCCGACGGTCACGTTGACCGTCACCGGCTTGCCGTCACGCACCACCGACAGCGGTACGCGGGTGCCCGGCGTCTGGCTGGCGATCAGATAGCTCAGCGTCTGATCGGGCGTGACCTCCTTGCCGCCGACGGCGACGACGACGTCGCCCTGCTTGAGGCCGGCCTTGTCGCCCGGCTCGCCCGGCTCGATGCGGCTGACGATCTCGCCGCGGTTCTTCGGCAGACCCAGCGCCGCGGCAATATCGTCTGTGACCGGCTGGATGCCGACACCAAGATAGCCGCGCTGAACCGTCTTGCCCTTGAGCAGCGTGTCGATCACCGGCCGCGCCTCTTCGGCAGGAATCGCGAAGCCGATGCCGACGTTGCCGCCGGTCGGCGACAGGATCTGCGAGTTGATGCCGATGACGTTGCCGTTGAGGTCGAACATCGGGCCGCCCGAATTGCCCTGATTGATCGAGGCATCGGTCTGGATGAAGCGGTCGAGCGGACCGCTGCCGACGCGGTGGACCGCGGAGATGATCCCCGCCGTCACCGTCGAACCGAGCCCGAACGGCTGGCCGATCGCGACCACCCAGTCGCCGACGCGCGCGGCGGTCGAATCGCCCCATTTCACGAACGGCAGGTTGGTGCCCTCGATCTTGAGCAGCGCGAGGTCCGACGCCTGGTCGCGCCCGATCAGCCGCGCCTTGAACTCGCGGCGGTCGGTGAGGGTGACGGTGATGCTGTCGACCACGGCATTGCGCGAGCCGGGCGAGATCACATGGCTGTTGGTGACGATATAGCCGTCGGGAGAGATGATGAAGCCCGATCCCAGCGACGTCGCGTCACGCGTTACCGGACGTCCGCCGCCCTGCTGGCCGAAGCCGAACAGGTCGCCGAACGGCGTCCCCGCGAAGGGATTGGTCTGGTTGACGGTCACGCGCTGCTGGGTCGAGATGTTGACCACGGCGGGCTGCAGCTTCGCCACCATGTCGGCGAAGCTCATCGGCGCACCGGCCTTGGGCGCGGTCGCCTGGATCGTGCCAGGCTCGTTCTGGGCGGTCTGCGCGCCCGCGGGCGGCTGGAGCGTCGCCGAGACGGCGGCCCCGCCAAGAAGGAGCGCTGCGGTGAGAGCGTAGGCGTAACGCACGTTAAGGTCTTCCTCTCGAGCTCGAAATGGACTGGAGCGACGCGGGTCTAATGACGACTACAATGCTGAACGCTCACTGAAGATGAACGGTTCGACAGCAGATGACGCCTTTTTCATGCCCAACTTGGTGATGCCCTCGTTTCGAATCAACGCCCCTGGAACTCGCGCAGATAGCCGTTCTGCGGGCTCAGGATGATCGAGGTGCCGCCGCGCCCCTGGTCGGAGCCGCCGTCGGCGCCGAAGGTGTAGCGGTACGACTGCATGGCCCGATAGAAGTCGTAGAACTGCGCGTCCTTGCCGAAGGCGTCCGCATAGATTTTCGCCGCCTGCGCTTCGGCGTCCGCCCGGACGATCTGGGCGTTGCGCTGGCCCTGGGCGCGGATGGTGAGCGCCTGCTGCTGCCGGGCCGTCCGCATCCGCTCGAGCGCGCTTTCCAGCGGCGTGCCGTCGGGCAGGTCGGCATGTTTTATGCGCACGTCGACGATCTGGACGCCGTACTGGCTGGCGTAGTTCTGCAGGCGCTTCTGGATATTGTCCATCACCTGGCCGCGTTCGGGCGACAGCAGCACCGCGAAGTCGACCTTGCCGAGCTCGGCCCGAAGCGCCGAGCTGAACAGCGGCTGCAGCGCCGAGGTGACGCCGTCGACGCTGCGCGCGGTCACCACCATGCGGAGCGGATCGATCACGCGGAAACGGGCATAGGCGTCGACCTGGAGCCGGAGCTGGTCGGTCGACAGCACCGGCTGGTTGTCGAGGTCGACGTCGAGCACGCGCTTGTCGACCCAGACGATGCGGTCGATGAACGGGATGCGCGCGATCAGGCCCGCGCCGGTGCGGCCGAACTCCTCGCCCTGCCGCCACGCGTTGACGGTGCGCACCGGCACCTCGAAGCGCAGGATCACCGCCTGGCGCGTCTCGGGCACGATGGTGAAGGTGCTGGCGAGCAGGATCAGCGCCGCGAGCAGCAGGATGCCGAACGTCATCGGCCTGCGCAGGACGCCGTTCATTGGGCGCCTCCCTGCTGCACGGCGGGCGGCGTCTGCGCGTCCGGGATCGTGCGCCGCGCCTCGGGCAGCGGCAGATAGGGGGTGACGCCGGGGGCCTCGACGATCGTCTTGTTCGACTTGGCCAGCACCGCCTCCATCGTCTCGTAATACAGGCGCCGCTTGGTGACGTCTGGTGACAGCTTGTATTGCTCGTAGATCTTGTCGAACTGCGCCGCCTCGCCCTGGGCGCGCGCGATCACCTGCTGAGCATAGGCGCGCGCGTTGTTGAGGTTCGACTGCGCCTCCTGCTGCGCGGCCGACACCGCCTTGAAATCGTCGTTGACCGCATTGGGCGGATCGGCCTTGCTGATCGCCACGCCCTGGATGCGGACGCCCGAGTTATACTCGTCGAGCGTCTCCTGCATCAGCTGCTGCACGCGCGCCTCGATCACGGTACGGCCGCGGCCGAGCGCCTGGTCGAGATCGACGTCGGCGACCACCGCACGCATCACGCTTTCCGCCGTCGCGCGCACCGTCTCCTTGGGATCGCGAATCTGGAAGACATAATCCTGCGGATTGCCGATGTTCCAGCGCACCTGATAGGCGAGGTTGATGATGTTCTGGTCGCCCGTCAGCATCAGATTCTCTTCGCTCGAGCTGGTCGGGAAGGTCTCCTCACGGATGTTCTGGACGTCGATCTTCTCGACGTTGTTGAACGGCGACGGCAGTGTCAGGTGGATGCCGGGCTCGAGCACGCCGGCATAGCGGCCGAAGAAGGTGACGACGCCGCGCTCCTGCGGTGCGATCTGCCAGATGCTGGTGAACAGCACCCACAGCGCGACGATCAGCCCGACGCCGATCAGCCACAGGCTGCGCCCCGAGACGCCGCCGGGCAGGCCGGGACCGCCACCACCGCCGCGCGCACGCTTCAGGAACTCATCGAGCGAGCTGACCGATCCGGGGCGCGAGCGCCGGCCCTCGGGCGGAAAGGACCAGGGATTGCGCGGACCGCCGCCACCGCCCTTGCCCGAATCGTCGCCGCCCTTGCCTGAATCATCGCCGCCGCCCGTGGGCTTGCCGCCCCAGGGGCTTTTCGGCGGCTCGTTGCGAAGGATGTGGCCGCGCGCGCGCCATCCCGAAAGAATGTTCATGGAGGCCTTTATAGGACCGGAGACGCGGAAAAACAGTGGCAGTGCGCGAACGGCACCCTAAGTGGCACGGATGGCCGACCCCGAACTCACCAATCTGCCGCCCCGCGTCACCGGTCGCGTGAAGGATGGGCGCGCGACCTTGATGGTCGACGTGACCGGGCTCGATACCGCCGCAGCCGCGCTGCTCGAGGCCGAGGCGCGCGCCGCCGCGGAGGCGCAGGGCCTCACCGATGCGCGCGTGCTGCGCACCAGCGAGCGCCGCCCGCGGCGGCTGATTGCGGTGGCGAGCGGCAAGGGCGGGGTCGGCAAGTCGACCGTATCGGCGAATCTGGCGGTGGCGCTGCGGGCGCTGGGCCGCGATGCGGGGCTGGTCGACGGCGACATCTACGGTCCCTCGCAGCCTCGCTTGCTCGGCGCCGAGGGGATGCAGCCCGACGCGCGCGACAAGAAGATGATCCCCGTGACGACGCCCGCGGGCGTGCCGCTGCTGTCGATGGGGATGCTGGTGCAGTCGGGCCAGGCGCTGGCATGGCGCGGGCCGATGGCATCGAGCGCGCTCGGCCAGCTGATCGATGCGCATTGGGGCGAGGCCGATCCGCTGATCCTCGACCTGCCGCCGGGCACCGGCGATGTCCAGATCACCATGGTGCAGAAGCACAAGCCCGCGGGCGCGGTGATCGTCTCGACCCCGCAGGACCTGGCGCTGATCGACGCGGCGCGCGCGATCGACCTGTTCAACAAGGCCGGCGTGCCGATCATCGGCCTGGTCGAGAACATGGCCGGCTACGCCTGCCCGCATTGCGGCGAGATCTCCGATCCGTTCGGCCAGGGCGGCGCCGAGGCGGAGGCGAAGCGGCTCGGGATCGATTTCCTCGGCCGCATTCCGCTCAGCATCGCCGTGCGGCGCGATTCGGATGCCGGGCGCCCGCCGGCCGCCGGGAACGGGCCGGAGGCGGCGGCGTTCGAGGGGCTGGCGGAACGGCTCGACACCTGGCTCCGCGAACACGGAGGATGACATGCCGCTGACCCGCGACGAGGATATCAAGGCCCTGCTGGAGGGCGCGCGCGTGATCGCGCTGGTCGGCGCCTCCGACCGGCCCGACCGGCCGAGCTATGGCGTGATGAAGCGGCTGCAGGACCACGGCTATCGCGTGATCCCGATCAACCCGCAGATCACCGGCGAGCACATCCACGGCGAGTTCGTGTTCCGCGAGCTCGCGCAGATCGGCGAGCCGATCGACATCGTCGGCATCTTCCGCCGTCCTCAGGCCGCCGGCGAAGCGGTTGACGAGGCGATCCAAGTCGGGGCGAAGGCGGTGTGGATGCAGCTCGGGGTGATCAACCATGAGGCGGCGGCACGCGCGGAGGCGGCAGGACTCAAGGTGGTGATGGACCGTTGTCCCGCGATCGAGATCCCGCGGTTGGGCGTGGCGCCGGTTCGCTAGAAGCCATTCCGACGAACTTAGTCGTGCTCCCGCGAAGGCAAGGAGCCCTGGATCGCGGGCGTGTTGCTTGCGGCCAGATTTCCTGCCTTCGCAGGAGCACTGGGCACTGTGATCTTCGATGGTCCATTCCCTCTGCTCGATCAGAAACTGACTTTTGCCCATAAAATTCGCTTGACTGAAATATCATGCTGCCGGATTGATATCGAGGCTCATAGGCACACATCAGACGCGCCGGGGCCGTTGGCGAGAGGACCCGGCTATGGTTTCCAGGATTTCCTTGCTGGCGTCGGCGGCGCTGGCCGCGCTCGCGGCGACATCGGCGAACGCACAGGTTGCCGCGAGCGGCGCGGGCGGCGGCGCTGATCCGCAGATCGAAGCGGACATCGTCGTCACCGGCCTGCGCGCGACGCTCGCCAATGCGGCGAACATCAAGCGCGATTCGAACCAGATCCAGGATTCGATCGTCGCCGAGGACATCGGCAAGCTGCCCGACACCAACATCGCCGAGACGCTGCAACGCATCCCCGGCGTCCAGATCGCGCGCAACTCGCGCGGCGAGGGTAACGGCTATGTCGTGCACGGCCTCAAGCAGGTGATGACCACGATCAACGGCCGCCAGCTGTTCACCAACACCGGCCGCACCGCGACCTTGCTCGACTTCTCGTCGGACATCCTGTCGGGCCTCGATGTCTACAAGACCGCCACCGCCGACCAGATCGAGGGCGGACTCGGCGGGCTGATCAACATCCGCACCGCCCGTCCGTTCGACTTCAAAGGCTTCCATTTCGCGCTCACCGGATCGGCGGCCTATAGCGACTTCCAGGACAAGGCGTCGCCGCGCGTCTCCGGCGTGGTCAGCGACCGCTTCGATACCGGCATCGGCGAGATCGGCGTGCTGGTCGGCGGCCAGTACGAGCGTTTCTACTCGGCGGGTTACCAGGTCTCGACCAACGTCTACGGCAACACCAACAACCTCTACGATCGCGACGGCGACGGCGTTTTCCCGAACGACAGCGGCGATGCGGTGACGGTGCCGACCCAGTTCCGCCCGCGCTACGAGACCGGCAATCGCGTCCGCTCGACGATGTACGCGGCGCTGCAGTGGCAGCCCTCGCCCGAGCTCGAGATCCACGCGGACGCGATGCGCAGCCATTCGGGCGGGCACAGCTTCACTCAGCAGCTCTCCATCCAGATCGACGGCGCGACGCGCGGCGTGCCCGGGAGCTTCATCTACAAGGACGCGCCGAACGGCAACGTCCCCGACAGCTTCGGGCTGACCAACGCACTGGTGCGCTCGGTCACCGGCGCGTCGGACAATCCCTACGACACCACCAGCCTGGGGCTCGGCTTCAACTGGAAGAGCGGGCGCTTCTCGCTGGCCGGCGAGGCGGCATATATTGATAGCTCAGGGCCATTCTATTCCCGCAGCATCGCGATCCAGACGCGCGCGCCGGGGGCGACGGTCGACCTCTCGGGAGCGACCCCGGACACGTCGGTGAGCGGCGTCGACGTCGCCAATCCCACGAGCTATGCGGCGACGGCCATCTATTCGGACCTCGGCCAGCAGAGCCTCGGCCGCGAGTCGTCGTTCCGCCTCGACGCCAAGTACGAGTTCGCCAACAGCCCGCTGACCGCGCTGCTGGTCGGCGGCCGCTGGGCGCGGCACCGGGCGGTCAACGACGTCTACAGCGTCAGCTCGACGGTGACGCTGACCCAACCGCTCGCCAACGTCGGCGAGCTGACGCCGGGCAATCTGTTCACCGACCAGAACGCCTCGATCAACCAGTGGCTGGCGATCGCCTCCCCCTTCATCAAGGATGCGACGCGCATGCGCGTGCTGGCGGGCATCTCGATCGACGATCCGGTCTATCCACTCGGCAACCACTTCAACTATCTGGAGACGGTCTGGGCCGGCTATGCCCAGGCGCGGTTCGGCTTCGACCTGGGCGTGCCGATCGACGGCAATGTCGGCATCCGCTACGTCAGCACCAAGAACCACCAGCGCGTGTTCGACGCGGCGGGGCAGCCGGTCGAGGGCAGTGCCACCTACGACAATTGGCTGCCGAGCGTGAATGTGCGCGCCAAGTTCACCGACAATCTGTTCCTGCGCCTCGCCTATTCCAAGGCGATCACCCGGCCCGATTTCGGCAACCTGTCGCCGGCGCTGGTGCTCAACGCGGTCAACTTCACCGGCAGCGGCGGCAACCCCAATCTGCAGCCGACCAAGGCCGACCAGTACGACGCCAGCCTCGAATATTATTTCGGCAAGTCCAACTATGCCGCGGTCGCGCTGTTCCAGAAGGACGTCACCGGCTTCATCCAAAAATTCTCGGTGACGGAGACGATCGACGGCCAGGATTATCAGATCAGCCGCCCACGCAACACCGGATCGGGCACGATCAAGGGATTCGAGCTCACCTACCAGCAGTTCCTCGACTTCCTGCCCGGTCTGCTGAGCGGCCTCGGCTTCCAAGGCAACTACACCTATGTCGACAGCAAGCTGCCCGTCGTCGGCCAGACCGTGATGGTGCCGGCGGACCTTTTGTCCAAGCATAGCTTCAACCTGACCGGCATCTATGAGAAAGGACCGCTGTCGCTCCACGTCTCGTACAACCGGCGATCGAAGAGCGTGCAGACCAACTTCGCCGACACGGCCGGACGGACGCTGTGGAACGCGCCGCAGGAATCGCTCGATTTCTCCGCGACCTACGCGTTCGACGAGCATTTTTCGATCAAGTTCGATGCGGTGAATCTGTCGTCGGCCTATCAGGTGCAATATTATGGCACGCCCGACCTTCCGACGCTGTCGAACCAGCTCGACCGCACCTATCAGCTCGGGTTCCACGTCAATTTCTGAAAAGGGGGTGGGCCGGAAGCGGCGACGTTTCCGGCCTTTACTTACGGCGGCGGCGGGGCTGCTCGCCGCGGCGCCGGTGGCCGCGCAGCTCGACGGGAACTTCGACGAGGCAAAGGTCCCCGCCTATACCCTGCCCGATCCGCTGACGGCGGCGGACGGCACGCGCATCACCAGCGCCCGGCAATGGTGGAGGCAGCGCCGGCCCGAGCTCGTCCGCCTGTTCGAGACCAATATCTACGGCATCGCCCCACCGCCGCCGCGCCACATGCGCTTCGTCGTCACCGACCTCGATCGCGCAGCACTGGGCGGTCTCGCGGTGCGCAAGCAGGTGAGCATCTATCTCGACGGCGCCGCCGGGCCACGGATGGCGGTGCTGCTCTACCTTCCTGCCCGCGCGAATAAGCCTGTACCGGTCTTCGTCGGGCCGAACTTCCACGGCAACCAGGCGGTCAATCCCGACCCGGCGATCGCGATCACGCCGAGCTGGGTCGTGCCTGCCGAGGGCGTCGTCAAAGGGCGGGCGACGGAACGCTCGCGCGGCATCGACGCCGCGCAATGGCCGATCGAGGAGATCGTCAAGGCCGGCTACGGCGTCGCCACCTATTTCACCGGCGATCTCTACCCCGACGGCGACGGCAAGTTCGCCGAAAGCATCCAGCCCTATTATCGCACCACCGCCTCGACGCCCGACCGCTGGGGCGCGATCGCGACCTGGGCCTGGGGTCTCAGCCGCGCCTATGACTATCTCGCCACCGACCGCGACGTCGATGCGGGGCGCGTGATCGTGTTCGGCCACTCGCGTTATGGCAAGGCGGCGCTATGGGCGGGCGCGCGCGACACCCGCTTCGCCGCCGTCATCTCGAACGATTCCGGCGAGGGAGGCGCCGCGCTCTACCGGCGACGGTTCGGCGAGACGATCCGGGTGATGAACGACTATTGGTTCGCGCCGACCTACAAGACCTATGCGGATCGCGAGGCGGCGCTGCCGGTCGACGCGCACGAGCTGATCGCGCTGGTGGCGCCGCGGCCTGTCTATGTCGCCAGCGCCAGCCTCGATCTCTGGTCCGATCCCAGGGGCGAGTTCCTCGCGGCCAAGGCGGCCGAGCCGGTTTACCGACTGCTCGCCGCCGAAGGACTCGCAGCCGAGGCGATGCCGCCGCCGGACCAGCCGGTGCTGTCGCGCATTGCCTATCATCTGCGCGCGGGACCGCACGACATCACGCGCTGGGACTGGGCCAACTACATCCGCTTCGCCGACCGCTATCTGCCGGCGAAGCGACGCTGAGCTCAGGCGAGCACCGCCAGCGCTCCGGTGGATTCGAGACGCTCGAGATGGCGGGTCAGCGTCGACCGGACCAGCTCATCCGCGGCGAGCGCGGGCGGGAAGATCGCGTCGATCGCCAGCAGCGCCGCAACGCGCTCCGCCGCCGAGCCGCAGCCCGCAAGCGCCGCCGCGGTCCTGGCCGCAAGGGGGTCGTCGACCGTGAAGGTCGTCCCGGCATCGTCGACGCCGCCCTGCCAGCGCATCCAGGCCGCCACTGCCAGCGCCAGCGTCTCCACCTCCAGCCCCGCCGCGCGCCGCGCCGCGATCGTCGCGAGCAGGCGCTGGGGCAGCTTCTGCGAGCCGTCCATCGCGATCTGGCGCGTGCGGTGCTGCAGCGCGCTGTTGGAGAAGCGCGCCATCAGCTCGCCGCGATAGGCGGCGATATCCAGCCCGGCGGGCGGATCGAGCGTCGTCGCCGCCTCGTCCCACAGCCGTTCGACGAAGCGCCGACCCTCCGGCCGCGCGACGAACTGGTGGACGAACTCGATGCCGGCGAGCCCGCCCAGATAGGCGATCCCCGAATGCGCGCCGTTGAGCAGCCGGAGCTTCGCCTCCTCCCACGGCGCGACGTCGCCGGTGAGCTGGACGCCGAAGCGCACGAAATCGGGCCGTTCGGAGGCGAAGCTGTCCTCGATCACCCATTGGCTGAAGGGCTCGGTCTTGACCATCGCCTGGTCCTCGACGCCGAGCTGGATGGCGAGCGCGGCGATATCGTCGGGCGTGGTCGCCGGCACGATGCGGTCGACCATCGTCTGCGGGAAGGCGCCGTGCCGGTCGATCCATTCCGCCAGGGCCGGGTCGTGCCGCTCGGCCATCGTCAGCACCGCCTGGCGCAGCCGCCGGCCGTTGTGCGGCAGGTTGTCGCAGCTGATCGCGGTAAACGGCGGCAGCCCCGCCTCGCGACGACGGGCGAGGCCGGCGACGAGGAAGCCGGGGGCAGTACGCGGCGCTGCCAGGCTGGCAAGGTCGCTCGCGACGTCCGCCTCCTGCTCGAGCAGCGCGCCGGTCGCCGGGTCGAGGCGATAGCCCTTCTCGGTCACGGTCAGCGTGACGATGTGGACGTCCGGGCTGGCCAGCGCTTCGACCACTGCGGCCGGGCTCTCGGGCGCGACCAGCACGTCCTGCGTCGCGCCGATGATCCGCACGCGCTGTTCGTCGCCCTGACGGACCACCAGGCTGTAGAGCCCGTCCTGCGGCACCATCTGGTCGCGCACGCCCGGCGAGCGCAGCGACACGCCGAGGATGCCCCAGCGCAGATCGCCGTCCGCCAGCGCCGCGTCGAACACCGCCGCCTGATGCGCGCGGTGAAACGCGCCGATGCCGAGATGCACCACGCCGGCGCGAACCGCTGCGCGATCGTAGGGAGGAGGCGTCACCGCCGCAGGCAGGCTGGACAGATTGGACAGGGAAAGCCGGTCGGTCATGATCATCCTAGTTGGCCGGGGCGGGAGGTGAACCGCTGCCAGCGGTCGATTGCGGACGCAAGCTCAAGCAGGCGGACGACCTTCTAGTCCGAACCCTTGCGGCGGCGAAAGAGATATCTCATAACTTTATTGATATCTTAATAGCAGATCGGACGCCGCCGTCCGGGAGAGGGAGCCGCGATGATGCAGCGTCACGTCATGGGAATGCTCGGCCTGCTGGTGGTCGCTTTCCTGCTTCCGACGATGCCGGCGGCGCGTGCGCAGCCTCGCACCGAAGTGGCGCTTGCCGAGGGTTGGCGATTCCATCTCGGCGATGCCCCGGCCGGCGCGATCGCGCCCGGCTTCGACGACGGAAGCTGGGAGCGGGTGTCGGTGCCACACACCTGGAACCGGCTTGGCAGCTATGAGCTGAAGCGTCGTGCCGATGCTAATGTGGTCCGCGGCGTGGGCTGGTATCGGCTCCGGTTCCTGGCGCCCGCCGACCTCCGGCAGAAGCGCGTGTTCCTGCAGTTCGACGCCGCCAGCATCGTCGCCGAGGTCTGGCTGAACGGCCGGCGGCTCGGCGCGCATGCCGGCGCCTTCAGCCGCTTCCGCTTCGACGCCACCAACGCCGTGCGCGAGGGCGACAATGTGCTGGTGGTGAAGGTCGACAATTCCAAGCCCGATCCCGGCAGTCCCACGCAATATGTCGTGCCGATCTCGGGCGATTTCTTCATGTATGGCGGGCTCTATCGGCCGGTGTCGCTGCTGGTCACAGGTGAGCGGCATGTCGACCTGCTCGATCATGGCGGCCCCGGCGTCTACGCGCATGCGACCAGCCTCACCGACCAGGCGGCGGAGGTGTCGGTGCTCGCGCGCCTCCGCAACGACGGATCGGATGCGACCGATCTTACGGTCCGCACGCGCATTGCCGATGCGACGGGGCGGGAGGTAGCGCGAGACGAGCGCACGCTACGTCTGGCGCCGGGCGCCACCGGCGAGAGCCGGGCTGCGTTGAGGCTGACGTCGCCGCGTCGGTGGAACGGTCCGGCCAACCCTTATCTCTATCGGACCATCGTCGAGGTCGTGGACAAGGGGCGCGTTACCGATCGCGTGACCCAGCCGCTCGGCCTGCGCACCGTCGCGATCGATCCGGTGCACGGCTTCATCCTCAACGGACGGCCGATGCAGCTCCACGGCGTCACACGGCATCAGGACCGGCAGGACAAGGGCTGGGCGCTGTCGCTCGCGGATCATGAGGAGGACATGGCGCTGATCCGCGAGATCGGTGCCAACAGCGTGCGCCTGTCGCACTACAACCATGCCGAGCCGTTCGACGACCTCGCCGACCGCTACGGCGTCATCCTCTGGGCCGAGCTGGGGCTGGTCAACCTCGCCTCGATCCCCGGCCAGGCGGACACGCCGCCCGAGATGCGCGCCAGCGCCGAGCAGCAGCTGATCGAGCTGATCCGCCAGAACTACAACCATCCCTCCGTCGCCGTCTGGTCGATCGGCAACGAGATCACCAACTGGTCGTCAAAGGGGCTGACCCCGTCGAACGCGCGGCCGCTGATGACCGCGCTCGACGCGCTCGCGCATCGCGAGGATCCGACGCGGCCGACCACCATCGCCGTGTGCTGCGAGCCGCTGCCGGGCGACAAGGACGACGGGCGCGACCGCACCTCCGGCACCGCCGACACGGTCGCCTACAACCTCTACCTCGGCTGGTACGGATCGGGCCATGCCGAGGAGGCGGCGAAGCTGGGCGGGGTGCTGACCGGATTGCATCGTGAGCGGCCCGACCTGCCGATCGGCGTCGGCGAATATGGCGCTGGCGGCGCGGTGACGCAGCACACCGACAACCCGTTCGGCGGCAAGATCGAAAGCATCTCGCGCCCGCAGCCCGAGGAGGTCCAGGCCGCGGTGCACGAGCTGTCGTGGAAGGGGATCGCGCCGCTCGATTTCCTGTGGGGCAGCTGGGTGTGGCAGATGTTCGACGCGACCAGCGACCTGCGCGAGGAAGGCGACAGCTTCGACATCAATACCAAGGGGCTGGTGACCTTCGACCGCAAGACGCGCAAGGATGCCTTCTACTTCTACAAGGCGGCGTGGAGCGACAAGCCGGTGCTGTACCTGACCGGCCGGCGCTACGTCGATCGCGCCTATCCGATGGTCGACGTGCGCGCCTACAGCAATGCGGCGAGCGCGCCCCTGTCGCTCAACGGGCAACCGGTGGGGACGGCGCGGTGCGCCGATCACGTCTGCGTCTGGCCCGGCGTGCGGCTGCGCCGGGGCGAGAACCGGCTGGAGGCGGTGGCCGGCGGGGTCACCGACCGTATCACCTGGCGCTACGACGGTCCCGAGGATGCGCTCCATGTCCGCACCGGCACGCTCACCGGCGTGACCCTCGGCGACGGGACGCGCTATGGGTCCGACGACTTCTTCACCGGCGGCACCGGCTTCACGCTCAACCCGTTCAAGCGCGAGCTCTACGCCAGCGGGACCGGCAGGCCCGCCAATCCACCCAAGATCGTCACCGGGACGGCGACGCCCGAGCTCTATGCGAGCTGGCGCGCGGGGCAGCGGTTCGGCTACGCGCTGCCGCTTCCCGACGGCGACTATCGAGTGACGCTCCACCTGTTCGATCCGGTGGAGACGGCGGCCGGCAAGCGCGTCTTCACCGTCACCGCGAGCGGCGGCGAGCGGCGCCGCATCGATCCGGTGGCGCTCGCGGGTGCAGGACTGAAGGCGGTGACGGTCGAGCTGCCGGCGACGGCGAAGGACGGCCGGCTCAGGCTCGACTTCGCCGCCGACCGCGGCGAGGCGCTGGTGTCCGCGATCGACGTCGTGCGCCGCTGATCAGTCGCCGAGCCCCTTGTGCTCGGTCAGGCGGAAGATGCGGTCCATCTCGTGCCACTTCGTGCCGGGGGTGGCGGCGGGGATCGGCTGCTGGAACCGCCGCATCCGCTCCTCCCAGGCGACGACGGCGGGGTTGGCCTCGTCCATCGCCGCCTTGCGTTCGGCGGAGAAATCCTCGGCGGCGTCGATGATCATGAACAGCCGGTCGCCGGCACGGTAGATCTCCATGTTGTCGATGCCCGCGTCGCGGATCGACTGGATGACTTGCGGAGGGGTGTGCCCCACCTGATGCCAGCGCTCATATTCGGCGATCAGCGCGGCATCGTCGACGAGATCGAGCGCGAGACAGATGCGGCGGGTCATGCGTCTTCCTTCTGTGCGGACGGCACCGGTGCATCGGCGCGGATCAGCCCCTGCTCTTTGAGCTCAATCCATAGCGTGGCGGGAATGGGCGTGGCGAGCAGACGGCGTGCGTCCGCGACCTGATCGGGGCTACCCATGCCGGGGATCGCCGCCGCCACCTGCGGGTGAGCGAGCGGGAACTGCAGCGCCGCAGCCGCCAGCGGCACGCCATGGCGGTCGCACAGCGCCTCGATCGCCGCGACGCGCTCGACGATCGCGGGCGGGGCCGGCTCGTAATTATAGTGGGGCGTGCCCCCGCCGCGCACGCCGGTCGCGAGGATGCCCGAGTTGAAGGGCCCGCCGATCACGATCCTGACGCCGCGCCGCTCGCACAAGGGCAGGAAGGAGGCGAGCGCCTCCTGTTCGAGCAAGGTATAGCGGCCGGCGAGCAGCACGACGTCGAGGTCGCCGTGCTCCAGCATCTCCTCGACCACCTGATATTCGTTGACGCCGAGGCCGATCGCACCGACGGCGCCGGCCTCGCGCAGCTCGCGCATCGCGCGGTAGCCGCCATCGAGGAACTCGGCGAAGCGGCGGGGATGATCGTCGCCGTGGGTGGCCCGGCCGACATCGTGCACGTAGAGGATGTCGATCCGCTCGCGCCGCAGCCGCTGCCGGCTCGCCTCGTAGGAGCGCATCGCCCCGTCGTAGGAATAGTCGAACACGCTCTCGAACGGCTCGGGTGTGACGAAGCCCTGGCGCGGCCGGCCGGGATCGGCATCGGGACGGGGATCCAGCCGCCGCCCGACCTTGGTCGAGACGATCGCGCTCTCGCCGGGGTCGAGCGCGGACAGCGCCGCGCCGAGCCGCTTCTCGCTGAGGCCGAAGCCGTAGTGCGGTGCGGTGTCGAAATAACGGATGCCGGCGTCCCACGCGGCACGCACCGTGGCGGCGGCATCCTCATCGGGCGTCGCGCGGTAGAGATTGCCGATCGCCGCGGCACCGAAGCCGAGCGGGCCCAGATCGTCGAAGTTCAAAGGTCAGCCTCTCCGATCGCGTAGAAGCGGCGCGCCGCCCCGACGAACAGCTCGTCCCGTGCCGCCGCATCCACCGGTGCGGCGAGATCATAAGCGGTATGGACCCAGTCGGCATAGCTGTCGCCGGCGTGCAGCAGCACCGGCCAGTCGCTGCCCCACATCAGCCTGCCGGGGAAATGCTGGACTAGATGCGCGACATAGGGTTGCAGGTCCGCCGCCGGCCGGCCCGGCGCCTGCTCCGTGCGCAGGCCCGAGAGCTTGCACCAGACATTGGGCAGCTCGGCCAGCGCGGCGATTTCCTCGCGCCAAGGGTCGAGCTCGCCACGCGCGGCGAATGGCTTGGCGCCATGGTCGATCACGATTGGAAGCTCCGGCCAACGCCTCGCGAACGTCAGCAACGGCGCGAGGTGGCGCGGCTGGATCAGCGCATCGAAGCGAAGGCCGTGCGCGATCATCGCCTCGATCGCAGACGCGCGCTCGGGCGCCAATATCCAGTCGTGGTCGTCGATCGCCTGCAGCATCGGCCGCAGCCCGCGCAGCTTTGGCCGGCGCGCCAGCTCGGCGATCCGCGCCGCCGCGTCGGGCCGGTCGAAATCGACCCAGCCGACGATCGCCTTCACCGTCGCGTCGTCGCCGGCGATCTCGCACATCCAGTCGGTGTCGCGGTCGTCCGGCTGCGACTGCACCAGTACGCTGCCGACGAGGTCGATGCCCGCCGCGGCCGACCTCAGGTCATCCGGTACGAAATCGCGATGGATCCGCGGCCATTCGGCGTCAGGCCAGCTCTGCCCCGGTCCGCCGATCCGCCAGAAATGCTGGTGCGCGTCGAGGATGCGCATCAGAACATGCCGAGGATGCGCTGCAGCGCCGCCTGGAAATGGCCGACCAGCGCGGCCTCGGCGGCATCGGCGTCGCGCGCCGCCGCCGCTTCGAGGATGTCGAGGTGCTCGCGCAGCGTCCTCAATGCCAGCGGCTGGGTGACGAGGCGATCGAGGCGGATCAGCGTCACGTAGTTCTTGAGGCGGCGCGAGGTGGTCTCGACCAGCGGGTTGCGCAGGCTGGCGATCATGCCGCCGTGGAGCCGCTCCTCGAGCTCGCCCAGGCGCACGAGCGCGGCGCCATCGAAGCCCGTCCGCTCGATGTCGGCGAGCAGCGTCTTGTGATCGGCGATCAGCCCGGCGACGACATCGGCCTCGGCGGTCTCGGCATAGGCCCGCGCCGCCGCACGCTCGATGATCGTGCGGAACTGATAGGTGCTGCGCGCGAGCTCCAGGTCGGGCTTCAGGAACTGGATGCCGGACCGCGGATGGATCGTCAGCACCCCCTCCGCCTCCAGCACGCGCAGGGCGTCGCGGAGCGGCTGCACGGGGATGCCGAGCAGGTTGACGAGGTCGTTCTGCGAAACGAATGCCCCGGCGGGCACGGTGCGGTCGAACAGCCCCTCCAGCACCTTGCGATAGGCGAGGTCGCTCAACCGTTGCGATCCGGCCACCGAACTGTCCTGCGCCGCTGCCGAAGTTGCCGCCATAGCCCCTGCCATATCTTAACAGCCGATTGATATTTCAAATCGGCATTATTGACCAGAGTGTAGTCGGCGGAGGGAGCTTAGTCGACGTTACCCTTATGCGAAGCTGTGGACATCGCCGATCGCGATATCGCTGCTGTTCTGCGCGGCGACGGCTCCTTCGCGCGTATGAGGAGAGATCAGGCCGTCGACGATCGCGCCCCTGACGTCGTCGAGCACCACGGCGGGCCGCGCATCCGGCGCCTCGGTACGGAAGGTCGCGTTCCTGAGCGCGAGGCGCCGGGCATGCCGCGCGAACAGGCCGAGTGCCGGCAGCGGGCCCATGAAGCTGACCTCCAGGCTGGTCTCGCGCCGGTCGGGCGGCACGCGCGCCGCATCCGCGGCGGTGCCGCCGCCGCGGTGGGTGACGTCGATGTCGGTGAAGCTCACGTCCTCCACCGGCGCGTCGGCGATGCCGGCGACGCCGCAGGGGAAGCGGGGATCGGCCCCGGATATGGTGATGTCGCTGAACCTGATCCGGCGGCATTGGCCGACCGGCGTCCCCGCCGGAGCGCGAAGGCGCGCGGCCTGGCGGACGAACAGCGGATGGTTGACCGGGTCGCGCATGATGATGCCGGAGACGAGCACGTCCTCCAGCGTGCCGCCGTCGACCACGCCCATCAGGATGCCGCGGCTGTTCTCGCAGGTGCAGTCGACGATCCGGATGTTGCGGAAGCCGCCGTTGCTCTCGGTGCCGAGCTTGATGCGGCCGAGCACGCCGATCTTGTCCGGCGCGCGATAGTCGGATGGACGATAGCTGCCGTCGAGCAGCGAGCCCATCGCATAGCCCATCGTCCTGCAGCCGGAGACGGTCACGTCCTCGCACGCGACCTTGCGGCCGAGAGCATAGCTGCTCTTGAGCACGATCGCGTCGTCCTTGGGCGCGTTGACCACGCAGCCGGTCACGCGCACGTCGCGGCAGCAGTCGATGTCAATGCCGTCGCGGTCGGTGTCGACGGTCAGGCCCTCGATTGCCATGTTGGTGACGCCGTGGGCGATCACGCCGAAATGGCCGCCCCGAAGGATGGTGAAGTCGCGCAGCCGCACATTGCGGCAGCGCATCAGGCCGATCGTCTTGTTGGCGCGCCCTACCGCCGCCTGCTCCTTGGGATCGCGGAGCCGCGCCTCGCGCGGGCTGAGCCCGAGCGCGGCGGGCGACTGCCAGCCGGGCCGCCCGTGCCAGCGGTCGCCCGGCCCCTCGCGGTCGAGCCCCACGCCATGCAGCATCCCGCGGCCGATGATCGCGATGTTGGATGCGCCGTCGCCGTAGATCAGGCTGTTGTGGACATGGGTGATCCCGAAGTCCTGAAACTGCTCCTCGAGGTCGTTCTCGGGCGGGTCGTAGCGGGCGCCATGCACAGCGGGGTCCGCCGCCTCGATCACCGATCCGGTCGCGAGCAGCAGCGTCACGTTGTCGAGCAGCCGGATCGAGAAGCAGAGATAGCGCCCCGCCGGCACCAGCACCGTCCCGCCGCCGGCGCGGCTGGCGTCGCGGATGGCGCGGTTGATCGCCGGGCTGTCGATGCTGCGGCCGTCCCCGCGCGCGCCATAGCGCCGCACGTCGTGGACCGACCCGTGAACGCCCGCAGCCGTAGCGAGCGCCGGTGATGTAGCCAACACCGCGGACAGGCCGAGAATCATCGTCCGTCGTTCGAACTCGACCCGCACCTCTCTCATCGCTTATCCCGTTGGCATATCTATTCAAGTATCTACTATATCAGTGCACTAAGAGAGGCAACGGAGGGGAATCGGATGACGCAATCGCGACGGGAGCTTCTGGGGCAGGCGCCGGCGCTGAGCCTGGCTCTTGCGATGCCGGGGCTGTCGGTCCCTGCCCGGGCCGGCCGCCTGTTCGACATCCGCCGCCATGGCGCGATTCCCGACGGCCGGACGGTGAACACCCGCGCGATCCAGAGGGCGATCGACGCCTGCGCCGCGGCGGGCGGCGGCATGATCGTGGTGCCGGCGGGCGTCTTCGTCAGCGGCTCGATCGTGTTGAAACCGGGAGTCGGGCTGGAGCTGCGCAAGGGCGCGGTGCTCAAGGGTTCACCCAATCTCGCAGACTATCCGCTCGTCCTGCGCCGCTTCGTCGAGGCTTATCCCGAAGCGCTGCGGATGGCACTGGTCAACGCGCGGGGCAACCACGGCCTCAGGATCGTCGGGCCCGGCACGCTCGACGGCCACGGCGAACCCTTCTGGCGGCGCTTCTTCCAGACGCCCGAGGAAAGCGTCGAGGGGCGGCGGGTCTATTATCACTTCCCACAGATCTGTTTCATCCAGGATTGCGACGACGTGCTGGTCAGCGGCGTCACCTTCAAGGATGCCGCCTTCTGGAACCTGCACCTCTACCGCTGCCGGCGCGCAGTGGTGGAGGACGCGCGCTTCGAGGTTCCGCATCACATCCGCGCGCCGAGCAGCGACGGCATCGATGTCGACAGCTGCCAGGACGTCACCATCCGTCACTGCCGCTTTTCGGTCGACGACGATTGCATCGCGCTCAAGGGCACGCAGGGCCCCGACGCCGCCGCCTATGCCGAGGCGCCGCCGGTCGAACGTATCCACATCCACGACTGCGTGTTCGAAGCCGGGCTCGGCTGTGTCACCTATGGCACCAACGGGACGATCATCCGCGATGTGAAGGTCGAGCGGATCACCAACCTCGGCGACATGCCGACGATCCGGTTCAAGGTGCGTCCCGACACGCCGGGGCAGGTCTATGAGGGGCTCCGCGTGCGCGGCATCCGCCTCTCACCGGCACCGACCCCTTTCGCGCGCTGGCATAACGGCGAAGTGTTCTACGGCATGACCGATCCGAACTTCGGCGCCGGCGATCCTCCGATCGGGCTGATCGTCAACGCGCGCTTCACCCACGGCACCAAGGTGCCGGCGCGACCGCCCGGCGCGATCATCCGCGACGTGGTGATCGAGGACGTGCGCGGCACCACGCGCGGCTTCGGCAACATCTCGGGCAATGCCACCACCGCGATCTCGGACATCACCTTGCGCGACATCGACGTGACGCTGCTCGATCCCGAGCGGGCGAAGCTGATCGCCCGCGGCGTCCGCAACCTGACGCTCGACCGGGTGCGCGTGAACGGCGCGCCGGCGGAGGTGGTCACGTCCTGAAAGCCGGGCTGGATGTCGGAGCCGATTATGGGGCAGGATGAGCCTTAGGCGTGACGACAGGTAGGACCATGGGTTCGCGGACCGGACCGGACGGAGAGGAGCGGATCGGCCGTGTCGTGATCCTGGGCGGCGGCACGGCGGGGTGGATGACCGCGACGGCGCTGGCCCGGACGTTCGGCCGGCAGCTTTCCGTCACGCTGGTCGAATCGGAGGAGATCGGCATCGTCGGCGTCGGCGAGGCGACGATCCCGACGATCCACTGGTTCAACCAGCTGATCGGCCTCGACGAGCCCGCCTTCCTCCGCGCGACCAGGGCGACGTTCAAGCTCGGCATCGAGTTCGTCGACTGGACGCGGCCCGGCCATCGCTATCTCCACCCGTTCGGCCAATATGGCGTGCCGCTGCCCGGCGTCGCCTTCCATCACCGCTGGCTCAAGGCGCAGGCGGAGGGGCTCGACCTGCCGCTCTCCGCCTTCTCGCTCGCGACGCGGCTCGCGCTGGAGAACCGCTTCGCCAAGCCGGCGAGCGATCCGCGCTCGATCCTGTCGACGCTCGGCTATGCCTATCATTTCGACGCCAGCCTCTATGCGCGCCACCTGCGCGCCCTGGCGGAGGCGGCCGGCGTGGTGCGTGTCGAGGGCAAGCTCGCCACGGTCGAGCGGCATCCCGAGACCGGCTTCGTCACCGCGCTGACCACCGAGCGCGGCGACCGGCTGGCGGGCGAGCTGTTCGTCGACTGCTCGGGCTTCCGCGCGCTGCTGATCGAGGGCGAGATGAAGGCCGGCTACGACGACTGGTCGCACTGGCTGCCCTGCGACCGCGCGGTCGCGGTTCCCTCAGCGCGCATCGCCGGGACGACACCCTACACGCGATCCACCGCGCGGCCAGCAGGGTGGCAATGGCGCATCCCGCTCCAGCACCGCACCGGCAACGGCCTTGTCTACGCCAGCGCGTTCCTGGGCGACGACGAGGCGGCCGCGAACTTGCTCGCCAACCTCGACGGCGAGCCGCTGGCCGAGCCGCGTTTCCTGCGCTTCACCGCAGGGCGGCGCCGGCGCGCGTGGATCGGCAACGTCGTCGCGGTCGGCCTGTCCGCGGGGTTCCTCGAGCCGCTCGAATCGACCAGCATCCACCTCATCCAGAGCGGCATCGCCAAGCTGCTCTCGCTGTTTCCGGACCGCAGCTGCGACCCTGCCCTGGCGGCACGGTTCGACGCGCTGTTCACCGCCGACATGGACAATATCAAGGACCTGCTGATCCTCCACTATCATGCCACCGAGGGCCGGTCCGAGCCGCTGTGGGCGCACTGCCGGCACATGGCGCTGCCGGAGACGCTGGTGGAGCGCGAGGAGCAATACCGCCGCTCCGGCCGGCTGATGATCGGCGCCGACGAGCTGTTCCGCGACGCGAGCTGGCTCGCGGTGCTGAACGGCCAGGGCATCCTGGCCGAGGGCTACCATCCCGTCGCCGACACGATCGACGCGGAGGTCAACCGCACGCAGCTCCGCCGGATCAGCGAGGCGGTCGCGCAGGCGGCCGCCGCGCAGCCCGGTCACGACAAGGCTTTGGCCGAGCTGATCGGATCATCATGAACCGCCGCGATCGGCCTTGCCCCGGCGGGTAGCGCGACGCGGACGGTGAAGCGGCCGCCCGCGCGGTCGAAGGCGATCTCGCCGCCATGGTCGCGCACGATGTCGCGGCTGATCGACAGGCCGAGGCCGGTGCCGCCGGTCTCGCGGCTGCGCGAGCTATCGAGCCGCTCGAACGGCGCGAAGGCGCGCTCGGCATCCTCGGGCGCGATGCCGGGGCCGGGATCGCTCACGTCGATCACGACGCGTTCCCCCGCGCCGCGGAGCGCGATCCGCACGCTGCCGCCGTAGCGGCAGCCATTGGCGACCAGATTGTCGAACACGCGCCGCATCGCCCCCGGGCGGCAGCGGATGTCGAAGTGATCGGGCCCCTCATAGGCGACGTCCTCGCCCATGTCCTTGCAGGTATCGGCGAGGCTGATCAGCAGCGAGGCGAGATCGACCGCCTCCATCGGCTCGCGCCGCGCCTCGCCGCGCATGAAGGCGAGCGCGTCGGCGACCATCGTCTCCATCTCCGCGACGTTGGACTTGAGCTGGGTGCGCTGCTCCTCGTCGGGGACATATTCGGCGAGCAGGCGCAGGCGCGTGAGCGGCGTCCTGAGGTCGTGCGAGATGGCGGCGAGCATCTGCACCCGCTCGTCGACGTAGCGCTTGAGCCGCAGCTGCATCGCGTTGAACGTGTCGGCGATCGCCGCGAATTCGGGCAGGCGCATCCCGGTGATCAGCGTCGGCTCGCGCTCCCGCCCCAACCGCTCCGCCGCGCTGGCGAGGCGACCGAGCGGCACCGCGATGCTCCGCGCCATCCAGATCGAGAAGACCGCGAGGATGAGCAGATTGCCGGCGCTCTCCAGCGCATTGCGGAGATAGTGCGAGAGGGTGTCGCGGGTCTGGTGCGGACGGATGACCAGCCACTGCCCGCCGTCCCGGCGCACGGCGATCTCCAGCCGGCCGAGCACCGCGCCGTCGCGGGTCGGGATATCGGTCCTCCCCAGGAGGGTCGGCATTGTGGGAATGATCCCCGTCGGGGTGCTGGGCGAGCGTTCCCAGAGCACGTCGCTGAACGTGTCCGCCCGGACGCGGACATCGGCTTCGCTCCTGCGCAGCGCGCGTGCCAGCGAGGACCGGAAGTCGTCGGCGAATTGCGCGGCCTTGCCGCCTTGGGAGAAGGGCGGTTCCGGATAAGACGCGATGTCGAGGAAGCGTGCCCGATCCGCGCCGAGGGAGCCGTCACGGGCCTGGACGACGGCATCGACGAGCCACGACCGCTGGACCACGAAGACCGGCGACGGCGGGATCAGCACGCGCAGCACCTGGTCGAACAGGAAAGAGGCGGTCACCGCCAGCACGATGGCGATCGCCAGGCGTATCGAGAGCTTCAGCTTCACGCCGCCATGTCCGGCTCAACCGCGGCGGAGAAGAAATAGCCGCCATTGCGCACGGTCTTGATCAGCGCCGGCGCCTGCGGGTCGGCCTCGACCTTGCGGCGGAGGCGGCTCACCTGCACGTCGATGCTGCGGTCGATGTTGAGGCTCGAGCGGCCGTGGACATAGTCGAGCAGCTGGTCGCGGCTCAGCACCTGCTGCGGATGCTGGACGAGGGCGACCAGCAGGTCGAACTCGCCCGTGGTGAGCTCGACCAGCGAGCCGGCCGGCGAGATCAGGGTGCGCCGGCCGGTGTCGAGTGTCCAGCCGGCGAAGCGGACGCGGCCGGCGGCGTGCTCGCGCGGCGGCGCGGCGCTCATCGCGGCGCGGCGGAGGGCGGCGCGGATGCGGGCGAGCAGCTCGCGCGGGTTGAAGGGCTTGGGCACATAATCATCGGCGCCGAGCTCCAGCCCGATCACGCGGTCGGTGTCGTCGCCGCGCGCGGTCAGCAGGATGATCGGCACGGTGCTGGTGGCGCGCAGGCGCTGGCACAGGGTGAAGCCATCGTCGCCCGGCATCATCACGTCGAGCACGACTACGTCGAACCGGTAGCGGCCGGTGAGCTCGCCCATCTGGCGGCCGTCGGCGGCGCTGGTCACGCGCAGGCCGTTGTCGCCGAGATAGCGCGCCAGCATCGTGCGGATCTGGCGGTCGTCGTCGACGATCAGGATATGCGGCTGTTCCTGGCGGGCCATTTCAGGAGCCTTAGCGTGGCGCCGGAACCGAGTCTGCATCCGTAACAATCTGAAATATCTCGACACCTCTGGGAAATCCCGGACCGGCGTGCGCGACGTATAGGCGCAGGGCACCAACCGACGGAGCCTCCCCATGTACGCAACGCGTCCCGCCTTCCCCTCGCGCCCGGCATGGCGCCATGCGTTCCTCCTGCTCGCGGTGCCCGTCGCCACCGCGTCCGCGGCGGGCGAGGCCCGGGCACAGGCGCAATCGCAGGAGGGCGGCGACTGGCAGGTGACGGTCGGCGCCGGCGCGATCTATACGCCCGACTATGAGGGATCGGACGATCACGACCTCCTCCCGTTCCCGGCGATCTCGATCAGCTATCGCGATCTCTTCTACGTCCGCGGGCCGGAGCTCGGCGTCAACCTGGTCCGGCTCAAGCCCAGCGACGACCTCAAGATCAACATCGGCCCGATGGCGCGCTTCCGCCGCGACCGGCCGGAAGACCGCAACGCCGACCTGAAGGGCCTCGGCGACGTCGATCTGGCCATCGAGGTCGGCGGCGCGCTCGCGATCGAGTACGGCAACGCCTTCCTGCGCGTGGCGGGAGGCAAGGACGTGGCGGGCGGCCATGACGGCGTGGTCGTCGAGGGCGAGGCGGGCCTCCGCTTCAACCTGGCCGAGCGGCTCAATGCCTCGGTCAGTGCGCGCACGAGCTGGGCCGACCGCAAATATATGAGCAGCTATTTCAGCGTCTCCCCCACCCAGTCGGTGGCGAGCGGCCTGCCCGTCTACCGGGCCGAAGGCGGCATCAAGGACGTCGGCGCGGGGCTGAACCTCAACTATCAGCTGAGCCGTCACTGGGTGGTCTCCGCGATCGGCGGCTACTCCCGTCTGCTCAACGACGCCAAGGACGCGCCGCTGGTCCGCCTGCGCGGATCGGACGATCAGTGGACGGGCGGGCTGTTCCTGGCCTATCGATTCTGACCGGCCTGCCATAAATCCGAAATGTCATGCCGGACGTGTTCCGGCATCCACTTCTCCACAGAGACCGGCGTCGAGGTTCCAGCTCGAACCTTGAAACCAATGCCTGGTCGCCCGGTGGAACAAGTCCGGGGTGACGAAGGTGGGGTAGGTTTTCCGCAAACCGCTCTAACGAAGAGAAGCCGGCGGCCGCACCGCAAGATAGACCGTGCTCCACAGCTGTGCGGCGTTCGATTCGTCGACGTCCTGCTTGCCGGCGCCGAACGGCACCACGCGGTAGCGGCCACCTTCATAGGTCCAGGACCAGAGCTCCGAGCTCTGCACCGCGCGCGTCGCGGAGATGGCGCGCCACAGCCGGGCCTGCGCCTCCGCGAGCCGCGTCCGCGTCGCCGCCGGCAGATCGCGCCGCGCGAGCTGGCGCTCGAGCCCGGCGGCGAGCAGCGCCTGCTGCCACGACCACACCACCGTCCCGTGATAGGCGGCGGGGGTGAAGCGCGCCTGCGCCTCGCTCCCCGCCAGCGCCGGATTGGCGACGAGCAGGCCGACGTCGGTCATCAGCCCGGCCGGGAACGGCCGCATGATCGCGCCGACGAAGGTATCGAGATCGGCCGGCGAGGGATCGCCGAACAGCAATGCGAAGCTCTCGTCGGAATTGACGATCGGCACCGGCGCGCCCTTTTCGTCGAGCGAGATGGCATGGAAGGTGAGCGGCGCCGATCCCAGCGCCGCCAGCGCCGGCCGGGCGGGGACGCCGGCGCGCGCGGCATAGTCGCGGATGCTCGCCGCCGCGGTGGCGGCCGGGACCGAGACCCGGAACAGTGCGGGCGCGCGGCTGCGCCATGCCTCGGCCATCGCCCGCGCCCGCGCGAAGGCGGCGCGGTCGTCGGCGGCGAGATAGGCGTCGAGCAACCCGGCGCGGGCGAGGCGGTCGATCGCATCGAGCGCGGCGGGCACGAACACCGCATTGACGTCGAAGGGATAGCGGCCGCGCCCCAGCCCCTCCTCGCTGTCGCGCCATTCGCCGGTCATCCGGCCGGGCTTCAGCGACACGAGATTCGCGATCTCGGGGGCGTCGGCGAAGGGGCGCGCCTGTTCGAGCACGTAGCGCAGGTTGCGCACCAGCGCCTTGCCCGCGGGCTCGGCGGTGCCGGGCTTCGCCGCGCTGGGGACGTCGCGGGCGAGGAAGGCACGGGCCGGGTCGGGCTTGGCATGATCGAGGAGATAGCTTGCCGCCACCGGCGCGAGCATGAAGTCGTCGTCGATCATCGCATAGTCGAGGGTCGGCACGTCGCCGCTGCCGCCGTTGCGGCGGTGCTCGACGACGGCGAATTCGGACAGGCCCTCCTCGTGCGCGACCTCACCCCGGTCGTTGAGCCGCGCCAGCACCGCACCGAGCCCGGCCTCGACCGCGGCCGGCTGGAGCACCGGCATCAGCAGCCGCACCGACATCAGCGTGTCGCGGCCGAAATAGGTGTCGAACCGCCACGATCCGGCGAGGAACTTCTCGCGATAGCTCAGGAAATGCAGCGCGTCGCGCGCGGCCGGATCGTCGGCGGCGCGGTCGTTGAGCAGCTCGGGCAAGGTGAGGCCGGTCAGCGGCGTGTCGCCGCTCGCCGCGACGATCTCCAGGCGGATGCGGCCGCCCGGCGCGGCGGTGATCGTGCCGCCGTCGACCCGCCCCTCCAGCACGTTGAGCTCGAGCCGGTAGCCCGGCGCGCCGTCGAGCCGGTCGCGGGCGTAGAGGATGCGGCTCCCCTCGCTCCGCATCGGCGCCGCGACCTCGGGCGGGAATTTGCCGATCGCCTGATAGTCGCGCAGGAAGCGGACGTTGGAGAGCACCGCCTGCTTCACCGTCAGCCGCGGCGCGGTGACGCTCGCCGCCGCGCGGATGCCGTAGAGCGGGCGGCCGCGGCCGTCGGCCAGCGTCACCGGCTCCGGAGCGCGCTCCAGCCGCCAGCTCGCCGGCGCCGCCACGCGGTCGAACCAGAGGCCCACGCCGCTGTTCCCTGCCGGGAAGGCGACGAGGATGCGCGGGTCGGCTCCCGAGCGCAGCAGCAGGTGCGCGGCGACCTGGCCGTCGCGGACGAAGGCGTTGAGGTTCTGCCCCTCGGTCAATTGATAGCTGAGCTCGGGCGTGCCGCTCGCCTGTGGGGGCGAGGCCATGCCGGAATCGCCTGCCGCGATCAGGCACAGCCCCGCCACCAGCCCCAGGCCCACTCCGGCCCTAACTCTTCCCGCGGCTCCCCGCGCCTGCCTCCCCATCAGAATTTCAGCGTCACCGTGCCGCCATAGGTCGGCCCGACGATGCCGCGGGCGTAGAAGAAGCCCGAATCCGCGTTCTGCGTCTGGCCCTGGCGCGGGTTGCCCTCTGTCAGGCCCATCACGTTGAAGATGTTGTCGGCGTCGAAGCTCACCTGCAGCCGCTCGGTGATGTTGAGGCTGATGCCCGCCCCCGTCACGCCATAGCCGGGCAGCGCGACGCCGTTGCCGGAATCGGCGAAGATCTTCCCGATATATTTGTAGCGCGCATAGACCTCGCCGAGGCCGCCCGGCAGCTTGAAGGTCGGGGTGATCGTGTAGAGCGTCGAGGGGGTGCGCTCGGGCCGGTTGCCGCTGTAGGTCGGCTGCGCCACGCCGTTCAGCGTCAGGTTCTGCAGCTTGGGCTTCTGGAACACGCCGGCGAAGTCGATGGAGAACCAGTTGACCGGGCGCACCGCGACGTCGACCTCGACGCCGGTGGTCCTGAGGTCCGCCAGGAAGGTGTCGAGCTGGGTCGGGTCGGTCGGGCTGATGAAATTGTAGAACTGGTCGTTGAAGTTGGTGCGGAACACCGTCGCCGAGGCGCTGACGAAGCGGCCGAGCTGGTAGCGCACGCCGGCCTCGTAGAGCTCGATCTCGGTGATCGGATCGGTGTTGTTGGTCTGGAAGCCGAGCGCATAGCGCGCATAGACGGCGAGGTTCGGCGTGATGCGGTAGTTGGCGCCGACCGTCCAGGCGACCTTCTCCTGCGTGCGGCGCGTCACGTTGAACGTGCCGTCCCAGGTCGAGCCCGGCGCGGGAAGGACGACGCCTGCGCCGGACGGCGGCGGCGGGTTGACCGCGGCGGCGCGGCCGTCGCGGAACACCGCGGAGTCGCTTTCCCAGCGCACGCCCGCGTCCAGGTGGAGATTGTCGCCGATCTGCAGCTCGTCATTGGCGTAGAGCGAGAAGGACTTGTCGTCGCGCTCGCGGATGCCGACGCCCCAGTCGCCGTAGGAGATGAGGCCGTTGTCGCTCAACGTGCCGACGACGTTGTTGTTCGCATCGAGCGCGACGATGTCGTAAATGTCGCTGTTGTTGCGGACGTCGTTGACCACCGTCCCGACCGCCGACTGGTTCTGCTTGCGGCTGACGTCGTAATATTGGACGCCGAAGGTCAGCGAGTTCTTGAACGACCCGCTCTCCATCTCCCAGCGCGCGCCGACGTTCAGGCCGAAGTCGTGGCCCTTCAGATAATCGTGGTTGAGCACGGTCTGCTGGAGGAAGCCGTTGCCGTTCAATGCGTTCAGCGCATCGGTCTGGTTCGCGCCGATGACCTCCCCGGTACGCAGGTTCTTGATGCCGAGACGCGCGGCGGCGGGGAAGGCGGTCAGCCCGCGATCGAGGAAGCTCATCCCGTCGATGACGCTCACCCGATCGAGCGGCGAAGACTCCGGCGTCAGATAATCGACCGCACTGGCGAGGCCGCCGTTGCCGGTGCCCGATCCGGGGAAGAGGCCGTTGAAGTCGTAGCTGAGATCGAGATAGCGGCTGTGGGCGAACAGCTCGAGCCCGTCCGCGACCGGCTTCTCGAAGTCGATGCGGAGCTGCTTGGTCTTGCTGCGCACGCCCTGGGTGTACCGGAAGTCGCGGAAGCCGTCGCTGTCGACGAAGTTCGACACCGGCACCGAGATGCGGGAGAAGGCGTCGCCGCCGATATTGTCCTTCTGCGGATCGAGCCCCGGCACCCCGTCCGGATCGCCGTTGTTGTAGGCATAGGGCATGCCGGCGTAATAGGCGGTCTTGAGATCGCCGATCTTGCCGGTCAGCCGGACATATCCCCCGTCGTCGAAGCGATATTCGAGCATCGCCTTCACGCGATAGCCGTCATAGTCGAACGGGTTCTTGCGGACGCCCGGGCTGCTCTGGAAATAGCCGCCGACGCTGAAGGCGAGATTGTCGGCGATCGGCGCGGAATAATAGAGGTCGGCGCGCTTCAGGCCGTAGTCGTAGGCGGTGACCTTGGCGATGCCCTCCGCCTCTTTGAAGTTGGGCTTGCGCGAGATGAAGTTGATCGTCGCGCCCGCGCCGTTGACCGTCAGCACGCCCGACGAGCCGCCCTTCACCGCCTCCAGCCGGTCGATGGTGAGGTCCTGCGCGAAGAAGAAGTCGGCGCCGCCGCCCTGATAGAGCACGGGCATCCCGTCCTCCTCGAGCTGGACGAAGCGCTGGCCGCCGCCCTGGAGGCCGCGGACCGAATAGTTGTTGGAGACCTCGCCCGCCGTTCCTTCGACGAAGATGCCCGGCACCAGCTCGAGCATGTCGGCCGTGGAGCGCGGCGCGCGGCGGTCGAGGTCCTCGCGCGTGGCGAAGGTGATGTCGGCCGAGGAGGTGATCAGCGGACGGTCGCGCGAAGTCTGGCCGGTGACGACGATGTCCTGCGTATAGTCCTGCGGGTCCGCGGACGAGGCGGGAGCGGCCGTCTGAGGTTGAGACTGGGCTTGGGCCTGAGCCTCCGCCTGAGGCGGGGCGGTCGGGGCGGGCGTCGGGGTCGGCGCCGGGGTGGCGGGTTCGGCCTGCGCGAACGCGGGCGCCGCCGGCAGGACTGCCGCGCTCAGCAGCAGCGCGGCACGAACACTGATACGCGCGTGAACAGGCATGTCTCCTCCGACGCTCCAGAACGCGGCCGGACCGGTTAGGGTCCGCATATCCGCCATTATCGTCCCGACGCCGCTGAACTCCGGGCCGGGCTCTGGAAACGGTTACATTATGCCTTATCGCCGGCCGCGGAACAACTCCGGCGCCGCGGGGGAACGGAGATCAGGCACCTTTCGGCGCAGAACCGCTGGGCCAGCGGGCCGGAAGCAAGGTGACGGGCACCGGTTCCGCAACGGGTGTCCATCCCTGCTTCGCGAGCACGTCGTTGCTCTCGATCGCCTCGCGGCCGCGGCCGAGCGACCAGGTGATGTGATAGGTGCTGCCGTCGGGCCGGTCGGTGGTGCCGTCGATCCGCACCGCCATCGCCTCCACCCCGGCGCCGTCGTCGGCGATGCCGACGATCTCGCCGATGGCCGGCTCGGGCAGCGGATCGTCCGGGCCCGCGCCCGACCGCAGCGTCACATGGTCCGCCACCACCTCCGGCCAATGCGGCGGAAAGCGCTCGAGGAGCACCGCGCGCTCGTCGCGGTCGAGCTTCCAGCCGATCACGTCCGCCATCGTCGGTCTCCTGAAAAGGGAGGGGAGGCCCCGTGAGAACGGGCGCGCCTCCCCGAGCCTCAGTGCCGCGTGTCGGCGTTGATCGGGATGCGGCGGCCGCGCTCGGCCTCCGGCCCCTTGGGCAGCGTCACCGTCAGCACGCCATGTTCGAAACGCGCCTCGGCCTTGTCCTCGTCGATGCCGCGCGGCAGTGACAGGCGGCGCTCGAACTTGCCGTAATAGCGTTCGGTGTAGCCGCGGGACTGGTCGCCTTCTTCCTGCCGACGCTCGCCGCGGATGGTGAGCACGCCGTCCTCGATGCCGAGGTCGACGTCCTTCTCGGTCATGCCCGGCAGCTCGGCGGTGATGCGCATCTCGTTGTCGGTCTCGCTCACCTCCAGCGACGGCCAGCCGCGGTTCCGGTCGCCACCGATCGCCGGCAGGTTCCAGCCGCGGAAGACGTCGTCGAACAGTTGGTCGAGCTCGCGGCGCAGCGTGAAGAACGGGCTCGGCTCACGCCCATAGCTGCCGAGCTGGCGGCTCTCGCGCTCACGGTCCCAGGGTGCCAATTCTCTCGCCATGATCCTCTCCTCATGCCTTGCAGAGCAATTAGGCCGCACGCCGGGGCACGGCATCTGCGATTGCGAGGGAGTGGGAGAACGCCCGACGCCATCGATCGCGAGGCCCGGGCCCGGATCGACGCCCGGCGATAGAAAGGTAGGCAGTGCGATCGGCGCTTCAAGACGATGGATCGCGGCGATGCGATGGATCGATCGGCGGCACTCGTACGATGGAGATGGGATGAGACAGAAGACGGACATGATCGAGGTCGCCACCGAGGGGCAGGGCCTCGTCGAGATCACCTTCGCGGTGGAGCGCTGGGTCCGGGAATCGGCGATCCGCGAGGGGCTGCTGACGCTGTTCTGCCGCCATACCTCTGCCTCGCTCGTGATCCAGGAGAACGCCGCGCCGGCGGTGCGGCGCGACATGGAGGCCTATTTCGCCCGCATCGCGCCCGAGGATCCGGCCGCCTACGAACATGACGACGAGGGGCCGGACGACATGCCCGCGCACCTCAGGGCCGCGCTCACCGGCGTGCAGCTGGCGATTCCGCTGATCGAGGGGCGGCTGACGCTCGGCACCTGGCAGGGCATCTATCTGTTCGAGCACCGCCGCCGGCCGCACCGGCGCTCGATCGCGCTCCACCTCATCGGCGAGTGACCGCGTGGCCCAGGAAAGCGCCGGCATCCTCCTGTGGCGCAGGCGCGAGCGGCTGGAGGTGCTGCTGATCCATCCCGGCGGTCCCTTCTGGGCGAACAGACATGAAGGCGCGTGGATGATCCCCAAGGGATTGATCGAGGCCGGCGAAACCGCGGCGGCAGCCGCACTGCGCGAGTTCGAGGAGGAACTCGGCATCCGCCCCGCCGGATCGCCGCAGCCGCTGTGCCGCATCCGTCAGGCCGGCGGCAAATGGGTCGAAGCTTTCGCGCTCGAAGGCGATCTCGACGTCGCCGAAGTCCGCAGCAACAGCTTCGAGATCGAATGGCCGCCGCGCTCGGGCCGGCGCCAGACATTTCCCGAGGTCGACCGCGCCGGCTGGTTCGGCCTTGTCGAGGCACGCGCGATGATCCTGCCGAGCCAGCGCCCGATCCTCGACGCGCTGGAGCGCCTCAGCGCTTGAGCGCGCGGACGAAGTCCAGGTCGGCGGGCTTGTCGACGTCCACCGCGGCCAGGCCGTAGCGCGCCTCCACCACCGCGGCGCGAACGCCGCAGGCGGCGCCCAGCCGGGCGAGCGCCTCGGCGAGCGACAGGCGCCCGGTGACGTAGCGGAGCAGCATGCCCGTCCCCAGCCGCCGCACGATCCGCCACGGCCGCTTGCGGTCGCGCTCCACCGTCTGCCACAGGTCGATCGCCGCCCCCGCTGCCGGGGTCGCCAGATGGAAGAGATTGCAGCCCGACCATTCGCCGTCGGCGAAGCGCAGATAGGTGCGCTTGGTGCCGGCGGCGTCGCGCTCGATCGTCTCGCGGCGGGCGAGTAGGGCGGCGACATCGGCGCCGGCGGGCACGTCGGCGAGGAACTGGCGGACCCATTGCGGCTCGAGCAGCGCATGATCGGCGGTCGTCACCAGCAGCGGCGCAGCGAGCCGGTCGAGCCCCTGCCGCGTGCTGAGGCTCGGCCCGCCGGCGGCGCCCAGCACCTCCACGCCGAGCGCCGCCGCATGGGCCTTGACCGCCTCGCTCGACGCCGAGACCGCGATCCGCGCGGCGCCGGCCTCGCGCAGCGCGCCGATCACATGCGCGAGCATCGTCTCGCCGCCGATCGGGATCAGCGCCTTGTCGGAGACGCCGGCATAGTCCGCCACCGGATCGGCGCCGCCGCGCGATCCGGCCAGTACCAGCGCGTTGAAGCTCATCGTGCGGGCGATATACGCGTGCCGCGCCACACCCGCCAGAGCACGCCGGGCGCGGCGAGGATCGGGTGCCGCTCGCGCCACGGCGTCAGCGGCAGCTGGACGCCGGTATGGCGCTCGAGCTTCCACAGCGCGTAGCGGGTGGCGCCCTCGAAGGTGAAGGCCGCCTTGACCAGGCGCGCGACATTGAGCGGCTTGCCGGCACGCCGGCGCGCCCGCCAGGCACGCGTCACCGTCCGGCGCATGTCCGACGGCACCGACGGCACCAGCACGCCGATGGCGTCACGCGCATGGCCGATCCCTGCCGCGTCCCATGCCAGCGGCAGCAGCCTGTCGTAGCGCTCGGGATGATAGGCGAGGATCTGGCGTTCGCGTCCGGGCCGCTCGACGCGGAACTCGGCGGTGTAGGTCTGGCGGAACAATGCGCTCCAATAATCGGCTGCTTCGCCGCGCTCGGGGCCCAGCACGGCCGCGAAACGCGCCGCGGTCGTCACCGCCGCCGCCACCGCCTCGATCACCCGCCGCGCTACCGCCGCATCCGCCGCCCAGACGAGCGCGGCCGGCTGGGTGAAGCGCGCCCAGATGGTGGTATCGAGCGACCGGCCGTCGACCGCGGTGCGGAAGGTGTCGATCGGCATGGTCGCCACCTTGGCGCGGATCATCCGCGTGCCGACCGGGGTCTCGACATAGCTCACGTCCGGCCACAGCCAGCGCGTGGCGAGTGCGCGCAGGCCGCGGCTCCGGATGCCGTCGGTCAGCACGTAGAAATCGAGCACGCCGTCGAAGTCGCCGGTCCGCAGCACCGATCCGTAGAACAGTACCGCCAGCACACCCGGCTTGTGCGCAAGTGCGGCCGCCGCGGCCCTCACCTCGGCAGGGACCGGAGCGTTCAGCTCCTCGGCAATGACCTCGACGAGCGGCGCGTTCACGGCACCGCGAACTGCAGCGGCGCGCCGGCGCGGATCGCGAGCTCGCCGCCGCGATACTGCTCGCCGTCGAGCACGAAGTCGCCGTCCAGCGTCAGCTCGAACGGCCCCGGATCGGCGCGGTGATAGCCCCAATCGTCGAGCCAAGCCGCCTCCGACCCCATCAGCAGCGGCCCGAAGGCGACCAGCGGCTTGGCGGGCGGTGCGTCGACCGCGAGGCCCTTGAGGCCGGGGCGCGGCCGGCCGAACGGCTTGAGGCCGAGCGGCATCCGCTCCAGCGTCGACAGGAACAGGATGTAGAAGGAGCGATCGACCTCGAAACCGTCCTCGCGGCGGATGCGCATCCGATCGCCGCGGCGCCAGGCGTTGCCCGCGCCGCCGAACAGCGTCTGCGCGATGCTCCAGGCGAGCGACAAGCCGACCGCGACGCCGTTGAAGGCGCCCCATTTGTGCGTGCGCTGGGCAAGCTCGGTCGCGCGCACGAAGCCGCCGGCACCGAACAGGAAGCCGCGCAATGCCGGCTCCGACGTGCCGATCCGCTCGATCTCGATCGGCGCGCGCGTCGCGAACCGCTCGGCACGCGCCGCTTGCAGCGCCGCCTCCACCGTCCATTCCTCGGGGATGCCGAGGTCGTAGGCGAGTGCATTGGTCTTGCCCGACGGGATCACCGCGAGCTTCGGCATGTCGTCGAACACCTTGGCCGCCGCGGTGATCACGTCGCGGACGGTGCCGTCGCCGCCGTCGACGATCAGCAGGTTGACGCCCTCGGCCGCGAAGTCGACCAGCGTCCGCTCGAGCGCGACGCGCGTGCGCGGCGAGGCGTAGAATACGTCGTCGGTGCCCTCGAACTGGAGGCCGTTCTTGTGGTTGCGGTGCGCGCGCGCATTGGCGATCACGCCGGCGCGAATCTCGTCCGCGGGGCGCAGCCGGCGGGCACGGACTGCCGCGCCGCCCGGCCAGGGCAGCACCACGCCCGTCTCACCCCGGGTGCGGGCGAGCTTCGGCGCGATATCGGCCACCGGCTTTTGCCGCAACGGATCAAAAAACTGGCGCAAAACAGTTCCCCGTTTCCACAGACATCTATACGTCACATTAGTTTCATTGGGCCGTAATGAGACCCGAGTAAGGCGCGAAATGGGAATTTGTTGTCATTTGACAACGGTCCGCCGCAAAAAATGCGGCCGGTGCCGCCAATCCCGCTACATCAGCGGCTGTAGCGCATCTTGATGCGGACGGTGCGGCGATCCGCCGACACCGGGAAGCGGACGGCACGGAACGACGGGACGCCCAGCGTCGTCGGCGCATCGTTGGAGAAGCCGAAGCCTTCCTTCACCGAAAACAGCGTGCGGTTGAAGTCATGATCGCCGTTCTCGTCGTGATAGATGGCGATGGCGTAATAGCCGGGCTTCAGCCAGAAGCAGGCGCGCGTCGTCCCGGCGGCCGCCGGAACGCGCTGGCGCAGCAGCTTGCCGCCCTTGGCGAGGAAGCGGCCCGAATCGTCGGGATAGACGGTGAACGCCACTTCGCCGGCGCCGTTGCGGACGTCGGTCGCCACCACGTCGAGCTGGATCGCTCCGCCGCCCGGCTGGCCGGCGCAGGCCGCCTCGGCGGCGGCCGGGGCAAGCATCGAAAGCGCGATCGCCGCAGCGGCGGCGGCAGCATTCCGGGTCATCGGACACAACTCCATCCATGCGAACACGGACGCACGAACCGCGCCCGCATGCCCTTTCCCCCAAGGTTCCGGCGGGAAATGTGCACTTTTAAGGCGATCACAAGGCCTTTGTATCGTTATGCGTCAGCGTTCCGGCCGGTCCTAGGGTCCAAACCCATAAACGGCAGTGGCCGTGACGGAGCGGATTTTGGTGCAGGGCTAGGAGCGAGGAAGGAGCGATGCGGATAGCATCGTGACTGACGAGCGACGACGCCATGCGCCAAAATCCGCCCGCCCCTCCGGGCGATCACGGCCGTTGCCGTTTATGGGTTTGGACCCTAAGCAGCCGCATCGTCGCGATTCCGAGGAGGAGCGCGATCACCAGCGAGTTCGCTACCACCGCGATCGCCACGCCGATCACGCCATATTGATCGTCGAGCAGGAAGGCGACGGCGAACAGCACCGCCGCCGCGATCAGCCGCACGACGAAGGTCAGGCCGGAGCGATTGGCGGCGAGCAGCAGCGGCTCGAAGCCGACGATCATCAGGTCGATGCAGCCGGCCGCCGCCAGCCAGATCAGGATCGGGTAGCCGCGCGCGAACGCGCTGCCGCCCATCAGCGTCAGCACCGGCTTGCCCGCCACGACGATGATCACGAACACGACGGCGGCGATGATGCTGGTCATCAGGAACGAGCGCCCGATCAGCCCGCCGACCCGGTGCATCCCGCCGGTGCCGACCGCGCGGACGATCTCCGGAAAGGCGGCGCGGGCGAGCAGCTGCGAGAATTTGGTCAGCGCCTGGGCAAGCTGCAGCGCCAGCCGAAAGGCGCCGGCCGAGGCGGTGCCGGCGATGCCGCCGACCAGCAGCAGCGGCACCTGCTTGCTCGACAGGCCGAGCGTCGAATTGGCGTTGGTGCTGAGCGCGAAGCGGACGATGCCGGGATGCTCGCGGATCACGCCCTTGAGGCTGCTGCCGCGCTTCAGCAGCTGGAGGTCGCCGGTCCGCGCGAGCAGGACCCAATAGGCGGCCGCGGTCAGCACCTCGGCCAGCGCCCAGGCGACCAGGAAGCCGCTGACGGTCGGCTTGATCACCACCGCCAGCGCCGCACCGACCAGCCGGACGAGCGGCGTCACGCTGTCCGCCAGCGCCGCCAGCGAGAAGCGGTCGCGCATCCTGAGCACGCCGAGCGGGGTCGAGCGGATCGAGAGCAGCTGGGCGACGGTGAACAACATGGTGGCGCGCGCATGCACCTCCCTCACCCCCAGGGCCTCGCCCCAGTTGTAGATGACCACCGCCGCCAGCAGCGTCCCCGCCACCGCGCTGCCGAGGTCGAGCAATCCGCAGGCGCGCACCAGCTTGGACAGCCGCGCTTCGTCGCCCGAATGCACGTAGGCGGTGCCGTATTGGACGATGATCTGCCAGGTCTGGAAGCCGACCAGGGTCGCCAGCGCCTGCGAGGCGCCGACGATCAGCGCGAAACGGCCGAAATTGCTGACGCCCAGCGTGCGGGTGACGATGGCGATGTAGACGAGCGAGAGCACCGCCAGCACGCCGCGGCTGGCCAGCATCCAGCTCAAGTTGCGCGCGATCGCCCGCACGCCGCTGCTCACCGCGCTTTCATGCGATCCGGATGGGTTCTCGGTCACGCGAGCCAGCTGACGATCTCGCGCCCCCGCGCCCGGACGACCATCGCCTGGATCAGCCGGACGAGATGGACGACGAGCGACAATGCGGTCCACGCCGCGACCGCGATGATGCCCCAGTCGGGCCGGCCGATCACGAGGAAGGCGAACAGGATCACCATGTTCGGGTTGCGCCGCGCGGTGACCAGCCGGAACTGACTGTCGAACCGCTCCCACACATGGATGTGCATCCCGAAGCGCGCGATGAACGCGCCCTCGATCAGCCGCTGCGCGACATAGCCGAACAGGATGGTGCCGATCACGATCCAGAATGTCCGGTCGTCGAGCGGCCGGCCATAGACCGCGCAGCCCGCCGCCCAGGCCCACCACCAGAAGGGCGGATGGACGAGGTCGACGCCGTGATCCCAGGCATTGCCGAGCGCCGAGGAGGTGATGGTGCAGCGCGCGAGCTTGCCGTCGACGGTGTCGAGCACCATGAAGATCAGGCCGACCGCCAGGCCGCTCCAGAACCAGCCGTGCCAGAAGGCGATGGTGGCGATGATGCACAGCACCGTACCGATCGCGGTCACCTGGTTGGGCGAGATGCCGAGCCGCGCCGCCAGCCGGGTCAGCGCGAACGCCCATTCCGGCCAGAGATATTTGGTGAGGATGTCGGTGACGCCCTTGTAGGCGCCGGCATAGCTCGCCCGCTCGATCGCGCGGACGTTCTCGGGCACCAGCCGCTCGGCGAAGGGCCGCTCGCGCTTGCGCAGCGCTTCGTTGAACAGCCCCTCCTCCGCCTCCGCCGCGATCGTCTCGAGCCCGGCATCGGGCGCGAGCGGCGCGTCGGCGGACATCGCCGCCAGCACCGCCCCGCGCTGCGCCGCGTTGGCGACGTGCGCGAGCACCGGCACGCCCTCGCGCGTGACGACGGTACCCGGGCGGCGCTTGAGATGCGCCATCCAGATTGGGTCGAACGCGAAATCGAGGTTGGCGACGATCGCGCCATGCGCCGGATCGCCCTGCAGCGGCAGCTGCTGCGCGAGCGCGATCCGCCGCAGCCGCTCGCTCGCGGTCATGCCCCAGATCCGCGTCGGGTTGTCGCCCCAGGGCACGACCACCGGCCGAGGTGCCGTCACATCATCCTTCATCGGGCATTCCGATAGCCGAACACAGGGTGGTCGCGATAGCGCCTGTTGCGCGGTTCAGCGCAAGGCGGCCAGCACTTCGGCGGCCGCGCGCCGCGGCGCCGCACCGCTGGCGTCGCCCAGCACCTCCGCGGCGAAGGCGCGCTGCACCGCCGCGTAGCGCCCATGCTCGCGAGGGGCCCGTTCGAGCGCGGCTGCCAACGCGTCGATATCGTCGACGACGTCGCCCGCCTGCCACATGTCGTAGACGCTATCGCCCTGCCACGCGACGCCATGCGCGTTGAGGAAGACGCACGGCCGCGGCCGCATCAGGAACTCCACGACCTGGCTCGAGGTGTCGCCGAGATAGATGTCGGCCGCCGCGGTGTAGCTGCCGTCGACCATCGCGAAGCTGTCGAGATCGCAATGCACGTCGCCCCGTCCTGCCAGCTCGGCGCAGAGCGTCCGCACCTCCGGGGCGCGCTCGACCAGCCGCTGGTGCGGCGCGAAAATCAGATTGTAGCGGCCCGACGCGATCACCCGCCGCACCACCTCCTCGCCCCACCGCCACCAGGACGATCGGTGCTGCTGCCAGTGCGGCGTGTAGAGCAGCACCGGCCGCGGCTCGGCGAAACGGAGGTCCGCGGCTTGGGCGTGGCGGAAGCCTGCCTTCATATAGCCGAGCGCGAGGATGCGATCGGCATCGACGCCGAAGCTCGCCAGCGTGGCGCGCTCGCGCTCGGAGGCGACGAAGGTCAGCCAGGCCGACTTGCGGCGGCGGTCGGAATAGGCGGACATCGACCCCGCCCCGTGCAGCGTCTTGATGAAGCGGGTCCGGAGCGGCAGCAGCGTCGGCAGCCATAGGCTGGTCTGCTCGGCGCACACCGCCACCGGTGTCCGGGCCAGCGCCGGCGCGAGGCGGGCGAGCGTCAGAAGCTTGGGCGGCAGCGGCGGGTTGCGCCCGTCGTCATAGCCGTGAAGCGTGCGAAACCCCGGCGCGCGACGCAGGCGCACACCGGTCGCTCCCATCTCCGCCAGCCAGCGGCCGAGCAGCTCCTCATGGACCGAAGTCGCAATCCATGCGTCGACCGGCAGCTCCGGCGCCGCGCGCGCCAGCTCCTCCAGGATCGGATAGAGGTGCGGGATCAGCAGCGTCTCGCCGAGGAACAGGAACGCGACCTCAGCCTTCACTGGCCGCCCCGTCCGCTCCATCCGGCGATGTCCTCGGGCCGATCGATCTCCTGCCACAGCGCACGGTCGGTCTCGATCGCGCCGACGCCGACGGTCTGGGCAAGCCGGGCGACCACCGCATGATGGTAGGAATTGAGCCCTCCGGGGGCAGCGATTACCCGCTCCAGCGCGTCAGGGTAGGCATCGCCGCCCGCCGACAGGATCACGCCGAGCGAGCGGTGCGTCGCGACATCCGGCGGCAGGTCCTTGGCCACGGCGCAGATCTCGCCGTTCGCGACCGTCACCAGCATGTCGTCGAGCGCCGGCTCTCCGAGCCGCTCGACCAGCAAGTTGACGCCGCTCGCGGTGCGCGCGACCGCATCGGCGATCAGCGGCGGATCGAACACCGTGTCGCCGTTCATCAGGCAGAAGGGCTCGCGAAGATGCTCGCGCGCCATCCACACGCTGCCTATGCTGCTCGCCACCGACCAGAAGGGGTTGAACACGAACTCGACCGGCAGCGGCGGCGGGGTGCGCTGGAGGTGCGCGATGATCTGCCGATAGCGATAGCCGCCGACGATCACCGCCTTGGTCAGGCCGGCCACCGCCAGCGCCTCGAGCTGGCGGTCGAGGATGCTCCGCCCCTCGACCTCGATCAGGCATTTCGGCATCTCCTGCGTGAGCGGCAGCAGGCGGGAGCCGATGCCGGCACTCAGGATCACGCCAATCATGGCCGCTCAGATAGCGCGCCGCCGCGCCTTCGCCAGTATTTTCTGCGGCGGAACCATGGTGCGCGGGGTACGGAGAGGCTAGGGCGGGCCTCCATCCTGCCCGGGGGGAACCGCATTGGACAGCGCGACGGAGAGCGGGAACAAGCTCTCGATCTTCGACCTCGACCGCACGCTGACGCGGCTGCCGACCTATTCGCCCTATCTGCTGCACGCCGCCCGCACGGTGGCGCCGTGGCGGCTGCTGCTGGTGCCGGCCGCGGCGGCGGCGACGGCGGCATACAAGGCCGGGCTGATCGACCGCAAGCGCACCAAGGAGCTGATGCACCGGCTGCTGCTCGGTCCACGCTTGAGCGCCGAGGCGCACGAGCGCGCGACCGCGCCGTTCCTGGCGCGGCTCCTCGCCGGCGGATTCCGCCCCGCCGCGCTCGAGCAGCTCGCCGCCGACCGCGCCGAGGGCCGCCGCCTGATCCTCGCCACCGCCGCACCCGACCATTATGCGCACCGCATCGCCGAGAGCCTCGGCATGGAGACGGCGCTCGCCACCAGGGTGCGCCGCGAGGGTGACCAACTCACCCATCGGATCGACGGCGACAATTATCGCGGCGCCGCCAAGCTGCAGGCGATCGAGACATGGATCGCCGAGCAGGCGCTCGATCGCGACCGGCTCCACATCCGCTTCTATTCGGACAATCTCACCGACGTCCCCACCTTCGCGTGGGCGGACGAGGCGATCGCGGTCAATCCCGGCGCAAAGCTGCGCCGGATCGCACGCGAGCGGGGCTGGCGGACGGTCGCATGGTGAGGATCGCCAGGCCGACGGCCGCCAGCGCCGCGACGGTCCACCAGGTCGCATAGCCGGACCAGACGCTCCACCCGAACCATTCGCTCGGCAGCGTGCGGAGCTGGCCGCCGAGGAACCGCTCGCGGATCACGTCGCTCCATAGCGGGAAGGGCTCGCGCCCGCCCGACATGATCTCCGCCGAAGCGATGATGCTGTTGAGCGCGACCGAGCCGGCCAGCACCGCCAGCGGCAGCGCCTTCGACCAGCTGCGCGCCATGCCCCAGAGCGGCGCGAGACCCAGCGCCAGCAGACCGATCATCGGCACCACATGGCGCGGCCCGGTCGAGTTGCCGCCGTCCCAATAGACGTAGGACGCATTGTAGAGGACCGTCAGCAGCGCAACCGCCAGCGCCAGCACGCCGATGTCGCGCATGCTCCGCCGCCGGAGCATCAGCGTGCAGCCGATCACGGCGGGAACGAGGATCGGCGCCACCCACACCAGCCCGCGCCGATCGCCGACGAGGATTTCGAACAGCGCCGCCGGCTTCGGATAGGTGAGGCCGAACAGGCCCTGCTGCATCCCCTCGAACCCGACCACGCCCTGATAGCCGAGGCGGAACAGGGTGTGGAACGCGAACAGATTATAGCCGACGAGCACGAGAAGCGCGGCGGCACCGCCCGCCAGCGCGGCGATCATGGGACCGGCCGGAAAGCCGTAGCGCCGCAGCCGCCACAATGCCCACAGCCCGATCGCCACGCCGCCGATCGCCGCCGCATGGTCGATCACCACCGCCCAGCCGAGCGCCAGCCCTGCCAGCAGCGCGAATTTGGTCGACGGTCGCTCACCATAGCTCCCGCGCCACACCGCCCAGGCCGCCACGACATAAAGCGCCGCCACCGGCGCATGGCCGAACAGGGTCGTCGACCAGCCCCAGATCGGCGTGCCGAGCGCGAATCCGATCGCCGCGAACACCCCCGCCGCCGCGCTCCCGCCGAGCACGCGCCCCCAGTCGAACAGCGCCAGCGCGGCCAGCGCCGTCAGCAACGCGACGCTGGTGGCGACCGCCAGCCGCAGTCGCAGCCGCAGGAACCGCTCGAACCCGACATCGTAGAGCTGGAGGCGCAGGCCGTGCGCCTGTTGCCCGGTCGCGGCATCGGCGAAAGCCACCGCCGGCAACGCCATCAGCGTCATCCCCGGCGCCTTGTCGAGGTAGAAATGATCGCCGAACCGCGCCTTGTCGATCGTCAGCGCCTGATATTCGTCGATGGTGGCATCGCCCTGCTCGACGATCGACAACGCCGCGAACAGCCGCGTCGCATGGTTGGGGTTCCACTCCCACGATCCGAACCAGACGCACGAGAGCCACACGAGCGCGAACAACAGCGCCGCGGTGACGCGCAGGCGAGCACGATCGCCGCCCCCTATCGATGCCGCGGTCTCCATCCCCCCTCTAGGACATCACGGCATGGGGGGCTTCGATCAGCGATCGGTATAGGCGCTGTCGGCCTGCGCCTTGGCACGGCGCTCCTGACGAGCCCGCGTCGCTCCCATCACGAAGCAGCCGGTCTGGCCGCCCGGGCCGACCGTCGAGCAACTGCCCGTGCCGGTCGCGCCGGTCGCGAGCACGTCGTCGACCTTGGTCGACCAGGCCTGATACTCCGGCTTGATCTCGGGCTCGCGCAGTTCCTTGGGCACGCGGAACTGCTCGCCGGCGTCGCGGCGCTGGCACACGACGATCTCCTGCCCGTCCTTGTTGGTCGGGCATTTCTGGTCGCCGTAGAGGATGACTACGCCATTGACCGGCGCATCCTGCGCGAAGGCGGGAACGGCGGCGAACAGGCCGATCACGGGCAACAGCAGCTTCATCGCAGCCATAGTCTCAAATCCTCTTCGCCACGGCAATCGCCGCCCGGCAGCCCAGCCTGATCAGGCCACTCATCACCGGATAGGCCGGCGCCATCTCCGCCCCGCTGGCGAGCGCGGTGTCGCGGTGCTCGATCTCCTCGTCGCGGAAGCGCGCGACCGCCTCGGAGAGTTCCGGATCGCTGTCGCCGAGCTCGTCGAGCTGCTGCTGGTAATGGTGGTCGATCTCGGTCTCGACCGCGACGGTGCAGGCCATCGCCGCCTCCGGCCCGATCGCCGCGGTGACCGCGCCGAGCGCGAAGCCGGCGACGTTCCAGAACGGCTGGAGCGCGGTCGGCCGCACCCCGCGCCTGGCGATCAGCGCGTCGAAGAAGGCGCGGTGGCGCTCCTCCTGCCCTGCCATCGCTGCGATCTTGCGCGCGGCGGGCGTGCGGTCGCCCATCACCGCGAGCTGGCCCTGGTAGATGCGGGTCGCGCCATATTCGCCGGCCTGATCGACGCGGATCATCGACGCGACGTCGCTGCGCCGGTCGCCGGGAAGGGCTCGTCCTGTCACCGCCTGCTCCATGCCAGCGCCCAGATGGCGATCGCACCGGCGATTGAGAAGATGGCATTGTACCCGGCGAGCGAAATTCCGAACAACGTCCATTGCGCGACGTCGCAACGGATCACCGGCGCGTTCATGATCGCGTCGAGCGTCGCCTGGATGTCGCCGTTCGAATGGATCGTCGAGGTGCAGGCGGTGATCCCCTGCCACCAGTGATATTCGACGCCGGCGTGGAACACGCCGATCAGGCCGCTGATCGCGATGGCGATGCCGGCGAGCGTCACCAGGAACCGGCGCAGCGGAACCGGCGCCGGGAAGGCGATCAGCGCGAGCGGGATCGCCGCCATATGCGGCCAGCGCTGCCACCAGCACATCTCGCACGGCACCAGCTTGCCGATCAGCTCCGATCCGAACGCGCCGGCGAGCAGCGCCGCCGGGACGAGCAGCGCCAGCAGATTGGCGGTGACGAGCTTCGAACGCACGCGTGAGCCGATCAGCGCCTGCGCGGCGTCACCGCCGCCACCTTCTGCGGCGCGACGGTCGACAGGCGCGCGATCGTCTTCACGGCATAGTCGAGCTGGAAGTCCTTGACCCCCTTCTTCTCCAACGCCTCGGCCGTGGCGGCGAAGCGGGGATCCTCGACGGTGTCCTCCTCGAGGACCTTGTTGTCGACCTTGGCCTCGTTGATCAGGTGCCGGCGCAGGTCCGCCTCGCGGAACACCGGCCGCGTCTTGTAGTCGGCGTCACTGAGCTGCGGCACGGTGATGTCGGGCTCGATCCCGCCCTCCTGCACCGATCGGCCCGAGGGCGTATAGTAGCGCGCCGTCGTCAGCCGCAGCGCCGAATTGGCCGACAGCGGCAGCAGCGTCTGCACCGATCCCTTGCCGAAGCTGCGCTCGCCCATCACCAGCGCGCGGTGATGGTCCTGCAGCGCGCCCGCCACGATCTCCGAGGCGGAGGCGGTGCCCGAATCGGTGAGCACGATCACTGGCAGGCCGCGGGCGAGATCGCCGGGCTTGGCGTAATAGCGCTCGATGTCGGTCTTCTCGCGGCCGCGCTGCGAGACGATCTCGCCATGGTCGAGGAAGGCGTCGCTGACCTCGATCGCTTGGGTCAGCAGGCCGCCGCCGTTGTCGCGCAGGTCGACGATATAGCCGGTCGGGGCATGGCCGAGCGACTTCTCGATCGACATGATCGCCGCCCGCGTGTCGGCGCCGGTGTTGGCGGAGAAGGTGTTGATGTTGATGACGCCGACGCCGTCCTTCACCTCCCACTTCACCGGCTTCTGGATGATGCGCTCGCGCACCAGGGTGAAGTCGAGCGGCTTGTCGCGGCCGGGGCGGACGACGGTGATCGACACCTTGGTGCCGGGCTCGCCGCGCATTCCCTCGATCGCCTCGTCGAGGGTCTGCCCGTAGATGAGCTGGCCGTTGATGTGGGTGATATAGTCGCCCGCCTTGATCCCGGCGCGCCAGGCCGGCGTATCCTCGGTCGGCGCGATCACCTTGACCGCGCCGTCCTCCGACGTGACGGTGAGGCCGAGGCCGCCGTAATTGCCCTCGGTCTGGATCTTCATGTTGTCGAAGTCGAGCGCGTCGACGTAGCTCGAATGCGGATCGAGCGCGGCGAGCATCCCCTGGATCGCGCCCTTGACCAGCGTCTTGTCGTCGACCTTGTCGACGTAATCGGCCTTCACGCGATTGTAGATGTCCATGAACACGTCGAGCTCGCGATAGGCGCCGGTATCGACCTCCGCCATGGCGGCAGTGGTGACGGGAACCAGCGCGAGCGTGCCGACGATCGCGGAAGCGCGGAGAAGAGAGCTAAGCATACGGGCCATCGGGCATCAGTCCTGCGGAGTTATTCTCAGGCTAGCGGTTTTGGAAGGGCCACGCAAAGCTTTGCTCTGTCGGATCGCGCCTGACCGTGTCAGCTGATCAGCTGGGCGAGATCGACCGGCGTTCCCTTGCGGCGCAGCTCGACGGAGATGCGCGCGTCGCCCGCGCCCGCGCGGCCGAGCGGAGCACCCTGCGCGACTCGATCGCCGCGCTTGACGGCGACGGCGGCAAGCCCGGTGATCGCGCTGGTCCAGCCGTTGCCGTGATCGATGATCACGACGGTCCGGTAATCGCGGAAGCGGCGGGCGAACAGCACCTGGCCGGCGGCCGGCGCGGCGACCGCGGCGCCGGGCGCGACGGCCAGCGTCAGGCCACGCGAGCGCACGCCGGCGCTCGAGAGCTCGCCGAGGCCCTCGACCACGCGACCGGTAGCGGGCAGGCGATAGGGCGGCACCGCGAAGCGCGCCGGTGGCGGCATCTCGCCCGCCTTGGCCGGGCGCGGCAGCGGGCCCGGCAGGGCGGCGAGCGCGGCGGCGGTCTCGGCCGCGGTGCCCGATTCCTCGATCTGGTCGACGAGATCGCGCGCCCGCTCGCCGAGCGCGATTGCGCGGTCGCTCTCGAACATCGCGCTGCGGCCGAGATCGCGGCTCCGCAGCCGATGCTCCCCTTCCATCCGCACCAGCGCCAGCCGCTCGGAGCGGAGGCTGGCGTGACCGTCGCGCAAGGTGGCGGCGGCGAGCGCGGCATTGGCGCGCAGCTTGCGGGAACGGGCGATCTCGGCGCGGACCGCCTCGGTGCGCTGGCGGACGACCGGCACCATCGTGCCGAGCACCGCGCGGACATGGACGATGTCGCTCATCGATCCCGGCTGGACCAGCGCCACCGCGGCCGGGCGCCGAGCCAATGACTGCAGCGCCGCGACCAGCCGCTCGATCGGCGCCTGGCGCTCGGCGAGACGCTTGCGCTGCTCCGTGATCAGGCCGTCGACCAGCGTGACGCGAGCCCGCGCCGCGACGATCTTCGCCTCGGCCGCCTTGATCCGCTCGGCGACAGCGGCTTCCTGGGCGCGCGCCTTGGCCGCCTCGTCCCGCTCGGTCGCGGCCGCGCGTTCGAGCGCGCGTGATCGCGCCTCAGCGGCGGCGGCTTCGGCATTGGCCGCCTTGAGCTCCGCGCGCCGGTCGGGCGGCGCCGGGGCGGCGGCAACCAGCGCGAGCGGGAGCAGGACGAGCCGCCGCACCGTCAGCCCTCGCGATGATAGGGGTGGCCGGCGAGGATGCTGGTCGCGCGGAACAGCTGCTCCGCGAGCATCGCCCGCGCCATCAGATGCGGCCAGGTGAGCCGGCCGAACGACAGGAGCAGGTCGGCACGGGCGCGCTCGGCATCGTCGAAGCCGTCGGCGGCGCCGATCATGAAGCGCGTCTCCCTCACCCCATCGTCGCGCCAGCGGCCGAGCCGCTCGGCGAATGCCTTCGATCCCATCAGCTCGCCGGTCTCGTCGAGCATGACGATCCTCGCCCCGTCCGCCGCCGGCACCCTGCCGCCCTTGTCGGGCAGCTCGGTCACCTTCGTCGGCCAGGCGATACGCGCGAGATAGCGCTCGACGAGCTCAGCCTCGGGGCCGCGGCCGATGCGGCCCCGCGCGACGATGTGCAGCAGCAATGCGGCGTCAGTTGACCGACGGCGGAGCGTCGCCGAACGCCCACATCCGCTCGAGGTTGTAGAAGCTGCGCACCTCGGGGCGGAACAGGTGGACGATGACGTCGCCCGCGTCGATCAGCACCCAATCGGCATTGGGCAGCCCCTCGACGCGCGCGGAGCGGCCGAACTCGGCCTTGATCTTCTCGGCGAGCTTGTTCGCCATCGACGCGACCTGACGGGTCGAGCGCCCGGAGGCGACGACCATATGGTCGGCGATGCTGCTCTTGCCCGCGAGCGGGATCGAGACGGTGTCGACCGCCTGATCGTCGTCGAGGCTCGCCAGCACGAGCCGATGGAGCGCCTCGACGCCGTCGGCATCGGGCGAACGCTGGACTTGGGGGTTGGCGGCCAAGGGAACTCCTGGGGTTACGGGATGCCCGCACGCGACCGGCGGTGACGGGAATAGCGGCGATGCCAGGCGGGATCGGCGGCCCGAAGCCGCGTCGCCGAAGTCGGATCGGGGCGGAAGCGCAGAAGCACGAGCGCCGGCAATCTCCATCCGGTCCAATTTAGTGCCTGGCGCGCGGGCTTCAATGAGCGCCGCAGCCAACCCATCGCCGGACCTGCATGGGCATCCCTATCATACCCCGGACGCGCGATCACCGCAATCGGGACCAGATGGGCTATATGCCGCCAGCGCTCCCAGCGATGGAAGCCGGCGAGATTGTCCGCCCCCATCAGCCAGATGAAGTCATGCTTCGGGTACAGGCGCACCAGTTTGGCGAGCGTGTCGGCGGTGTAGCGGGTCTTGAGCCGCCGCTCGATGCCGGTGACGCGGATCGGCGCGTGCCGGGCCATGGCGCGGGCGGAGGCCATCCGCGCCGCGAAGGGCGCCATGTCGCTCGCCCCCTCCTTGAGCGGGTTGCCCGGCGACACCAGCCACCACACCTCGTCCAGCCCCAGCGCGCGCAGGGCATGGAGTGAGATCGCGCGATGCCCGCGATGCGCCGGGTTGAACGACCCGCCGAGGAGGCCGATGCGGCTCATGGACGAGCCTGCCACCGCGCGCCGTGGATCACCCGCAGGATGCGGACATGGTCCGTCTCGATGCGGTAGAAAGTGAGATAGGGCGTGTCGGCCACGCGCCATTTGCGCCGATCGCCGCGCGCCGTTACGGGGCCGGCCTTCGGCAAGTCCCCCAGCAGTCGGGTGGCCGCAAAAATCCGCGCGACGATCGTTTCCGCCACGGGCGGGTGGACTGCACGATAATGGCGATCGATCGCTTCGAGATCACGCCGCGCAAGCGCGGCGAACCGTATCTCGCTCACTCGGCGGCTTCACCGCGATGACGGGCCTCGAACCAGGCTTCCATCTGCTCCTGGGTGAAGAATTCGCCGCGATCGATCTGCCGTTCGGCTTCGTCGAGCGAGGCAAGGAACTCGGCTTCCTCTTCCACGAACTGCTCGACCGCGCGCGCAACGATCCATGCGCGCGAGCGATCGAGCCGTTCCGCCAGCTTGTCGAGCTTGACGGCAGTCTCTGCGGCGATACGGCCCGAAACGACGGCGGAATGGGTCATGTATCGAATGTATACATGCCGCACCCATCCCGCAATGCCGGGTCAGCGCCCCGACGGCGGCGCGGTGATGGCGCCACCCTTGCGATACTCGCCCTGGCGCTCGATCATCCAGCCCGGATATTCGGGCGGGAGCGCGCTGGCGGCGTCGAGCGCGGCGACCTCATCGGCGCTCGGCACGACATCGATCGCGGCAAGGTTGTCGGCGAGCTGGTCGGGCCGCTTGGCGCCGACGATCACGCTGGTCACCTCGGGCCGTTGCAGCAGCCAGGCGAGCGCGATCTGCGCCATCGAACGCCCGTGCGCCTCGGCGATCGGTGCCATCGCGTCGAGCACCTTGTCGCCGCGTGCCGCATCGACCGGCGGGAAGGCGAAGCCGGCGCGCCGGCCCTCGCCGCCGCTGCGGTACTTGCCCGACAGGAAGCCGCCGGCAAGCGGGCTCCACACCATCAGCCCCAGCCCCTCGGAGGCGACCATCGGCCCGATCTCGCGCTCGAGGTCGCGGCCGGCGAGTGTGTAATAGGCCTGGACCGACTGGAACCGCGCCAGGTCCTTTCGCTCGGAGATGCCGAGCGCCTTGGCGATCTGCCACGCCGCCCAGTTGGAGACGCCGACGTAGCGCACGTCGCCGGCGCGCACGAGCGTATCGAGCGCCGCCAGCGTCTCCTCGATCGGCACCGCCGGGTCCCAGCCGTGGATCTGGTAGAGGTCGATATAGTCGGTGCCGAGCCGCTTCAGGCTCTCGCGCGCCTGCGCCAGGATATGCTTGCGCGAGGTGCCGCGGTCGTTGGGGCCCTCGCCCATCGGCCCCATCACCTTGGTCGCGATCACCAGCGCATCGCGGTCGAGGCCGAGGTTCCTGATCGCCTGTCCGGTGATCTGCTCCGATAGCCCTTCCGAATAGACGTTGGCGGTGTCGATGAAGTTGACCCCGGCGTCGATCGATGCCTTGACCAGCGCATCGGCGTCGGCCTGCTGGAGATCGCCGATACGGGCGAACATGCCCTGTCCGCCGAAGGTCATGGTGCCGAGGCAGAGTTCGGAGACGAACAGACCGGTGCGGCCGAGCGGTTTGTAGCGCATGCTGGATCTCCTGAGCGGGGCGGACGCCCGCGCCTCAGATAGGCGACGCTACCGCCGCTTCCAGGGGATCACCCGCGAATCTGCCCCGTCCCGCGCCCGACCCATTTGTAGGTGGTGAGCCCTTCGAGCGCGACGGGCCCGCGGGCATGGAGCCGGCCGGTGGCGATGCCGATCTCCGCCCCCAGCCCGAACTCGCCGCCGTCGGCGAACTGGGTCGAGGCGTTCCACAGCACGATCGCGCTGTCGACGGCGCGCAGGAAGCTCTCGGCGGCGGCGGCGTCCTCGGTCACGATCGCGTCGGTGTGGTGCGATCCATGCGCGGCGATATGGCCCAGCGCCTCGTCGAACCCGTCGACGACGCGCACGGCGAGGATCGATTCGAGATATTCGGTGTCCCAGTCATCGTCGCTCGCCGGCACGATCCGGCCATCGATCGCCCGCGCCGCCGCATCGCCGCGCAGTTCGCAGCCGGCATCGAGCAGCCTCTCGACGATCGGCGCGGGATCGGCATAGCCGCGGTCGATCAGCAGCGTCTCCGCAGCGCCGCAGATGCCGGTACGGCGCAGCTTGGCGTCGAGCACGATCCGCTCGGCCATCGCCGGATCGGCGGCGGCATGGACATAGACGTGGTTGTTGCCGTCGAGATGCGCGAGCACCGGCACCCGCGCCTCCGCCTGCACGCGCGCGACCAGCCCCTTGCCGCCGCGCGGCACCACCATGTCGATCACGCCCTCGCCCGCCAGCATCGCACCGACCGCAGCGCGATCGGTGGTGGGGACGAGCTGCACCGCATCGCGCGGCATCCCGCCCGCCGCCAGCCCCTCGACCAGCGCGGTATGGATCGCGCGATTGGACCGCACCGCCTCCGAGCCGCCGCGCAGGATCGCGGCATTGCCCGCCATCGCACACAGCGCTCCGGCATCGGCGGTGACGTTGGGCCGGCTCTCGTAGATGATCCCGATCACCCCGATCGGCACGCGGACGCGCGACAGCTTGAGGCCGTTGGGCCGCTCGCGCTGGTCGATCACCTGTCCCACCGGATCGTCGAGCGCGGCGATCGCGGCGACGCCGTCGGCGGTCGCCTGCACCCGCGCGGAATCGAGCCGCAGCCGGTCGCGCATCGCTGGGGAGAGGTCCGCCGCCGCCTCCATGTCCTCGGCATTGGCGGCCAGGATCGCGCCCTCGGCGTCGCGCAGCGCCTCGGCCGCCTTGCGCAGCGCCCCGGCCTTGGCCGCGCTCGGCATTGCCGCCAGCACCGTAGCGGCAGCGCGGGCCCGGGCCCCCATCTCGGCGATCAGTTGCGTGGCGTCGGTCATCGTTCCTGCCCGCTAGCATGGCGCGGCGCGAGATGGTAGGCGGAGGAGCCATGGGGGTGGACGCAGCCGGAGAAATCATCACAGGCGCGCTGCTCGGCCGTGCGGTCGAGCCGCACGCGGGCGAGAATCGCGGGGGCGTGGGCCATGGCGAAGGCGGCCTCTGCCTCAACTGCGGGACCGCGCTGGTCGGGCCGCATTGCCACCGCTGCGGCCAGAGCGCACACATCCATCGATCGTTCGGCGCGATCTGGCACGAGATCCTGCACGGCGTCGTCCATTTCGAGGGCAAGCTGTGGTCGACGCTGCCCCTGCTCGCCTGGCGCCCGGGCGAGCTGACGCGGCGCTACGTCCATGGCGAGCGCGCACGCTTCGTCTCGCCGATGGCGCTGTTCCTGTTCTCGATCTTCACCATGTTCGCGATGTTCCAGATCATGGGCATCTCGCCGCCGAGCGACATCAACATCGGCGGCAAGGGCGAGCTCGCGGTCGGGCTCGAGGAGGGGCACAAGCGCCTCGAGAAGGACTTGGCACAGGCGCAGAAGAACCGCGCGAAGGTGCCCGATGGCACCAAGGAGGCGGCGGCGCTCGACAAGCAGGTCGCGGATGCCCGCGAAGCGCTCGCCACGCTCGAGAAGACCGAATCGGTGCTGAAGCCGACGCTGTCGACGAGCAAGACCTCGATCCACACCGGCTGGGAGCGGCTCGATCACGGGCTGGAGAAAGCGCAGAAGCACCCGGAGCTGATGCTCTACAAGCTCCAGTCGAACAGCTACAAATTCTCCTGGCTGCTGATCCCGCTGTCGCTGCCGTTCATGTGGCTGATGTTCTTCTGGAAACGCGACTACAAGATGTACGACCACGCCGTGTTCGTGACCTATTCGCTCGCGTTCATGTCGCTGCTGTTCATCGTCCTGACGCTCGCGGGCGCGGTCGGCGTGAGCAATACCTGGCTGGGACTGGTGGGGACGGCTGTCCCGGTGATCCACCTCTACCGCCAGCTGCGCGGCGCCTATCAGCTCCGGCGCAGGACCGCGATCCTGCGCACGCTGTTCCTGCTGGTGTGCATCGTGATCGTCCTCACGATCTTCGCGACGCTGCTGATCGGGCTAGGGCTGGTCGGATAGCGGCGTCGAGTGAGGACTGGCCACAGCATCTGATGTCGGTTTTGCGAGGATCGATCATGAGGTGCGGACGTCCGCAATAGGTGAAGGACCGCTTTCGGTGGCAAAAGGCGATAGCAAACGACCAGCGATTTTACTGGCATGGGCTCTTCTGCGTCGGAGGTAGGGCTTCGATGATGCCGCACCGGACTTGGAAGATCATCAAAGTGGCGGTGCTTACCGCACTGCTCGCAGCTTCTCCCGCTCCAGGGCTCTCAGCGGATCAAGCCGCTCCATTGCCGAACGGTCTGGTTGCCTCAGGCCAGCCTAAGGTTCGGGGGTTATATGCCGAGTCGCGATATGGCCGCGTGGACGTCAACGAGGAAGTGGCGCGTCTTGAATCAGCCTGCGCGGAACGCGGTATCGCGGCGAAGATAGAGGGACGCGACTTGTTGTGGAACGGTAAACGCCAAATCTATCGCAGCCGCGACACCATCGCGGTATTCGAGGACACCCCGACAATCACATCGGATACACCATCCTGCACCGCCCGAATTTTCTTGCTGCAGGACATCAAGGTCATGCCCGCGTCGAGGGATAATCTCCGAATGGTCGGCTGGGAAGATCAACCTCCGGTCTGCAAACCCCGATCTTATTTTCATCATTGCACAGATCAAATTGTCGGCGGGGTGGCGGCAAGGTGCGTTAGCATGGGAGACAGCTTTGCGGGGTCCACCCACTGCTATTCCGCGCAGACAGACCTGAGCCGGGTCTTAGGATCGCCAGCTCGGATTATTCCGACGATGGGAGTGCGCCAGACAATTCCTGGCAATTCGATGTCGTTATGGTGGACGCTTTGATCGATACCGCTGTGTTCAGTGCCAAGCCATTACCGGGCGTGCACCCGTCGAGGGATGTAAAGAGCGCCACGACGACCCGCTAACAGGATCGATCCAGGTCGGTAGCAGCCAGTCCGTGACCTATTCCTTGCACGGATACCGCTTCTTCATGATCGCATAAAAGGCGTCCCTGACGCTGACGCCGCGATCAGCCGGCGGGATGGCGTTGAACTCGCGGATCAGGTCGGTGCTGGTCAGGCCGGTGCGGCCGCGCGGCGGCGGGCAGCTGTGCGGCGGCTCGCCCGCCCGGCTCGCGGCGGCGAGGTCGGCGCGATAGGCGGCGATCACGCCCGCGATCTCGGCCTTGAGCTGCTGGAGTTCCGGTGATTCGGCCGCAGCTGCCCCCATCGCGCGCAACGCGTTGGTCCGCGCGATGAAATCGGCGACGGTCATCGGCGGTTGCTGCACCGTCGCCGATACGCCCGAAACCGGCAGCAGCAACGCCGCTACGGCAGCCCACATGAAAAACCCTCCCGCATCCTTCGATGCGGAAGGGCTATGGAGCACGGGGTCGGCCGTCAATCAGCCTGCGATCAAGCACCCCGCGGCGCGGGATTGCCGACCGGACCCTTGGGCGGCCGCCCACGCGACCGATCTGTCCAGGCTCCGGCCGGTCTTCATCTCCACCGGCTCGCTCGATCCCTTTTTCGATGAGGACATGGATTATGCGCGGCCCCACCGCGCCGCACGTCTTCCCGGATGGGCTCCATGCCTGTGATATCGTGCCGACGGCCCGGGTGAGCGCAGCCGCCCGCGCCGCCGGCCTCGCGGCGCAGCACCGCTTTCTCCATGGCTGACGAAGAACGCTCGGCGATCCTGGTTCCGCCGTCGCGCCGCTTCAGGCAATCGCCCCTCGCGGGAGCGGTCGTCCCGGCCGGTCTATCCGGTCACCCGCACCAGCCGCAGCTCGATCGTTTCGCCCGGTGGCGGCAGCTCATTGTGAGTGTCGGTGATCCAGATCAGCCGCCCGCTTCCGTCCGTGATCCGCGCCGACACCGAATAGCGCCCGCGCGCGTCGATGCGGACGCGGTCATAGGTGAGCGAGAAGGGGATCGGCACCTGCCGCCCCTCGGTGGCGATTTCGGTCTCGGCGATCACCGGCGCCGGCGCATCCATGCGGCTGACGTCGCTGATGTGGACCTTCAGCCGGGCGTCCTGCGGCAGGGCGATGCGCTCGCGATAGATCACCGTGCCGGTCAGCGTCACCTGACCGTCCGGCGCGGACGGCACGGTCGCCACCTCCTTCGATGGCGCCGTCTGGCAGGCGACGAGGCCTGCCAGTAGCGGGATCAGCAGCGTTGCTCGCCTCATCATGGACTCCTTTCCCGCCGGCGATCAGCCGTTCGCGAAGTCGAGCTGGATCACCTTGGTCGGCGTCGCCCTGCAATAGAAGGGCAGCGTGCGGTCCCCGTCGGGATAGGCCGCGGTCAGCGAGGCGCCGAACCGCCAGCCGCCGTTGCCGGGTTCGATCGAGACGAGCCGGTCATAGGTGAGCCGCGTCCCGCCGGTGGCGCCGATCTGGCGCGCGGCCTCGCGCAGGCAGGTCTGCACCGAGGGCCGCGATGCCGACGGCAGCGGCGACAGGTCGGCGACCAGCGTGGCGGGCGGCCCGGCGGGGAAGGTCGCGGGCGCCTCCGGCTCAGCCGCCGCCGCTGCTGCCTCCTTCTTCCGCTTGTTCGCCGAGCTGGCGAGCAGCGCGATCAGGCCGCCGGCGACGGCGACCCCGGCGATGACGGCGCCGGTGCTCGGCCCCTTGTCGCGGTCGGGCGGATAATAGCCGCCGCCACCGCCGCCGGCCCAGCGGCCGTAGGTGAAGTCGGCGCGGCAGCCGCGGTCGACCCAGATCGAGCGCCGGTCGTAGCCCCAGCTCCGCCCATAGCTGCAGGAGCCGCCGAGCCGGCGGACGAGCTGGACGCGGTTCTCGGTGTTCGCGGCGCAGCGCTGATGGCGGTTCCGGCGCGATTCGCAGCGCAGCGTCTGGCCATAGCCGGGCCCGGGATAGACCGGCGGCCGGACCCCCGGATTGCCCGGATAGGGCGGCCGCGGCGGGCGTGGGCGGCCGGGAACGGGCGAGGGAAGCGGCACGGGCCGATCGACGATCGGCGACGGGAGCGGCACCGGCCGGTCGGGAACCGGCGAAGGAAGGGGTACCGGGCGGGTCTGCGCTGCGATCGGCACCGTTCCCGCCGGCGAAAGCAGCGCAGCGATGACCAGTGCTGCGACGGGCTTGTTCCTCATCCCCTGTCTCCCTGTTGCGTCTTGCCCCGACGACATCAGATTACACTCGACCGCGGGATCGACCAACATCAATCTGACGACGAAACGATCTCGATCGAATCGAGTAGTTCGGCGCCGGTGCTTAATATCGCGATCTTGCCTGTTTCATTGCTTGACTTGCCGGGCGAAGCATGATGCACTCGTTTAGTGCGCGTATGAGGCACTGTGTCGGTTCACTTCGTGAAGGGGGCGACGATGGATTTCACCGCACTGATCATCGAGGCCGTCAGCGGCGCCATCGGCGGAAACGCCGCGGGGGCAGCGTCGAAGACCACTAGCCTGGGCCCGCTCGGCAACACGATCGCGGGCGCGATCGGCGGCGGCGTCGGCGGGCAGATCCTGACCTCGGTCCTCGGCCTCGGCGCCGGGGCGGCGGCCTCCGGCCTCGACGTCGGCTCCATCGTCTCGGGCTTTGCGTCCGGCGGCGTGAGCGGTGCGGTCACCGCGCTGGTGATCGGCCTCATCAAGTCGAAGCTCGCCACCAGATAGGCGGGCGCCCACTCTTCATGTTCCTTGCGTGCGGGGGCGATCGACATCGCTCCCTCCTCGCCGTCACCCCGGACTTGCCTCCCCAAATCCAGGGTTCCGGACGATAACGCCCCGCCTCGAACAACTGCGGACACGACCGAAGCCGACGCCTCAGTCCACGCCGGAATCCCTCCAAAATATTTTTTCGATTCCCCATTTTTCCCTTGCGTTTCGCGAACGCAAGGAAAATCCGCGCGTCGCTGCGCCGCACCGCCTCACCCCGGCCGCGGACCGGGGCTTTTCAGCGCTTCATCGCACATTTACCAGTTGCACTCCCCGGCAAATGGGCACAATCTGTTGTGGCTCCGCAGGGGGACACACGCAATCGTTGGTAAACCGGGCCCGCGACCCCATATCGTGGGCGGTGGCCTCGTCTGCGCCCCGGCAGAGGAGGGTCACGCTTTGTTCCAGGGCGTGACGGGTGTAGGATGGGGGATCATCCCCCGAGTCGATCGTACGAAGCAGGGGTTGGTGCCATGGATTTCAGAGACACGTCGGAGAGCCGGGTGAACGAAGCCGCCGCCGCCACGCTGGAGGCCGCCGGAGCCGCGATCGCCGCTGCGGCGACGGACGCGTCGCTCGCCGATTCCAGGTCGGTGGCGCCGCAGCCCTATCCGGTCGAGATCGACCGCAGCCGCGACGCGCTGCTCACCGATTTCGGCAAGGAGACGCTGCGCGACCGCTATCTGCTGCCCGGCGAGAGCTACCAGGACCTGTTCGTTCGCGTCGCCTCCGCCTATGCCGACGATGCCGAGCACGCCCAGCGCATCTACGACTATATCTCGCGGCTGTGGTTCATGCCGGCGACGCCGGTGCTCTCGAACGGCGGCACCGGGCGCGGCCTGCCGATCAGCTGCTACCTCAATTCGGTGCCCGACAGCCTGGAGGGCATCGTCCAGACCTGGAACGAGAACGTCTGGCTGGCGAGCCGCGGCGGCGGCATCGGCACCTATTGGGGCAATGTCCGCGGCATCGGCGAGCCGGTCGGCCTCAACGGCAAGACCAGCGGCATCATCCCCTTCGTCCGCGTGATGGACAGCTTGACGCTGGCGATCAGCCAGGGGTCGCTCCGCCGCGGCTCGGCCGCCTGCTATCTCGACATCTCGCACCCGGAGATCGAGGAGTTCCTCGAGGTGCGCAAGCCCTCGGGCGACTTTAACCGCAAGGCACTGAACCTCCACCACGGCGTGCTCATTCCCGACGCGTTCATGGAGGCGGTGCGCGACGGCGCCGAATGGGAGCTGAAGTCGCCGAAGGACGGCTCGGTCCGCGGCAAGGTCGACGCGCGCGCGCTGTTCCAGAAGCTGGTCGAGACCCGCCTCGCCACCGGCGAGCCCTATATCGTGTTCTCGGATCACGTGAACTCGACGATGCCCAAGCATCACCGCGATCTCGGGCTCAAGGTGTCGACCTCGAATCTCTGCTCGGAGATCACGCTGCCCACCGGCCGCGACCATCTCGGCAACGACCGCACCGCGGTGTGCTGCCTCTCGTCGCTCAACCTCGAGACGTGGGACGAGTGGAAGGGCGACAAGCGCTTCATCGAGGACGTGATGCGCTTCCTCGACAACGTCCTGACCGATTACATCGAGCGCGCCCCCGACGAGATGGCCCGCGCCCGCTATTCGGCGAGCCGCGAGCGCTCGGTCGGCCTCGGCGTGATGGGCTTCCACAGCTTCCTCCAGGCGCGCGGCCTGCCGATGGAGGGCGCGACCGCCAAGGCGTGGAACCTCAAGATCTTCAAGCACATCAACGCTCAGGTGAACGAGGCGTCGATGGCGCTGGCGATCGAGCGCGGCCCGTGCCCCGACGCCGCCGAGATGGGCGTGATGGAGCGCTTCAGCTGCAAGATGGCGATCGCGCCGACCGCGTCGATCAGCATCATCTGCGGCGGCACCTCGGCCTGCATCGAGCCGATCCCGGCCAACATCTACACTCACAAGACGCTGTCGGGCTCGTTCGCGGTCAAGAACCCCTATCTCGAGAAGCTGCTGACTGAGAAGTCCAAGAACTCGGACGCGGTGTGGAACTCGATCCTGGAGAAGGGCGGCTCGGTCCAGCACCTCGACTTCCTGAGCCAGGACGAGAAGGACGTGTACAAGACCTCGTTCGAGATCGACCAGCGCTGGCTGCTCGAGCTCGCCGGCGACCGCGCGCCCTACATCGACCAGGCGCAGTCGCTGAACCTGTTCATCCCGGCCGACGTCGAGAAGTGGGACCTCCTGATGCTCCACTTCCGCGCGTGGGAGCTCGGCATCAAGTCGCTCTATTACCTGCGCTCCAAGTCGGTCCAGCGCGCGGGCTTCGCCGGCGGGGTCGAGGCCGACAACACCATCGACCTCAAGCAGATCGAGCTCGAGGCGAAGGACTATGACGAATGCCTGGCGTGCCAGTGAGGTGGGACGGGTAGGTCGCCCTCACCCTCCCATCGCTGACGCGATGGGCCCCTCCTTCTTCCATTGGGAGAGGGATTGCGGCGCATACCAATTCCCTCTCCCATTGGGAGAGGGAGGGAGCCGCGAAGCGGCGGAAGGGTGAGGGCGACACGATGTCCATGCGCCTCTACGCCAACCAACCCGCCGGCACCGTCACCCAACTCCGAACACTTCGTCGCAACGCGACCGAGGCGGAAAAGCGTTTGGTACGCGCGCTCAAGGAGGCATTCCCCACGCACAAGTGGCGTTTCCAGGCGCCGCTCGGCCCATTCCGTGTCGATGTCCTGTGCTTCTCCGAGCGACTGGTAATCGAGATCGACGGCGGCCAGCATGCTGAAGCCGCGGCCCACGACGCCGCCCGCACCCGCTTCATCGAAGGCGAAGGATACCGCGTCCTGCGCTTCTGGAACAACGACGTGATGGAAAACATCGAAGGCGTGATCGAGGCGATCCAAACCTCCCTCTCCCATTGGGAGAGGGAAGGGCCCCGCTCGGCGCAGCCGAGTGGGAAGGGTGAGGGTGACCGCGCATGATCGCACCCGCCACCCTCACCCCTCCGCCGCTGCGCGGCTCCTCCCCTCTCCCAAAGGGAGAGGGGATCATGAGCTCAAGCCTCCTCCTCGAACGTCACCGCGACGTCGCCGTTCGCGGACAGGCGCACCTTGTCGCCCTCGACCTCGGCGACCAGGCCGAGCGAGATGTAATGATGGTGCCCCTGGTGGCTGCCTTCGCCGCTGTCGGCCTTGATCAGCTTGATGCGGTCTCCTTCGACGCGGTCGACGGTGCCGACATGGACGCCGTCGGCGCCGATCACTTCCATATGTTCGCGGATTGCACTGGCATCGGCCATCATTGGTCTCCTTCTGAGGGTTCGCGCCGCCAACGCTTGCGCCGCCGAAACGATGCATCGCCGACAGCAGCAAGGCTCGCCGCATGATCCGCGCACGCACTCTCCTCCTCGCCGTCGCCCTCGCGAGCCTCGCCGCCTGCGCCAGACAGGTCGGCTCCGCGGTGGAGCCCGCCGCCCCCGGCTTCCTGTGGGGCGTGTGGCACGGCTTCATCTTCCCGGTCGCCTGGGTGCTGAGCCTGTTCATGCCGGACGTCGCGATCTACGCGGTGCCGAACAACGGCGGCTGGTATGATTTCGGCTATTTCGTCGGCATCGTCTTCCTCGGCGTCGGCGCCCGCAGCACGCGCAAGGTCTATATCGAGCGCATCGTCTATCGGGACCGGAGCCGATGAGCCGCGCCCCACTCATCATGTACGGCGTCGGCGCCTTGAGCCTCATGGGCAGCGCGGTCGTCGCGACGCGCCCGGCGAAGGACGAGGGCGCGGTCTACCGCCGCCGCATCGCCGCCGCGATGCTCGGCGCCTTCGCGCTGTTCATGACCGGCTTCGCCACCGCGAGCCTGCTGGCGGGAGTGGGGGGATGAGAGGAATGCTCCGGAACGCCGACGTCCGCGCGGTAGTCGTCCCGGTCGTTGTGATCGCCCTCTATTACACAATCTCGTCGCTGACCGGCTTCGGCGCCTGGGTAAACGCGAACCCGGTCGCCAGCGCCATCGTTCATGTGCTCGGCGTTCTTCTCTTCGGCGGGCTGGGCCTTCTCACCTTGCTGGGCTCCCGTTGGGACCGGCAGCTGCGATCGCTGGGCTATCGCCTCATCGGAGTCCTGTTCCTCGGCCTCGCCGCTATTGACGCCGCATTGCTCGTCAGCGGCGCCAACAACCCATCTGATCTTTTCTAGTCCCGGAGTAAGTCCCATGCCCCTTCTCGACGCCCGCAAGACCTACAAGCCCTTCGAATATCCCTGGGCGTATGACTTCTGGAAGCGCCAGCAGCAGATCCACTGGATGCCGGAGGAGGTGCCGCTGGGCGAGGACTGCCGCGACTGGGCGCAGAAGCTCGACCAGACCGAGCGCAACCTGCTGACGCAGATCTTCCGCTTCTTCACCCAGGCCGACGTCGAGGTGCAGGATTGCTACCACGACAAATACGGCCGCGTGTTCAAGCCGACCGAGATCAAGATGATGCTGGCCGCGTTCAGCAACATGGAGACGGTGCACATCGCCGCCTACAGCCATCTGCTCGACACCATCGGCATGCCCGAGAGCGAGTACGGCATGTTCCTCGAATATGCCGAGATGAAGGACAAGCACGACTATCTGCAGCAGTTCGGCGTCGACAACGACGAGGACATCGCCAAGACGCTGGCGATGTTCGGCGGCTTCACCGAGGGGCTGCAGCTGTTCGCGAGCTTCGCGATGCTGATGAACTTCCCGCGCTTCAACAAGATGAAGGGCATGGGCCAGATCGTGTCCTGGTCGGTGCGCGACGAGAGCCTGCACTGCGAGGGCATCATCCGCCTGTTCCACGAATTCGCGAAGGAGCGCGACTGCCTGACCGCTGCGGTCAAGCGCGACATCCGCGACATGTGCCACACCACGGTCGACCTCGAGGACGCGTTCATCGACCTGGCGTTCGAGCAGGGCCCGGTCGACGGCATGAGCGCGGAGGAGGTGAAGCGCTACATCCGCTACATCGCCGACTGGCGCCTGGGCCAGCTGGGCCTGAAGCCCATGTTCATGATCAAGGAGCACCCGCTCCCCTGGCTCACCCCGCTGCTCAACGGCGTCGAGCACGCCAACTTCTTCGAAACCCGCGCGACGGAATATTCGAAGGGCGCGACGCGGGGCGACTGGAACTCGGTGTGGGATTCGTTCGACAAGCGCCAGAAGGCCAAGCGCGACAAGGCGGCGAACGAGGATGGCGAGGGGAGTGGGGGGGATATGTTCTCGGCGGCGGGTGTGGCGGCGGAGTAATTATGGCTGAGCAGCTTTCATTTGAAGAGTTCACGCCGCGTCTACCATCGCGCTATGAAGATCTCGATGAGAGCTTCCGGGGGAGCCTCCGACCTAATGATGACTTACTAGATATCGTTAAATCTGCCTTTGCTTCTATGAAGATATCGGGAGGGATTCGATTTCTACCGATATTCGGAAAAAGTGGTTCGGGGAAGAGTAGTGCGACACTCGAGATAGGAACGCACATTCCAAGTTATGAAGTTAGAAAGCTCAGCAGAGATGCCATCTATAATCCGGAAAAGCTCGAAGCGGAATTTAGTGGGAACCTTTTTACAAGGCCGACAACCCCCCTCATTGCTGTAGTGGATCAATTCGAGGAAACCGCTGCTGATAAGGGAGATATTCCAAAAAACTTTGTCGAGAAACTGGCATACCTTGACGGATCGTACAGAGGTAGGCCGGTTCTTGTAATATGGCTGACGACAGATAGAAAATTTCAGATGCAGTTAGAACAAGCGACATCTCGCCGAGAGAGATTGCTTGTCAGAAACGGTTTCGAAATTTCTGGTCCGGATAGAATTACTTGGCCTGAAATAGTTTCACAAACGTTCTCGGCGCACAATAGCGGTAAAGAGCTTGCTGATTTCCAGATCCTGGATACTGACGTTCAGTCGATATCAGATAACGCATCCACGCTAGGACTATCTATTGAGGCAGTTGGCAAAAGGCTGGCTATTTTTGAGAGGCAGGTAACCGATCTATCCGATTACCAAGTGGTAATGCTGTGGCCAGTCACTGACGGTAAAAGAATTGAGACAATAAATAGGTTTAGCAGTCCACGACAAGGTTTTAGGATAAATTGGCACTCATTCTCCAATCAATTGAATCCTACGGATAGGGTGCAACTTCCTTTATCGGCGCTAAACAAGGCTCGGCTGTACTTTGATGTTAGGCTGGTTCCTATTGCTGCTGCGGACTTGAAGGGTATTTGTGGAGATTTGTTGACGTGGCCTCCGAAGGTAACGGTGTCATCTCTGGACCGGTTTAAAAGTACGCACCTATTTTCGATAATTAATAGAGATGCGCCTGATGAAAGCTATGTAACACTGAAGGAGCGCGAGTCTGCTAGGCGGACAGAAGCTGAAATTTGGTACAAGACTGTTACTGGGAAACCAGTTCAGATTGGACGCGCGATCGCTAGCGCATTTCAGGGGCTCGGTATGAGCGCTCGTTATGAAGTGACAGAAGCAAGCCCACATGGGAAGGTGCGAGCTGATGTCCTGATTGAACGCGGGAGCAAGCCCAGGAAGATTTTGCTTGAAATTAAGGCATTCTCCCCAGCTAATACGCGACCCTCCGACATAGCAGAGGCGATACGCATCACCTTAACGCGACACGCGCGATTCGCTGGCTTTATCCCTAGGCAGTAGGTACAAATCATTTTCCTACACGAACCAATATGGTTATATCCCCAGACTCCCTCAAACCAGAAGGAGTCGCACGATGCACCACAATCCCCCGAACCCCGACACCGCCGAGCCGCTGGCGGACTACACCCCGGTGGAAATCTCCACCCGCCGCGATGGCTGGACCGCCGAGCGGCAACGCAAGTTCCTCGAAGCGCTCGCCGAATCGGGCCGCGTCGCCGTGGCGGCGCAGGTGGTGGGGCTGTCGGTGCGATCGGCCTATCGGCTGCGCCATCATCCGCAGGGCCGGCGCTTCGCCGAGGCGTGGGATGCGGCGCTCTATTGCGGCGCCAACCGGCTGATCGCGATCGCGCTCGAGCGCGCCACCGTCGGCGGCTATCGCGAGGTGTGGAAGGACGGCAGGATCCAGTCGGAGGTGCGCGCGCCATCCGACAAGCTGCTCATCTACCTGCTCAACAATCTCGCGCCGCACGTCTTCAGCCGCGGGCCGGTCAAGCACCGCCAGAACCTGGTCGGCCCGGCCGAGGCGGGCTTCGCCGACCAGCTCGCCGCGCTCGCCGATGTCGCGCCCGACGCCGTCCGCACCGACCCGCTGGGCGAGGCGGACACCTCCCCGCCGCTCCACGCCGAGCGCGAGCGGCCGATGGCGAAGGATCCCTACACCGGCGAGGACTATGACTGGGGCGACGACGACGGCGACTGGATGGACGACGAATGAGGGCGGAAAGGATGCAAGAGTCACCCCCCGCTCTACCCGTGACTTTCGTGACCTTCGACGGTTTTCTGCGGGTTTGCGGGAGGGGGTGGTCATTAGCAGGCTCTCGGTTTCTGGAGGGGTCATGCCGGCCGAGTCACCCTCACCCTTCCGCGCGTCCGGCGCTCCCTCCCTCTCCCAAAGGGAGAGGGAATTTGAGCGGCGATCCTCCCATTCTCCCTCTCCCATTGGGAGAGGGAAGGGGCCCGCTCGGCGCAGCCGAGTGGGAAGGGTGAGGGTGACCTGCCGCCCATGAGTCTCCCTCACACCGTCTCCGCCTTCCCCGCCGGCGCCTCCTCGAACAACACCTCGGTAAACCGATGCAGCCACCACATCACGTCCTGCTGCTCGACATTGTCCATCATCCGCCGCCACCGCTCGATCCGTTCGGACAGCGGCATCCGCAGCGCCTGCATGATCGCGTCGGACATCTCCTCGGCGCTGTAGGGATTGACCAGCACCGCGCCCTCCAGCTGGCTGGCAGCGCCCGCGAAGCGCGACAGGATCAGCACGCCGGGGTCCTCCGGGTCCTGCGCCGCGACATATTCCTTGGCGACCAGGTTCATCCCGTCCCTCAAGGGCGTCACCAGCCCGATCCGCGCCGCCCGGTACACGCCGGCCAGCACGTCGCGCGGATAGCCCTGGTTGACGTAGCGGATCGGCACCCAGTCGAGGTCGGCATGCGCCCCGTTGATCCGCCCCGACAGCCCCTCCAGCGTGCCGCGGATGCGCTGGTAGCTCTCGACCGCGGCGCGCGACGGCGGGGCGATCTGGAGCAGGAACACTTCCTTGCGCTCCTCGGGATGCTCGGTCAGGAACCGCTCGTAGCCGAGGAAGCGCTCCTCCAGCCCCTTGGAATAGTCGAGCCGGTCGACCCCGACGATCATCTCGCGCCCGACCGCGCTGTCGCGCATCTGGCGGAAGGCGAGCCGGGCGGCCGGGCTGGCGGCGAGCTGGGCGAACTCCCTGGCGTCGATCCCGATCGGGCAGTCGAGCAGCCGCACCCGCCGCTTGCCGAGCACCACCACGTCGCCCTCGATCCGCGCCCCCATCTCCTCGCGGACGAAGTCGCAGAACGCCTCCAGCCACTCGGCGGTCTGGAAGCCGATCACGTCATAGGCGAACAATGTCTCGACCAGCCGGTTCGCCCCCGGCAGCGTGCCGAGCAGCCGGCGCGGCGGCCACGGGATATGGAGGAAGAAGCCCATGCGGTTGCGGCACCCACGCCGGCGCAGCTCCTCGCCCAGCGGGAACATGTGATAATCCTGCACCCACACCACGTCGTCGCGCTCGATCAGCGGCCGCACCGTCTCGGCGAAGCGCTCGTTGGCGCGCCGGTAGCCGCCGGCGAAGTCGCGCTCATATTCGGCCAAGTCGATGCGGTAGTGGAACAGCGGCCACAGGGTGCGGTTGGCGTAGCCGTTGTAGTACTCCTCGACGTCCTGCTCCTCCAGGTCGACGGTGGCGGTGGTGACGCCGCCCTTGCGGTCGAGATTGACCTGGCCGGAGAATTCCTCGGTCAGCTCGCCCGACCAGCCGAACCAGATGCCGCCCATCTCCCTCAGCGCCGAGGTCAGCGCGACCGCCAGGCCGCCCTGCGCGCCGTTGGAATTGCCGGCGCTGACGCGGTTGGAGATGACGATGAGGCGGCTCAACGGATGGAACTCCATGGTTTGCTGAGGAGGACGGCGCAGTTGATCAGGCCGACCAACGAATAGGTCTGCGGGTAATTTCCCCAGAGCTCGCCGCTCTGCGGGTCGATGTCCTCGGAGAGGAGCCCGGCGGGGGTGCGGCGCGCCAGCATCTCCTCGAACAGCTGCCGCGCGTCGTCGACGCGCCCGGTCGCGTGCAGCGCCTCGATCAGCCAGAAGGTGCAGACGTTGAACGCGGTCTCGGGCAGGCCGAAGTCGTCCTCGGTGGCGTAGCGCAGCATGTAGCTGCCGCGCCTCAGGCCCTCCTCGACCGCGACCAGGGTACCGCGGAAGCGAGCGTCGTCCGGCGGCAGGAAGCGGAGGTCGAGCAGCTGGATGATGCTGGCATCGAGGTCGTCGCCGCCGAAGGTGGCGGACAGGCGCTTGCTGTCCTCCCGCCACGCCGCGCCCTCGATCCGCTCCCGGATGCGGTCGGCGCGGTCCTGCCAGAACTGCGACCGCTCGCCGAGCCCCAGCGCCGCCGCGGCATTGGCGAGCCGGTCGCACGCCGCCCAGCACATCGCCGCCGAATAGGTATGGATATGGCTCTTGGTCCTCAGCTCCCACAGCCCCGCATCGGGCTTGTCGTATACCTCCCAGGCCCGCTCGCCGACCGTCTCCAGCGCCTCGAAGTCGGGCACGCCGCCCATGCGCAGCAGCCTTTGGTCGAAGAAGCTCTGCGTGCTGGAGAGGACGATCTGGCCATAGGCGTCGTGCTGGACCTGCTCATAGGCCTGGTTGCCGACCCGCACCGGCCCCATGCCGCGATAGCCGGTGAGCCCCTCGGCCACCCGCTCCTCCAGCCGCGCCTCGCCGCCGACGCCGTAGAGCGGCTGGATATGCCCGCCGCGGGCGTTGTCGACGATGTTGCGGAGATACTCGAGGTACGTCTCCAGCACGTCGAGCGCGCCCAGCCGGTTGAGCGCCTGCACCGTGTAATAGGCGTCGCGGATCCAGCAGTAGCGATAGTCCCAATTGCGCTGCGAGTTGGCGTGCTCGGGGATCGAGGTGGTCAGCGCGGCGACGATCGCCCCCGTCTCCTCGTGCTGGCACAGCTTGAGCGTGATTGCGGCGCGGATCACCGCCTCCTGCCATTCGAGCGGCGTGGCGAGGCTGCGCACCCATTCGCGCCATTCCTGCGCGGTGCGGTCGAGCATCGTCTCCAGCGCGACGCGCAGGTCGTCGGTGAAGCTCTCGTCGGGGCCCAGGAAGAAATGCAGCGGCCGCTCGACGCGAAACAGCCGCTCGTCCTCGACCCAGCCGACCGGCGCGGTGGTGGTGAGCCTGAGCGTCATGTCGGCGAGGAGGTAGCGGATATGGTTCGATCCGCGCGTAGTCGGCGCGTCCTCCGCCCCCCAGTCGCGGGCGGGTCTCAGGCGGATGCGGATACGCGGCGATCCCTGGATCGGCCGCACGATCCTGGCGAATGCGACCGGGCGGTAGGCGCGCCCGCTGCGATGGAAGCGCGGACAGAAGTCGATCACCTCGATCGCATTGCCCTGCCGGTCGGTGTGCTTCGTCACCAGGATCGGGGTGTTGCGCAGATAGCTCTGCTCGGTCGCGGCGCAGTCCTCCAGGTCGATCTCCCAGAAGCCGCGCGCGCCTTCGCCGGCGCGGGGCGCCGCGTCGAGCAGCGAGGAGAATACCGGCTCCCCGTCGACCCGCGGCACGCAGCCCCATACGAACCGCCCGGCGCGGTCGACCAGCGCCGAGACCTGGCAGTTGCCGATTGGCCAGAGGTCGAGCGTCGCGGTCACGCCAGCGCCCCCGCCAGCCAGGCGCGCACCGCCTTGGGGTCGGCCAGGCGGTACCGCGCCGCCGTCTCGCGCCCGGCACCGACCAGCACGCCGCTGCCGCCGAGCGCCCGCGCCGCCTCGAACCCGGCCTCGTCGGTCACGTCGTCGCCCAGGAACAGCGGCCGCGTTCCCGCCATCGGCGGCCGGCTCATCAGCCGCCGCACCGCCACCCCCTTGTCGCCGCCCGGCACGCGCACCTCGGCCATCATCTTGCCGGGCTGGAGCTGGAGGCCATGCTCATCGGCCAGCGTCTCGGCCAGCGCCAGCGCGGATGCTTCGACCATGGGAGCGAGGCGATAATGGAGACCGACGCCATAGCTCTTGCCCTCGACCATCACGCCGGGGTGGTCGCCCGCGAAGCGTCGGAACGCCTCCTCGACGCGATCGAGCGATGCAGGGCGTACCGGCTGGGCGAGCACGCCGCGCCAGCGATGCTCGCACCCGTGGCTGCCCGACAGCGCGATCGCGTCGCACACCGAGCCGAGGATCGCGTCGAGCTGCGCGAGCGACCGCCCGCTCACCACCGCAACGCGCCCGTCGAGCCGCTCGGTCAGCCTGAGCAGCAGCGCGCGCAAAGCCTCGTCGGCGACGACCTCCTCGGGCCGGTCGATCAGGTCGAGCAGCGTGCCGTCGAGGTCGAGGAACAGGCTGGCGCCGTCGAGCAGGGTCGTCGGCGGCGCGGGAAGGACAGTCTTGGCAGCGACGACGATGAGGGCTCCCCCGGATCACTCTACGCCGACCGAACGGCTGCGGCAGCCGAGGGTTCCGCTCCCCTAGCTCCTCCCCGGCACGGGGAGGGGGACCGCGCGACGAAGTCGCGTGGTGGAGGGGGCCCTCCATGTCGGTTGTCGCCTGCGGCCTGCCCCTCCACCAAGCCGCTACGCGTCTTGGTCCCCCTCCCCGTGCCGGGGAGGAGCTGCACTACGCCGCCGCCGGCTCCGGCGCCTCGGGCACCAGCGCGCGCACTTCCTCGATGAAGCGGATCACCGAGATCGGCTTCGACACATAGGCATTGGCGCCGGCTGCGCGGATGCGTTCCTCGTCGTCGCGGCCGGCATAGGCGGTCACCGCCATCACCGGCACGGGCCTCAGGTGCGGATCGCGCTTCATCTGCCCGATCAGCTCGAGCCCGCTGACATGGGGCAGCTGGATGTCCATCACCACCAGGTCGGGCGCGAAGCTCCGCGCGCGCGCCACCGCCTCGCGCCCGTCACGCACCGGCTCGGCCGCATAGCCGTGCGCGCGAAGCAAGTCGCAGAACAGCTTCAGATTGAGTTCGTTGTCCTCGACAACGAGCACTCTTTTTGCCACGCGATCCGAGCCCCTTCGGAAATGACTCTAGCAATGCCTGCCGCGGAAACAAACCACATGACGCTCGCGCTCCATGCGCTCGCCTGGACAGTGGCCGAGCCGGGCCGAGCCGACCGGCTGCTGGCGCTGACCGGCCTCACCCCGGCGGATCTGCGCGCATCCGCCGACCGGCCGGCCACCCTGGCGGCGGTGCTGGGCTTCCTCGAGGCGCACGAGCCCGACCTGATCGCCTGCGCTGCGGCGATCGACACCACGCCCGTGGCGCTGGTCGCCGCCCGCCGGGAGCTGGAGGCATGAGCCGGCCGCTCCTCATCTGCGACTGCGACGAGGTGCTGCTGCACATGGTGCGGCACTTCGGCGTATGGCTGCGCGAGCATCACGACATCGCCTTCGACGCGGCGGAGGGCCGCTTCGCCATGACCCGTGCCGACGGCAGCGTGGTGCCGGGCGAGGAGATGTGGGCGCTGCTCGATCATTTCTTCCCGGCCGAGATGAGCCGCCAGACCTTGGTCCCCCACGCCCGCGAGGCGCTGGAGCGGCTCGGCGCGGAGGCGGACATCGTCGTCCTCACCAATCTCGGCGACCATTGCCGCGACGCCCGCATCGCCCAGCTCGCCGCGCACGGCATCCCCCACCGCGTCGAGTGCAACCAGGGCGGCAAGGGCACGCCGGTCGCGCGGCTGGTCGCCGAGTACCGGCCGAGCGTGACGGTGTTCGTCGACGACCTCCCCGTCCACCACGAATCGGTCGCGAAGCACGTGCCCGAGGTCCATCGCCTGCACATGGTGTCGGAGCCCGACCTCGCCCCGCGTGTCTCCCCGGCACCGCACGCTCATGTCCGCATCGACGACTGGCGCGAGGCGGCCGAGTGGATCGCCGCCCGCTTCGCCGCGGGTCGGCCAGCCGAACCTCTCATCCCCATCGAAGGAGCCCAGCCATGACCACCGCGATCGACCGCAAGCTCGCCGAGCTCGGCCTCACCCTGCCCGAGGCGGCGGCGCCAATCGCTGCCTATGTGCCGACGGTCGAGGCGGGCGGGCTGCTCCACATCTCGGGCCAGCTGCCGTTCAAGGACGGCCAGGTGATGACCGGCCGCCTCGGCGACGACCGCGACCTCGCCTACGGACAGGAAGCGGCGCAGCGCTGCGCGCTGATGCTGGCCGCGCAGATCAAGGCGGCGCTCGGCGGGTTCGACCGCGTCGACCGCATCGTCAAGCTCGGTGTGTTCATCAACAGCGCCCCCGACTTCACCGACCAGCCGCAGGTCGCCAATGGCGCGTCGGAGCTGATGCAGGCGCTGTTCGGCGAGGTCGGCCGCCATGCCCGCAGCGCGGTGGGCGTACCGTCGCTGCCGCGCGGTGCCGCGGTCGAGGTGGACGCGATCGTCGCGCTGCGCCCGAACTCGCTGGATTGATCGAAGCGGCCCCTCAGTGCTCCTGCGAAAGCAGGAGCCATGGCCGCAAGCGGTAGGGCATGTGGTCCAGGACTCCTGCTTTCGCAGGAGCACCGTGTCTCACACCTCCATGGAAGTGTTTCCGGATTGTTGCTCGCCGGCAACACTGTTTGAACGAATTGTGTCTGCCGTCGGCCTTTTAGGTTGTGCGGCGCAATAACCTGCGCCACATCTCCGCCCGTCCGGCCAGCCGCGCGGGGAGATGACGCGGCATCCGGCAAGCAGGCGGGAACCTCGACCCAATTCAGGAGGTCTCTCGATGCGTTTCTCGACTCTCGCGCTCGGCACGATCGTGTTTCTCGCTGCCAATCCTGCCATGGCGCAGGAGGAGACGGCGCCGCCCAAGCCCATCACCATCACCGGCAGCGTTACCGCGATCACCGACTATCGCTTCCGCGGCGCCACCCAGACCAACGGCGATCCGGCGATCCAGGGCACGCTCAACGTCAACCATTCGTCGGGCTTCTATGTCGGCACCTTCCTGTCGTCGATCGACGGCGGGGCGGACGGCAGCACCCCCGCGCTCACCAACTACGGTGACGTCGAGGTCGACCTCTACGGCGGCTTCACCAAGACGCTGCCGAGCGGCCTCGGCTTCGACGTCGGCCTGCTCTATTACTGGTACGCCGACGGGGCGAAGAGCGTGAATACCGACTTCTTCGAGCCCTATGCCTCGGTCAACTACACCGTCGGCCCGGCCAATCTGAAGGTCGGCGGCAACTATGCCTGGGGCGGACAGAAGGGCCTGAACTTCACGCCCGGCAACGACGACAGCCTCTATCTCTACGGCGAGGCATCGGTCGCGATCCCGAAGACGCCGATCACGCTGAAGGGCCATTTCGGCCGCACCAAGGGCTCGCTCGGCCTGCTCAACCCGACCATCGCCGACGACAGCTATCTCGACTGGTCGCTCACCGCCGAGGCGGTCGGCGGGCCGCTCAAGGTGGGCGTGAGCTACGTCGATACCGACATCACCAACGGGGTCGTCCCCGGCATCGGCCATTATGCGCACGAGCTCGGCCGCGGTTCGACCGTGCTCGGCTACGTGGCGTTCAGCTTCTGATCGGATAACGGGCGGCGGCGCTGAGGCGTCGCCGCCTCTCATCCACCATGCAGTGCTCCTGCGAAAGCAGGAGCCCAGGCCGCAAGCGATATCCCGCTAATCCAGCGCTCCTGCTTTCGCAGGAGCATGGGTACGCTCTTATTGCCCGCTGGTAGGCTGCTGCTGCCCGGCAGCCGCGCGCGTCGACTGGCCGTCACCCTGCGGCGCGGCGATGATGTCGCGGGTGGTCGTGCCCTTCTCGACGACGTTGGTCTGCGGATCGCCGGCGGCCGAGCGGACGCCCGCCTCCGCGACGTCGCGGCCGGCGGCGCTCAGCGCGCTGGTCTCGCTGTTGCTGCGCGGTGCCGGGCCGCCGAACAGCGCGTCGAGCGCCTGGTTGGCGGGGCCGGTCTCCTGCGGACGCGGCGCGCCGGGCTGCGGCGGCTTCAGCGCGAAGTCGGGCGGGATCACCAGCGGCGCCTGGCGCGCCACCGCGAACTCGTCGGGACGCGAGCGGTCGAAGCCGCGGTTGCCGCAGCCGGCGAGCGCCAGCGCGGCGATGCCGACGACGGCGAGGGTGATGGCCTTACGCATTCAAACTCTCCCGAGGAGCAGGCTTCTCGCGCACGAACAGCGCCCGCGCGAGCAAAATCAGGACGCCGATGGTAATCGCGGCGTCGGCGACATTGAAGACCAAAAACGGCTGCCAGTCGCCGAAGTGGAGATCGGCATAGTCGACGACATAGCCGAGCCGCACGCGATCGAGGATGTTGCCGAGCGCGCCGCCCAGCACCATGCCGAGTGCGATCAGGTCGAGCCGGTTCTTCTCGCGCAGCATCCACCAGGCGACGCCGGTCGCGATCACACCGGTCAGCGCGACCAGACCCCAGCGCATCGCGTCGCTGTCCGCCGCCAGCATGCCGAGCGACACGCCGACATTGGGCACGAACTTGAGGTTGAAGATCGGCAGCACGGTGATCGATTCGCCGATCTGATCGAGCCCGAGCGCGCCCGTGACATAGGCCTTCACCGCCTGGTCGACGAGGAACAGGATCAGGGCGACGAGGAAGCCGTTCAGGCGGGGACGATTCATATCAGCCAACTACTTGAGTGCAGCGGTCGCACAGAGCGCCGTCGTGCGCAACCTCGGGAAGGTGCCGCCAGCACCGGCCGCACTTCTCGCGGGAGGTGCGGGTGACGGTGATCTCGGGACCCTTGGTCACCTTGGCGACGATGAACACCTCGGCGAGATCGCCCTCGGGCAGCAGCTCCTCGGGCACCGTCACCTCGGCCTCGAGACTCGATCGGATCACCTTGTCGCGGCGATAAGGCTCGATCGCTTCGGTGACGCGCTCGCGCAGCGCGCGGACATCCTCCCATTCGGTCGCGACCGGCCGATCGGCGGGCAGGCTCGGCAGCTCGGGCCATTCGAGGAAATGCACCGATCCGTCCTCGCTCGGGAAGCGCGTCAGCCACACCTCCTCGGCGGTGAAGGGGATGATCGGCGCGGCATAGCGGACCAGCGCGTGGAACAGCACGTCGAGCATCGTGCGATAGGCCCGCCGCTTGGGGTCGGTGGCCGCGTCGCAATAGAGCGAATCCTTGCGGATATCGAAGAAGAAGGCCGACAGGTCGTCCTGCGCGAAGTCGGTCAACGCGCGGGTGTAGCGGTTGAACTCATAGGCCTCCGCCGCCGCGCGCAGCTCGACGTCGAGCTGGCCGAGCCGGTCGAGGATGTAGCGCTCCAGCTCCGGCATCTCGGCGACTGGCAGCCGTTCCGCCTCGGTGAAGCCGTCGAGCGCGCCGAGCAGGTAGCGGAAGGTGTTCCTGAGCTTGCGATAGGTGTCGCTGGTGCCGGCGAGCACCTCCTTGCCGATGCGCACGTCCTCGAAATAGTCGGTCTGCGCGACCCACAGGCGGAGGATGTCGGCGCCGGCCTCGTCGATCACTTTCAGCGGATCGACGACGTTGCCGAGGCTCTTCGACATCTTGCGCCCATTGCCGTCGAGCGCGAAGCCATGCGTCAGCACCGCATCATAAGGGGCACGGCCGCGCGTGCCGCACGATTCGAGCAGCGACGACTGGAACCAGCCGCGATGCTGGTCCGATCCCTCCAGATAGAGGTCGGCGCGCACGCCCGCGCCGTAGCGCTGCTCGATGGTGAAGACGTGGGTCGATCCCGAATCGAACCAGACGTCGAGGATGTCGTTGACCGGCTCATAGTCGGCGAGGTCGTACTTGTTCCCGAGCAGCGCCTGATGGTCGGCGCCGAACCAGGCGTCGGCGCCGCCGGCCGCGAACGCCGCGACGATGCGGTCGTTGACCTCCGGATCGCGCAGATACTCGCCGGTTCCCTTGTGGACGTAGAGCGCGATCGGCACGCCCCAGGCGCGCTGGCGGCTGATCACCCAGTCGGGGCGCCCCTCGACCATCGATCGGATGCGGTTCTTCGAGCGCTGCGGCACCCAGCGCGTCCGCTCGATCGCGTCGAGCGCGAGCTCGCGCAAGGTCGGGCCGTTGCCGACCCCGGCGCCCATCATCACGCCGGTGCCGGTGGCGAGCTCGACCGGCTGCAGCGCCGCGGCGGCGGCGACCACGTCGGCCTCGACGCGCTGCGGCCGGTCCATCGGGATGAACCACTGCGGCGTGCAGCGGAAGATGATCTTGGCCTTGGAGCGCCAGCTGTGCGGGTAGCTGTGCTGGAAATCGTCCGACGCCGCGAGCAGCGCGCCCGCTTCGCGCAGGTCGCTGCAGATCGGCCCGTCGGACGCGACGAACTTCTTGTTGATGACGCTGCCCTGCCCGCCCAGCCACAGCCAGTCGGGACGGTAGAAGCCGGCATCGTCGACCGCGAAGACGGGATCGATGCCGTGCGCCTTGCACAGCTCGAAATCGTCCTCGCCGTGATCGGGCGACATATGGACGAGCCCGGTGCCGGCGTCGGTGGTGACGAAGTCGCCCGCCAGGAACGGCCGCGGCTTGGCGAAGAAGCCGCCGAGGTGGTGCATGGGATGGCGGGCGACGGCACCGGCGAGTTGAGAGCCCGAATACCGGCTGCCAGCTAAATGCGTGACGGAATGTTGTACGAGTCCGTCTTTATCCGGCCTGCTAGCACCGATGCGAGACGCCAACTGAGCCGAGAGCTTGTGCGCGACTAGAAGCTTCTGCCCGTCAATGATCACCAGTTCGTATTCAATCTCCGGCCCATAAGCCAAAGCCTGGTTCACCGGGATCGTCCACGGCGTGGTCGTCCAGATCACCGCATGGGCGCCGACCAGCTCCGGCGCGTTCGGCGCCTCGACGATCTCGAACGCCACGTCGATCTGCGTCGAGACTACGTCCTCATACTCGACCTCGGCCTCCGCCAGCGCGGTCTTCTCGACCGGCGACCACATCACCGGCTTGGCGCCGCGGTAGAGCTGGCCGCTCTCGGCGAACTTCAGCAGCTCGCCGACGATCGCCGCCTCGCTGGCGAAGTTCATGGTGAGATAGGGATCGTCCCAGTCACCCATCACCCCCAGCCGCTCGAACTGCGCACGCTGCACGCCGACCCAATACGCGGCATAGGCGCGGCATTCGGCGCGGAATTCCTGCGCCGGCACCTCGTCCTTGCTGCGCTTCTTGGCGCGGTACTGTTCCTCGATCTTCCACTCGATCGGCAGGCCGTGGCAGTCCCAGCCGGGGATGTACGGCGCGTCCTTGCCCATCAGCGATCGGCTGCGGACGATGATGTCCTTCAGCACCTTGTTCATCGCATGGCCCATGTGGATGTCGCCGTTGGCGTAGGGCGGGCCGTCGTGGAGGATGAAGCGCTCGCGCCCGGCGCGCTGCTCGCGCAGCCGGTCATAGATGCCGATTGTCGCCCAACGCTCGAGGATCGCCGGCTCCTTCTGGGCGAGGCCGGCCTTCATCGGGAATTCGGTCTTCGGCAGGAAGACGGTGGAGCGCCAATCGCTCTGGGTGTCGGGTGCGTCGGTCATGGGAACGCGCGCATTAGCCGACGTTCGCCCCAAAACAAACATTCCCGTCAGCGGGCGAGCATCGCCTTCGCCCGTTCGCAATCCTCCGTGATCCGCGCCGTGAGCGCGTCGAGGCTGTCGAACTTCTCCTCGGGCCGGATATAGTCGATCAGCTGCACCTCGATCTCCTGCTCGTAGAGATCGCCGGAGAAGTCGAAGAAATGGGGTTCGAGCAGCTCGACCGGCGGATCGAAGCTCGGCCGGATGCCGAGATTGGCGGCGCCGTCCAGCAGCCGGCCGCCGGGCAGCCGTCCGCGCACCGCATAGATGCCGTAGGCAGGGCGGAGATAGTTGCCGAGCCGCAGGTTCGCGGTCGGAAAGCCGATGGTGCGGCCGAGCTTCGCCCCCGGCTCCACCAGCCCGCGAATCGCGAACGGGCGGGTGAGCAGCCGCGCCGCCTCGCGCGGGTCGCCGGCCTGGAGCGCCTCGCGGATGCGGCTCGAGGAGACCGTCTCGCCGTCGAGCATCACCGGAGCGACGACGTCGGTCGAGAAGCCCAGCTCGCGGCCGAGCTCGGCGAGCACCGCGGTGTTGCCGCCGCGGCCCTTGCCGAAGGTGAAATCCTCGCCGGTCACCACCCCGCCGACGCCGGCCAGGCCGACCAGCCGCTGCTCGGCATAGTCGCGCGCGGTCAGCGCGACGAGCTCGGCATCGAACTCGAATACCATCATCGCGTCGGCGCCCGCGGCGGCGAACAGCTCCTGACGCTGGTCGAGCGTGGTGAGGCGGAACGGCGGCGCGTCGGGGCGGAAGAAGCGCACCGGATGCGGATCGAAGGTGGCGACGATCGCCGGCCGTCCCTCGGCGCGCGCACGCTCGATCGCCCTGCCGACCACCGCCTGGTGGCCGAGGTGAAACCCGTCGAAATTGCCGAGCGCGACGATGCCGCCACGCAGATGGGCCGGCACTGCCGAGCTGCCGGAGAGCCGCTCCATGGCCGGGCCTATAATGGCGCTAGCGCTGCGGCACCATCCCCGCGCGCAGCACGCGGAGCACGTTGCCGCCCATCAGCTTGGCGATCTCCTCGTCGGTGAAGCCGCGGTCCTTGAGTGCCTGGGTGATCACCACGAGCTGGCTCACGTCGAATCCGGTGGTGACCGCGCCGTCGAAGTCGGAGCCCAGCCCGACGTGGTCGATGCCGACGAGGTCGCGGACATGCGCGATCGCGTCGACCGCCTTGCGCGGATCGGTCGAGCAGATCGCACCGTCCCAATAGCCGATCCCGACCACGCCGCCGGTCCTGGCGACGCCGCGGATCTCCTCGTCGGTGAGGTTGCGGTTGACCTTGCACACCGCCTGCACTCCGCCATGGCTGGAGACGACCGGGCGCCTGGCCATCGCCAGAATCTCGGCGACCGAGCGGTGGCTCGAATGGGCGATGTCGACGACCATGCCGAGCTGCTCCATCCGCCGCACCGCCTGCCGCCCGAGCGGGGTGAGCCCGCCCTTGGTGACCCCATGCATCGACCCCGCCACCTCGTTGTCGAAGAAATGCGCGAGCCCCGCCATGCGGAAGCCCGCGGCGTGAAGCCGGTCGAGGTTGGCGAGCTTGCCCTCGATATCCTGCAGCCCCTCGATCGACAGCATCGCCCCGACCACCTTCTGCCCCTTCGCGCGGTCGGTGAGCAGGCGGTCGAGCTGCTCGGGCGTGGTGATCAGGCGGAGCTGCCCCTGCGACGCGGCGGCAGCACGCTTGAGCTTCTCGGCATGCCACAGCGAGCGTTCGAGCAACGATCCCCAGGTGCGTGGCGGCTGGAGCTGGGCGATCGTCAGCAGGGTGATATTGTCACTGTCACCCGAATTGGCGTCGTAGTTCTGCCCCTTCGGCGTCTTGGTGACCGAGGAGAAGACCTGGAGCGCGACATTGCCCTCGATCAGTCGCGGCAGGTCGACCTGGCCGCGATCGGCGCGCTTCAGCAGGCTGCGCGACCACAGCAAAGTGTCGGCGTGCATGTCGGCGATCGCGAGCTTCGCGTGCAGCGCCTGCGTTTCCGGCGTGACGCGGGGCAGGGGCGTGGCAGCGACCTTGTTCATGTCGCCCTCGACCTTGCCCGGCGCGAACGTGAAGAAGCCGATGGCGGCGATCACGATCAACGCCAGAATGATGAGCAGCCACCTGCGCATTGCCCCCCCCGTCATGCCGGACTTGTTCCGGCATCCACGATGCCGCCAGTCCTTTGGCCAAAGGGTATGCGGAACCGTGGACCCCGGCACAAGGCCGGGGTGACGAAGAGGTCAACGGCGCTGCAAGGTCACGAAGCTGTAGCCGTCATGATCTTTGCGGAAGATTTCCTGCCAATCGGCGGGATCGAATGCCGGCACCGTCGCATCACCCTCCGGCGCAGCATGAACCTCCGTCAGCTCCACCCGGTTGGCGCGGGGCAGGAACAGCGCGAACACCTCCGCCCCGCCGATCACCGCGATCTCCGGCACGTCGCCCGCCAGCGCGATCGCTTCCTCCGGCGTATGCGCGACTTCCGCGCCCGCGGCGGACCAGGCGGGATCGCGCGTCAGCACGATGTGCCGCCGCCCGGGCAGCGGGCTCGGAAAGCTCTCGAAGGTCCTGCGTCCCATCACCATCGGCTTGCCCATGGTGAGCGACTTGAAGCGCTTGAGATCGGCCGGCAGCCGCCACGGCAGGCCGCCGTCGCGGCCGATCACGCCATTGTCGGCGCGGGCGAGGTAGAAGGCGATGCGTGCACTCACCCGCCCGCTATGCGGCGGGAAGCGGCTCTTGCCAACCGTCGCCGACCAGCATCGGCGGCAAGCACGGGTGCGGCTTGGCGGTGGACGAGGGGATCAGCCCGGCCAGCGCCGAGGCGGGAATGACCTGCGCGAGCAACACGGCGACGGCGAGCAGCGGTCTCAGCATCTCGTTTCCTCCCCGATACGGACTACATATGTAGTCGTTCGGCTGAACCGAAGCTGAACGCCGCTATTCAGACGGCGACGGCGGCCTTGATGTGCGGCTGCGCCTCATAGCCGTGTAGGACGAAATCCTCATAGTCATAGCCGTCGATCGCCGGCGGCTTGCGCACGATCTCCAGCCGCGGCAGCGGCCCCGGCGTGCGGCCGAGCTGCTCGCGCGCCTGCTCCAGATGGTTGGCGTAGAGGTGGCAGTCGCCGCCGGTCCAGATGAACTCGCCCGGCTCCAGGCCGCATTGCTGCGCGAGCATGTGTGTCAGCAGCGCATAGCTGGCGATGTTGAACGGCACGCCGAGGAAGATATCGGCCGAACGCTGGTAGAGCTGGAGCGACAGCCGCCCGTTCGCGACATGCGTCTGGAACAGGCAATGGCACGGCGCCAGCGCCATCGCGTGGAGCTCGCCGGGATTCCAGGCGGTGACGATCTGGCGGCGCGAGGCGGGGCTGGTCCGGATCGTCTCGATCAGCTCCTTGATCTGATCGATGTGGCGGCCGTCGGCGGCCTCCCAATCGCGCCACTGCTTGCCGTAGACGGGGCCGAGGTCGCCGTTCGCGTCGGCCCACTCGTCCCAGATGCTCACCCGCCGTTCCTGCAGCCAGCGGACGTTGGTGTCGCCGCGCAGGAACCATAAGAGCTCGATGATGATCGAGCGCAGGTGCAGCTTCTTGGTGGTGAGCACCGGAAAGCCTTCCGCCAGGTCGAAGCGCATCTGGTGGCCGAATACGCTCCGCGTGCCGACGCCGGTGCGGTCCATCTGCTCGGCGCCTTGCGTGAGGGCGCGCTCCATCAGCTCGAGATACTGGCGCATGACGGCGACTTTAGCCGTGCGCGGCGGGCAGGCAAGCAGTGCCTCCGAACCGGTGGAATCAACCTCCACAATCGAGGCGATCGGAATTCGATAGCAAGGAAGCTTATGTCACAATTTCAGTATGATGCCGGTGCTGAACGACACCGTTCCGACCTATGTCGCCACCCTGGCGGAGGCGCGGGCATTGTTCGGCATCATCGCGGGCGCGCCGGCCGAGATCGCGGTGATCGCCTATCTCGCGAAGGATCGGCGGCTGGTCGGGCTCGATTATGTGGTCGGCACCTCCGATTCGGTCGAGGTCGCGCCGCGCCGGGTGGTCGCGGGCGTGCTGCGCCATGATGCCAGCCGGGTGGTGATCGCGCACAATCATCCGAGCGGCGATCCGAGGCCGAGCACCACCGACGTCGCCCATGCCCGGCGACTTGCGCAGGCGCTACAGCCGATCGACGTGCGCTTCGACGACCAACTCATCCTCACCCGTTCGGCGACGACCAGCCTCAGGGCGCTGGGGTTGCTTTAGGCTCGTTCGGCCGGGGAGCGCGGCAAGGGACGATCGCGGACGGATCGGGTCGCGGCCCCTGCGGACGGAACAGCGCGATATAGCCGCCCGCCGATGGCATCGCCTGGCGCTCGACCTGGACATAGCCGACCGCGGCGAACTCGCACTGGAGCAGCGCCGGCGGCGTGCCGTGGTTGCGGGTCTCGCGATTGGCGTCGACCACCACCACCGCGCCGTTGGGCTTCAGCGACGGCCGCAGGTTCCACAGGAACTCATAGGGCGACTGGATCTCGTGATACATGTGCACCATCAGCACGCGGTCGAAGCTTGCCGCGGGTAGCTTGGGGTCAGCGGGTTCGCCGAGGCGCACCGAGACATTGTCGAGCCGCTCGCGGGTGACGCGCTGGGCGAGCGTGTCACGCACCGCCGGCACGATGTCCTCGGCCAGCACGCGCCCCTTGGCGCCGACGCGCTGCGCGAGGCGGATGGTGTAATAGCCCTCGCCCGCGCCGATGTCGGCGACGGTCATGCCGCGGGCGATGCCGGCCTTGTTCATCACCGTCGACGCTTCGTTGAGGCGGTCGCGCGCCTCCTCGGTCGACCAGCGCGGCGAGACGATGCTCGCGACCGGACGGTCGGCCGCAGGGAACTCGGACTTGTCGTCGTCCTGCCGATTCGCGAGCTCGACCGGCGCGCTTTCGCAGGCCGGGAGCAGCAGCAGCAATGCGAAGGCGGCCTTTCGGATCAATCGACGTCCTCCACCTCGACCTTCTCGCCGGTCACGCGCTGGGATAGCGCGGCGGCCATGAACTCGTCGAGGTCCCCGTCGAGCACGTCGGAAGGCGAGGTGGAGGTGACGCCGGTGCGCAGGTCCTTCACCATCTGATAGGGCTGCAGCACATAGCTGCGAATCTGGTGGCCCCAGCCGATGTCGGTCTTGGTCGCGTTCTCGGCATCGGCGGCGGCCTCGCGAATCGCCAGCTCGCGCTCGTAGAGCTTGGCGCGCAGTCGCCGATAGGCCTCGGCGCGGTTCTTGTGCTGGCTACGGTCGTCCTGGCACTGGACGACGATGCCGGTCGGCAGGTGGGTGATGCGTACCGCCGAATCGGTCCGGTTGACGTGCTGCCCACCCGCACCCGATGCGCGATAGGTGTCGATGCGCAGCTCCGCCTCGTTGATCTCGATCTGGATGTCGTCGTCGATCACCGGATAGACCCATACCGACGAGAAGCTGGTGTGTCGCCGCGCCGCGCTGTCATAGGGCGAGATGCGCACCAGTCGGTGCACGCCGCTCTCGGTCTTGGCATAGCCGTAGGCGTTCTCGCCCTTGAGCAGCAGCGTCGCCGACTTGATGCCCGCCTGTTCGCCGGCGTGATGGTCGACCAGCTCGACCTTGTAGCCGTGGCGCTCGCCCCAGCGCGTGTACATGCGCTGCAGCATCTCGGCCCAGTCCTGGCTCTCGGTGCCGCCGGCGCCGGCGTTGATCTCGAGATAGGTATCGTTGGTGTCGGCCTCGCCCGACAGCAGCGCCTTCACCTTGTTCTCGTTGGCACGCCTGGCCAGCTCGGCGAGGCTCTGTGTCCCCTCCTCGGCCATCGCCTCATCGCCTTCGGCTTCGGCCATCTCGATCAGCTCGGCGGTGTCGGCGAGCTCCTGCTCGATGGCGCGGGTCGCGGTGATCGCCTCGTCGAGGCGGCGGCGCTCGCGCATCACCTCCTGCGCCGCCTTGGGATCGTTCCACAGCGCCTGGTCTTCGACGCGCGCGTTGAGCTCGTCGAGCCGGCGCAGCGCCTGGTCCCAGTTGAGGAAGCGGCGGAGCAGCGCGAGCGCGTCGTTGATGCTGTCGACATGGGCCTGCGCTTCGGCGCGCATGGGAATCAACTCCAAATCAAAATGTCCCCGGCGGACGTCGGGGATCTCAGGCAGCGAGCGATACGCCGGTGACACGAGATCCCGGCGCTTCGCCGGGATATAGGAATGCGGGCTAGTAGATTCCGCCTTCCCTTTGCAAGAAATCGCTGTCGCTCGGCCGTTGCTGGGCCTGGGGCGCGGCCTGGGTGGCGGTCGCGGCGGCCTTGGGGGCCTGGTCCTCCTGCGTGCGGCGGGCGCGGCGCGGCTCGGTCTCGGGCTTGAAGGCTTCCCAGATCACCGCCGGTTTGCCGTCGTTGGAGACTGGCCAGGCGCCATAGACCGGCCGCCCGCTGTTGCGGTCGATCCGCATCATGCGGATGCCCGGCGGGGCACGGAAGGGAACGACCGGCAGCCCTTCATAGGCTTTCTGCGCGAACGCCTTGAAGATCGGCGCGGCGATGGTGCCGCCCTGGGCATAGCCGCCGAGGTTCGACGGCGAATCATAGCCCATATAGAGCCCGCCGATCATCTGCGGCGTGCCGCCGACGAACCACACGTCGGTCGGGCCGGTGGTGGTGCCGGTCTTGCCCATCATCGGCCGGTTCAGGTCACGCAGGATCGTCGCCGTGCCCCGCTGGATCACGCCCTCGGTGATGTGGACCATCTGGAAGGCGGTGAGCGCGTCGACCGCCTGCCGCCAGCGGATCGTCGGCCGCGGCATCGGCTTGCCGTCCCAGTCGGGCGCGTTGCAGCGCTCGCACGCGCGCCAGTTCGCCGGCCAGATCACCTTGCCGTGACGATCCTGGACATAGTCGACCAGGGTCGGGGTCAGCGCGCGGCCCTGGTTCACGAGGATCGAATAGGCGTTGACCATGCGCGTCACTGTCGTCTCACCCGCGCCCAGTGCGTAGGAAAGATAGGCCGGCAGCTTCTGCTCGCTCACGCCGAGCTGCTGGATCATGTCGACGACATGGCTCATGCCGACCGTCGCGGCGGCGCGCACCGTCATCAGATTGCGCGATTGCTCGATGCCCCAGCGCATCGTGTGCGGCCCCGAGCCGCCGCCGCCGAAGTTGCGGAAGCATTTCTGGCCGAGCCGCGCGCCCTGATAGACGCAAAACGGCCCGTCGACGATGATCGACGCCGGGGTCATGCCATTGGCGAGCGCGGCCGAATAGACGATCGGCTTGATCGTCGATCCGGGCTGACGCATCGCCTGCGTCGCGCGGTTGAACGAGCTCAGCCGCGAATCGAAGCCGCCCTGCATCGCCAGCACGCGGCCGGTCGAGGGCTCCTCGACCACGAACGCGCCGGAGATCTTGGGCACGCTCCGCAGCGCCCATTGCCCGTTCTCCGGCGCGACCGCGATAATGTCGCCGGGTTTGAGCGCGGCGAAGGCGGTGCCGCCCTGGCCGCGGACCGGCATCTGCGCGCCCCAGCGCGGCAGCGTGCCGGTCTTGCCGTCGCCGAAGCCGATCGTCGCGGCGTCGCCGCCGGTGCCGATCACGATCGCGGTGCGCCAGTCGGCATAGTTGATGCCGATGTTGCTGGCGACGAAGGGGCCGAACCAGCTGTCCCCCTCGATCACCGCATGGCCGAGCGGCCCCGACCAGCCGCGCCCGCGGTCGAAACGCAGCAATCCCTCGCGCAGCGCGTCCTGCGCATATTGCTGGAGCCTGGGATCGTAGGAGGTGCGCACCCACAGGCCGCCGGCATAGACGCTGTGCGGTCCGTCCTTGTCGGTCTCGCCGAAACGCTCGAGCAGCTGGCGGCGCACTTCCTCGACGAAATAACCGCCGTTGGGGTCGTAGCGCGGGCTGCGCCGGCTGACGGTGCCGAGCGGCTCGGCGACCGCCTGGTCGTGCTGCGCCTGGGTGATGAAGCGGTTGCGCAGCATCTCGCCCAGCACCCAGTTGCGCCGCGCCAGCGCGCGGTCGGGGTAGCGGTCAGGACTGTAGTTGGACGGCCCCTTGGGCAGGATGGCGAGATAGGCCAGCTGCGCCAGGCTGAGCTCGTTCAGCTCCTTGTCGAAATAGGCATGGCTCGCCGCCTCGACGCCGAACGCGTTGCGGCCGAGCGAGATCGAGTTGAGGTAAAGCTCCAGGATCTGCTGCTTGGTCAGCGTGTCCTCGATCCGGAAAGCGAGCATCGCTTCCTTGGCCTTGCGGACATAGCTGCGCTCGTTGCCGATCAGCAGGTTCTTGGCGACCTGCTGGGTGATGGTGGAGGCGCCGATCGGCCGCTTGTCGTTGGTGAGGTTGGTGATCATCGCCGAGACGATGCCCGGATAGTCGACGCCGTGATGCTCGAAGAAGGTCCGGTCCTCCGCCGCCAGGAAGGCGCGGACCAGCAGCGGCGGATATTCGTCGTAGCTGAGCTGCACGCGCCGCTCGCGGGCGTAGCTGTGGATCGGCGTGCCGTCGCCGCCGCGCACGTTGGTCGGCAGCGGCGGTTCATAGGCCTTGAGCTTGTCTACCGAGGGCAGGCCGCTCGCGAGCGAGATCCAGAAGATACCGAACAGCACGGCGAGCACGCCCGCGGCGTAGCTCAGCCAGCGCACCCAGCGGCGCGTCCAGATGCGTCGGACGGCTGCCCAGACTCCGTTGGCATCACGCTGCAGGCGCAGGCGGAGGTCGGGCTGGTCGGCGGTACTCTCGGACATCGGCTCGGGGTTTAGCAGGTCCGGCGCGGGTTGGAAGTCAGCGTGAGGCCATCCGAGTGGCGAAATGAATTTCCACGGCGCGGCGCACGCCCTCGGCGATCCTCTCGCGGCCTTCGCGCGAGTTGAGGAAATCGGCGTCGCGCTGATTAGATATATAGCCCGTCTCGAACAGGACCGAGGGCATGTCGGGCGCCTTCAGCACGATCAGCGAGGCCATGCGGTGGAACGGCGCCTTGGTCGCGATCAGCGGCCTGGCCTCGCGTTCCAGCAGGCCGGCGAAGCCCGCCGAGCTGTTCATCGTCTCGCGCTGGGCGAGGTCGATCAGGATCGACGAGATGTCGGGCGAGGCGTCGGCGAGGTCGACGCCTGCGAGCACGTCCGCCTTGTTCTCGCGCGCGGCGAGCCGGGCGGCTTCCTTGTCCGAGGCGACCTCGGACAATGTGTAGACGGTCGCACCGGTGGCGTCGGGGTTGCCGGCGCTGTCGCAATGCACCGAGATGAACAGCTTCGCACCGAGCCGCCGCGCGATGCCATAGCGTTCCTGGAGGATGAGGAAGCGGTCGTCGTCGCGCGTCATCGCCACGCGCACCTTGCCGCTGGCGAGCAGTTCGTCGCGGATCGCGCGGGCGACTTTCAGCGTCAGATCCTTCTCGCGCAGCTCGCCGTCGGGCGAGAGCGCGCCTGGATCATGGCCGCCATGGCCGGCGTCGATCACCACCAGCGGACGCGAGGGATCGCCGGTGACCGGCGGCAGCGGCGCCGCTCTAGCCGGCGGCGGCACCGCCATGCTGACGCTGTAGCCGTGGCGCACCGGCGGCGCGAGATAGCTGAACGGCGGCAGGAAGCGCAGCCTGTCTTCGGCGGCGGCGCGCGCGAAGGTCGCATCGTCCACCGTGCGCAGCGCGAACGTCAGGGCGCGGTCGTCAGGGTCGAGGCTTCCCTCCGTCACGATCGCCGGCCGCGCGAGGTCGAATACCACGCGCACACCGCCGCGCTCTCGATCGATCGGGCTGCCGCCCGCCCGCAACCCGCCGAGGACGAACGCGCCCGCCTCTGCGGCGCGGCCGTCGACGTCGAGCGTGATCGCATTGCTGCGCACCCGCACGTCGCGGAGGACGCCTGCCCACGCCGGTATGCCCGCGAGCCAACCGGCGAAAAGGGCGAGAAGAGCAAGCACCTTCACGCTATGCCGTGTCGCCGCGGCCACGGTCCAGCCAAAACGCATGAGGGACGCCCGTCAGGTACCGCTGGCGGCAGGCAAAGGATGCCGCAACGGTTGTCCTTCCGGGCCGGCGATGCTACCTAGCCGGTGCCGGTACGGAACGGGACCGTTCCAAGCCGGCCGAGAAACCGCCGCGGCCGTCCGGGCCCGGCGCGCAATCAGGTTGACGCTGCATGAGGCAAAATCCGCTCCGCCTCCACCAGACCGCCGAGCGCGGCTGCGTGGACGGACCGGCCGCCCCGGACCACGGCTCCGGGCGGGCATCGGCAGCAGACGCATCATACCCATTCGTTCGTCCCGTAAGGCGCCGCACCGCCGGCGGAGGGACCAGCACATCGCGCGCGCCGCGCTCCCCAGCGGAGGCCGCGCGCGCCCGGAGAAACTATAATGACAATGCGCATGTTGATCGACGCTCGCCACCGGGAGGAAACCCGCGTGGCGGTCGTCAAGGGCAATCGAATCGAGGAATTTGACTTCGAATCCGCCGAGCGCAAGCAGCTCAAGGGCAATATCTATCTCGCCAAAGTGACCCGCGTCGAACCGTCGCTGCAGGCGGCGTTCGTCGACTACGGCGGCAACCGTCACGGCTTCCTCGCCTTCTCGGAAATCCACCCCGACTATTACCAGATCCCCAAGGAGGATCGCGACGCGCTGCTCCGCGAGGAGGCCGAGCACGCCGCCGAGGAAGCAGCGCTGCGGGCCGAGGCCGACGAGCATGACGACGATCATGCCGAGCACGACGACGAGCATCACGACGACGTGATCGCCGACGGCGACGAGGATGCGCCCGTGCGCAAGCCCAGGTCGAACGGCTCCGACGATCACGCCGTCGAAGCCCTTCGCGAGCGCCGCATGAACCTGCGCCGCCGCTACAAGATCCAGGACGTGATCCGCCGCCGTCAGGTGCTGCTGGTCCAGGTCGTCAAGGAAGAGCGCGGCAACAAGGGCGCGGCGCTCACCACCTATCTCAGCCTTGCCGGCCGCTATTGCGTGCTGATGCCCAACACCGCGCACGGCGGCGGCATCAGCCGCAAGATCAGCAACGCCAGCGACCGCAAGCGCCTCAAGTCGATCATGGCCGAGCTCAAGCTGCCGCCGACGATGGGCTGCATCGTCCGCACCGCCGGGCTCCAGCGCACCAAGGTCGAGATCAAGCGCGACTTCGATTATCTCGCCCGCCTGTGGGATGGCATCCGCGAGACCACGCTGCAGTCCTCGGCGCCCGCGCTGATCTACGGCGACAGCGACCTGCTCAAGCGTGCGATCCGCGACATCTACAACAAGGACATCGACGAGGTCATCGTCGAGGGCGACGAGGGCTATCGTCAGGCCAAGGACTTCATGAAGCTGCTGATGCCCAGCCACGCCCGGCGGGTGAAGCACTACAGCGACCCGGTGCCGCTGTTCCAGCGTGCGCATGTCGAGGACCAGCTGTCGGCGATGTATCACCCGGTGGTGCAGCTGAAGTCCGGCGGCTATCTGGTCATCAACCCGACCGAGGCGCTCGTCTCGATCGACATCAATTCCGGGCGCTCGACCCGCGAGCACAATATCGAGCAGACCGCGACCGCGACCAATCTCGAGGCGGCGCAGGAGATCGCGCGGCAGCTCCGCTTGCGCGACATGGCCGGTCTCATCGTCATCGACTTCATCGACATGGACCATTCGTCCAACGTCCGTAAGGTCGAGAAGGCGATGAAGGAGGCGCTCAAGAACGACCGCGCCCGCATCCAGGTCGGCCGCATCAGCTCGTTCGGCCTGATGGAGATGAGCCGCCAGCGCCTGCGCACCGGCGTGCTCGAGGCGTCGACCCGCCAGTGCCCGCATTGCGAGGGCACCGGGCTGGTGCGCACCGCTTCCTCGGCCGGCCTGTCGGCGCTGCGCCTGATCGAGGACGAGGCGGCGCGCGGCCGCGGCTCCAACCTGCTGCTGCGGGCGAGCCAGGAGGCCGCGCTCTACGTGCTCAACAAGAAGCGCAGCGAGCTTGCCGAGATCGAGGACCGCTACGGCGTGACGATCGAGGTCGCTTCCGACGGCGAGCTCGAGGGCGCGCGCATGTCGGTCGAGGCCTCGGGCCCGCCGCCGGCCTATGCGCCCAAGTTCGAGCCGGCGATGGTCGACGAATTCGACGAGGTCCCGGAGGACATCGAGGACGAAATCGACGAGGAGCTGGAGGCCGAGGCCACCGAGAGCGAGCCGCGCCGCGAGCGGGTCGAGGGCGACGGCGAAGGCCGCCGCCGTCGTCGCCGCCGTCGTGGTCGTCGCGGTCGCGGCCGCGAGGCTGGCGGGGACGAGCACGGTGCCGAGGAGGGCGAGGCTCCGGCCGAAGCCGCCGAGGCGGTGCAGGAAGTGCCTGTCGAGACGGCCGAGGGCGAAAGCGGCGAGCCGCGCAAGCGCCGCCGTCGTGGCCGCCGCGGCGGACGGCGCGGCGACGCGGTCGAGACACCGGTCGCGGAGGCCGATGCCGAAGCCGAGGCCGTCTCCGAACCCGAGCCTGCACCGGTAGAGGCCGAGGCCGAGCCGATCGCGGAGGAGGCGCCCAAGCCCAAGCGCACGCGTCGAAAGAAGGCAGCGGAGCCCGAAGCCGCCGAAGCGGTCGCCGAACCGGCGTCGGCGGAGCTCGCTGCGCCGGAGGCGGAAGTCGAGACCAAGCCCAAGCGCACCCGCCGCAAGAAGGCCGCTCCGGCCGAAGTGGAGGTCGAGCCCGCTCCGATCGAAACGGCGGCGCCTGCGCCCGCCAACGATGACGTGGCGGAAGCCCCCAAGCCCAAGCGCACCCGCCGCAAGGCGGCTGCCGTCGATGGCGCCGAGCCAGCCGAGGCCGCGCCAGCTCCCGAAGCCCCTGCCGCCGAGGCCGACGAAGCTGCGGCGAACGGAGAGGGCGAAGGGCCGCGCCGCGGCTGGTGGCAGCGGACCTTCGGCGCATGATGCGATAACAAGGCGTTGCGCCCGTTCCTTCGGGAACGGGCGCAGTCGCTTCAGGAGCGGTTCACGCGATGCCGGCAAAACGGCTTCAGATGCGAGCTTCGATGACGCGCTGGGCCAGGCTGCTGGCGGCGATGATCGCGGTCACCGCGATGGCGATCGTCCAGCCGGCGGCCGCCCAGTCGATCCTGCGCGATGCCGAGACCGAGCAGCTCCTCGCCGACATGACCCGGCCGATCATCATCGCCTCCGGCCTGTCGCCGGCCAACGTCAAGGTGGTGGTGATCAGCGATCCCTCGATCAACGCCTTCGTCGCCGGCGGCCAGATCGTCTACATCCACTCCGGCCTGATCGACGCCGCCGACAACGCCAATGAGGTGCAGGGCGTCGTCGCGCACGAGATCGGCCATATCGTCGGCGGCCATGTGCCGCTGCAGGATCAGGGCTATCGCAGCGCGATGGGCATCTCGATCCTGAGCCTGGTGCTCGGCGTCGCCGCGATGGCGGCAGGCGGGGGCGAGGCGGGCGCCGGCATCCTCGCCGCCGGCCAGCGCGCCGCGCTCGGCAAGCTGCTCGCCTTCACCCGCACGCAGGAGGCGAGCGCCGATGCCGCGGGCGCGAGGTTCCTCAACACCGCGGGCGTGACCGGCAAGGGGATGTTGAGCTTCTTCAAAAAGCTGCAGAACCAGGAATTCCGCTACGGCGTCGATTCGAGCGAGGGCAGCTTCGACTATACCCACCCGCTGTCGGGCGAGCGCATCGCCTCGCTGACGCACGACCTCGTCGATTCGCCGTCGTGGAACAAGCCGCTCGATCCCGCCATCGAACAGCGGTTCAAACGCGTCCAGGCCAAGCTGCGCGGCTACGTCAACGATCCCAAGCAGACGCTGGCCAAATATCCGACCTCCGACCAGTCGATCCCGGCGCATTATGCGCGTGCCTATGCCTATCACCTCTCGGGCTATCCCGATCAGGCGGCAGCCGAGGCGGCGGCGCTGGTCAAGGCCGCGCCGCACGATCCCTATTTCCTCGAGCTCGAGGGCCAGATCCTGCTCGAATCGGGCAAGCCCAAGGACGCGCTGGCGCCGCTGCGCGAGGCGACCGAGGGGTCGCGCAACCAGCCGCTGATCGCCACCACCTTCGGCCACGCGCTGCTCGCGACCGAGGATCCGCAGAACCTGCCCGAGGCGGAGAAGGTGCTGCGCCAGGCGGTCGCGCGCGACGACGAGAATCCCTTCGCCTGGATGCAGCTTGGCACCGTCTACGAGCGCAAGGGCGACGAGCCGCGCACCGCGCTCGCCACCGCGGAGCGCGCCAATCTGATGGGCGACGCGCGCACCGCGTTGGTCAGCTCCAGGGCGGCGATGGCCGGCCTGCCGCAGGGCAGCTCCGACTGGATTCGCGCGCAGGACATCATGCTGGTCTCGCAGACCGCGATGGAAGAGCAGAAACGGAACCGACGCAATTGACCCTGAGACCCTTTCTTCTCGCGCTGCTGCTGGTGGCGGCAGGCGCCGTCGGCGGCGCGGCCGTGCTCGGCCTCCAGGCGCTGCGCCCGGCTCCGGCCGCCGGCGACGTGCGCGGCTATCTCCTCGCCCATCCGGAGGTGCTCCCCGAGGCGATGAACGCGCTGCGCGAGCGCGAGAGTGCCAAGGCGGTGGCGGCGAACCGCGGCGCGATCGTCGATCCCTTCCCGGGCGCAGTCGGCGGCAATCCGAACGGCGACGTCACCGTGGTCGCCTTCATGGACTATGCGTGCGGCTATTGCCGCGCGAGCCTGCCCGCGCTCGCCGAGCTGGTGAAGGTCGATCCGGGCGTCCGCATCGTCTACCGCGAGCTGCCGATCCTCTCGCCCGAGAGCCGCACCGCCGCCGAATGGAGCCTGGCCGCGGCCGAGCAGGGCAAGTTCATGCCTTTCCACGAGGCGCTCTACGCCGCCGGCCGCGTGAACCAGGCGACGATCGCCGCCGCCGCGGCCGCCGCTGGCCTCGACCGCACCCGCGCAAGTGCGGTGGCACGCTCGCAGCCGGTGGCGGCGGAGATCGCCAAGAACCTCAAGACCGCGGGCGAGCTGGGCGTGACCGGCACGCCGAGCTGGGTGATCGGCGACCGATTCGCCTCGGGCGCGATCGGCTATGACGCGCTGGTCGAGGCGGTGAAGGCGGCCCGGGCGAAAAGCTAGGCCTGCATCACTCACCCTCACCCCTGGCGGGCGCCTTGTCCCGCGCCCGTCCGCGCCCTACCTACGCCGCAGCAAAGGGGCCCATCCGTGGTGCAATCGATCCTCGCCGTCTCCGGCGTCAGCAAGACCTATGCGTCCGGCCATCAGGCCCTGAAACACGTCGATCTCGACATCCGCAAGGGCGAGATCTTCGCGCTGCTCGGCCCCAACGGCGCGGGCAAGACCACGCTGATCAGCATCATCTGCGGCATCGTCACGCCATCGACCGGCACGATCACCGTCGCCGGGCATGACGCGCTCGCCGACTATCGCGCCGCGCGCAGTCGGATCGGGCTGGTGCCGCAGGAGCTGTCGGTCGACATGTTCGAATCGGTGCTCGCCACCGTCCGCTTCTCGCGCCGGCTGTTCGGCCGGGCGGGGCACGACGCCTATATCGAGCAGCTGCTCAAGGACCTGTCGCTGTGGGACAAGCGCGACGCCAAGATCATGGAGCTGTCCGGCGGCATGAAGCGCCGCGTGCTGATCGCCAAAGCGCTCAGCCACGAGCCCGACATCCTGTTCCTCGACGAACCCACCGCCGGTGTCGACGTGTCGCTCCGCCGCGACATGTGGAAACTGATCGGGAGCCTCAGGGAACGCGGCACCACCATCATCCTCACCACCCATTATATCGAGGAAGCGGAGGAGATGGCCGACCGCGTCGGCGTCATCAACAAGGGCGAGCTGCTGCTGGTCGAGGACAAGACCGAGCTGATGAAGAAGCTCGGCAAGCGCGAGATGGACATCGCGCTGGTCGAACCGCTGGAGGCGATCCCGCCCGAGCTCGGCGAATGGCACCTGACCCTGGAGAACGAGGGCCGGACGCTGCGCTACGTGTTCGACGCGCAGGCGGAGCGCACCGGCATCCCGTCGCTGCTGCGCAAGCTTCCCGATCTGGGGATCGCCTTCAAGGACCTCGAGACCTCCAAGTCGAGCCTCGAGGACATCTTCGTCGACCTGGTGGAGCACAAGTGATGGGGTTCAACCACCACGGCGTCTGGGCGATCTATCGTTTCGAGATGGCGCGGGCGCTGCGCACGCTCTGGCAGAGCCTGGTCACGCCGGTGATCACCACCGCGCTCTATTTCGTCGTGTTCGGCGGCGCGATCGGCAGCCGGATGCAGGAGCTCGACGGCGTCGGCTACGGCAGCTTCATCGTGCCGGGGCTGATCATGATGAACCTGCTCCAGCTGTCGATCTCCAACGCCTCGATCGGCATCTACTTCCCCAAGTTCACCGGCACGATGTTCGAGCTGCTCTCGGCGCCCGTCTCGGCGATGGAGATGGTGCTGGGCTATGTCGGCGCGGCAGCGACCAAGTCGATCGTGATCGGCCTGATCATCCTGTTCACCGCGATGCTGTTCGTCCCCGTGCCGATCGCGCATCCGTTCATGATGCTGGCGATGCTGGTGCTGACGGCGCTGACGTTCAGCCTGCTGGGCTTCATCATCGGCATCTGGGCCAAGGGATTCGAGCAGCTCTCGTTCGTCCCCGCGCTGATCGTGACGCCGCTGACCTTCCTCGGGGGCGCCTTCTACACGATCAACATGCTGCCCGAGCCGTGGCGGACGGTCAGCCTCGCCAATCCGGTAGTCTATCTGGTGAGCGGCTTCCGCTGGAGCTTCTTCGACAAGGGCGACGTGTCGATCTGGCTGAGCCTCGGGTTCACCGCGGCCTTCCTGCTGCTGTGCCTCGGCGTGGTCGGGTGGATCTTCCGGACCGGTTGGCGGCTGAAGAATTAGCAAGATCCTCCCCGCTTGCGGGAAGGGGGACCGCCGAAGGCGGTGGAGGGGGCCTGCCACGTTCGAATCGCTTTCGGCCCGCCCCCTCCATCAGCGTTGCGCTGCCACCTCCCCGCAAGCGGGGAGGATCGTTCAGACCCGGTGCTCGCCCTTCACCCAGCGCACCGTGCCGGAGCTGGCGCGCATCACCACGCTCTCGGTGGTCATCTTGGCGCCCTTGCGCTTGACGCCCGCCAGCAGCGATCCGTCGGTGACGCCGGTCGCGGCGAAGATGCAGTCGCCCTTGGCCAGCTCGGTGAGGTCGTAGATCTTGTCGAGCTCCTCGATGCCCCATTTGCGGGCGCGGGCACGCTCGTCGTCGTTGCGGAAGAGAAGGCGCCCCTTGAACTGCCCGCCGACGCAGCGCAGCGCCGCGCAGGCCAGCACGCCCTCGGGCGCGCCGCCGGCGCCCATGTAGACGTCGATGGTGGTGTCGGGATCGGTGGTCGCGATCACCCCGGCGACGTCGCCGTCGGGGATCAGCATGATGCCGCAGCCGACCGCGCGCAGCTCGGCGATCAGCTTCTCGTGGCGCGGGCGGTCGAGCACGCAGGCGATGATCTCGTTCGGCGCCACGCCCTTGGCGGCGGCGATCGCCTTGACGTTCTCGGTCGGGCTCTTGGCGAGGTCGATCACGCCTTCGGGATAGCCGGGGCCGACCGCAATCTTGTCCATGTAGACGTCGGGGGCGTTGAGCAGGCAGCCTTCCTCGGCGATCGCCAGCACCGCGAGCGCGTTGGGTCCGGCCTTGGCGGTGATGGTGGTGCCCTCGAGCGGATCGAGCGCGATGTCGATCTTCGGTCCCTTGCCGATCGCGCTGCCGACCTTCTCGCCGATGTAGAGCATCGGCGCCTCGTCGCGCTCGCCCTCGCCGATCACGACGGTGCCGTCCATGTAGAGGTCGTTCAGCGCATGGCGCATCGCCTCGACCGCGGCGGCGTCGGCGTCCTTCTCGTTGCCGCGTCCGACCAGCTTCGCGGCGGCGATCGCCGCCGCCTCGGTCACGCGGACCATCTCCAGCACCAGCACGCGATCGAGGATCTTGCTCGCAGACGGCATCGACGGTCCCCCAGGGAAGATTTGGCGGCGGGATAGGAGGCGCAGGGACGATTGTCGAGGCTTGCCCCGCGCGATTGGCCGGACGGATAGCCTCCTCTGGCCGCAGCCGGCGGCCGGTCAGCCGCCGAGCAGCGGCATCCACATCGGCTGGCCGGCCACGCTTTGCGACCCGCGCAGCTTGTCGAGCGCCTGCGCGACCGCGCGTTCCGGCACCTCGTGCGTGACGATCGCGACGAGCACGCTGCCGTCCTCCGCGGCGCCGCGCTGGATCAGGCTCTCGATCGAGACGCCGGCATCGCGCATCGCCGCCGCGATCTCGGCGAGCACCCCGACCTTGTCGGGCACGGTGAAGCGCAGGTACGCGCGCCCGCGCCGCTCGCCCGGATCGGCGGCGGGCAACTCGCTCAGCGACTTGGCAGGCATCGCATAGGGCGGGCCGAACTCGCCGCGCGCGATGTCGATGAGGTCGGCGACGACGGCGCTCGCGGTCGGCCCGTCCCCGGCGCCGGCGCCCTGGAACAGCAGGCGGCCGACGTAATTCCCCTCCGCCACCACCGCATTGGTCGAGCCGACGACATGCGCGAGCGGATGATCGAGCGGCACGAGGTGCGGATGGACGCGCTGGAACAGCCCGTGCGCGCCGGCCTCGGCGATGCCGACCAGGCGCACGCGGAAGCCGAGCGCGGCCGCCTCGGCGATGTCGGCGGCGATGACGTGGCGGATGCCGGTCACCTCGACCCGGTCGAAGGCCGGCCGCGTGCCGAAGGCGAGGCTGGCGAGGATCGACAGCTTGTGCGCAGCGTCGACGCCGTCGATGTCGAAGCTGGGATCGGCCTCGGCATAACCCAGCGCCTGCGCCTCGGCGAGCACCTCGTCGAAGCCGCGGCCTTCCGCCTCCATCTTCGACAGGATGAAATTGCAGGTGCCGTTGAGGATGCCGTAGACACGGCCGATCTCGTTGGCGGCGGCGCCCTCGCGCAGGCTCTTGATCACGGGCACGCCGCCCGCGACCGCCGCCTCGAACTTGAGCGCGGTGCCCTTCGCCTCCGCCGCTTCCGCCAGTTCGAGCCCGTGGTGTGCCATCATTGCCTTGTTGGCGGTGACGAAGCCCTTGCCCGCCGCGAGCGTTGCACGGGCGAGTGCCAGCGCCGGCCCGTCCGAGCCGCCGACCAGCTCGACCACCACGTCCGCCTCGGCGTGATTGGCGAGCGCGGCGGTATCGTCGACCCAGGTGAAGCGCGAGATGTCGACCCCGCGATCCTTGGCGCGATCGCGCGCGGAGACCGCGACCACCTCGATCGGTCGCCCGGCGCGCCGCGCGATCAGCTCGCGATTGGCGTCGATCAGCCGGATCACCCCGCCGCCGACGGTGCCGAGACCTGCGAGAGCGACGCGCAACGGTTTGGTCATTCAAATAGCCCTTCCTAAGCGCTGGTCCCGCTAGCGGAAGGCGGGATGGCGGAACAAGCCCGGCATCGCGAAGAATTATTTCTTGGGCGCTCCTACCGCGCCGCGCTGACCCGCCAGATCACGTTGCCGACGTCGTCGGCGACCAGCAGCGCGCCGGTCGCATCGGTGATCACCCCGACCGGGCGGCCCTGGGCCTTGCCCTCGGCATTGAGGAAGCCGGTGAGGACGTCGACCGGCTTGGTATTCGGCAGGGGGAAGCCGTTGCTGCCGAAGGGGACGTAGATCACCTTGTAGCCCGACGGCGGCACCCGGTTCCACGAGCCGTGGAGGCCGATGAAGGCGCCGTTGGCGTAGTTCGCCCCGAGCTTGGCGTCGGCGGCGAAGGTGAGGCCGAGCGCGGCGACGTGCGCACCGAGCGCATAGTCCGGCCGCTTCGAATATTCCTGCAGCGCGGGATTGGCGGGCTCGACACGCTTGTCGGGATAGCCGCCCCAATAATACCAGGGCCAGCCGAAATGGTCGCCGAGGTCGACCTCGGTCAGATAGTCGGGCGGCAGGTCGGAGCCGAGCATGTCGCGCTCGTTGACTACGGTGAATAGCCGGCCCGATTTGGGCTCGAACGCCAGGCCGTTGGGATTGCGCAGCCCGGCGGCGAAGATGCGCAGCGCCTTGGTCTCCAGGTTGAGCTCGAGGATGTTGGCGCGGTATTTCTCCGCATCCAGCCCGTTCTCGGCGATGTTCGAGGACGACCCCACGGTGATGTAGAGCAGCTTGCCGTCGGGCGAGGCGAGCAGGTTGCGCGCCCAGTGATTGCCGCCGCCGGGCAGCCGCGTCACATGCTCGGGCTTGGCGGTGATCTTCGTCTGGCCCGGCTTGAACGGGAAGCGCACCACCGCATCGGTGTTGGCGACGTAGAGCCAGTCGCCGACCAGCGCCATGCCGAACGGCGAGTTGAGGCCGCCGACCAGCACCGTCTTCCCTTCGGCGACGCCGTCGTGGTTTGCGTCGCGCAGCAGGGTGATGCGGTTGGCCGACGGCACGCCGGCGCCGGCGCGGCCCATCAGGCGGCGCATCACCCAGCCCTGGATGCCGCCGCCTTCGCGCGGGGGCGAGTTGGTCTCGGCGACCAGGACATCGCCGTTGGGCAGCCGATAGAGCCAGCGCGGATGATCGAGCCCGCTCGCGAAGGCCTGGACCTGCAGTCCCGCCGCCGCCTGCGGCTTGGCGTCGTTCTGCCAGCCGACCACGTCGGCGATCCTGACCGTCGGCACCGTCTGCCGGCGCGGCTCGGTGATGTTCGGGCGCGTGCCCGTCACCTGCTCGATCGGCGTCTGTGCCTGATCGGGCCGGCTGATCCACCACCAGCCGGCGGCGACCACCGCCAATACGAGGGCGAGGACGATCAGGATATGTCTGCGCATGGCCGCCAGCCTAGGCCGCGGCGCAGGTGCACGCAACGTCAGGCGATCAGGTCGATCGCATTCCTCGCCAGCGCGTCCAGCTCTTCCCTGGGAGCACCCGCCCGGGCGCGGATGCTGAGGGAATGAACGATCGCCGCGATGATGGGAGCATGGGGCCCGGCACGTTCGTCCCCCGCGTCGGCGAGAAGGCGTTCGATCCGCTCATCCTCCATCGCCAGGAAGTCGGCGAGGCGGGTTCGGATCTCCTCGTCGGTCACTGACGCCGTGGCGGCGGTGGAGACGAAGACGCAGCCCGAGGGCCGGTCCTCTCCGGTCAGATAGCCATCGATGATCGCGCGGAACATCGTCTCCAACATCGGCCGGAGCGGCAGCTGCGCCTCCGCAAGGCGGTCGAAGCCGCGCGTCGCGCGCGCATGGGTGCGCTCGAGCGCCGCCAGGTAGAGCGCGCGCTTGTCGCCGAATGCCGAATAGAGGCTCGGCCGATTGAGCCCGGTCGCGTCCGCCAACTCGTCGAGCGAAGTGCCGGCGAAGCCCCGCGTGCGGAACCGCTCCACCGCCGCGGCAAGCGCCCGGTCGGGATCGAAGCTGCGCGGACGGCCGCGAGGACGGGCAGGAGATTTTTGTACCATTTCGCAAAGAATCCTTGACCCGATGAATTTCATGCGAGACAGTATGAAAATCAAGTCCGGCGGAGTCGCCAAGGGAGTTCCATGCCATGAAGCTCTATTTCATCCCCTTCGCCTGCAGCCTCGCGACGCGGATCGCGGTGATCGAGGCCAAGCTCGATGCCGATTTCGTCCAGGTGACGCCCGACGCGGTGCTCGCCGACGGCCGGCCGTTCCGGACGGTGAGCCCGATGGGCTATGTCCCCGCGCTGGAGACCGAGGCCGGCGTCACGCTGACCGAGGGCGCGGCGGTGCTGTCCTACATCGCCGATCTCGCCGCCGAGGGCGTGCTGGCGCCGCCGCTGGTCAGCGACGAGCGCTATCGCATGACGATGTGGCTCAACTTCGTCGCGACCGAGCTGCACAAATCGGTGTTCGCGCCGCTGATGGGCCGGGCGGCGGGCCCGGAGGAGCGCGCGGCGGCGAAGGCACGGGCGGCGCGGCCGTTCGCGGTGCTGGAGGCGCATTTCACGGAAGGGCGGCCGTTCCTAGTCGACACGTTCAGCGTCGCCGACGCCTATCTGCTCGCGGTACTCAACTGGTGCGAGCACGCCGGTGTGCCGATCGACGAGTGGCAGGCGGTGAAGGCCTGGCGCGGCGCGATGCGGCGACGGCCGTCGGTCGCGCAGGCGATGGCGGAGGAGATGCCGCTGCTCAAGGCGGCGTGACGGTTCGGCGCGGTTTCCCAAGGAAAAGAGATTGAGCCGCACTCCGTTCGTCACCCCGGCGAAGGCCGGGGTCCACCGGGCAACAAGTTAGCTGCTTGAACCGCTTGTCCAATGCTTGCCGCACGGTGGACCCCGGCCTTCGCCGGGGTGACGGTAGGGTTTGGAATTGCGGGATTCCACAAAAACCGGTGCCACGGGACTTAACGTGCCGACTCCGATCCGCTAGCGCGGCGCGATGGCGGCGGTCATCACCTGCGATGTCGCGATCGTGGGCGGCGGGCTTTCCGGCTGCCTGTTCGCGCTCGCATTGGCTGAGCGGCGGCCCGAGCTCCGCCTCCGGCTGGTCGAGGCGGGTGAGCGGCTTGGCGGCAATCATCTCTGGTCGTTCTTCGACCGCGACATCGCGCCCCCGCATCGCTGGCTCGTGGAGCCGCTCGTCGTCCACGCATGGCGCGGCTACGACGTCGCCTTCCGCGGCCTGACCCGGCATGTCGCCATGCCTTATCGAGCGATCACCTCGGAACGGATCGACGAGGTCGTGCGCCGGCGGCTGCCCGAAGGAACGGTCCTCACCGGCCGCAAGGCGCTGGCGGCGAGCCCGACCACCGTCATCCTCGGCGGCGGCGAAAAGATCGAGGCCGGCGGCGTGATCGACTGCCGTGGTGCGGGCGACCTCACAGCGCTGAAGCTCGGATGGCAGAAGTTCCTCGGGCGCGAGCTGGTGCTGGAGGCGCCGCACGGACTCGAGCGTCCGATGATCATGGACGCGACGGTCGAGCAGATCGACGGCTATCGCTTCGTCTATGCGCTGCCGCTCGCGTCCGATCGCGTCCTCGTCGAGGACACCTATTATTCGGATCGCCGGCCGGTCGACCGTCAGGTGCTCGCGCGGCGGATCGACGACTATGCCCGCGCGAAGGGCTGGACGATCGCAAGCGTAGCGCGCGAGGAGGCGGGATCGCTGCCGGTGGTGATCGGCGGCGATTTCGGCGCCTATTGGCGGTCGGGCGGGAACAAGGTCGCCAAGGGTGGCGTGCGCGCGGGGCTGTTCCATCCCACCACCAGCTACTCGCTGCCCGACGCAGTGCGCGCGGCGGCCCTGGTCGCGGGAGCGGCGGACCTCTCCGGCGAGGGGCTGCACGCGCTGCTTCATGATCATGCGCGGAAGGCTTGGCGGATGCGCCGCTTCTACCGCCTGTTGGGGGCGATGCTGTTCCGCGCCGCCGAGCCCAGGGAGCGCTGGCGGCTGCTTGAGCGCTTCTATGGGCTGGACGAAGCGCTGATCGCGCGCTTCTATGCCGGTCAGTCGAGCCTGTGGGACAAGGCTCGGGTGCTCGCCGGCAGGCCGCCGGTGCCGCTCGGCCGCGCGCTCGCGGCGATCCGGGGAGTGAGGTGATGCAGCGCGCGGTGATCATCGGCGCCGGCTTCGGCGGGCTCGCGCTCGGCATCCGGCTGCAGTCGGCGGGGATCGCCACCACCATCGTCGAGGCGCGCGACAAGCCCGGCGGGCGGGCGTATGTCTGGCAGCGCGACGGCTTCACCTTCGACGCGGGGCCGACCGTGATCACCGCGCCCGAGGCGCTGCGCGAGCTGTGGCACCTGTCCGGCCGTGACATGGCGGACGACGTGACTTTGGTGCCGGTCGACCCCTTCTATCGCCTCAGCTGGCCCGACGGGACCAGCTTCGACTATACCAGCGACGACACGCGGCTCCGGTCCGAGATCGCCAAGCTCGAGCCCGCCGATATCGCCGGCTATGCGCGCTTCCTGCAATATTCGACTGCCGTCTATGACGAGGGCTACGTCCGGCTCGGCGCGGAGCCGTTTCTCGACTGGCGGTCGATGGCGAAGGTGGCGCCGGCGCTGGTGCAGCACCAGGCATGGCGGTCGGTCTATGCCATGGTGTCGCGCTTCGTGAGGAACGAGAAGCTGCGGCAGGCGCTGAGCTTCCACACCTTGCTGGTCGGCGGCAATCCGATGACGGCGAGCGCGATCTACGCCCTGATCCACAAGCTCGAGCGCGAGAGCGGGGTGTGGTTCGCGATGGGCGGCACCGGCCAGCTCGTCGCCGGGATGGCGCGGCAGTTCGAGCGACTGGGCGGCACGCTGCGCCTCAACGCGCGGGTCGAGACGATCGAGACGCTCGGCGATCGCGCAACCGGGGTGACGCTGGCGGGTGGGGAGACGATCCCCGCGGACGCGGTGGTGTCGAACGCCGACCTCGTCCACACCTATCGCCACCTGCTGCGCAGCTCGCGATCCGCGCAGCGCCGGGCGGACCGGCTGGAGCGCAAGCGCTTCTCGCCATCGCTGTTCGTCGTCCATTTCGGGATCAAGGGCACCTGGCCCGGCATTCCGCATCACATGGTGCTGTTCGGACCGCGCTATCAGGGGCTGCTCGCCGACATCTACGATCACGGGCTGCTGAGCGAGGACCTGGCGCTCTACCTGCACCATCCGACGGTGACCGATCCGGACCTGGCGCCGCCCGGCCATTCGACCTTCTACGCGCTGGCGCCGGTGCCGCATCTCGGCAAGTTCCCGGCGGACTGGGAGCAGGTTCGCCCGATCCTGGAGAAGCGCATCCTCGACGAGGTCGGGCGGCGGCTGATCCCAGATATCCACGAGCGGATCGTGACGAAGTTCAGCTATGCGCCGAACGACTTCCGCGACGATCTCGGCGCCCATCTTGGCAGCGCATTCAGCCTCGAGCCGATCCTGACGCAAAGCGCCTGGTTGCGCGCGCACAACCGGGACGATTCGATTCCCAATCTTTACCTCGTCGGCGCGGGGACGCATCCGGGCGCCGGCATCCCCGGCGTGGTGGCGAGCGCCAAGGCGACCGCGGGGCTGATGCTGGAAGGGAATGTGAAGTGAAGCGCGTTGCGGTCTATTGCGGTTCGGCGACGCCGGCCGATCCGGTCTACGTCGAATCCGCCCGCGCGGTCGGGCGCTCTCTCGCCGAGCGCGGGATCGGCGTCGTCTATGGCGGCGGGCGGCTCGGGCTGATGGGCGCGGTGGCCGACAGCGCGCTCGCGGCCGGCGGTGAGGTGGTCGGAGTGATCCCGCAGGCGCTGGTCGACGCCGAGGTTGCGCATCGCGACCTCACCGAGCTGCACGTCGTCGGCACGATGCACGAGCGCAAGCAGGCGTTCACCGACCTCTCCGACGGCTTCGTGACACTGCCCGGCGGCACCGGCACGATGGACGAATTGTGGGAAGCGATGAGCTGGGCGCAGATCGGCTATCACGCCAAGCCCGTGGGACTGCTCAACGTCGCCGGCTTCTACGACGGGCTGATCGCTTTCGTGCGGACGATGGGCGAGGTCGGATTCCTGCGTCCGCAGCATCGGGGGCTGCTGATCGTCGACGAGACGCTGGACGGGCTGCTCGGGAAGATGGCGGACTTCCGGCCCGCCACGACGATTGCGCAGATCGGCGCCAAGGATTTGTGACGGAGCGGTTCAGCCGATCGCGGTTGCCTTCCGCCATCCCGGCACGTGGAGGGCCGCCCAGCCGCCGAGCAGCGGAGCGAGCACCGCCGCCGCCTGCATCCATACTGGGCTGGGAAGCTGGATGACGTTGGCGATACCGCCAGCCGCGATCACGACCGCCACGATCCACGTCGTCGGCGGCCAGCCGGCGATGCGGAGCGCGATATGGCCGCCCACGAGCGCTCCGAGAAACCAGGCGAGCGCGACCAGCAGCTTGAGCGCGAGCGGCACCCCTTCGACATAGACCGCGAGCGCAGCCTTGTCGGTCATGTCGAGGCTGGCAGGCGGCGGCGCGATCCAGTGCCCGATCATCTCGACGACGAAGATCACCAGCATCGCGGCGACGATACCGGCGATCACTCCTAGCAGCTTGCGCATTGTCGGTCCCTCCCTGCGCCGCCCGCTTCTACATTATTTCACGCCAGCGATCACGCGGAGGATGCACGGCAGTTGCATCGGCGCCGCACGCGCCTAACTTCTGCGCCCATGCCCCCCGCCTCCCCCGCCGGCGGCGCCGAACGCCCCCTGATCGGCAAGCTCCGGCGCTTCCTTCCTTATCTGTGGCCACCCGGCGAGCCGATGCTCAAGGCGCGTATCGTCGGGGCGCTCGTGTTCGTGCTGCTGTCGAAACTGGTGCAGGTCTATGGCGCACCCTTTGCGCTGCAGGGCGCTGTGGACCGCATGGCGAGCGGGCCGCGCGACGCGATCACCTTCGTCGTGCTGCTGGTGATCGGCTATGCCGCCGCGCGGTTCGGCACGATCGTGTTCGACAATCTGCGCAATGCGATATTCGAGCGCGTCGGCCAGGACGCCACACGGCGGCTGGCGGCGGCGGTGTTCCGCCATCTCCACGATCTGTCGCTGCGCTTCCATCTCGAGCGGCGGACCGGCGCGGTCACCAAAGTGGTCGAGCGCGGCACCAAGAGCATCGACACGATGCTCTATTTCCTTCTGTTCAACATCGCGCCCACCGTGCTTGAGCTGGGCCTGGTGCTCCAGATCTTCGCCAGCCGCTTCGGCTGGTGGCTGGTCGCGGGCACGCTGGTGATGGTCGCACTCTACATCGTCTTCACCCGCGTGGTGACCGACTGGCGCGCAAAGCTCAGGGAGACGATGAACGACCTCGACACCGGCGCGGTTGCCCATGCGGTCGATTCGCTGCTCAACTTCGAGACCGTCAAATATTTCAACGCCGAGGACCGCGAAGCGCGCCGTTACGAGAAGGCGGTTGCCGCCTATGCCAATGCCGCGGTCAAGAGCGAGAACTCGCTGGCGTGGCTCAACATCGGCCAGGCCTTCATCACCAACGCGATGCTGGCGGGCGGCATGGCGCTGGTCGCCTATGGCTGGGCACGCGGCGAGTTCTCGCCGGGCGAGGTGGTGCTGGTGTCGACCCTCTTGTCGCAGCTGTTCCGGCCGCTCGACCTGCTCGGCATGGTCTATCGCACCATCCGTCAAGGAGTGATCGACATGGGGGCGATGTTCGACCTGATCGACACGCCGAGTGAGGTGGTCGACACCCCCGACGCGCCGCCGCTGACGGTGATGCAGGGCCATGTGCGGTTCGAGGATGTACGCTTCGGCTATGACGACGACCGGCTGATCCTGAAGGGCATCGACCTCGACATCCCCGCCGGCGCGACCGTGGCGGTGGTGGGTCCGTCGGGCGCCGGCAAGTCGACACTGGCCCGGTTGCTCTACCGCTTCTACGACCTGACCGGCGGACGCATCACGATCGACGATCAGGACATCGCCCAAGTCACGCAGCGCAGCCTGCGGGCGGCGATCGGGATCGTGCCGCAGGACACGGTGCTGTTCAACGATACCATCGGCTACAACATCGCCTATGGCCGCGAAGGCGCAGGCGAGAGCGAGATCCAGGCGGCGGCGCGCGGGGCGGCGATCGCCGGGTTCATCGACGCGCTGCCCGACGGGTACGAGACCCGCGTCGGCGAGCGCGGGCTCAAGCTGTCGGGCGGCGAGAAGCAGCGCGTCGCGATCGCGCGCACGCTGGTCAAGGACCCGCCGATCCTGATCCTCGACGAGGCGACCAGCGCGCTCGATAGCCGTACCGAGGCCGAGATCCAGGCCACGCTGGAGGACATCGAGGCGGGCCGCACCACCATCGTCATCGCCCACCGCCTGTCGACCGTGGTCCACGCCGACCAGATCGTCGTGCTGGAAGCCGGCCGCGTCGCAGAGCGCGGGACGCACGCCGAGCTGCTCCGGAGGAACGGGCTTTACGCCGAGATGTGGGCGCGCCAGGCGGCGGAGCAGGAGGCGGCGATCGCGGCGGAGTAGGTGACGTCACCCTTCCCACCGCCTACGGCGGCGGACCCCTTCCCTCTCCCATTGGGAGAGGGTGGGAGGCGCGAAGCGCCGGAAGGGTGAGGGTGACCCCGCTACTTATTCCGCCGCGTCGAGCATGATCCCACCCGCCTGCCGGTCGAACAGCGCCCGGTATACTCCATCCTCGCGCGAGAGCAGCGTCTCGTGCGGGCCGTCCTCGACGATGCGACCGTGGTCGAACACCAGGATGCGGTCGAGCGCGCGGACGGTCGACAGGCGGTGGGCGATGACGATCGCGGTGCGGCCGACCATCAGCCGCTCCATCGCCTGCTGGATCGCCGCCTCGCTTTCCGAATCGAGGCTCGACGTCGCCTCGTCGAGGATCAGGATCGGCGCGTCCGCCAGGAAGGCGCGCGCGATCGCCACGCGCTGGCGCTCGCCGCCCGACAGCTTGACCCCGCGCTCGCCGACCAGCGTGCGATAGCCCTTCGGCAGCCGCGCGATGAAGCCGTGCGCATTGGCGAGCGCCGCCGCATGCTCGATCTCGGCCTGGGTCGCATCGGGCCGGGCATAGGCGATGTTCTCGGCCAGGCTGCGGTGAAACAGGATCGGCTCCTGCGCCACGATCGCGATCTGGCGGCGCAGCGATTCCTGCGTGGCGTGGGCGACGTCCTGCCCGTCGATCAGCACCCGGCCGCCGCTGACGTCGTAGAGGCGCTGGATGAGCTTGACGAAGCTGGTCTTGCCCGACCCCGAGCGGCCGACCAGCCCGACGCGCTGGCCGGCGGGGATGGTGACGTCGAGATCCTCGAACAGCGGTTGCGTGTGGCCGCCGTAGCGGAAGCTGACGTGCTCGAAGCGAATCGCGCCTGCCGTGATACGGATCGGCCGGGCGTCGGCCTGGTCGGCGACGCCGAGCGGATGGCGGTCGAGCTCGACCATCTCCTCCGCCTCGTTCACCGCCTGCTGCAGCTCGTGTGCGTACTGGCCGATGTCGCGCAGATAGCCGTGGACGACGAAATAGGTGGTGAGGACGTAGACGAGGTCGCCCGCGCTCGCCCGGCCATGCCACCACAGCCACAGCGCGCTGCCGGTGACCGATGCCTGCACCGCCCACAGCAGCACGAGCTGCGCCGATCCGCTCCGTACCGCCCGGCGCCAGGCGCGCCGGGTGCGGCGGCGCCACTTGGCGAGGGTGCGGCCGAGCCGCGCATCCTCGCGCGCCTCGGCGCCGAACGCCTTGACCACCGCATTGGCGCCGATCGCATCGGCCAGCATGCCGCCGACGCGTGTGTCCCACTGGTTGGACAGGCTCGAGGCGGGCGCGACCACGCGCGTCGCCAGCACCAGCGTCACGGTGCCGTAGGCGGCGGCGCCGAGCGCCATCACTAGCCCGACCGCGGGCCAGTGCAGCGCAAGCAGCACCATCGTGCCGAGCAGCGCAACCAGCGATGGCAGCATCATCATCAGCACCACGTCGTTGAGCGTGTCGAGCGCCCACATGCCGCGGGTGATCTTGCGCTGCACCGATCCGGCGAAATTGTTGGCGTGCCAGTCGGTCGAGAAGCGCTGGACGCGGCGGAAGGCGCCGAGCGCGGAGTCGGCCATCATGCCGAGCGTGAGCGGCGTCACCGTCGACCAGGCGAGATGGCGCAGCGCCACCATCGCGAGGCCGAGCGCGACCATCGCGGCGAAGGCGTGGAGCGCCGCGTGACGTCCGGAGGAGCCGCTGGCCAACGCATCGGTCAGCCGGCCCGCGAACAGCGGCACCAGGATTTCCGCCATCGTCGCCGCGGTGATCGCGACGGCGATGAGCGCGGTATTCCAGGGACGCCGCATCCAGTGGGCGAACAGGAACGACAGGACGGCACGAATCGCGGCGTCGCCGCGACGGGAGGAATCGGTCATGCAGTGAGCGCGCGGGGTCGCCGCGCGTCCTCTTTTCGGATCAGGGGAATGGGCGAGCGGTCATCGCGACGAGGCGGACCTCTCGCACGGACCTAACGGAAGCGGTGCCTGAACCTTCGGCGGAGGCGCATATGCGATGTCGTCATCATGCCCTCCTTCGCTGCTGGCGTGACCGGGGACGCATTTAGCAGGAGCAGGCGGCATTGCCAACCGCCGCCGAATCCCGATCCGTCATGCCGGCCTTGTGCCGGCATCCACCGTGCCCCGATCCACACACGCGAAGAGGCGCGGCACGGTGGACCCCGGCACAAGGCCGGGGTGGCGACGGTTTTATGGCGCGGCACCACCGACTCACGTTGCCAACCGTCGCCGGACAGGGGATAGAACGAAGCGTGACCGACCCTCGCGCGACGCTCCAGACCGTCTTCGGCTTCTCCGATTTCCGCGGCGTCCAGCATGCGGTGATCGAGCGCGTGCTCGGGGGAGCCAGCACGCTTGCGGTGATGCCGACCGGCGCGGGCAAGTCGCTCACCTATCAGCTCCCCGCCGTCATGCTGGAGGGGACGTGCGTCGTGGTCAGTCCGCTGATCGCGCTGATGCACGACCAGCTCCGCGCCGCCGAGGCGGTCGGCATCCGCGCGGCGACCCTCACCAGCGTCGACACCAATCGGGCGGAGACGCGCGGGCGTTTCCTCGATGGCCAGCTCGACCTGCTCTACGTCGCGCCGGAGCGTGCCTCGGGCGCCGATTTCCGCGAGCTGCTGGAGCGCGGCCGCGTCTGCCTGTTCGCGATCGACGAGGCGCATTGCGTCAGCGAATGGGGGCATGATTTCCGGCCCGACTATCGCCTGCTGCGGCCGCTGCTCGATGCCTTCCCGACCGTGCCGCGGCTGGCACTCACCGCGACCGCCGACGCGCATACGCGCGCCGACATCCTCCATCAGCTCGGCATTCCCGACGAGGGGCTGCTCGTCGCCGGCTTCGACCGGCCCAACATCCGCTACGCCATCTCGCCACGCGACAACGTCGGCCGCCAGGTCGCCGACCTGATCGCCGAGCAGCCGGGGCCCGGCATCGTCTATGCCCAGACCCGCGCCGCCACGGAGAAGCTCGCCGAGGGGCTGGCGCGCACGGGCCGCGAGGTGCGCGTCTATCACGCCGGCCTGGATCCGGCGGTTCGGGCGGCGAACCAGGCCGCGTTCGTCGCCTCGGAGAGCATGGTGATGGTGGCGACGGTCGCGTTCGGCATGGGCATCGACAAGCCCGACGTGCGCTTCGTCGCCCATGCCGGCCTGCCCAAGTCGATCGAGGCCTATTACCAGGAGACCGGCCGCGCCGGGCGCGACGGCGATCCGGCGGTGGCGCATCTGTTCTGGGGCGCCGACGACTTCGCCCGTGCCCGCCAGCGCATCGGCGAGGTCGAGGCGGCGCGCCAGGCGGGCGAGCGGGCGCGGCTCAACGCGCTGGGGGCGCTGGTCGAGACCGCCGGGTGCCGCCGGCGCATCCTGCTCCGCCACTTCGGCGAGACGCTGGAGCGGGACTGCGGCAATTGCGACAATTGCCTCAACCCGCCGGCCGCGATCGACGCGACGACGACGGCGCAGAAGTTCCTCTCCGCCGTGTTCCGCACCGGGCAGATGTTCGGTGTCGGCTATGTCGAGTCGGTCCTGTTGGGGCAGTCGAGCGAGCGCAGCCTGATGAACGGGCATGAGCGGCTGTCGGTGTGGGGAATCGTCGACGGCGAGGAGACCGCGCTGCTGAAGCCGGTGTCGCGGGCACTGCTGCTGAAGGACGCGCTTCGGACCAACGCCCATGGCGGGCTGGAGTTCGGCCCCGCCGCCAAGCCCATACTGAAGGGTGAGGCGACGCTGGCGCTGGTGCTGCCGCCCAAGCGCGAGCGGCGGCGCAAAGGACAGGCGAATGGGGCGGCGAATCCCGTCGGCGATCCGCTGTTCGACGCGCTGCGGGCCAAGCGCCGCGAGCTCGCGCAGGAGGCGGGCGTGCCGCCCTATGTCATCTTCCACGATTCGGTGCTGCGCGAGCTCGCCGCGTCGAAGCCGGACAGCCTTGCGGCGATGAGTCGCATTTCAGGCGTTGGCGCGCGCAAGCTGGATGCGTATGGCGAGGCATTCCTATCCATCATTCGGGGGGCGGCATGATCCGCAGAATCGACGATCATGTTTCGGTGGCACCGCAGATTACCGTGCGGGAAGTGATCGAGGCCGCGCACGCCGGCTTCACCGAGATCGTCAACAACCGGCCCGACGGCGAGGAGCCCGGTCAGCCGACCGGCGCCGAGATCGCCGCCGCCGCCGAGGCGGCCGGGATCGAATATCGCGCGATTCCCGTCACGCACGCCGGCTTCTCCGGCAGTCAGGTCGAGGCCATGGCGGCGGCGCTGACCGCGGCCAAGGGGCCGGTGCTCGCCTATTGCCGGTCGGGCACACGCTCGGTGCATCTCTGGGCGCTGGCGCGGGCGCGGATGGGCGACGATCCCGAGACATTGGTCACCAAGGCGCACCACGCCGGCTACGACATCTCGGGCATCCGCGCGATGCTCGACACGCTGGCCGCCGCGCACAAGTGAGCTGGACGATCCTCGCCGGATCGCTGGCCGCGGTGCTGGCGCTGGCGGGGTTCGCGCGGTGGCTGCGGCTGGGCGAGAGCCGGATCGACGATCCCGACCGCGCGCGCGAGCACGCCGAGGCGCTGCTCGCCGGGTTCGAGGCCGGCCGCGTGCTGCTGAGCGAGGACGGCCGCGCCGCGCTGGTTGCGGGCAACGGCACGATCGCGGTGCTGAAGCGTCACGGCGCACGGGTCGCGGCGCGCCGGCTGGTGCCGCCCTTGCGGATCCGCGAGGCAGTCGAGGGGATCACCGTCGAGACGGGCGAGCGCTGGTTCGGTCCGGTCACCCTGACCGGGGTCATCGCCGACGACGTGCGCGGACTGGAAGCCTCGCTGACACTGGTGTAAGCGACGGCGGGTGCCCGACCTGCCCGATCCCGTCACGCTCGCGATTCCCGCCTTCGTGCTGCTGGTGGCGCTGGAGATGCTGGTCGCGAGGGTCCGTGATCCGTCGCGTTACGAGCCCAGGGACACGCTGACCTCGCTGCTGCTCGGGCTCGGCAGCACCGTCGCCGGGGTGCTGAGCGCCGGAGCGGTGCTGGCGGTGTCGCTGTGGGTCTATCGTTTCCGCATCTTCGACATCGGCTGGCAATGGTACTGGTTCGCCGCCGCCTTCGTGCTCGATGACCTCGCCTATTACTGGTTCCACCGCACCGCCCACCGCGTGCGCTGGTTCTGGGCGAGCCATGTCGTCCATCATTCGAGCCAGCACTACAACCTCTCGACCGCGCTCCGGCAGACCTGGACCGGGCTGATCGCGCTCAGCTTTCTGTTCCGCCTGCCGCTGTTCCTGATCGGCTTCCCGCCGGCTATGGTATTCTTCGTCGCGGGGTTGAACCTCATCTACCAGTTCTGGATCCATACCGAGACGATCGGGCGGTGCCCCAAGTGGTTCGAGGCGGTGATGAACACGCCGTCGCACCACCGGGTCCACCACGCGATCAACCCGCGCTACCTCGACCGCAACTATGCCGGCGTGTTCATCGTCTGGGACAGGATGTTCGGCACCTTCGAGCCCGAGCGCGACGAGGACCGGCCGCGCTACGGCATCGTCAGGAACCTCGGCAGCTTCAACCTGCTCTGGGCCGCGTTCCACGAATGGATCGGCATCGCCCGCGACGTGTGGCGCGCGCCGGGCTTCACCAACAAGATCAGATATATGACGGCGCCGCCGGGCTGGAGCCACGACGGCAGCCGCGAGACTTCGGAGGGGATCCGCGCGGCCTGGATCGCGCGGCAGGAGGGGCAACGACGCCGACATCATCGTCATCGGGTGCGGATCGGGAGGCGCCGCGGCCGCGGGCCGCCTGAGCGAGGGCGGGAAGTACCGCGTAGCCGTGCTGGAGGCGGGCGGGCGCAACGCCTCCGCCACCACGCTGATGCCGGCCATGCTCGCGCGGCAGACGCCGAAGACCAACTGGGCCTATGAGACGGTGCCGCAGCCGGGGCTCGGCGGCCGGCGCGGATATCAGCCGCGGGGCAAGGGGCTCGGCGGGTCGAGCGCGATCAATGCGATGCTCTACCTGCGCGGCAATCCCTGGGATTACGACAACTGGGCGGCGCTGGGCTGTGCCGGCTGGTCCTATGCCGACGTGCTGCCGGTGTTCCGCCGCGCCGAGCACAATGTCCGCGGTGCCGATGCTTGGCACGGCGGCGACGGGCCGCTGTGGGTGAGCGAGCAGCTCTGCCCGCATCCGGCGAGCTTCGCCTTCATCGAGGCGGCCGCCAGCCTCCAGCTCCCGCGCAACGACGACTTCAACGGCGAGCGGCAGGAGGGCGTCGGGCTCTATCAGGTGACGCAGCGCGGGGGCGAACGCTGGACCTCGGCGCGGGCCTATCTCGGCGAGGCGCGGCCGAACCTCGCCATCCTCACCGACGTCGTCGCCGAGCGCATCCTGTTCGAGGACGGCCGTGCTGTCGGCGTTGCCTACCGACGCAAGGGCGAGCGCCGCACGATCCGGGCGAAGGGCGCGGTAATCCTCTCCGGCGGCGTATTCGCGACGCCGCAGCTGCTGATGCTGTCGGGCATCGGCGAGGGTCGTCAGCTCGCGGAACACGGCATCCCCGTGACGGTCGACCGGCCCGCGGTCGGCGCCAACCTCCAGGATCACTGCGACTATACCGCGATCTACGAGAGCGACGCGCCCGGCCTGATGGGCAAATCGCTGAAGGGCAATCTCCGCGCGCTCGGCGCCATTGCGCAGTGGCACCTGAAGCGGACCGGCGCGATGACCACGCCCTTTGCCGAAAGCGGCGCGTTTGTGACGGTCGATCCGGCCTCGCCCGCGCCCGACATCCAATATCATTTCGTGATTGCGCCGGTCGACGACCATGGCCGCGCCACCGCCGGCGGCCACGGCTACAGCTGCCACGCCTGCGTGCTCCGCCCGGAGAGCCGCGGCAGCGTGCGGCTCGCGAGCGGCGACGTTGCCGACGCGCCTCTGATCGATCCGGCCTTCCTCGCCGATCCGCGCGACATGGCGCTGCTGAAGCAGGGCGTGCGGCTCATGTACCGCATCATGGCTGCACCGGCGCTCGCCGCCTATGGCGGACGCGAGCGCTATCCGGTCGATCCCGGCGACGATGCCGCGCTCGAAGCGATGATCCGCGCGCGGTCGGACACCATCTATCATCCGGTCGGCACCGCGCGGATGGGAAGCGACGCGGACGCGGTGTGCGATCCCAGGCTCCGCGTGCGCGGCGTCGACGGGCTCTACGTCGCCGACGCCTCGATCATGCCCAGGCTGGTGAGCGGCAACACCAATGCGCCGACGATCATGATCGGCGAGCGCTGCGCCGACTTCGTGCGGGCGGATTTGGGGTGAAAATCCTCCCCGGCACGGATTTTGGATCAGGTCCGCCCCTTGAACCCCTGCGCCACCACATACCATTCCGACGACCCCTTGCGGCTCGCCGGCGGCTTGGCGTGCTTCACCGTCGCGAAATTGCGCTTCATCTCGGCGACCAGGCTCGAATCCGCGCCGCCGGCGAACACCTTGGCGACGAAGGTCCCGCCCGGCTCCAGCACCTCGATTGCGAACTGGTGCGCCGCCTCGACCAGCGCCATCGTCCGCAACGCATCGGTCTGCGGATGACCCACCGTGTTCGCGGCCATGTCGGAGAGGACGAGGTCGGGCGCGCCGCCCATCGCCTCGCTCAGCCGCTCCGGCGCGCGATCGTCGAGGAAATCCATCTGGAAGATGGTGACGCCCTCGATCGGGTCGACCGGCAGCAGGTCGATGCCGACCACCGCGGCCTTGGGCGCCTGCCGCCGCACCACCTGCGTCCAGCCGCCGGGCGCGATGCCGAGGTCGACCACCCGCTTCGCGCCCTTCAGGATCGCGAAACGCTCGTCGAGCTCGATCAGCTTGTAAGCGGCGCGGCTGCGATAGCCCTCCGCCTTGGCGCGCTTGACATAAGGATCATTGAGCTGCCGCTCGAGCCAGCGCGTCGACTGCGCGCTGCGGCCGCGCGCGGTGCGCACGCGCGTGCGCAGGCCTCCGCCGCCCCGGCTCAATGCCGCGATCCCATCAGCCGGCGCAGGATGCCCTCGCGGATGCCGCGGTCGGCGATGCCGAGCTGTTCGGCCGGCCACAGGTCGAGGATCTCCTCCAGGATCGCGCAACCCGCCACCACTAGGTCGGCGCGCTCCTGGCCGATGCAGGGCACCGCGGCGCGGCCGGCCATGTCGAGGCTGGCGATGCGCCGGCTCACCTCGCGCATCGCGCTCGCCGGCATCAGCAGCCCATCCACCGCCGACCGGTCGTAGCTGGAAAGGCCGAGGTGGACGCTGGCGAGGGTGGTCACCGTTCCGCTGGTGCCGAGCAGCCGCAGGCTCCCCTCGCGCGGCGGCAGGCGGTCGGCGAACGGGGCGACCGCCTCGCGCATCTTGTCACGCATCACCTGATAGGTGCCGGGGCCGCCGATGCCGACGCTTTCGGTGAGCGACACCACGCCCCAGGGCGCGCTGTGCCAGTCGAGGATCGCGGGAACGGGCGATCGCGTGTCGACCAGCACCAGCTCGGTCGAGCCGCCGCCGATGTCGAACACCAGCGCCGGCCCCTCGCCCGGCTCGATCAGCGCGTGGCAGCCGAGCACGGCGAGCTTCGCCTCCTCCTCGGCGGAGATGATGTCGAGCAGGATGCCGGTCTCCGCATAGGCGCGCTGGATGAACTCGGCGCCGTTGAGGGCGCGGCGGCAGGCCTCGGTCGCGACCGAGCGGGCGAGCGCGACATCGCGGCGGCGCAGCTTGTCGGCACAGACCCTGAGCGCGGCGATGGTGCGCTCGATCGCCTCCTCGGACAGCCGGCCGGTGGCGGCGAGTCCCTCGCCGAGCCGCACGATGCGGCTGAAGGCGTCGACCACCGCGAAGCCGTTCGCCTGCGGGCGCGCGATCAGCAGCCGGCAATTGTTGGTGCCGAGGTCGAGCGCGGCATAGTGCCGCGCGTGCGGCCAGCGCCCGCGCGCTGGAACCTCTGGAGCCGGTCGCGGCGCATCGTGGCGCCGGGCGGTCGGCATGCTGGCGGGTCGATCCCCCACGTGCCGTCGTACTCACTACTTATGTTCTCGTCCGTCACGGCGCCGTATTGCGCCGCTCGGTGCTTGGGCCGATGCTAGCGGCGTGGCGGCGAAACGACAAGCGGGGCGGTTCACGGGCGTTGACAGCCGGGGAGGCGCGCCCTAATTGGCGCGGCCCATTGCCCTGTCGTCTAATGGTAAGACTACGGACTCTGACTCCGTCAATCGTGGTTCGAATCCACGCGGGGCATCCACTCTCCTCTCTTCCCGCTATGATCGCCGCATGATGCCGCGATTCGCCCTGGTTCCGCTCGCCGCGCTGCTGTTCGCCCTGCCGGCGATGGCGCAGGATGCCGTCGCGCCGCCCGATCCGCCGCGCCCCAAGCCGGCGACGGTCAGGGTGACGCTCACCACCACCGAAGGGCCGATCGTGCTCGAGCTCGAGAAGGAGCGGGCGCCGGTCACCACCGCCAATTTCCTGCGCTACGTCGATGCCAGGCGCTTCGACGGCATCGCCTTCTATCGGGCGATGAAGCTGTCTTGGGGCGGGCTGATCCAGGCCGGGCAGCGCGATCCGCGCAAGCTGTTCCCGCCGATCGCGCATGAGCCGACGACGCAGACCGGGCTCAGCCATACCGACGGCACCATCTCGATGGCGCGATTCGCGCCGGGGACGGCGACCGCGGACTTCTCGATCATGATCGGCGACATGACCGGGCTCGACGCCAATCCCAAGGCAACCGGCGACAACACCGGCTTCGCGGCGTTCGGCCATGTCGTCGAGGGGATGGACGTGGTGCGGAAGATTCAGGCGGCACCGGTCTCTCCCACCGAAGGGGAGGGCGCGATGAAGGGCCAGATGCTGGCCCAGCCGGTCAAGATCCTGACGGCACGGCGGACGCCTTAGGATGCGGCGGCGAGCGCCTTCGCCGCCTCCGCACCGATCCAGTCGACGGCGCCGCTCACGCGCCACACCTCTTTCCCTCGCGAATCGTAGAGGATCGTCGTCGGCAGATTGGCGCCGAGCCCGGTGCTGAACGCGATCTTTGAGTCGAGCGAAGGCCGGATCGCCTTGTAGCCGCCCTTGGCCCAGAAGGGCGCGACCTTGGACGGGTCGAGGTCCTGCGCGAGGGCGATCACCTGGAGCTTCGCCCCCTCGCGCGCCGCCAGCGCGTCGAGCGAGGGCATTTCCTTGATGCACGGTGCGCACCAGGTCGCCCAGAGATTGAGCAGCACCGGCTTGCCGCGATAGTCGGCGAGCGTCACGTCCTTGCCCGCCGGGTCCCGGAAAGCGAAGTCGGGCGCCGCCTCGCCCTTGTGCGTCGCGTCGAAGCTGCCGGCCTTGGGAGCCGCGGCGGACGGCGCGGCGACCTCGTCGGGTGCGGGCGGGGGCACGTCGTCGGCGGTATTGCCGGCGCCCACATTGCCTTGTGCCGCGGGCGGCGATTGCCTATCGCAGCCACCGGCCAGCAGGGCCATGACGAGGACCGGAGCCATCGCTGATCGCATGAGCAACTCCAATTCGATGTGGGGCGGGCGGTTCGCCGAAGGCCCGTCGGCGGTGATGCGTGCGATCAATGCCTCGATCCCGTTCGACAAGCAAATGTGGCGGCAGGACATCGCCGGGTCGAAGGCGCACGCGGCAATGCTGGGCGCGCAGGGGATCGTCGATCAGGCCGACGTCGATGCGATCCTCGCCGGGCTCGACCAGGTCGCGGCCGACTATGAGCGCGACGGCGTTCCCGAGGACCTCGCCCTCGAGGACATCCACATGCTGACCGAGGCGCGGCTCGCCGAGAAGATCGGGCCGGCGGCGGGCCGGCTCCACACCGCGCGCAGCCGCAACGACCAGGTCGCGACCGACTTCCGCCTGTGGGTGCGCGATGCGATCGACCAGGCGGAGGCGGCGCTCGGCGGCCTCCAGGACGCCCTCATCGCCCGCGCCGACGAGCATGCCGCCAGCGTGATGCCCGGCTTCACCCATCTCCAGAGCGCGCAGCCGGTGACGCTCGGCCATCACCTGATGGCCTATCACGACATGATCGCGCGCGACCGCGGCCGCCTCCGTGATGCGCGCGCACGGCTCAACAGGTGCCCGCTGGGATCGGCGGCGCTCGCCGGCACCGGCTTCCCGATCGACCGCGAGGCGACGGCGAGGGCATTGGGCTTCGACGGCCCCACCGCCAACTCGCTCGATTCGGTCAGCGACCGCGACTTCGCCATCGAATATCTGACGGCGGCCAGCCAGTGCGCGCTCCACCTCTCGCGCCTCGCCGAGGAATTCGTGCTGTGGGCGTCGCAGCCGTTTGGCTTCGCGAGCCTGTCGGACCAATGGTCGACCGGCAGCTCGATCATGCCGCAGAAGCGCAATCCCGACGCCGCGGAGCTGGTGCGCGGCCATGCCGGGCGGATCACCGGCTGCCTCGTCAGCCTGATGGTGACGATGAAGGGCCTGCCGCTCGCCTATTCGAAGGACATGCAGGACGACAAGCCGCCGGTGTTCGAGACGCACGGCCTGCTCGCGCTGTCGATCGCGGCGATGACCGGGATGGTCGAGAGCGCGACGTTCCGCACCGACCGGATGCGCGCGGTCGCCGAGACCGGCTTCTCCACCGCCACCGACCTCGCCGACTGGCTGGTCCGCGAGGCGGGCGTGCCGTTCCGCGAGGCGCACCACATCACCGGCCGCGCGGTCGCCCATGCCGAGAGTCTGGGCGTGCGGCTGGATTCGCTGCCGCTCGGCGCGTTCCGCGACATCGACGAGCGGATCGACCGCCGCATCTTCGACGTGCTCAGCGTCGATGCTTCGGTCGCGAGCCGCACCAGCTTCGGCGGCACCGCGCCGACACGCGTGCGCGAGGCGGTGGCGGCTGCCAGGGCGGCACGGGAGGCCGAGAGATGAAAGCGATCGCCCCGATCCTTATCCTGCTGCTGGTCGCCGGATGCGGCGGTCGCGGCGCGCTCAAGCCCGCGCCGGGCCAGGCGCTGCCGGTCAAACCCTATGGCGCACAGGCGACGCCGACGCCCGACCAGTTGATGACCCCTAGTGCCCAAGCCCGTCCCGAACGCACTGACGAGCTGCTCAAGAGCTCCGAGGAACGCGACAGCGACGAATTCGACCTGCCTCCACGCTGACCAGGGCCAGAGCTTCCGAATGACCCATTTCCACCTGAAGAACGGCGAGCTCCACGCCGAGGACGTCCCGCTCACGCGCATCGCGCGGGAGGTCGGCACGCCCGTCTATGTCTATTCCCGCGCGGCGTTCGAGGCGAACGCGCGATCGCTGCAGGAGGGGCTGGCACAGGTCCCGAACGCGCAGCTCGCCTATGCGATCAAGGCCAATCCCAACCTGGCCGTCGTCAACGTGCTGGCGAAGCTCGGCTATGGCGCCGATGTCGTGTCGGCGGGCGAGATGCATCGCGCGCTCGCCGCGGGAATGCCGCGCGAGACCATCCTCTTCTCCGGCGTCGGCAAGCGCATCGACGAGCTCGAGGCGGCGCTCGACGCCGGCATCGGCCAGTTCAACCTCGAGATCGAGGAGGAGGGCGCGGTGCTCTCCGAGCTGGCGCTCGCCCGCGGCGTCCGCGCGCCCGCGGTGCTGCGCGTCAACCCGGACGTCGACGCCGGTACCCACGCCAAGATCTCGACCGGCAAGGCCGAGAACAAGTTCGGCGTCGCGATCAGCGACGCGCCGGCGATCTACGCCCGGCTGGCGGCGCTGCCGGGCCTGGCGATGCGCGGGATCGCCAGTCACATCGGCAGCCAGATCGCCGACCTCCAGCCGCTGGAGATCAGCTACCGCCGTCTCGGTGAGCTGGTGGCCGAGCTGCGTGCCGCGGGTCATACCGTCACCCATGTCGACCTGGGCGGCGGCTTCGGCGTCGCCTATCGTCCGGGCGAGGTCTATCCCACGCCGGCCGAGATCGGCGCGATGGTCGCGCGCGCGACCGCCGGCTGGGACGTCAAGCTGATGTTCGAGCCGGGCCGCTTCATCGCCGGCAACGCCGGGGTGCTGTTGACCGAAGTGATCTGGGTGAAGCCGGGCGTCGGCGATCCCTGGGTGATCGTCGATGCGGCGATGAACGACCTCACGCGCCCGGCGCTCTACGACGCCTATCACGGCTTCAGCGCGGTGCGCCCGAGCGGCGAGCGCATGACCGCCCACATCGCCGGCCCGGTTTGCGAGAGCGGCGACACCTTCGCCAAGGGCCGCGAGATCGACGCCGTCGTGCGCGGTGATCTCGCTGTGTTCCATACCGCCGGGGCCTATGGCGCGACCATGGCCTCGACCTACAACAGCCGCGCGCTCGTGCCCGAGGTGCTGGTCGATGGCGACCGCTATGCCGTGGTCGCGGACCGCATCGCCGCCGGCACGATCATGGCGGCGGAGCGGGTGCCCGAGTGGCTGTGACCCTCCACAGCCTGCCGCTGTTCGCGCGGCTGGCGGGACGGCCGGTGATCCTGGTCGGCGAAGGGCATATCGCCGACGCCAAGCGCCGCCTGATCGAGCGCGCCGGCGGCGTGGTCGTGGGCGAGGAGAATGCGGAGGCGCGCTTCGCCTTCGTCGTCGGCGACGAGGCGGCGGCGATCCGGCTGCGCGCGCGTGGGCTTCTGGTCAACATGGCCGATCGCCCGGACCTCTGCGACTTCACCATGCCGGCGATCGTCGAGCGCGGTGACGTGGTGGTCGCGATCGGCACCGGCGGCGCCTCCGCCGGCCTGTCGGCGCAGCTCCGCCAGCGGCTGGAGACATGGCTGCCCGCCGGCCTCGGCGCGCTGGCGGCGGGGCTCAAGGGAGCGCGCGAGGCGATCCACGCGCGCTGGCCCGACTTCGACGACCGTCGCCGCGCGATCGGCGCCGCGCTCGCCGAGGGCGGGCCGCTCGATCCCTTCGCCGCGGGCGATGTCGATGCCTGGCTGGCTTCGACCGACACCGCACCGCAGCCGCGGCTGGTGAGCGTCACGCTTGCCTCGGCCGATCCCGACGACCTCACCCTCCGCGCCGCGCGAGCCCTCGGACTCGCCGACCGCATCTACCATTCACCAGAGGTGCCGGCGGCGATCCTCGACCGCGCGCGCGGCGATGCCGAGCGCATCGTCGGCGCCCCGCCGGCCGATCCGTTGCCGGGACTCAGCGTGGCCCTGGAGATGGCGGAATGAGCGGCTTCGCCTACAGCGTCAGCAACGGCCAGGTGAGTGAGATCCCGTTGAAGCAGGCGCCCGGCCAGCAGGCCGAGCTGCTCTGGGTCCACCTCACCGTCGGCAACGCGGAAGCGCAGCACTGGCTCGGCGGAGAGGCCAAGCTGCCTGACTATGTGATCGACGCGCTCACCGCCGCGGAGACGCGGCCGCGCTGCGACGCGATGGGGCCCGGCGCCTTCATCAACCTGCGCGGTCCCTCGCCCGACCCGGAGCTCGACGAGCTCGCTTCGGTCCGCATCTACGCGCAGGCGGGGACGGTCTATTCGGTCACGCGCCGTCCGCTCAACGCGCTCGACGAGGTCCGCAAGCTGGTCGTCGGCGGCATGGTCGCCGATCCCGGCGACCTCATCGCCGAGTTCGCGATGGCGATCACCGCCGAGCTCGATCCGATCGTCGCGCAATTGGGCGACGATCTCGACGCCTGCGAGAGCGAGCTCGAGGCGACCAGGGCGTTCGAGCTGCGCCGCCAGGTCACGCGCACCCGGATCGAGGCGATCGGCTATCGCCGCTTCCTGGTCCCCCAGCGTTCGGCGCTGGAGAAGCTGGCCACGCTGCCGTGCGACTGGCTGCACGACGACGACCGCCAGCACCTCGTCACCGCCGCCGACCGCGCCGCGCGCATGGCCGAGGAGGTCGAGGCGATCCGCGAGCGCGCGGGCCTGATGCACGAGACGCTGACCGACCTGCGCGGCGAGCTGATCGACCAGCGCAGCCTGATCATCGCGATCGCGGCGATGATCTTCCTGCCGCTGACCTTCATCACCGGCCTCTACGGGATGAACGTCGAGGGACTGCCCTATGCGCACGAGCCCTGGGCGTTCGACGCGATCATGGCGCTCTGCACGATCATCGGCGTCGGGATCACCGTTTATTTCGTCCGGCAGCACTGGACACGGTAGCTCCACCCGTCATTCCGGCGAAAGCCGGAATCTCAAGCCGCATGCATGATCGCGTGAGATCCGGGCTTCCGCCGGGATGACGATAATGGACTCAGCGCCGCGCCAGGAAATCCAGGATCTGCCCGACCATCAGCGCGATCTGCGGCTCGGCGCGGGCAATGGCGTCGGGCTCGGCCGAATTGATCGCGACCCCCAGCGGCGTCGGCCAGCCGCGCAGCGCGTGGGTGATCGTCCTGAGGCCCGTGAGCGTCGACACCGCCGCCTGCCAGCCCGCTGCGATCGCGATCTGCCCCACCGGCATCCCGCTGAAATAGGGCCGTTCGTCCTTCGCCATCAGCTCGACGTGATCGAGCGCATTCTTGACCAGGCCGGAGAATGTGCCGTGATAGCCCGGCGAGCCGAGGATGATCCCATCGGCATCGCGCAGCGCCGTGAGGAAGGCATCGATCTCGGCGCTGTTCTTGATCCCGGCCGGGTCGTAATTGGGGAAATCGATCGCTTCCCCGGTGAGCAAGGTGGTGCGGGCGCCCTGCGCCTCGGCGATCCGCAATGCCGCCGCCAGCGTGCGGCCGGTGGCGGATTCGGCGCGCGTGGTGCCCCCGAGAGCGACGATATGCGGCTGGCTCATGCGATGCCGGTTAGTGCAAGCGGCGGCGGGGCGCACCATTTTTTGGAGATGTGGCCCCCATTCCCTCCGTCACCCCGGCGAAGGCCGGGGTCCACCAGGCAGCAGGCGTTGCCGCTTGAACCGCTTGTCCGTTGCTCGCCGCACGGTGGACCCCGGCCTTCGCCGGGGTGACGGTAGAGGGGTGAATGCAGGAGAAATGGCCGACGACTTACCCCCGCCGCACCGTCTCCCACGCCGCCGCGATCTCCTCGATCGTCTCGGCGATGGCGATGAAGCGCCTGGGGTCGGCATCGAGGCTCGCTTCGACCAATTCGGTCCGTGCGCCCTGGTAGACGCGGGCGAGCGTCTTCGACACCTCGCCGCCCTTGTCGAAGTCGAGCCCGCCTTCGAGCGCGAACAGGATCGAGAGCGCACGGGTGACACGCTCGCTTTTGACGTCGAACCGGCGGTGCTCGGCCGCCCAGGCGGCGGTGCGCAGCGCGCGCGACGCCTCGGCATAGAGCAGCGAGACCAGGCCAGCCGGGTCCTCCCCGCCGGTGCGACCGGCAAGGTCGACCGCCCGATAGGTGTCCTCGGGACGCGCGAAGGCGGAAGAATAGCGCATGTCCCCGCTCAGTCGTTGCTGCTGTTCCAGGCCGCGATCTGCTGCTCCAGGAAGCTCTGCGTGCTCTTGTAGGCGGCGACCTTGGCATCCATGCTGCCGAATTGCTGGGTGAGGCGCGTACGCGTCTTGTCCTCGTCGGCCGACAGCTTGTCGCGGTCCTCGCCCAGCGCGGTCTGGGCCTGGCTGTAGCGCGTTTCGCTGGCGCCGAGACCGGTGGTGCGGCTGGTGACGGCGACGGTGATGGCGTTCAGCGCCGACGACAGGCCGGTGCCGTCGCCGCGGTCGGCGAACATCGCCTCGATTGCGTCGGGTGCCTTGGCGAGCTGCGCGGCGAGCTTGGCCGAATCGAGGCTGAGCGTGCCGTCGCGATTGGTGACGACGCCGATCGCGGCGAGGCTGTTGGGGATGCTGTCGCCGGTCCCGGTCAGGTTGATCGTGGTGAGCTGGCGCAGCCGGGCCAGCATGTCGCGCGCGCCGGAATCGCGGGCGAGGCTGCCGTTCACCGGGTCGGTCGCCGCCTTCAGCATCGCGTAGAGCTCGTTGTAGGTGCTGACGACGTCGTTCACCGCCTGCGACAGCGCCGCGGTGGAGGGCGCGCTGCCGATCGCGACCTTGGTGCCGACCGCCGCCGTCTGGAGTTCGAGCCGGACGCCGGGGAGGAGGTCGGTGATGATGTTGGACGCGCGGCGGACCTCGACGCCGTCGACCGCGACCAGCGCGTCGGCCGCCGCGGAGACGATCTGGGTGCCGGTCGCGCCGCCGCCGACGTCGAGCGCGGCGAGCCCGGCGTCGCCGGCGGTCTCGGTCGCGGTCAGGGTGAACGCCTTGGCCTCGCCGGTCGCGCCCTTCATCACCAGCCGGTCGCCGGTCGAATCGCTCACCACCGAGGCGGTGACGCCGATGCCGGCGGCGTTGATCTTCGCGGCGATGCCCGACAGCGTCGCGTCGCCGTCGCCGATCGTGATCGGCGCCGCGCTGGTGCCGTCGGCGAAGGCGAACTGCAGCGTTCCGGTGCCGATGCGCGTGCCGGCGGGCACCGCCGTCGCGGTGCTGGCGACCTGGGCGGAGGCAAGCGCGCGCACCTCGACGGTGGCATTGAGGCCGGAGAGCTTGGCGCCGGCGAGCGCGCTCACCTTGACGATCGCGCTGTTGGCGCTGGTCGGCTGCGTCTGGAGCGTGCCGCCGGTAACCAGCGACTTGAGCGCGGTGTTGAAGCCGGTGATGCCGTTCTTGAGCTGCGACACCGCCGAGACCTGCGCGGTCAGCGTCTCCTCGCGCTTGTCGAGCAGCTTGGTGCGCGTGTCGAACTGCGCGTCGACCAGCGAGGTCACCAGCGCCTGGATGTCGATGCCCGACCCGACCCCGAGCGTCTTGGTAATCGAATCGACCATCGCCTGTTCCCCTTCTCAAGGATAATCGGCCGCGGGCGGCGAAACTTTAGGACTCCTCTCGTGCTCCTGCGAAGGCAGGAGCCCTGGCCGCGAGCGACCCGCTTGGAGCCACGGCTCCTGCCTTCGCAGGAGCACAGGCACCTATCGCGTCACGTCCACTTTCCGCCCGTTCTCGTCGAACCGCGCGGTCTCCGGCACCGTCACCGGCGGCGGCGTGCCGCCCGCCTGCGCGTTGATGCCGAACACGAAGGCGAGCACCGTCGCGATCGCGAGGTAGAGGTCGTCGCGGACCTCCTGCCCTTCCTGGCTGGTGTAGTAGACCGCGCGGGCGAGCGTCGGATATTCGAGCACCGGCACCGCCATCTCGCCGGCGAGCTCGCGGATCGCGAGCGCGGTCTCGCCGCGGCCCTTGGCGACCACCACCGGCACCTGATCGCTCATCCGGTCGTAGCGCAGCGCCACCGCGAAATGGGTCGGGTTGGTGAGCACGACATGCGCCTCCGCCACCGCCTTCCTGAAGCTGCGCTTGAGGACGGCGCGCTGCTTGGCGCGGATCGCCGCCTTCACCTCGGGCGAGCCTTCGCTCTCCTTGTGCTCGTCCTTCACCTCCTGCTTGGTCATGCGCAGATTCTGGAGGCGGCGGAAGGCGGTGACCGGCACGTCGATCGCGGCGATCGCGACCAGCCCGCCCGCCATCGCGAACAGCAGCGTGAGGAAGGTCGAGCCGAGCGCGCCCACCGCCCGATTGAGGTCGGAGGATACGAGACCCATCGACCCCTGCGCGGTGTGCCATAGCATCCAGACGCCGATCGCGCCGAGCAGCACCACCTTGAGCAGCGACTTGGCGAGCTCGATCCAGCCCTGCATCCCGAAGATGCGCTTGAGCCCGCTCGCCGGGTTCAGCTTGTTCGCCTTGAAGCCGAGGTTCTTGGCGTTGAAGGTGAGCGCGCCGAGCCCGGCCTGGCTCAGGACCGCCGCGGCGATCGCCACCGCGAACAGCGCGCCGAGTGACGGCGCCAGTTTCCACCCCGCCTCGGCGAGCGGGCGGAACGGCTCGAAATGCTCGACGTCGGCACGGCCGAAGGCGAAGCTCGCCGCCATCACCTGGCGACATGCCGCCAGCAGCGCGGGGCCGAAGAACACCATCCAGCCGCAGCCGATCAGGATCACCAGCGCCGAGGCGAACTCGCGTGATCTAAGGACATCGCCCTCGTCCCGCGCCTTCTGCAGGCGCTTGGGTGTCGGGGCCTCGGTGCGATCGCCCTCCGCCATCAACCGAGCACCAGCTTCGCGGCCATGTCGAGCGCCTCGCGGACGATCACCTGCATGTAGTCGCCCATCGCCGGCAGCGCGATGAACAGCGCGACCACCCCGACGGCGAGGCTGGCGGGCAGACCCACCGCGAACAGGTTCAGCGCCGGCGCCGAACGCGACAGCATACCCACGACCATGTTGAGGCACAGCAGCAGGAAGCCGACCGGCAGCGCCAGCAGCAGGCCGGCGAGGAAGGTATAGCCGCCGAACAGCACGATGTTCATCAGCCGCCCCGGCGCGATCCAGGCGGCGCCGGGCGGCAGCGCCTCATAGCTGCGCACGACGAGGTCGACCAGCACGAGATGGCCGTCGACCGACAGGAACAGCAGCGTCAGCAGCACCGACAGGAAGTTGCCGACGGCGGGCGTGGAGACGCCATGCTGCGGATCGACCTGGGCGGCGAAGCCGATTCCCATCGAGCTGCCGATCAGCTCGCCCGCGACCAGCGGCGCGGCGAAGGCGATCTGCAGCACGAAGCCGAGCGCGAGCCCCACCAGCGCCTCCGATGCCACCGCGAGGAAGGTCGCGAGCGCGAAGATCTGCTCGGGCGCGCGAATCTGCGTCACGTTCATCACCAGCACCCCGATCGCGCCGGCGAGGGTGATGCGCACGGGCAGCGGCACCGCCACCGCGCTGAACACCGGCGCTGCAACGAATGCCGCGCCGATCCGCACCATGCAGAACAGGAGCGCCCAGAGCTGCGGCTCGATCGAGAGGCCGAAGCCCATCATCGGCTATTTCACCAGATCGGGAATGCGCTCGAAGATGCTGAGCGTGAAATCGCTGAGCAGCCCCAGGATCATGCCCCCGAAGATCACCAGGCTGACTGCCACCACGATCAGCTTGGGGACGAAGCTCAGCGTCTGCTCGTTGATCGAGGTCGCCGCCTGGATCATGCCGAGAATCAGGCCGGAGAGCAGCGCCGGGATCAGGATCGGCGCCGCGGCGAGCGCCAGCACCCACATCGCCTCGCGCGCCACCGTCAGAAAGTAATCGGCGTCCATCGCTTCAGCTCACGAAGCTGTTGGCGAGGCTGCCCATCGTCAGCGCCCAGCCGTCGACGAGGACGAACAGCAGCAGCTTGAACGGCAGCGAGATGATCTGTGGGCTCAGCATCATCATGCCGAGCGACATCAGCACCGTCGCCACCACCAGGTCGATGATGATGAAGGGCAGGAAGATGAGGAAGCCGATCTGAAAGGCCGTCTTGAGCTCGCTGGTGACGAAGGCGGGGAGCAGCACCGAGAACGGCACGTCGGCCGAGTTCGCATAAGGGCCGCTCTTCGCCATGCCGGCGAACATCGTCACGTCCTTGACCCGCGTCTGCTTGACCATGAAGGCGTGGAGCGGCTTGGCCGCGGTCGCGATCATGTCGGTCGCGCCGATCCTGCTCGCGGCATAGGGCTGGATCGCCGCGGTGTTGATCTCGCTGATCACCGGCGACATCACGAAGAAGCTCAGGAACAGCGAAAGGCCGATCAGCACCTGGTTGGGCGGCGACTGCTGGAGGCCGAGCGCCTGGCGCAGGATCGCCAGCACGATCACGATCCGGGTGAAGCTGGTCATCATCAGCAGGATGCCCGGCAGCACCGTGAGCAGCCCCATGATGATGAGGATCTGCAAGCTGAGGCTGAGCGGCGCGTTGCCGCCGCCGAGATCGCCCAGCGCACGGTCGACCGCATCGCCGACGCCGGGCGTCGCCGGCGCGGGCACCGCGGGAGCAGCCTGGGCGAAGGCCGGGAAGGCGACCAGCAGCGTGGTGATGAGCGCGAGCACGATCAGCAACGCGCGGAGCGTCCGGCCCGAATTGCTCCGGGCGGCCGGCAGGAAATCGGAAAGCGTCACTGGTCGGCCTTGTCGATCAGATTGACTCCGCCGCGGCCGACCGAGACCAGCAGCCGCCGCCCCTCGAAATCGAGCACCGCGAGGCGGAGGCCCGGCGAGATCATCATCGTCTCGCGGACCTTGAGGAGCCGCTCACCCTGGTTGCCGGGCATGCGCGCCTCGAGCCGGCGCCACAGATAGAGACAGCCGATCAGCAGGCCGCAGACGAGCGGCAGCAGCACGACCAGCTTCAGGATATAGCCCCACATCATCAGCGGTCGGTCCGCTTGTCGGGGCTGACCAGCTCGGTCATGCGCACGCCGAACTTGTCGCCGACGGTGACGACCTCGCCGCGGCCGATCAGCGTGCCGTTGACGAACACGTCGAGCAGCTCGTTGGCATGGCGGTCGAGTTCGATCACGCTCGCCTCCCCCAGCGCGAGTAGCTCGCGCAGCGTGAGCGAGGTCGAGCCGATCTCGACGGTCAGCTTGACGTCGACGTCCTGCAGCAGCCGGAAATTGGCGGCGACGGACGGGTCGACCGGGGCGGTGCCGGTCATGTCGTTCATTGGACGGCTTCCTCTTCGTCGAAGCGGTTGAGTTGGGTGATGCGGATCGCGGCATGGCCGTTGGCGGTGCCGACGAGACCGGTGCCGAGGCGATCGTTGTTGACCATGATCGGCACCTCGGCGCCGAAGCTGACCGGCAACACGTCGCCGACCTTGAGCTCCATGAGCGCGCCGAGCGAGATCACCGGCTCGGCCAGCACCGAGCGGACCGGGAAGCGCACGTTCATCGCCGCGCGGGTCAGGCCGGCGCGCCAGCGGGGCTCGACCGCGGTCGAGCGGCCGTTGACCACCTTGCCCATCAGCGTCGGCGCGAACGGCTTCAGCGCCGCGACCGGATAGAGGATGTCGACGAACACCGGGTGGCTCTCGCCCGCCGCGATGCCGAAGCGGGTCACCACCATGGCATCGTCGCCGTCGAGGCGCTGCAGCATCGCCGGGCTCGCCTCGGGATGGCCGGGGGCGAAGCCGATGCGCGCGAGCGGTTCCCAGGCGGAGGCGAGCGGCTCCGTCAGCATCTGGCCGAGCCGGATGATCATCGCCTCGGCCGCGGGGGTGAACTCGCCCGGCAGCGGCTTGGGACGTTCCCCGGGGCCGCCGAAATAGAGGTCGAGCGTCTCGAGCACGAAGCCGCCGTCGAACACGATCAGCGCGCGCGCCTCGCCCGGCGTCATCGCCAGCGGCAGCCAGGCGGTGAGGCCGTGCGGGCGTTCGGCGATATAGTCGGCGAAGCGCTGGACGACGAGCGGCTCGGCCCAGCTCCGGACCGAACGGCGCAGTACCGGCTCGAACACGCCGCGCAGCGTCCGCGCGAGGCGGGCGGAGAGATGCTGGACCGTGTGGAGGTCGCCGAACGGATTGAGGTTCGCGGCGCCCAGCGACGCGACATGCTCCGCCGCGGCGCGTGCGCGCCCGCGTCGTTCGTCGCGATTCGTGGTTGCCGTGTCGTTAACCATGCCCGGTCACTGAACAACGAAATTGGTAAAGTAGACGTTACTGATCCCGCCGAAGCCCGTTTTTTCCTTGAGCACGCGGTTGATCGCATCGGTCAGCCGCTTCTGGATCGCGCGCTTGCCGTCCTCGGCGAAGACGCTGTCCTCCTCGGTGTTGCCGAGCTCCATCAGGATCGCCGAGCGGACGGCGATCTCGTGGGTCTTCAGGTTGTTGATGACCGTGTCGTCGTAGGGCGTGGAGACGGCGACGCCCACCTGGATGAAATGGACGCTCTCCTTGAGGTTGGAGGTGAACTCCTTGTCGAGCGTGTAGTAGTTGGAGGCATATTTGTCCCCGCCCGAGCCGGCCGGCGTGGGCTGGCCGTGGCTGGCACCCTTGCTCTCGCCCTCCTCGCCGTGGCCGCCGCCTTCGCCCGCGGCCGCCGGCTTCTGCTCGGAGGCGGGAACGAGGCGGGGGCCACTCGGCGCGGCGGCATGACCGCCACCGCCGCCGATCAGGCCGCTCGATGCGGCATAGAGCCCGGCGCCGACGCCGCCGCCGATCAGCACCAGCAGGCCGCCGCCGATCATCAGCAGCTTCACCACGCCGCCTTTCTTCTTCTTGGGTGTCTCTTCGGTCTTGTCGCTCATGGTTCAGTCCTTCGGATGTCAGGCGACGCGCTCGTCGCTCGTTTCTGGGAGGTCTCGGGCGGCAGCGGCAGGGCTGCGCGGGCGGAACGGCGCGGCGGGCTGGCGCGGGTCGCGCGCATCCGGCTGCGCCTGGGGATTGCCGGAATCGACGCCGGAGCCGCCGAGCTTCAGGCCCCGGCTCTCCGCCATCTCCGCGAGCCGCGGGGCGGCGTCGGCGAGCAACGTGCGCGCCGCAGGCGTGTCGGCGGTGAGTTGGACATGGACGGTGTCGCCGTCGTGGCGGATCGCGACGTCGACCTTGCCGAGCGCGTCGGGCGCGAGGCGGATGCGCGCCTCACGCGTGCCGCCCTCGTCGCGGATCATCTCGATCCGCTCGATCATCTGGCCCATCCAGTCGTCGCGGCGGGTGTCGAGCGGCGCGCCGTGCGCCTGAGCGGAGGCGTGCACCGCGACCGGCGCCTGCCCGGCCGGCGCGGAGACGCCCGGCAGAATGGCGGCAGGATCGGCAGCCGCATCCTCGCGCTTCGCCGGCGCGGCGCGCTCGGCGGCGAAGATTGCCGCGGCGAAGGCCTGGGCAGCGGGCTGCGCGGCGGGGCTGGCCGTCCCGATCGGCTGAGGCTTCGGCGCGGCGGTGGCCGGGCGCAAGACGACAGGCGCGGCGCCCGGCTTAGGCCGCTCCGGCGCTGCGAGGGGAAGGCGGATCACCGGCGCCGATTCGCTTTCGAGAGGCTGGCTCGGGCGCAGCGGCATGGCCGCGACGAGGGCGGGCTGCGGTCGCGCGGTTGGCTCGGGCACTGATTCGGCCGGCTGGCGCGGCGTTGCGGGCAGCTCGATCTTCGTCTCGGGCCCGACCGGCGCATCGGGCGCAGCGGCTGGGGTCGGTTCAGAAGCGGCCCGGCCGGTCGTTGCGAGCGGACTCGATTGCGCGATGTCGAGGTTCGGTGGCGCGGATCGGCCGGATCGGATCTCCGGTGCGGCGTGGATCACGACGGGTTCGGGAATCGGCACCGTTGGCGACGCGATCGCGACCGCTACATCCTTCGCCTTCTTCGCCTTCCGATCGTGCGGTTCAGGCTCAGCTTCGACTTTGCTCCCGGCCTCCGGTCGCTCCGCGACCATTTCGGCCGAAGGCTGTGCCGGCACCTCCGCCATGCGGACCCTTTTTCCGCTCACCGGTTCGGCGTCGGTGCGGGCGTGCCTTTCGGATTTGATCTTCCTGGCGCCCGACGGCGTCGGCAGGATCGCGGGCGTCGCGGGTGCTTCGGCCGTTTCGCGGGCCTTTGCGCCCGAGGCTTCGGGATCGGTTAGGGCTTCTCCGGCGGCAACGGCAGCAAGCGCGGCGACGTCGATGTCGGTCCTCGGTCGCGCCACCGGCGGAGCAGGGGGCGTCCCCGTCGCCGTGGGGATATCGAGCGCCGGGAGGTCCGCAATCTCCACCGCCGGCAAATCCTTGCCGCCCGCGGCAGGCATTTGCCGCCCGATCGCCGGCATGTCCGCAACCGCGCCGGGCGCGAGCGGGCTTGCCGCCGGCGCCAGCATCTGCTCCAGCGCCACCGCGAAATCGGCGGAAATCGGCGGAATCGACCCCGCAGGCCGGGGCGCGCCGATCGGCCCGGTGGCGAGCAGGGTCGTGATCTGGATCATGCGGACAATTCCCCGTGGCGAAGCTTCGCCGGAGGATCAGCAAGGAGCGTGCCGTTTTCTCCGGAAGGCCGGTGCTTCCTCGAGCGCGCGGAGAGCCTTGATCGCTTCCTCGGCCTCGTTGCGCTCGATCAGCTTCTCGATCGCCGACTGGTCGCGCCGTGCTTCGCGGGTGGCGGCGCGGGCGCGCTCGACGCCCGCTTCGGCGGCCTCGACCCGTGCCTGTGCGGCCAGCGCCGAAGCATGGAGCCGGTCGCGGTAATAGGCTGCGGCGGCGAGGCTGGCAGCGAAGCCGGCCTCCGCCTCCTGCGGCGCGATATTGTCGGCGAGCTGGACGATGCGCGTCTTGAGCGCCGTCTCGCTGTCGAGCCGCGCGTTGGCGGCGATCTCCTCGGCCCGCACCCAGCCGAGCTGGAGCGTGCGCACGCGCAGCAGGCGATTCAGGCGATCGCGATCAGCCATCGCCGAACACCCCGACCAGCTCGGTCACCGCCTCGTCGAGCGGTACGACCTGGTCGGCGTCCTGCCGGACATAGTCCATCACCGCCGGATGATAGGCGATGGCCGCGTCGATCGCGGGATCGGCGCCGGCGCGATAGGCGCCCATCAGCACCAGGTCGCGGTTCTCCTCGTAGGTGGCGAGATGGCGGCGCAGCACGCGCGCGGCCTGGACGTGCTCGCGGGCTGCGATGTCGGTCATCACGCGGCTGACCGACGGACCGATGTCGATCGCCGGATAGACGCCCCGCTCGGCGAGCGCGCGGGAGAGTACGATATGGCCGTCGAGGATCGACCGCGCCGAATCGACCACCGGATCGTTGCCGTCGTCGCCGTCGGCGAGGACGGTGTAGATCGCTGTGATCGAGCCGCCGGTCGTGACGTCGGTCCCGGCGCGCTCGATCAGGCTCGGCAGCATCGCGATGGCCGACGGCGGGTAGCCGCGCGCCGACGCCGGCTCGCCCAGCGCCAGCCCGATCTCGCGGCCGGCATGGGCGACGCGGGTCAGCGAATCCATGATCAGCAGCACGCGCTTGCCCTCGGCGCGGAACGCCTCGGCGATGGCGGTGGCGCGCAGCGCGCCGCGGATGCGCAGCACCGGCGAATGGTTGGCGGGGACCGCCACGACGACCGATCGCGCGCGGGCTTCGCCCGACACCTTGGTCTCGAGGAAGTCGGCGACCTCGCGGCTGCGTTCGCCGATCAGGCCGACCACGACGACATCGGCCTTGGCGGCGCGCACGATCATGCCGAGCAGCACCGACTTGCCGACGCCCGATCCCGCCATGATGCCGACGCGCTGGCCCTGGCCGATGGTGAGCAGCCCGTTGATCGCACGCACGCCGACGTCGAGCGGCTCGAGCACCCTTCCGCGATCCAGCGGCGACTGCAGCCGACCGGCAAGCGGCCAATGATCGGCGCCGCGGATGGAGCCCAATCCATCGATCGGTTTGCCGGCGCCGTCGACTACGCGGCCAAGCAGCGCTGCGCCAACCTCCGCCTCGCCCGGCGGGCCAACCGGGCGCACTGGCGCATTAGGCAGCAGCGCGGCGGGACCGCCGAGATTCATGAGCAGGGTCTTACCGTCGCGGAAACCGATGACCTCGGCCTCGATCGTCTCGCCTACGGTGCAGACGGTCCCGACCGGCAGCGACAGTCCGACCGCTTCCATCAGCAGCCCGTCATAGGAGGCGAGCCGCCCCGACACCCTCGGTTGCGGCCGGAAATCGCGCAGCGCCAGATTGTCGAGATAGTCGGCGGTGAAGGCGTTCATCATGATCTTGGCATCATTTCGGCATCGCCACCCGGTCGATCGCGTGGGCGAGCTGGTCGAGCCATTGCTCGGGCCCGTCCTCGACGATGGTCGAGGCGCTTTCGAGCACGAAGCTGCCGCGCGCCACTGCCGGATCGGCGACCGGGAACAGCGTCTTGGGCAGCTTGCCCTCGATCAGCGGCATGTCGGCGGGGTGGAGCCGGAGCAGCGCCGATTCGGCCGAATCGGCCAGCAGCTCGACGGCCGCGTCGATCCGTGCGGCGAGCAGCTCGCCTGATACGCCCGCCTCGCCGACCAGCCGCGACACCAACAGCATCACCGTCTGGCGCAGCTGGCGCGCGATCCGCTCGCGATCGAGCCGGTCGCCGCCGGCCAGCGCCGCGCCGATCGCCTGGGCGAGCATATGGTCGCGGTCGGTGTCAGCCTCCGCCTGTGCGAGAGCGGCGGCGAAACCTTCCGCATAGCCTGCCTCGCGCGCGGCGGTGATCGGATCGATGAAGGTGCCCGGATCGAATTGGCCGGTCTCGGCATCGGCCGGATCGGGATCGCGCGGAGCGAAATGGCGCGGACCGGCTTCGCCCTGCGGCGTGAACGACTTGGGCTTCACGCGGCCGTTCGCCCGTTCGCGCGGGTCGATCGCCTCGAACCCGGTGGGCAGCGCGAAGGCGGCGGTCAGCGCAGCGGCGGCAGCGTCATGCCGGCTGACGAAACCCGCACGAAACTCAGACATAGTCATCCTCGCCGCCACGCATGATGATGGTGCCGTCCTTGGCCAGGCTGCGCGCGATCGCGATGATCGCCTTCTGCGCTTCCAGCACTTCGGACAGGCGCATCGGTCCGCGCTCCTCCATCTCGTCGCGGATGCCGTCGGCGGCGCGGCTCGACATGCAGGAGAGGAAGCGCTCGCGCGCGCTCTCGTCGACGCCCTTGAGCGCGCGGGTGAGCGTGTCGGCGTCGATGTTGCGGATGAGCACGCCCAGGTTCTTGTCGTCGAGCTCGAGCAGATTGTCGAACACGAACATCGCCTCCTCGATCGCGCGCGCGACCTCGCGGTCGATCTTGGCGAGCTTGGGCATCACCCGCGCCTCGGTGATCTTGCGCGCGTTCTGCATGATCTTGGCCGCCTCGCGCGTGCCGCCGAGCTGCACGCCGGCGGGCGCGCCCGCGCTGCCGACCCGGCTGGAAAGCATCGAGCGCAGCGTGTCGAGCGCCTCGGGCGAGACCGGCTCGAGCTTGGCGATGCGGTGGACGACCTCGGGCTGCATCGGCTCCGGCAGGATCTCCAGCACCTGCGCCGCGACCGTGGGATCGAGGTTGGCGATCAGCACCGCCGCGATCTGCGGATGCTCGTTCTCGATCAGCGAGGCGATCTCGCCGGCATCGAGCCAGTCGAGCAGGTCGATCTGTCCCGCCGCCTCGGGCGGGGTGATGCGGGAGAGCACGCTGTCGGCCTTGTCCGGCCCCAGCGCACGGGTCATCATCGTCTCGATCTTGGGCCTGGGATCGAAGCCGACGTCGGTGCGCTCCTTGGCCCTGGCGACGAAGTCGTCGAGCACCAGCTCGACCTCCGCCTCGCTGACGTCGGCGACCGCGAACATCGCCTTGCCGAGCTGGCGCACTTCCTCGGGATCCAGCTTCTGGAGGATCGCCGCGGCCTCCTCCTCGCCGACCAGCATCATCAGCACCGCGGCGCGCTCGACGCCGCTGTAGAGGCGGACGGGCATGGTCACTGCGCACCCTCCGTCTTGATCATGTCGCGCACCGCCAGCGCGGCGCGGGCCGGGTTCTCGCGGGTAAAGCCGCGCACCAGCCCGACGCGCTGGTCATAGCCGCGGGCATTGTCGAGCATCTCGACCGTCACCGGTCCCGAGCCGTCGGCGCGAACCGCTCCCGGCGCCGCTTCGGGATTGGCGAAGGCGAGCCGCGCACCGGCCTCGTCGCGCTTCTTCATCAGCGCCTTGGCGAGCGGACGGACGCCGAGCAGCAGCACCAGCAGCGCGATCACGATCGCGGTGACGTTGCGCAACACCATCGGCACCCATTCCGCCTGATACCAGGCCGGCTGGGGCGCGGCGTCGGCAGCGCCGGAGAATTTCCGGGAGATCACCGTCACCTGGTCGCTGCGCGCCGGATTGTAGCCGACCGCCGCCTGGACCAGCCCGGTGATCTGCTGGATCTCCATCGCCGTGCGCCGGCCCTTGTCCGGCTCGCGCAGCAGCACGGCGACCGACAGCCGCTTGATGCCGCCGGGCGCGGCGCGGGTGACCGACACCTCCTTGCCGAGGTCGTAGGCGCGGGTGAAGCTGTCCGACTGTTTCATCGCCTGGGTGACCGGCCCGGCCGGTGTCGCGGGCGTGCCCTGGGCGTTGGCGGCCGGCGGCTGCTGCCCCTGGGCGAGCTGAAGCGTGGCCGGCGCCGGCGGCGAGTTCGACAGCGCGCCGGGAATGCCGCCGGGCGCGCCGGCCGTGCCCGCGGGCTGATTGCCGGTCCAGTTGCCCTGCTCGGCCCGCAGCGCGCCCTGCTTGTCATAGCTCTCACGCGTCGCCTGGGTTTCGTCCATGTCGACGTCGGCCTGGACCTCGGCGGTGAAGTTGCCGGCGCCGAGCAGGGGGGTCAGCAGCTGGTTGATCTGCGCGCGCACCTTGTCCTCGACCTGGCGCTGCAGCGCGATGCGGGCGTCGCTGGCCGCGCCGTCGCCGCCCCCGCCGGGCTTGGACAGCAGCGCCCCCATCTGGTCGACGATGGTGACCGCATCGGGCTTCATCCCCGGCACCGACGAGGCGACGAGGTTGACGATCGAACGCACCTGCGCGTCGCTGAGCGCGCGGCCGGGCTGGAGCTTGACGATCACGCTCGCCGACGGCGCCGCCTGGTCGCGGACGAACACGGTGCTCTCGGGCGTGGCGAGGTGGACGCGCGCCTCGGCGACGGTGTCGATCTCCTCGATCGAGCGGGCGAGCTCGGTCTCGCGCGCCTGGCGCAGCCGCTCGCCCTCGACGGCGCGGCTGACGCCCATCGGCAGCTGGTCGAGCAGCGCATAGCCGCCCGGCGCCGCCTTCGGCAGGTCCTGGCTGGCGAGCAGCATCCGCGCGCGGTGATAATCGTCCTCGGCGACGGTGACCGATCCCGAGGAATCGATGTCGCTGGCGATGCTGGCGGCCTTGAGCGCCTGCACCACTGCGCCCTTGTCGCTGTCGGCGAGATTGGGGAACAGCACCCGCTGCGGCGGCTGGCGCAGCATCGCCCAGGCGAGCGCGGCGGCAGCGATCAGGCCGATCATGAAGATCAGCGGCAGCGATCGCTTGATCGCGGGCTGGCCCAGCAGGCCGGCGACCTGCTTCAGCGGATTGGCGAAGCGCCCGGCGAGCGGCGTGCCCTGCGGCACGGTGGCGAGGTCAGTGGCCATGGCTTATACCGGCATGCTCATGATGTCCTTGTATGCGGCAAGGAGCTTGTTGCGGACTTGCAGGGTCGCCTCGAACCCGACCGAGGCTTCCTGGCGGGCAAGCATCACCTTGGCGATGTCGATCGTCTCGCCGCGCTCATAGGCGGCGGAAAGCGCGCCGGCGCGGGTCTGGCTGTCGTTGACCGAGGTCACCGCGTCCTTGAAGGCGTCGGTGAAGCTCGCGACCGGGCTGGTTTCGGTCGGCTGGGCAGCCGCTGCGGCATTGGCGCGCTGAAGCGCGGCGTTGCGCTCGAGGATCTGCGCGCGCAGCTCCATCACACGATCGACGCCCATCGCGCCGTTCACGCCCGGGACGCCGCTCATGCCGAAATCGCCTGGCTATGGGCCTGGGCGATATCCTCACCCTGCTCGCGAGCCTTGGCGAGGCGGTAGCGCAGCGTGCGCTCGGAGATGCCGAGCCGCCGCGCCGTTTCAGTACGGCTGCCGCCGCACGCCGCCAGCGTCTCGCGGATCGCGGCGAACTCGCTCATCTGCACGACCTTGCCGAGCGTGGCGGGTTCGTCGTCGGCGAAGCTGATCGGCGCCGGCGCGGCCGGACGGTCGAAGATGATGTCGCCGGCCTCGATCCGGTCGCCGCGTGCCAGCAGCAGCGCGCGCTGGATGACGTTCTCGAGCTCACGGACGTTGCCCGGCCAGTCGTGGCGGAGCAGCGCGTCCAGCGCCTCGTCGCTCAGCCACGGCAGCGTCGCACGGTCGCCGGCATGACGGACGATCATCGCCGCGGCGAGCGCGGGGATGTCGCCGCGGCGCTCGGCGAGCGCGCGGGTGGCGAGCGGGAACACCGAGAGGCGATAGTAGAGGTCGGCACGGAAGCGCCCGGCGGCGACCTCGGTCTGGAGGTCGCGGTTGGCGCAGGCGATCACGCGGACATCGACCTTCTCCGCCTCGGTCGCGCCGATCGGCACCACCTCGCGCTCCTGCAGCGCGCGCAGCAGCTTGGCCTGGAGCGCGAGCGGCATTTCGGCGATCTCGTCGAGCAGCAGGGTGCCGCCATGCGCGGCGCGGAAGAAGCCCTGGCCGCCCGAGCTGGCGCCGGTGAACGATCCCTTCACATGGCCGAACAGCATCGCCTCGAGCATCGTCTCGGGCAGCGCGGCACAGTTGATCGCGATGAACGGCCCCTCGGCGCGTGCGCTGCCCAGGTGGATCGCGCGGGCGAGGACTTCCTTGCCGGTGCCGGTCGGGCCGCCGACCAGCACGGTGATATCGGACTGGGCGATGCGCTCGGCGAGCGCGTAGAGCGCCAGGCTCTCGGGATCGGCGGCGATCGGGGCGCCGGGCCGCAGCATCGCCGCGGCGAAGCCGGCGCCGAGGCCGCTGTCGTCCTGGCCGTAGCTCAGCCGCGCGGGATTGCCGTCGCGGAACGGGATCGCCTTGAGCCCGTCGTCGCCGACGATCAGTGTGCGGCCTGGAACCGGCGGCGTCTCGCCGTCGGCGATCAGGAACAGGTCGCCGGGCGTCGGCCGGCCGGTCTCGAACGAACCGATGTCGAACCCCTGGGCACGCAGGCCCGAGACGAGCGCATATTTCTGGCGGATCACCGCCGCGGATGGAAAAAGTGAAACCATGAGCTCCCCCGTGACGAGAACGAGATGGGGCAGCGATGGTTAATGTCGCGTAAAGCACGGCGGCCCGGCGGCAAATTCTTTCCGGGCGCGCCTGCACGGAGAAGGAAACCGGGGGCGCGAAGGCCCGCACGCGGGGTTCTTCATTCCCCGCGGAAGCGAAACGCCGGGCGGTTTCCGGCCCTTTGCCGCCTTGGTTTGCGAAAGTGCTTAATCGCCGCCGCGGCCGGCCGTTACCCCCTGTGGCGGCCTGAGCTCCCGTGAACGGGGGGATGACGGGATCGCCGGCTTTGAACGGAGACAAGACATGACTGTCATCGGTACCAACATTTCGGCGCTGCGCGCGGGGAACGCCTCCGCCCAGGCCAACGACGCGCTCAACGTCGCGATGCAGCGCCTGTCGAGCGGCAAGCGCATCAACTCGGCCAAGGACGACGCCGCCGGCCTCGCCATCGCCTCGTCGATGACCACGCAGGTCCGCGGCATGAACCAGGCGATCCGCAACGCCAACGACGGCATCTCGCTGGCGCAGACCGCGGAAGGCGCGCTGAACGAAGTCGGCAACATGCTGCAGCGCATCCGCGAGCTGGCGGTGCAGAGCGCCAGCGGCAGCTATTCGGCTGACGACCGCACCAACCTCGACACCGAGGTCCAGCAGCTCAAGACGCAGATCACCGACATTCTGACCGACACGAAGTTCAACGGGGTCACCCTGTTCGGCACCGGCGCTGCGGACGTTGACATCCAGGTCGGCGCCAATGCCGGCGAAACCGTGACCGTCGGCCTCTCGGCGCTGACGCTGACGCTGGGCGACGTGACGACCGCGGCGAATGCGAATACGCTGCTCGGCGATGCGGCGACCGCGGGTTCGGTCTCGGCCGCCCTCAAGACGGTCACCGACACCCGCGCCAAGCTCGGCGCCGTGCAGAGCCGCCTGCAGTCGGTGGTCAACAACCTGACCAACAACGTCACCAACCTGACCGACGCGCGCAGCCGCATCGAGGACGCCGATTTCTCGGCCGAGACGACGGCGCTCGCCAAGGCGCAGATCCTGAGCCAGGCCTCGACCGCGATGCTCGCCCAGGCGAACCAGAGCCAGCAGGGCGTCCTGCAGCTGCTGCGCTAAGCGCAAGGTCCCTTCCCGGCGCCTCCCCCCTTCAGGGCGCCGGGAAGCGACCCGTACCGCGTATCGAGAAGCCCCGATGGCCGGACGGCCGCCGGGGCTTTTCTCATAGGCCGAACGCGGCGTCGAAGGCGGCGGCGCCCTGCGGCGTGAAGCTGACCACCCGCCCCTCGCCGCGCCGCGCCCACCCCTTGGCGATCACATGATCGAGGATGGCGGCGCCGAGCCGTCCGGCGAGGTGGTGCCGCCGCTCGCTCCAGTCGAGACAGGTGCGGCAGAGCGGACGCCGCGATCCCTTGCCTGGCTCGATGCCGAGCGCGGCCAGGAAACCATGGCCGTCATCGGTCAGCCGAGGCGTCTCGCCGGCGGAGATCAACCCGCGCGAGACCAGGGCTTCGGCCAGCGCGACGGCGCGCGCGCCGGCGAGGTGATCGTAGCAGACTCGCGCCTCCCTGAGCGCCGCATCGCGCGGTCCCGGCCGCGCCCGGGTCGCACCGGTGCGCTGGGCGAGGCCCATCAGCGACTCGAGCACGTCGGCGACATCGGCGCCGGACAGGCGATAATAGCGGTGACGCCCCTGCTTCTCGGCGGCGACGAGCCCCGCCGCGGACAGCCGCGCGAGATGCTCGCTCGCGGTCGGCAGCGCCACGCCGGCCGCGCCGCCCAGCTCGCTGACGGTGAGCGCGCGCCCGTCCATCAGCGCGGTCAGCATGTTGGCCCGCGCGGGATCGCCGATCAGCGCGGCGACGGCGGCGATGCTCGGCCCGTCCTTCATGCTTCGGTGATAACCGAAGCATTGTCCGCGGACAAGGCGCTAGACGGCGGCGAGTAAATGGAGGCGACGCAATGATCACCTGCTTCATCCGCTACGAGATCGATCCCTTCAAGGTCGACCGGTTCGAACGTTATGCCCGCGCCTGGGGCGAGGCGATCCCGCGCTGCGGCGCCGACCTGATCGGCTATTTCGCCCCGCACGAAGGGTCCGCGACCACCGCCTATGGCATCTACGACATCGCCGATCTCGCCGCCTACGAGGCCTATCGCACCCGCCTCAAGGCCGATCCGGCAGGCCGCGACAATTTCGCCTTCGCCAAGGCCGAGGGCTTCATCCGCCGGGAGGATCGGATCTTCCTCAAGAGGGTCGATCGATGATCGCGGTGATCTTCGAGCTCGAGCCCGCCGATGCCGAACGCTATTTCGAGCTCGCCGGCGACCTGCGGCCCGAGCTGGAGGCGATCGACGGCTTCATCTCGATCGAACGCTTCCGCAGCGTGGGCGACTCGAACCGCTATCTCTCGCTTTCCTTCTTCCGCGACGAAGCGGCGGTAAGGGCGTGGCGCAACCGACCAGGCCACCGCGCCGCGCAGGCCGAGGGGCGCACCGGCGTGCTCGCCGATTATCGGCTGCGGGTAGCGGAGGTGATCCGGGACTATGGCATGACGCGACGCGAGGAAGCGCCCGACGACAGCCGGGGGGTTCATGGCTAGCCTTCCGGCGGCACCTGGAGGTCTGCCGGATCGAATGCATAGGCGAGCAGGTCGCCCGGCTCGCACTCGAGCACCGCGCACATTCGTGCGATCGTCGCGAAACGAATGCCGCGCACCTTGCCGGTCCTGAACAGCGACAGCTGGGTTTCGCTCATGCCCATCCGCTCGGCCAGCTGCTTGCCGGTGAGGCCACGCCGCGCCAGCACGGCATCGAGCGTGACCTGGACCGGCATGTCAGACGAACGCGTCGAGCTCTTCCCGCATCGCCGCCGCCCGGCCGAGAAGCTGTGCGATCAGCACTAGCGTGGCACCGGCGATGCCGAGCGTGACCACCGACCCGTCGAACGTCTGAAAATAGGGCCTGCCGTCGCGGAGATAGAACAGCACCGGAACCGCAAACACGTTGAACAACGCGCCGCCGAACAGGGCGGCGCCGACCCGGAACAGCAGCTTCGGCACGACCGTATCGAACATGGCTCCTTCGGCGATCGCCTTGAGCGCGACACGCATCATCCAGATTGCCCACATGTAGAGGGCGATCGGAGCATAGAAGATCGCGACTCCGTCGGCGAAGCGCCCTCCCTGCCAGAAGACATTGCCCAGCACCGCCGCGGCCAGGATGATGAAGCCCGCCAAGGGGACGGTCACCAGCCACATGAGAATACGAGCCTGTTTGCGGAGGATGGTGGTCGGCATGATCGTTCTCGCGTGATCGAGTCGATTTAACTATCACTTAAATTTGCTACTTCGTCAATCCGTGCGACCTCTCGCGCCACCCAGTGCAATCATGGCTATCCCAGCCGCCGCGCCAGCGCCTTCTTGAGCCGTCCGTGTGCCGATGCCTTGATCTGGCAGACGCGCGCGGCGCCGACGCCGAGCACCTGGCCGATCTCCTCGAGGTTCATTTCCTCGACGTAATAGAGCTGGACGACGATCTGCTCGCGCTCGGGCAGCTCGGCGATCGCGGCGGCGAGCGCGTCGCGCTGGTCGGCCTCGGCGAGCTGGTCGAAGGCGGAGGGCTCGTCGGACATGAACCAGGGGCCCTCGTCCGAATAGACGTCGTCGATCGGATCGAAGCGCACCGCCTCGGCGGTGGCATAGTCGGTGCGCAGCTTCTCGACGGTGACGCCGAGCTTCTCCGCGACCTCGCCGTCCGTGGGCTGACGGCCGTTCGCCTCCACGAGGCCGGACACCGCGTCGTTATACGCCCGTCGCCGCCGCATCGCGCCGCGCGTCAGCGTCGCCTGGCGGCGCAGCTCGTCGATCATGCTCCCGCGCAGGCGTGTCAGCAGATACTGCTCGAAGGCGACGGCGCCGCGCTCCTCGAAGCTGCCGACCGCCTCGATCAGCGCGACCAGGCCGACCTGGACGAGATCCTCGATGTCGACGATCGTGCTCATGCTGCCATGGATGTGCCAGGCGATGCGGCGGACCATCGGCAGGTGTTTGCGAACCAGCCCCTCGACGTCGCGCGCCGGGGTGGGCGCGTAGGTGAGCAGCTGGCCCGGATCGGGCTGGATACGAGCGTGCATCATGCCGGCAGCGCCTCCGGCGCGCCGATCACGGCGACGACCTCGACCGCCTTGTCCTCGGGGACCTCGAAGAAGCTCATCACCGGCGTGTCGGGCAGCACCGACTTGACCAGCTTGCGCATCGCGATGCGGATCGCGGGCTGGACGACCAGCGCGAACGGCTTGGCCTCGGCCATCAGCGGCTGGGCCGCGCGCTGCATGGCGTCGACGATACGGCGGCCGAGGTCGGGCTCGATCGTGTGACGGCGCGCAGGGTCGGAACGGACCGCCTGGCCGAGCAGCGCCTCGAGCTGGCCCTCGAGCGTCATCACGCGCAAGGGCTCGCGCACGCCGCACAGCTTCTGGATGATGAGGCCGCCCAATTCGGGCCGGATCAGCTCGATCAGTTCCTCGGCGTCGGCGGTGCGCTGGGCGGCGACCGCGATCGCGGCGGCGATGCGGCGGAACTCCTTCAATGGGATGCCCTCCGCCAGCAGCCCGCGCAACACCAATGTCAGCGTGGTCAGCGGCACCGGCTGCGGGCACAGCGCCGCCACCAGCGCGGCGGCGCGCTCCTTGAGGCCGTCGAGCAGCGACTGGACCTCGTCGGGGCCGAGCAGCTCGGAGGCATGGGCGAGCAAATTCTGGTTGAGATGGGTTGCGATCACCGTGCCGGCGTCGACCACCAGATAGCCCGCGCCGGTCGCCGCGTCGGCATCGGCCTGGCCGATCCAGATCGCGTCGAGGCCGAAGGTCGGGTCCTTGACCTTCTTGCCGGGGATGGTGCCGACCGCCTGGCCGGTGTCGAGCGCCAGCATCTCGTCGGGCGAGGCCTGGTCCTCGCCGACGATCACGCCGTTGACGAGAATGCGATAGGTATAGGGCGCCAGGTTGATGTCGTCGCGCACGCGCACCTGCGGCACGACGAAGCCCAGTTCCTTGGAGAGCTGGCGCCGCACCCCGGTGATGCGGCCCATCAGCGGCGCGCCCTTGCGCTCGTCGACCAGCGGCACCAGGCCGTAGCCGATGTCGAGCATCACCTGCATCGTGTCGGTGACCTCGTCCCAGCCGATCTTGGAGAGGTCCTGCGGCTCGGGCGCGGCCTCGATGACGGGAGCGGGGCGACCCGCGGCCTTCTTGAGCCGCCAGGCAGCGAAGCCGGCGGCGGCCGCGGCGGGCAAGATCACGAAATGCGGCATCCCCGGGATCACACCGAGGATGGCGAGGATCGCCGCAACCGGCGTCCAGGTCTTGTGGCTGCTGAACTGGCTGCCGATCTGGCCCGCCAGGTCGTCGGTCGAGGTGACGCGGGTCACGATCGCCGCGGCGGCGATCGACAGCATCAGCGACGGGAGCTGGGCCACCAGCGCGTCGCCGATCGCGAGCAGGACGTAGGTTTGCGCCGCTTCCTTGACGCCGAGCCCGTGGCTCAGCGTGCCGAGGATCAGGCCGCCGACGATGTTGACCGCGAGGATCAGCAGGCCGGCGATGGCGTCGCCCTTCACGAACTTCGACGAACCGTCCATCGCGCCGTAGAAATCGGCCTCGGTCGCGACCTCGACCCGGCGCGCGCGCGCCTCGTCGGGGGTAATGAGGCCGGCGTTGAGATCGGCGTCGATCGCCATCTGCTTGCCGGGGAGGGCATCGAGGGTGAATCGGGCGGAGACCTCCGAGACGCGGCCGGCGCCCTTGGTCACCACCATCAGGTTGATGATGATCAGGATCGCGAACACGAACAGGCCGACGACATAGTCGCCGCCGATCAGGAAGGTACCGAAGGATTCGATGACGTGGCCGGCGGCGGCCTCGCCCTCGTGGCCGTGGACCAGCACGACGCGCGTCGAGGCGACGTTGAGGCCGAGCCGGAACAGCGTCGCGAACAGGAGGACGGTCGGGAAGGCGGAGAAGTCGAGCGGCTTCTGCGCGTTGAGGGCGACCATCAGCACCGCGAGGCTGATCATGATGTTGGTGACGAAGAACACGTCGAGCAGCGCCGCCGGGATCGGCACCACCATCAGCGCGACCAGCGTCAGCATCGCCATCGGCAGCGCGAAGCTCTTGGCCATCGGCGCCGCGCGCGCCGGCAGGAACGGAAGCGTCGCCATCGCTTAGCCGCCCAGGCTCGCGAGCATCAGATAGGCGAGCCGCGCATTCTGAGGATTGGGTCGGAGCAGCGAGCCGGTTGCGGCGGCGGGCTGGGCCGCCTTGAGCCGGTCGAGGGTGCTCGCCAGCCATTCGCGGTCGCCGTTGGCGGCGCCGGTGCCGAGCACCACCTCGACGTTCGGATCGCCGGCATCGAGCGCATCCGAGGCGAGCCCGGTGCCGCCGCCTGCCGCCGCGCCCTTGTCGAGCTTGGCCGCGAAACGCTGATAGACCTCGCCGAGCGATCGCGCGCGGCCGTCGGAGGTGTAGAAGATGTTGCGGTTGGCGCGGGCAGCCGCCGGGAACAGCGACGCCGCGCTGCGGCCGGAATTGGCGTCCATCGCCGACAGGAACTTCTTCGCGCCGCCGATCCCGAGGAAATGAGCCATGTAGAGGTCGGTCCCGGTCGCCGCGCGGCCGAGGCTCGCCTCCAGCGCATCCTTGTTGTCGCTGGCGTGCTCTGCCGCCATCAGCGAGGCGGCGGCGGGATCGTTGCGCAGGTCGAGGATCGCCCGCCGCGCGGCGGGGTCGCTCACGACGAAGCGGCCGCTGCCGGTCTGCCTGATGCTGTCGGCCGCCCAGCCGAGGCCGTGCTCGGCGCCATGCTGCTTGACCACGCCGAGCCAGCTCTGCTCGATGAACTGGTAGAGTCCGGTCGCGCTGGAGGTGCCGGCGCGGGCATTCGGGCGCAGGCCGCTTTCGACCTGGGCCTGGCCCAGCAGATAGTTGAAGTCGATGCCGGTGCGTTCGCTGGCGACGGCGATCGCGTTCTGGACGCCGCCGAGGCGCTGGATCGAGGGTATGCTCATCGAGCTCTTGCCTGAAGTCCCATGGTTACCGGGACATTCAGCAAGGAGCGTGCCAAGATTTGGAGGTTAAACCCGACCCGTTCGTGCTGAGCTTGTCGAAGCACCGTCCTCCTTCCTCCAAGCGTCAGAGAAAGAAGAACGGCCCTTCGACAAGCTCAGGGCGAACGGAAAATAACGTCAGGCCAACGCCGCTGTACCGCCGGGCCGATAGGATTGCGCCGGGGCACCGGCAAGAACTTGCAGGCGGCGGCGAACGTTTGCCGCCATCAGGTTGACGTAGACGCGGCAGGTCTCGTTGAGCCGGTGCGCCTCGCGCGCGAGCTCCTCGATCTCCGGGGTCGACGGCTCACGAGCCGCGGCGACCGCGTCGATGCTTTTGAGCTTGGCGCTGGTCGCCGCCTCGAGCGCGTCGATGTCGTTGGCCTTGAGCGCGGCGATCTCGGCATGGAGCGCCTCGATCACGCGAACCAGCGCGTCACGACGCGTCATCGCTGCCTCCATGCGGCGCCCACTGCATCTTAAGCGCCAGCAGCCGGTCGGCGACCGTCGTGGGCAGCAGCGGGAAATTGCCGTCCTGGATTGCCTTGCGGACCTTGGCGACGCGATCGGCGTCGACCGGCGGCGTCGCCGCGAGGGGCTGCGCCAGCGCACGCAGCGTCGAGGGATCGGCGCGCACCGCCACGTCCTGTGCGGCCGGCTGGGCCGCAGACACGGGTGCGTTCGACGTGACCGGCGCGATGCGCCGGTCGATCGGTACGCTGGGCTTGGACCCGATCGGATCCACCATGGTCTCCGTCCTCGAATAGTATCTTCAGACGATCAAACGACCGGCCGCCGACAAGTTTAAGCATTTTTTATTGGGCCCAGCCGGGCAGCGTCGCCCGGCCGGCTTCGACCGCGACCGCCTGCACCGGCGGCTTGGCGGAATCGACCTTGATCGCGACCCTCCCGCCCGCGGGCGCATCGCCCATCGCGACGCCGTCGCGGGTAATCGAGAAGCCGGGCGCGCCGACCTCCAGCGTCACCGCGTCGCCGCGGCGGATCACCGGCTCGGCCTTGGGCGCAGGTGCGATCGGCGCGGCGGCGGCGACCACCGGCCGCGGACGCGGCGGCGTCATCACCGGCACGTAGATGCGCCACGCCGGTGCGTCGCAGGTGACGACCACCGAGTCCTGGTAACTGCCGCGCCAGTCGAGCTTGGGCAGCGGACAGGCGGCGAGCTTGAGGCGCTTGTCGACGGCGGCACGGGCGCCGCCTTCCTCGCCGACGGCGTGGCCGGTGAAGGCGGCGACGGCGACGTCGATCGCCGTGGTATCCTGGAAGCGGATCGTCTGCGCAACCGCAGGCAGCGGCGCGAGGAGGATGGCGAAAAGCAGCGGACGGATCATTGCGGGTCTCCTGCGAAACCGATCTGGAGCTGGACGGCGCGGCCGGCGCCGGGGCGGGTCTCGATGGCGATGCGGTCGGCCGGCACTGCGCGGGCGAGCAGCGCGGCGGCGGCGCGAGCACGGTCGGCGGCGAGAATCGCGGCGCTGCCGGTTGCGCGGTCGACGTCGCCAGGGGTGCCGTCGGTACCGCCGATCACCCGCAGCGTAGTGCGCGGGTCGCGCGCGGCCTCGCGCGCCCAGGCGATCGCGTCATTGGAAGGCAATGCTGCCGAGCCGGGCGCGAACCCGGCGATCACGCTGGCATCGACCGGCATCGGCGCGACGCGCTCGGCATCGAAGCCTTGGCGCAGCCCCTCGGCGATCGCGCGGCCGTCGAGCGCGCGATTGGCCTGGAGGAAGACGAAGAAGCCGACCAGCAGCAGCATGAGGTCGGCGAGCGTGATCAGCCACAGCGGCCGGCGCGCGCCTTCCTCGAACGGATCGTCGATGGTGAGGTCGCTCATGCCGCATCCCTCCTGACACGCGGGCGCTCGCGCTCGGCGAGTGCGGCGAGGGGTTGCACCAGGCGTGCACGCTCGAGCAGCTCGGCGCGCGCGAGGCGCTTGAGCCGCGCCGCGATCGGCATGGCGACCAGGTTGGCAGCGAGCGCGCCATAGAGCGTCGCCAGCACCGCCACCGCCATCGATCCGCCGATGGTGGCGGGATCGGTCATGCCGGCGAACATCCTCACCAGCCCCATCAGCGTGCCGACCATGCCCATCGCCGGGAAGATCTCGGCCGCCGCCGACCATAGGTCGATCGCGGCGCGATGCCGCTCGGCGCGTGCGGCGCGGCGCTGGTCGAGCAGTGCCGAGACCTCCTCGCCGCCCGCACCGTCGACGATGCGGCCGACGGCCGCGGCGACGTCCGGATCGGCGATGACGGTACGGTCGAGCCGGACCACGCCGTGCCGTGCCGAGATGCGAGACAGGGCGTCGATCTGCGTCAGCAGCGCGTCCGCCTGAAAGGGCTTGCGCCACAGCACGCCGAGCGCGGCGAACCCACGGAACAGGTCGCGGCCGGGGGTGCGCAGCACGAGGGCGAGCAGCGTGCCGCCGCCGACGATCGCCAACGCGGCGGGATCGGCAAAGCTACCGAGGGAGGGAAGTGAATGCAGCATCATCACCCTCACGCGTTGCAAGGGTGGGGCCAATTTCGCCCCCTCGCTCGTCATGCCGGACTTGATCCGGGATCCAGGGTCACGAGCGGCGTTGCCTGCGACTCTGGATCCCGGGTCAAGCCCGGCATGACGATGAATAGGGCGACGCGCATCCGGCAATCGCTTGCCGCCACCGGCAAGACCTTGCCGCTTCCCTTGGCCGACAACAACAAATCCGGCGCCCTCATCAATTTGGCACGCCCATTGCAAAGCTGCCCTCGAACCAGTGCGGGAGACCGACGAGATGAGCAACGACAGCCTGTTCGGCGTCCATGGCGCGGCGCTCGAAGTGCGCTCGCAGCGCATGGGCGTGCTCGCGTCGAACATCGCGAACGCCTCGACCCCCGGCTACCAGGCCAAGGACATCGACTTCGCCGAGGCGCTGCGCTCGGCGGAGAGCGGGCATGTCGACACGGGCATCGCCGCGGCGACCAAGTACCGCACCCCGCTGCAGATGAGCATGGACGGCAACACCGTCGAGCTCGCCACCGAGCAGACCGCCTTCGCCGAGAACGCGATCGCCTATCAGACGACGCTGTCGTTCCTCAACGGCCGCATCGGCCAGATCACCCGCGCGCTGAAGGGCGAATGACGATGGCCGACAATCCGATGTCCATCTTCCAGGTCGCCGGCCGCGCGATGAGCGCGCAGCTGGTGCGGATGAACACCACGGCGTCCAACCTCGCCAACGCCGGCGGCGTCGCCTCGACGCCGGATGCGGCCTATCGGACGATGAAGCCGGTGTTCCGCACCCAGTTCGACCAGGCGAGCGGCATGGCGACGGTCAACGTCGAGCAGGTCGTCACCGCCGGCGAGGCGCCGACCAAGCGCTACGACCCCGGCAATCCGATGGCCGACCGGGACGGCAACGTCTGGGAGAACGCCGTCGATGAGACGCGCGAGCTGGTCGACATGCTCGAGGCTGCGCGCACCTACCAGAACAATGTCGAGGTCATGCAGACCGCCAAGTCGCTGATCGTCGATACCCTCAAGCTGGGACGCTGACCATGGCCTCTTCCTTCGATTCCACGCTCGACGCGCTCGGCATACCGCGCACCAACTCGGGCACGCCGGTCCAGCCCGCCTCGTCGGCGAACACGACGCTCGGCCAGGCCGATTTCCTGAAGCTGATGACCGCGCAGATGCAGAACCAGGACCCGTTCAACCCGGTCGACAACACCCAGATGGTCGCGCAGATGGCGCAATTCTCCAGCCTGGCCGGCATCACCGAGATGTCGACCACGCTGAAGTCGATCGCCGACAAGCTCAATGCGACCTCCGCCAGCGACGCGATGGCCTATGTCGGCAAGACGGTGCTGACCGAAGGATCGGTCGCTTATCCGCGGACCGCGGGTGGCTTCGCCGGCCAGGTCGAGCTCGACGGCGACACGACCGGCGTCATCGTCACCATCGCCGACAAGGACGGCAAGGTCCTGAAGTCCGTCGACCTCGGCGCCCAGAAGAAGGGCACCGTCGACTTCGACTGGGACGGCAGCACCGACACCGGCGGCGAAGCCGGCGACGGCCCGTTCACCATCACCGCCACCGCCCGCAACGGCACCACCAAGGTCGACAGCCGCACCCTGGTGTGGGCGCCCGTCGCCTCGGTCTCGATCCCGTCGACCGGCGAGCCGGTGCTGTCGGTGGCCGGCATCGGCCAGGTCCCAGTCTCTGCCGTCCGCCAGGTCGGCTGAACCCAAGAACCTTCAAGGGAGCAAGTTCCATGTCCTTCTACACGTCGCTCAGCGGGCTCAAGGGTTCGCAGACCGAGATGTCGACCATCTCGCACAACCTCGCCAACGTCTCGACCAACGGCTTCAAGAAGAGCCGCACCGAGTTTGCCGACGTCATCGCGTCGAGCGTGTCGGTGAACCCGAACCAGATGGTCGGATCGGGCTCGGTGGTGAAGGCGATCCGCCAGGAATTCAGCCAGGGCGGGCTCGTCCAGTCCGAATCCTCGCTCGACCTTGCGGTCTCGGGCGACGGCTTCTTCGTGGTCAAGCCCGACCTCGAGGGCAGCAAGGTCAACTACACCCGCAACGGCGGCTTCATGGTCGATCCCGACCGCTACGTCGTCGACGCCAATGGCGGGCATCTCCAGGTCTATCCGGTCGACGGCTCGGGCACGGTAGTCGCCACCGGCGCCGGCGCGACGACGAGCCTGCGCGTCCCCGCCTTCAGCGGCACGCCCAAGGCGACCGGCGCGGTCAGCCAGTCGCTCAACCTGTCGGGCAATGCGTCGGTGCCGTCGTCGAATCCGGTGTTCACCGCCGCCAATCCCTATGCCTTCGACCGCTTCAACCCGGCGACCTACAATAATTCGACGCAGACCACGGTGTACGACACCGACGGCAACGCGATGACGATGACCAGCTATTTCGTCCGCGAAACCGCCCCTGCGGTCGTGCCGCCGGCGACGGTCGCGCCTTTGGGGCCGAGCACCTGGAAGGTCTACACCTTCGTCGGCGACCAGCAGCTCGATGCCGATGCCGGCACCGCGGGCGCCAATCCGATCACGCTGAGCTTCGACGTCAACGGCGCGCTGACCGCGCCGACCGGCGCCACCACCTTCGGCGAGTTCACCCCGACCGGCGCCGCCAAGCCGCAGACGATCTCGCTCGACTTCGGCAGCGCCACCACCCAGCTCGCCCAGCCGTTCGACCTGGTCGCGCAGAGCCAGGACGGCGCCGCGGTCGGCAAGCTCGAAGGGCTCAGCGTCGACGAGAACGGCATGGTCCGCGCCACCTTCTCGAACGGCGACAGCCAGGCGCTGGGAATGGTCGCGCTGGCCAACTTCTCCAATCCCTCGGGCTTGCGCCAGCTCGGCAACAGCTATTGGTCGCCGACCGGCCTGTCGGGCGATCCGCGCATGGGCCAGCCCGGCGCGGACGGCTTCGGCGCGCTGATGTCGGGCGCGATCGAGCGCTCGAACGTCGACATCACTGAGGAGCTGGTCAACCTGATCGCGGCCCAGCGCAATTTCCAGGCGAATGCGAAGGCGCTCGACGCGTCGAGCCAGATCTCGCAGTCGATCTTCAACATCCGTTCGTAACGGCGCGAACCCCCAGGGAGGCTGAACGATGGACCGGATGGTCTACACCGCATTGTCGGGGCTCAAGGGCCAGATGGCGGCGCAGGCGGCGATCGCGAACAACATCGCGAACGCCTCGACCACCGGCTATCGCGCCGACCGCGTCGCCTTCGAGGCAATGATGCTGAAGGGCGGCGGCGGGCTCGAATCGCGCGCGCCCTCAGGCGAGGAGGTCCGCGACGCCGACAGGAGCGGCGGCGCGATCCAGGACACCGGCAACCCGCTGGACGTCGCCGTCACCGGCACCGCCTGGATCGCGGTGCAGGCCCCCGACGGTAGCGAAGCCTACACCCGGCGCGGCGATCTGCGGATCGCGGCCTCGGGCGTGCTGGAGACCGGCGACGGTTTCCCGGTGATGGGGTCGGGGGGCCCCATCACCATGCCGCCCGCCGACAAGGTGATCATCGGCGAGGACGGCACGATCTCGATCGTGCCGCTCGGCGCCGAACCCGGCCAGGCGCCGCAGGAGATCGACAAGATCAGGCTCGCCAGCGCCGAGGGTTCCGACACCGTCAAGGGCCTCGACAACCTGCTCCATGTGCGCGGCGGCGGCGTGCTGCCCGACGATACCGAGGCGCGGGTCAAGTCGGGCGCGCTCGAGGGATCGAACGTCAACCTGACGCAGGCGCTGGTCGACATGATCGAGAACCAGCGCAGCTACGAAGTGCAGGCCAACCTGCTCAAGGAAGCCAAGAATCTCGACGAAAGCTCCGCATCGCTGATGCGGATGCCGGTCTGAGAAAGGAAATCAAGCGATGTCGTCCGCCGCTCTCCATATCGCCCGCACCGGGCTCGACGCGCAGGACACCCGGATGCGGGTGATCTCGAACAACCTCGCCAACGTCAACACGACGGGGTTCAAGAAGGATCGCGCCGCGTTCGAGACCCTGGCCTATCAGGTCGTCACCGCCCCCGGCGCCGCCAGCACGCAGGAGACGCGCTACGCGACGGGGCTCAACCTCGGCACCGGCGTGCGCATCCAGGGTACGGCGCGGATCGATACCCAGGGGTCGATGCAGACCACGGGCAACAGCCTCGATCTCGCGCTCGACGGCGACGGCTATTTCCAGGTGCAGATGCCCGGCGGCACGCTCGCCTATACTCGCGCCGGCAACTTCACGCGCTCGCCCGAAGGGCTGCTGGTGACCAGCGAGGGCTATCAGGTGATGCCGGGAATCACTATCCCCGAGGGCACCACCAACATCACCATCGGCACCGATGGCACCGTCTCCGCGACCGTGCCCGGCCAGACCGAGGCGAGCCAGCTCGGCCAGATCCAGGTCGCGAGCTTCCCCAATTCGGCCGGGCTGCAGGCGAGCGGCGACAACTATGTCGTCGAGACCGCCGCCTCCGGCCCGGTCAACCTTGGCATCGCCGGCCAGGACGGCCGCGGCAAGGTCCGCCAGGGGATGCTCGAGGGCTCCAACGTCAACGTCGTCGAGGAGCTGGTCGACATGATCGAGACCCAGCGCGCCTATGAGGTCAACTCGAAGATGATCTCGGCGACCGACGACATGCTCAAATACGTCAACCAGAACATCTGATGGGCCGCGCGATGACGTCTCGCTTCTCCCGTACCCCGGCGAAGGCCGGGGCCCAGTTGCGACCGGCTCGAGGCTGGGCCCCGGCCTTCGCCGGGGTACTGACCTGCGTCGCGGTCGTTGCCGCGCCTGCGCACGCCGGCATCTTCGGCGGCAAGAAGAAGGTCGCGCCGCCGCCCGAATACCAGGCGACCCCGCCGCAGCCGATCCGACCGCCGGAGCCGGCCAACGGCGCGATCTTCCAGCCGACCCGCGGCTATGCCGGGCTCTACGAGGGCGCGCGCGCGCGGTCGGTCGGCGATCCGCTGACGATCGTGCTGGTCGAGCGCACCTCGGCGTCGAAGTCGGCCGGCTCCAAGCTCGATTCGGGCGGCGGCTTCGGCCTGACCGGCCCCAGCACAGGCGCACTCCACCTGTTCGACCCGACCGACGCCAGCGCCAGCGGCAAGCGCAACTTCAACGGCACCGGCACCGCCGACCAGTCGAATGCGCTGTCGGGCGAGATCACCGTGACGGTGGCCGAGGTGCTGCCCAATGGCACGATGGTCGTCCAGGGCCAGAAGACGGTGACGCTCAACCGCGGCGACGAGTTCGTCCAGATCCGCGGCCTGGTCCGTCCCGCCGATGTCGACGTCAACAACCGTGTGCTATCGACCCGCGTCGCCGACGCCCGCATCGCCTACACCGGCCGCGGCGACGTCGCCCGCGCCAGCCGCCAGGGGTGGCTGAGCCGCTTCTTCCAGGTCATCAGCCCGTTCTGAGGATGCGCCAAATGCTCCGTCTGATCCTCGCTACCCTCGCAGCGCTGCTGATCGCCGCTCCGGCCCACGCCGAGCGCGTCAAGGACCTCGGCGCGTTCCAGGGCATCCGTACCAACCAGCTCACCGGCTACGGCATCGTCGTTGGCCTGCCGGGCACGGGCGACGACAATCTCGAATACACCGTCCAGTCGATGAAGGGCGTCGCCTCGCGCTTCGGCCTCCAGCTGCCGCAGAGCGTCAACCCGAGCCTCAAGAACTCGGCGGTGGTGATCGTGACGGCCGAGCTGCCGCCGTTCGCCAAGCCCGGACAGAAGCTCGACATCACCGTCTCGGCGATGGGCAAGGCCAAGTCGCTGCGCGGCGGCACGCTGGTGCTGACGCCGCTGCAGGGCGCCGACGGGCAGATCTACGCGATGGCGCAGGGCAACCTCGCGGTCGGCGGGCTCGGCGCGGAAGGCGCGGACGGCTCGAAGATCGTCGTCAACATCCCCTCGTCCGGGCGTATCCCCGAGGGCGCCACGGTCGAGCGCGCGGTCGACACCGGCTTCGCCACCGCGCCGACGCTGACCTTCAACCTCGCCCGCGCCGATTTCACCACGGCACAGAACGTCGCCAACGCGATCAACGGCCGCTTCGGCGTCGGGACCGCCCGCGCCGTCGATGCCGTCTCGGTCGCCGTGCAGGCGCCGCAGGGCAGCGACGTGCGCGCGCAGATCATGAGCGCGATCGAGAACCTGCCCGTCACCGCTGCCGAGGCGCCCGCCCGGGTGATCGTCAACGCGCGCACGGGCACCGTCGTCATCAACTCCGCCGTGCGCGTCAGCCCGGCCGCGGTCACGCACGGCAAGCTCACCGTCCGCATCGACGAATCGCAGCGGATCAGCCAGCCCGCCCCCTTCAGCCGCGGCCAGACCGCGCTGGAGCGCCAGAGCGCGGTCGGCGTCGAGGAGGAGAAGCGCCCGATGTTCCTGCTGGAGCCGGGACCCAAGCTCAGCGACGTGGTCAAGGCGGTCAACGCCATCGGCGCCTCGCCGGCCGACCTGGTCGCGATCCTGGAGGCGCTCAAGGAGGCCGGTGCGCTCAACGCCGAGCTGGTGGTGCTGTGACGAGCGTCGGCACCCCGATCGCCTCGACCGCGGGCGGCGTGTCCAATGACACGTCGCGCACAGCGTCGCGCGACAACCTGCAGAAGGCGGGCGAGCGCTTCGAGGCGATCTTCGTCAACATGATGCTGAAGTCGATGCGCTCGGCCAAGCTCGCCGACGGCCTGTTCGACAACAAGGCCGGCGAGCAGTTCCGCGACATGCAGGACCAGCAGCTCGCCGAGAGCATGGCCGCGCACACGCCGATCGGCATCGGCAAGGCGATGACCGAGTTCCTCGCCAAATCCACACCGACCGCCGAGGAGACGACGACATGAGCGACCTGCTCTACATCGGCGCCTCGGGCGTCCGCACCTATCAGTCGGCACTCGGCACCACGTCGGAGAACATCGCCAACGTCGGCACCGCCGGCTATGCGCGCCGCGCCGTCCAGGTCCAGGAGATCCCGGCGACCAAGGGCCTGCGCATGTCGGGCAACGGCTCGCTCGCGACCGCGCTGACCCGCTCGGCGAACGAGTTCCGCAACACCGACGTTCGCACGTCGGGCTCCGATCTCGCGCGGACCGAGGCGGGCATCGTCTGGCTCGACCGGGTGGAGCAGGTGCTGACCGGCAACGAGCTCGGCGCGCAGCTCACCGCCTTCTTCAACGCGGCGCAGGGCGTCGCCGCCGATCCCGCTTCGGTTGCGCCGCGCGGGGTGATGATCGAGAGCGCGGCGACGCTGGCGAACGCCTTCACCGCCACCGGCCGCGCGCTCGACACCGCGATCGGCGACCTCAGCCTCACCGGCCGCGACGCCGCGCGCGACCTCAACGACCTCGCGCAGCAGCTCTATCAGGTGAACCAGGGGCTTTCCCGCGCCGATCAGGGCTCGGCGATGCAGATGTCGATGCTCGACCAGCGCGACCGGCTGCTCGAGAGCATGAGCGCACTGGTCGACGTCGACGTGACCTTCGACGCCCAGAGCCGCGCGATCGTCCGCACCGGCGGCGCCGCCGGACCGGTGCTGGTCGATGCGGCCGGCGCGAGCCAGGTCAGCTTCGCGATGAGCGCCACCGGCGCCGCGCAGTTCCAGCTCCACCGCGGCGCCAGCGCGACGGTGATCCCGGCGCAGGGCGGCGCCTTCGCCGGCATCACCGAAGGGGCACAGCGCCTCGCCGATGCGCGCGACGCGCTGAACGACCTCGCCACCCGCTTCGTCGACGGCGTGAACGCGGTGCAGGCCGGCGGCCGCGATCTCGACGGCGCTGCCGGCACGCCGATGTTCGCCGCGGGCGATCCGCCGACCGAGGTCCGCCTCGTGCTGACCGACCCGCGCGGTATCGCCGCGGCGGCGCCTGGTGAGGGCACGCGCGGCAATTCCAACCTCCAGAACCTCGCGACGCTGCGCACCGACGGCAAGTTCGAGGCCGGGCTGTCCGACACCATCACCACCAATGCCGCCGCGCTCGCCGCGCGCAAGAACGTCGCCGCGGCGCAGAACTCGATCCGCGACGCCGCGGTCGCCGCGCGCGATTCGGTGACCGGCGTCGACCTCGACGAGAGCGCGGTCGAGCTGATCCGATTCCAGCAGGCCTATCAGGCGTCGAGCCGCATCATCCAGGTCGCGCGCGAGACGCTTCAAAACATCCTCGATATCCGCTGAGGAGCCTTCCCATGCGCATCGCCTCCAGCCTCTTCTACAATCAGGCCACCGCCACGCTGGGCACGCTCAGCGAGCGCGCGGGGGAGCTGCAGACGCAGATCTCGACCGGCAAGAAGCTCACCGCGCCGTCGAGCGATGCGGTCGCCTACCGCCAGCTGTCGAACGTCACCCGCACCGGCGCCGACGCCACCCAGGACGCCAAGAACGTGACGCTGGCGAGCACCCTGCTCAGCGCCTCCGACGCCGCGCTCGGCGACATCGAGGAGCAGCTCCAGCAGGCGCGCGAGCTGGCGATCCAGGCCAATAGCGGCACGCTGCCCGCCGATCAGAAAAAGACCATCGCCTCCACGCTCGATGCGATGATCGAGGACCTGTTGAAGCTGGTGAACACCCGCGACACCAGCGGCGCTCCGTTGTTCGGCGGGGCGAGCGGCGATACCGCCTACACCCAGGCGGCCGACGGTACGATCAGCTACATGGGCACCGGCACACCCGGCGCGATCCCGATCGGCGAAGGCTCGAGCCTGCGCGCGACGATCACGGGCGAAGAGGTGTTCAACAACCTGCCCAAGGCGGACGGCACCACCACCGACATGTTCAAGGTCCTCCAGGACCTTTCCGCCTCGCTCAAGGCCGGCGGTAACGCCGGTACCGCGATCGACGACCTCAAGACCGCGATCGATTCGATCGGCAACGCCCGCGCCTCGCTCGGCGCGCGCGGCGCCCGGCTCGACCTCGAGCAGCAGCGCCTCACCAAGGCTGCCGCGGCGCGCGAGGAGACGCGCAGCTCGCTGGAGGATACCGACGTCACCGCCACGGTGATCGAGCTGCAGAAGACGATGACGGTGCTGCAGGCGACCCAGGCGAGCTTTTCCAAGCTCACGTCGCTGTCGCTGTTCAACTATCTGAGCTAGCTGGGAGGAAAGCCCCTCCCTGGGGAGGGGCTTTGAGAGGCGGAAAAGATTTCTCACCCGCTTTAACCAAATTCCCACCTCCAGCCCTCAAAGATAACCCGAAACGGCCGTTAACCCTGACAGGAACGGTCTTCGCCAGGGGGTAATCGAGTTCATGTTTCCGGCGATCGGTCTCGTCATCCTGCTCGCAATGGTCTTCGGTGGCTTCGTCATCACGGGCGGCGCGCTGGGGCCGGTGATGCATGCCATCCCGCACGAGATGCTGATCATCGGCGGCGCCGCGCTGGGCGCGCTGGTGATCGGCAACTCGGGCAAGGAGCTGAAGGCGCTCGGCGGCGGCGTGATGAAGGTGCTGAAGGGCCCCAAGTACAAGAAGCAGGATTATCTCGACACGATCTTCCTCGTCTCCAAGCTCATGAAGATGCTGCGGACCGACGGCCCGATTGCGCTCGAGCCGCATGTCGAGGACCCCAAGTCCTCCGCGATCTTCGCCGAATATCCGCGCCTCCTCGCCGACGATACGCTGGTCAACCTGATCGCCGACACGCTGCGCCTGGTCGTCGTCTCGTCGGGCACGCTCGACGTCCACGCGGTCGAGGAGGTGATGGACAACGCCATCAAGACCCACCACCACGAGGTGCAGAGCCCGCAGGGTGCGCTCCAGTCGCTGGCCGATGCGCTGCCCGCGCTCGGCATCGTCGCCGCAGTGCTGGGTGTGGTGAAGACGATGGGTTCGATCGACAAGCCGCCGGCGATCCTCGGCGCGATGATCGGATCGGCGCTGGTCGGCACCTTCCTCGGCGTGCTGCTCGCCTATGGCATCGTCGGCCCGCTCGCCAATCGCCTCAAGCAGGTGATCGACGCCGACGGCGCGATCTACCACGTCGTCAAGCAGATCATCATCGCCTCGCTCCACGGCCACCCGCAGCCGCTGGTGATCGAGGCGGCGCGCTCCGGCATCGCGCACAAGAACCAGCCGGGCTTCGGCGAGGTATTCGACGGTTTGAGGGGAAGATAGGCCATGCCCGCCGCAAGGGCGCCGCACGGCTCGAACCAGCCGCCCAAGATCATCGTCAAGAAGGTCTATGTCGAGGAGCACGGCGCGCATCACGGCGGCGCCTGGAAGGTCGCCTATGCCGATTTCGTGACGGCGATGATGGCCTTCTTCCTGCTGTTGTGGATCCTCGGCGCCACCACCGAGAAGCAGCGCAAGTCGATCGCCGACTATTTCGCGCCGACGCTGGTCGAGATGCGGCAGGAAAGCGCCGGCTCCAACGGGCTGTTCGGCGGGGCCTCGCTCGTCGACAAGGACAATTATCCGCACCGCGCGTCGCAGACCGGCACGCGCGCGTTGACCGTGCCGGTGAGCGCGACCGGCGGGCTGCGCGAGGGCTCGGGCGATCGCGGTTCGATGAAGCGCGCCTCGATCTTCGCGGAGGACGAGGCCAACTTCAATCGCCTGCGCCGCCAGGTCGAGCTCAAGATCAAGCAGAACGCGCGGCTCGCCAAGCTCGGCAAGCACGTCAAGTTCGTCGCGACGCGCGACGGGATGCGCATCGATCTGCTCGACGATGCCGATTATTCGATGTTCGCGCTCGGCACGACCGCGCTGGTGCCCGATGCGTCGGAGCTGATCGGCCTGGTCGCCGAATCGATCCGCGGCATGGACAATCCGATCATGATCCGCGGCCATACCGACAGCCTCGCCTGGGGCGATCCCAGGGCGATGAACAACTGGATGCTCTCGTCGGGCCGCGCGGAGGCGACGCGCCGCCGGCTGGCGCTGGGCGGCGTGCCGGAGACGCATTTCGAGCGGATCGAGGGAGTCGCCGACCGCGAGCCGATGATCGTCAAGAATGCCGCCGATCCGCGCAACCGGCGCGTCGCGATCACCTTGCTCTATCGGCGGGGGACCTTCGGAGGCTGAGCCGCCCTATGGGCTCAGCCGGGGTGATGGTGCGGTCGAGAAGACTCGAACTTCCACGTCCTTTCGGACACAACGACCTCAACGTTGCGCGTCTACCAGTTCCGCCACGACCGCACATGAAACCCGCCGGACGTGCCGGCGGCTGGTAAGGCGAGCGCCCCTAGCGCAGCCGGACCGTGCTGGCAAGCTTCCTTGATCGCGTGGGAACGGTTACCGGCGAAACCATGTCCGAACCCGCCATTCCCGCCCGCGACGTCGCCGCCGAGACCCGGCGGCTGCTGGCGCTCGCCTGGCCGGTGGTGCTGACCAGCCTCAACTGGACGATCCTCCACGTCACCGACGTGGTGGTGGTCGGGCTGGTCTCGACCGAGCAGGCGGCGGCGCTGGGGGCGAGCCGGGCGCTGACCTTCATCGGCATCGTCGCCGTGCTCGGCTGGCTGACCGGCATCTTGGTGTTCGCCTCCCGCGCCGACGGCGCCCGCGACCTGCCGACGACGGGCCGCGTGTTCCAGGAGGGGCTGGTGCTCGGTCTGGCGCTGGGCCTCGCCGCGGGCGCGCTGCTGTTCGCCTTCGCCGAGCCGATGCTGCTGGCGATCGGCGTGGCGCCCGCGATCGCGCCGGACGCGGCCGCGGTGGTGCGGGTGATGGCGCTCGCCTATCCCTTCCAGACGCTGATCATCGCGGCGAGCTTCTTCCTCGAAGGCGTCAGCCGGCCGCAGCGGGTGACGGTCGTCAACTTCATCACGCTGCCGGTCAATGCGGTGCTCGCCTGGGCGCTGTCGGGCGGCCACGCCGGGCTGCCCGCGCTCGGCGCGGTCGGCGCGGCGGCAGCGACGGCGATCGCGTCGGTGCTCGGCGCCGCGTTGATGATCGGCGCCGCGCTTACGCTGGCGCGGGCCGAGGAGCGCGGGGTGCGCCGGTGGCGGGCGACGGGAGAGGGCGTGCGCAGGCTCGCCGCCTTCGGCCTGGTGCCTGCGATCGCGTCCGCGCTCGAGCTTGCCGGATTCTCGGTGCTGATCGCGCTGTCGACGCGGCTGGGGGAGGCGGCGACCCATGCCTTCCAGATCGTCTTCTCGATCCACAACGTGACCTTCGCGCTCGCGCTCGGCATGGGTTCGGCGGCCGGCGTGCGCGCGGGCAATGCGGTGGGCGAGGGCCTGCCGCGCGAGGCGCCATGGCGCGCGACGATCGCGACGGCGCTGGCCGCCGCGGCGACCGGAGTGTGCGCCGTCATCCTGCTCGTATTCGACCGCAGCGTTACCGGCGCCTTCCCCGCCGCCGTCGAGGTGCATGTGCTGGCCGCGGCGATGCTGCTCGTCTGGGCGCCCTTCATCCTGTTCGACGGGATGCAGGTGGTGCTGGTCTATACGCTGCGCTCGCTCGGCGACCAGGTCGCGGCGGGCCTCAACGGCGTCGCCGCCTTCTTCTTCGTCACCGGCGGGCTCGGCTGGCTGCTGGTCGAGCAGGGCGTCGGCCCGATGGCGCTGGTGTGGGCCTCGGGCATCGGCATGGTCGCGGCGGCGCTGCTCAACGGCCTCCGGCTCGGCTGGGTGAGCCGGCGACTCTAAATCCTCCCCAAGCTTGCTTAGGGAGGGGGACCATCGCGCAGCGATGGTGGAGGGGGCCGCCGGAACGGCGGCTGCGCCGCCGCCCCTCCACCACCGCCCTTGGCGGCGGTCCCCCTCCCCGAGCGAGCTCGGGGAGGATCTGGAGGGCTAGATCCCCCGCGCGAAGCTCAGCTCGAGCACGTGCGAATTGGCAGGCACGTCGAGCTTGGCCGAATTGAACTCGATCCCGCCGTTGGGCGCGAGCGAGCGCACCTTGGGCTCGATCGTCCAGCTGTAGACCAGCCGCCCCTGCGCATCGCGCAGCTCCGCGCGGATGTCGGGCACGCGCTGCACCGCGCCGGTCGGGTTCACCACCCGACCCGAGATCGCGAACAGCTCGTTGCCGCTGGCGAGGTTGCGGCGGTCGATCGACTTGTCGGCGAAACGCAGCGGCGTCTCGGCATCGCCCAGCGGCAGGCCGAGCTGTGCGGCAATGCCGGGCTGACCCGTGTAGAGGATCGCCCCCGCACCGATCAGCATCGAAGCGCCCGCGACCATCGCCGCCGCGGTCCAGCGCCGCGCGGGATTGCGCCGCGGCTTGAACGGCGGGCGGTGCGCGAACGCGTCGAAATCGCGCCGCGGCTCGGCCACGGCCTCGTCGACATAGCTTCGGACCGGCGCCGGCCGCGGTTCGGCGGCGGGAGACGCCGCTTCGGTCCGCGTCGCCCCAACTGGCGCCGCTTCGGCCGCCACCGGCTGGGGTGCCGGTGCCGCGGGAGCAGGCTCGGCCGCTATCGGCCGCGGCGCCGATGGCACCGGATCAGGCGGTGCCGCCGCACGCTCGACCGCAGGGGTCGATCGGTCGACCGCCGCCGAGGCCGGCGCTTGGAACCAGCTATGCTTGCAATTGGCGCAGCGGACGGTGCGGCCATCCGCACCGACGGCGCTGTCGGGAACGAGGTATCGCGTGCCGCACTCGGCGCATTCTAGGATCATGCGTCGTCACTCACACAGGCTGTTCGGCTCATCACACCCGATCAACCGCGCTGAATCTAAACACGAAACGACTCGGGGAGCAAGAGTCTCGAAAGAGTCAAGAGACATATTGTGGCACGGTGGCGCCTGTGCGATGGCTGTGGGCATCGGGGCAAGCAGCGGGTAAGCCGGCGCCGGCATGGCGAACATCGTCCAGTTCGAGAATGTCGGCCTGCGCTACGGCACGGGGCCGGAGACGCTGTCCGACGTCAGCTTCACGCTGGCGACCGGCGCCTTCTATTTCGTGACCGGTGCCAGCGGGGCGGGCAAGACCAGCCTCCTCAAGCTGCTCTACCTTGCGCAGCGGCCGACGCGCGGCACCATCCGGCTGTTCGGCGAGGATGCGGTGATGCTGCCGCGCTCGCGCCTGCCGGGCTTCCGCCGCCGGATCGGCGTGGTGTTCCAGGATTTCCGCCTGATCCCGCACCTCACCGCCTGGGACAATATCGCGCTGCCGCTGCGCCTGTCGGGGGTGCCCGAGGGCGACATCGAGGCGCCGGTGCGCGAGATGCTCGCCTGGGTCGGCCTGTCCGAGCGTGCGCACGCCCGGCCGCCGACGCTGTCGGGCGGCGAGCAGCAGCGCATCGCCATCGCCCGCGCGGTGATCGGCCGGCCCGAGATGCTGGTCGCCGACGAACCCACCGGCAACGTCGATCCCGAGATGGCGGCGCGGCTGCTCCATCTGTTCGACAGCCTCAACCGGCTCGGCACCACCGTGGTGGTGGCGACGCACGACTTTCATCTCCTGAGCCGCATCCCCAACGCGCACATGATGCGGATCGAGCACGGCCAGCTGCTCGACCCGACCGGCAGCCTCCGCCATCCGCCCGGGCGGCCGACATGAGCGAAATCGAGGAGGAGATCGTGGAGGTCGGCCGGGTCAAGTCGCGCTGGCGGCTGCTCGACGACGGCCGGCGCACGCGGGCGATGAGCTGGGTGATGGCGGTGATGCTGTTCCTGACCGTGCTTGCCGGCGCGCTGGGGCTCGGCACGCTCGGCGCGGCGACCAGTCTCGACAGCCAGCTTGCGGGGCGGCTCACGGTGCAGCTGGTGGGCGCAGATGACGATGCGGCGGCGGACCTTGCCCGGCGCCTGCGCGCGATGCCCGAGGTGAAGGCGGTGCGGCAGGTGCCCCGCACCGAGCTGGCAGAGCTGCTCGAGCCCTGGCTGGGTGACGCCGGGCTCGACGCCGACCTGCCGATGCCGGCGATGATCGACGTCGACCTCCGCGATCCCGCGGACGCCACCGCCGCGCGCGTTTCGGCGGCCGCCCGCGCTGCCGCGCCCGGCACACGGGTCGACCGCAACGCCGCCTGGCTGGCGCCGGTGCGCAGCTTCGTGCTGTCGCTCGCCTGGCTGGCGGGTGGCCTGGTGCTGCTGATGGCGGGCGCGACCACCGCGATCGTGCTGCTGGCGGCGCGCGCCGGGCTCGACACGCACCGCGACACCATCGAGGTGCTGCACATGCTGGGTTCGACCGACGTGCAGGTCGCGCGCCTGTTCCAGCGCAGGATCGCGCTCGATACGCTGATCGGCGGCGCGATCGGAACCGTCTTCGCGCTGGCGACGGTGGCGCTGCTCGGCAGCCGCATCGCCAGCCTCGATTCGGCGCTCGCCAGCGGGATCGGCCTTTCGGCGTTCGGCTGGGTGCTGCTCGCGCTGATGCCGGTCGCTTTCGCACTGCTGGCGATGGTCGCGGCGCGCATCACCGTGATCCGTGCGTTGAGGCAGGTACTGTGAAGATTCTCGTCCGCCTCCTCGCGATCGCCGCGCTGCTCTATCTGCTCGGCTTCGCGCTGTTCGGCTTCTCGCTTGGCCGCCCGCTCGGTGCGCGCAAGACTGATGCGATCGTGGTGCCGACCGGCGGCCCTGGTCGGATCACGCGCGGGATCGCGGTGCTCAAGGCGGGCGAGGCGAAGCGGATGCTGATCAGCGGCGCCGCCCCGGACGTGCGCCCGATCGAGCTTGCGATCGAATATGGCGTCGAGCCGCGATGGTTCGCCTGCTGCATCGATCTGGGGCAAGAGGCGGTCGATACCCGCTCCAATGGCGACGAGACCGCCGAATGGGTGCGCACCCACGGCTTCAGGTCGGTGCGGCTGGTGACGGCGGAATGGCATATGCCCCGCGCGCGGCTCGAGCTCACCCACGCGCTCGGACCGGATGTCGAGGTCGTCGGCGACGCCGTCGTCACTCGTCCGAGGTTCGGGATGCTGGTGCGCGAGTACAACAAATATCTCGTCCGCCGCGCGGCGATCCTGTTCGGGATCGGCGGATGATCGCCTGGGCGCGCACCTTGCTGTTCGTCCTCGTCTTCTGGGGCGGGTCGGTGCCGTTCGTGCTCGGCGCGCCGGTCGCCGCGCTGTTCGGGCGGCCGGTGCTCCGGCGCTATGCGCGTGCCTGGCTCGGCTTCCACAGCTGGGCGACGCGCTGGCTGATCGGCATCCGCACCCGCGTGATCGGCGCGCCGGCGGAAGGGCCCGCGCTCTATGCCTGCAAGCACCAGGCGATGTTCGAGACCTTCGAGGTCGCGCGAATGCTGGGCACGCCGGCGCCGATCATGAAGCGCGAGCTTGCCGGCATCCCGGTCTGGGGCTGGGCGGCGCAGCGCTACGGCGTGATCGTGGTCGACCGCAGCGCCTCCGCCACGGCGCTGAGGCGCATGATGCGCGATGCCGAGCAGGCGCTGGCCGAGGGACGGCCGGTGGTGATCTTCCCCGAAGGGACGCGTGTGAAGCCCGGCGAGATGCCGCCGCTCAAGCCTGGCTTCGCCGGCCTCTATCGCGCGCTCGGCCTGCCGGTGATCCCGGTCGCGCTCGACAGCGGCCGGCTGTGGCCGAAGCGCGGCGCCAAGCGCGCCGGCACCGTCACCATCGCTTTCGGCGATCCGATCCCCCCCGGCCTGCCGCGCCGCGAGATCGAGGCGCGCGTCCATGCCGCGATCAATGTGCTGGAGTCGAACGTGAGAGGATAGCCACGATGAAGATGGTGCTGTGCTGGCTGGCGCTGATCGGCGCGATCGGATCGGGATTGATCGCGGGGTTCTTCTTCGCCTTCTCGAACACGGTGATGGGGGCGCTCGGGCGGATGCCGCCGGCACAGGGGGCGGCGGCGATGCAGCACGTCAACGTCGTGGTGCTCAACCCGCTGTTCCTGTCCGTGTTCATGGGGACGGCCGTGGTCGGCGCGGTGCTGGCGGGCGGGGGGCTGCTGCGACTGGGGACGCCCGGCGCGGTGCTCGCGATCGTCGGAGGGCTCGCCTATGCGATCGGCACCTTCGGCGTGACGATGATGCTGAACGTGCCGCTCAACAACCAACTCGCGGCGGCCGATCCGGCGACGCAGGAAGCCGCGGCGCTGTGGGCGACCTATCTCAAGGACTGGACCTTCTGGAACACGGTCCGCACCTGGGCGGCGGTGGTCGCGATGGTGCTGCTGGTGTTCGGGTGGAGGGACCTCAGCCGTCAGTGATCCGACCGGCCGAAGTCCGGCCGTGCGTCGTCCTGGCCCTGCTCGATGATCGAGCGACGGACCGCGCGCGTCTCGGTGAACTTGTCGAACAGCACCTCGCCCTTGCCCCAGCGGATCGCGCGCTGGAGCTCGGTCAAATCCTCCGAGAAGCGCTGGAGCATGTCGAGCACCGCCTCACGGTTGGCCAGGAACACGTCGCGCCACATCGTCGGGTCGGAAGCGGCGATGCGGGTGAAATCACGGAAGCCGCCGGCCGAATATTTGATCACCTCGGAACTGGTCACCTCCTCGAGGTCGGACGCGGTGCCGACGATGGTGTAGGCGATGAGGTGCGGCAGATGGCTGGTCACGGCGAGCACGCGGTCGTGGTGGTCGGGCGCCATCTGCTCGACATTGGCGCCCAGCCGCCGCCAGAACTCCGCAACCCGCTCGACCGCGAGCGGATCAGCGCCGTCGGGCGGCGTCAGGATACACCAGCGCTTGTGGAACAGCGCGGCGAAGCCGGCCTCGGGGCCGCTGTTCTCGGTCCCGGCGACAGGATGGGCGGGGATGATCTTCGCGCCCGGCAGCGCCGCCGCCAGCGCCTCGACCACGCTGGCCTTGCATGAACCGACGTCGCTGACGATCGCTTCCGCCGGAAGGTCGGCGGCGAACTCCGCCGCCGCCGCACCCATCGCCCCGACGGGCACGCACAGCACGACGAGATCGGCGTCGATCACCGCCGCGCCGGCGCTGTCGGCGATATCGTCGCAGAACCCGAGCGCCCGCGCCGTCTCGCGCACCTCCGGATCGGCGTCGTAGCCCGACACGGTCACGCTCGGCATCGCCTCCCGCACGCCGCGCGCGATCGACGAGCCGATCAGCCCGAGCCCGATGACGGCGACGCGCGAAAACGGCAGCATCAGCCGGCTCTCTCGACCAGCGCGCGGAGCGCGGCGGCGACGCCGCGGGTCTCGTCCTCGGTGCCGATGGTGATGCGAAGGCCGTGCGGCAGTCCCTGGCCCGGCAGCCAGCGCACGATGTAGCCGGCGTCCATCAGCCCCTTGTAGGCGGCTTCGGCGGTCAGCTTGCCCTCGAACAGCACCAGCACGAAATTGGCCTGGCTCGGCACCGCGCGCAGCCCGGCATTGCCGAGCTTGGCCACCTCCTCAGCAAACCAGCGCCGCCATTCGGCATTGTGTGCGCGGGTGTGCTCGACGAAGCCGGTGTCGCCGATCGCGGCGATCGCGGCGGCGGTGCCGGCGATGGTGATCGAGAAGGGCAGGCGGATGCGGTGCATCGCCTCGATGATCGCAGGCGAGGCATAGCCCCACCCGATCCGCTCGGCGGCCAGCCCGTACATCTTCGAAAAGGTGCGCGTGACCAGCACGTTGGGCGCGCTTTCCGCCAGCGCCATGCCGCCGTCCTCGGCATCCCCCTCGATATATTCGGCATAGGCGTGGTCGAGCACGAGCAGCACGTCGCCCGGCAGGCCCGCATGCAGCCGCGCGATCTCCGTCTTGCCGGCATAGGTGCCGGTCGGGTTGTTGGGATTGGCGATGTAGACGATACGCGTGCGCGGCGTGACCGCGGCGAGGATCGCGTCGACGTCGGTCGCATAATCCTTGTCGGGCGCCACCACCGGGGTCGCGCCGACGCGCCGCGCGGCGATCTCGTACACCGCGAAGCCGTATTTCACGAAGATCACCTCGTCGCCCGGCCCGGCGAAGGCACCCGCCGCGAGGTGCAGGATCTCGTCCGATCCGTTGCCGTAGATGATCCGCATGGGATCGAGCCCGTGCTTCGCCGCCAGCGTCTCGCGCAGCTCGGCGCCGCTGGCGTCGGGATAGCGTTCCAGCCGGCTGGCGGCGCTCGCGAACGCCGCGCGCGCGGCCGGGCTGGTGCCGAGCGGATTCTCGTTCGACGAGAGCTTGACGACCTTGCGGCCGTCGTCGGTGGTCGAGCGCCCCGGCACATAGGGCGCGATCGCCATGATCCAGGGCTTGGGGACAGGAGCGTTCATGAAGGCGAGCCGATGGCCCAATGCGCGCGTGCTGGCAAGCGTTGCGGCGCGGCACGGGACTTGCGTTGCCGGGGAAACGGCCTAGCAGCGGGACGATGAGCGACGACCGCTTCGGCCTCGACCGCATTGCCCGTCTCGCAACGCCGCTGTCGCTCGACGGCGGTGCCAGCCTGGCGTCGGTCGAGATCGCTTACGAGACCTATGGGGAGCTCTCGCCGGCGAAGGACAATGCGATCCTCGTCTGCCACGCGCTGACCGGCGACCAGCACGTCGCCTCCAACCACCCGCGCACGGGCAAGCCCGGCTGGTGGACGCGGATGGTCGGGCCGGGCAAGCCGATCGACACCGATCGCTATCTCGTCATCTGCACCAACGTGCTGGGAAGCTGCATGGGCAGCACCGGTCCCGCCAGCCTGAGACCGGACGGCTGTCCCTATGGCATGAGCTTCCCGGTCATCACCATCCGCGACATGGTGCGGGCGCAGGCGATGCTGCTCGACCATCTCGGCATTCCGACGCTCGCGGCGGTCGTCGGCGGATCGATGGGGGGAATGCAGGCGCTGAGCTGGGCCGCGACCTATCCCGAGCGCGTCCGCGCGGCGGTGGTGATCGCGTCCACCGCGCGCCATTCGGCCCAGAACATCGCGTTCCACGAGGTCGGTCGCCAGGCTATCATGGCCGATCCCAAGTGGCGCGGCGGCGACTATTACGGCACCGGCGACCCGCCGACCGCGGGCCTCGCCGTCGCCCGCATGGCCGCGCACATCACCTATCTCTCCGAGGCCGGTCTCACCGAGAAATTCGGCCGCAAGCTCCAGGCGCGTGAGGTGAAGACCTTCGGCTTCGACGCCGATTTCCAGGTCGAGAGCTACCTGCGCCACCAGGGGCTGACCTTCACCGATCGCTTCGACGCCAACTCCTATCTCTACATCACCCGCGCACTCGACTATTTCGACCTGGCGGAGGAGCATGGCGGCCTGCTCGCCAATGCCTTCCGTGGTTCGAAGACCCGCTTCTGCCTGGTGAGTTTCGACACCGACTGGCTCTATCCCACTGCCGAATCGCGCACGATCGTCCACGCCCTCAACGCCGCCGGGGCCGCCGCGAGTTTCGTCGAGCTCCACTCGCCCTACGGTCACGATGCGTTTCTGCTCGAATCGCCCGAATTGAACCGGGTCGTCGACGGTTTCCTCAGGACCAACGGACATGACTGAGATCATCCTCTCCGACGATCGGGCCCGCCTGGACGTGGATCGCATCCACGGCTGGCTCGCCTCCAGCTACTGGTCGCCGGGTATCGAACGATCGCTGGTCGAGCGGGCGATCGCAGGGTCGCATTGCCTGGGCGCCTATCGCGACGGCGAGCAGGTCGGCTTCGCGCGGATGATCACCGATCACGCCACCTTCGCCTGGCTGGCGGACGTGTGGGTCGACGAGACGGCGCGCGGGCTCGGCATCGCCCGGCGGATGGTGCGCTGGTTCCTCGACCATCCGGACTTCGCCACCATCCGGCGGACGGGCCTGGTCACGCGCGACGCCCACGGTGTCTACGCGGACTGCGGTTTCACCCGGCTCCACCGGCCCGACCGCTACATGGAGCGGCTGGCGCCCTGGGCCCTTCAGCTGATGCAGGACGATGCCGAGCAGCCTGCGTCCTGACCTGGCGATCATCGCCGCGAATGTCGCGCCGGGCAGCCGTGTGCTCGACGTCGGCTGCGGCGAGGGCGCGCTGATGGCGGCGCTGCGCGACGAGCGCGGCGTCGACGCGCGCGGGCTGGAGCTCGATCCCGGCGACGTCGCGACGGCGGTCGCGCGCGGGCTGTCGGTGGTGCAGGGCGACGCCGACACCGACCTCAAGGACTATCCGACCGACGCGTTCGACTATGCGATCCTGAGCCAGACGCTCCAGACGACGCGGCGGCCGGACCATGTGCTCGACGAGCTGCTGCGGATCGGGCGGCGCGCGTTCGTCTCCTTCCCCAATTTCGCGCATTGGCGGGTGCGCGCGTCGCTTTTGTTCGGCGGGCGGATGCCGGTCACGCGGCTGCTGCCGCTCGAATGGTACGAGACGCCCAACATCCACCACGTCACCGTCGACGACTTCCGCGCCTTCGTGCGGCAGCGCGGGATCACGGTGGAGGGCGCCTGGTTCCTCGCCAACGGCGCTCCCGCCCGGCCGGCGGCGGCGAACCTGTTCGCCGAGCACGCGGTGTTCCTGCTGAGCCAATCCCGCCGCTGATGCGTTCTCTCCTCGAAGGAGAGCGATGATGAGCGACAAGCAGCCGACGCAGGCGAGCGGCGGTCCCGGCGGCAAGGGGGACGGCGTCAGCGACATCGCCAGCCGCAAGGGCGGCGGGGAATCGGGCGGCGGTGCCTACGCCGATAAGAATCTGGTCAAGCGAAAGGGCGAACAGTCGGGCTTCCTCGGCCACGGCGGCCAGAGCGAGATCGACTATCACGGACCCGACAATCCCAATGAGACATCGGGCGGCAACAAGCCTTGAGATTGATCGTGCTCCTGCGAAAGCAGGAGCTCTGGCCTCGAGCGATACCCTCGATGATCCAGGGCTCCTGCTTTCGCAGGAGCACTAGGTCACTTAATGCGAAGCTTCGGGCCGCTCAGAACGGCACGTCGTCGTCGAGGTCGTCCGCGAAGCCGCCGCCGAAGTCGTTGCCCTTGGCCGCGCCCGAGCGCTGGCCGCCCGAGTTGAAGTTGCCGCCGCGCCCGCCCGAGCTCTGTCCGGCGAAGTCGTCGCTGCCGCCCGTCCAATCGTCACCGCCGCGCGGGGCGCCGCCACCAGCGCCACCGCCCGGCGCGCCGTCGAGCATCGTCAGCACGCTGTTGAAACCTTGCAGCACGATCTCGGTCGAATAGCGGTCCTGGCCCTGCTGGTCCTGCCACTTGCGGGTCTGGAGAGCGCCCTCGACATAGACCTTGCTGCCCTTGCGCAGATAGCGCTCGGCGACGTTGGCGAGGCCTTCGTTGAAGACCTTGACCGTGTGCCACTCGGTGCGCTCCTTGCGCTCGCCGGTGTTGCGGTCCTTCCAGCTCTCCGACGTCGCGATGCGCAGCTCGACGACCTTGCCGCCGTTCTGGAAGCTGCGGCTCTCGGGATCGCGTCCCAGGTTGCCGACCAGGATGACCTTGTTGACGCTGCCCGCCATTCAAAAATTCCTACAATCCAATTGCCGTCGCGACCCAATAGGTCGCTCCCGCAGCGATGTAGGCCAGTGCGAACAAATAGCCAACCATGAACGCGGGCCATTTCCACCCGTTGGTTTCGCGCCGCGTGACGGCGATGGTCGAGATGCACTGCGGCGCGAACACGAACCACATCAGGAAGGCGAGCGCGGTCGGCAACGACCAGCGGCCCTTGAGCTGGTCCTGGATGCGCCCCTCGTTGGCGGCGTCGGTGCCGTCGATGGCATAGACGGTGCCGATCGCCGCCACCGCCACCTCGCGCGCCGCCATCGCCGGCAGCAGCGCGAGCGAGATGTCGCGGTTGAAGCCGATCGGCTTCACCACCAGCTCGATCGCATGGCCGATGCGGCCGCCGATGGAGTAATCGACGGGGGAGATGCCCGAGCCCTCGGGCGGCTTGGGGACGCTCAGCAGCAGCCACAGCACCACCGTGGTCGCGGCGATGATCGTGCCGGCGCGCTTCAGGAAGATGATCGCGCGCTGCCACAGGCCGAGCAGCACGTCGCGCATGCTCGGCCATTGATACTTCGGCATCTCCATCATGAAGCCCGAGGAGGCGCCCTTGGTCACCGTCCGCCGCAGCACCAGCGCCGCGCCATAGGCCCCCGCCACGCCGACGATCAGCAGGCCGAACATGACGAGCCCCTGCAGCCGCACGAACGGCAGCACCTGGGTGTTGGGGATCATCGCGCCGATGATGAGGGTATAGACCGGCCAGCGCGCCGAGCAGGTCATCAAGGGCGCGATCAGGATGGTGGTGAGCCGGTCCTTCTCGTCGTCGATGGTACGCGTCGCCATGATCCCCGGCACCGCGCAGGCGAAGGACGACAAGAGCGGGATGAAGGCGCGGCCCGACAGGCCGACGCTCGCCATCAGCCGGTCCATCAGGAACGCCGCGCGCACCATGTAGCCGGTCGATTCGAGCACGAGGATGAACAGGAACAGGATCAGGATCTGCGGCAGGAACACGATCACCGCGCCGACGCCGGCGATCAGCCCGTCGGTGATCAGCGATCGGACGAAGACGTCCGGCATCACCTCCCGCACCCAGTTGCCGAGCGAGGTGAAGCCCGCGTCGATCGCATCGGCGGGGATGACCGCCCAGGTGAACACCGCCTGGAACATCACGAACAGCAGCGCCAGCAGCAGCGCCGGTCCCGCCACCGGGTGCAGCGCGATCACGTCGAGCCGGTGGGTCCAGCGCCGCACCGCCGTCTCCGAGACGGTGGCCTTGGCCGCGATGGTGCGGGCGAGGCGCTGGAGCGTGGCGATATCGTCGACCGGTCCGCCGCCGGCCCGGATCGGCCGCGCACCGCTGACCTGCACCGCCTCGGCGAGCCGCTCCTTGAGCCGGTCGATGCCGCGCTTGCGGACCGCGACGGTCGGCACCACCGGCACGCCGAGCTCCTCCTCGAGCTGCGCCGGATCGAGCACCAGCCCGTCGCGCTCGGCGAGGTCGATCATGTTGAGCGCGATCACCACCGGCGTGCCGAGCGCGATGAGCTGGAGCGCGAAGCGCAGGTGGTTGTCGAGATTGGCGGCGTCGACCACCACCAGGATCGCATCGGGCAGCCGCTCGCCTTCCTGCCGGCCGAGCACGACGTCGCGCGTCACGCGCTCGTCGGGCGAGGCTGGATCGAGGCTGTAGGCACCGGGCAGGTCGATCAGCTCGACGGGGCGGCCGTCGGGCAGCGCCATCCGCCCGGAGTGGCGCTCGACGGTGACGCCGGGATAGTTGCCGACCTTCTGCCGCGCGCCGGTGAGCGCGTTGAACAGCGCGCTCTTGCCGGCATTGGGATTGCCGACGACCGCGACCAGCGGCGCGAGGGTGGCGGGGGCGTGCGTCGGACTTACTCTAGCTGGCGGGGGCGACGTGGATGGCGTGGCCGACGTGGCGGCGGATCGCCACCGTCATCCGCCCGATCCGGCAGGCGATCGGCCCGCTGCCGAGCGAGGCCTTGTGCAGCAGCTCGACCTCGACGCCCTCGTCGAGGCCAAGCTCGCGCAGCCGCCGCGCCTCCGGGGCGCTCAACGTGTCCCAGTCGACCGCGGCGACGGTGCCGGGCACGCGACGGGGAAGATGGCCGAGTCGGACGGGAGCGGACAAGGAGACGGGGGCATTCATTGCTGCGAGTGATTATCAATAGTAGCGCGGCGATGCCAGCGCAAAGTGCGACCCCTAGCGTACCGGATAGCGCAAGCGCCCGACGAAGCGCGACAGGCTCGGCCGATGGGCGGTGCGGGCGAGGAAGCCGGCCTTGGTCTTCTCGAACGCCATGATGCCGTCGATGCGCCGCTGGAGGAAGGCGCTGGTGTCGACGTGGCCTTCGCTCTCGTCGCCCAGGAATACCTGGATCGTCGCCGCATAGACGCCGGCGAGGATGCCCCGCTTGGTATAGTGGTTATAGTCGGTCGCGGTGTCGCCCGCCGCGCGCCACATGACGTCGGCCGAGCGCCAGCCGAGCTTCGCCGCCCGCACCAGGTTCTGCGGCAGGGCCAGCACCGCATAGGCCCGCCGGAGCGATTCGCGCAGCGGGGCGAGCAGCTCGAGCCGCGCCTCGACCAGCGCCGCGATCTTCTGCCGCACCTTCATCGCCGCCAGCGTCTCCGGCGGCAGCTTGGCGAGCATCTCCCGATCGATGTGCGCGAACCAGGCATCGATCATCTCGACCGCGCCGCCCGGCCAGGCGAGCTTCGCCACGTCGGGATCGACCCCGCGCATCGCGGCGGCTGCGGCGACGGCGCGCGGCGTCCAGCCGTCGAACGCGGCATTGACCGCGACGTCGCCGATCAGCGCATCGCGAATCTCGTCGAGCGTGGCATCTTGGAGGTCAGCCATCCCGGCTCCTTTGCGCCTGCGCGCCGACCGGCGCAAGCTGCACGGGTGTCCGTCCGCCGCGGCGGACCAGCACCAGCGCGAGGGCGACCAGCGCGGCACCGACGAAATCGAGCGTGCCGAGCCGCTCGTCATAGACGACCCAGCCGATCGCCGCCGCCACCACCGGCTGGATCAGCAGCGCGATGCCGACCACCAGCGGCGAGAGCTTGCCGAGCGCGTAGATCATCAGTCCCTGCCCCACCACCTGGCTCAGCACCGCCAGCGCGACCAGCGGCCCCCAGCGATGCGGCAGGATCGCTTCACCGAGCAGCCAGGCGGCGACGAGCAGCGGCAGCACGCTGGTGATGCTCGACAGCGCGAGCGCGGGCAGCGGCGCCATGCGCTCGCGCACCCGCGACATGACGATGAAGTAAAGGGCGTAGAACAGCCCGGCGGCGAGGCAGAGGAGATCGCCGACGAGATTGCGGGAGGACAGCTCGGCCGAGCGCCCGAGCAGCAGCGCGCCGCCGGCCACCGCGATCCCCAGCGCGACACCCTGCGACCGCGTCGGCCAGCTCCGCGCGGCGATGAAGCCGTAGACGGGAAAGACCAAGGTCGCGACATTGCCGAGCAGCGTGGAGTTGGCGAGCGTGGTCTGGTGGATGCCGACATGCCAGCTGCCGAGATCGGCGGCGAAGGCGATGCCGCTCAGCCCCAGCACCCACCACAGCCCCTTGGCGCTGGCGATCGGGCGCTGGCGGAGCGACCAGGTCGCCGCCAGCAGCAGCGGCGCGGCGATCGCCATGCGCCAGAAGGCGGCCGCCACCGGCCCGACATCGGCCATCCGCACGAACCACGGCCCGAACGCGAGCGCGACGTTCGCCCCCGCCACCGCCAGCAAGGGTAAGATTTGGCTTTGCTGCGGCGCAGCTTTTCTTGGCTCTCCGCTCCGGTGCATGCGGCCCTGTAACGTCCTAGCTTCGCCGCGTCGCCCCCAAGGGAGGTTTTATCCGGTCATGCCCAGCTTGTTCGATTCCATCGACCTCGGTGCGATCCGCGCACCCAACCGCGTGTTGATGGCGCCGCTCACCCGCGGCCGCTCGACCGAGGGCCATGTGCCGACGCCGCTGATGATCGACTATTACCGCCAGCGTGCCGGTGCCGGCCTGATCATCACCGAGGGTACCGGCATCAGTCGCGAAGGGCTGGGTTGGCCCAACGCGCCGGGCCTGTGGACCGACGAGCACGTCGAGGCATGGAAGCCGATCGTCGACGCCGTGCACCAGGCGGGCGGCCGGATCGTGCCGCAGCTGTGGCACATGGGCCGGCTGGCGCGGCCGGACGTCACCGGCCTGCAGTCGCTGTCCTCCTCACCGATCCAGGCGCCCTATGCGCCCGGCAAGCCCAATCCCTATGACGAGCCGCGGCCGGCGACGCATGACGACATCAGACGCGTGCTCGACGACTATTCCGCGGCGGCACGCAACGCGCTGCGCGCCGGGTTCGACGGCGTCGCGCTGCACGCTGCCAATGGCTATCTGATCGACCAGTTCCTGCGTGACGGCGTCAATCATCGCGAGGATGACTACGGCGGTCTGCCCGAGAACCGCATCCGCCTGCTCCTCGAAGTCGTCGACCGGCTGATCGCCGAGGCCGGCGCGGATCGCACCGGCGTGCGCCTGTCGCCCAACGGCGAGACGCAGGGCGCCGACGACAGCGATCCCGAAGCGATTTTCGTGCCGGCGGCGAGGGCGCTCGCCGAGCGCGGCATCGCCTTCCTCGAGCTGCGCGAGCTCACGCCGGAGGGGACCTTCGGCAAGAGCGAGGTGCCTCCGCTCAGCTCCAAGATTCGCGAGGTCTTCCCTGGGCCGCTAGTGCTCAACCAGGACTATGATTTTGCGGCCGCGCAGGCCGCGCTCGATGCGGGCCTGGCCGATGCAATCGCCTTCGGCCGGCCGTTCATCGCCAATCCGGACCTGGCCGAGCGCCTGCGCCAAGGGGCGCCGCTCAACCCGGCCGACCCCAGGACCTTCTACACGCCGGGTCCCGAGGGCTATACCGACTATCCGGCGCTGCCCGAGACCAGGGCTGCCTGATCAGGCGCGGCGGGCAGTCACGAAATAATCGAGCGCGCGGCTGTCGCTGAGCACGAAGCCGTGGCCCGGCGACAGGCTGAGCCCGCGCGTGTCGATCACCTCCAGCCCCGCATTCTCGACCAGCGCGGTCAGTTCGTCGGGCGTCAGGAACTTGTCCCAGTCGTGCGTGCCCCTGGGAATCTGGCCGGTGCCCTCGCCGATGGTGATCATCGCGAGGCGCGACAGCGCGGTGCGATTGGGCGTCGACAGCAGCATCAGGCCGCCCGGCGTCAGCACCTCCGCCAGCCCGCGGACGAAGGCGGCCGGATCGGTGACGTGCTCGATCACCTCGAAGCTCACCACCAGGTCGAAGCGCCGGCCGGCAACGGTTTCGATCCCGCCGGCGAGATAGTCGATGGCGAGGCCGCCCGCCGCCGCATGCGCACGGGCGGCGCCGATGTTCTCCGGTGCCGCATCGACCCCGGTCACCGCCGCGCCGAGCCGGGCGAGCGGCTCGGCGAGCAGCCCGGCGCCGCTGCCCATGTCGAGCGCGGTCTTCCCCGCAAGCGGCGTGAAGCTCGCCGGATCGCCGCCCCAATGCGCATCGACCTGCTCGCGCAGGTAGACGAGTCGCGGCGGGTTCAGCCGGTGGAGCATCGCCGAGGAGCCCTTGGGGTCCCACCAGTCGGCGGCGAGCCTGCCGAAATGCGCGGCCTCGGCCGGATCGATAGTTGCGGCTGTTACGGTTGCGTGACCCATGCCGTCTCCCTATCAGGGCGCCCCACCTCACCCAAGGGATAAGCGACACCCATGGCCCGCATCGTGATGAAGTTCGGCGGCACCTCGATGGCGGGCATCGAGCGAATCCGCAGCGTCGCCGCGCGCGTCAAGCGCGAGTGGGAGGCGGGGAACGAGGTCGCGGTCGTCGTCTCGGCGATGGCCGGCGAGACCGACCGGCTGGTCAATTTCTGCCGCGAGGCGTCGTCGCTCTACGATCCGCGCGAATATGACGTGGTGGTCTCCAGCGGCGAGCAGGTGACGAGCGGCCTGCTCGCGATCGCGCTGCAGGCGATCGGCGTGCCAGCGCGCAGCTGGCTCGGCTGGCAGCTGCCGATCCGCACCTCCGACGGTCACGGCTCGGCGCGCATCGCCGAAATCGATACGACCGCGCTGAACGCCAGTCTCGCCAACCGCGAGGTCGCGGTGATCCCAGGCTTCCAGGGATTGGCGGCGGGGGAGCGCGTGACCACGCTCGGCCGCGGCGGCTCCGACACGTCGGCGGTGGCGATGGCGGCGGCGATGAAGGCCGACCGCTGCGACATCTATACCGACGTCGACGGCGTCTACACCACCGACCCGCGCATCGTGCCGAGGGCGCGGAAGCTCAAGCGGGTGACCTATGAGGAGATGCTCGAGCTCGCCAGCGTCGGCGCCAAGGTGCTGCAGACGCGCTCGGTCGGGCTCGCGATGAAGGAGAATGTCCGCGTCCAGGTGCTCTCGTCGTTCGTCGACGAGGACGGCGAGGCGGAGCCCGGCACGATGATCGTCGGGGAAGAGGAGATCGGAGACATGGAACGCCAGCTCATCACGGGCATCGCCCACGACAAGAACGAGGCGAAGATCACGCTGACCAGCGTGCCCGACAAGCCGGGCGCGGTCGCCAGCATCTTCGCGCCGCTGGCCGAGGCCGGCATCAACGTCGACATGATCATCCAGAACATCGCGCACAATGCGGGATCGACCGACGTCACCTTCACCGTGCCGTCCGCCGACCTCGCCCGCTCGATCGACGTGCTGAACCGCGCGCAGGGCGAGATCGGCTTCGGCGAGCTGGTCCATGACACCCGCGTCGCCAAGATCTCGATCGTCGGCGTGGGGATGCGCAGCCACGCGGGCGTTGCGTCGACGATGTTCACCACGCTCGGCGAGCGCGGGATCAACATCCAGGCAATCTCGACCAGCGAGATCAAGGTCAGCGTGCTGATCGAGGAGGACTATACCGAGCTCGCGGTGCGCGTGCTGCACACTGCCTATGGCCTCGACGCGCCGGAGGATGCGGCGGCCTGACGAGCCGCTTGCCGCGCCGCGGCGGCGAAGCTACCGCCGTGCCTTATGACTGATTCCTCGATCGGCCGCGAGCGTCTCGCCCGGCGCATGGCGCGCGGCGCGCAGTTCCTCGGCTCCGACGTCGCGATCCTGTGCGGCGCCATGTCCTGGGTGTCCGAGCGTAACCTCGTCGCCGCCATCTCCAATGCGGGCGGCTTCGGCCTGATCGCGTGCGGGGCGATGAGCCCCGAGCTGCTCGACGCCGAGATCGCCGGGACCAAGGCGCTGACCGGCCGACCGTTCGGCGTCAATCTGATCACCATGCACCCGCAGCTGTTCGACCTGATCGAGGTCTGCGCCAGGCACCGGGTGAGCCATGTCGTGCTCGCAGGCGGGCTGCCGCCGGCGGGGAGTCTCGACGCGATCAAGGGCAACGGCGCCAAGCTGATCTGCTTTGCCCCGGCGCTGGCGCTGGCGAAGAAGCTGATCCGCTCGGGCGTCGATGCGCTGGTGATCGAGGGGATGGAGGCCGGCGGCCATATCGGCCCGGTCTCGACCAGCGTGCTCGCGCAGGAAATCCTGCCCGAGGTCGCCGCCGACGTGCCCGTGTTCGTCGCCGGCGGCATCGGCCGGGGCGAGGCGATCGCGGGCTATCTCGACATGGGCGCGGCCGGCGTGCAGCTCGGCACCCGCTTCGTCTGCGCGGCCGAGAGCATCGCGCATCCCAACTTCAAGAAAGCGTTCCTCCGCGCCTCCGCCCGCGATGCGGTCGCCAGCGTCCAGGTCGATCCGCGGCTGCCGGTGATCCCGGTGCGCGCGCTCAAGAATGCCGGCACCGAGCTCTTCACCGCCAAGCAGCGCGAGGTGGCGCAGGCGCTCGACGAAGGCGGCATCGAGATGGCCGAGGCGCAGCTCCAGATCGAGCATTACTGGGCCGGGGCGCTGCGCCGCGCGGTGATCGACGGCGACGTCGAGCACGGCAGCCTGATGGCCGGCCAGTCGGTCGGCATGGTGACCAGGGAGGAGCCGGTCGCCGAGATCGTCGCCACGCTGATGGCCGAGGCCGCGCATGCGCTGGAGAAGCGGGCGGGGTGACATGGAGCAGCGGAATGGCCTTCCGATCCGCGCCTTCGCCAATGCCGCCGATTGGGAGGAATGGCTCGCCGTGCAGCCGCGGACCTCGCCGGGGGTGTGGCTGAAGTTCGCGAAGGCCGGCAATCCGGAGTCCTCGGTCACCAAGGCGCAGGCGATCGACGGCGCGCTGATCCACGGCTGGATCGACGGTCAGCTCGCCCCCTATGACGACGCCTGGTTCCTCACCCGCTTCACCCCGCGCAAACCACGCAGCAAATGGTCGGCGAACAACCGGGCGCGGGCGATCGAGCTGATCGCCGAGGGACGGATGGCGGCCGCCGGGCAGGCCGAGATCGATCGCGCGAAGGCTGACGGTCGCTGGGATGCCGCCTATGCGTCGGCCTCGGCCGCCGAAGTGCCCGACGATCTCGCCGCCGCCCTGGACGCCGAACCGGCCGCGCGCAGCTTCTTCGATACGCTGACCGGCGCCAATCGCTACGCGATCCTGCATCGCATTCACGACGCGAAGAAGCCTGAAACGCGCGCGGCGCGGATCGCCAAGTTCGTGGCGATGTGCGCGGCGGGCCAGACGATCCACGGGAAATAGGGCCAGCCTTACAGCGCGATGGTCGGGCTTATCGGCGTCACCCGACGCGACCTGGCCCAGATTCGCGCCAGATATCGAGCGAGCCGTTCAGGCCCGGCCGCACCCGCTCGCCGGCTCAATCGTCGCAATATTCCCAGCGGCCGGCGTTGCAGGCGGCGACGGCGCGGCGCCAGGCCGCCATCTTGCGCCTGTATTCCGCATGGGCGTCGGCATAGGTGTCGCGCGCGTCGCGATAGTTCTGCCAATTCCTGCCGTCGCGCCGGCGGACATAGTCGAGCTGATCCTGGTTCATCCGTCTGATGGTCGCGCTATCGCGTGCGCGCGCCGCGGCGCTGCGCATGGCCGGATCGCGGGGGTCGTCGGCATGCGCCGCCGCCGGCAGGAGCGTCGCACTCATGGCCAGCGCGCAGGCAAACGAACCGAACTTCATGATCATGCGGCCCCCTCCGTGCCCTCGCTCCCGCTATTTGCCCGCAAGCTGCCGCAAAGCAATCGATTTGCGACGAGCGGGCGGCAGGCAACCGTTGCAGCTATCGCTTGCGTTGGCACCGGCCCCGTCTATCTGATAGGCCATGGCCCTCACCGCCGCCGCCTCCGCCCGCGAGATCCTGGTCCGCCTTCACGACGTGATGGCGGCGCGGACCAGCGCGCAGGCGAAGCTCAACGCGGTGGTCGACATCATCGGCGAGGCGCTGGAGAGCGAGGTCTGCTCGATCTACCTGCTGCGCGAAGGCGTGCTCGAGCTGTTCGCGACGCGCGGGCTCGATGCGGCGGCGGTGCACGTCACCAAGCTGGCGCCCGGCGAAGGCCTGGTCGGGACGATCGCCGGCAATGTCGAGACGCTCAACCTCGACGAGGCCGCCAGCCATCCCGACTTCGCCTATCGGCCGGAGACGGGCGAGGAACGCTTCCACAGTTTCGCCGGCGTGCCGATCATCCGGCGCGAGCGCGCGGTGGGCGTGCTCGCGGTCCAGCATGTCGAGCCCAGGCGCTACGACGACGTCGAGATCGAGGCGCTGCAGACGGTGGCGATGGTGCTGAGCGAGCTGATCGCCAATGCCGGCCTGATCGACATGACCGGCGGCGGCACTACCCGGCCGCAGTCGACCGCGACCGCGCGGATCAGCGGCTTCAAGCTGGTCGACGGCATGGGCGCGGGCGTCGCGGTGTTCCACCAGCCGCGCATCGTCATCGAGCATACCGTCGCCGAGGACATCGAGGAGGAGCGGCGCCGCGTCTATTCCGCCTTCGACAAGATGCGCGACCAGATCGAGCGCATGGCGGCGCAGGCCGAGTTCGGCGTCGGCGGCGAGCATGATGAGGTGCTCGAGACCTACAAGATGTTCGCCTATGACGAGGGCTGGTCGCGCCGCATCAACGAGGCGATCGACAGCGGCCTGACCGCCGAGGCGGCGATCGAGCGCGTGCAGCAGCGCACGCGGATGCGGATGCGCGAGATCGACGATCCGCTGCTGCGCGACCGCATGCACGACCTGGAGGACCTCTCCAACCGGCTGCTGCGTATCGTCTCGGGCCGGCTCGGCACCGCGGCGCAGATGGGCCTCCGGGAGGATTCGATCCTGCTGGCGCGCAACCTGGGGCCTGCCGAGCTGCTCGAGTACGACCGGCGGCGGCTCAAGGGCGTGGTGCTGGAGGAGGGCAGCCTCACCGCGCACGTCACCATCGTCGCGCGGGCGATGGGCGTGCCGGTGCTCGGCCGCGCGCGCGACCTCCGCCGGCTGGTGGCGGAAGGCGACAAGCTGCTGCTCGACGTCACTGCCGAGAGCCTGATCGTCCGCCCCTCGACGGCGATGGAGGAGGCGTTCGAGGCCAAGCTGGCGCTGGGACAGAAGCGTCGTGCCGCCTTCGCTGCGCTCCGCGACCAGCCGCCGGTCACCAAGGACGGACATCGGGTCACGGTGATGATGAACGCGGGCCTGCGCGACGACGTTGCCGCGCTGGACCTGAGCGGGGCCGACGGCATCGGACTGTTCCGCACCGAGTTCCAGTTCCTCGTCTCGGCGACGCTGCCGCAGCGCGAGCGCCAGCAGCGGCTGTATCGTGACGTGCTCGACGCCGCGGCGGACAAGCCGGTCACCTTCCGCACCGTCGACATCGGCGGGGACAAGGCGCTGCCCTACCTCAACCACGACGAGATGGGCGAGGAGGAGAATCCGGCGATGGGCTGGCGCGCGCTGCGGCTGGCGCTGGAGCGCGAGGGGCTGATGAAGGCGCAGGCGCGCGCGCTGATCGAGGCGGCGGCCGGGCGGCAGCTCAACGTCATGTTCCCGATGGTGAGCGAACCCTGGGAGTTCGACGAGGCCAAGGCGCTGTTCGAGGCGCAGCGCGAATGGCTGGCCGGCCGCAACCGCAAGATGCCGCACGAGATTCGCTACGGCGCGATGCTGGAGGTGCCGGCGCTGGCCGAGGTGCTCGACCAGCTGCTGCCGCGGCTCGACTTCCTGTCGGTGGGAACCAACGACCTCACCCAGTTCCTGTTCGCCGCCGACCGCGCGCATCCCAAGCTGGCGCTGCGCTACGACTGGCTGAGCCCGTCGATCCTGCGCTTCCTCGCCCGCGTCGCGGCGCCGGCGCAGGCGCTGGGCAAGCCGCTTGCCGTCTGCGGCGAAATGGGCGGACGGCCGCTGGAGGCGATGGCGCTGATCGGGCTCGGTATCGACCGCATCTCGATCACTCCGGCGGCGGTGGGGCCGATCAAGGCGATGGTGCGCAGCCTCGACCGCGCGGCGATCATGGCGCAGATGCGGGAATGGCTCGCCGCGCCGCCGTCGCGCGACCTGAGGGGGGTGCTGGAAGAATGGGCGCGGGCGCACGGGGTCGTGCTCGACTAGTCTTCTTAGATCGAAGCGTGTCAGTGCTCCTGCGAAAGCAGGAGCCCAGGATCACTGCCGACCCGCTTGCGGCCTGCGCTCCTGCTTTCGCAGGAGCACGATTTGACTTCATCAGAGCCGACTCCGGAGTTCGGGTTCAGCACCGAATCGCGCTTTTCCGCCATTGACAAGCGCTTCGGGGCCATGGGACACACCCGCGCGCCGCAGTTCGTGGCGTGGCCCCCACGGAGACGGCGATGGTCGAAGGCGAGGCGCAAGGCGACGCGAATTTGTTCCCGAAACAGTCGGGCGAGGTCCTGCGCGACGCGCGGATCGCGCAGGGGCTGGAAATCGCCGACGTCGCCGCCCGCACGCGCATCCCTCAGCGCCATCTCGAGGCGATCGAGGCGAGCAACTATGCGAGCCTGCCGTCCACCACCTATGCGATCGGCTTCGCCAAGGCCTATGCCCGCGCGGTCGGCGTCGACGAGGTGACACTCGGCACGCAGGTGCGGGGTGAGCTGTCGATGCTGCCGAGCCGCGAGCCGGCGACGCCGATCTACGAGGCCGACGAACCCTCGCGCACGCCGCCGAGCGGGCTGGTATGGGGCGGAGCGCTGCTCGCGCTGCTGATCCTGGCCGGCATCGGCCTGTGGTACGGCACCGGCATCTTCCGCGGCGACAGCGCGCCCACCGCGGCCGAGGCGACGGCGGAGCCTCAGGCGGCGCCGGCCGACACGGCGACCGTGGCGGTGCCGACGCCCGCGCCGACGCCGGCCGGCGGCCAGGTCACGCTCACCGCGACCGACGAGGTGTGGGTGCGCATCTATGACGCCGCCAACAATACGCTGCTGATAAAGACGCTGGCGCCCGGCGAGCGCTACGACGTGCCGATGGATGCCAACGGGCCGATGATCAACATCGGCCGGCCGGACAAGCTCGACGTCACCGTCAATGGCTCGAAGGTGGCGCCGCTCGGCAACGGCAAGGTCGCGATCAAGGACGTGCCGATCAGCGCCGCCGCCTTGCTCGCGCGCGGCGCGGCGCCGGCTGCGGCCGGCGGATCGAACGCGACCGCCGTCCCCTGACACTGGCGGCATGACGCCAAAGCTGCGATAGGGGCGCCCTGGGTTCGAGACACCGGGGATTGATGAGGATGCGTATCGTTTTGGCCGCGGCGCTGGTTGCCGCAACGCTCGGGTTCGCTGCTCCGGCGCAGGCGCAGAGCGGGCTCGAGGGTCGCGTGGGCAAGCTCGAGAGCGAGATGCGCGCGGTGCAGCGGAAGGTGTTCCCGGGCGGCGCCGGGATGACGGTCGAGCCGCAGATCACTGCGCCGCAGGCCCCGATCGCCGAACCGGGCACGCCGGCGGGCGGCGGGCTCGTCGACCTGACCGCGCGGGTGAGCGCGCTGGAGGCGGGCGTGCGCAACGTCACCGGGCAGGTCGAGCAGGCCAACTACCGGGTCCGCCAGCTCGAGGAGGCGTTCAACGCCTATAAAACCGCGACCGACGCACGGCTGAAGGCGCTGGAGGGCGGCGGCGTCCCGGCAGGCGATGCCCCCGCGGTAGGCGGGCCGGCCGAGGCTGCGCCGCCGCCGGTCACGCCGACCCGCCCGGCGGCGTCCGCGGGTGCCGATCCGGCACGCGCCGCGGCTGGTATCGAGCGTCCCAAGACCGGCGATGAGGCCGAGGACGGCTATGTCTACGGCTATCGCCTGTGGCAGGCGAAGCTCTATCCCGAGGCGGAGGCAGCGTTGAAGGCGGTCGCCGACAAATTCCCCAAGCACCGCCGTGCGAGCTATGCGCAGAACCTGCTCGGCCGCGCCTATCTGGACGAGGGCAAGCCCAACCTTGCGACGCTCGCTTTCTACGACAGCTACAAGAAGTTCCCGGACGGCGAGCGGGCGCCGGACAGCCTGTTCTACCTGGCGCAGGCGCTGGTCCAGCTCAAGAAGCCGGCGGATGCATGCAAGGTCTACAGCGAGCTGAGCTCGGTTTATGCCGGCAAGATCACGACCGCCATGGCCGCCGACATCGCCAAGGGTCGCGCGGCTGCCAAGTGCCAGTGACGTGACCGACCCCGAGCGTTTCGCCGTCGACGTCGCGGCGGCGCTCGGGCGCGGGCTGGATGAAGGCGAGCGGCTGGCACTTGCCGTCTCCGGCGGGCCTGACAGCATGGCGATGTTGGCGCTGGCGCATGCCGCCTTTCCCGGCCGCATCGTGGTCGCCACCGTCGATCACCGCCTCCGTGCCGCCTCCGCCCAGGAAGCGGCGATGGTCGCCGCCTGGTGCAGTGGGCGTGGCATTCCCCACGCCACACTCGTTCCGGCCGAGCCGATCGCCGGCGCCAGCATCCAGGCGCGGGCGCGCGAGGCGCGCTATGCGCTGCTCAGTGGCTGGGCGGAGGAGCAAGGCGCCGCGGCGCTGCTCACCGCGCATCATCGCGACGATCAAGCCGAGACCCTCCTGATGCGCGCGGCGCGAGGGTCGGGCGTGGCCGGGCTCGCTGCGGTCCGGGTGCGGCGCGATCTGGGTGTGGTGCCGCTGATCCGTCCGCTGCTCGACTGGAGCCGGGCCGAGCTGCGCGCGATCGTGGAGGCGGGTGGCCTGCCGTTCGTCGACGACCCCAGCAACCGCGACGACGCGTTCGACCGCACGCGCGTGCGGCGCCTGCTGGAGGAGAACCGCTGGTTCGACGCCGCCGGGCTCGCTCGCAGCGCCGCACACCTCGCCGAGGCGGAACAGGCGCTCGCCGCCTGGCTCGACCAGCTCTGGGCGGAGCGGGCGCGGATCGACGGGGCCGCCCTGACTTTCGACCCTGCCGGACTGCCGCGCGAGCTTCGCCGCCGGGCAGTGCGCCGCGGAATCGCCGAGATCCGCCGCGTCGCCGGCATCACCGGCCCTGCCTGGTCCGACGCCGCCAATGTCGAGCCGCTGCTCGACGCGCTCGAATCCGGCAGCGGCGCGACGCAGGCCGGGGTGGCGATCCGCCCCTCCCGCGGGCGCTGGCGTTTCGCCGCAGCCCCGCCGCGCCGCCCGCACTGATCGACCCGATCCCTCGTCCGTTCCATTGCCATTAACCTGCCAAGTCCTATCTTATCGGGCGGAAAGGTGATTCCCACGCGATGAACGACAACGACAAGCAGCCCGGCGGCCAGGACAACGGCGGCGGCAACCCCTGGATGAAGAGCCTGCTGATCTGGGTGGCGATCCTGCTCGGGCTGGCGCTGTTCGTCACGCTGATCGACGGCCGTTCGACCGCGACCGCGGGGAGTTCGATCCCCTATTCGACTTTCCTCGACAAGGTCGACGAAGGCACGGTCAAGGACGTCAACATATCGCGCGACGTCATCACCGGCACGCTCTCCTCGGGCGAGAAGTTCCGCACCTATCCGATCCAGGACCCGACGCTGATCCAGAATCTGCGCAAGAAGAGCGTCCAGATCAACGCGCGTCCGGACGAGGGCACCAATATCTGGCTGCTGCTGATCTACCAGTCGCTGCCGTTCCTGCTGTTCCTCGGTATCGCCTTTTTCGTCTTGAGGCAGATGCAGAAGAGCTCGGGATCGGGCGCGATGGGCTTCGGCAAGTCGCGCGCGCGGATGCTGACGCAGAAGGAAGGCCGCGTGACCTTCGACGACGTCGCCGGCATCGACGAGGCGCGCGAGGAGCTGCAGGAGATCGTCGAGTTCCTGAAGGACCCGACCAAGTTCGCCCGCCTCGGCGGCAAAATCCCGAAAGGCGCGCTGCTGGTGGGCTCGCCCGGCACCGGCAAGACCTTGCTCGCCCGCGCGATCGCGGGTGAGGCGGGCGTGCCGTTCTTCACCATCTCCGGCTCCGACTTCGTCGAGATGTTCGTCGGCGTCGGCGCCTCCCGTGTCAGGGACATGTTCGAGCAGGCCAAGAAGTCGGCGCCGTGCATCGTCTTCATCGACGAGATCGACGCGGTCGGCCGCCATCGCGGCGCCGGCCTCGGCAACGGCAACGACGAGCGCGAGCAGACGCTCAACCAGCTGCTGGTCGAGATGGACGGCTTCGAGGCGAACGAGGGCATCATCATCATCGCCGCGACCAACCGGCCGGACGTGCTCGACCCGGCGCTGCTGCGCCCCGGCCGCTTCGACCGCCAGGTGGTGGTGCCGCGCCCGGACATCGAGGGCCGGGTCAAGATCCTGCAGGTCCATATGAAGAAGGTGCCGCTGGCGCCCGACGTCGACGCGCGCACGATCGCCCGCGGCACGCCGGGCTTCTCGGGCGCCGACCTCGCCAACCTCGTCAACGAGGCCGCGCTGATGGCCGCGCGCAAGGGCAAGCGGCTGGTGGCGATGCAGGAGTTCGAGGAGGCCAAGGACAAGGTCATGATGGGCAGCGAGCGCCGCTCGATGGTCATGACCGACGACGAGAAGCGCATGACCGCCTATCATGAGGCGGGACACGCGATCGTCGCGCTGCATGAGCCGGCGTCCGACCCGATCCACAAGGCGACGATCATCCCGCGCGGCCGTGCCCTCGGCATGGTGATGCGCCTGCCGGAGCGGGACAGCTACAGCTACCACCGCGACAAGATGTACGCGAACCTGGCGGTGTCCATGGGCGGCCGCGTCGCCGAGGAGATCATCTTCGGCTACGACAAGGTCTCCTCGGGCGCGTCGAGCGACATCCAGTACGCGACCGGCCTCGCCCGGGACATGGTGACGCGCTGGGGAATGTCCGACGAATTGGGGCCGCTCCAGTACGCCGAGGCCGACGAGGAGGTGTTCCTCGGCTATTCGGTCAACCGCTCGCGCCAGATGTCGAACGAGACCGCGCTCAAGATCGACGCCGAGATCAAGCGGATCGTCGAGTCCGGCCTCACCCGCGCCAAGGAGCTGCTCACCAAGCACAGCGACCAGCTCCACACGCTGGCGCAGGCGCTGCTCGAGTTCGAGACGCTGTCCGGCGACGAGATCAAGCGGCTGCTTGCCGGCGAAACGATCGACCGCGGCGATTCCGGTGCGGCGGCGGCGCCGGTGCCGGTCAGCGGCACCTCCGTGCCCAAGACGCGCCGACCCAAGGGACCGTTCGGCAATCCGGCCCCGCAGGGCGCTTGATCGCGGGCCGATTGACGGCTGACCCTGTGCTCCATAGCCCTCCCGCATCGAAAGGTGCGGGAGGGTTTTTCATGAGACTTGCCGGGCTGGCGCTCGCGCTGGCGATGGCGGTCGTTCCGGCGGCGGTGGCGCAGCAGCCGCCGACGACGGTCGCCGATTTCATCGCCACCTGTCGCTGATGCCAGCGGAGGACAAGTTCAGCATCGTGCTTACTCGCCGCAGCATGTTCGCAATCATTATCGCTGTTGCGGCGCCGGTGTTGTTATGGGCCGTTCCCCCGATCGCGGGGCGCTCGAATCTTCTGTGGCTGCTCGCAGTTTTCGTTCCGGGACCGTGGGCTATTTGGCACTTGGCCAGGCAACTCTACACCGCCGCGATGCACGGTTACGTCGTGACCGGCGTTCCAGAAAAGCGGGTATATCGGGATGACGCTCCGAGCCTCTACAGAAACAATGTCATCGCCTATATCATCCTGTTCCCTATCGTGGCGGCCGGTGTCGTGATCATGATGCTGAACGCCCTCCAGGCAGAGCATCTCATCCGCTGACGTGGAGCAACCACTTTCCACTCGTTGCAGGCACGTCAGCACGCTGACAGGCTGCGGAGATCAGCACTTCGCCGTCCTCCTCGCCCGCAATCACATGCTCGCCGTACAATAGCGAACCGTCAACGAGATCGTGTCGATCACGACATCACAGGCCTCGTCGGTCATCGTCTTGCGCAGCCGATGCGACAGGCAGAGGCCCGGTTCTCGCTATCGTGCGGCCCTCGAGCGTCCGGATCGTGCCGTCGCGGACCGCCCGCGCATTGTGAGGCCAGACAGCGAATGCTGACAGCTGGTCAAGGGCGGCGGTGGTGGCGTATCGCCTCGATCGCTTATTCGTCGACGCGGCCGGAGACCTGAAGCGAGCCGCCCGCGTGGCCGCGGCATCCGGAAGAACCGCGGTGGTTTCTCAATGGTCTCATACGACCTTTCCGGCCGGCCCGCCGATCAGCTCTCCCGATCGGGCGGAGCGATGTCGCGTCCAGCAGTGATGTCGCGGTTCATACCGTCGGCGAGCATCCGGAGCAGCCGCACCAGATCGTCGAAATCCTGCCGGCTCCAGTCGCGGAACATCTCGATCGCCAGCCGCTCGCGCGCGGCATCCAGGGCATCGGTCGCCGCCTTGCCGCGTTTGGTGATCACCGCCTCCCGCACACGACGATCCGCCGCGCTAGGGCGGCGCTCGACCAGGCCGAGCTCCTCGAGTCGCGCCACCTGACGGCTCACGGTCGTATAGTCGCGGCCGGCTTTCGCGGCGAGATCGACGACCCCGATCGGCCCCAGCCGCTCGATCCCCACGATGAGCGGGAAAAGCGCACGCTCGAGCGTAAGCCCGGCCAGCCGCAGGATTTCCTCGTCCCGCTCCGGCTCGTTGATCACCGCGACGATGTCGAGGAGCGAGCGGTGCAGTCGGGGGAGCGCCTCCGAAATATGTGTAGGATGCACTTTCTTTATTGACACTGTCCGGCTCCCGATGGATATGTGCAACTTACACGCAATGGAGGCCAACATGGAAGCGGCAAATATCGACGTGCTGATCACCGGCGCCGGCGCCGCCGGCCTGACCTTGGCCATCGAGCTTGCGCGCCGGGGCGTACGGTTCCGTCTGATCGACAAGCTGCCGGCCCCGTTCCCCGGCTCGCGCGGCAAGGGTATTCAACCGCGTAGCCAGGAGATTTTCGAGGATCTCGGCATCCTCGACCGCATTGTCGCCACAGGCGGGCTCTACCCGCCGCTGCGCGAATATCGCAGCGACGGCAGCTTCCAGGACTCGCTGGTGGCGGAATCCTTTGCTCCGACGCCCGCCGAACCCTTCCACCTCGCGCTGCTCGTCCCGCAGTTCCTCACCGAACGGGTGATGCGCGAGCGGCTTGCCGAGCTGGGGCACCGGCCGGAATTCGGATGCGAGCTCGTCGCGTTCGTGCAGGACGACGAAGGCGTGACCGCCAGGCTGCTCATGCCCAGCGGGGAGCAGACGGTGCGCGCACGTTATCTGGTCGGCACCGACGGCGGCCGCAGCTTCGTGCGCAAGAGCCTCGAGCTGGACTTCCCCGGCAAGACGCTGGGCATCCGCGCGCTGGTCGCCGACGTGGTGCTGACCGGATTGGGGCGCGATGCCTGGCATCGCTTCAATGAAGGCGACATGGAGACCCAGATCTCCTTCTGTCCGCTGCCGGGTACGCCGATGTTCCAGATCCAGGCCCCGATCCCGCTCGAAGGCGACGCCGACCTGACCGCGTCGGGCCTCCAGGCGATGGTTGACACGCGGATCGGACGAAGCGGGATTCGCATCGAGAGCGTTTCCTGGGCCTCGGCCTATACGATGAACGCGCGTCTCGCCGACCGGTATCGGGTCGGACGCGTGTTTCTCGCGGGTGATGCCGCCCATATCCATCCGCCCACGGGGGGACAGGGCCTCAACACCAGCGTTCAGGACGCCTATAATCTCGGCTGGAAGATCGCTGCGACCCTCGCCGGGGCTTCGCCCGCGGTGCTGGACAGCTATGAGGATGAACGCCGGCCGGTCGCCGGGGCGATGTTGGGGCTCGCGACGAGGCTGCTCGATGCGGCGAAGCGCGGCGACATGCGGCGCGGGCGGGAGGTGCATCAACTCGACATCGGTTATCCGGATTCGCCGCTGTCGCTCGAGGTGCCGGCGCGTGAGGGCATGCTGCTCGCCGGCGAACGGGCACCCGACGCACCCGTGGCCGGAGCGGCCGGCCAGGATCGCCGCCTATTCGAGCTGTTCGCCGGGCCGCATTGGACGCTGCTCGGTTATGAGCCCGGTGGCACCGGGGTTGCTCCACGCGAGGGTCTGCACATCCACCGCATCGGCGCCGATGAGGCCCTGGTCGACCGGGAACGGCACTTCCAGAATGCCTATGGCGTCGCGACAGGCGACTGGGTGCTGGTGCGGCCCGACGGATATGTCGGGGCGATCGTCGATGCCGCGCATCTCACCGAACTGGAGCGCCATCTCGATGCGATGGGCCTCGCCGTCCCAGCGCACGCCGATGCCTAAGCTGCCGACGTTTAGAGGATGGGCGACGCCACTTACGATCGGCGCGTTCTTCCCCCATGGCGGGCACAGGTCTGCTGATGTTCTTCGAGCTGGATCGCGGATTGATGGTGGTGATCCACCAATGGTTCTCCTAGTTCTTCCTCGCGGGCGTCGCAGGCCACATGGCGGCTAACGTTCGGCCGCTCGCGCGCTCTAAATCGAACTCGCTCCATTCGGCCTGACGCAGCTCGCCCGGCCGGACGAACACATGCGGCGACATCCGTAGCACGTATTTGGTGATGCCGTACCCGGAGAACGCCTCTATCGCGCGCAGCAGCTCACCCACGTCCCTGGGGTTGGTGATAGCCGCGTAGTGTCGGGTCTTCGGGACAACGATCGCGCCCCTTAGGTCGGCGGCCACGTCCCGCTGCACCCGGCCAGTCGCGATGCCGTAGCGGAGGACGCGGCCGATAACGCTGCGCATGCGCCTGGCGCTTTCATAGCGTCCCGTCGCTTCCAGCTTGCGCAGCACGGCCAGCACTTCCAGCGCCTCGATCTGGTTGATCGGGCGCGACCCGATATCGGAATACGCCATCCCGAGCAGCCACTGCACCTTTTCGAGCGTGATCCCGGCGCGGCCTTCGCGGGTGATCTTCGTGACCCATTCCTCCGCGACTGACTTGAAGCTGTTGCCGGCGTCGAACTGCGCCCGCATCCGCTTGAGCTTCTTTTCCGCAGCTGGATCGATGCCGTCCGCGACCAGCTTGCGGGCGGCATCACGCGCCTCTCGTGCCTCCGGAAGGCTGACTTCGGGCCAGACGCCGAGCGACAGCACCTTGTCCTTGCCGAGATAGCGATACTTGAGTCGCCAGTATTTCGAACCGCTCGGGGTGACGAGGAGGAAGAGCGAATGCTCATCGAAGAGCTTGTACGCCTTTGCTCGAGGCCGGGCATTCTTGATGGCGAGAACGGTGAGCGCCAAGGGGGTATCTCCATCCGAAAACGGGTGGATCATGGGCCCCGAAAAGTACCCCAAAAGCGGGGTATCTGTGGGCAAACCCACCCGAACCTCGCCGGACAAAGTAGTAGAAAAAGCGCTTGTTTCCGAGCCACTTACGGGACGTTCTTGGACGTCCGTGGACGGGAAAGTGGTGCCAGAAGAGGACTCGAAAATGGCCAGTCAATACATTGACTAATAGTGATTTTTTCAAGAACACGGAGGCCATACCATAAGCAATTCCATGAACCTCAGAACTGGGTGGCGGTTCGGGTCCCTCCATCGCGTTCAGCCAATATGTTGAAGGTGATTCGGAGAGGCGACATACGACGGTTCATGACCACAGTTGGGCCGCAAGCTGCCTGGCGGGTTTTGGCGCGCGAATATGGGAAAGCCGACCTTGGCTCAGATGGACGGGTATAGCGTCGCACGCGCGCTCTTCGCCGCTGGCGGTCGCATCGTCGGGTGCGGCGCGTCCATCTGCCATTGCAGGTCGCTTATACCATGGAGCGCCGATCGGCGCTTTATGGCGGCGGTGCCGGCCAGCGCGCGCCGATGCTCGCAATCGCAATGATCAACGCCGCCGACCCCACCCGCCGCTGTATAGAGCCAGAGCACCCGTTCGATGCTGCAGGCGCATCATTCGCATGACAAGCTTCCCAAGTGGATCGGCGCGATGAAGGACGATCCGTATCGATCGCTTGCCGGCGAACTGCGGCGCTCGGGTGATTGTGCCAAGGACGCTACGCCCTATTCGGAATTCCTCTGGGCGGATTTCCTGAGCCGCCGGGTTAGCCGAAGCTTGTTGAGACGACTTCGAGCGGGCGGTGGCCAAGGCATTGGAGGCCGCTCGGCACCAGGACGCTTCCTACTTGCCCGGCTGGTGCGGGCGCCTGGAGGACACAAATCCGTGCCGCAGGCAGAATCGGAAAAGTCGCCGCGCCGGTCGGCAGAATACTTCCTCGAGGCCAGACACGACCCGCTGTTGCGACCGTTTGAGGAGTCGATTGCTACTCATTTGAAGACGGCAAGATTCCCCGCCAATGATTTCTTAAAAGCGCCATGATAGCGACGCTCGCGCAGCATGATCCTGCGCTCGCTTCGCGATCGTGCCGTCATACGAAAGATCGAACCGGACGTTCCTGGCAAGCGCCGCGCCGACACCTAACTCTGCCGCCAGCACATCGCGCGCGATCGGAGCGCCGGCAATGGTGAAGCGTGTGCCGTCCAATCTCGCCTGAAGCTCGGCCGAGCGGTCGCCGAACGCATGCCGCCACCCGGCCGACGAACGGAGCGTGATGCCGCCCCCGAGCGGAATCTCCCCGGCGCTGCGCAGGCCCAGGGTCGTGAAGGTGGTCGACAGGGTGCCGTGCGCCAGATCGAGAGCGGCCGCGCCGCCGCGTTCCCGGGCGTGCTCCGCGTCGACCGTTACATGGGCAAGGCCGGCGAACGGCTCCAACGAGCCTCCGGCGACAGGCAGCTGATAGGCCATTTCGCCGAAGGCCTGGGCGGTCGAGGCGCCGTAGCGAGACCGAAGCTGGTCGTCGAAGCCGGCGAACGCGACGGTGCGCCGAGCGGAAACGTCATGCCAGGCAAAGGCGTAGCCGGTGCGCAGCGCCAATGCGCCGAACCGCGCTCCGGCATAAAGGCCGACATGATAGCTGTCGACATCGGCATTGCCGCGGCCGTTGATGTCGTCGCGGTGATAGCCGCCGAACACCCCGAGCCGCGTGCCGCCGTCGGTGAGCCCCTCGATGCCGACGAGACCGCCGCCGGCCGAGCGCTCGACGCGCGCGGCGTTGCCGTCGCTGCCGAGATGGCCCCAGCTTGCCAGGGCTTCACCCCAAATCGCGACGCCGGTCTCGCCGTCCGCTTCGCGCATCCGGCGCAACGCCGCGCCTCGCGGCAGGCGGCTGTCCTCGACCAGCAGCGCGCGAGTCGAGGCGTGGATCTCGCCCGACAGGCCGTCGAACGCGGCACGAGCCCCCGCCGCGTCCGTCATCACCAGCGCGTCGTAGAGCGGGTTGCCGAAGGTCAGCCTCTCCAGCCCCGCGCCAACAGCGCGCTGGTTGCGCGTGACGCCGACGTCCTCGAAGCGGATGTCGTTGCGCTCGAGCGTCAGGGTCACGGTATTGGCGGCGTAGCCCAGGCTTGGATCGAGGAAGGCGAAATCCGAGGTCACCGCGCCGAAACTGCCCTGAATCCCGCCGACGGCAGTAAGGATCGTGTAGGTCGCGCGCGGCCGGTAATTGCCGCCCGGCCCAACATGGACGACCGAGCCGGCGAGCGTCGCGACGCCGAGCACGTCGATGCGATCGCTGGCGGCGCCAGCGGGATCGACTTCGACCTCGTAGCGGCTGCCCGGCGCGAAGACGAGGTTGCCGGTGACGGTGAGCGTGCCGATCGAGTTGCCCGGCGCGACCGTGCCGCCGCTCGCGATCGTCACCGAACCGAGCGCGCCGTTGCCGCGCAGCCAGCCCCCCGTGCCGAGGGTGAGCGCACCGCCGAGCTTGCCAGCGGTATTCAATACGCCGTTCTCGACGCGGACCTGGCCGGCGAAGCCCGAGCTGTCGCCGGTCAACCGCACCGTGCTTCCCGCGATGGTCAGGCTGCCCTGACCGCTGAGCCGCCCGGCATAGGTGCCGTCCTCCGCCTGCGAGAATAGCAGCGACGCGCCCGAGCCGATCGCGGCGTCGCCGGTGAAGGACTGGACCCTGGTCACCAGACTGCCGGCCTCGATCGTCCAGTCGAGCGAGCTTGCGCCGCCCAATGTCAGCACGCCGGCCCCGCGCTTGACGGCCGAGCCGTTCGCGCTGCCCAGACCACCGATCGTTCCGGCAAAGGTCGCGTCGCTTGCCTGATCGAACACCACCGTTCCGGCAGCGGCGACATCGCCCCGGATTGCGGCGGCATCGCCGATCAGCGTTCCCGCCTCGACAAAGGTGTTGCCCGAATAGCTGTTGGCGCCGGATAGGACGAGGGTGCCGAGGTCGGTCTTTACCAGGTCGCCGGTGCCGGTGAGCGCCGCCGCGATGGTCGCGGAGATGGCGGCGCCCGCTGCACTGCCGTCACCGACGCGGACGATGGTGCGACCATTCTCCCCCGCGAGCGTCAGTGTGTCGCCGGACAAGCGATAATCCTTGCCGGCGAACTGGAGGCCGGTGACCGACAACGCTCCGGCGCTACCGTCGATCGTCACGTCTCCACCGGGCCCCTGGAACACCGCAAAGCCCGGTTGCGGGCGCATCGCCCCGTTCACCGCGCCGGTCGCGTCGGTCCAGGCGCGGCCGTCCGCGCGCCAGACACCGGCGCCGCCATCGACGGCGCCGTTGTCGCGGCGGCCCGGATCGCCGCCGTCCCAGAAGAGCAGCTCCGCTCCGAACGACGAGACCAGATTGACCTGTCCCGCGACCGAGGTCTGCACGGCGAGGTCGTCCGGCGACATGCCGGGCAGGATGGTTCCGATCGCCAGCCCGCGATCAGCAAGCGTGCCGCCATAATCGAACAGGCGATAGATCCCGGCGCCGAAGCCGCCCGCGTCGGTGAGGTTGAGCGTCCCGTCGAGCGTCAGGTCGCCGGTGATATCGAACACCGCCGCACGGCCGGGCGCCCCGAGCGCGACATCGATCTGGGCGGCGGAGCCGAGCTCCAGGCTCGAGAGTGTCAGCATTGCACCGACCCCGCCGGCGAGATGACCGCCGTCCGCCACCCGCACGTCGCCCACCGCGCCCCGGCCGCCGAGCGTCGTCCCCGATCCGACCGTCAGGCGGCCACCCAGGCTGCCGTCGACGACGAGTTGCCCGGCTTCGAGCGATGTCGCGCCTCCGAACGCAGCGGAATTCCCGGTGAGCGTCAGCAGGCCCACGCCGGCCTTGACGAAGCTGCCGCCGCCCGAGAGCGCGCCGGCATAGCTCGCGTCACCTGCCTCCTCGAAGCGCAGCGACGCGCCGCTCGCCACCGCCGCGTCGCCGGTAAAGCGGGAAGCCGCCGTCGCGAGGCCGCCTTCGTCCACCGACCAGCGGACGTTGCTGGTGCCGGCGAGCGTCAGCGTGCCGGTGCCGGCCTTCACCGCCTGTCCCGGATGGCTGCCGAGTGCGGCGAGATTGCCCGCGAAGCCGGCGTCGTTCTGCTGGGTGAACCGCACCGTGCCGGCCAGCGACAGGTTGCCGCGGATCGCCTCCGCGCTGCCGGACAGAGTGCCCGCCTCGACCACGGTATCGCCGGCATAGCCGTTCGCCGCGGAAAGGATCAGCTCGCCCCCACCCCGCTTCACCAGTCCGCCGGCGCCCGACAGCGCGCCGTTCAGCGTCAGCGCAGTGCCGTCGGCGACCGAGAAGGTGCCGGTGCCGTTCAGCGTGACCGCCCGGTCGGTCGCCAGGTCGGCCGTCGCCGCAAGGCTGCCCCCGGCGAAGGTGATGCCGCCGCCTGCCGCACCCAGCGCACCATCGGAAGCGATCGACAGCACGCCGCCCTCGATCATGGTCCCGCCCGAATAGCTGTTCGCGCCGCCCAGAATCAGCGTCCCGGCGTCGCTCTTGACCAACGCAGTCGCGCCGGTCAGCGGGGCATCGATGCGCGCGGTGATGGCTGCGCCTGCTGCCGTGCCGTCGCCGACGCGGATCACCGTCCGTCCGTCGCTTCCCGCCAGGCCGAGCGCGCTGCCGCTCAGGCTGTAGCCGTCCACGGCGAACTGCATTCCGGTCGCGGACAGCGCGCCCGCCCCATCGTCGAGCACGACTCGCCCGCCCGTCCCCTGGAAAACGGCGAAGCCCGGCGGCGTCGGGCCGGCGTTGATGCTGCCGTCGGCGCCGGTCCAACTCCTGTCGCCAAGCCGCCAGGTCCCCGCGCCGCCGTCGACCGCACCGTTGAAGTGGCGCGCCGGGTCGCCGCCGTCCCAGAAACGCAGATCGGCGCCGGCCGACGACACCAGGTTCACCTGCCCGGCGGCAGCGGTCTGGACGAAGTAATCGCTGGCAGCCTGACCCGACGGCACGGCGCCGAGCTCGAGCCCGCGATCGATCAGCGCGCCGCCATAGCTGATGAGCCGATAGATGCCGGCCTGCAGCGGCGTCGCTCCGCCGACGTTCAGCGTTCCGTCCAGCGTCAGACCGCCGGCCACATCGAACAGCGCCGGGTCGCTCGTACGGCCGAAGGTGGCGTCGATCGCCGCACCCGCCGAAAGCTCGAGGCTGGCCAGCTCCAGCGTCGATCCGGCGATCCCGGCCAGACGGCCGCCCGTATCGACCCGAACGTCGCCCACGCTGCCGCTGCCGCTTAGCACACCATCCGCGCCGACCTGCAGCATCCCACCCAGGCTGCCGTTCACCCGCAGCGCCGATCCCGCGACGTTGGTAGTGCCGGAGAAGCCGCCCGACGCGCCTTCGAGCACTAGCGTCCCCGCCCCCCTCACATCGAAGGCCCCGCTGCCGGACAACGTATAGCGGTAGACGACCTCGCGCCCCGGCGCCGCGCCGGAGGAGAGCGCCAGCCGCCCGTCATCGCCGATCGCCACATTGCCGGTGAACGCCGCCGCCTGCGCGGTCAGCGTGCCGGCTTCGACGCTCCAGTCGAGATTGTTCGAACCGCCGAGGATCAGCTCGCCGTCGCCGCGCTTGATCATCTGGCCGAAGGTGCTGGCAAGGCCGGAGATGTCGCCGGCGAAGGTGACGCTGCCTTCCTCCTCGAACACGACGGTGCCGCCGTTCTCGAGATCGCCGCGGATCGAGCGGACGCTGCCGATCAGCGTGCCGGCATCCACCCGCGTCCCGCCGGTATAGCTGTTGTTACCGGACAGGATCAGCGTGCCGAGGTCGTTGACCAGCAGGCCGCTGTTGCCGATCAGCGCGCTTTCGATGCGTGCGGTCATCCCGCGCCCGGCAAGCGTGCCGTCACCGACGCGGACCGAGGTGAAGGCGCCGCCGTCGAGTGCGATCTCGCCGAGGGTCAGGCGGTAGCCGTCGACCGCGAACTGTATGCCGGTGACCGCGGGCAGACTGCCCGTGTCGAGCGTCACCGTCCCCGCGGAGCCCTGGAACACCGCGAACGCCGGCACCGGCCGCATCGGCCCGTTGGCGAACCCGTTCGCATCGGTCCAGCTCCGCCCGCCCGCGGTCCACAGGCCCGAACCGCCGTTGACCGCGCCGTTGTCGTAAAGGCCGGCATTGCCGCCGTCCCAGAAGCGCAACGTCAGCCCGGCGTTGGAGACCAGGTTCACCTGGCCGGCGACGCCCGTCTGCACGCTGAGGTTGGCACGGTCGACGCCGCCTGGGACCGACCCGATCGTCAGCCCGCTCCCGCTCTGCGTACCCGTATAGCTGATCAGGCGATAGACGCCGGCCGCGCCGAATCCACCGCCGTCGGTGACGTTGACGGCGCCGTCGAGCCGCAGATTGCCCGCCACGTCGAACAGTGCGTCGTTGCCCGGCGCGCCGAGCGTCACGTCCAGGATCGCCCCCGGATTCATGATCAGGCCGCCCATCGACAGCGTCCGCCCCGCGGCGCCGACCAGCGTGCCGCCGCCATAGAGCTGCACGATCCCGGCGATGCTGCCACCGCCGGTCAGCCGACCGTTCACGTCGACGAGCGAGCTCGCGATCGAGCCCTCCACCGCCAGCGTACCGGCGGCCACGTACACACCGCGCTGCGAATCGCTGGCGCCGGTGAGGGTGAAGGTGCCGCTCCCGATCTTGGTCAGGCCGTAGCTGGGGAAGGTCGGATTGGTCGGATCACCCCCCGAGATGTTGCCCGCGAAGGTGAAATCCGTGTCGGACCCACCGACGGTGAGTCCCAAGTCCCCAGCGTAGGTGATGTCGACCAGGCCGGCGCCGGCCAGCGCGCCGAAGATCTCCGACTTCTGGAAGGCGATCGTGGCGCCCGCGTCCACCGTCACCAGCGCGGTGTCGGCGATCGCGCGATTGCCCATACCTGCCCAATTGTCGACCCACAGCCTGCCTTCGCGGACATGGATGTCCCCGTCGAAGCTGTTGTCGCCATAGAGGCTCAGCGTGCCGAGCCCCGTCTTGGTGAACCCGCCGGTGCCCGAGATCGTGCGGTTGAGCGACGCATTCTGGAACTGGTCGACGTCGAGCATCACGTCACCGTCGAGCGTCAGCGCGCCGAGGGTCTGCCAGGGGGACCCGGCAAAGCTCAGCGTGGTGCCGCCTGCCATGCGGATCGCGCCGGTGCCGAGCGCGCGATCGTTCAGCAGCCGGATGGCGCCGCCCTCGATCACCGTTCCGCCGCTATAGGTGTTGGCGCCGGCCAGGCTCAGCACGCCATTGCCCCGCTTGATCAGGCCCCCGCCGGTGCCGCTGCCGCCGGTGCTGATCACGCCGTTCAGCCGAAGATCGCGGTCCCCGGTGATTGCCAGGTTGGCGTTGGCGGCCGCTCGGTTGATGACGATGGCGTTGGCGAGCGTAACGTTCGCGCCCGCCTCGACCTGCCCGCCGCCCGAGGCGAATACCGATATCGCGCCGGTGCCCAGCGCCTGGTCGGATCCGACGATGACTTTCGCGCCGTTGCCGATCGTCGTCCCGCCGGAATAGCTGTTCGCCGCCGACAGTGCGAGCGTCCCGCTCGATACGTTGACCCGCACGCCTCCCGACAGCACGCCCACGAGCGTGAGCTGGCCGGCGCCCGCCTTCCATAATGCTCCGGAGCCCGAGACGGTGCCGGCGTAAAGCGTGTCGGCGGCCTGGTTGACGGTGAGGGTGTTGTTCACCTGGATGGCGCCGGTTCCGCTCAAGGCGGCGACCTGCTGGACGGCCGCATTGGCCACCAGCGTCCCGCCCGCGAGCGTCAGCGGCCCCTGACCGATCGCCTCGTTCGCCTGCAGCACCAGCGTGCCACCCGCGACGGTCGTCCCGCCCGAATAGCTGTTGGCCGTGGCGAGCGTCAGCGTGCCCGCTCCCGTCTTGCGGAGGGACCCGGTGCCGTTGATCGAGCCTGAGAAGGTGGTATTGGCGTTGTTGGCGCCGACGGTCAGCGTCTGCGCGCCGAGCGCCACCGTGCCGCTCCCGGCCAGCGAGCCGATCGTCTCGTCGTCGTCCTCGAGCCCCGCCGCGCCGCCGCCGCCGGTCAGCGCGAGCGTCGCGCCGGCCGCGATCGTGACGGCGGACGCGTCGCCGATCGAGTTCCTGCCCGCGCCGAGCGCCCGCACGATGCCCTGCGAAATCGTCGTCCCGCCGGAATATGCGTGATCACCGGTGAGCTGAAGCGTTCCCGTGCCCATCTTGGTGAGCGAGAGCGTACCGCCGAACTCGCCGATCGTCGTGCCGAGCCGCAGCGTTCCGGCCGTAGTGACGGCAATCTCGTTCGCGCCTCCGGTGACGGAGACGTCGTAGGCGGCGAGCATGCCGTCGTTGAGCGAAATCCCAACATCGCCTTCGAGCAAGAGGCTGGAGGCGCTCACGCGGCCACCTGCGGCGATCTGAACGAGAGCGGGGGCGGCGCCCGATCCGCGGAGTTGGAGCAGTTCGGTCCTCAGCTCCGACTGGGCTCCGTCGACGACGAGCCGGGCCTGGCCGCCGTTGCCGTACGCCTGCGTAACGCCGGCTTGAACCAAGCCGCCGTTGGTGATGGCGACCGTCGCGTCGCCGCCGGTACGCCCGAAAGCGAGGTAACCGGTCACCAGGGCCTTGGCTCCCGGTCCGTCGACGACCAGTTCGCCGGACTGATTCGGGAGCTCACCGATCATGACGTAACTGGCGGACAGTGTTCCGCCGCTCGTCACCACGGCACGCGCGGGGGCGCTCTCGTCGGATTCGAGCCACAACGTGACGACCCGTGCATCGGGCGTATCGATGGCGATGTCGTCGCCGGTCTGGACCCGGGCGTCGAGGGAGGAGTTTGGCGGAACGCCCTCACTCCATTGGCTCGCGTCCGCCCAGCGACCGTCGCCGCCGAGCCAGTAGTTGTTGGTCTGCGCGCGTGCAGCGTCGGGCACAGCGATCAGCGCGAGACCGATGCCCACAGCCGCGAAGCCATGTGTCCCGAGCGCCGTGCCAGCCGCCAGCGCGCGGCGCAGAGAGTTGCTGCGCATGTCGATTTACCCCCTTTTGCCGGCAAGCGATCGGCGCGCGTCCGATCGACTGGCCGAGCACGGAGCATCGGGCGACAATCGTCGGAAACGGCGGCAAGCTGTTCCGGATATGGTTGAACTTAATAATCCGCGGCCATAACCGCCCACGAGTCCAAACTTTGCATGAACAAGGGAATTATGGGGATTGAGGCCGCGCCGCTGCTCGTCCGGAGCGATGCTCGCGCGAACGCGTTCCTGGCTCATCCGCGCCTGCGGCCGGCGCTGGCCGCCTATTGCCGCGAAATGATCGAGATCGATCCCGATGGCTGGCCGATCGCCAAGCTGTTCAACCAGTTCGGCCGCTACATGGTCGGCTTTCTCCAAATCCACCACTATCATGCCTGGCGCCACTATGGCGGGCCGCTGCCGACACTGGCGCGGCTCCAGGCGACGAGCAGCCTCAGTCCACGTCAGACCGCCAGCATCGTGGCCGGCCTGCGCGCCGGCGGGTTGCTGACGATCGAACCTGCTAACAGCCGCTCGCGAGGTCATATTCTCGCGCCGTCGCGTCAACTCACCGCCGCGATTACTCGCTCGATGCTCGCCTTCCTGCGCGCCGCCGATGCGCTCGAGCTCCCGATCGAGCCTCGCGCATCCCGGATCGAGAGCGATTCCACGTTACAGAACGAGCTCGTCTACCGATCGGCCGCGTTCGTGCTGGCCGGCAACGGCACCCTACTCGATCCCTTTCCGCGCGTGATGCATTTCGCGACCAAGGATTGCGGCTATCTCATCCTCGCCGCAGTCATGGCGGCAATCTATGCGCACCTGGCAGAGGAGAATGCGCTTTCGCTGTCCTATCGCAACCTGGCGAGGCATTTCCGCATCTCTCCCTCGCATGTCGGCAATCTGATGACTTTGGCCATGCGCGAGCAATGGTTTGCGACCGATGGCCGCGGCCGTATCGTTCATGCCGAGCAGAGCTTCGTCGATGAATTCGAATATTGGTCGGCATCGGAACTGGCGCACTATGCATCCATCGCCGACTCCATTCTCGCCGGTAAAAGCGAGGTATCCGCCACCGGCGAGCACATTTGGGATCAATAGCCGGCGTACGCCTTCCGGGCCGGACACGGAGGACGCCGTCCGCTGCGTTGGAGCTGCGGTGCTGACAGAATCGCCCCGTCGGTAGTCGTCGCGGAGGGTGGGCTCGGCCGATGGCCGAGCCCATTCTCGTTGATCAATAATCCATCGAAGGCATCGGTGCCGGCTTCTCCTCCTTGGGTAGCTCGGCGACCAATGCCTCGGTCGTGATCAGCAGCGAGGCCACCGACGCCGCATCCTGGAGTGCGGTACGGACCACCTTCGCCGGATCGATGACACCGGCCTTCACCAGGTCCTCATACTCGCCGCTCGCGGCGTTGAAGCCCCAGTTGTAGTCGTTCTGCTCGAGCAGCTTGCCGACGATATAGGCACCGTCCTCGCCGGCATTCTCGGCGATTTGCCGCGCGGGCGCTCGCAGAGCGCGCCGAACGATGTCGATGCCGGACTGCTGGTCGTCGTTGGCGGCCTGGAGGCCTTCCAGCGCCTTCAGCGCGCGCAGCAGCGCGATGCCGCCACCCGGCAGGATGCCTTCCTCCACGGCAGCGCGCGTGGCGTGGAGCGCGTCGTCGACGCGGTCCTTCTTCTCCTTGACCTCGACCTCGGTCGCACCGCCAACGCGGATCACCGCAACGCCGCCGGCGAGCTTCGCGAGGCGCTCCTGGAGCTTCTCGCGATCATAGTCCGACGTGGTCGTCTCGATCTGCTGACGGATCTGCGCGATGCGCCCATCGATGTCGGTCTTGGTGCCGATGCCGTCGACGATCGTCGCGTTGTCCTTGTCGATCACCACCTTCTTCGCGCGGCCGAGCATCGCGACCGTGACATTCTCGAGCTTGGTGCCGAGATCCTCGCTGACCACGTTGCCGCCGGTGAGGATCGCGATGTCCTCGAGCATCGCCTTGCGGCGATCGCCGAAGCCCGGCGCCTTGACCGCCGCGACCTTGAGCCCGCCGCGCAGCTTATTGACGACGAGCGTGGCGAGCGCCTCGCCTTCGACGTCCTCCGCGATGATCAGGAGGGGACGGCCCGACTGCACCACCTTCTCGAGCAGCGGCACCAGCGCCTGGAGGTTGGAGAGCTTCTTCTCGTGGATCAGGATGTAGGGATCATCCAGCTCGACGCGGAGCTTCTCGGTGTTGGTGATGAAATAGGGCGAGAGATAGCCGCGGTCGAACTGCATGCCCTCGACCGTCTCGAGTTCGGTCTCGAGGCTCTTGGCCTCCTCCACGGTGATCACGCCCTCGTTGCCGACCTTGTCCATCGCCTCGGCGAGGATGCGGCCGATCTCGGCATCGCCATTGGCGGAGATGGTGGCGACCTGGGCGATCTCGCTGTTGGCGCTGACCTTCTTCGCATGCGCCTCGAGATCCTTGACCACGGCGTTCACCGCCATGTCGATGCCGCGCTTGACGTCCATCGGGTTCATCCCCGCGGCGACGGCCTTGGAGCCCTCGCGCACGATGGCCTGGGCGAGGACGGTGGCGGTGGTGGTGCCGTCGCCGGCCTGATCGTTCTGCTTGTTGGCGACCTCGCGCAGCATCTGCGCGCCCATGTTCTCGAACTTGTCGGCGAGCTCGATCTCCTTGGCGACGGTGACGCCGTCCTTGGTGATGCGGGGTGCGCCGAAGCTCTTGTCGATCACGACGTTGCGGCCCTTGGGCCCCAACGTCACCTTCACTGCATTCGCAAGCGTATCCACGCCGCGCAGCATGCGATCACGCGCGTCCGACGCAAATTTCACTTCCTTGGCAGCCATTGCTCAAATCACTCCTTTCCTTGCCAATCGGTTGAAGTCAGGCAGCCTTGCGCAGCTCCGCGGTCGTCTCGATCACGCCGAGGATGTCGCTTTCCTTCATGATGAGCAGCTCCTCGCCGTCGATCTTGACCTCGGTGCCGGACCATTTGCCGAACAGGATGCGATCGCCGGGCTGGACCAAGAGCTCGACGAGCTTGCCGCTGTCATCGCGCGCGCCCGCGCCGACGGCGACGACTTCGCCCTCCTGCGGTTTTTCCTTCGCGGTGTCGGGAATGATGATGCCGCCCGCGGTCTTCTCCTCGGCCTCGATGCGACGGACGAGCACGCGGTCGTGCAAGGGACGGAAATGCATCTGCAAAACCTCCATTTGCCAGCAATGTTCGTGAAGGGTCGCCGCCCGAATGCGGCACGGCGACCGCGGGCGCCGGAGGAAACGGACAGCCGCTTCCGGACACCCGCAGCGCCTATTTAGCACTCTGGCCCAGCGACTGCCAAGAGGGATTCTTACGTGATCTTGAGCTTGAAGCTGATGATAAGGTTCAACAAATTACATGCTCGGGCGTTCGTGCCCGAGGAAAAGGAGCGACTGAAGGAAGGAGGTTATCGCGTGTCGAACAGCGCTCGGCTTCCATTCAAGAGTCCGAAGGACGTTCTCGCACACTCGGCGATCATGCCCGAGGTCAAACGCATGGTGCTCGCCTCCTGGGCATCCGACCGATTTGCGGTCGAGTCCCAGCCGGCGCTGCGCAAGCCGCCTGAGTTGCCACATCCGGTTCCGGTTGACGATGTGCTCGCGGCTCTTCGCCAGCTCGACAGGCCGGAGGAAGGAGCGAGGGTCCAGTGACCGATCGTGCCCTTCTGGCCCAGCTCGAAGGCTATGGACTGACGCTGGCGGAAATTCACTATCACCGTCCCGACGCGCCGTCGCTGCTGCAGCTGTTCGTCTGGCAGGAATATGATCTGGCGCCCGATTTTCCGGTGCTGCTGGATTTCCTCGATCACTGGCGCCGCGAGATCGAGGCGGCGCTCCATTCGGTGCGGATCGAACATGAGCGGCTGATCCGGCCGGCCGAGTGGCGCGCCGTCGATGGCATCATCTCGATCGAGTGAACCGCAGGCTGCTCCCCACGTGCGGAAACGATGCGAAACAAGCCCTTGAAACCTCTTGAAAGCCGTTTCGCCCGAACCAGATAAATGCTGCCGGATGCCGGCATGGATCCGGCATGGAGAGCGTCCGCTCTCTCGGACGCATCTTCATAGACTCGTTGCTCATAGGAGGACTTGGATATGAGGACCAACTACGACTTCTCGCCGTTCCGGCGCTCGACGGTCGGCTTCGACCGATTGTTCGATCTGCTCGAGAACGGCCTCACTTCGCAGATCACCGACGGCTACCCGCCGTTCGACCTCGTCCGCGACGGCGAGGACCGCTACCGCATCAACATGGCGGTGGCCGGCTTCCGTCCCGACGAGATCGAAGTGACTGCGCAGCAGAACATGCTGCTCGTCACCGGCCGCAAGAAGGACAGCGACGACAGCCGCTATATCCATCGCGGCATCGCCGCGCGCGACTTCGAGCGCCGATTCGGCTTGGCAGACTATGTCCAGGTGAAGAATGCGGACCTTCAGGACGGCATGCTCTCGATCGAGTTGGTGCGCGAGATCCCCGAGGCGATGAAGCCGCGCAAGATCGCGATCGGCTCGGGCGGCGAGGACGGCCGCCGCATCGAGGACTCCTCGAAGGCCATGACCGAAACCAGGCAGCTCGAAGCTGCCTAGGACGATCGGGTCCGCCGCGCCGCTCAGGGCGGCGGGCCCATTTGCCAGCAAACCAAGGAGAGAATCATGGCTATGCGTGATCTGATCCCGTGGCGCCGGCAGGAGAATACGGCGCCCGCGCTCTTCCGCGACGAGGAGCGGAGCCCCATTTCCACTCAATTATTGACGTCTGAAGCCGGTTAGACCGCACCGAGACTGGACCGGCAGGAAACGCCCCGTTTGCCACCGTTCCGGTTCGAGATCGGGCGGCTTGATACCTGTCTTTCATCGGAATGACTTGAGTGTGCGGTACGGTATCGCCCAATGATATGTTCGCGGGCACGTGATGGGTGGCCAAGCACGTAAGCACGGGAGGTAATTTTGTCGGAAGCGCCAGAAGTCGAACTGTTGCACGCGAGCATTCAGCGCGTCTGGAACGAACGCGACGACGCCGCCCGGCTCGCTGCAATCGACGAAATCTACCATACCGATGCAACAATCTTCGAGCCGACACGTGCCGTCAGCGGGCATCAAGCCATCTCCGAGGTCGTGGCGGGCGTCCTTGCCGACATGCCGGCCGGATTCCGCTTCGAAATCGACGGGCCGGGCTTAGGGCATCACGGCGTCGCTACGGCGCGGTGGAAAGGCGGCCCGCCTGGTGAAATCACCGTGACCGGCGTCGATGTTGCCCGTGCGAAAGACGGGAAGCTGATCGAGCACTATTTCTTCTTCAATCCTGCGCAGTGAGAAGTCGCAGGAGGGCCGTCTGTTCCGCTGAAACGAGCGTGGTAGGCCTTCGGTGTCAATAGGTGGGCAGCCAATCCCCATTCAACTCTCAAGTGACGGTCCGAAGTGGGGTCTGTGGCCGCCCCTCGATGACCGCTCCATTCCCTCATGCGACTAACTCACCTGCCGCCCGAACTAAGATGAGAAGACCGCGCTCATCGAACTGTGCCATCGAACGCTGACGGAGTGCGCACCATAGATCGACCCCACATGCCGCGTCAGTTCTCACCCATTCGCGCACCGTGCGACATCGGCGATGCCGATCACGTCCGCTGACATAAGCATGTAACCAATCGCCATGACCGGGCGGCGCCTGCCTGCCCTAGCACCCCTCCATTCGGGATTTCGATCGGGGGGCTCATGCGATCACCAGCAACTTTCGTCGGCCGCACATCGGTTGCAGCGCTTGCGCTGGCCCTGGGGCATATGGCCCATGCCCAGGAGACGCCGGCCGCGGCGGAGAACGAGGCGAACACCATCCTCGTCACCGGCTCGCGCGCGGCGAACCGTACCGCGGCGGAGAGCCCAGCGCCGGTCGACATCCTGTCGAGCGATGCGGTGGACAAGGCGAAGAAGGCCAATCTGCTCGAGACGCTCAACTCGCTGCTGCCGTCCTTCAACCTGCCCAATGTCGGCACGCCGAACGTCGGCAGCATGGTCCGCGCCGGCCAGCTGCGCGGCCTCAATCCGGACCAGACGCTGGTGCTGGTCAACGGCAAGCGGCGCCACTCGACGGCATTCCTCGGCGCGGGCGGCTTCAGCGCGTCGGCACCCGCCGATCTCTCGCTGATTCCGAGCGGCGCGATCTCGCGGATCGAGGTGCTGCGCGACGGCGCCTCGGCGATCTATGGGTCGGATGCGATCGCCGGGGTCATCAACATCATCACCGACAAATCGGCCGAAGGCGGCGAAGTCTCGGCGCGTGTCGGCCGCTTCTATGAGGGAGACGGCCTCACTCGACAGTTCAAGGCCGACCTGGGGGTGAAGCTCGGCGAGGGCGGCTTCCTGCATCTCGCCGGACAGATCGACGACCAGAAGATCGTCATCCGCAACAGCCCGATCCCTTCGAGCTTCCTGTTCTACTTCCCGCTCAACGCGTCGGGGCAGCAGATCCTGCCCGCGGGCAATCTCTCCTCGTCCCCGCGCCTGCCCGCCGGCGCCACCCCCAATCCGCGCGAGGCGACGCGCGACAACAATGCGTGGATCAACCAGGGCCATGCGCCGTTCCGGCTGGAGACGATCAGCGGCGACATCGGACAGAAGCTCGGCGAGACCGCCGAACTGTACGGCTTCGCCACCTTTGCCCATCGCACCTCCTCGGCGCCGCAGAACTTCCGGCATCCGAGCCGCGACGAGGTGGTCCGCGCCATCTATCCGGACGGGTTCACGCCCGTCGAGGCGATCAGCGAGGACGATTACGCGATCACCGCCGGCATCCGCGGCGACGATCTCGCCGGGTGGAATTGGGACCTCAGTTCCACCTATGGCCGCGACGTCATCGACATTTACGTCCGCAACTCGATCAACCCGACCTACGGGCTGCAGAGCCAGACGAACTTCTACATCGGCCGCGTCGCCTATTCGGACTGGACCAACAATCTCGACCTGCGCCGCAGCTACACCGACCTGCTGCCCTTCCCGATCGATGTGGCATTCGGCGCGGAGTATCGCGAGGAGCGGCACGCCCTCACCCCCGGCGACCGTCAGTCTTATACCCATGGCGGCCAGCCGGTGCTCGACGGCCCCAATGCCGGCAAGAGACTCGGCGCGTCGCTCGGCGGATCCCAGGCCCTGCCCGGCTTCCGCCCGGAGGACGAGACCCACAGCCGGCGCTGGGCGCTGTCCACCTATGGCGACGTCGCGCTCCATCCGACGCCCGATCTGCTGATCGATCTCGCCGGACGCTTCGAGCGCTATTCGGATTTCGGGAACACCGTCACCGGGCGCGCCACCGCACGCTATGATTTCGGCGGCGGCTTCGCGCTGCGCGGCACGATCAGCAACGGCTTTCATGCGCCGGCGCTCGCGGCTCAAGCGTACAAGAACACCGGCAACGCCAACACCTCGGTCAATCATGTCCTCCAGGTGAACTCGCCCGAAGCGCGGGCGCTGGGGGCCAAGCCGCTCAAGCCCGAGAAATCGACCAACTACAGCGTCGGCGTCGTCGCCGAGCCCGTGCAGGGGCTCAGCATCGCGGTCGATGCCTATCAGATCGACGTGCGCGATCGCATCGCCCAGTCGACCACCTTCCGCGAGGAGCTCTATCCAGGATCCGGCGTGCTGGTGGAGGCGGCGGGGTTCGGCCGGCTGGACGGCATCAGCTATTTCATCAACGCCGCCGACAGCCGCACCCGCGGCATCGAGGCGACGATCGAACACGGTTTCGACCTCGGTTCATGGGGCCGGATCAACTGGTCGCTCGCCGGTAATTTCAACGACACCAAGGTCACGCGGATCGCGCCGACGCCCGCGGTGCTGGCAGCGTTCAACATCCCGGTGTTCAGCACCGGATCGCAGAACACGCTGCGCTATCTCTCCCCGCGCGACAAGGAGATCCTGACCGTCAACTGGCGCAAGGGGCCAGTGTCGCTGCTGGTGCGCGAGACGCACTATGGAAAGATCAGGCGGTTCGGCACCCCGACCACGGTCGCGACCTCCGGCTCTTATGCCGGGCTGACCGAGATCGAATACAGCGTCGGCGGTCTGTGGGTCACCGATCTCGACATCTCGGTCGATCTCACCAGGCAGCTCACGCTGAGCGGGAGCATCAACAACCTGTTCGACGTCAAGCCGGCCAGGCTGCCGCAACCGCTGCTCGCGGCCTATCAGGAATATTCCTACACCAACAACGGGCCGATCAGCGCCGCCGGCGGTTTCTGGTCGGTCGCGCTGAGGTACAAATTCTAGGGTCTGTTCAAATGAAGTGGAAGCGTGCTCCTGCGAAGGCAGGAGCCCTGGATTACCGGGTGGCGCTTGTGGCCAAAGCTCCTGCCTTCGCAGGAGCACAGACACCGTTTCTATCGGGCCAGGACAGACTCTAGGAAAGGCCCGCGCTCCGATTTCGGGGCGCGGGCAGAACGGAGCAGGCTTCGCTCATCTGGCCACGACGTAACCGGGGTTCCTCGCATCGATCGCGGCCTGCCACACGCGCAGCAGATTGCTGCCCCAGAGCTTGTCGATGTCGCCTTGCGAATAGCCTCGGCGCCTGAGCTCGGCGGTCACGTTCGCCGTCTCGCCGACGTTCGACCAGCCGGTCACGCCGCCGCCATGGTTGAAGTCGGACGCGATCGCGACATGGTCGACGCCGATGCGTTTCACCGCGAGGTCGATCGCGTCGACGAACTCGGACAGGCTGGCCTTCGGTTCGGCGGCGCGGATGGCCGCCAGGCGTCTGGCATAGTCCGCCTGACGGTCCGACGGGAGCGTCCCGGCGCCGGTGGCGGGGAGGCCGAACTCCTGCTTCAACGCAGCGATCGCCGCCTGCGTCGCGGCGCTGTCGATATGCGTATAGGCGCTGAACGCGACGATGCCGATCACCCCGCCCTTGGCCTTGAGCGCGTCGAGCTGCGCGTCGGTGAGGTTGCGCGGGACGTCCACCCGGCCGCGCAGGCCCGAATGGCTCGCGATCACGGGCGCGCGGCTCAGCGCCAGCACCTGATCGAACGCGCGATCGGAAAGCTGCGATACGTCGATCACGGCGCCGAGATCGTTGAGCCGCGTCACCGCGTCGCGCCCGAGTGGCGACAGGCCGCCGTTCTCGTCGGCCTTGTCGCCCCGCGCCAGCGCCGGCCGCGAGGAATCGGCGAACTGATTGTTGCCGGCGTGGACGAACCCGAAGAACCGGACGCCTCGCCCATACCAGCGGTCAATCTCGTCGAGGTCGTCACCGAGCGGCCAGGCGTTGAGCAGCGTCTCGACGACGGCGAACTTTCCCGCCTGCACGATGCGCCGGACATCGTCGGGCGCCAGCGCCAGCTCCGCGCCGGCCTTTCCGTCGGTCAGCGAGCGCAATGCACGATAATGCGCGGTCAGCGACCATTTCGCTTCGGCGAGCGCCGCGGGGCTGCGATCGCCCTGCGGTACGAACAGCGCGATACCGGCGGCGGTGAGACCGCCCTGCCGCGCACGCTGCAGATCGAACTGCGAGGCGGGGTCCGCAACGCCGGTCCATTCGGGCGACGCGGCGGACGGCGGCAGGTCGAGATGGGGATCGAAGACGATCGACTGCCCATGTGCCGCTTGCGCCAACGCGAGCAGCGATGCGCCGAGCAAGCCCAGCACATGGCGGCGGGCAGGTTTCGGATGAGCGTTCGAGGTCATGATCTTTCCCTTCGTCATTCGACCGCACCGCTGCTTGCGGTTGGGCGGGCTAGAGCCGGTGCTTCTCGAATTCCTCCGCCGCCGGCATCGCCTGGGGCCTGGTGCGCGGGTGCCAGTATTGGAAATGGCAGGCGTCGCAGGCCGCATCGAGCCGCTCGCCCGCCGTCAGCACGGCCGAGGTGTCGCGCTTGCGAAGCGCAGCAAGGATCTCGCGCGCGGCCTGATCCAGTGTCTGCACCTGCGCCCGGAATGCGGCAGGGTCCGCCTGAATGTCGCGATCGATCTCGGCACCGGTCCGGGTGCCGAGCGTGTCGGCATCGGCGACCTCGGCATTCGGCGGCACCGCCGGCGGCAAGCCGTCGAGCTGCTTCGCCGCGTCGATCAGATGCAGCGCCTGCTCCTCCAGCTTGTGCCAATCCGCCTCGGTGCGGGGCTCGGCAGTCCGCGTACCCGCCGCCGTCTCGACCGTGCCGACCGCCGCCCAGATCGCATCCGCCGACGGATCGACCCCATCGGCCATGATCGACTGGATGGTCCCGCGAGGGAGCGGTTCGTGACGCCCGGCCGTGCCTCCGCAACCGGTCAGGACAATCGCGGACAGGATTGCGGCCAGGCGCCTCGGCATCGTCGACTCCGAACAGGGAGCCCTTGCCTCCGATCCGCAGCCGTTTCGCGCAAAGAACCAATGGCTATGACGAAGTGAGCGATCGGCATGACCCGCGCCGCGGCATAGCCACATGACGAGTTGTTATGGGCGCGCGCTCCCGCCGTCGCCCATAATCGCGCCTTCCAGATTTTCTCGGAGGATCAGGTGGGCGATCGAGCGAAACGCGTTGCGGCGATGGTGGCCATGCTGGCATTTGCCTCACCGCTGGCAGCGCAGCAGGCGCCCGGACCCGCCGCGGCCAAATACGGCAGCGACTTCGGCGAAGGCTCCAGCCTGCGCGGCGAGGAGCCGACCGGTCCGTCCCGTCCGGCCCCGCGCGGGCTGGACGGCAAGCCCGACCTCACCGGCTATTGGAAACCGCTGCGCGAGCCGGGAAAACCGGGCGGGAACATCGGCAAGGACCAGCCCAGTTTCCAGCTGCCGTTCACGCCGGCCGGAAAGGCCGCGCTGGAATATAATCTCACCAAGACGATCGACCCGGAGGCGCTCTGCATCCTGGGCGGCATTCCGCGGCACAACGCCAGCGGACTGCCCTTCGAGATCCTGCACACGCCGCAGCGGCTCGCGGTGCTCTATCTCTACAACACCCATCGCTTCGTCCCGATCGACGGGCGCGAGCGCGATCCCGACCAGGAGCCGCGCTACTTCGGCAATCCGATCGGGCATTGGGAGGGCGACACGCTCGTCATCGAGACCAGCGGCTTCCACGACAGCAGCGAGGGCAAGCTGTGGATCGACGAGAATGCCAACCCGCAGAGCGATGCGACGGTGGTCGAGGAACGCTGGACGCGGCCCGACCATGACCACATCCACCTCGAAATGAAGGTGACGGACTCCAAATACTATACGCGCCCCTTCACCTTCTCGCGCACCTGGGTGCTCGGGAAGCCGCGCGAAGGGCTCAGCGAATATGCCTGCAACGAGAACAACATCGACGCCGCCCACATCGGTCCCGGTCCCGGCCCGATCGGCCCCGACGGCAACCGCGGCAAGGATTACGGCGCCTTGCCGGACGTCCCGCCCTCACCCGACGACTATGACGACAAGAAGTGAGGCATGAGGGCCTGGAAGCGAAACTATCTTTATATCCCATCAAATCAGTAGAGATTACCCCCGACATAGACAGAGGGGGGTACGATGGGGATCGAGGCCGATGCCGTGGGACGCGCGCCGCGATGACGCTGGCGCAGCTTCGTTATCTGCTGGCGATCGTCGATGCGGGGCTCAACATCACGGTCGCGGCGGAGCGCGTGAACGCGACCCAGCCCGGCCTGTCGAAGCAGCTCAAGCAACTCGAGGATGAGCTGGGCGTGCAGCTCTTCGTCCGCCGCGGACGCAACCTCGAACGGCTGACCGCCGCGGGCGAGGAGATCGTCGAGCGCGCGCGCATCATCGCGGCGGAAGCGGAGAACATCCGGTCGTTCGTCGCCAACCAGCGATCGGACATGGGTGGCTCGCTGTGCATCGAGACCACGCACATCCAGGCGCAGTTCGTGCTGCCGCATATCCTGCCGCAGCTGCGGCGCGCCTATCCCGACCTCGACGTCGAGCTCGGCTTCGCCGCCGACGCGAGCGAGGCGAACCGCCACAAGGCGGACGCGGACCTGATGCTGTTCAGCACCGACGGGCGGCTGCCGGCCGGCGACGTGGCGATCCCGCTGTTCAGCTGGGATCCGGTGGCGCTGGTGCCGGGGAATCATCCGCTGGCCCAGCGCTCGCTTCCGCCGACCCTGGCCGAGCTCGCGCGCTTCCCGCTCATCACCTACGATACGTCGCGGACGGCGCCGCTGTCGCTTGCCCGCACCTTCCTGGAGGCGGGTCTCGCGCCGCGCTTCGCCTATACGCTGCGCGACGCCGAGGTGATCAAGGCGATGACGCGGCGCGGCCTGGGTGTCGGGCTGCTCGCGGAAATGGGCGTCGATCCCGGCGGTGAAGAGGGGCTGGCAGTCGTCCCGCTCGACGGCCTGTTCCGGCCGTGCGTGACCTGGGCCGTGCTGCGGCGCGACCGCGTGCTGCGCGCGCCGCTGGTCGAGCTGATCGCGCTGCTGTCCGGCCTCAACCGGCAGGCGATCGTCCGCATCGCGAACGGCGATGAGACTTATCCCGCCGACCTCGCCCTGCCGCGCTGGCCCGAGCGCCTGGAGATGCTGCGCGGCATCGGCGCGGGCGGCACCCTCCCCCGCGCGCGGCTGCGCCTCGCCAGCGCCTTCGGAACGGCGGTTGGCATGAGCTGATAGCCAATCGCTATTGGCGGCGCGGGACGCCGCCGTTGCACTCGCACGATCAAAGGAGATGACGTCATGCGCCCGTTCCTGTTGCTTCTCGCCTCTGCGACTGCGCTGACCGCGACCGCGGCAGCGGCCCATCATTCCTTCTCGGCGATGTACGACGCCAGCAAGCCGGTCCGGCTGGTCGGCAAGCTGACCAAGATCGAGTGGACCAATCCCCATTCCTATTTCTACGTCGACGTCGTCGGACGGAACGGCAAGGTGACGAACTGGGCCTGCGAGGGGGCGGGGCCGGGCGCGCTGTCCCGCCGCGGCTTCAAGAAGGGCGACATCAAGATCGGCGACACGCTGATCGTCGACGGCTATCTGGCCAAGAGCGGCGCCAAGATCGTCGACGCGCGCCGGGTGACGCTGCCCAACGGCACCGTGGTCAACGGCGGGACGCCGGGCGACGGCGGTCCGGAAGCGGCGCCCGCCGGCCGCCGGCCGTCCTGAGCGCGGCCGACAATCCCCTCCCCGTTCCATGTCGCTCACCTACCAAGCCATCCACTGGATCGCCGAGACCGGCTGGGCCACCGCGCTGCGCGAATCGGAAATCGTCTTTCCGGTGGTCCAGACCTTCCACATCCTCGGCCTCGGGCTGCTCGTCGGGACCATCGCGATCGTCGACCTGAGGCTGCTCGGCGCCGTGCTCGCCCGCCAGCCGGCGGCGCTGGTCGCGCGCCAGTTCCTGCCGCTCACCTGGATCGGCTTCGCCGTGATGGCGATCAGCGGCAGCCTGCTGTTCGCCGCCCAGGCCGAGCATATCTGGCAGAACGGCTTCCTCCGCGCGAAGCTCGTGCTGCTGGTGCTCGCCGGCCTCAACATGGCCGTGTTCCATGCGACGAGCTATCGCCGGATCGCGGCGTGGGGCGCGGTGGACCACCCGATCCCTCTCGCGGTCAAGGCGGCGGCGCTCGCTTCGCTGCTGCTCTGGGCGGGGATCATCACCGCCGGGCGCCTGATCGCCTATTTTGTCTGAAGGGCCGTCATGTCGCTGCTGAAGCTGTTCGAAGCGCTGGGGAACACACCTCCGGGCCAATTCCTGCGGGAGTCGACCACTGCCTTCGCTCTCACCGAGGCGGCGCATCTCATCGCGTTGTCGCTGCTCGGCGGGGTTGTCGCCGCAGTCGGGCTGTCGACCGCCGGGATACTTGTGCGGCGCGACTGGGCCGGCGCTTTGGCGGATGCGCTCCGCCCGCTGTTCGTCGGCGCGCTGCTGATGGTGGTGCTTTCCGGGGCGGGGCTGGTCGCCGCCGGACCCTATAAATACTATACGAATCCCGTCTTCTGGGTGAAGCTCGTGCTGCTCGCCGCGGCGGTCGCCGGCTATGCGATCCTCGACCGGCGATTGACCTTTGGAGACCATCCGAGCCGGTATTGGCGGGTGGCCGGTGTGGTCGTGGTCGCAGCGTGGCTCTCGGTCGCGATCGCGGGAAGGCTGATCGGCCTGATCTGACGCACCGGCAAGCGCCGCCTCCGTTCGCGCCCACCAACAGGCTACAACGGCAAGCTCGCCGCCAATTACCTCGCCATGATCCAGCTCGCCTCGATGCGGCGGTGGCTCCGCTCTTATGAGTCATCGTGTAATTTGTGGCTGCTTCCTCGGGCCGGCTGGGCGGCGCACCTTCTGGTTGTCGAACTGAAAGAGGAAAGCAGCCATGAAGCACTATGCCGGAATCGATCTGTCGATGGAAACATCGCACGCCGATGGGCGAAAGAGGTTTCGCCAATAGGTCATCCCACATTCATATCGGATTGTATCTCTTCTGTCTGGCGAGGTAGATGATGATCGAGTTCTTTTGATCCAGGTAGGATGGTCTGGATTCCTGTGTGAAGTCATCGAGGAGAAATGACGTGCGCATTCGATTTCTGACGCCGTTTCTGGCCGCTGTCGCAGCTTTCCCCGGTTCTGCAAGCGCGCAGATATTCGATACGGATTTCGGAGCGATGATTCTGAATCAGAATATTGGCTCCATCAACACCTACAATACACAAATGGACCGTATCAACAGCGAGCGACGGGCTTCGGAAAGGGGCAAGCAGCAGCAATCGTCGCGGCCCAACTCCCCCATTCCTGCGGCAACCATGGAACGGCTAAAAGAGACGGTAATCGACGTGCTTGATCCGGAATATGGACGCCGCCTCGCAGCCTATGGCTCGACGAGTTCAAGGAATTGGGTGAGCACCACTTTGAAGAGTGTCGGGGGACAGGTCGGGGCGCTCACGCCGGAGTATCATCGCCGCGTCCGTTCTAGCGGACAAAAAGCAGCCGACAACTGGCTTACGTCCCGCACGCGTCAGATCGCCAGCAGCTATGTAAGCACTGGTGGAACAGAAGCTGGCACAGCGCCGGCATCTACCGGAGTCGTTCCGGATTACGTTCTTGAACGCACACAGGCGGCGGCTTTCACCAATCTGCAAGGTGAATATCGTCGCCGCGCTTCCTCTTATGGCAAGGCGGATGCGGACCGATGGATGAGCGCGGCGGCCCGCGAAGTCGGACGGCAGACCGGGGCGCTCGGACCTGAATATCTCCGGCGCGTCAGCAGCCAGGGCAGCACACAGGCGGCCGATTGGTATGAGACGCAGGCGCGAGAAATCAGCCGCCGCTATATCGAGAAAAGCAGGCAATGATCCCAATAATCTTACCGGATACACTCCGGGCCTTATCGAGCACGCTCGTTCCCAAATCCGGCCTTCGGCTGGCCAACGTTACTGCGTCTAACGTGTCTGGACGTCGTCGCCCGCATCTTCGGCGACATGACGCCCGCTGCGATGGTTTGTCTGTGGGGCGTTGGCCATGTCTCAGCTCAGGCCCCGTGGCCCCGTCCGCGATCGTCAGCTCTGTCGGTTGGTTGCACTTTTTGGAGAGCTCTCCCTTTGGGTGCGCTGTCGCGGCTGTTATCGACCAATTCCAGCTAGACCTCGATCTGCGCGTGAACGTCTGCTTCTGACAGAAGCTGCCGTTTCCCGGTGATCATCTCGAGCGGTAGCCTCCCTGGCACCTTCGAGAAGGCAAGCCCGTCGCGCTTCGTTGCCGTACGATATCGTGGCAAAACGCGCACCGACCCCCTATATGGGTGGTATCGCGCCGTTTCGCTCATGAGCTAGGATGCGACTGAGAGATGTTTCGTGCTCCCGCTCTAGCGCGGAGCGTTGTATGTTTCAGATCTCCCCAATGCGCGTCACTCGAAGTGCGGTCACTATCGCTCCTCCACGTTCCTTCAGCCGCAGGCCGTTGAAGCCTTCGCGGCCAATTCTCTCGCTCCCGAACACCCACGCCCCAGACGCCACGCAGGCACGTGACCTCGAAGCGTGGTCAGCCGCATGGGCGGACGACGGTGGCGCGCCGTTGCAGAAGGCCGCCATACCGATGGCGCGGGAGATTTGACATGTCGCGCGCCGTCAACATCGATGCCACCGTCGATCAGGTCATTGCCATGTCGGCCAAGCACAATGCTGCGATCAGCGCGATCGAGCCGCTCCTTCCCCAAGGAACGCGCGTCGTGTTCATGAACGCCGAGGGCGCGGCCGTTGTCGCCAAGGCCTATGGTTCCCGGGTCCTCACCGGAGCGGTGACGCGCACGCAGTGGTGGCAGCGGCGCGTCGGCTGAATCCACGATTAGCGGACAAGCGCCGCAGCAAGGAACCATCATGTCGCCGAGAAACCCCGAATCTACCCATCCGATCGCTGACGATCCTGCGCAGGCGATGGCGGCCTGCGGCATCGAGCGCGTCCCCGTCGATTACTTCCACTGGAACGGCTATCGCTACAGCACGCTCAAGGACGCGCTGGCCGCGGCGCGGCGCGCGCAACCCATTGGAACCGCCGATGCTTGACCTGCTTCATCGGCTGTTCGGAACCCATCTCCCCGATCCGGCGCGCAACCATTGGGACCGCGGCCACTTCACCAGCGTCTGCGCCCGTTGCGGCCGGAACTTGGTGCGGTTGCCCGGTCTCCCGTGGCGCGTGGGTCGGGCGGACTAGCTCCCGACCATATGCGGCGATTGGCCGCTGCGCCCGACGATCGCCCAGTTCCGCCTGGAAAGGATCATGCAATGCAACCTTCCTCCACCATAGGCCGCGCGCAGGAAGCGCAGCAACGTCAACTCGCCTCGAACGCGGTGCTGCCGAACGTACAGCGGATCGCAGCGCTTGCTGCGGCTGCCTGGGCCAAGGAAGCGCTCGCCGCCGACAAGCGGGAGGAGCGAATGCGCCTCCGGAAGCTGAACGCCGGGGCTGCACCGGCACCGCACCTCGAACAGCCTCCGGATCGTGACCCACACCGTGTCGGCGAGAATGTCGACGCCACGCGCGATGCTGGCGCGCGCATCGCGCGAGTGAGCGCATTCCGGGCTGGTGCGGGCGAGCACCGGGGTGTAGGCCGGATCGCTGCTCCAATCCGGGTCAGAGCGTTGGCCGGCAGGCTCGAACGCGAAGGAGGAGCAACCGATGGCCAAGAGCCAGCGCAAGGGCAATAAGGAAACCCGTAAGCCCAAAAAGCCCGGTCCGCCCAAGAAGAACGCATCCAATCCCTCGGTGAAGGGAGTTCCGGCGTCCAACTTGGCGAAGTGAGCGGCCGCAGCCGGCCGAGGACCAGACAACCGCGAACGGTGACAAACGTCGCGGCGTGATCCTGTGCCCTGCCGCGACACCATTTTGGGAGCGAGCGCATGCTGCTCACGATCTGCCATAGCACCACCTACCGCTATGCGCGCGCGGTAACGCTGCTTCCCCACCGGATGAGGCTGTGCCCACGCGGCAGCCATAGCCTCAAGCTGGTGACCGCGCTGCTGAGCTGCTCGCCGCCCGCCTCGATCGATTGGACGCAAGATGTGTTTGGGAATCTGATCGCGACGGCCAGTTTTTCGGACATCTCCGACGAACTCACGGTGACCAGCCGTATGGTCGTCGAGCAGGGCGCGACCGCCTGGCCTGTGTTCAAGATCGCGCCGCACGCCCACCGATTTCCGTTCGCCTATTCGGCGGACGAGCGCATCGATCTTGGCGGGTTGCTTGTTCCCGAGCACTCCGATCCGGATGGGCGGCTAATGTCGTGGGCGCGTTCGATCGTCGCGAGCGGCGCAACCGATACGCTCGCACTGCTCCAGGATCTCAATGCCGCCACGCGCGCCGGCGTCGCCTATGCAGAGCGCCACGAGGAGGGTACTCAACCGCCGCTGGAAACGATCGACCGCGCGAGCGGCTCCTGCCGTGATCTGGCGACGTTGTTCATCGAAGCGACGCGCCATCTGGGGTTCGGGGCGCGTGCGGTCTCGGGCTACCTATACGATCCTCCCGCGTCCGGCGCGCTTTCGGGTGAAGCTCGGCAGCATGGCGCAACGCACGCCTGGGCGGAAGTCTATCTTCCCTGTGCGGGCTGGATAGCCTTCGATCCCACCAATGGGCGTATGGGCGAGGCGAACCTCGTGCCGGTGGCGGTGGGGCGGAACATCGTTCAGATACCGCCGCTCGAAGGCAGCTATCAGGGCGCCCCGCAGGATCTGGTGGAAATGGCGGTGGAAGTGATGGTCAGGTGCGGCAACGGGTTCGCTGCGCGATCGGATTTGGAGGTGCCGGCGCCGGTTTGAGGGCGCACGGCATCCGCCTTCCTGTAGTCGCGCCGAACCATGGCGCGTGGAGACTAGAAATGGAACTGAGACTGATCGTCGCCTATGTGCTCATGCTGCTCATGGCGTTGCTCGTCGCCGTAGTGGTCGGCTATCGCATTCACCACTCCCACGCGCGCAGCTATGCGCGCCGTTTGCGCCACGAAGCCAAGCGCGCTGCAGAGCTCGTGTCGGCAGAGAGGCAGACGCCGTCAAGCTAACGGCGTCCTGCGTAGTAGAGGAGAGCGCGTAGAGCGTTCGACCCCGGTGCGAGTTGTCCGGACAACCGATGCTCCGCCGACTATGGGAGAGGAATGAAACGCGCGACCCCGCGATTGGCGGTTGCATGGGCGACCGTGGCGGCCATGCAGCTTGCCGAGCCAGTCCGGCTGATCGGCGGGCATCCGGCGATCACCGCTGTCCTGTCTGCCTGGCTGCTCGGCGTCACCCTGTGGGCGGCATTTGGGGTAGTACACGAGGCGGAGGAGGTGGCGGAACGTTTGGGCGAGCCGCTCGGCACACTCGTCCTCACATTATCGATCGTCATCATCGAAGTCGCGCTGATCGGCGCGGTGATGCTGAGCGCCAGACAGGTGCCGACGCTTGGCCGCGACACCATGTTCGCGGTCTTGATGATCGTCCTCAACGGCGTGGTCGGCCTGTGCCTTCTGGTCGGCGGGCTTCGCTTCCATCAGCAGAGCTATAACCTGCAGGGGGCAAGCGCCTATCTGGCAGTGATCATCCCGCTCAGCGTCATCGCCTTGGTGCTACCGAACTTCACGACGTCGAGCGCGGTGGGTATGCTCTCTCTTCCTCAGGCGCTGTTCTTCTCGACTTTCACGATCGCCCTCTATGGCAGTTTCCTATGGCTCCAGACCGGCCGGCACCGCGGTTTCTTCGTTGCCGTTGCCGAGCGCCCGGAGGATGAGGCCGCAACGCCGCTCCCGCACCACCGGCGCGCACCCGGCTCGACCGCAACACGCGTCGCGGTGCTCGTGGCGAACATATTGCCGATCGTTATCCTCTCGAAAGATCTGGCGAAGCTGCTCGATCACGGCATTGCCGTGCTCGGCGCACCGACCGCCCTCGGCGGAATCCTCATCGCGTTGATCGTGTTCATGCCCGAGGGCATCTCGGCATTGAATGCTGTTGCCGCCAATCAGCTGACCCGAGCGATCAATCTCTGCCTGGGTGCCGCGACCTCGACGCTCGGTCTGACGGTGCCGGCCGTGCTGTTCATCGGACTGACGACCGGCCAGCCGGTGATTCTGGGCGTCTCTCCGGCGAACATGGTGCTGCTCGTGGTGACGTTGATGCTGAACACGCTGACCTTCTCGGGCACACGGACCACCATGCTGGAAGGTGCCGTGCACATATCGCTGTTCTTCGTCTTTCTGGTGCTCGTTTTCAGCCCATGACCGTTGAGCGAGCGGCTGCATTTCCCGGTTTCGGCTCGTGATCTGCCATTCCGGTTCCGGCCAACCTGCTCGCAGATCGGAATAGATCAGACAAACGTGCGAACATCCGCTCCTGCTATAGGCTGCTGTTCAACGCCCGTAGGGGGAATGGCAGCAAAGTTCCAATGCCAGTCGTTCGCGCCGCTGGATCGACGATCTGAACATGCGGCAGCTATCAGCGTCGGGATCGGACACCTCGGGCGGCGCAGACGGGAGGCGAAGCGGAATGGCATCGCCGTAGTCGAGCTTCAGGGCGTTGAGAACAAGGCGGTGCGCGGCCGTCGTTGCCCTGAGATCCATCTCATAGGCGTCGATCCTTGCATGGCCGGAGAGGGTAACATCGAGCAAGCGGAGCTGAGGCATATCCCACTCGCTCGCTTCAAGATGGAACGATCGACCGTGACGAACGGGTGCAGGATGCGTCTACGATCAGACGATCGCCCGGCACGACGATCTTCCGAACTCTGACAGACGCGGGTTCGTCGGGACAGGAACTCAATCGTCCTGCGAGTCCGGCAACTACCACAAACGACCGCCGAGCTGCTGTGGTCCGCACTAGCTTCACTCGGCTTCGGGCTTTTCGAAGCGCAAGCCAGTGAGCTATTTAGGATTCCCTCCGCCTTCGTTTTCCCATTGATCCACGGCGCTACGGAGCTGCGTATCGCGCGACTCCGGCCAGACCTTGCGCTTGGCTCGCTCAAGCGGGGTAAGCAAGCCATCCAGGAGCTTGCGATAGGCCCTCGCCATACCCTCATGAGCTATCCGGGAAGTAGGCTCCGCCGCTGCCTTGGCCGCAGCCAAGGATACCTTCAGTCTCTTCGCATAATATTCGATACTCATCGCTTATGCTTCCGCGAAACCGGAGCACGATGATCTCAAGCCAAGGTTGCTCGTTGAGTCGCCCTTATGGGCCCATATTATCACAATTGGCACATCAAGTAATGCATCGACGTCGAGGCGCGTATCGCCGGTAGAAACGCTTGACGAATATCCGCATCCGGCAATCGAGCCCCGTAGCAATGTTGAGTACCAGCCCCATATCAAACGCATCGCAGCCCATGCTACGAGCGCGGTCGCGGCTGAGAGATGTTTCGTGCTCCCGCTCACTGACGGAGACACGACATGAGCACCTATTTTGAGACTGCTGCGCCTACGCAGGACGGGGCGGTTCGCTCCTTAGAGGCTGACGCTTTGGAAGCGGCACTCCACGACATGGCCGAGTCATTTTCGAGAGACTTTATCGACGGCCGCGTGGGCGAGCAACACAACACCTTCGAGCATCGCACTCGGGTTCTTCGGCAACTTACCGCCAAGCTCGCCATCATGCGCACGCAATTCACGAACGCTGATCGACTAGCAGACGTCAGTGCTTCTCGAACAGCCGCTTGAGGCTGGCGTAAAGGATGAAGGTGGATCGGCCGATCTTTGCGGTTTCAAGTTCACCGGAGCCAATCAGCTCATAAAGCGTGGACCGCGGGATACCGGTCAGTTTAACCGCGGTTGCCACCCGGACGCAGATCGGCTCGGCCGGCAGATCCTCGAGCAGGGCGAGTGTTGCCTCTACCGCACTATAGCGGTCCTCGATGGTCCGCCCTTTGCTCATCGCTTCGCTCGCGAGCGCATAAAGGCACGATCGCCCTCGACAAAGCCCGTGAGCATTGCCGGAATGAGTTCCGTCACGGGCTCTTCGCGGCCATAGGTTTCCGCATAGGCTTTTGCATAGTCGTTCAGTGCGGCTTGGAGGTCAGGTGTGATGCTGATCGTGAGTTTGATCGGTGTGCGGTCTGGCAGCTTGGGAAGCTTCAAGTCTGACATGGGTCACCTATTCAGATGATGGAGCAAGCACGAGGTCGCGGTGCACGACGAGCCGCACCGGCGTGCCAGGCCGGATGGTGATCGTCGGCTGAATCTGGAGATTGCGCGAGGTGAACTGGTCACCGGCGCGCGCGACGTTCTGCTGAGTGGACTCCCGAATAGCCTGCACGAGGTCGCTCTCGCCGGTGAACGTGAGATTCGAGCCGACGCCGAGCAGCGTCGAGATCGCGACGCCCTTGAGCAGCGTCCAGGTGTGGAAATCGACCTTGTCCTCCAGGCCGGCGTAACCCGCCGGATCGGTCGCCGGCACATTCTCGATCCGCAGCGAGCTGCCGTTCGGAAAGACGATCCGCTGCCACACGACGAGTGCGCGTCGTTGCCCGAACGCCACCACGGAATCATAGGTGCCGATGAGGCGCGCGCCCTGCGGGATGAGAAGGATATTTCCTGTCGCGCTGTCGAACACGCGCTCGGTCACTTGCGCCGTGACCAGGCCGGGCAGATCGGAGCGGAGGCCGGTGATCAGGCTGGCGGCGATCACGCTTCCTGCCGAGAGCACATAGGGTGATGCTGCCGGTCTGACCGCATGCGGATTGACGTCGCCGTCGCGATCTTGCGCAGCGACGAAATCCGCCTTGCGCTGCTGCGCGTTCGGATCGCTGTCCGGGTCCAAAGCTAGCCTGCCGGCACCGGTGGGGGCGGTAGCCGCAGCGGTGGGAGCGGTAGCCGCAGCGGTGGGCGCGGCGGCCTCCGTTCCGATCGGCCGATTGCCCGTCTGCACCAGCACGCCTGATTCGCGTGCCGCCCTGCGTTTGGCAGCCGCTTGCTCGCGTGCCGCCTGTTCGGCTTGCTCGGCCACTGTCGGAGGGGGCGTCCCTTCCGCCGCGATCGCCTGCTGGTGCTTGAGGATGGGGCGGCCGAGATCGCCCGGTAGCGGCGGGCCGAGCCGCGGTGCGTCGCCGTAGCTGGCGGGAAGCGCGCTGAGGGCATCGGCTGGCGCCTTTGCCGGCTCGGCAAGGTCGCTCTGCTCGCCGACCAGCTGCAGGCTTCGCGGCTTGAGCGCAAACCAGGCGGTCACGACCAGCAGGACGATGGCGACCGCCGTCAGGCCGATAATGATGCCGCGCTTGAAGCGGATTGCGGGCGCGGGCCGTGCCCGAAGGACGAGCGTTCCCGGATCGACCTTGGCCGGCGCGGCGGCCTGGGGAGGAGTGGCGGCAGTGTCGGTCATCACGACCTCCTGCCGGTCCGGCTGATGTGCACCACCTGCTGGCGCTTCGTGCCGAGGCGGAGTTCCGCCGCGTCGAACAGCCGGTCGACCACATAGTAGCGGCCGCGCAGCCGGTAGTTGACGAGCTGGGCTTCGCCCCTCTCGTCGACCAGGAACAGCGGCGGCGCTTCTCCGACGGCGAGCGACGGCGGGAACTCGATGAAGGTCTGCCGCCCGTCATCGAAAGCCCGCAGCGGACGCCAGGCCGGCCGGTCTCCCGAGATCTCGTATGCGAAGTTGAGCCGCTCGATCTCAAGCCCTGCGGCGACCGGCGCGGCGGCCGCGGCGGCCTCCTGCGCGCGCCGGACGGCGAGCAATTCATCCTGCGGGTAGCTCCACGACAGCGCCGCCATTGCTGGTCCGGCCGTGCTGGTGAGCGCGATGTGGTAGGTTCGCCGGTCGGTCGTAATGACCAGGTTGGTGGCGAGCCCCGTCGAGAACGGCTTCACCAGCACATGGACGCGCTTCTCGGCACCCGCGCCGCTGCTCGTGTCGCCGATTACCCAGCGGACGGTATCTCCGCTCGCGACCGCGATCAGGTTCTCACCCGGCTGCAGCGCGATGTCGGTCACGCGCTCGGGCGCGGTGTAGGCGCGGTAGATCGTCCCCTCGGAAAAGGGATAGACCGCCGTCGCGTTCACGAAATCGGGGCGCCGGGGCTCCAGGGTGGCCTCGGCATTGGCGGCGCGGACCGCGGCGACGCTTCGTTGCGGCCGGCCGTCGGTCACCTGGGCGAATGCGGTGGATGCGGCGGTCGGGACGGTAGCGGCTGCGGCGAGCGCCGCGAGGGCGAGCTGACGGTTCATTGCCGGTTCTCCGTGGCGGTGGGGGATGGCGGTTCGAACGCGAGATTCGGGTCGAGCGGCGAGCCGAGCGGCACGCTCGGCGATGGGCCCGGCGCCGGTGTGGGCACGGGCGTCGGGTCGAGCTCGCGGCTCCAGTCGATCGCGTCGACATAGATGCCGAGGGGATTGCGCCGCAGCGTCTCTGCCGAAGTCGGGGCCTTCCGCACCACCGTCAGAATGCCGGTCCAGTTGGACGTGCCGGTCCGGACGCCGCGCTCGAACGCGGTCTCGGTCCATTTGACCTGGAACGAGCGGTCCGAGGCGCGGACGACGCTCGTCACCTGGACAGAGACGGTCCTTTCGCCGACGGCGGCGAACGGATCGGCGGCGCGCGCATAGTCGCCGAGGAACTGCGCGCCGCGCCGGGTGACGAAGTCGTAGGCGGACAGCCAGTCGCGGCGCATCAGCACGGGATCGAGCGAGACGGACCGGACCTGCTCGATGAAGCGCGCAAGATGCCAGGCGACCTGTGCGTCGGTCGGCTGGTAGTCGCGCTCGGCTTCGCTGAGGGCACGGGCCTCGCCGAGCCGGTCGACCGCGACGACATAGGGCACGACCTTGCTCTGGAGCGATTGCCAGACGAGTGCGGCCGACATGGCGGTGGTGAGAAACAGGCCGCCGAACGCCATCAGCCGCCAGTTGCGGGCCTGGACGCGTGCCGAGCCGATGCGCTCGTCCCACAGCTGCCCGGCGCGCTGGTAAGGCGTCTCCGGTTCGGGCGTGCGCCCGTAGCGCTGAACGCTTCGCTTGAAGCGCATCTCAATCCTCCTTTTCCTTGATGTCGGGGGCGGCCGAGGCGCCGCCACGGTCGCCCTCCTTGATCGTCTGAAGCGCGATGTGGCGGTGGTGCCGCGCGTCCTGCTGGCGGCGCAGCGACCGGGCCCATGACGGCGCGGCATCTTCGCTCGAAGGCGATGGCTGGGCGCCATCACCGCCGGCGAGCGCAGACCAGGCGGCGGCGCGCCCCGCTTCCGCCGCGTCCCTGAGGCCGAATGCCGCGCTTGCCTTCTGCCGGGCTGCACCTGCGGTCGCCTGCGCGACGCCCTTGAGGCCGGCGCCCACGGTCGGGGAGCTCGACGCTTCCTGTCCGAACTTGTAGGCGGTGGACGCCGCCGAGCCCATCGTTGTGCCGGCGCGGACGGCGCCGAGCGCGCCCGCGCCCGCCAGGCGAGCCGCGCCGATCGCGGCACCGCCGCTGAGCGCCACGACGCCGGCAGCACCAAGGGTCGTGCCGACGGCTGCGCCGGCGCCGAGCTGCGGCGCGCCGGCGACCAAGCCCGAGGCAATGCCCGGACCGAAGATGCCCAGGCCGAACAGCGAAAGGGCACCGAGCGCCAGGCTCATCGCCGCGCCGAGATCGGGCTCCTGCCCCTGCATCGAGGTCGTGAACTCCTCGAAGAAGTTGGAGCCGATACCGACGATGACGGCGAGCACCATGACCTTGATGCCGGACGAGACGACGTTGCCGAGGACGCGCTCGGCGAGGAAGCTGGTCCGGTTCCACAGCGCGAACGGCACGAGGATGAAGCCGGCGAGGCTGGTCAGCTTGAACTCGATGATAGTCACGAACATCTGCACCGCGAGGATGAAGAAGGCGAGGATCACGATCGCCCAGGCGAACAGCAGCACGGCGATCGTCAGGAAGTTTTCGAAGAAGCTGATGAACCCCATCATGCTCGATGCCTGCTCGAGCAGCGGCCAAGCCGCGGAGAAGCCGGTGCCCGCGAGGCGGCCGGGCTTGAGCAGATCGTCGGCCGACAGCGTGCCGCCGCCTGCGGTGAGCCCGGCCTGGGCGAACGAGCGGAAGATGATGTCGGCGAGCGTCGAGAAGCTGTTCAGGATCAGCGCGAATGCGCCGATGTAGAGGATCTTTTTGAGGAAGCGGCCGATCACGTCCTGCTCGCCGCCCATCGCCCAGAACAGCCCGGCGAGCGTGATGTCGATGCCGATCAGCACCGTGGTGAGGAAAGCCACGTCGGGACCGAGCAGCCCGAACCCGCTGTCGATGTAGCGGATGAAGGCGGCCATGAAGCGGTCGATGACGTTGAGGTCCTGCACTTGCGCTTTCCTTCGCGGGTGGGGTGCCGCGGGGCATGGCGGGGGAGCTTGGCCACGCCCCGCGGCGACGGCGGCGGGAGGCGAACCGCCGCCGCTCGGCCGGCGTCCGGCTATTGGGGCGTGTAGGCGGAGCCGGTGCCGAGGAACTTCCGGGTGGCGGCGCGCCCTTCGGCCTCCGCCTGGGCGCGGCGCGCGGCTTCGATGGCGTCGGCGCGATACTGCGCGGCCATCAGGGTCTGGATCTGGAACTGCTGCTTGGCGGTGAGCGCGAGCAGCTGGTTGGTCGCCTGGGCCGCCTGCAGTGCTCCTTCGGCGCCCTGGCTCTTGGCCACGATCGCATTGAGGCTCTGCGCGTCGGCGCTGACATTCTCGGCGACCTGCGCTTGGACCGTCATGGTCTGGCGATAGGCGGCCATGGCGGTGTCGAGCCGCTGGCGCGCCGCGATCACCCGATCGTCGGTCGAGAGCGCCCGATCGAAGTCCAGGGGGAAGAGCTGGCGGAACTGCTGATCGAGCCCGGCGACGCGGAAATTCAGCCCCTGCGCCTGATCCATCAGCCGGTCGATCTGCTGAAGGCGCTGGGTGATCGCCTGCAGCTCGGGGAAATCGATGCGGCTCAGATTCCTGGCCTGGTTGAGCAGCATCGTCGCCTCGTTCTGGAGCGAGCGGACCTGATTGTTGATCTGCTGAAGCGTCCGGGCGGCGGTCAGCATGGTCTGGCTGTAGTTGTTGGGATCGAAGACGGTGATCTGCGCGGATGCCGGCGCGGTGATGACCGCCATGCCGAGCGACGTTGCGGCGGCCAGGCCGAGCGCGGCGGCGATGACGTGCTTGCGTGAGGACGAATAGATAGAACGGGTCACGATCTTGTCTCCTCTAAGGTCTGCGGTTGGGGAGCTGGGAAGCGGGCGAGCAGGTCGGCGGCCCAGTCGAGCCCGGCATCGCGGAGGAAGCGCTGCGCGAACTTATCGGCGCCATGCTCGGCGAGCAGCGCGTCGACGCGCTTGACCCATTCGGGACCGGACGCGCCGCACAGGGCGAGCGCCACCGGACCGAGGCCGAGCTCGAACAGGCGATTTCCGCGCGCGGACTGGAGGTAATAGTGGCGCTTGGGGGTGGCCCGGCTGATCAGCTCGATCTGGCGGTCGTTGAGGCCGAAGCGCTCATAGGCCTGTCGGCTCTGCGGTTCGATCGCGCGGTCGTTGGGCAGCAGGATGCGTTGCGGGCAGCTCTCGATGATGGCCGGCGCGATGCTGCTCTCGGCGATATCGGCGAGGCTCTGGCTCGCGAACAGCACCGCGACGTTCTTCTTGCGCAGGGTCTTCAGCCATTCCCGGATCCGCGCGGCGAACAGCGGATGGTCGAGGAACTTCCAGGCCTCGTCGAGGATGAGGAGCGTTGCTCGGCCGTCGAATCGCGCCTCGAGCCGATGGAAGAGATAGTCGAGGACCGGCGCGACCACGCCCGCCTGCTGCATCAGCGCCTCGGTCTCGAAGCACTGCACGTCCGCGAACGCGAGCGTCTCGTCGGCTGCATCGAGCAGCCGTCCATAGGGACCTTCCACGGTGTAGGGCGTGAGCGCCATGCGGAGCGGCGCCGACTGGAGCAGCATGGAAAGCCCGGTCAGCGTCCGCTGCTCGACCGGCGCGGTGGCGAGGTTACCCAAGGCCGACCAGACCGCGTCCTTGACTTGCGGCGTGACTGCGACCTTCTCGTGCGAGAGCAGCGCGCCCAGCCATTCGGCCGCCCAGGCGCGCTCTACGGGCTCGTCGATGCGGCGCAGCGGCTGGAACGCCAGGCCGGTCTCGTCGCCCGAGGCGCCCCGTGCATAATGCGCGCCGCCCATCGCAAGGACAGCTACGCGAGCCGAAAAGCCCATATCGAAGATGACGACCTGCGAACCCGCATATCGCCGGAACTGCAGCGCGATCAGCGCCAGCAGCACCGACTTGCCGGCGCCGGTGGGCCCGACGACAAACATATGCCCCACGTCGCCGACATGGGTCGACAGCCGGAACGGCGTCGTGCCCGAAGTCTGCGCATAGAGAAGCGGCGGCCCACCGAGATGCCGGTTCGCATCCGGCCCTGCCCAGATGCCCGAGAGCGGCATGAGGTGGGCGAGGTTCAGGGTGTGGACGAGCGGCTGGCGGACATTGGCATAGGCGTGGCCCGGCAGCGACGAGAGCCAGGCTTCGACCGCGTTGATCGTCTCACGCACGCAGGTGAAGCCGAGCCCGCCCACGATGCGCTCGACCGCGCGGACCTTCTCCTCGACGCGGCCGCGATCGGCGTCGGCGACGGTGATGGTCGCTGTCAGATAGCCGAAGGCGACATGGTCGCCGCCGAGCTCCTGCAAGGCGAGGTCGGCATCGACGACCTTGTTGTCGGCGTCGCTGTCGAGCAGTTGCGCCGGCTGATTGTAGAGCACCTCGCGCAGAAGCGCGCTGATCGACTTGCGCTTGTTGAACCACTGGCGCCGGATGCGGGTGAGCACTCGGGTCGCGTCGGTCTTGTCGAGCGCGATGAAGCGCGTCGTCCAGCGATAGCCAAAGTCGGCGGAATTGAGGGCGTCGAGAATGCCGGGACGGCTGAGGCTCGGGAAGCCGAGCACGGTGACGGTGCGCAGGTGCCGGTCGCCGAGGCGCGGCTCGAGCCCGCCGGCGAGCGGCGTATCCGTGAGCAGCGCGTCGAGATACATCGGCGTGTCGGGAACCGCGACGAGATGGCGCCGGTCCGACACAGTGCCGTGAAGATAGGTCAGCGTCTCGGCATCATCGAGCGCGCGCACCTCCGGCATGAAGCCGCCGAACAGGTCGAGCACGCGGTCGGTCTCGGCAACGAAGCGCGCGAGCTCGCCGCGCCAGTCGCGGGCGCCGTTATCGTCTGGCCGATCGACCAGCACCCGGCCGGCGGCATCGCTGCTGTCGGGCGCGGGCAGCCAGAGCAACGTCAGGTAGTAGCGGCTCTCGAAATGCTCGCCCTCGGCCTCGAAGCCGGCGCGGCGCTCCTCGTCGACGAGCCAGGAGATGGGGTCGGGGAAGCGGCTCTCGGGATAGCCGGGTGCCTCGCGCCGCTCGGCCTCGAAGAACAGGGCCCAGCCCGAGCCGAAGCGGCGGAGCACGTTGTTGGCGCGCGCCGAGGCGGCGACGAGCTCGGCCTCGGTCGCGCTTTCCAGATCGGGGCCGCGGAACGCGAGCGTGCGCTGGAAGCTGCCGTCCTTGTTGAGGACGACGCCGGGCGCGACCAGCGCCGCCCAGGGCAGATGGTCCACGAGCCGGTCGGCGCGGTGCCGGTATTCGTGCAGCGCTAGCATGCGAAGTGCCCCTTCTGGCGCAGGTGCCGGAGCAGCACTGGCGCGAAGTCGGGGTCGCGGCGGGCGGCGAACACGGCGAGGCTGTGCCCCACCGCCCAGATCGCAATGCCGGCCAGCCATTGCTGAAGGCCGAGGCCGATCGCCGCCGCGATCGTGCCGTTGACGATGGCGAGGCCGCGCGGCGCCCCGGCGAGCAGGATCGGCTGGCCGAGGCTGCCGTGGATCGACGCCTCGAAGCCCTCGATGTGCGCTCCGCCGTTCACGCGACGAGCGCCCCGCCGCCGAAGCTGAAGAAGGAGAGGAAGAAGGACGAGGCCGCGAACGCGATCGACAGGCCGAACACGATCTGGATCAGCCGCCGGAACCCGCCCGCGGTCTCGCCGAACGCCAGCGTGAGGCCGGTCGTGATGATGATGATCACCGCGACGATCTTGGCCACCGGCCCCTGGACGGACTCCAGCACCTGCTGGAGCGGGGCTTCCCAGGGCATGCCCGAGCCGCCGGCCCAGGCCTGGGCCGAGAACGCGACCAGGCCGAAGGCGAGCAGCGGCAGGGGCGAAAGCGGACGGATAGGCGCGCAGAATCTGGACATGGATCAGTCTCCGTGGGTGGACGGTTCGGTAGTGGGGGTGAGGTCGACGAGGCCGTAGTTGCCGGCGAGATCGAGGCCGGCGAGCCGGGCGACGGTCTGGACACGCCGCGCGGTGCCGCGGCCTTCGATGAACACGACGAGGTCGACCGCCTCGGCGATCAGCCGCCGCGGCACAGTGACCACCGCCTCCTGCACGAGCTGCTCGATCCGATAGAGCGCGGCGGCGGCGCTGTTGGCGTGGACGGTGGCGATCCCGCCGGGATGGCCCGTGTTCCAGGCCTTGAGCATGTCGAGCGCCTCGGGACCGCGCACCTCGCCGACGATGATGCGGTCGGGCCTGAGGCGCAGCGTCGAGCGGACGAGGTCGGCCATGGTGACCGCGCCCGGCCGGGTGCGCAGCGCGACGGTGTCGGCGGCGGGTGACTGGAGCTCGCGCGTGTCCTCGATCAGCAGCACGCGCTCGTCGAGATGCGCCATCTCAGCGAGCAACGCGTTGGCGAGGGTGGTCTTGCCCGAGCTGGTGCCGCCGGCGACGAGGATGTTACGACGCTCGACGACGGCGAGCGACAGCAGCCGCGCCGCATCGGCCGACATGATGCCGTCGTTCACGTAATCCATCAGCGTGTAGAGGCGAGTCGCCGGCTTTCGGATCGAGAAGCAGGGGCCGAGCGACACCGGCGGCAGCAGACCCTCGAAGCGTTCGCCCGCGCCTTGCCCATGCGGCGGCAACTCGGCGGAAACGATCGGCCGGTCGGCGTGGACGTCGGTGCGGGCGTGGGAGGCGACCAGGCGGATGATCCGTTCGACCTGCGCGGGATCGAAGCGGACCTGCGTGTCGGTGCGCCCTTCGCCGAGCCGGTCGAGGCGGAGCGACCCGTCGGGATTGACCATGACTTCGAGCACGAGCGGATCGGCGAGCGCCGCCGCGATCGTCGGACCCATGGCGGTGCGCAGCATCGCGCGGCGCCGGCCTTCGGAGACGGTATCCGAGCCGCCGGCGCTCACGATGCGCCTCCAGTGCTCGGGTCATGGCCAATCGTGCGCTTGCCGGCGGCGAGCTGGCGCCCGACCTGCGCGACGAACTTCTCGAACCGGTCGCGGCCCACCGCCACAGCCGCCGCATCAGCGTCGGGCAGTGGCGCCGTCACCATCAATTGATAGCGCACGAACAGCGACAGGCTTTCGAGCAGCACCTCGATGTCGCGACGGGCGTGCTCGATCTCGCGATTAATCCGGTCGAGGCGAAGCTTGAGGAGATCGTCGATCTCCTTCGTGCCGCGCCGCGCCAGCCAGTCGGCGAGCGCGTCGTTGACGAGCCGGGACTTGTTGCCGGCCGTGCCGGCGGCGAGCGCCTCCAGCGCGTCGCTGAGCTCGCGATCGATATAGAGGTTTTGCCGGACCTTCATCGTCAGAGCCCCGGCACGAGATCATGGTCGCTGCCCTCGTTGAGGGCGTAGCCGCGGGCGACGGCGGTGAGGCCACGCGCCTGGTCCATGGCGCGCTGGTCGGCGGCGATGTCCTCCTCGTCGGCCGGCGCTATCGCCGGATCGGGCGTGGTTTCAGGCTGCGGCGACGTGTGCTCCGGCAAGCCGGGATGGCGCTGCTGCTCGAGGCCGCCGTCATCGGCCAGTTCTTCGGCCGCCTCCGACTCGCCGAGACGCGCATCCGGGCTGCGGACGATCCCGCCCCAGTCGTCGGCCTGCGCATCGGGCCGGTCGGTATAGCGGCCATCGGACAGCGCAGGCGGCGCCGCGACGCGGGCGGTGAAGTTGCGATCGGTGAAATAGCGCAGCTTGCGAGCGCGTATCGGCGCCATTCCCGAGACGAGCACCAGCTCGTCCTTGGGCGGAAGCTGCATGATCTCGCCCGGGGTCAGCAGCGCCCGCGCAGTCTCCTGGCGGCTAACCATGACATGGGCGAGCCAGGGCGCGAGCCGGTGGCCGGCATAGTTGCGCATCGCGCGTTGCTCCGTGGCCGTGCCGAGCGCGTCGGAGATCCGTTTGGCGGTGCGCTCGTCGTTCGTCGCGAAGGCGACGCGGACATGGCAGTTGTCGAGAATCGAGTTGTGCTCGCCATAGGCTTTCTCGATCTGGTTGAGGCTCTGCGCGATCAGGAAGGCGCGGATGCCGTAGCCGGCCATGAAGGCGAGGCTGGTCTCGAAGAAGTCGAGCCGTCCGAGCGCCGGGAACTCGTCGAGCATCATCAGCAGCCTGTGCCGGCGCCCCGGCCCAGGCTGGTCGAGGCGCTCGGTCAGGCGTCGGCCGATCTGGTTGAGCACCAGGCGCACGAGCGGCTTGGTGCGGCTGATGTCGGACGGCGGGATCACGAGATAGAGCGACGCCGGCCGCTCGCCCTCGATCAGGTCGGCGATGCGCCAGTCGCAGCGCGAGGTGACTTCGGCGACAGTGGGATCGCGATAGAGGCCGAGGAAGGACATGGCGGTCGAGAGCACGCCCGAGCGCTCGTTCTCGCTCTTGTTGAGGAGCTCGCGCGCGGCGGAGGCGACGACGGGATGGACCTGCGGCGCATCGTCGGTCCCGAGATGATTGGTGGTCATCATCCGCCGGAGCGTCGTGACGAACGGACGCTGCGGATCGGAGAGGAAGGTCGCGACGCGGGCGAGCGTCTTCTCCTCCTCGGCATAGAGGATGTGGAGGATCGCGCCGACCAGCAGCGAATGGCTGGTCTTCTCCCAATGGTTGCGCCGTTCGAGCGCGCCTTCCGGATCGACCAGGATGTCGGCGATGTTCTGGACGTCGCGGACCTCATTGGGACCGCGGCGGACCTCGAGCAGTGGGTTGTACCGCGCCGAGCGGGCGTCGGTGGGATTGAACAGCAGCGCATGGCTGAACCGCGATCGCCAGCCGGCGGTGAGCTGCCAGTTCTCGCCCTTGATGTCGTGGATGACGGCGGAGCCGGTCCAGCTGAGCAGCGTCGGCACGACCAGCCCGACGCCCTTGCCCGAGCGGGTCGGCGCGAACGCCATCACATGCTCGGGTCCGTCGTGGCGAAGGTAGCGCGCGCCGAGACGCCCGAGCATCACGCCGGCGTCGCGCAGCAGGCCCGCGCGCTCGATCTCCTTCTGCGTGGCCCAGCGCGCGGAGCCGTAGGTGGTGACGAACCGCGCCTGTCGCGCCCGCCAGAGTGATCCGAAGACCGCAGCGCCGCAGCCGATGAATCCGCTGGCGGCGGCCAGCGTGCCCGCGCGGTCGAAGACGTGCGGCGCATAGGCGTCGAAGTGATACCACCAGAGGAACAGCGCCCAGGGCCGATAGATCGGCAAGCCGGCGACATGGAACCAGGCCGGGCCGAGCTCCGGCTGGTAGGCAAGCATCGCCGCCGCCCATTGCGTGCTGGCCCAGACACCGAGGCACACGATCGCGAAGACGGTCAGGATCTGTCCGATGAGCAATTTGGTAGGCGTCACGTCGAGGCTCCCGCCGATCGACCGAGTGTCGATCCGGACGGCCCCAGAGTCCGCCTAAGCCCTTGGAAAGAGAATGGCGCTGATCGGCCCTGATGGGCGAGGAAGGGCTAGGTTCGGCAACGCGACAGAACGATTGGGCGATTGTTCAATGCCGTAACGAGCGGCAAACAGGAACGATGCCCAGCACCACCGATGTCGAATCGCTTCTGTTCCGTCATCTCACCGGACGGGCACAACCGCGGATACCGCATCCTACCTCAAACGCATTCGATTTAGCCCTATGGCAGGAGATCGCGCCAGGAGACGTCGCCACCGCGCGTGATTGGACCTTGGCGAGAACCGCGGCCTTGATCAATCAACAGGTTCGCGCACTGCGCGATCACTATATCGCGAAGCTCTTCGAGGGAATGTCAGCAGCCGAAGTTGTGATGCTGGCGATCGCGTCCGCCAACCGTGGCTTTCTAATCATCCGTGAGAAAATGCATGCAGCGATCGCCGAGTTTAAGGACGATTCCAAAGTTGCATACCTATCCGCACTGTCCCAGATCGCAATTACCACCCACGAGGGTGGGACGCCGCAAGTCAGTAGCGACATCAACACGGCGATAATCGATACGCTGCCACACTGGTTCGCGGCAGCCGCGCAGCTGACCGCTACAGATGAAGGCGCCGATCGGGATTTCGGCCCTCCTAGCGCGGCAGCGCAGGCAATACTGTCGATGGAGAACAGCTTCCGAGAGGTCTGGCAGGAGGTCTTGTGGGAACCTTGGGCGATCGAGATCACCGACGAAGCGGTACGCGTCTTTCCGATTAATCCCAAAGACCAAGCCATGTGGCGGATCTGGGACTGGCGAGAGCAAGCAATTCTCCATCAGAGTGCCGTTCTCAACCGGCATCTGGAACGGCGATATCCTGATGTTCCGGTTGAGCACCCGCTCGCAGTGACCGTTAGCGCCTACACGCCAGGAGCCGTGCCAGCGATCGCTCTCAGTCAGCCCACGGCCGAGCAGTCGATGCTCCATCGCTCGACCCTAGATCTTGTAGAGGACGCCTATGTTTCCGTTTTTCTCGATCAGCCGCTCAATGCCGTAGGTCTCACTCCCCGCCTGCTTGTGCGCGCGAGCCTGCTGCTGCAGGATCTGCTCGCTGCGGCGCTGCCGCACGATGCAGACCCGGACAAACCAGATAGGGCTTGGGTGGAGCGCATGGCATGCCGCATGCCGCGCACCAGCATCATCTCGGCCGTTGAGAACGCCCTCGGATTAACTCCGGTCGTTGCTGAAGCGACAGTGCAGTTCCTAACCTCGGATCCTCACGGCCCGCTGGGGCCACTTTTCACGACGGGTATCTGGCATCGGCCACTCGTCGCCAGCCAAGACGGCGCCGATCTAATGCTGGTCGCCGGAGCTCTCGTTTGGGGCTCACCGCTCCGAGCGGTCGAGCGCTGGCTCCAAGCCGGCCAAGGCACCGATCTATCCAAGACGACCAACGGTCTGATCTTTGAGCAGAACGTGAGAGATCGTCTCGTAGCGGCGATAGCTGGCAATCCCTTGCTGACTGGCGCGGCAAGCAACGTGCGCTCGATACCAGGCGGCGGAGGTAAGGAGGAGATTGACCTTGTTTTCCGGCTTGGTGCCAGCATCGTGGTCGGCGAGATCAAATGCTTCCTTGGTCCGGCCGATCCGATCGAACGCTATGATTATCTGCGCAAGCTCGAAGATGCCGCTTCACAGGCACGCCGCAAAGCGGCTTGGCTAGCGGACCATCTTGATGTGATCGCAGATCTCCTGCCTGAGAGTGATGCAAAGCTCAAGTTGCGCCTCGTCCCGCTCGTCATCACCAACCAGAGCAACGGCGCCAGCTGGTCGTTCGAAGGCTGCCCCGTCACCGATGCGCACTGGCTCGAACTCTTCCTTTCCACCGGCGAATATAATGCAGGGGCGGCCGTGTCGTTTGACGGCAGCAGGGATGCGGCCTTCGTGAGACGCACTCTGTATCAGTCCGCTGAAGAAGCGGAGAAAGTGATCCCGGCCGTTTTCGAAAAGCACCCCGGTGTCGCATCATTCATCGAGGCGCTCGACTGGTCCGAAAGCCAGATTCCCCTCTGCGATGGGCGTCCGCTGCTGATGGCATACCCCATCATGAACCCGCACCGCTACATGGCGACATTTTCGGTGCCGGCCACAGTTGCTCAACCTGATGATTGAACGCCAGCTCGCCCTGTACGAGGGCGATGCGATTGACCTATCCACGGCTCTCCCCGTGGCGGCTGTGGCTGACTACAGCCCGGCTGCGGACCTCAGTTCTTGGAGCCTTTCGCGCGACACGTGTTCGACGATGCCGCGTAGGGTGCGCACACAAGCAAGTATCGCGTTGAGTTCGTCGATGGTGATCTCATAGGCCGTCGAATAGCGCGCTTCGACATAGGCCCGCTTGAGCAGCTGGAAGCGTCGTCGATCGATCCGGCGCTCGCGCGGCCATGCCTCGATCAGGCGCGGCTCGTTGTCCTCGGCAAGCGAGCGGAGGAATTTGATGTTATGCGAGCGTGGGAAATAAAGCGTTCGCACGAGCAGGAAGCAGATGTAAGCGCGCTCGGTTGTCTGGTGCAGTAGGAAGGCTGCATCCTTGCATTCGCTTTCCTTAATGGCAAATTTCGACAGCTTGATCCCGCTGTCGATCTTCTTGAGCCACTCCTCGAAATAGGCGTTGGCCATCTGATAGGCATCGGCCGAAGTGAGTGGCATCGGCGTCGCCAGCGGATGGCAGGGCAATTCGTAAAGGATGATTCCGTCGCGGGCGATATCGACCCAGAAATACTCGCCGCGTTTGAGCGACTGGTTCACCTCGTCGAGCGAGTGCACGATGATGTTGACCGGCCGCCGAATCTCGGCGTCGCGCAGAATGCGGTCCTCGGCAACATACCAGTAATGGGCGATATCGGTGAGGTCCTCGTGGTTGACCACCACCAGCAGGTCGAAATCGGACTGGTAGCCGTTTTCGGGCTCGTCGACCCAATCGTCACGCGCATAAGAGCCGAACAGGATGATCTTGAGGATCTTGCCGTTCCTGCGGCTCGGCATCGTCGCCCTGGAGATCGCCTCGGCGAACTCCTCCATCAGCACACGCTGGACTCGTTCCAGCTCGCTCTGTTGGATGACCGGCAGGTGATCGACATCCTTTTTCATCACGGGGAATCTTCGGCGACCGAGTCCCTCTTGGCAAGCACAGGTTGTCGAACGGACAAATCGCCATCTATCATCAGGCGTTCGGCGGCGCCGGATGGCCGTTATCGGCGCGCGTTCTCAAGCGCGGTTCTCAACTTCCGGGGCCGTCGGACACCTTTGCCCGGAGGGGCTGCGTCGCCCGATCTCCTCAGTTACACGGATAGGACGTTGTTGACATCGACCGGCCGCACATGGTCTAGTTTTGTTCCGCGAGTTACGCGCCCGCAACCCCGCTGGAAAGCAATTTCCGCCGAAGCAAAAGTGTCCCAATGGCCCGGATCAGTCTTGCCGCAACACTTGAAGAGCCGTCCTTTCCTGATCTCTGTCCCGTGACCGAGGCGGTCAACGCTCTTGCGAATTCCGGAATTGAAGAACGAGGAGCGATTTTCACCAGGCGCGAGGTGGTGGAGTTCATTCTCGATCTGGTCGGCTACGACAGCCGCAAGCCGCTTCATGCCATTCGTCTGCTTGAGCCGTCCTTTGGGGATGGGGATTTCCTGCTGCCCGCCATCGAGCGCCTTTTGAAAGCCTGGAGTGCGACTGAGGCAACGCCTTCGTCCCTTGCCAATGCCGTGCGCGCGGTCGAGCTGAATCGCGACTCGTTTCAGCGGACCTATGATGATGTGGTTTTGCTGCTTTGCCGCTACGGAGTATCGCGCGACGAAGCACTCGCTGTCGCCGATCAATGGCTGATCCATGGCGATTTCCTGCTCGTGCCCTTGGAAGGGTCGTTTGATGCCGTGGTCGGAAATCCACCCTATGTCCGGCAAGAGCTAATCCCTGACGCGCTCATGGCTGAATATCGCAGGCGCTACAGTACGATTTATGACCGCGCCGACATCTACATTCCCTTCATAGAGCGTTCGTTGAGGCTATTGGAAAAGGGCGGAGAACTCGGCTTCATCTGCTCGGATCGCTGGATGAAGAACCGCTATGGCGGGCCGCTGCGCGGATTGGTCGCGAAGGACTTTCACCTTCAATGCTATGTGGATATGGTCGGCACCGATGCCTTCCATGCCGAAGTGACCGCCTATCCGGCGATCACCGTCATCGGCCGGGATAAGGGAAAGGTGACGCGCATAGCGCACCGCCCGCCCATCGAAAGCGCGGCGCTTACAGCCCTCGCCATCGCGCTCACCGGGAAAGAGCCGCCACCGCCCGAAACGGGCGTTGGGGAAATCAGCAATGTCGCGGCCGGTTCGGAGCCGTGGCTGCTCGACACAAGCGACCAGCTTGCGCTTGTCCGCCGCTTGGAAGCCGAGTTTCCGACAATCGAGGAGGCGGGTTGTAAGGTCGGCATAGGCGTTGCGACGGGCGCAGATAAGGCTTTCATCGGGCCTTATGACGAGCTTGACGTTGAGCCCGACCGCAAGCTGCCGCTGGTCATGACACGCGATATCGACAAAGGCACGGTTGAGTGGCGTGGTTTGGGCGTCGTCAATCCCTTCGCCGATGATGGCCGCCTTGTGGATCTGGTTCGCTTTCCACGCCTCAGACGCTATTTGGAAGCGCGGCGCGATCAGATCGCCGGACGTCATGTCGCGCAAAAAGCCCCCGCGAATTGGTATCGCACGATCGACCGCATATATCCCGCGATTGCCGCGAAACCGAAGCTGCTTATCCCAGACATCAAGGGCGGCGCACATATCGTGTATGAGGAGGGGCGGCTTTACCCGCACCACAATCTCTATTTCATTACATCAGACGTGTGGAATGTGCGTGCGGTGGAAGCGGTACTACTCTCCGGCATCGCGCGGCTATTCGTGGCCACCTATTCCACCAAGATGCGCGGCGGATTCCTGCGCTTCCAGGCGCAGTATCTCCGGCGCATACGCCTGCCGCGCTGGGAAGACGTTTCGTCCGCTCTCCAGCGCCGGCTAATCAAAGCCGCTGAAAATCAGGACGTTGCCGCCTGCAACGAAGCTGTTTACGAATTATATGGGCTGACCCAGAAAGAACGGGCAGCTTTGGGGGGTAGCTGACTGCATGGGCCTAGATTTAGCGGACTACGAACGTCAGGCGCGCGAGGCGGTTATGGCCTTCTGGGGCAACCGCGAACTAGCCAAACAAAAACAGATTGAAGCTGGAGTCGTCGATCAAGGTGAGCGTGCGGGCGTCACCGGCGGCAAGAACATGGACGGCTTCACAGCACTCATTATTGATCTCGTGCGCCGGAACGGTCTCCGGCACGCGCGGATTCATCAGCAGCGTGCACTGCTGACGTTGCCGGGATATTTTCGGCCGACGAAGCTTTGGGACCTGCTCGTAATGCTCGATGACCGGCTCGTCGCCGCGATCGAGCTGAAAAGCCAGGTCGGTCCGTCCTTCGGCAACAATTTCAACAACCGGACCGAAGAGGCGATCGGCACTGCACATGACTTCGCGGTTGCCTATCGCGAGGGCGCTTTTGGCAAACACCCTCGCCCCTTCGTTGGTTGGCTCATGCTCGTCGAAGATGCGGACGCTTCGCGCCGTCCGATCAACGATCGGTCGCCGCATTTCCGCGTCTTTCCGGAATTCAAAGGCGCATCCTACCTCAAGCGATACGACGTGCTTTGCCAACGCTTGGTTCAGGAGCAGCTCTACACTTCAGCTGCCGTCATGGCCTCGCCACGATCGGCCGCGAAGGACGGGGAATTCTGCGAAATGTCGGAGCTAACCAGCCTCAAAACTTTCGTGACAGGGTTCGCGGCTCATATAGCGGCCGAAGCTGCTCGGGCCTGAGCCATGGACGGCTTCGCTGAGATAGCCGATCCTCCAAAGCCGTCGGTCCTCACCTCAGCGGCCCTTTTGCAAGCGGGACCGCCGATCGAGCCGATCACAAGGCTCATGACTTATACGCCGGACCAGTGGGAGAGCTTCGTCGAGGAATGGGTTTCGGCCCTTAAGGACAAATATACTGGGGTTCGCCGCTTCACCGGCGCGAATGATCGCGGTATCGACATAGCAGGGTTCACCGATGCCGAGATGCTGAACGGCATCTGGGACCTATATCAGTGCAAACGGTTTCAAGCGACGGTAACACCCAGCGCGGCTTGGCCTGAAATCGGCAAGATCATCTGGCATTCGTTCCAGGGCCACTATAAGCCTCCTAGGACCTATTATTTCATGGCTCCTAGGGGCGTCGGCACAACGCTGGACCAGCTCCTATCGAACGCGCCCGCCCTCAAAGCGCGCGTGAAGAAGGAATGGGACAAAAATATTTCCGGCGCGATCATCAGCAACGAGAAGATCGCTCTTGCGGGTGAATTTGCCGATTATCTGGAGGCCTTCGATTTCTCGATCTTCAAATCCTTCTCTCCCCGCGAGCTGATCGACCAGCACAGGAGCACACCTTACTTTCTCTCGCGATTTGGCGGCGCACTTCCGCCCCGGCCGAAGCCGGACGATCCCCCCGACGAGATCCAAGAGCACGAACAAAAGTACGTCGGCAGCCTCCTTGAGGCCTATGCCGACCATACCAAGCAGCCGGTTGCCGACACCGCCGCGCTCGAGCAGTGGAAGCCGCTCCGCGACCATTTCAGGCGGTCGCGCGAAAGTTTCTATCATGCGGAGTCGTTGCGAGTGTTCGTCCGCGAAAAGGTTGAGCCGGGCACCTATGAGAGCCTTCAGGATGAAATTTTCGACGGAGTGATCGACACTGTCGAAGGCCAGCACGTGGACGGCTATGAAAGGGTCAAGGCTGCCACCAAGGCAGCGCAGGACATGTCTCTCGAATCCCATCCGCTCGGCCCCAGCGCGCTGACTAGAGACCGCCACGGCATCTGCCATCAGCTTGCCAACGAGGATCGTCTGAAATGGACGAAGTGACCAGAGGGCGAGCCTTGACATTCAACGGCCCCCTGGAGGCAGGGCTTCGTGCAGTGGCTATTCTGGGCGCGGCCTTTCCGCGTGCATTCGACATCCAGCGTCTGACCGCCTTCGATTATTTGCTCGTCCATACCGGCCAGCTTGGCGGTCCGGACGACCTTCACCCCGATAGCCCGATCCGCGCCCCAGCAACGCAGGTACGGCGGCGCGTGGTGCAGGACGGCGTTCATTTGATGATGACCCGCGACTTGATTGCGCGGAACGCCGATGACCACGGCATAACCTATCGCGCAGGGGAAGCAGCGGCGATGTTTCTGGATGCGCTGCAAGCGCCCTATCTGCGGGCGATGAAGGACAGAGCCGGATGGCTCGTCCACCATTTGGCGCACTATACCGACGCCGAATTCGAGGCCCTGATGCGCCGCTTCTTCGATCAGTGGCTCATGGAATTCCAGGAAACCGAGCAGAGTTTGGGAGCCGACACATGACGCGCGGCTTGCGCCTCCGCTCTCTCGCCTTCCACGGCCCCGCCACCGAACCCGCAATTGTCGAGTTCGGCCCTGGCCTGAACGTCGTTTACGGGGCATCGAACACTGGTAAATCCTTCATTCTGAACACTGTGGATTTCATGTTGGGCGGCAAGCCGCCACTTCGTGATATCCCCGAGCGGGAGGGTTACGATCGTATCTTACTCGCTTTCGAGTCCCTGACCGGCGAACAATTCACCGTAAGCCGCTCCATCGACGGCGGGGGCTTCACACTCTTTGACGGCCTCCATGCAGGAGAGCTACCCGAGGGCGGTGGCACCGCTCTTGCCGATACGCACAACGACAAACGCGATGACAATTTATCCGTCTTCCTGCTCAGTCAAATCGAACTGACCCAGAAACGCATTCGGAAGAACAAACGGGGCGAAACCCAGAGCCTCAGCTTCCGCAATCTGGCGCGGCTTATTCTGATCAACGAACAGGAGATCATCCAGGAACGATCGCCCCTGTCCGATGGCAATGTCGTCGCCGACACGGCCAATACCTCCGTCTTTAAACTGCTGCTGACGGGCGTTGACGACAGCGCATATACGGCTGGCCGCAAGCCGACGGCGGAAGATCAATCGCGCGGCGCTCAAATCGAACTGCTTGAGCAGCTTATCGCTGATTACGAAAAGCAGGTGAAAGAGCTCGCTGGCAAACCGGACGAGCTTCAGCAGCAGCTTGATCGCCTGGAAGCGACCATGGCCAATCAAAGCCAGCAGCTCGCCGCCACGGAGAGCGAGTTCAAGGAGGCCGCGGTCCAGCGGCGTGATGTCGCCAAAAAGGTGGAGGAAGCCAACAACAGGCTGACGGAAATCACGGCTCTCCTTGACCGATTCACGTTGCTCGACGCGCATTATCGGAGCGACGTTGAACGCTTGTCCGCCATCGAGGAGGCCGGCAGCCTGTTTGGCGCGCTTGGAGAGGCTGACTGCCCGCTTTGCGGTGCGGCCGCCGAGCATCACCTGAGCAAGGATGATTGCGACGGAGACGTTGATCGCGTCGTTGCCGCCGCCCGTGCGGAAATCGCCAAGATCACGGTGCGCCAGCAGGAGCTGGCCCAAACGATGGTCACGCTTCGCGATGAAGCCGTGAGCTTCGAACGCAGGATGCCGCGACTCGAGTCTCGTCTGAAAGAGCTATCGACACGGATTGAATCGATCGTCGCACCGAACCTCAGACAGCTTCGTTCCAGCTACAAGGAACTTGCCGACAAGGGCGGCGAAGTCCGGGAAGCGCTCGCGATCCATCGCGGCCTGAGCGACCTCATAGAGCGCAAGGAAAAACTGGAGAAGGAAGACGAAGCGCGGTTCGGCAGCCCGAATGAAACGCCGGATGTCGGACTCTCCACCGCGACAGTCGATAAGTTTGCGGCATTGATCCAAGACATCCTTCAGGCTTGGCATTTCCCCGGCGCGGATCGTGTGCATTTCGACCTGAGCACCCGCGATCTTGTCATCAATGGGAAGAACCGGATCGCCTACGGCAAAGGCCTGAGGGCTATCACACAAGCCGCTTTCACCATCGGCTTGATGGAATATTGCCGCCTGAACGAAACCGCCCATCCCGGTTTCGTCATGCTAGATTCGCCGCTGCTCTCCTACCGCGAGCCGGAAGGAGAAGGGGACGACCTTAGGGGCTCTGACCTCAATACCTGCTTCTTCGAATACATTGCCAAGCTTCCCAATGATCGCCAAGTCATCATCATCGAGAATACCGATCCGCCGCAGGAGGTTCGTTCTTCCGAACATACGATCCTGTTCACGGGCGTTCCCGGCCAGGGCCGCTCCGGCCTTTTCCCCAAGGGAGCAACAAGGGACGACTTCGAAGCCTTGCTCGTCTAATCTTGACCTACGCCACCTCCAAGCAGGGCAGCGCCGTTCAGTTTCTTACGAACTTGAGATTGTAGAGCTTTTTCAGGACACCTTCGACGACTGCGCGAAAGTCGGCCAGATCCGCGTCGCTCACGCCCGCCGTAGCGCGCTGATGGATCAACTTGTTTCGCATATCGCTGTAATGGCCGATCTTTTTCCAAGTGTCCGGCTTCAGGGTGACGTATTTCTGCACTTCCTGATGCACCTGATGCCTGGTGCGGAAAATGTTGAGCAACTGTGCGTCGGTGTAGTGCGTTCCTGAATCGCGAACCAGGTATTCCTTGAAAGCTATTTCAAGGGTGCTGTCCAAAACGATGAGGGCAATTCGGTTCTTCTGCTCCAAGGCCTGCTTCGAGATCAAATCCGCCGCGATCACACCTTCGTAGAGGCCTTTTACCCAAGGTTTCTTATTCGCGACGTTCTTATTCGCCTCCGTTATCACATCCCCGTATCGGGGTCGCGACTTCGGCATTGGCGGCAGGTAAGACTTCTTCGCCGCCGGGAAATCCTCGACCGGCACATCGATGATCGCGCCCTCCTTGTGCGCGAAAACCTTATCCGGCCAGTCGCCCATCCAGATGCGCGAAAGGGCAGCATAGTCCTTGACCACTTCCATTAGCCATGCATGAAGCGCCTGAAACACTTCATGTTTCGTGCTGATATCCGACTTGCTGCTGTTCCACGGCATCGAGCGGGCGTCGCCCTTCAACGACACCAGAACCTTCGCCAGCGACACCTTAGGGTGAGGGAGGCCCGCATAGCCCTTCATGAAACCCATGTCGAAGGTCTTAAGAGCGCGCGCCACCAAGCGATCGTTGCAGTAGAAGTAGACGCCGTATTCGCCTGTGGCAGGACTGGATTCGTCGCTTAGGCCTGCGATCGCCTCAACCCGAACCGTGCGGCCATCGTCGGCTTTCACCTCTCCCGTATATCGCCGCGGCTCGTAGTCCGGCGGATATGCCCAGTTGTCAAAAAATGTCGGAATAAGCGGGGCGCCATTAAGCTCGATTGTAACGGCCGCGTTCGTCAGAAACTTCGCATATGTCGCACTGAGATGATCGCGGAGAAGATCGATCGCTTCATCCGTGATCTGCATCCGCAGCCTTTGCAGATCCACGACCGTCGTGCTGGGCCGAATTCCATCCACTTCGTAAAGTGGCAACTCCCAGCTCTCATCCTCAAGCCAATTGTCGTCGAACTCGACCTGATGAGCTTTGTTCTTTCCGTGGCGCGTGGCGATCCGGATATCCTGGGCCAAGGCTACTACTGCGCGTTTGGTGCCGACGCCAAAAATTCCGATGGTCTCGTCCGTCGGAGCGGACCCGGTTTGACCGGGGCCGACGATATAGCTCAACTCGCTCTTCGGCAGGCCTCCGGCGTTGTCCTCCACGCAAATGCGCTGCTGATCCTTGTCAAGCGTCAACTTGATCGTGATCGGAGAAGATCGTCCCTGTCTAACCCATACATCGAGACCATTATCAACGAGCTCGCATAGCGAACGGTTGAGATCGTAATCCGCGATGATCGAAAGAAAGAGACGCTTCGATGGCGTCGCCTGTAATGTGCCTACTTGCGTCTTCACGAGTTGCCCCTCCCCGGTCCGGAAGAATAGAGCAGAACTGGCAGCTTAGCGAGATGTTCATAGAGCTTACTTTGAACACCCAGAGACAGAGGCGGCCGGTCTTACCGGACGCTTCCTACTCTCGACGGACTCCCCTCTCGCGACGTGCGCAGGCGCTTGCTCAATGTTCCCCTAATGTTCTAAAGCCCGTGCCGGCGCCCCTCACGGCGATTCGATCTATCTGGAGTCCGCCATGCAGCACGATGCCTGCCTGCGCGCCGCCGCGCGCGCGATCTACGATGCCTGTTACCCGACCGAGGAACTCGCGCCGGTCGGTTTCGAGGAAGCCGAGCGATACGGGACGATCCACTATCGCCGGGCCGTCGAAGCCGCGCAGAACGCGCGGCCGCACCTGCTGTACGATCGCGAGGCGCAGCCAAGCCTGTTCTAGGTCCTGTCTCCGTCCTGGCCGTCAGAAAACCGTCGTCAGCGCGACCGAGACATAGCGCGTGTTGCCGGTCCGCGGCGCGTTGGGTGCGGCTTCGAGGAAGCGGCCCTTGCCGAGCCAGACGGCGTTGAGCTCGGCGCGCAACCGCCGCGGCATGAGCCACCAGCGGACGCGCCCGTCGAGCTGATGTCCGGCGAAGCTGCCCGATCGGCCGCTCAGGTCGCGCACGCCGGTGGACGAGAAAGCATCGGTCCGCTCGGCGAGCCACATTGCTCGGTAAGTGATGAACCCGTCGAGCCGCGGCGTCGGTGCCATCTCGAGCCGGATGCCAGGCGTGCTGATGTTCGCCCGGCCGATCGCATTGTAGAGCCCGGCGGGCGCCAGGTCGGCGCGGCGCATACCGAACAGCGTGTCGAACCTGCCATAGGAACCGCCCGCGCGGCCGCCGCTCGCATAATCATATTCGATCGAGAGTCGCGCCTTGAGCGAACCCGGAAAGCTGTATCCGGCATCGGCGTGGAGGAACCAGGCCGAGACGTCGAGCTCGGGCGCGGCTGCCGCCGTCGAAGCCCGGATCGTGCCGAGCTGGTAGATGCCTTCGATCTCGAAATCGGCCTTGCCAGGTGCCGGCTCACGGATCAGGCGCGCGCTGACGCTGTGGAGGTGACGGTTGCGCGTCGGACGCGCGGGAGCGTCGCGCTCCGCCAACCCGAAATACCCCAACTCCGCCGTCGCGCCCGCGATCACGCGCGGCCGGCTCACCAGCCCGCCCCAGAGTTGGAGATCCAAGCCCTCACGATCGAACTTGTGCCGATTGTCGAGGATCGCCTGCGGATCGTCGGGCAGGCGGACCTGCGGCAGCGTATAGATGAGCACGGCCTGGGTGCCGTCGGCGCCGCGGAAGTCGGCGCGCAGGCCAGTATAGCCATTGGTCGTGTTGCGGTATTCGTCGGCGGCGACCAGCCGGCGCGAGCCGAGGTTGAGCATGAACCGCCCGACCTGGAGCGAGGTGCGGGTGTTGCGGCCCAGCGCCGATCCCAGGTCGGCGGCGACATAGGCCTGGACTGGCTCGAGGACGTTGACCTCGCCGGTGCCGATCCCGCTGCGCGCATCGCCGCCATAGGCGCGGCTGTCGTAGAGCTCCGCGCCGATGCGGATCGGGCCCTTGCGGTATTCGGCGAGAATGGTGGTGCGGATGCTGACCAGCTCGTCCTCGGCGTTGATGCCCGGCCGGACCTGCCCACCGATCGCCTCGTAGCGCAGGCGCACCGACCCGGAGACCGTGAGCCCGTCTTCCTGCGGCGGCGAGGCGGTGGGCGCGGTCTGCGCTGCTGCGCCGGTGGCGCATGCCAAGGTCAGCGTGGCCAGGCTCGCACGAGCCGCGGGGCCAAATTTCATTAGATGCATATGTATCTTCCGATTCGATTCTATGATACATATGCATCATGACTCGGAGCGACGACAAGACAGCCTGGCTTGCGCTGCTGCACCAGCTTCCCGCCAAGCCGCCCTATCTGCGCGTCAAGGTCGGGCGGCGCCTGCAGGCGATCGGCGCGGTGCCGCTCAAGAACGCCGTGCATGTACTGCCGAAGCAGGATGAGGCGGCGCACGTCCTTGCCGAGCTCGCGGACGAGATCCGCACGAGCGGCGGCGAGGCGATCCTGATCGAAGCGCGCCTCATCGCGGGGCAGAGCGATGCCGAGCTGCGCGCCGAGTTCGATGCGATCCGCGATGCCGACTATGAGGAGATCGCGCAGGATGCGCGCAGGCTGATCGAGACGGCACCGGTCGCCGGCTCCGAGATCGAGCGGCTGCGGCGGCGATTGGCGGACGTGGTCCGACTCGACTTCTTCGGCGCGCACGGGCGGCAGGGCGCCGAGGCGGCGCTGCGCGAGCTCGAGGAGCGCCGATTCAGCCACCCCGACATCAGCCGGAGCGAGCCCGCGCCCGCACTCGCGCCTGAGGACCTCAAGCGTCGCATCTGGGTGACGCGCCGCGGCGTCCATGTCGACCGCATCGCCTCGGCCTGGCTGATCCGGCGCTTCATCGATCCAGAGGCGAGCTTTAAGTTCGTCGACGGCAAGGGGTATGTGCCCGAGCCCGGCGAGCTCCGGTTCGACATGGCCGATGCCGAGTTCACCCATGAAGAGGACCGCTGCAGCTTCGAGACGCTGGTGCTGCGCGCCGGCCTCGACGATCCGGCGCTCGCCGCGATCGGCGAGCTGATCCACGAGCTCGACATCGCCGACGGCAAGTTCGAAAGGCCCGAAGCGGCGGGCCTCGGCGCAATGCTCAATGGCATCTGTGCGTCCAGCGAGGACGATCTCGAGCGGATCGCGCGCGGGAGCGACGCGCTCGACCAGTTCCACGCCTATTTCAGCAACCGGAAGGCGCCACGATGACCGACGCCGTATCCCTCAACCCTGTCCTCGAACCCGCAGCAGAGGCGAAGGATCACGGCATCCCGTTCGGCGAGGCCGTCAAGGTTTGGGCGCGGATCGCCGCGCTCTCCTTCGGCGGCCCTGCCGGGCAGATCGCGGTGATGCACCGCATCCTCGTCGACGAGAAGAAGTGGATCGGCGAGGAGCGGTTCCTGCACGCGCTCAACTACTGCATGCTGCTGCCCGGCCCCGAGGCGCAGCAGCTCGCGGTCTATATCGGCTGGCTTTTGCACAAGACCAAGGGCGGGCTGGTCGCCGGCGCGCTGTTCGTGCTGCCGGGCTTCCTCGCGATCCTGGGCCTCAGCTACGTCTATGTGCTGCTCGGCCAGGTGCCCTTGGTCACCGGCCTGTTCTTCGGCCTGAAAGCGGCGGTGCTGGCAGTCGTGCTGCAGGCGGTTGTGCGGGTGGGCTCGCGCGCGCTCAAGAACAATATGATGCGCGGCCTTGCGGCCGCCGCCTTCCTCGCGATCTTCCTGCTCGACGCGCCATTTCCCCTGATCGTGCTCGCCGCGGCGCTGATCGGCTTCTTCGGCGGCCGCGCCGGCCATCCCGCGTTCAAGGGCGGCGGCGGGCACGGCGCCGCCAAGGGCGAGGTGGTGCACGACCGCGATACCGCGCTTGGCGAGGGGCTGCCCGACCATGCGCGGCCGAACCTGTCCTGGTCGCTGCGCATCTCCGGCGCTTTGCTGCTGGTCTGGCTGGGGCCCGTGGCGGCACTGCTGTTCGCGTTTGGCCCGAATGATGTGTTCAGCCGCATCGCCACCTTTTTCAGCCAAATGGCAGTAGTGACCTTTGGCGGCGCCTATGCCGTGCTCGCCTATGTCGCGCAGGAGGCGGTCGAGACCTATGGCTGGCTTCAGCCCGGCGAGATGCTCGACGGGCTCGGCATGGCCGAGACCACCCCCGGACCGCTGATCATGGTGACCCAGTTCGTCGGCTTCCTCGCCGCCTTCCGCGAGGCGACCGGGCTGCCGCCGCTCGTTGCCGCGACGCTGGGCGCGATCCTCACCACCTGGGTCACTTTCTTGCCCTGCTTCCTGTGGATTTTCGCCGGCGCGCCGTTCGTCGAGCGGCTGCGCGGCAACCATGCGCTCTCGGCCGCGCTCGCCGCGATCACTGCCGCGGTGGTCGGCGTGATCCTCAATCTCGCAGTGTGGTTCGCGATCCACACACTGTTCGGGCAAGTGCGGGAGGTCCCCTTTGCCGCCGGCACGATCGACGTACCCGTGCTGGGAACCGTCAACTGGCCGGCGCTGCTGCTCGCCGCTGGTGCGATCGTCGCGGTGTTCCGGTTCAAGGCGGGCGTGCTGCCGGTTCTCGGCGTCTGCTCGGCGCTCGGCGCCGCCTATGTGCTGTTCCTCTGAAGGAGTGAAGCGTGACGACCGATCTTTCCCGACGCAGCGCAATCGCAACCCTCGGCATCGGAGCCGCCGCCATGACCATCAATGAAGCCTCCGCCCAGACCGCGGCCGCAGCGCCGCCGCCCGTCCCGGCCTTCGCCGGCAACCACCAGGTCAAGCCGCTCAAGTTCGATCCCGCGAAGCTGGTCGGCCTGTCCGAGCGGCTGATCCGGTCGCATCACGAGAACAACTATACCGGCTCGGTCCGGGCGCTGAACATGATCGAGGGCCGGCTCGCCGCGGCGCTCGCCGACCCGGACCTGCCGCCGGTGGTCTATGGCGGATTGAAGCGCGAGGAACTGCACCGCACCGGCTCGGTCGTGCTCCACGAGATCTATTTCGACGGGCTCGGCGGTGACGGCCAGGCGGCCGGCTCGATCCGCGACGCGCTGGGCGCGGCGTTCGGCTCGTTCGACCGTTGGGAGACCGATTTCCGCCGCACCGGCATGAGCCTTGCCGGCGGCTCGGGCTGGTGCGTACTCGTCTACAATCTCCACACCCGCTCACTGCACAATCACTGGGCATGGGATCACATGCACGGAGCGATCGCCGGCGTGCCGCTGCTCGCGCTCGATATGTACGAGCACAGCTTCCACATGGACTATGGCGCCGCGGCCGCGCGCTACGTCGACGCCTTCTTCCGCAACGTCGACTGGGAGACGGTCGAGCGCCGCTATGAGCATGCGCGCGCCGCGGCCTCGGTCGAGCCCATGGCTGGAGGATGAGAGGAGAAGCGCCATGAAATGGGTCACCCGCGAGCGTCCCAAGATCGACCGCATCGCCTGCCCGTGGCTGATCGCCCGGTTCATCGATGACGAACCCGAGTTCCTCTACGTGCCGAGCGACCAGGTGCTGGCCATCGCCGAGGATCAGGGCGCGATCCCCTATGACATTCCCGATGTCGAACTGAGCCATGTCGGCGAGAAGTGCAGCTTCGACGCGTTCCTCGACCGATACGATCTCGGCGACGACCCCGCACTCCGACAGCTCGCCACGATCGTCCGCGGCGCCGACACTTCGCGCCTCGACCTCACGCCGCAGTCAGGCGGGCTGTTCGCGATCTCGCTGGGGCTGTCCGCGAACTTTCCCGACGACCACGAGATGCTCGAGCACGGCATGACAATGTACGATGCGCTTTACGCCTGGTGCCGCTCCGGCCAGGGCGAAACCCATAACTGGCCGCCGAAGAGCTAGAGCAAACGTGATCGCGGCAATATTCAGTAGCGAATGGGCATGCAGCCCGGGTCCCCCCAGCAGGTGCTGAACGCTGTCGGCTGCGTTGACCGTCGATGCGCCGGCGAAAGCGAACGTCAGCAGCAGGTACAGGCTCCGGCGCGCAGCCTCCCGCCCGGTTCGACATAGGCGCTTGACCCTGTAGTTACTACAGGCCCCATGAGGCAGTCGGCCGTCCTTTGGTGCTTGCGCTCCAAGGGGCGGATCACTGCAGCTGGATCTTTTTGGGGAACATCGTTGGCTTACAGAACTGCGCTGTCTTTTTTCCGCCTGGCCGGCGCACTCCTGCTCACAACGACGGCGGTCGCGCCGCCAGCATGGGCGCAGGATCGGGACGATCCTGAGGAAGAGGAAACCGAGATCGTTGTCCAGGCGACCCGCACCGGCCGCCGCGTGCAGGACGAGCCGATCCGCGTCGAGGTCATCAACCGCGAGGAGATCGAAGAGAAGCTGCTGATGACCCCCGGCAACATCGCCATGCTGGTCGCCGAGACGCCGGGGGTTCGGACCCAGGTCACCTCGCCCTCGCTCGGCGCCGCGAGCATCCGCATGCAGGGGATGAAGGGGCGCTACACCCAGCTCCTATCCGACGGACTGCCGCTCTATGGCGGACAGGCGCCGGCCATCGGATTGCTGCAGATCCCGCCGACCGATCTCGGCCAGGTCGAGGTCATCAAGGGCGCCGCCTCGGCGCTCTACGGCCCGTCCGCGCTGGGCGGCGTCATCAACCTCGTCTCGCGCCGTCCGGGCGACGCGCCCCAAGGCGAGCTCGTCCTCAACGCGACCAGCCGCGACGGACAGGACGTGACCGCCTATGCCGCAACCCCGCTCGGCGGCGACTGGAGCACGTCGATGACCGGCGGGTTCAACCGCCAGAGCCGCCAGGACCTGGACGGCGACGGGTGGGCCGACATGCCCGCCTATGAGCGCTGGACCGTGCGCCCGCGCCTGTTCTGGACCGGCGCCGACGGCGCCAAACTCTATCTGACGGCCGGGGCGATGACCGAGCAGCGCGAGGGCGGCACCCTGCCGGGCCGCACCGCGCCCGATGGCCAGCCGTTTGCCCAGACCTTGGACAGTACGCGCTTCGACGGCGGCCTGGTCGCCGAAGTGCCGTTGGCGCCGGGCACGCTCCATCTGCGCGCCTCGGGCATGACCCAGAGCGACGATCGCCGGTTCGGCGCAACGATCGAGGAAAACCGGCGCCGGACCTTGTTCGGCGAAGCCTCCTTCTCGGGCCGCTCGGGGTCCACCTCGTGGCTCGCGGGCGCTGCCTTCCAGGCCGACCTGTTCCGCTCGAAGAGCTTTCCGGATTTCGACTACAGCTACGCCGTGCCGGCGCTGTTCGCGCAGGTCGAGCAGGACGTGGCGAGCGAGCTGACGCTCGCGGGCAGCGCGCGCTGGGACGCGCACAGCGAATATGGCTCGAGCCTCAGCCCGCGGCTGTCGCTGCTCTACCGCCCCGGACCCTGGACGGTGCGGGCTTCGCTCGGCCGCGGCTTCTATGCGCCGACGCCCTTCGTCGAGGAGATCGAGGAAGCCGGGCTCTCGCGGCTCGCGCCGCTCGCCAACCTGAAGGCCGAGACCGCCGATACCGCCTCGCTCGACCTCGGCTATGCCCGCGGCCCCGTCGAGGCGAGCGTCACCTTCTTCGCCTCCAACATCGACAACGCCGTGCAGCTCACGACCATTGCGCCCGACCGGGTCGCGCTGGTCAATGCCGGCGGCCTCACCCGCACGCGCGGTGCCGAGCTGTTCCTGCGCTACCGCTGGCGGGCGTTCACGGTCACCGGCAGCTATGTCTATGTCGACGCCAGCGAGCCCGATCCCGACGCCGCCGGCCGCAGGACGATGCCGATCACCCCGCGCCACAGCGCCGGGCTCGTCGCCATGTGGGAGCAGCACGGGCGGGGGCGGTTCGGGCTGGAGGCCTATTATACCGGCCGCCAGCAGCTCGACGACAATCCCTACCGCACGAGGAGCCGGCCCTATTTCGAGCTGGGCGCGATGGGCGAGCTCGTGTTGGGGAGGGTCAGCCTGTTCCTCAACGCCGAGAACCTGCTGAACATCCGCCAGACGAAATATGATCCGTTGCTGCTGCCGCAGCGCGCGCCCGACGGGCGCTGGACGGTCGATGCCTGGGCGCCGACCGACGGGTTCACGGTCAACGGCGGAATACGCCTGCGCTTCGGCGGGGAGTGAGCCGGCACCCGGCCGTGCGCTCATCGCGCAGCTCGCCAAGCGCTTGGCGCATGATCTGCCACCCGCCGCTGACGCCGAGGCCCGAGAGGATCGCCGCGACGATGATGTCGGGCCAGCCGGTCCCCGTTCCGAACACGCCGGCCGCTGCCGCCACCACGGCGAGGTTGCCGATCACGTCGTTGCGCGAGCAGATCCATACCGACCGCCGGTTGGCGTCGCCCTCGCGATAGCGCCAGAGCATGCTGGCACAGGCGAGGTTCGCGACCAGCGCAACCGTGCCGATGATCCCCATCGTCTCGGCCTTCGGAAGCGTCCCGGCCATCGCCATCCAGACCGTGCTGGCCAGCACCCACAACCCCAACAGAAGCAGCGACGCGCCTTTCGCGAACGCCGCCCGCGCGCGCCACGTGAGCGCCAGCCCGGCGACGCCGAGGCTGATCGCATAGTTGGCGGCGTCGCCGAGGAAGTCGAGCGCATCGGCCTTGAGCGAGGCGGAGTGGGCGACCACGCCCGCCGCGAGCTCGACGCCGAACATGCCGGCGTTGATTGCGAGTGCGATCCAGAGCACGCGCCGCCATGCCTTGTCATGGGTCGGCGCGGCCGTCTCGCAGCCTCCGCAACATCCGCCGGCCATGTCGTCACCTCGTTTTGCTCGTCGTGACGACCTATCTAGTCCCTGTAGCAACTACAGGGTCAAGGCGATGGCGCTCACGATCGGCGATCTCGGCAAGGCGACGAACACCAAGGTGGAGACGATCCGCTACTATGAACGGATCGGCCTGCTCGCGAAGCCCGAGCGGACGGGCGGCAACTATCGCGCCTACGACCAGGACGCGCTGGCGCGGCTCAGCTTTATTCGCCGCGCGCGCGATCTCGGCTTCTCGCTCGACCAGGTGCGCGAGTTGCTCAGCCTTTCGTCGCAGGACCAGCGCGACTGCGGCTCGGTCGATGCGATCGCCAACTCGCATCTCGCCGAGGTCGACCGCAAGCTTGCGGACCTGGCGGCGCTGCGCCGCGAGCTGAGCGCGGTCATCGCATCGTGCGACGGCGGCACGATCGCCGAGTGCCGCATCCTCGAGGCGCTCGCGCCGCGCTGACGGCTGCATCGCGTCGAATTGCGTACTCACCGCTGTCGCCCGCTTCCGTCACGAAATCGTCGGCCCGCTCCTGCCGCGGCCGATCGTCCAGCTGATCCCGTCGCCGCGAACGCGGCCGGACACCGTCTTGCCAACGTGCCGGTCGAGCACGGGACGCCAAGGCACGAGAGTGAACTCCCGGCTCTTCTCGATCAGCGCGTGACGCCCGCTCAGCAGATCGACGGGACGGCGGTAGATGCCTTCGACGCGTGCGCCCTCCGGCGTCTCCCGGAACGGCAGCCCGAGCTCGTCGGAAAGCTGCGCCGCGATACGCAGGAGCTCGCGCCGTCGTAACGTGTCGATCAGGCCGGTTGCGAACGCCGTGCCACTCGCCTGCTCCTCGGCCAGGCCTTGCGCGATCAGCCATTGCCGGCGCTGCCGCTGCGCATCGCGGACCGCCTGCCCGAACCCGGCCTCGCGCAGCGGCTCGGGCGACGCCGCGACGAGCTCGCGATCGAGCCACGTCGCGGCGTCGGCTCCGGTCAGCCGCTCGAGCGGCTCGGCGGACAGCGCCTCCACGCGTACCGGAGCTTCCCTGGCGCGGGCCGCCTCGTAAGCGGCGGCGCGGTCGAGATGATCGGGCGCGATGATCCAGCTGCCGTCGGTCGCGCGTTCCACCGCGCCGGACCTGCGCCGCATCGCTTCGAGCCGGCGGACATGCGTCTCGGCGAAGGCCTCGGTCGCGGTCGCATCGTGGCGCAGATGCGCGTCGATCGTATAGCGCCCGCCATTGGCGGCGGCGACCGCGGCGATGGTCCGGTCTACCTCGCGGACCGCCGGTCGCTCGGGCGCGATCCGAACGATCGCGCCGGCCGGAAGCGGCGCCAGCGCCTCGGCCCTGCCGATGTCGACATAATGGGTGCGGCCATCGGTCGCCTCGACCAGCAGGTAATGGCGGTCCCTGTGCTCGTCGGCGAGGCCGCGCTCGAGGACGCGGCCGGTGATCGGGCGCCCGTCCGGGGCCATGGGCTCGTAGATAGCGAGATCGGCCGCTGCCGGTGCGATACCGCGTTCCGTGTACGCGCGCTGCAGGGTGCGGATGATGTCGCCGCGCTCGCCCATCCGGCGCAGCGTATCCTCGATGCCCTCGGCAAGGCGCCAACCTCCCTCTTGCAGGCGCTCGGCGAGACCGAGCCGCGCCAGGGTGGCGAGGCGGCCCGTGCGAAGGCTCTGCTGGAAGGGGTCGCGTGCCAACGGGGCCACGACCCGGTCGGCGTCCATCTCGCCGATCAATCGCCGGTCGATGCCGGTCAGCCGCTCCTGGCCGATCTCGGCGCGCAGCCGCGCCTCGATGTCGCGGTCGCTGCGCGGCCCAAGGTCGAGGTCGACGAGCTCGGCGGCGCGCTCACGGATGCCGCGGGTCAGATAGTCGGGGGCGATGACGAGATCGCGGCCGCGCTCGTCCTTCCCGCGCACGATGACATGGGTGTGCGGATGGCCGGTATTGAAGTGATCGACCGCCACCCAGTCGAGCCGCGTGCCGAGATCCTGTTCGAGCCGCGCCATCAGCCGCCGGGTCAGGTCCTTGAGGTCGGCATATTGGTCGCCGTCCTCGGGCGAGACGATGAAGCGGAACTGATGGCGATCGTCGGCCTGTCGGTCGAGCCAGCTCTTGCCGTCCACGGTGTCGGCATCGCGGCCATAGAGCTCGCCCGGCCGGCCGTCGCGGGTTACGCCGTCACGCTGGACGTAGCGCAGGTGCGCGCGGGCACCGTCGAAACCCTTGCCGGCGAGCTTCGCGAGGCGCGCTTTGACGATGACGCGGCGCTGGCGCCAGGCGGCGTAGCGGTCGCGCCGGGCGAGCAGGCGTCCGACACCGGCGCCGCGGCCGATCCGGGTGGCGGAATAGGAAGCGCCTCGGCCCGAGCCGCCGCGCGCGAGATTGGTCGCGGCGAGCACACGCGATAGATAGGTTCGGCCGCGCTTGCCACCGCGGCTGCGGATGCGGCCGAGCCGCGGCTCGAATTCATCTTCTGTCGCCACCGGTCGATCCCCGTCTGGCGCCCCGCGGCAATCATGCCTTGCGCGTCGCGCGGTGAAAACCGGTGCCGCTGTAAGGGGCGGATTTCTGCGGTTTCCGGCGCCGACGGCACTGTCCGCCAAGCGGCAGTGCCGTTCATTCTTACGAAAAACGATGTGCAGGCAAACACTTACGGCAACAGGAGTGCCAGCGCTTTATCTTGCCTTACGTGACTTTCTGCTGTGGAGGCGGCAACGAATGGCGCCGGAGAACGTTTGATCGAGATCAGATTGCGTTCTTGACCTCGAATGCCTCGATCTCGATTGCGCCAACCGAGCGGGGGACCTGCCCTTGAACGAAACGGTTCGCATCCTCGTCGTCGATGACGAGGCAATGATCGTGATGACGATCGAAGACGCACTACGGCATGCCGGATATCACGTCGAGATAGCGCATTGCGGCTCGGACGCGCTGTCGATGCTCGAGCGAATATCCGAGATCGCGGGCGTCGTCACCGACATCAACATGGGCGCCGGAGCCGATGGCTGGGAACTCGGGCGCCACGCACGCCGGCACAACCCGGCGGTTGCGATCGTCTACATGTCGGGAGACAGCACGATGGACTATCCGGCGGAGGGCGTACCCGGCAGCATCATGATCCAGAAGCCGTTTGCCACGGACCAGATCCTCGCGGCCGTCTCGACGCAGCTCGAAAGGATCGCCAGCGACCTCGTTTGAGCCCGCCCTTACGCTGCGGCGCCGAACATTTTCGCGCGCCAAAGCCCGCTGCCTCGTGTCCGCTCGACAGCCTCCCGCCGAGGCAAAAAGAGAGCGGGAGCGACGCCAATCCGACGCCGCTCCCGCGCGCGAAACTGCCCGCATGTCAGCGCATGCGCTCGAATGCTTCGTGGGCATCCCGCGCGCTCTGCATCAGCCTGAGCTTGCAGATATCGTGCACCGCGCCGTCGCCATCGACGATGCAGGTGGCGACGAACCATGCACGCTTGAGCACGCCCAGAATCGCGATCCGTTCGAGTTCGAGGCTCTCGTCGTCGGCGTCGATCTCGCCTTCGTAGCGGCCGAGATGCCGCTCCATCATGCGGCTCTGCCAGTGGAAATCGGCGAGCTCCGCATCGAGGAACCGCGCGGCGATCTCGACGCTGCCCTCGCGTCCGAACTGCGCTTCGATTCCCGCGATGAGCGCCGGATAGGCGTCGCGGGTTTCGACCTGGAGAATGGAAATCATCGTCATGACGAACCTCCGAAGCTGTCGTCCTCTCGACTGAGGACGGACGTTCGGAGACGGGGGGCGGAGCGGCTGTCAGGGCCGCGGAGGCGCAGCCGGAGCGCCGCGAAGCGGCGGCGGAGGAACCGATTTTGTCGCGCGGCAAACCAACGAACGCGCGCGCGAAGCGCGCTCCCTCTCGCGGCAAAATTGGAGGGGCCGCCGGCCTTGCACAGCCGCTGCGCCGGCCGTCATGCTGGGCCTTGCCGAGACGAGCCCCACCCCTTTTTGTGAGCGACCGCGTTAGGCGCGCTGGCGATCAGCCGCTGTTCCCAAGTTGGACCCGGACGGTGGCGGTGCCGCGCTTCCGCGGTGCCTCCGGCGTCAAGCGCGCCTGCGCCAGCCGCACCGCATGCAAACGCGCGTACCCGACATGCGGCTGCTGTAGCGCCATAGGTGGCCGCGCAGCAGGCACTTGCCGAACTTGAGCAAATGGACGCCCATGACGGTCCTCCCGGACCTATCGAATCGCTTTGGTATCAAACGATCCGGGGCGGCGCTTTCATCCCGATCAGGGTTGTGGGCGCTGCACCGCCTCAGTGGCGAGCGTGACGAACAGGCGCGATCGCGGCGTCTCCGCTGCGCGCGCCTGCGGACCGCCGGCGGGATTGGCGCGCTCGATGACAAACAGGGTCGCGCGCTGCGGCGGCGTTTCGGGAGGGGCGGCTGGCAGCGTAGATCCGCCGCCGAGTTGCGCCAGATAGGCGCGGGTCTCGGCAGGCAGCGGCCCATTGCCGGCGAGCCAGGCGGCGTAGCGCGCCGGGCCGGCATTATAGGCGCCGAACAGGCCAGGATAGCCGAAGCGGTCGTACATCATCCGTAAGTAAAAGGTGCCGGCCAGGATATTGTCGCGGGGGTCGTGGGGGTCGGCGCCGAGCCCGAGCCGGGCGCGCAGCTCGGCCCAGGTTCCGGGCATGATCTGCATGAGCCCCATGGCGCCGGCGCGGCTGGTGATCGGACGGCCGTCTAAGTGCGTGCGCCCGCCGCTTTCGGCGCGCATCACGCGCTCGATCCAGTCGAGCGGGACGCCGAAGCGCTGCGAGGCCTCGCGCGAATGGGCGCGCCAGCGAGTCACGGCGTCGGCTGGAACGTCTCGCTCGGTAGCGGCCTGCCCGACCTGCCACGCAGCGGCCGAAGGCGCGAAGAGCAGGACGGCAGCGCCCGCCCAAAGGGCCGCGGGAAGCCGGATCATGCGCCGGTCTCCGGGGCGTGCCTGGTCCAGAGCGGGTGGGCGGTCCCGACCACGTCCGAGGTCCGGCTGATCCCGAAATAGCGCCCGTCGAACGACGCTGGGCTGGCCGGATTGAGGAGCAGCAGCTCGCCCGCTCGCAGCCTCCGGCACCCTTCCCAGCGCGGCAGCGGGCGACCGAGCCGGTCGGCGGCGAGCCGGCGGACGACAGGGCGGCCGTCGATCGTGAGCATGCCGTCGATCCCGCAGACGCGCGCGCCCGCGACCGCGGCGACGTGCTTGATCGCCGGCACGTTGTGCGGAAGGTAGCGCCGCTCCGCGGCGAGCCGTCGCGCTGGCCCGGGCAGCCAGGCGACGACCAGGTCGCCGCGTGCCGGCGTCGTTGCTGCGCCGACCCGGTAGAGCCCGATCGGCGCGCTCGCGCTGGCGTTCCAGAGGAGGCGCGGGCGCGGCGGAACGGCGATGGTGAGGCCGATAGCGGCGACGCCGAGCGCGACCGCGCAGGCGCTGCGGCGCGACCGCCGGCGCCGCCGGACGCTCCGCCGCCGCGCCTGCGCGTGGGCGAACAGCGGCAGGTCGCGCGGGTCAGCCATGGCCGCCTCCGCGCGCGCTGGCGGCCGACCAGGCCTCGATATCGTCGATATGGTAGCGCCAGGTTCGGCCGTGGCGGCGGCAGCGCGGGCCCTTGCCGGCAAGCCGCATCGCCTTCAGCGTCGAATAGGCGATTCCCAAGTGGAACGCGGTCTGCTTGGCGGTGAGGAAGGGGCAGGATACACGCGCGGCCTTGGCGCGCGCTTCGGCGTCGTCGTCCATGTCTCGGGTCCGGTTCTGGGGCGGCGACAACGCGCCGCAACGAGCCGAGGCTGGCCGAAGCGCGCCGCGTCCGGCAGGGTCGGAATCGCATCCATGCAAATTCGACTCCCCATTCTCACGGACTTGCGCTCCCGCGCTTGCCGGCGCGGGAGCGCTTGGCCGATTCAGTCGGCCGGGTTCCAGATGATGGCGAAGGCGTCGTCATCGTCCTGGCCCGCCGCGCGGCCGAGGTTGGCGTAGAGCCGGCGCGGCCCGAACTCGGGGGCGGCGAGGCTCAGCGAGACATAGTCCTTGCCGGACATCTCGCCGCGTCGGACCCAGCCGGCGCCGACCTCGACGCCGCCGGCCGAGACGCGATAGTCGGGCTGCGTGTCGCTGCTCTTCGAGCGGTTGGGCAGAATCTCGATCTCGGTGCGGATCGAGAGGGTCTTGAGCTGGCCCTTGAAGCCTTCGCCTTCGCGGGTGACATAACCGATTGCGGGCATTGATCGTCTCCTTAGGTATCTCGCCCGAACCGTCTCCGGGCGATGGGCGGACCGAAGGAACGGGCCGAGCCGGACGCGCGAACCCGCCAGGGCCGCAGCGTCAGCGGAGGACCGGAGCGGGCGCGCTTATTTGGAGCGAAGCGGCGCGAGGAGCCGGCGAAGCCGGCGGGGAAATAAGCGCGTGCGCGATGGTTTCGCGGGGCCGGCGACCGTTCCAGGTCATGCGCCCAAGGAGCCGGAGACGGCGGCGCGAGCGGCCGGACGACGCTGCCCGACGTCGAGCCGGGTCCCCATGCGGAAGAGAGCGCACTGGCCAGATCTGCGCCCCAATAGACGTGCCGCAGATCGATTGCCCGACGCCGATCGGCGCGATAGCGGCCCCCGCATGGACAGGAATCGGCGCGGGTCAAGGAGACCGGATGGACAGGGCGAGGCGGGGTCGGCGCGGCGCATCGGAGCTTGCGCCGCCGCGTTTGTGGTTGCGCTGCTGCTCGGCGCAGCCGCGCCCGCGCAGCCGGGGCACGTCGCCTATGTCATCGACGGCGACACGTTCCGCCTGGCGAGCGGCGAGCGCATCCGCATCGCCGGGATCGACGCGCCCGAGACGCAGCCGGGGCAGGCGAAATGCGCGCGCGAGATCGCGGCGGGCCGTACGGCAACGGCGCTTGCGCGCGGGCTGCTGATGGGCCGCACCGTGCGGGTCGCGCGGCTCGGCCGCAGCTACAATCGCACGGTCGCGCGGGTGACGCTCGACGGCCGCGACGTCGCCGCGCGCCTGGTCCAGGCGGGCGCTGCGCGCTGGTGGCCGCGCGGCGCGCGCAAACCCGACTGGTGCAGCGGTCGCGGCCGGCGCTGACCCTTGCGCGATGGTCTTGCGGGCAGGAAACCACCGTCAGGCGGGTGCGTTGCCGCGACGAAGGACAACGCATGGACGAAGCAGGCTTCTGGAAGCTGGAGGAATCCTTCTGGACCGGCGGTGAAGACTTTTATGCCGAAACGCTCGACCCCGCCTGTCTGATGGTCTTTCCCGCAATGGGCGCAATCGACGCGGCAGCCGCGGTGGAAGGCCTTCGGCAGGCGCCGCGCTGGCGGTCGGTCGAAATGACCGATCGCCATCTGGCGCGTCCGGCCGACGAGATCGCCGTTCTCGCCTATCGGGCACTAGGCCGGCGCGACGAGGGGTCGCCGTACCGGGCCTGGTGCGGCTCGACCTATCGTCGCGACGGGGAGCGGTGGCGGCTCATCCAGCACCAGCAGACGCCGGCTTGACGAACGGCGACGACGCGGGCCGATCAGCGCCGGCCGGCGATCGTCGCGTCCCGCGGAGATCGCGCCGTTCCACGGCTTTGGCGCTCAGCCGCCCTCAATGGCGGCTGCGCGCGACCGGATTTGCGGGATATCTCGCGCAAGGATCGGCGGGGCGGCAATCGCCGCCCCGCCCATTCTCTCACGCCGCCAGCGCCTGCGCGGGCTCGCCATTCACCGGGTCCGCATCGCTCGCGTCGGCGTCCGGCATTGCCACGGCAGCCGGTGCGGGCGCATCGGGGTCCGGGTCGCCGTCGGCGCGCGCGGCGGCGACGAGCGCGTGTGCCGCAACCGTGCCGACCCCGCCGCGCGTGGTGTAGGCGGCGGGCGGGAACGCCATCCATTTCGGCACCCAGCGCTCGATCTTGGAGCGCCCGTTCGCGCCTTCGAGATGATCGACGGCGATGCGCTTCAAGGTCTTGAGCTTCTCGCCCGCATTGGCGCGGGCGACGGTCTCGCCCGCGATCTCGGCGACGATCCGGCCCATCACCTCGCGGTCGCGGACCAGCTCGAAGAAAGCCGCATCCGCCTGCCACCAGTCGGCCATGTCGAGGCCGATATGGAGCCCCAGCGCCTCGGTCGCCGGAGTTCCGGCAGCGAGGCTTTCGCCCATGACGACCGCGATCGCGTCCATAACGGCGGCGTCGGGTAGTGCGAGCAGCCGGGCGAACAGCGCGGCGAGGGTGTCCGCCGGTCCATCGGCGTCGGCGATGGCACCGCCGATCACGGTCGGCTCCTCGGGCGAGAAGCCGAGCAGGGCGAGCACCGCACGACGGCGCTCGTCGAACACCGTCTCGCCGCGCGAGACCTCGACGCTCTCGCGAACGTCCTCGGAACGCGCCGACTGCGGTTCGATCCGCACCTGCCAGAGCGGCGAGCCGGTGATGGCGTGCGCGACCAGCAGCCGCAGCGCGACGCTCGGCGAGTCGAGCAGCGCGGCACGCACGGCGGCGTGGCGGTGCAGGTCGATATAGGTCTGCATCGCCGAGCTGATCTCCGGGCGCGGCGGCTTGGGCGCGCCGGGCGCGTCGCCGCTCTCGATGCGCCGAGCCTCTTTGCGGGTGAGATAGCCCTCGTGGAAGATCACCTCGCCGGTCGCGCGAACGTCGATGTAGACGCGCCCGCCCTTGCGCTTGGGAGCCTTCTCATATTCCCAGCCATGGAAATGCTCGGACGGCGGGACGATCACCGCATCGGCCCATCCGGCTTCCAGATAGGCGGCGCGGCGCGCTTCGACGGCGGCGTTCTGCGCGGTCCAGAAGGCGTCGGCGTCCGCGAAATAGCGGTCGTCGCCGAACAGGTCGGCGATCACGGCGAGCCCGCTCGCCTCGACGTCGAACAACGCATGGGCGGTGCTGATCGACTGGCCGCCGAACAGCCATGCCTTGAGCTGGTATCCGGTCGGCGCATAGCCGTCGGGATCGTCGGCGAGCGCAAGCCACGCGCGCTGCTGGCTCTTGCTGGCGAGGGTCAGGTGGCGGACGGTCACCCGGTCGATCTCCTCGCGGGCATACATCTGCCGGATGCGCGGGAGCAGGTTGCCGAGCGCGAGGACGCGCTTCACCGTCAGCTCGGGCAGGCCGAAGGTGGCGGCGATATCGTCCACCGAGCGGCCCTCCTTCACCAGCCGGGTGAAGGTTTCCCATTGGGTGACCTCGTCGGGGTCGAGCCGGGCGAGGTTCTCGATCAGCGAGGCCTCGATCGCATCGGCGTCGTCGCCGCTGTCGAGGATCGCGCAGGGAAGCTGGCAGGCGTCGGGCTCGGCGCTGTCCTGCTCCTCGGCGACGAGCCGTGCGGCGTGGAAGCGGCGGCTCCCGGCGACGATCTCGAACCGGTCGGGCGCGCCGTTCGCACGCACGATCAGGGGCACGAGGATGCCGCGTGCGCGCACGGTCGGGAGGATATCCGACACATCGGGCGGGCGCTTGGCATGACGCATGTTGGCCTTGCTGACTTCGAGCTTGTCGAGGGGAATGAATTCGAGTTTCATCACACGCACTCCGTTGGAGTGCCGGTCCGTCTTGTCTTGCAGGGTGAGGCGGACCGGCTTGGTCGGCGGCGGACGGCCGCCACGTCATCCGGTTCCTCGGCAGGCTCAGGTCTGGCCTGCCTTGGAGTCCGGAAGCTCGGTCCCGCCCCCATCGCCATCGTGCGGCGCGTTTCCGTCGCCGGAGGCGAGAAGCCGCTCCGCCGAGAGGATCGAGCCCGCCTGCCGCGCGGCCTCGGCCCATTCCGACAGCGGGTGGGTAGTCGAGAAGAAGAGGTCCCGCTCGATGCGCAGCCCGAACGGGAGCCGGACGCTCGCGATTTCGGCGAGGCTGAAGCTGCCCAGCTCGGGGCAGCCGAAGCCGAGATCGGCGAGGCCGAACAGCGTGTCGCCATCGGCGTCCAGCTCGGTGGCGAGCCAGGTCGCGGCCCCGCAGGGGTTGAAGAACTTCACCACCGGCACGGGGTCGTGACGGGGTTGGCACGCGGCTTCGGCATTGGCTCGAAGCGCCGCGCGCAAGGCTTGGGTAAGCAGGTCCATATTCGCCTCCTCACCGCCCTGAAAACCCCACGGCCTTCCCCGGAAAGCGGGGGTGGGCGGCGAGAGGCGACCGGAAAGGCGCGGGCCCGAGCGGCGGCGGCACCCGAAGGGCCGCAATGGCAATGGAGGAGCCGGCCCTAGCCGGCTTGCCGCCGCCGCGTCCGCGCCTAGGAGGGCGCGCCGCCCACTCCCGCGCATCCGGGAGAGGCCACGAGCCTGCGCCGCCGCGCCTGCGCGGCGACCGCTGATGCGCCAGTGATCGTCACCATCGGGCCGAGCCGTGCGCAAGCGGGGCTCGGCGGCAAGGGCAGCGCCCTGAGCCGTAGAGCGCGATCGAGCGCGGCCCGCGCGCACGCGCCGGCATCTGGATCACCCAATGCTGGTCGCTGCCCAGAGCTTGAACAGGATGGTCAGGACGATCTCGATAATCAGGAAGATGATCAGGATCGCCATCAGAAGGGCGTCCAAACCAGCCTGGTGGGATTTGTCTTCCATCGCGCACCTCCGGTTCTTCTCTGAATTCCGCCGCGCTCTGGTGCGATCAGGAAAGATACGAGGTCATCACGGACACCGGCTCTCGGTGCCATCTCGTTTCAGCCGGAGAGAACCGCTCATGCCATCGTCGCGAGAAGGGTATCGATCGACGCCGTCGCGAAGGTCGTGAAGGAGTCCGCAACGCCATACGGCAGCAGCAAGGTTCGCCCGACGACGATGGCGCCGCACGTGTAGGCGACGTTGGGAACATAGCCGTCGCGGGTTTCGGGGCGGGGCCGGATCAAGGGTTCGGTCGAACGGGCGAGCAGCTTCGACGGATCCTGCTTATCGAGCAGGCACGCGCCCAGACAATAGTTCCGGACCGGCCCTACGCCATGGGTGATCACCAGCCATCCCTCGTCCAGCTCGATCGGCGAGCTCGAATTCCCGAGCTGGATGAACTCCCAGGGCCAGCGCGGTGAGATGATGACGTCGCCGTTCTCCCAGCTGTAGATGTCGTTCGACCTCAGCAGCCAGATATTCTCATGGTCCTGGCGGCCGAGCATCGCATAGTGACCGCCAATCCGTTGCGGAAACAGCGCCATGCCCTTGGTTCCGCTCATCGCGCCGCGCAGTGCGCTGAGCTCGAAGCTCACGAAGTCGCGCGTCCGCAGCAGCTCCTGGCGGATCGCCTCGCCGCTGAACGCGGTATAGGTCCCAAAATAGGTGACGTGGCCATCCTCGTCGGTGAAGCGGACGAGGCGCAGGTCCTCGATGCCGTGTCGCTGGCGGAAGGTGACGGGAAAGATCACCAGTTCGGAGAGATCATCGTGCGCGCCGTAATAGAAGCGTACGCCGGGATCGTCCGGGGCGCCGCCGGGGATCGTCTCGATCTGAGGGGAAACGGCGCGAGGACTGGGCGGATCTATGACGAGCGTGCCTGTTTCCGAGAAGGTCCCCGTGCGGAAGATGATCGAGGAGACATGGCCCTCGCCCACGCCGCGCAGCGACAGCACCACGCGTATCGCGTCCGGTGCCACGTCGTCCTGGTCGGGATGCGGCACGATGCTCGGGTTGAACAGCGCCGCGGCCTCGAACGAATATTCCTCGACGAAGTATGCGCCTGCGAGCAGCGCCTGTTCAGCGCTGACCTCCCGGCCGTCGGCCTGCGGCTCGACCAGGTCATAATAGCGCCGCCGCAGGACGGGTTCGACATCGCGGTGGCGGTCCGACAAGCTTTCGATCACCCGGCCCAGCTCGACGCGCCGTGCCTCGTCGCTCAACGACAGCACGCGATCGAGGATGCGCGCGACCCGCGGCCGCGCCAGGCCATGGGGGATGCCTCCATTCTCCGCGGGTACGAACGGGCGCAGGACGACACGGGCCGGCGCCGGCCGAAGCAGCAGGTCAAGCGGCCGGACGAGTCCGACAGATGCCTGCCCCTCAGGGTTGGGACCAGGCAATGATCAGCACCCAGAAATCGCTGAGCACGATCCAAAGGAGACGTGCGAGCACGAAGAGGAGCAGCAGCGCGATGCCGGCGGCTACCCAGTCGGGCAGCGCCGGCCGCTTTCGCGCCGGATGCACGGCGGGAACCTCGGAGCGCCGCCTCGCCATTGGTCAGCTCTCGATCCGGCTCAGGATATGCGCTGTCCCGTCGGCGGCGACGTCGATCAGGTACTGGCGGCCATCAGTGCAGCGTGCGCGCCAGCGCGGCAGTCCACCGGCGCCGCTAACGCTCTCTGCCGTGGTCACGCCCTGGCAATCGATCCCGGCATCGCGGATCGCGCGCAGGAACACCGCGCGACGCTGGGGATCGGACAATCCGGACACGGCTGCGGTCGCGTTGACTCCGGCGTCCGGCGACGCCTCCGAGCGGTTGGCAACGGGGGATCGGTCACAGGCGGCGGCGAGCAGCAGGGCCGCAAGGATGACACGTCTCATCGGTACCTCCATCAAGACCGATGGCAATCAAGGCCAAATCGCGCGTTCGCCCAATGCGTAGTTGCCCGGATCGGCCGGTGCTCGTTCGTAGGATTGCGGATGGCGGTGAATGCCCCGCGCGGCATCCTCGGCCAATGGTCTCAAGGAGCCGAACGATGGCAAAAGCGCCGCTGATCCCGCCACCCGATACGATCGATCCCCATGCGCCGCCGGAAGCTCCGCCGCCGCATTGGCCGGCCGAGCGCGGCACACCTGTCGCGCCCGAATGTCCGCCCTCGCTGCCTGAGGAGGGATCGCCCGACACGGCGCCGCCCGAGCGACCCGTGCCCGAAGGCGATACCGCTTCCGAAAGTTGCCTGAGGACCAGCCCATGTCGCTCGAACTGACCTTTCACGGCGCCGCCGGCGCGGTCACGGGATCCTGCATGGAGCTTCGCGGAACACGCCACAACGTCCTTGTCGACTGCGGGCTGTTCCAGGGTTCGCGGGCGCTCGAAGCACTGAACTACGAACCATTGCCGTTCGATCCGCGCGATCTCGACTTGGTCGTGCTGACCCATGCCCACCTCGATCATGCAGGCCGGCTACCGCTGCTGATCCGCGAAGGGTTGCGTGCGCCCGTGCTGTGCCTGCTTCCCAATCGCCAGCTGCTCGGACCGCTGCTGATGGACTCCGCCAGGCTGCAGGCGGCGGATGCCGAACGGCGCAACGACCGTCCCGATCGCGTCGGCCTGCCGCCGTTCGAGCCGCTCTACGATTTCGAGGACGTGACCAGAGTTGTCGAACGGGTCGATACGCTGCGGACGGGCAAATGGGCCGAGCCGCTTCCCGGCCTGCAGCTGCGCTTCTGGGATGCGCATCATATCCTTGGCGCTGCCTCGGTCGAGCTACGGCTCGACGGGCAGGCGCTGCTCTTCTCGGGCGATATCGGCAATGGCGCGACGCGCGTCGCCGATCCGCCGGCGCCCGATAGCGGATGGGATCATGTCGTCTGCGAGGCGACCTATGGGGATCGTGACCGCACCATTCCCACCGAGGAAGCGCGGCGCGAGCTACTGGCGAAAGCGGCCGAGGCGGCGCTTGGGCGTGGCGGCAATCTCGTCATTCCCGCCTTCGCGCTCGAACGTACCCAGCTGCTGATTGAGGATTTCGTCGCGCTGTTCGATGCGGGGCGTCTCGCACCGGTCCCGGTATTCATCGACGCACCGCTCGCCGACAAGGTAACGCACGCCTATCGGCGCTACGACAACCCGCCGCGCCGCGGTCCCTCACCGTTCGACCATCCCAAGATCCGCTTCACCCGCAGCGTCGACGAATCCAAGATGCTCAACCGCATATCGGGCGCGGTCATCATTGCCGGGTCCGGTATGTGCACCGGCGGCCGCGTCCGCTACCATCTGCTGCGTAACCTGCCGCGGGTCGACTCGACCGTGCTGTTCGTCGGCTACCAGGCGCGCGGCACGCTGGGCGCGATCCTTCAGGGCGGCGCCCGCCTCGTCCGGATCTCCGGAGTCGACGTCCGGGTGCGCGCGCGCCTCGAGTCGCTCGACGCCTATTCGGCGCATGCCGACCGTGGCGGGCTGCTGCGGTGGATCGCTGCGCGCGCGCCGATCCACGGCAGCCTGTTCCTCGACCACGGCGAATCTCCGGCGCTCGATCGCCTCGCGGCCGATGCGGCGCAGCTTCCCGGCATTCCCCGGCCGATCGTGCCCGTGCTCGGCGAGTCCTTCCGGTTGGAGTCGCGGGCGCTCGCCACGCGCCAGGCCCCGCCGCGGGTCGACGCTCCGAGGCTCATCGCCGGCGAAGACCTGTCCAGTCGTCAGGCGGCGCTGCGCGAACTGCTCGATTCGCGCCTTGCCGCGCTGCCCTCGGACGAGGCGCGCGGTGCCGCACTCGATACCGTGCGCCGCGCCGTCGACAGCCTGCCGCGCTGAACTGGACCGACGTCGATGTCGTGACGGTCGCCGGGCCGCCGGGCGACCGTCAGGCGCCCAGGGCGATGCCGGCGGGCACCGACCGGCCGTTCCGGCATGCCAGGGTCGCGGGCGGCGAAGCTCCATCCAGAAGCATGGCGAAACGCGCCAGCGAGCGTTCGGCGAGCTTCCGCCAGGTCATGTTGCGCGCCGCGCGATAGGCTTGGGCGGCGCAGTCGTCGCGCGCGGCGTCGTCGACGAGCCACGACGCGACGGCGTCGGCCGTCGCCGCCACATCGCCGAATCCGACGAGCCGCCCGGCGCCGCCGGCAAGCAACTCCCTGGCATGGACATAGGGTGTCGAGACGATCGGCTTGCCCAGCGCGAACGCATAGGCGAGCGTTCCCGAGGTAATCTGGGCGGGATTGCCATAGGGTGTCACATAGACGTCCGCGGCAGCGATGGTGTCGAGCAACGCCTCCTCGTCGAGAAAGCGGTCGTTCCAACGCAGATGCGCGGCGATGCCGAGCCGTTCCGCATGCGCCTGGAGCAGCTCGCGGTAGGCTTCGCCCTCGCGGGCGACGAGATGAGGATGGGTCGCGCCGACGATCCGGTAAAGCGCCTTCGGGCAGCGGGCGAGCACGGCAGGCATCGCCTCGATCATCGTCTCGATCCCTTTGCCGGGAGAAAGCAGGCCGAAGGTGAGGATCGTCTTGCGATCCTCTAGGGCGAGCCGCTGCCGCATGGCGGTGGGCGGGACATAGGTACGATCGGGCGTGCCGTGGGGAATCACGGCGATGCGCCCTGCCGGGACGCCGTAGCTGCCGACCAGGATGTCACGGGCATGCCGTGCCATCACGATCAGCAGGGTTGCGCGCGCGGTGATGCCGGCCATGACCCGGCGCTGATCGTCGTTGGGCTGGTCGAGGACCGTATGCAGCGTCACGGCGACCGGCGCGTCGATCCCCGCGAGGAGGTCGAGAAGATGGCTTCCGGCGGACCCGCCGTAGATGCCGAACTCATGCTGCACCCAGATGAGATCGGCTCCGCTGGCAGCGATCCGCCTGGCCGCCGCGCGATAAGCGGCACGGTCCTCCTGGTCGATCGTCCCGGCGACCGATGCCGGGAAGGCATAGGATCGGCCAGGGTCGACCATCGCATAGTGATCGATCGCAAGATCCGGAAACGCAGCGCGCATCGCGTCATGCACGTGGCTCGTATAGGTGGCGAGGCCGCAAAGCCGCGGCAGTGCATTCCCGATCAGCGCGATCCGTGGCAGGCGTCGGCGGGGGAACGAGTGAGGCTCGACGAGGCCGCGCCCGACGATAGGCGTGGCATTGCCGGCCGAGGTCGAAACCACATGCTGTCTCCTTGTGACGATTACTACGTTCCCTCGCTACGGACGCTGCGGCCGTTCCCGAATCAGGGATTGCCCGTAGCGCAGCCGGCCTAGCGTCCTTCGAGCAGCGTGACCGACGTGGCCGGACTTCCGGCGACCAGGCTGTCTCCGGTCACCACGATTGTCGTGCCCGGGGCCACGACCTCCGCGACCGCGCGGCGGAACGCCGGATCGACACCGAAGCCGTCCCAGAAGCCCGCCGGAGCAGGATCGGCTTTCGCGTCGGGCTGGAGCGCCACGCTGAACCATTGCCGCTTGGTCCCGCCGTCCACCACGAGGACATAGGCGGTGGTCGCCTCCACGCGTCCGGCGATCGCTACCGCGGCGCGCCCGATCTCCCGCCCGTTCCGCAGGACGACGACGCGGCGGTCGGCAGCGCTGACCACGATCGACACCGGCCCGTCGGGCGCCCGCTCGGGATGCCACCAGCTTTCCCTCGGCGGAGCCGCGGCGACTTCGCCACGCAACGGATCCCCCGCCGGCGCGAGCCGCGGCAGGTCGCGCGCATCGGTGATCACGACCGTCATCCCCAGCCGTGTCACGTCATAGAGCAGCCTGGCGAACGCGGGCGGCAGCCGGATGCAGCCATGTGACGCCGGATAGCCCGGCAGGCTGCCGGCATGCAGGGCGATGCCGCCCCAGGTGAGGCGCTGCATATAGGGCATAGGCGCGTCGTCGTAGAGGCTCGAATGATGCTCGACCTCCTTCTGGAGCACGGTGAACACGCCCGTCGGCGTCTCGTAACCGGGACGACCGGTCGACACCGTCGTCACCGCGACCGGCATACCGTTGCGATAGAGCACCGCACGCTGTCCGGCGATGCTGACGATCAGCACCACGGGACCCTGCGGGGCGATCTGCGGAGCCCACAGGAACTCGCCTGGCCTGAGCCGTTGCGCCGTCTCGACGATGCTTCCCGGCGCGACCGGCACCGCCACCTGCTGCGCTACCGCCGGCGCCGTGCAGGCAAGAGCGAGCAGCGGCAGCCTGCCAAACCGTCCGGGCCTCATGCGTGCGCCATGTGCAGGCGCTCGGCGAGCTCGGCCGGCGGGCAACGGGCGAGGTCCCTGGCGATCTCGGCGACGACATGCCCGCGATAGGCCTTGGGAAGCGCATGGCGCAGTCCGCCCAACGTCCGCGAGGGCGCCACCAGCAGGAGCGGCGTCCCGGCGGCCAGCAGCGGCTCGATCGTGTCCAGGATCTCCGCCAGCCTTCGCCGCGGATCGGCTGGACCGTCGCCATGCGCGCGGGTTAGCAGCCGGGCGGGAACGAGCTCGAAGTCGGGCGCGTGGTCGCGGCCGCGGTTGCGGAGCAGGCGGACATGGACATCGTCGAGCACCAGCACCAAAGCGCCGTGCGAAATCAGCATCTGAACCTCCCTCGATCGGTCGGGGAGAGGATTCGCCAGGCGCGGCCGTCCGGAAATGCGCAATTGCCCGTAGTCGCGGCGCTTAAGGTACCGAGGCCTTGCGGGAGCGCCCGCGCCGGCGCCGCCACTAAGGAACATTCCCAAGCGCGTCGCCGCCGCATTGGCGCTTCGCTCCGCAGGCGAAAGGAGCGAGTCATGATCAAGGATCTGCTGTTCGTCATCGACAACGCGAAACGGGCCGAGTCCTTCCTGAAGGCGGCGGTCGCGCTCGGAGAAACCTTCGGCGCCTATTGCGAGGTCGTCACCCTCTCCGCCGGGCCACTGCTGGCTGCGGAGTTCGCCCCGCTCGGCGCCCTCTACCTTCCCGAGGATGAGCTTCGCCGCGACGAGGAGGCGCGCCTGGCCGAGGTGCGAAAGATCGTCGCCGAGGCGACCTGTCCGGTCGAGGTCTACGGGCTTCGCGACGACGTCGCGTGGATCCCGCAGGATCTGAGGCTGAGCCGGCCGCTCGCCGACTTCTGCGTGGTCGGCACGGAGGAATGCTGGGAGGTGCCGTGGCTGCGCCGCCGCGTGCTCGACACCCTGCTCCTCTCGACCGGAACGCCGTTATTGCTGCTGCCCCCGAAGAAGGCGCTCGGCCGCATTCGCCATGCGATCATCGGCTGGAAGGCGTCTCCCGAAGCGAACCGCGCCGTGCACGACCTGGTGGCGATCGCCGAACCTGGAGCCCGCATCGAGATCGTCACCGTCGGCGCCAATCCCGGCGACGCCAACGCGCTCGCCACCGTTGCCGAAGCTCAGCGCCATCTCGTCCGGCACGGCTTCGACGTGTCGACCTTCGCGCTGCCAAAAGGGGACTGGTCGCGCGTCGCCGAGATGCTCGAGCATCATGCCCGGCGGCGGCAGGCGGATCTGCTGGTCGTCGGCGCCTATGTGCATTCGCGCCTGCGCGAGACCGCGTTCGGCGGGGTGACGCGCGATCTCCTGTCGAACGCGATCGTTCCCGTGCTCCTCTCGCACTGAAGGCGCGTGCGAGCGCTCCCGGCTCGCATGGCGGGCCGGGAGCCGGGGTTCACGCGAGGATGATCTCGTCCTCGACCGCGAGCACGCCGGGCGCCGCCCACGCGGCCGCCTCCGCCGTACGACGCTCATTCCAGCCGCGCACCGCGCCGCCGAGCATGACCTTGCCGCCGTCGACGCGAACGGTGATCGTGCTCGCATCGACCTCGCTCGAGCGCTTCAGCGCCGCCAGGATGCGCTCGTGCACGTCAGCCGGTGCGGGCTTCGGCTGCACGGTGATGTAGCTCGCCACGCCGCGCACGCCGCCGATACGGCCGGCCGCCGTGTAGGCGGCCTGCTTGTGGTAGTTCCACTCGACCTCGCCGGTAAGCGTCACATATCCCTTCTCGACCTTGACCGTGATCTTGTCCTCGGGAATGCGCGAGTCCCATGCGAAGACTCGCACGATCCGCCCCGCAATCTCGTCATCCGAAGTCTTGGGCTCGCCCGGCAGGCGCACATCGATCTCCTGCGCCACCGCCTTCACGCCCTTGACGCAGCGCGCGAGACGCTCGGCCGCAAGTTTCATCGTATAGCCGGGAACATGGCCGATGAGCGTCACCACACCGTCACGCGCGGTGACGCCGATATGGCCATGCTCCACGTCGGGAGCCCAGGACAGCTGGTCGATGACGTCCTGCTGCAGCTGGCTGTCGCTTTTCATATGCCGTCTCCTGATCCGAAGCGTCGGGCTTCCTCGCTCGGCCGCCGACTCTTGCGCGCCGCGGTGGATGCGAGAACTAGGAGTGTTGCTTAGTGGCCTGCGCGTAGAGGCGGCGCTTGGCAAACTCGGTCGCGGCGGCATAGGCGAGCACAATAGCAAGCGTGCGATCAGCGCCGGCGGCACCATCCGCACCCGCTGCGGGGCCGAAGCGGCCGGCTCCGCCTGATCGTCGCCGACAACGGATACCGCATGGGGCGCCAGGACCTTGGCAGACTGCGGGAGGGCGGCGGCCGGCCCCGCGCTTACGGCACCGGCTTCGGCCTCGTATGCGACTTCGTTACCGTGGCACGCGGCCGGCTCGCCATCCGCAGCGCGGCACGGCGGTGATGATCGACTTGCCGACGATCCCCCGCGCCCCGCGACGCCGATGGCCGGTGCCGGCCTGAGACCGCTCCTGCACCGTGATCAATGGCAGGCGTGCGCCTGCTCGCGCCGGTGCCAGGCGTTCAGCAGCTTCGCGCAGAGCAGGCGGGTCCGCCCACGCGCCTGCTCGAGGCATTCCTCGATATATTGGGCCTTGGTTCCGCGGACGATCGCGTCGAAATGGACGTGGTCGTCGCTCGCGAACGCGAAGATCGTCGACAGATAGGTGTCGAAGGCCTGGCGCAGCGATACCCATTGTCCGTGTTCCTCGAGCCATGGACGCGTGGTCGCCGACGAGCTCAGGATCATCAGATGCTTGCCCCTGAGCATCGGGTGGGGAAGATCGTTCTTGATGCGGTCCGGCCCGAAGCCGGCACCGAGCACACGGTCGATATAGCCCTTGATGATCGCCGGCGGCATGCCGAACCACAAGGGATAGATCAGCGTCACCACATCGCACTCCCGCAGCAGGGCAAGCTCGGCCGCGACATCGGGCGCGGGCTCGAAGCGATCGCCCGCCGGCCGCTCGTCGGCCTTGAGCAGCGGATCGAAGCCGATCGCATAGAGATCGCGAACCTCGGCCTGCTGGCAGCAGGCCTCGACGGTCTCGCAATAGGTCTGTGCGACCGTATGGTTGAAGCTCCCTGGGGCCGGGTGCCCGAGCACGACGAGATGGCGGATCGGAACCTGCGACATCGTCCGTCCTCCTAGGCCGGCAGGTGAAGGACGAGGCGGGCGAGCACGCCGGTCAGCATGACGCCGCCGAGGCCGGATAGGCCGACGGCGACGCGTGGCTGCCGGCTCAGCACGGCCGCGGCGCGGGGGGCAAAGGCGCTGAGTATGTGAATCATGGGACATCTCCGCGATCGATGGCGCCAGCCTCTTCGATCGCGTCACTCACCGACATACGGTTCTCTACTTATCGCGGACCGCCCCACGGCGGTGCTCAATCACGGCTGCCAAAAAAACTGGGAGCGATGCCATGACCGTCCGCAGCCTCGACGTCCTGTTCCACCCGCGCAGCATCGCGGTGATCGGCGGCTCCAGCCGTGCCGGCTCGCTCGGCGAGCGCGTCCTCGAGAACATCATCGACGGCGGCTTCGAGGGCCTGATCTTCGCGGTCAACCCCAAGCGGGTCGAACTCGACAAGACCTGGTGGGTCCACTCGATCGACGCGCTGCCCGAGGCGCCCGACCTCGCCATCATCGTCACCCCCGCCGACACCGTTCCCGGGATCATCGGCGAGCTCGGCGCCAAGGGGGTCAAGGTCGCGGTGGTGCTCTCCGCCGGCCTCCAGGACCCCATGCTCCGCGACGCGATGCTCGCGGCGGCCCGACCGCACCTGCTGCGTATCGTCGGGCCCAACTGTCTTGGCGTGCTGCTCCCCCATGTCCGGCTCAATGCGTCGTTCGCGCCGCGATCAGCCGCGCCCGGCCGGCTCGCTTTCGTGTCGCAGAGCGGCGCGCTGGTGACGGCGATGCTCGACTGGGCGGTCGACAAGCATGTCGGATTCTCGGCGGTGATCTCCGCCGGCGACATGGCCGACGTCGACCTCGGCGACCTGATCGACATGCTCGCGGCCGATCCGGCGACCGACGCGATCCTGCTCTATATCGAAGGCGTCACCGCACCGGCGAAGTTCATGTCCGCCGCTCGCGCAGCCTCCCGGATCAAGCCGGTGATCGCGATCAAGGCGGGCCGGAGCGCCGCCGCGGGCAAGGCGGCGATCTCGCACACCGGCGCGCTGGTCGGCGACTATGACGTCCATGCGGCGGCGTTCGCCCGCGCCGGCATCGTGCTGGTCGACAGCCTCACCGATCTGTTCGACGCCGCGCAGATGCTGTGTCGCCATCGGCCGCAGGGCGGCGACCGGCTCGCGATCGTCACCAACGGCGGCGGAGCCGGGGTGCTTGCCGCCGATGCCCTGGCCGACCAGCGCGGCACGCTGGCGACGCTTGCGCCGCAGACGATCGCCGCGCTCGAGCCCGTGCTGCCGCGCGCCTGGTCGCGCGGCAATCCGATCGATGTGGTCGGCGACGCCCGGGCCGAACGCTTCTCGGCCGCGGCCGGGGCCGCGCTGGCCGATCCGGGCGTCGACGCATTGTTGGTGATCCATTGCCCCACCGCTGTGGCGACCGGGACCGAGATCGCCGCGGCGTTGGCCGCCGCGGTCAAGTCGGGCAATCCCGCCCGCAAGCCGGTCATCGCCTGCTGGATGGGCAGCGCCAACGCCAATGCGGTGTGCGCGATACTCGACGAGGCCGGCATCCCGCTGTTCGACAATTCCGACGACGCGGTGCGCGGGTTCGGCTATCTGCTGCGCGCGCATCTCGGTCAGGAGGCGCTGCTCAGGGCGCCGGGGCGCGTCAGCATCGCCGCGACCGACAAGGCCTGCGCCACCGCCGCGATCGCCTCCGCCGGCCCGGAGGGCCGGACCAATCTCAATGCGACCGAGGCCAAGGTGCTGCTGGCCGCCTATGGCGTGCCGATCAACGCCATCCGCTTTGCCCAGACCGCCGATGCGGTAACGGCGGCAGCGGCCGATCTTGCGCCGCCCTATGCGGTCAAGCTCGTGTCCCCGCAGCTGCCCCACAAGTCCGACGTCGGCGGCGTCCGGCTCGACCTCGCCACCGGCGAGGATGCGGCCCGGGCGGCGCGGGAGATGACGGCGCGGATCCGGCACAGCCATCCCGAGGCCTCGATCAGCGGCTTCGAGGTCGAGACCATGGTGCCGATCGGCGACGGCCAGGAGCTGCTAGCCGGGTTCGTCAATGATCCGACGTTCGGCCCGGTGCTCGCGTTCGGTGCCGGCGGCAAGGCGGTCGAGGTGATCGCCGATCGCGCCCTCGGCCTGCCGCCGCTCGACGACCGGCTCGCGGAGGATATGATCGACGCCACCCGGATCGGCAGGCTGCTCAAGGGCTATCGCGACGTCCCGCCCGCCGATCGCGCGGCAATCGTCCGCGTGCTCAACGCGCTGTCGGCGATCGCGGTCGATTTTCCCGAGATCGCCGAGCTCGAGATCAACCCGCTGATCGCCTCGGCGGATGGGGTGATCGCGCTCGACGCGCGCGGGCGCCTGTTCGGCGATGATCGCCGGTCGAGGCTGGCGATCCGGCCGGTGCCGGTCGAATGGACCGCGGACCTCACCACCAGGAGCGGTATCGCGCTGCATGTGCGCCCCGTCGTTCCCGAGGACGAAGCGCTGCTTGCCGATCTCTTCGCGCATGTGAGCCGCGAGGACCTGCGGTTCCGGTTCCTCACCGGGCGGGAAAGCGTCGGCCGGGACCAGCTCGTGCCGATGTGCCAGGTCGACTATGCCCGGACGATCAATTTCCTCGCCTTTGCCGGCGACGTCGTCGTTGCCAGCGCCATGCTGGCGACCGATCCCGATCACCGCCGCGCCGAGCTCGCGCTCGCGGTGCGGGAAGGCTACAAGGGCAAGGGGGTGAGCTGGACGCTCGTCGGGCACGTCATGCGCTACGCCGCCGCCGAGGGTATCGAGACCGTCGAGTCGCTCGAAAGCCGCGACAACCGTGCCGCGCTGGCGCTCGAGCGCGAGATGGGGTTCAAGCCGGTCCCGGCGACCGACGACGCAAGCGAGGTCCTGGTCCGGCGGCGCGTGACCATGCACTGACCGCCGAGCCGCCTCAGGCCCGGCTTTCCCCCATGCCGGCGGCGAAGGCGATGCGCAGCGCCTCCGAAAGGCTGCGCGCCTTGAGCTTGGTCATGATGTTGGCGCGATGGACCTCCACCGTCCTTGGCGAGATGCCGAGGTCATAGGCGATCGTCTTGTTGGGATAGCCCTGGGCAAGTCCCTCGAGCACCTCGCGCTCCCGATCGCTGAGCGCTCCGAGCACGACCTCGGCCTCAGCCGCTCGGACCATCACGTCCTTCTCGGAGGCGATCTGCGCGAGCGCCCGCGTGATCGCATCCTGCAAGGCGTCGGTGTCGAACGGCTTCTCGAGGAAGTCAATCGCGCCGGCGCGCATCGCCGTCACCGCATTCGCCACGTCGCCATGGCCGGTCAGCACGATGACGGGCATGGTGATGCCCCGCTCGTTGAGCTGGCGCTGAACCTCGAGGCCGTCCATCTCCGGCATGCGGATGTCGAGGAGGATACAGCCCACCTCCACATGCCGGACCTCCTTGAGGAACGCGACACCCGAAGGCCAGGTGCGCACCGCATAGCCCGATGTCTTGAGGAAGAAGCTCGCGCCGCGGCGGACGCTCTCCTCGTCGTCGATGACGTGAACCATTGGCTTGTCGCTCATATTGGCGCCTCCATGTCCGCGCGAACCAGCGTGAAGTGAAATTGCGAGCCGCCCTCCGGGCCCGGCTCCATCCAGATGCGTCCGCCATGCGCCTCGACGATTGTCCGACAGATCGAGAGGCCGAGGCCCATGCCGCCGCTCTTGGTGCTGCTGAAGGCGCGGAACAGGTTCTCGGCGACCTCGGACGAGATGCCGGGGCCGGTGTCGGCCACCGTGACGCGGACGAACCCCGCCTCGTCGGGCGCGCTCGAGACGATGAGGACGCGCTCGGGCGCGTCCGCCATCGCCTCGATGGCGTTGCGCATAAGGTTGATCAGCACCTGCTGCGTCTGGATGTGGTCGACGAGCACGCTGTCGACGCGTTGGTCGAGGGCGACATGCGCCTCGATACCTTTCTCGCGTGCGCCGATCAGCGCGAGCTTGGCGGCATCGTCGACCATCGCGGACAGCGAGCCGATCTCCTTCTCGATCTCGCCGCGCCCTACGAACTCACGCAGGCGGCGCACGATGCCGCCGGCGCGCAGCGCCTCCTCATAGGCCTCATCGAGGCCTTCCTCGATCATCGCGCGATCGTCGGGATTATCCTCGCGCAGGAGGTTGCGCACGCCACGGACGAAGGTGACCACCGCCGTGATCGGCTGATTGAGCTCGTGCGCGAGCGTCGACGCCATGGTGCCCATCGCGCTCACCCGTGCCGCATGCACCAGCTCGGAGCGCAGCTGCTCGATCCGGGCCTCCGCCCGCTGCTTCTCGGTCAGGTCACGGATGAAGCCTGTGAAGACCCGCGTGCCCTCGGTGACCGCCTCGCCGACCGAGAGCTCCATCGGGAAGGTCGAGCCGTCGCGCCGCTCGCCGATCACCGTGCGCCCCATGCCGATGATCCGCCGCTCGCCGGTCGCGAGATAGCGCTGGATATAGCCGTCGTGCCGGTCGCGATCCGGCGACGGCATGAGGCGGCTGACGTTCTGGCCGGCGATCTCGGCTTCGGCATAGCCGAACAGCTTCTCGGCCGCCGTGCTGAACGACAGGATCCTGCCCGTCTCGTTGATCACGATCATCGCGTCGGGGACAGTTGCCAGGATCGAGCGGAACTGCGACGCGCTCGCCTGGTTGCGGCGCTCGGCCGCGCGCTCCTCGGTGACGTCGCGGATGACCTTGCCGAAGCCGCGCAGCGCGCCGGTATCGTCGTAGAGCGCGGTGACCGTGACGTGCGCCAAGAACTCCGAGCCGTTCTTGCGCACCCGCCAGTCGTCTCCCTCGAACCGGCCTTCGGCGCGGGCGCGAGCGAGATCCCGCTGCGGCTTGCCGGCGGCCACGGCCGGCTCGGGATAGAAGATCGCGCAATGCCGCCCGAGCACTTCCTCCTCGGTCCACCCCTTGAGGCGCTCGGCCGCCTTGTTCCAGATCGTCACCCGCCCCTCGGGATCGAGCATGTAGATGCCATAGCTCGTCGCGCCGTCGATCAGGAGGTTGAGCGTATCGGCGAGGTCGTCGGCGCGCGCCGCACGGCGCGCGGCGGTCTGCTCGCTTGATCGCCAGCGGCGGCGCAGAGCAGCGATATGGGCGGCGACGCCGACGATCACCGCCACCGCGAGCAGGAAGGCGGCAAGCTCGAAGGGGGCGATCGGCCCCTCGGCCCAGCCGAGCAGGTAGACGAGCGCCACCGACAGGGCAGCGGCGACCAGCGCCGGCCACGGCCCGGCGAGGACCGCCGTCACCAGCACCGCGACCGTGAAGAATAGATAATAACCGCGATCGTCGAGCCAGTCGCGCGCCGCCCACCGCACCAGCGCCGCGATGGCAACCGAAGCGACTGCGGTGCCGCAGGCAGACACGGCATCGCGTGCGAACGAGGTGCGGGCGTCGGTCAAGGGCCCCTCCCCGATCCGGCGCGCCCGCCGTGCGCGACCAGACACGGCCGAGGTCCCCGCATCGGTTGTCGGATCATAGCATGGCGATGCAGCCTCAGGAACAGAGCAAACCCTAGGCTGCACATCGGTTGAGGCGGGCCCGCTCATGCGTCGGTTTGAGGCTCGGCGAGCGCATCGATCAGCGCATCGTCGCGGAACGGCTTCGCCAGCACTGCGGCAAAGCCGGCGGCCTTCGCCTGCAACTGCAGCGCATGCGAATAGAAGGCAGTAATCAGCACGGCGACGCCGCGCCAGCCTGACGCTCTGAGCGCCCGTAACACGGTGATGCCGTCGGTGCTCGGCAGGGCATAGTCGATCACGACATGGCTAGCGCCCGACAGCGCGGCATCCGCCAGCGCGGGCGCCGCTTCGGAGAAGGAATAAACCTCATAGCCCTGGCCGCGCAGGAGCAGCTGCAAGGCGCGGCGCACGGCAGCATCGTCCTCGATCAGCACGAGGTGAGGTGCGGGCGCATTCTCGGGAGTCATTCGACCACGCCTTTTACAAGCCCGCCCGCGGAGGTCGGACAAGTCGGGAAAGGCCTAGGCGATCGCCGGCCGCGCCGGCGATCCGTAATCTTCCGTATCGCCTCGCAGGCAACATTAGCGAAACCGAGCCCCATCAGCAGCATCCCCCGCGGTCGCCGAGGGCGCCCACCTTCGACGGTGGCGCCCATGCCGACGATCGCCCCATTCTCGCGCCGGCACATCGTCGTGCCGGCGCCTTCGCGCTCTTCCGCCTCAGTGCGCAATGAACAGCGGCACCGGACATTCCTTCAGCATGCGCTTGGTGACGCCGCCGAAGGCGGCCTCGATGAATCGACGATGCCCGAAGCCGCCCATCACGAGATATGCCGCGCCGACCGCCGCGATCATGTCGAGCAGCACGGTGCTCGGGATGTCTTCGCGTGCGCTCTCGCGCCGGACTATAGGCTTGATGCCGTGCCGGGAGAGATACTCGGCCGCTTCGCTGGCAGGCAGTCTGATCGAGCCGTCGTCGACCTCGACGATGGTCACCGTCCCCGCATGCTGCAGTAGCGGCACCGCCGCGCGCAGCGCCGTCTCGGCCTGTTCCGAACCGTCCCAGGCGACGAGCGCATGGCCGAAGGCGTCGAACCCCGTCGCATTCTCGGGAACCGCGACGATCGGCCGGCCGGTCTTGACCAGCAGGTTGCCGACGAGCTCGCGCATGTCCGGATAGGGAATGCTATCGAGCTCGCGATTGAGGACGACCAGGTCCGCAAGGGCAGTGCTGTCGCATACGCACGGCGTGAGGAATCCCTTCTCATCGATCCAGTCATAGGGCACCCCCTCGACCCTGAGCCGGGCTTCCATGCGCGTGCGATTGGCGCCCTCGCGTTGCTCCTCGTCGGCCATCAGCAATGCGGTGCCGCCGCAATCGGCATAGTCGCCAACGAAGACCGGCGCGATCGCGATATCGATGCAGGTCAGGTGCCCGTCGAGCGCGCGAGTGAGATCCACCGCCGCCTGAAACCGCGCTTCCTGGCCGGCATCGTCATGCATCAGGACAAGGACATTCTTCATGGTTCGCCTCCTGCGAATTGCACGGGCGAGGCTATGGGCAGCGCGCAATGCGGCCCATGCGGAATGTTACGGATCGGCTACCGATGAAATCAGGTTCCCGGCACCCTAGATCGCATAGGCGCTTACGGGAAAGGATTGCTTGATGGCCCAGCCGATGAGGATCGACTTCGTTTCCGACATCTCCTGCCCCTGGTGCATTATCGGCCTGCGCGGGCTCGAGGAGGCGCTGGAGCGAACTGCCGGCCTCATCGACGCCGAGATCACTTTCCAGCCATTCGAGCTCAATCCCGGCATGGCGCCGGACGGCGAGAACATCGTCGAGCATGTCGCCCGCAAATACGGCGCGACACGCGAGCAATCGGTCGCCAATCGCGAAACGATCCGGCAACGCGCTGCGGCGGTGGGGTTCCGCATGAACACCTCGGAGGACAGCCGCATCTACAACACCTTCGACGCGCACCGCCTGCTCCACTGGGCCGCAATCGAAGGGCGCCAGGCCTCGCTCAAGCACGCGCTGTTCGAAGCCTATTTTGCCGAGGGGCAGGATCCGTCCGATGCCGACGTCCTCGTCGCGGCCGCCGGGAAGGCTGGCCTCGCCGGCGATGCCGCACGCGAGGTGCTGACCTCAGGCCGCTATGCCGACGAGGTCCGGCATGCCGAGCGCCTCTGGCAGGCGCGCGGCGTCCGTGCCGTGCCGGCGGTGATCATCGAGGAGAAATATCTGATCTCGGGCGGCCAGCCTCCCGAGGCCTTCGAGCAGGCACTGCGCCAGATCGCGGCCGAAGGCGCATAAGGCCCCTGACTGGAAACCGCAGACCTTTCGTTCCGCCGATACCTTAGCGAGCGGACTGGCGGCTACGGCCGGTGTCGAAGATGCGGCCCGCCGAGACGGAGAATAGCAACGCGAGGGCGCTGCCGATCCAGAGCGCGGCGGACTGGGCGTTCGCCGCGGTCGCTGCTCCGCAGACCGCGCCGGCGACGAACCCGCCCCAGAGCAGCAGGTAAGGCAGCCATCCCCATCTGTCGCCGCCCGAAATCGCGCTTGCGAGGCCTTGGCCGAGCTTGACGATGCTGCCGGTCATGTAGGTCAGGCCGATACGGACCTGCCCGTCCTGCTCGAAGATCGCGTTCTCGGCCCCCATCGCGAACGCCGTCAGCGCCAGTGCGGCGTGGAGATATCCGGCCGACGCCGATACGGCCGCGCCGGCGATCAGCACCGCGATCGCGAGGAGCACGGCCGCCGCCCGCCGCTCCCCCGCCGCCCGCCCGTAGAGCGATCCCGCCGTCACGCCGAGGAGAAAGGCGACGATCAATCCGCCGGCCGCCAGCGCATCCGGCAGCGCCTCCGCGATACCTACCGCCAGCCGCGTCGAGTTGCCGCTCATGAACGAGACGAAGAATCCCTTCGACAGGATGAATCCGCAGGCGTCGACATAGCCGGCGAGGCCGGACAATCCGGCTGCGAACAGTCTCACCCGCCCGTCGTAGCGATCCATTCCGTCATCCTATGAGCGGCGCGGTGATGTCCTGCAACATGCTGGCGCCGGCCGGCATGTCATCGTCCTGTCGCCCCCCTTCACGAGAGACGGGCGAGCGTCACCATCCGGACGAGCTCCGGCAGCGTCTTGGCATGCATCTTCATCATCACATTGGCGCGATAGACCTCGACCGTGCGCGCGCTGATGCCGAGATCGAAGGCGATCGCCTTGTTGGCCTCCCCCGCCACCAAGCTGTCCATGACCTCACGCTCGCGTGGGGAAAGGCCGGCGATCCGCTTCAGAACCGCCTGGCGATCCGCCTGCGCCTGGTCGTCGCCGGCCCGCCGGGCCAGTGCGTTGCGGATCGCCGCCAGCATCACCGCATCATCGAAGGGCTTCTCGATGAAATCGGCGACGCCGGCCTTCATCGCCTGGATCGCCAGCGGCACATCGGCATGACCGGTGATGACGATCACCGGAACGGCGGCGTCCCGGCGCCGGAGCTCCTCGACCAGCTCGACTCCGCTCCGGCCAGGCATGCGCACGTCGGTCACGACACAGGCGCCGGCCAGCGGCGGCGATGCCGCCAGGAAGGCATCGGCGGACGCGAACGAACGGGCCCGGATCCCGGCGCAATCGAGCAGGAATTCCAGCGAGTGGCGCGCGCTATCATCGTCGTCGATCACATAGACGATCGCCTCACTCGCCATCATACAGCTCCTCCTCGCCGACGCGCGGCAGTGTGAAACCGAACAACGCCCCGCCGCCCGCGCGCGCGCGGGCCCAGATCTGCCCGCCATGCGCCTCGATGATCGTGCGCGAGATCGACAGACCGATGCCCATACCCGCACGCTTGGTGGTGACGAAGGGTTGGAACAACTGCTCGGCTACCTCTGGATCGATTCCGGACCCGCTGTCGGCAACGGTCACCTGCGCCATGTCGGCGTCGGCGGGTTCGGTGGTGATCGTCAGCTCGCGGCGCGCCGATGCCGACTCGGTCATCGCATCGACGGCATTGCGCACGAGGTTCAGCACGACCTGCTGGACCTGAACCTTGTCGGCGAGCACCAGATCGATCTCTGGGCTGAAGTCATATTGCACGCGGATACCATGTTCCTTGGCGCCGATCAGCGCCAGCGCGCTCGCCTCCTCGATCATCTTCGGCAGGCTTTCGACCGCGCGCTCCGCCTCGCCGCGGCCGACGAAGTCGCGCAGGCGCCGGATGATGTCGCCGGCGCGCAGCGCTTCACGCGCCGCCCGCTCCACCGCATCGGCCACCCGCTCCTGCGGTACCTCGACGCGCTCGAGCAGCATACGGGTGCCCTTGAGATAGTTGGCGATCGCCGAGAGCGGCTGGTTGAGCTCGTGCGCCAGCGCCGAGGCCATCTCGCCGAGAGCCGTCAGCCGCGACACATGGACAAGCTCGTTCTGGAGCTCCTGCAACCGCGCTTCCGCCTGCTGGCGCTCGGTAAGGTCGCGGATGAAGCCGGTGAAGTAGCGCTGCCCGTCGGCCCGCATCTCGCCTACGGCGAGCTCGATCGGGAAGGTCGAGCGGTCCTTGCGTTCCCCGACGACGACCCGGCCCTTGCCGATGATCCGTTTCTCGCCGGTCCGGTAGTAGCGCTCGAGATAACCGTCATGTGCCGAGCGATAGGGATCGGGCATCAATATGCTGACATTGCAGCCGAGGACCTCGTTGGCCTGCCAGCCGAACATTCTCTCGGCCGCCGGGCTGAAGTCGCGGATCAAACCCAGCTCGTCGATCACCACGATCGCATCCGGCACCGTATCGAGGATCGAGCGCAGGTGCGCTTCGCGGCGCGCAAGACCGGCGGTGACGCGCTCGGCTCGGGCGCGGGCGCGCTGGAACCATTCGCCGCCGAGCGCGATCGCGCATCCGATCACCACGAAGGCCGCGGCCGCGATCAGGCTCCCCGCCTCGATCGGGCCGATCAAGCGGTCGCACCACAGACCGACCGCCGCGCCGGCGATGCTCGCAGCAAGGCCCATGCGCAAGCCGGACAGAGCGCTCACCGCCACCACAGCCGGAACGAAGAAGATATAGGTCGCCGCGGCCCGAGCTGCTCCGCGAAGGTGATCCGGACGCCGGCGCCGAACCCGATCGCCACGGCGGCGAGCGCCAGCGTCACGACCAGCGGCGGTAACGGCCAGACCGCCAACCGAAGGGGAAATCGTCGTGGAACCGCCTGCTCGCTATGCACCTGAACGTCATCCTCCCCCACCTCCGGTAAGGCCCTTAGGGGCCGCACGGTAGGGTCAATATCCGAATGTCCGCATTGGCCTCGGGATCATAGAGGCCGGACACCGGCAAACGAGTGCCACGGAGACCAACCATGATCCCACCGTTCATCGATCTCGGCGTCCATCACCAGCCCAAGGGACTGTCGGACCGGATCGCCTTCGCCTTCACCAAAGTGCTGCGCTGGACCGCCGACACCTTCTTCGCCGAGCGTTACGGCCATCGCGCCGTCGTTCTGGAAACGGTTGCCGCCGTTCCGGGGATGGTCGGCGCGACGATCAATCACCTCGCCTGCCTGCGCCGCATGTGCGACGATAGGGGCTGGATCAAGACGCTCATGGACGAAGCCGAAAATGAGCGCATGCACCTGATGACCTTCATCGAGATCTCCAAGCCCACCTTCTTCGAGCGGGCCGTGATCATCGGCGTGCAGTGGGTGTTCTACCTGTTCTTCTTTGGCCTTTATCTCGTCAGCTCGAAGACCGCGCACCGGGTGGTCGGCTATTTCGAGGAGGAGGCCGTGATCAGCTACACCCATTATCTCGCCGAGATCGACGAAGGGCGCAGCGAGAATGTGCCGGCGCCCGAGATCGCCAAGCGCTATTGGAGCCTGCCCGAGGACGCGACACTGCGCGACGTGGTGCTCGTGGTCCGCGCCGACGAAGCGCACCACCGCGACGTCAATCACGGCTTCGCCAACGAGCTTGGCGGGTTGCCGGTCGGCGCCGTCGCCGCCTCTCCGCCGCATGCGACGCTCGAGCCCAATTGGAAGCGGGCCGCCTGAACCGGGCGGTGGCGAGGACAGGATATGACCGCGGAGAATTCGATCCTGCTGTTCATCAGCGACGCTTCGGTCCTGGCTTCGCTCCAGTTCGCGCTCTCGCTCGAAGGGTTTCAGGTGGCGGACGGACTGGCGGCAGGCAATCCGCCGGCCGCCTGCCTGGTGATCGACCAGGCCTGCCGCGGCGGCGGGCTGGACCTGCTCCGATCGCTTCGCGCCGACGGCCGCAATGCACCGGCCCTGCTGCTCGCCACCAATCCCGGGCCCGCCCTGCGGCGGCGGGCCGGGGCCGTCGGCGCCGCCATCATCGAGAAACCCCTGCTCGGCGACGAGCTGACGCGCGCGCTGCACTGCATCCTGCAAACCGAGGCCGCCTGAGATGCCCACATCCATCACCGAAGACGATATCCATCGGCTTGTTCCGGCATTCTACGACCGCATCCGCAAGGACGCGGTGCTCGGACCGATCTTCAACGGCGCGATCGAGGATTGGCCGCGCCACATCGATAAGCTGCAGGCATTCTGGTCCTCGGTCATGCTCACCAGCGGTCGTTACAAGGGCCAGCCGATGACCGCTCACGTCCGGCACGAGCAGCATATGACGCCCGAGAATTTCGCGCGTTGGCTGGCGCTCTGGCGCCAGACCGCCACCGATCTGCTGGCGGCCGAGGCGGCGGCCGCCTTCCAGGACAAAGCCGATCGCATCGCCGAAAGCCTTCAGCTCGGCATGCAATTCTATCGCGACCGGCGTGCCGCATGCCGCGCAGCGGACCGCGCCTAGACCGCGGCGCCCGCCAAATGCCCGACCGCCGCGGTGATCGCCATCGCGAGCGCCCCCCAGAACGTCACCCGCAGCACCGAACGAAGCGGCGGCGCGTCGCCAGCCTTGGCGCCGAGCGCGCCCAGCACCACCAGGCAGGCGAGCGACGCAGCGACCACCATCGGGATCGCCAAGGCGTGCGGCGTGAGCGAGACCGCGAGCAGCGGCGCGGCCGCGCCCGCGCTGAAGGTCGCTGCCGAGGTAAAGGCGGCCTGGAGCGGGCGCGCGGTCGATATATCGGAAATGCCGAGCTCGTCCTGCGCATGCGCGGCGAGCGCGTCCTTGGCCATCAGCTGGTCGGCGACCTGGTGCGCCAGCGCCCGGTCCAGGCCGCGCGCGACATAGATTGCCGCAAGCTCTTCATGTTCGAACTCGGGCTGCTCGGCCAGCTCACGCCGCTCCTTGGCGAGGTTGGCGCGCTCGTTGTCCGCTTGCGAGCTGACCGAGACATATTCGCCGGCGGCCATCGACATCGCCCCGGCGACCAGCGCCGCGACGCCGGCCAACAGCACGCCGCCCTTGTCCGCGTCCGACGCCGCGACGCCGACGATCAGGCTGCCGGTCGAGACGATCCCGTCGTTGGCGCCGAGCACGGCGGCGCGCAGCCAGCCGACCCGCGCGATCGTATGCCGTTCGACATGAGCCCTCAGCCTGGTCATCGACGCCTCCTGCCACGCGGGCCCGTCCCACAGCTTTAGGTAATATCACCAACTGACGCGACCGCGCCGCCCGCTAGGCTACGCCGCACATCCTCAGCGTCTTCGCGGAAAAGGCATGGGTGGCCATGTATCGCAGCATTCTCGTTCCGATCGACCTCGATCAGCCGGGTTCCTGGGCCAAGGCGCTGTCCGCCGCGGCAGCGCTATGCCGCTGCTTCGGCGCCAACCTTACCCTTGCGACCGTCGTCCCGGACAGCCAGCTGACGCTCGAGGAGCAATGGTCGGCGATCGCTTGCCGCGAGATCATTGCCACCGCCGAAGCGCGGCTCGCCGCGCTCGCGGCCTCGGTGACCGGTCCGGCGGAGATCGCGCATCGCGTCGAAGTCGGCGCCGTCTCCGCCACGATCGTGGCGATCGCCAAGCGCGGCGGTGCCGACCTGATCGTGCTCGCCTCGCATCGTCCGGCGATGACGGACGTCCTCCTCGGCAGCACCGCCGCACGCGTGGTCCGCCATGCCCGCTGCTCGGTCATGGTGGTCCGCGAATGAGTGCCGCAGCCGTCCTCGATCAGGCACCGCCCACCCCGGCACCACCCGGCCGCTCCACCGCCCTGTGCCTTGGCCTCAGCCGCGCCGAGGCCGGGCGTCGGCTCGCCTGCGAAGGACCGAACGAGCTTCCGCGCCAGGGCCGGCGCACGGTCCTGTCGATCCTGATCGGTGTGCTGCGCGAGCCGATGCTGTTCCTGCTGATCGCCGCCGGCCTCGTCTATCTGGCGCTGGGCGACCAACAGGAGGCCGTGATGCTGATCGCATTCGCCGGCTTCTCGGTGGCCGTGACGGTCGTCCAGGAGGCTCGCAGCGAACGCGCGCTGGAGGCGCTACGCGATCTCGCCAGCCCCCGTGCGCTCGTAGTCCGCGGCGGCGAGCGGCAGCGTATTCCTGGCCGCGAGGTGGTGCGCGGCGATCTCGTCGTGCTCGCCGAGGGCGACCGCGTTCCGGCCGACGGCTGGATCGTCGAGAGCGACGGGCTCGCTGTCGACGAATCGCTGCTGACCGGCGAATCCCTGGCCGTCGCCAAGGGCGAGGTGACCACTCTCTCGGACAAGCGCCCGCCGCGCCCGGGCGGGAACGGCCTCGCCTATGCCTTCTCGAGCACGCTCGTCGTGCGCGGCAGCGGCCTGTGCTTCGTCAACGCGACCGGCCCCCGGACCGAGGTCGGACGCATCGGCCAGTCGCTGTCGGCAATCGAGACCGGCGCGCCGCGCCTCCATCGCGAGATCCGCCTGCTGGTGCTCGCCTTTGGCCTCGGTGCCCTCGCGGTCTGCGCGCTCGCCGTGCTGCTGTTCGGGCTGCTGCGCGGCGGATGGCTGGACGCCGCGCTTGCCGGCATCGCGCTCGCCATGTCGATGCTGCCGGAGGAGTTCCCGGTCGTGCTTGCCGTGTTCATGGCAATGGGCGCGATGCGCATGTCGCGCGTGCGTGTGCTCGCCCGCCGCGCCGCCGCCATCGAGACGCTGGGCTCGGCGACGGTGCTGTGCACCGACAAGACCGGCACGCTCACCGAGAATCGCATGCGCGTCGCCGAGCTCGCCCTGCCCGATGACCGCACCTTCGCGCCGGATGGGCCGGCGGCGGCGCCCCGCGACTTCTGGACCGTCGCCGAGCTCGGCGTGCTCGCGAGCGAACCCGAGCCGTTCGACCCGATGGAAGCTGCGTTCCACGCGTTCGACCGCATCCATCGCGACGCCGACCTGCCGCGCCGCCGCGATGCCGGCTGGACCCGGCGGCACCACTATCCGCTCGATTCAGCGCTGCTCGCGGTCTCCCATGTCTGGAACACCGGCAACGCCGACGATGTGATCGCCGCCAAGGGCGCACCCGAGGCCATCGCCGAGCTGTGCCGGCTGGGCGTGCACCAACGCGCCCGGATGCACGAGGCTGCCGGCGCGATGGCGGCCCGCGGACTGCGCGTGCTGGCGGTGGCCGAGGCGCGCTGGCGGGGAGCGGAGCTGCCGCCGTCGCAGCGCGGCTTCGACTTCGCCTATCGTGGCCTGGTCGGGCTTCACGATCCGCTGCGCGCCTCCGTGCCCGATGCCGTCCGCCAATGCCGCAACGCCGGCATCCGCGTGGTGATGATCACCGGCGACTATCCCGAGACCGCACGCGCCATCGCGGACCAGGCGGGCATTGACGCGGGCGAGGTGGTGACCGGCACGACGGTCGCGGCGATGGACGACGCCGGGCTTGCCCGCCGCATCGGCGGTATCGGTATCTTCGCGCGCGTCATGCCCGAGCAGAAGCTGCGCATCGTCGAGGCGCTGAAGGCCGCCGGCGAGGTCGTCGGCATGACCGGCGACGGCGTCAACGATGCGCCCTCGCTCAAGGCCGCCGACATCGGCATCGCCATGGGCGGGCGCGGCACCGACGTCGCGCGCGAAGCCGCCTCGATCGTGCTGCTCGACGACGACTTCGGCTCGATCGCGACCGCTGTCCGCGTCGGCCGGCGCATCTACGACAATCTGCGCAAGGCGATGGGGTTCATTGTCGCGGTCCATATTCCGATCGCTGGGCTGGCATTGCTGCCGTTGCTCGCCGGTTTCCCGATCCTGCTCGCGCCCGTCCATATTGCCGTGCTCGAGATGATCATCGACCCGGTCTGCTCGCTCGCGTTCGAGGCCGAGACCGAGGAGGCCGACGTCATGCGCCGAGCGCCGCGCCCGCCATCCGCGCGGCTGCTGTCGTTCGACCTCCTCGGCTGGTCGCTCGTCCAGGGTCTGGTGGCGTTCGCGGCGGTGGCCGGCCTGCTGCTCTGGGACTACGGCCACGGGGCCGCCGAGGAGACGCTGCGCGCCGCCACCTTCATCGCGCTGGTCGCCGCCGTCGTTGCACTGGTGCTGGTCAATCGTTCCTTCTCGGCATCGCTCGTGACCGCCCTCCGCCGACCCAACCTCGCCCTCGTGGTCGTCGCCGCACTGGTCATCACGGTGTTGGCGCTCGCGCAGCTCGTGCCGGGCGTCGGCCAGCTGTTCGGTTTTGCGCCGCTCACGATGCGCGAGGTCCTCGTTGCGGTCGGGGTGGGCGCCGCCGTGCTGACCCTGCTCGAGCTTACGAAGCTCGTCCGCCGCGCGCCGCGCCCGCGCGGCGCCGGCCGGATCGCCGCATGAGCACACCGGTGGCGACCTCCCCGGCGCTCCTGGCCACGCCGGCGACGGACGTCCTGCTGCCGCTCGGCTATGCGCTGGCGATCGGTCTGCTGATCGGTCTCGAGCGCGGCTGGAGCGACCGCGACGACCCGAGCGGTACCCGCGTTGCCGGTATTCGCACCTTCGCGATGCTGGGCGTGCTGGGCGGCGTCGCCGCCTTGCTGCCTGTGGCGGCGATGGTCGTGCTGATCGGCGCATGCGGCACCGTCCTCGTCATCGGCTATGTCCGGCAAAGCGGCCCCGATACCGGCCGAAGCGCGACCAGCGCGCTCGCCGCGCTAAGCGTGCTCGGGCTCGGCGCATTGGCCGTAAGCGGCCGCCCGTTCGAGGCGCTCGCCTGCGCGGCCGCCCTGATGTTGCTGCTGTCGATGCGGCAGAGCCTGCATCACCTGCTCAAGGATATGAGTGGCGAGGAGCTGCGCGCCGCCGCCCGCTTCGCCATCCTCGCGCTCGTCCTGCTGCCGCTGGCGCCGGACCGACCCCTCGGTCCCTATGGCGCCTGGAATCCTCATCAGCTGCTGCTGGTCATCGTGCTGGTCTGCGGCCTGTCGTTCGTCGGCTATGTCGTGGCGCGCCGCGCCGAGGCCACCCGCGGCATGCTCCTTACCGCCGCGTGCGGCGCGGTCGTGTCTTCGACCGCGGTGACCGCGACCTTCGCGCGCCGCCTCACTGGCACGAACGGCGCTGATCGTGCGCTGAGCGCCGGCATCGCGCTTGCCTCCGCGATCAGCATCGCCCGCGTGCTGCTGCTGATCGCAATCCTGGCGCCGCACGCGCTCGGACGGCTGGCGATCGTCTTCGTGCCGCCGCTGTTGCTGCTCCTTGCCGCGACAGTGTGGCGGATGCGCCGCGCTTCCGTCGAACGGCCGATGGCGGTCGCGCTCGACAACCCGCTCGAGCTCGCCGGTGCGATCGGCCTCACCCTGCTCGTCGCGCTCACCGCTCTCGCGAGCCGTTGGGCGCTCGACCATTATGGTCATATGGGCAGCGCGGTCGTGCTCGGGCTGACCGGCCTCGCCGATGTCGATGCCGCGGTGATCGTGTTCGCCGGGCTGCCGATTGGGCCGGAGTCCGTCGATCTCGCCACCGCGCTGGCGCTGCCGGTCGCGCTCAACATGACGGTGAAGACGGGGATCACGCTCGTGTTCGCGCGCGGCCGCGGTGCCGCTGCGGCGGCCGCGCCTCTGGCCCTGGCTGCGGGACTGATCGGGCTGACATTCGCGATCGCCTAGCTCCGCCCCATCCGGGATTCTCCGAAGCGAGCCCAATGCGGCGGGAGCCTATGTTCCCCGCCTTGCCTGAGGAGAGACATCATGGCCGACACAATGCGCGCGACGATCTTCATCGAGCCCGGCAGGATCGTGCTGGGCGAGAAGCCCATTCCCAGGGTCGGGCCGCTCGATGCGCTGGTTCGCATCACCACCACCACGATCTGCGGCACCGACATCCATATCCTCAAGGGCGAATATCCGGTCGCCTCGGGGCTGACGATCGGCCATGAGCCGGTCGGCGTGATCGAGAAGCTCGGCTCGGCGGTGCGCGGATATCAGGAGGGCCAACGCGTCATCGCCGGCGCGATCACGCCGTCGGGCTGGTCGAACGCCTCGCTGTGCGGCTGCGGCTCGCAGGACGGGCAGGACGGCCCGCACGGGTTCAAGGCGATGGGCGGCTGGCGCTTCGGCAACACCATTGACGGCGCCCAGGCCGACTATCTGCTCGTGCCCGACGCGATGGCGAACCTGGCACCGATCCCCAACGGCCTCAGCGACGAGCAGGTGCTGATGTGCCCCGACATCATGTCGACCGGGTTCGGCGGCGCCGAGGCCGGCCGCATCCGCATCGGCGACATCGTCGCGGTGTTCGCGCAGGGCCCGATCGGCCTGTGTGCGACCGCGGGCGCGCGGCTGATGGGCGCCGCCGAGATCATCGCGGTCGAATCGGTGCCGGCACGCGCCGCCATCTCGCGACGGCTGGGCGCCGATCATGTGGTGGACTTCACAAAGGAGGATCCGGTGAGCGCCATCCATCGGATCACCGGGGGCCGCGGCGTCGACGTCGCGATCGAGGCGCTCGGCCGGCAGCAGACCTTCGAATGGGCGCTGCGCGCGCTGCGCCCGGGCGGCACGCTGTCGTCGCTCGGCGTCTATTCCGAGGATCTGCGCATCCCGCGCGACGCCTTCGCAGCGGGGCTTGGTGACCACAGGATCGTCACCACGCTCTGCCCAGGTGGTAAAGAGCGGATGCGGCGGTTGATGGCGACGGTCGAGAGCAGCCGGATCGACACTGCGGCGCTGGTGACGCACCGCTTCGCCCTCGATGAGATCGAAGCAGCCTACGACTTGTTCGGGCACCAGCGCGATGGCGTACTGAAGGTTGCGATCAGGCCGTGACGTTAGCCATTGCAACGCGTTAGGAGGGCGGCTCTCAAACGCGCCACGGCGTTGTATCGAGCAATTATCTGCCTGGCAGCCACATCCGGTTGCACCGGCGCGGCAGATAGCTGGCGCCCTGGCAGAGCGCGTCGTGGACGCGCAGCATCAGCATGAGCCGGCCGGCGCGCGCATCGCGGGGAAACAGCGATGCCTGGAAACGGCGGCGGCGGCAAAGGTGGAGAAAGCGGCGAGATCCGCCAGCGTTGCGGCTTCAACGAGAACAGTTCACCCGGCTCGCAGAACCTGCCATGGGATCAGCCGAGCCGATCATGCACGCCGCTGGAGAAGGTGACGATACCCGCCCCGCGCCATCATCTGCGCGTCGCGCACGAGGCGGCGCACGCGCGAGCGCAGCGAATCGGTGCGCTCGCTCCAGTCGAGCAGGATGCGGTCCTCGCCGAACAGCGCAGCGCCGATCTCGCGCTGGCTAGCGCCTGCAGCGAGTGCGTCGTGAACGCGCAGCACCGTCAGCCAGCGGTTTACCCGCGAATCGCGCGGGAACAGTGAGTGGGCAAAGCGGCCGTGGCGGCACAGCGCGATGAAGCGGCGGAGCGGTAGGATCTTGGGTTCCGCCGAAGCGAAGCCGAGCAGGCGGTAGTGGAGCAGCACGGCTTCCTCGCGCGCGATGCTGCCTTTCTCGACGTCGATTCGGATGCGATGCCATCCGTCGGAGAGCACCGCATGTTCGCGGCCGTCGCCGTCGGTTGCGATCGCCAGCCATGGCGCAAGACGCTCGGTGCGGATGCTGTCCGGGTTCGCGGGATCAGACGGGAGTGCGATGACGCGCAGCGTGCCGGGATCGAGATCGGCATGCCAGATGATCCGGGCCTCGGGCGCAGCGCGGTCCGGATCCTCGGCGAAAGTGGAGCCCCCACTGGATCGGCTCGAACCCTGGAGCGGGGCCGCCGCGTGTCGCCCGGCTCGCCTGCGCGTACCAGGCGATGTAATCGGGATCGCGGCGGAGCCACTCCCACATGAGGCCAGCCCGATCAATTCCGCGCAGGCGAGTATAGCGGCTGCCGTCGCGCCAGTGTTCGGCGCCCTGGTCTTGGCCGTCGCCGATCATGCCTGCGCGAGCAACTCGAGGGCGGCGCAACGGCTACTTGCCGGCACTGAGGGCGGGTCGGGCAAAGCTTGCCACGGACTCCACCGTCTTCGATGCGCGCAACATCTTCTTCGTATGAATTTCACATGATAACGTGATGCAATCGCAAGAGTCGCCGGAGGACGGCGTGAGGTCCCGTTCTCCAGCCCGTATCTGTGGGAAAGGGCGGCCTCGGGACACACGGTGGCTTGAGACGCCGCCCGGGGCTGTGTTGCTGCCCGATGGGCATGCACGGCACGGCGATGCAGTTCATCCGCATCGTCGAGGAAGTAAGGACCGTCGATGACCTGGCCGCTGCGATGCAGGCGGTCACCGCCGAGCTCGGCTTTCAATATTTCGCACTGACGCACCACGTCGACATTCTCGCCGCCGACGGCACGGCGATCCGCATCCACAATTACCCGGACAGATGGGCCGACTATTACGACCGCAACGCGCTGGGTGTGTCCGACCCCGTGCATCGCGCGAGCCATGTGACGAGCGTCGGCTTCTGCTGGTCGCGCATGCCCGAGATGATTCCGCTGACGGCCGAGGACCGGCGCGTGCTGGCGATGGGGCGCGATGAAGGGATCGGCGAGGGCTTCACCGTGCCGGCCCATGTTCCGGGCGAGGCGCGCGGTTCCTGCTCGTTCGCAAGCGAGGCGGGGCGCCCGATCGTGGTCGATCTGCTGCCGATGGCGCAGCTCGCCGGCGCCTTCGCGTTCGAGGGCGCGCGGCGGCTCTGGTCGGAGCGCGGGCACCTGCCCCAACCGCCGCCGCCGGCGCTCACCGACCGGCAGCGCGACTGTCTGCTCTGGGCAGCGCGCGGCAAAACCGATTGGGAGATCAGCCGGATCCTCGGCGTGACCGAAGAGACGGTCGCCCGCCATATCAAGCTGGCCTGCGCGCGATACGGGGTGAGCAAACGAACATTGCTGGCGATCCGGGCGCTGTTCGACGGAACCCTCACTTTCACCGATATCTTCCGACGCTGATATTACCCTTTCCGGGAATAGCGGCCGGCGCCGCGTCCGCAGACCCTTGGCGAACCAAGCCAAGGGAGCTCAGCCATGCTTCATGTCATGCAGTTCGGTGCGCGTCCGGCCTCGGACGGCGTGCTCCGCGCGATGTTCGCCGCGCGCAAGCAGGTCTTCGTTGACCTGCTCAAGTGGGACGTGCCGGTGATCGACGGCGCCTATGAGGTCGATCAGTTCGACGATCCGCACGCGACCTATCTGGTGCTCGCCGACCGGCAAGGCGCGCATCTCGCCTCGGCGCGTCTGCTGCCGACGACGCGCCCGCACATCCTCGACAGCTTCTATGCCGAGCTGTGCGAAGAGGAGCCGCCGCGCGGGCCCGACGTCTATGAGGTGACAAGCGGGATTCTCACGTCCCGGCGCCACCCTCGCGGCGCCCGGTCAGACTAGCTCGAAGCAGGCGATACGCAACCCGTTCGCGGGCGTGGTAGGAATTGCAGCCATTCTGGATGGAGAGGGGAGACGACCCTCAACATACCAGCAAACGACCGACTGCTTTTGATTCGGTGATTGAAGCCGATCCCTGTCTCTGCCTTGAAAGCGCCGCCAAGGTTTCGCGAGACTGGTCCAGCTCCCTTTGATCACGAGGGCGTCAAAGAGCGTGCGCGGAGCCTCGCCTAGCCCTCAACTCATTGCGAGGTGCTGGCGAAAAAACGCCGTGAGCTTGTCGAACGGGATGAGGTTCACACGGTCATACAGGTCGACATGGCCGGCACCCGGAACGATGACCAGCTCCTTCGGCTCAGCAGCCCGCTTATAGGCGTCTTCGCTGAACTCCCGCGAATGGGCCTGGTCCCCGGCGATGAACAGCATCGGACGCGGCGAGATCGTCTCGATATCGTTGAACGGATAGAAATTGACGAAGCGCACCTCGCTCGACAGCGTCCGGTTCTGCGTCTGCTCCAGCGTCCGGCCAGCGGGGATCGCGATGCCGCGCGGCGTGCGGTAGAAGTCCCAGAATTCGCGCGTGATTGCATCGGCGTCTGCCCCCAATTGCACGGGCAGATAGTTCTGGAAGATCGCCTCGCCGGTGGTGAACTCGGTGTAGCGTTGCTCCGCCGCCCTGGCGAGCAAGGCCTTGCGTTGCTCGAGCGACACCGAATGGTTGAGCCCGTTCCGGGTGACCGCACCCATGTCGTACATGCTGACCGTGGCAACCGCCCTCAGGCGCGGATCCAGCTTCGCGGCGCTGATCGAGAAGCTGCCGCTGCCGCAAATGCCGAGCACGCCGATGCGGTCGCGGTCGATGAAGTCGCGCGTGCCGAGATAGTCGACCGCGGCGCTGAACGCCTCTGAATAGAGCTCGGGCGCGACCAGGTTGCGCGGCTGCCCCTCGCTCTCGCCCCAGAAGGGCAGATCGATCGCCAGTGTCACGAAACCCTGCTCCGCCAGCTTCTGCGCGTAGAGCATCGAACTCTGCTCCTTCACCGCGCCCATCGGGTGGCCGACGATGATCGCCGGGCTGCGTCCGCTCGCGCCTTTGGGAGACACAAGGTTGCCGGTCACCTGCATGTCGTATTGGTTCTTGAACGTCACCTTGCGGATATCGACGGCGTCGCTCTTGTAGAAGTTGTTGGCATCGCTGGGCATGGTCTGGGCTCCTGCTTGCGGGATGTTGAGGGCGGAGAGGCCGACGAATGCGATCGCGGCAGCGGCGGTCTTCAGGACCCGGCGCCTGTCGACGGATTTGACGTCGGGTCCGGTGGGAATGCGGTTTTGCATGATGGAACTCCTTTTTCGTTCAGGCGGTCGCGGAGACGGGCAGCGCCGAGGCGGCTGGCCGGCCCGCAACCGAGCGGGAGGCGAGGAACGCAACGACGGCGGACCCGCACAGGATGAAGGCGCTGACAGCGAAGGTCGCCTGGTAACCGCTAGCGTCGAAGATCAGGCCGCCCACCGCGGCGCCCAGCGTGATGGCAAGCTGGATCGCCGCGACCATCAGTCCGCCGCCGGCTTCGGCGTCATCGGGCAGGGTCTGGCTCAGCCAGGTCCACCAGCCGACCGGGGCGGCAGTCGCGATGAAGCCCCACAGGGCCAGCAATACGCCTGTCCCGATGGCGGAGGATCCCAATGCGATCAGCGCCAGGGCGATCGCCGCAAGCGCGATCGGCATTGCGACAAGCAGAGCGTAGAGCCGGTTCTTCAGAACCAGCCCGATCAGATACGTCCCGGCAAGGCCGCTGACTCCCAACACCAGCAGGATCAGCGAGAGACCCGAGACGCTCACCCGGGTAACGGTCTCCAGGAACGGCCGAAGATAGGTGAACAGGGTGAACTGGCCGATAAAGAACAGCGATACCGCCAGGATTCCCAGTGCCACGGTTCGACGCCCCAGGACGCCGAAAGCCGCCATCCGGCTGGACCGGCCCCGTGCGGGCATCGATGGCAGGGTCATGAACAGCCAAGCGAACGTCAGCACCGCCAGCGGGACGACCGAGAAAAAGGCTCCGCGCCAGCCGATATATTGACCGAGAAACGCTCCGAGCGGCGCGGCAATCGTGGTCGCCAGCGCGTTCCCTCCATTGAGGAGGCCCAGCGCCTTGGGCACTTCGTCCTCGGACACCAATTGCATGACGATCGCTGCCGTCATCGACCAGAAGCCGCCGATCACCACGCCGATGAGCGCGCGACCGAGCATCATCACGGGGAAGCTCGGGGCGAAGGCCACGACTGCGCCCGACACCAGCATGACGACCGTGAGCGCCAGCAACAGCGTGCGGCGGTCGATGCGCTGGGTTGCCGAGGAGATGAACAAGCTGGTCAGAACGGCGAAGACGCCGGACACCGCGATCGTTTGCCCGGCCTGCCCTTCGGTGATCCGCAGGTCGGCCGCGATTGGACTGAGCAGGCTGACCGGCATGAATTCGGATGCGATCAGCGTGCCGACGCAAAGCGTCAGCGCGAACACCGCGCTCCAGCTTGCCGGCGGCGAGGGCGCGGCCCGCCGCCCGGCCTCAGCCGGCGAAGAGGTCGTATCGATTTGCATGGCAGCTAGATAGCGGCTGCCACCATCCTCAATTAGACGCTATAATTGGCATAAACCATTAAGTGAGACTTCAAAATGGCTCGTGCGCCGCTAGCCGATCTTGGCGCCTTCATCGCAGTCGCGCGGGAACGCAGCTTCACGCGTGCGGCAGCGCAGCTGGGGGTGTCTCCCTCCGCGCTCAGCCAAACGATGCGCGCGCTGGAAGAGAGGCTGGGCGTGCGCTTGCTCACCCGCACGACCCGCAGCGTCGCCCCGACCGACGCAGGCGAACGGCTGATCGCGACGGTGGGGCCTCATCTGGAGGAAATCGAGACCGGCCTTGCCGCATTGACGGAGCTTCGCGACAGACCGGCGGGCACGATCCGGATCACCGCCGTCGATCACGCGGCGGAAACGATCCTCTGGCCCGCGCTTGCAACCTTCCTGGCGGAATATCCGGATATCAAGGTCGACCTGATCGTCGACAACACGCTGCGGGACATCGTTGCCGAGCGTTTCGATGCCGGCATCCGGATGGGTGAACGAGTCGCCCGCGACATGATCGCCGTGCGGATCGGGCCGGAAATCCGGATGGCGGCCGTCGCCACCCCCGCTTACTTCAAGGCGCACGGCAAGCCGAAGATTCCGCAGGACCTGGCAAGGCATAGCTGCATCAATCTGCGGATGCCTACGCTCGGCGGCGTTTACGTCTGGGAATTCGAAAAGGGCACGCGCGAGATCAACGTGCGCGTCGAAGGGCAGTTGACCGTCAACGACATCGTGGTGATCAGGAATGCCGCGCTCCACGGTCTCGGAATCGCGTTCATGCCCGAAGACATGGCACAGCCTTATCTCGATGCCGGTAATTTAGTCCGCGTCCTGGCCGACTGGACGCCGCCATTTCCGGGTTACTACCTGTACTACCCAAGCCGCCGACAACAATCGCCGGCCTTCGCGTTGCTGGTGGAGGCACTGCGATATCGCGGCAATTGATGGATTGTCCCCAGGCTCCGCTTTCGATCCCGGGATTCTGACGCATTACATCGCCCTTTGCACTACCCTGGACCGACTGAAGGAGCCTTGCTCCGCCTTTTACCGCTCTGCCAAACCGTTGATGCTACGCATGGGGTGAAGGTTGGCCATACACATACGAAGTAGCGAGGGGGCAATCGCGTGTGGGCCTCGGCTTGGAGGTCAACCAAGCGATCATCTGGGCCGTCCATCGCTTGGATAGTCAGCTGAGGAAAGCGAGCGCCTCGGCGATGAAGGTCCGATGGTGCTGGAAGATGCCGCCGTGGCCGGCGTCTTCGTAGATGGACAGCTTCGCCCCCGGAATGCGCCGCGCCAGATCGACTGAATTGACGGTCGGGACCATCAGGTCATCGTCACCATTGGCGACGAAGGTCGGTTGGGTGATGGCACTCAAGTCCTGTGGTGCCTGCGTGCCCCAGGCGTGGATCGCCTTCAACTGCGCGCGGAATGAGCGGATCGCCATCGGCCTGTCGCGGTCCCGGGTTCGCTCCTTCAGCCGGGCGAGGAATGCCTTGGCTGCCTTCCGGCCGTTCGCGGTGCGGGTGAAGAACAGGTAGTATTTCGGATCCCTCAGCGTCAGCGCGCCTTTCACGATCGCGCGCAGCGTCAGGCCGGTCACCTTGTCGATCCCCTCGCCGCCCGCCGGCCCGGTTCCGGTCAGGATCATCCGACGAACGAGCGGTGGTTCGGTCAGCGAGATCTGCTGCGCGACGAAGCCGCCGAGCGAGAAGCCGAGCAGGTCCACCTGATCGAACTCCATCGCGCGAATGAAACAGACCGCGTCGCGCGCCATCTCGGCCACTGTCGTCGGCGTTCGGCCGCCGGACGCACCGACGCCGCGATTGTCGAAGACGATCACGCGGCGCTTCGCCGCCAGGCCGTCGACCACGCGCGGATCATAGTTGTCGAGCGTGGCGCCGAGGTGATTGAGCAGGATCACCGGCACGTCGGTCCGCGGTCCCAGGTCGCGATAGACGAAGGGAACGCCATCGACGGCGATGTGACTGGTGCGAACTTCCGCGAAGGAAGCGGCGGCTGGGTCTGTCATCTCGATCACCCAGGGGCGGTCGGCCTCGCGTCGCCGAGAAGCCACTTGCATATCGTGCTCGGAACATATACTTCAATGATTGAAGTTACAAGTTGAGAGACGATGAAACCCAAATCCTTTGCCGGAATGCGCTGCTCCATCGCAGGCGCGCTCGAGCTGATCGGGGATCGCTGGGCGCTCCTCGTGATCCGCGATCTCTCGCTGGGCCTCAGTCGCTACGACGACTTGCGTGCCAGCACGGGTATCCCCGCCGCGACGCTTGCCGCGCGCCTGAAGCATCTGACGGCGGCCGGCATCGTCGAACGGGTCCGCTATCAGGAGCGCCCGCCCCGCGACGAATACCGCCTGACCGCCAAGGGCCGTGACCTGTGGAAGGTGAGCGTGGCGCTGCGCGAATGGGGAGACCGCTGGGACGCGACCGGGTTCGGCGCGCCGACGATCGAGACCATCGATCGCGACACCGGCCGTCCGCTCGTCCTCGCGCTCGTCGATGCCGAAACCGGGCAGGCGGTGCCTCTCGACCGTGTCCGCCTGCGCCCCGGTCCCGGTGCGGACGAGGCCGTCCGCCGCCTTCTTGATCCCGCCACAGGAGCAGACCGATGAGTCAGCCGATCGAATTCTTTTACGACTTCCGCAGCCCCTACAGCTATCTCGCCTATATCCAGCTGCGCGCGATGGATGTCGACATCGCGCTTCGGCCGATGAAGATCCTCGAAGTGATGGAGAAGGTCGGCAACGTCCCGACTACCATCACCTGTGCCGCCAAAGGGCGCTACGCTCGCATGGACCTGGCGCGCTGGGCGAAGCGCTACGGCGTCACGCTCAACCCGTCGAACATGCGTGACAATGACGGTGATGCATGCTCGCGCGCCGTGCTGGCGGCGGCATCGTCCGGCGAAGCCGCCGCGATCACGCTGGCGCTGTACCGGGCCTGCTGGAGCGAAGGCCAGACGCTCGCGACGACCGGCGAAATCCTCGCCGCGATCGAAGCCGCGGGCCTCGATCCCGCCACCATCGCCTCGCGGATCGACGCCCCCGAAACGGTCGCGCAGCTCGACGCCAACACTGGCGAGGCGGTCGAGCGCGGCGTGTTCGGATCGCCGACCATCTTCGTCGGAGACGCAATGTTCTTCGGCAACGACCGGCTCGATTTCGTGCGCGAGGAGCTCGCGCGATTGAAGGAAGCAGCATGACCGATCCCACCATCAAGCCGCTCGCGCTCGTCACCGGCGTCGGTCCGGGTACCGGCGCCGCAGTCGCGTGGCGCTTCGCGGAAGGCGGCTATCGCGTCGCCATGCTGGCACGCGATGCCGACCGCCTCGCCGCGCTGGAGCAGGAGATTCCCGGCTCGATCGCGGTGCCGTGCGACGTATCCGATGCTGACGCGCTCGAGCGCGCGATCGCGCAAGTCGGCGATCCGAAGGTGGTCGTCCACAACGCCGTCGGCGGCGCGTTCGGCACCTTCGCTCAGGTCGAGCCCGAGACGCTCCAGCGCAATTTCGAGATTAACACGATGGCGTTGTTCCACCTGGCGCGGCTGACGGCGCCGGCGATGATCGCGGCGGGTGAAGGTGCGCTGATCGTTACCGGCAACACCTCGGCCCAGCGCGGGCGCGCGGCCTTCGCCGGCTTTGCGCCGACCAAGGCGGCGCAGCGCATTCTGGCGGAGTCCCTGGCGCGGGACCTGGGTCCAAAGGGCGTCCATGTCGCTTATCTCGTCATCGACGCCGTGATCGACGTGCCGTGGCAGCGGGAGCGCCTGCCGGATGCGGCGGACGACTTTTTCATCTCGCCCGCGTCCATCGCCGGCGAGGTGTTCCACCTCGCGCATCAGCCGCGCGATGCCTGGTCGTTCCTCGCCGAGGTCCGCCCGTTCCATGAGCCTTGGTGAGCGCGATGCCGGATCAGATCGATACAGCGCCCGACGGACTGGCGCAGCTTCGCGCCTTGCTCGACGGCGGGCTGAAGGCGCCGATCGGCAAGACGCTCGGCTTCGATCTGGTCGAGGTGGAACGGGGCCGAGTGGTGTTTGAGGGCACGCCCGATCGCAGCGTCTATAACCCGCTCGGCGCCGTGCATGGCGGTTATGCGGCGACGCTGCTCGACAGCGCCTGCGGCATCGCCGTGCATTCGCAGCTTGGCCCGAACCGCGGACACACGACGCTCGAGCTGAAGGTCTCCTATCTGCGCGGGCTCAGCGAGCACAGCGGAACGGTCCGCGCCACCGGCCGCACCGTATCGGTCGGGCGGCGCGTCGCCTTCGCGGAGGCGACGCTCCACGACGGCGAGGGGCGGCTGTGCGCGACCGCCACTTCGACCCTGCTCGTGTTCGACGTCGAGCCGCGCGGGCGCGGTGCCCTGCAGCCCTGAATCGAACTGGAGACCGTCATGAAGGCATTTGCCATCGACAGCTACAAGGGTCCGCTGACCCTGCAAGAGCTGCCTGACCCGACCCCAGGGCCAGGCGACGTCGTCGTCGAAATCGCTGCGGCGAGCGTCAACCCGATCGACTTGAAACTGCGCGATGGCGACTTCAAGGCGCTCTTGCCCGCCAAAATGCCCCTGATTCTCGGGAATGACCTGGCGGGTACCGTCGTGGCGGTGGGAGCCGGCGTGCGGCGCTTCAAGGTCGGCGACGAGGTCTTCGCCCATCCGGACAACGATCGGATCGGCACCTTTGCCGAACGCATCGCGATCGCCGAGGCCGACCTGGCCCTCAAACCCTCCAGCCTCAGCATGACCGAGGCCGCTTCGCTTCCGCTCGTCGCATTGACCGCGTGGCAGGTGCTCGTGGAGCGCGCCCAGATCAAACCGGGGCAGAAAGTACTGATCCATGCCGGGTCGGGGGGCGTCGGCACGATCGCGATCCAACTCGCCAAGCACTTGGGCGCGACCGTCGCGGCGACCACCGGCACCGGCAATGTCGATCTGGTCAAAAGCCTCGGTGCCGATGTGGTCATCGACTATCGCAGCGAGGATTTCGCCGAGCGGCTGAGCGGCTACGATGTCGTCCTCAACACGCTCGGTCCCGATGTGCTCGAAAGATCGCTCCTGGTGCTGAAGCCCGGCGGAAAGCTGATCTCGATCTCCGGTCCGCCCGATCCGGCCTTTGCCCGGGAGATCGGCGCGAGCTGGATCATGCGCCAGGTGCTGCGCCTCGCGAGCTTGAAGATCCGCCACAAGGCGGGAAAGCGCGACGTCGATTATTCGTTCCTGTTCATGCGCGCGGACGGCGCGCAGCTCAGCGAGATCGCGAAGCTGGTCGACGCCGGCGCGATCCGCCCGGTGATCGACCGGGTGTTCGCGTTCGCCGACACACCCGCGGCGATGGCTAGTGTCGAATCCGGTCGTTCCCGTGGCAAGGTCGTGATCCGGGTCACCGACGATGCGGCGACCGCCGCGCCCGACATTTGAAGACGCGGGAGCTGGCATAGGGATTTGACGCCAGAGCTGCCGTCGCGGGATGTCGGCGTTTGTCATGACATTGCGGAGAAGGTCGTCGCGCTGGGCGCTTGTCGGCGCTGCCGCCGCTGGCTTCAGCGAATCTTGGCATTAGGGAATCCCAAACCTCAGTCGTCTCCGGTGCCGTAAGTCCAAAGATTCGAGCGGAGTCCCATTGTCTCAGGTTCGCCTTACGCGCGCTGAACTCTACAAACTGGTCTGGGCTGAGCCGCTCAACAAGGTCGCCGAGCGCTTCGGCACCTCGGGCCAGCGGCTCAGCCATATCTGCGATGCGCATGCGATCGCCAGGCCGGAACAGGGGCACTGGCTTCGACTCGAGATGGGCAAGCCGGTCAGCGTACGGCCACTCGAACCCGCTCCTGTCGGAATACCGGACGTTATCTCGATCAGCCCGAGCAAGCGACGAAAAGCGCATGCGTCCGCCGAAACTGTCCCATGCGCCCCCGACGCCGATTCTTCCGCGGCATCCACACTCAGGGTTCCGGAACGCCTCGTACGGCCACACCCTCTAATCGCCGAGTGGATCGCCACGCGCGAACAGCAAGCCCGCAAGAAGGAGCAGGTCTACGATCCCAGGCTGAAGCGGCTCGTCATGCCGACGCCGTTGACGGCGGCCGACCGGCGCCGCTTTCGGATCGCCGACGCGATCTTCAAGGCAGTCGGGAAGCAAGGCGTGCAAGTCAGGAAAGGCGAGCGCCGCGAACTGCTGATGGTGCGCGGCGGTGAGCAACTCACCTTCCAGCTGCGATATCGGCTCAAGCGAGGGCAGCGGCAGCTCACGCCGGACGAGCTGCGCTGGCGCGGGCCGGACGCAGAGAAATGGGTCTACGAACTCTACGAAACCGACGCGCTGGTCTTCGAGATCAAGACCTGGCTCCCGAGGGGAACACGCGCCGAATGGGAGGATTCGAAGCGAGCGACGCTGGAGCAGCAACTCGACGATATTGTCGTCGGGATCATGGCGGCGTTCCCGGCGCTCGAGCAACTCCGCAAAGAACGGGAGGAGGATCGCCGCCGAAGTGAGCTCGCTGAGCGCGAACGACGCGACCGGGAGAATGCGCGCAAGCTCGATGCGGCCCGCTTCCGACGCCTGCTCGAGCTGGCTTCCGCCTGGCGCGAGGCCGAGCTCGCCCGCGCGTTCCTGGCGGCTCTGCGGGAGCGGCTGCCGACGGACGCGCTCCCGGTCGCCGGCATCGAAGCCGCCGACTGGCTCGCTTGGGCCGAGCGGAAAGTCGAGGAGCACGACCGGCTCAATCGCGGCGCCGGGTCCGTCTTCGAATCGATCGCCGAGGTTACTTTGTGGACCTACCCCGATGCGTGACGACTGAAGCGCTCTAGCCGCGCCGAGCGCCGAAGTTCGGCTTCAGGACCTTCGCGCCATCGCGGAGATGATCGAGGTGATCCGACCAGTGCTGCATCATCCGCACCCGCTCGTCCCAATATTCGCCGCGGGTATAGGCGCGGCGCACACCGTTGTTCTCCATATGCGCGAGCTGGCGCTCGATCGCGTCCGGGTTGAACAGACCCGACTCGTTGAGGAGCGTCGCCGCCATCGCGCGAAAGCCATGCGCGGTCATCTGGTCCTGCTTGAAGCCGAGCACCCGAAGCGCGGCATTGACGGTGTTCTCCGACATCGGCCGCCGCGGCGAGCGGAACGACGGGAAGCAGTAGCGTCCGGCGCCGGTCAGCTCGTGCAACTCCTCGAACAACCCGACCACCTGGGTCGAGAGCGGGACTCGATGAGGGCGCCGCATCTTCATCTTTTCCGCCGGGATCGCCCAGACAGCGCGCTCGAAGTCGAATTCGCTCCATTCGGCCTGGCGCAGCTCGCCCGGCCGGACGAACAGGTGGGCGGAAAGCCGGAGCGCATAGAGCGTGATCGCGTGGCCGCTATAGCCTTCGATCGCCCGCATCAGCTCGCCCGCGCCCTTTTCCGTGGTGATCGCCGCAAGGTGCTTCACCTTGGGAACGGTGAGCGCGCCGCGGAGGTCGCGCGCCGGGTCGTGCTCGGCCCGCGTCGTGGCGATAGCGTAGCGGAACACTCGGCTGAGCACGCTGCGCATCCGGCGCGCGCTCTCGTAGCGGCCGGTGGCCTCGACCGAGCGGAGCACCGCGAGCACTTCCTGAGCGGTGATCTTGGCGACCGGCCGGTTGCCGAGCTTGGGATAGGCCTTGGCGAGCAACCAGCGGACCTTGCTCAGCGTGACCTCGGCCATCCCTTCGCGTTCGTTCTTGGCGACCCACTCCTCGGCGACCAGCTTGAAGCTGTTCTCCTCGGACAGCTTCTCGCGAGCGGCCGCGAGCTTGGCCTCATGCGAGGGGTCGCGGCCGGCCGCGATCATCCGCCGCGCCTCGTCGCGCTGCCCGCGCGCGTCGACGAGGGTGACCTCCGGCCACGCGCCAAACGAGAGTGTCCGCTGCTTGCCGAGATGGGCGTAGTTGAGCCGCCAGAGCTTCCGGCCGTTCGGTTTGACGAGAAGATAGAGCCCGGCCCCGTCGGTGAGCTTGTATTCGCGCTCGCGCGGTTTGGCGTTTGCGATGGTCGTTGCGTAGAGTCTTCCCATGGTATCGGCCCGTCCATGCGGGGTCTCCGATACCATGCAGGATACCATATTTGTTCCCGATTGGTGCCGGATCAGCCCGGATTTGGTCGGACGGTCATAGCATAAAAAACGGCAGATTTCTGCCGTTTTTTGGACGTTCTCGGATGCCCTCGGAAGAACAAATGGTGCCCAGAAGAGGACTCGAACCTCCACGCCCTTTCGAGCGCCGCCACCTGAAGACGGTGCGTCTACCAATTCCGCCATCTGGGCACGGGGTAGGCGGCGCGCTCTAATGAATGGGATCTGCGGTTGTCAACCGGCTGTTGGCCTTGCCGATCGCGCGCGCTCGGGGCATGGAGCCGGCGACTACCCAAGGAATCCTCGACAGGCGCAATGAAGGACCAGCTCATCACCCTGTTCGGCGGCGGCGGATTCGTCGGCCGCTATGTGGCGCAGGCACTGCTTGCCGCCGGCGCGCGCGTGCGAGTCGCGCAGCGCGTCCCCCGCGACGCCTGGTTCCTGAAGCCGCTCGGCGGCCTCGGGCAAACCCAGTTCGTCGCCGCGGACGTGACCAGGCCCGCCACCGTCGCCCGCGCGATCGAGGGGGCGGACGGCGTCGTCAATCTCGTCGGCAGCTTCGCCGACATGGCCGCTGTCAACGCCGGCGGCGCGCGCGTCGTCGCCGAGGCGGCGGCCGCCAAGGGCATCGGCGCGCTCGTCCATGTCTCCGCGCTCGGCGCCGATCCCGAGTCGCCTTCGACCTACGGCCGCACCAAGGGCGAGGGCGAGAAGGCAGTGCTCGCCGCCTTCCCGGGCGCGACGATCCTGCGCCCGTCGCTGGTGTTCGGGCGCGAAGACCAGTTCACCAACCGTTTCGCCGGGATGATCGCGGGCGCGCCCGTGCTGCCGGTGCTGCGCGGCGCGACCCGCTTCCAGCCGGTCTACGTCAAGGACGTCGCGAGCGCGGCGGTGAAGGCGCTCGCCGCGCCCCAGGATCATGCCGGCCGCACCTATGAGCTCGGCGGGCCAGACGTGCTCACCATGACCGAGCTCTATCGCTGGCTCGGCCGCACCATCGGGCGCGAGCCGCTGATGGTCGACCTGCCCGATTCGCTCGGCAGCCTGATCGCAGCGTTCGGCTTCCTGCCGGGCGCGCCGATCACCATGGACCAGTGGCGGATGCTCCAGCGCGACAATGTCGTGAGCGCCGGCGCCGAGGGGCTCGGTGCCCTCGGCATCGATCCCACGCCGCTCGCCAGCGTCGCGCCCGCCTGGCTGGTGCGTTTCCGCCGCCACGGACGCTTCGCCAAGCGCCTGCCTGCCTGAATCCTCGTTGTTAGCGTGCCGCCCGTCCGCGGCCTGAAAGTGAGGCCGTGATGGACCTTCTGACCGTGATCCTGCTCGGCATCGTCGAGGGCGTGACCGAATTCCTGCCGGTGTCCTCGACCGGGCACCTGATCCTGGCGGGGGCGCTGCTCGGCTTCCATGGCGAGAGCGCGGGCACCTTCGACATCGTCATCCAGCTCGGCGCGATCCTGGCGGTGGTGGTGCTCTACTGGCGGCGCTTCTGGGATGTCGCGCAGGGGCTGTTCCGGGTCGAGCGCGGGGCGCTGATCTTCATCCGCAATCTCCTGCTCGCCTTCCTGCCCTCGGCGGTGATCGGGGTGATCGTCTACAAGGCGGTCAAGGCGATGCTCGAGAATCCGACGATCGTCGCGGTCGCGCTGATCGTCGGCGGCGTCGCCATCCTGGTGATCGAACGGCTGGTGCGCGACGCCAAGGTGCACAGCGTCGAGGGGATGAGCTGGCGCACCGCGCTGGGCATCGGCGTGATCCAGTGCCTGTCGATGATTCCCGGCGTCAGCCGCTCGGGGGCGACGATCATGGGCGCGCTGGGCCTGGGGGTCGAGCGGCGCACCGCGGCCGAGTTCAGCTTCTTCCTGGCTGTGCCGACGATGCTCGCCGCCTCGGCCTATGACCTCTACAAGAACCACGAACATCTCGGCGACACCGGCTGGAGCCAGATCGCGGTCGGCTTTGTCGTATCGTTCGTCGTCGCGCTGCTGGTGATCCGCTGGTTCGTCGGCATCGTCACCCGCCACGGCTTCGCGCCCTTCGCCTGGTACCGAATCGCCGCCGGCGCGCTGGCGCTGGTGTGGCTGCAGTTCAGATAGGTCAATAAACGGAACTATTTTTGAAAGGTCATTTCGTCTCGACGACCGAAAAGACCATTTCGGCCACGGAGATAGGGCAGGATTGATGCCATATCTGCCGATTTGACCTATGCCCTTGGCGGCCTTTCGCGTTACCGGGCGGCGAAAGGTCGATCATGGCAGGCGAAAAGCTTCTTCAATTCGTAACCCGGACGCAGGCCTACCCCGCCAAGCGGGAGGCGCAGGCGCGTGCCGAGGATTTCCGCGAGATCGCGGAACGCTACGGCGTGCCCGCGGCCGAGGAGCAGGCGAGCCGCTGCTCGCAATGCGGCGTGCCCTATTGCTCGGTGCACTGCCCGCTGCACAACCATATCCCGGACTGGCTGCGGCTCACCGCCGAGGGGCGGCTGCGCGAGGCCTATGAGCTGAGCAACGCCACCTCGACCATGCCCGAGATCTGCGGCCGCATCTGTCCGCAGGATCGGCTGTGCGAAGGCAATTGCGTGATCGAGTTCTCTGGCCACGGCGCGGTGACGATCGGATCGGTCGAGAAGTTCATCACCGACACCGCCTGGGAAGAGGGCTGGGTCGAGCCGGTCGCCGTGGGGCCGGCGCGGGGCCAGTCGGTCGGCATCATCGGCGCGGGTCCGGCGGGGCTCAGCGCGGCCGAGTATCTGCGTGGCTATGGCTATGACGTCCATGTCTACGACCGCCACGACCGGATGGGCGGGCTGCTGACCTACGGCATCCCGGGCTTCAAGCTCGAGAAGCCGGTGGTGATGCGCCGCGTCGACCGGCTGAAGCAGGGCGGCATCGTCTTCCACGAGGGGTTCGAGGTCGGCCGCGACGCGACGCTGGACGAACTGCGCGAGCGGCACGACGCGCTGCTGATCGCTACCGGCGTCTACAAGCCACGCGCGATCAAGGCGCCCGGCGTGGGCTCGGCCGGAGTGGTCGAGGCGCTGACCTACCTCACCGCCTCCAACCGCAAGAGTTTCGGCGATGCGGTGCCCGAGTTCGAGGACGGCAGCCTCGACGCCAAGGGCAAGCATGTCGTGGTGATCGGCGGCGGCGATACCGCGATGGATTGCGTGCGCACCGCCGTCCGCCAGGGCGCGGCGTCGGTGAAGTGCCTCTACCGCCGCGACCGCGCCAACATGCCGGGCTCGCAGCGCGAGGTCGCCAATGCCGAGGAGGAAGGCGTCGAGTTCGTCTGGCTCTCCGCCCCGCAGGCATTCGAGGCAGCGGAACGAGTGACGGCGGTCCGTGCGGAGAAGATGCGGCTCGGCCCCCCCGACGCCACCGGCCGCCGCGCCCCCGAGCCGGACCCGGGCAGCGACTTCCGGCTGGAAGCCGATCTCGTCATCAAGGCGCTCGGCTTCGACGCCGAGGACCTGCCGCGGCTGTTCGACGCGCCGGAGCTGGGCGTCACCCGCTGGGGGACGCTCAGGACCGACAACAAGACGATGATGACCAGCCTCGACGGCGTGTTCGCGGCCGGCGACATCGTGCGCGGCGCGAGCCTGGTGGTGTGGGCTATCCGCGACGGCCGCGACGTTGCAGCGAAGATGCACCAGTATCTCAAGGTCAAGGGGAAGGTGGCGGCATGAGGGGGATGACCGGAGCCTTGTTGGTTGCGCTGGCGACGCCGGCGGCCGCGCAGACGACGGCCGCCCCGCCGGTTCCTTCTTCGGCCGGCGCGACCGATCCGGCAAAGCTCGCCCTCGGCCAGCGCATCGCGGGACGCCTTCTTCCCGACGGCACCTACCGCACGATCATGAAGGCCACGATGGATCAGGTGACGTCGATGTTCACCGACCAGATCGGGGCCATGCCGGTTCGCGACCTGGTCAAGGCGGGCGGCCTTTCGGAAGAGCAGGCGGCGAAGCTCGGTCCTGGTACGATCCGGCAGATCGCCGAGATCATGGACCCGGCATTCGATCAGCGGATGCGCATCACCATGAAGGTCATGGGCGAGGAGATGGCCGAGCTGATGGTCCAGATGGAGCCGGAGTATCGTGCCGGTTTGGCGGAGGCTTATGCCACGCGCTTCTCCGCCGATCAGCTCGCCGAGCTCGATCGTTTCTTCGCGACGCCGACCGGCAGCGCCTACGCTTCGCAGTCGATGGCGATCTATGCCGATCCGGCGATGATGCGGCGGATGCAGACGCTGATGCCGAAGATCATGCAGGCCATGCCCGGCATCATCACGAAGGTGACCGCGGCCACGGCCGACCTGCCCAAGACGCGCGACGCCAAATCACTGTCGAAGGAGGAGCGGGCACGCCTCGAGGCGCTGCTGCTTCCCGCGAAGGATTCCCAATGAGCCAGCTCGACACCGAACGCCTCCGCCTCGCCCGCGAGGGCATGTACCGCCCCGAGTTCGAGAGCGATGCCTGCGGCGTCGGCCTGGTCGCCGCCACCGACGGCGTGCCCTCGCGCCGCGTCGTCGCCGCCGCGATCGACGCGCTGAAGGCGGTGTGGCACCGCGGCGCGGTCGACGCCGACGGCAAGACCGGCGACGGCGCCGGCATCCACGTCGACCTGCCCGCCAAGTTCTTCGACGACGCCGTGGTCGCCTCGGGCCACCGCGTGCTGCCGAACCGGCTCGCGGTCGGCATGATGTTCCTGCCGCGCACCGACCTGACCGCGCAGGAGACGTGCCGCACCATCGTCGAGAGCGAGATCATCGAGGCCGGCTACACCATCTACGGCTGGCGCCAGGTGCCGGTCGACGTATCGGTGATCGGGATGAAGGCGCAGGCGACGCGCCCCGAGATCGAGCAGATCATGATCGCCGGCCCGCTCCCCGACGAGCAGGACGCGGCCGAGTTCGAGAAGAACCTCTACCTGATCCGCCGCCGCATCGAGAAGCGCGTGATCGCGGCGCAGATCAGCGGCTTCTACGTCTGCTCGCTGAGCTGCCGGTCGATCGTCTACAAGGGGCTGTTCCTCGCCGAGAGCCTCAGCGAGTTCTACCCGGACCTCAAGGACGAGCGGTTCGAGAGCCGGGTCGCGATCTTCCACCAGCGCTATTCGACCAACACCTTCCCGCAATGGTGGCTGGCGCAGCCGTTCCGTTGCCTGGCGCACAACGGCGAGATCAACACGATCCGCGGCAACAAGAACTGGATGCTGAGCCACGAGATCAAGATGGCCAGCATCGCGTTCGGCGAGCGATCGGAGGACATCAAGCCGGTGATCCCGGCCGGCGCCAGCGACACCGCCGCGCTCGACGCGGTGTTCGAGGCGATCTGCCGCTCCGGCCGCGACGCGCCGACCGCCAAGCTGATGCTGATCCCCGAGGCCTGGGGGCCGAAGGGCGAGATGCCGCTCGCGCATGTCCAGATGTACAAGTATCTCGCGAGCGTGATGGAGCCGTGGGACGGCCCCGCCGCGCTGGCGATGACCGACGGCCGCTGGGCGGTCGCGGGCATGGACCGCAATGCGCTGAGGCCGCTGCGCTATACGCTGACCGGCGACGGGCTGCTGATCGTCGGGTCGGAGACCGGCATGGTGGTGGTGCCCGAGAGCACAGTGGTCGAGAAGGGCCGGCTCGGTCCCGGCCAGATGATCGCGGTCGACCTCGACCAGGGCCAGCTGCTCCACGACCGCGAGGTCAAGGACCGCCTCGCCGGCGAGGCCGATTACGGATCGATGATCGGCGAGTTCCTGAGCGTGGACGACCTTCCCCGGGCGAAGAGCGAGCCGCTGCGCTTCGACCGCGCCGAGCTTGCGCGCCGCCAGGTCGCGGCCGGGCAGACGCTGGAGGACATGGAGCTGATCCTGTCGCCGATGGTCGAGGGCGCCAAGGAAGCGATCGGATCGATGGGCGACGACACGCCGCTCGCCGTCATCTCGGACAAGCCGCGGCTGATCAGCCAGTTCTTCCGCCAGAACTTCAGCCAGGTGACGAACCCGCCGATCGATTCGCTGCGCGAACGGCACGTAATGTCGCTCAAGACGCGGTTCGGCAACCTCGCCAACATCCTCGACACCCAGGCGGCGCCGAGCAAGGTGCTGGTGCTCGAGAGCCCGGTGCTCACCAACCGCGACTGGGATCGGCTGAAGGCGCATTTCGGCGCGCATGCGGCCGAGATCGACTGTACCTTCCCCGCCGACGCGGGCCCGGAGGCGCTGCGCGCCGCCATCGCCGACATCCGCGTCCAGGCCGAGCAGGCGGTGCGCCAGGGCAAGAGCGAGCTGTTCCTGACCGACGAGCATATCGGCCCGGACCGCGTCGCCATCGCCGGCGTGCTGGCGGCGGCAGCGGTGCATACGCACCTCGTCCGCCGGGGCCTGCGCAGCTATGCCAGCGTCAACATCCGCAGCGCCGAATGCCTCGACACCCATTATTATGCGGTGCTGATCGGCGTCGGCGCCACCACGGTGAACGCCTATCTCGCCGAAGCCACCATCGCCGACCGCCACGCGCGCGGGCTGTTCGGCGACCTGAGCCTCGACGAATGCCTACAGCGCCATCGCACCGCGATCGACGAGGGGCTGCTCAAGATCATGTCGAAGATGGGGATCGCAGTGATCTCCAGCTATCGCGGCGGCTACAACTTCGAGGCGGTCGGGCTCAGCCGCGCGCTGGTCAACGACCTGTTCCCGGGGATGCCTGCCAAGATCTCAGGCGAGGGCTATGCCTCGCTGCATCTCAGCGCCAAGCTGCGCCACGATGCAGCGTTCGACAGTGCAGTGGCGACGCTGCCGATCGGCGGTTTCTATCGCCAGCGCCATGGGGGCGAGACGCACGCCTATTCGGCGCAGCTCATGCACACGCTGCAGACCGCGGTCGCGACCGACAGCTATTCGACCTATCTGCAGTTCGCGCGCGGCGTGCGCGATCTGCCGCCGGTCTATCTGCGCGATCTGCTCGAGTTCAACTATCCGCGCGAGGGCGTGGCGATCGATTCGGTCGAGGCGATCACCGAGATACGGAAGCGCTTCGTGACGCCGGGCATGTCGCTGGGGGCGCTCAGCCCCGAGGCGCACGAAACGCTGGCGATCGCAATGAACCGGATCGGCGCGCGAGCGGTGTCGGGTGAGGGCGGCGAGGATTCGTCGCGCTACAAGCCTTACGAGAACGGCGATAACGCCAACTCCAGCGTCAAGCAGATCGCCTCGGGCCGCTTCGGCGTGACCGCGGAATATCTCAACGCCTGCGACGAGATCGAGATCAAGGTGGCGCAAGGCGCCAAGCCCGGCGAGGGCGGCCAGCTGCCCGGCTTTAAGGTCACCGAGCTGATCGCGAAGTTGCGCCACGCAACTCCGGGCGTCGGCCTGATCTCGCCGCCGCCGCACCACGACATCTACTCGATCGAGGACTTGGCGCAGCTCATCTACGACCTCAAGCAGATCAACCCGCGCGCGCGGGTCTGCGTCAAGCTGGTGAGCGCCGCCGGCATCGGCACCGTCGCGGCGGGCGTCGCCAAGGCGCACGCTGACGTGATCCTGGTCGCGGGACACAATGGCGGCACCGGCGCCAGCCCGCAGACCAGCATCAAATACGCCGGCACGCCGTGGGAGATGGGCCTCAGCGAGGTCAACCAGACGCTGACGCTCAACGGCCTGCGCGGCCGCGTGCGCCTGCGCACCGACGGCGGGCTCAAGACCGGGCGGGACATCGTCATCGCCGCGATCCTGGGCGCCGAGGAGTATGGCATCGGCACGTTGAGCCTGGTGGCGATGGGCTGCATCATGGTGCGCCAGTGCCATTCGAACACCTGCCCGGTCGGCGTGTGCGTCCAGGACGAGCGGCTGCGCGCCAAGTTCACCGGCACGCCGGAGAAGGTCATCAACCTGATGACCTTCATCGCCGAGGAGGTGCGCGAGATCCTGGCGCGCCTCGGCGTCACCAGCCTCGACGAGGTGATCGGCCGCACCGAGCTGCTCCGCCAGGTCAGCCGCGGCGCCGAGCATCTCGACGACCTCGACCTCAACCCGATCCTCGCCAAGGTCGACGCGACCGATGCCGAACGGCGCTTCAGCCTGTCGACCTTCCGCAACGAGGTGCCCGACAGCCTCGACGCGCAGATGATTCGCGACGCGGCTGCGGTGTTCAGCCGGCGTGAGAAGATGCAGCTCACCTATTCGGTGCGGAACACCCACCGCGCGGTGGGCACGCGGCTCTCCAGCGAGATCACGCGCACCTTCGGCATGTCCGCGCTCGACGACGGCCATGTCACCATCCGCCTGCGCGGCTCGGCCGGCCAGTCGCTCGGCGCCTTCCTGTGCAAGGGCGTCAAGCTCGAGGTGTTCGGCGATGCCAACGACTATGTCGGCAAGGGGCTGTCGGGCGGCATCATCGCGGTGCGGCCGATGGTGTCCTCGCCGCTCGCCAGCCAGGACAACACCATCATCGGCAACACCGTGCTCTATGGCGCGACCTCGGGCCGGCTGTTCGCGGCGGGCCAGGCGGGCGAGCGCTTCGCCGTCCGCAACTCGGGCGCCGAGGTGGTGGTCGAGGGCTGCGGCGCCAACGGCTGCGAGTATATGACCGGCGGCACCGCCGTGGTGCTCGGCCGCGTCGGCGCCAACTTCGGCGCGGGCATGACCGGCGGCATGGCCTTCGTCTATGATGACGACGACAGCTTCGAGCGGCGCGCCAATCCGGAGAGCATTGTCTGGCAGCGGCTCGCCTCGCGCCATTGGGAATCGGTGCTGCTGGCGATGATCCGCGCGCATGTCGACGCGACCGACAGCGCCTGGGCGGCAGGTCTGCTCGAGGACTGGGACCGCGTGCGCGGCCAGTTCTGGCAGGTGTGCCCGAAGGAGATGGTGACGCGGCTCGCCTATCCGCTCGACGACGAGGTGGAGGTGATCGCGGCGGAATAGGGCGTCCGGTCTGAATCGTGCTCCTGCGAAGGCAGGAGCCTTGGCCGCGAGCATCCCGGCTTGCCAGCGCTCCTGCCTTCGCAGGAGCACCGGTGCCGTTTGTCCGGGCATTGGTTCGTATGCGTTTCGGTTCGTCGCATTCGGCTGGACCCATCGGCCAATTCGGAGGTTTGTAGCGGCTCCCGGATGCGGAGCGGCAGGGGCCGCGCTTCGCGTCGCTCTTGAAGGCTGGCCCGCATGAAGCTTTCCGCCGTCTGCTGCACCCTCGCCCTCGCGCTGGGCACCATCCCTCCCGCCCTGGCGCAGGATCACGCGATCCTCGGCCCCCGGTTCGGACAGGACGCCGGCAACGATCCCGCCGCCCGCGCGGTCATCCGCCGCGCGGGTGCCGCGCTCGACCGTCCGCCCGGCGCGGTTCCGCAGCTCCATACCGAAGGGACGCTGCCCGGCCAGGGCATCCGCGACGCCAGCCTGCAGGCGAAGCAGGACCAGCCGATCGTCCTCGACCTCGCGCTGGCATGGCGGCTGACCGGCGACCGGCGCTATCTCGACCAGGCGGGCCGCTATCTGGAGGCCTGGGTCGATACCTATCGGATGTCGTTCAACCCGATCGACGAGACCGGGTTCGACGCGCTGATCCTCGCCACCGACCTGACCGAGGCCGACCTGCCGGCGCCGGTCCAGGACAAGCTCCAGGATTTCTGGCGCCGGATGGCGTCGGGCTATCTCGACGCGATGGAAGGCAAGGCCAGGAACAGCGCCAACAATTGGCAGAGCCATCGCGTCAAGCTCGCGACCATGGCCGCCTATGCGGTGGGCGATCCCGGACTGATTTCGCGAGCGCGTCAGGCGTTCCGGCGGCAGGTGACGGCCAATATCCGGCCCGACGGATCGACGCTCGATTTCGAGCAGCGCGATGCGCTCCACTATGTCACCTATGATCTCGATCCGCTGCTGATGGCGGCGCTCGCGGCCAAGGCGCACGGCGAGGACTGGATCGACTGGAAGAGCCCGGCGGGATCGAGCCTCGCCGGCGCGCTCGACTGGCTCGAACCCTATGCGATGGGCGAGAAGGCGCATGTCGATTTCGTCAATTCGACGGTGCCGTTCGACCGCCAGCGCGCGGCGGCGGGCGAGAGCGCCTATGTGCCGCGTCCCTGGAAGGCGGGCAGTGCGGTCAACACCTTCGCGATGGCGGCGCTGGTCGATCCCGCCTATCGCGACGTCGCCGCGGCGCTGGCGTCGCGCACGGGCAGCAAGCCGGCGGATTGGGTGAGCCTCTATGCGCGTTGACCGCCACTCAGACCTGAACAGGCTAGGTTCCCGGCGATCGACCGGCTATGATCGCACGGGTGTTCAGCTTCGGCTCAGCCGGCCGGAGCTAGGGAGCGCCCCCGATTCGCTCCCGAAGGAGTGAGGATGTCATGCGTCTCGTTCTGACCCCAGTCATCGCTCTTGGCGCTGCCGCGCTCGTCGTCGCTGCCCCTGCCGCCGCGCAGGACCATGAAACGGCGCCACCCGTCGCCAAGGTCGGTGAGGCGCTGTCGAATCCGATGGTGCAGGAAGGCGCCGCCCAGGCGGTGACCAACCTCGCCGACGTGCTGCTGGCGACACGGATCGGGCCGCTCGCGCATTATGCCGATCCGGACGGCGACATCCGCCCCGACGACACGCTTGCCGATCTCGAGGCGCGGCGCGATCCCGATTACCGCCGCCACCTTCAGGATCGTACCCGCAAGTCGGTGGCGATGGCGGGCCAGGCGGCGCGCGACGCCGGCGCGATGGCGGCCGAGCTCAAGGCGACCGGCGCGCGGCTCAAGGCGGCGCTCGCTCCGATGGTCGCCGCGCTGAGGTCCTATTCCGCCGCATCCGACGACGATCATTATTGATGTCCACGCCTAGACGCGCGCCGCGCTCGCCGTAAGAGTGGCGGGGATGTGGCAGCTTTATCAATTCCCGCTCTGTCCTTTCTCCCGCAAGGTCCGTCTGCTGCTCGGCGAGAAGGGCGTCGGCTATGAGCCGGTGCGCGAATCGCCCTGGCTGAGGCGCGACGAATTCATCGACATGAATCCCGCCGGCCAGACGCCGGTGATGGTCGACGTCGAGCGCGGCACCGTGCTGATCGATTCAATGGCGATCTGCGAATATTTCGAGGAGACGGTCGAGAAGGCGGCGATGATCAACGGCACCGCCGCCAACCGCGCCGAGATCCGCCGGCTGGTCGCGTGGTTCGACACCCAATTCTATCGCGACATCACCGCGCCGTTCCTCAACGAGCGGATGCTGAAGCGGGTGACGCGCCAGGGCACGCCCGACGGCGCCGCGCTGCGCGAGGCGATGAAGGCGGTGGTCGGCCATCTCGACTATATCGATTACCTGCTCGACCATCGCACCTGGCTCGCCGGCGCGACGATGAGCCTTGCGGACCTTGCCGCCGCCGCCCAGATCTCGGTCGCCGACTATCTCGGCGGGATCGACTGGAAGAGCCACGAGCAGGCCAAGCGCTGGTACGTCGGCATGAAGAGCCGCCCAAGCTTCCGCCCGCTGCTCGCCGAGCGGATGGAACTGGTGAGCCCGCCCGCCGATTACGAGAAGCTGGACCTTTAGATTCGTTTCAGCTGCGCTGAAGCGGTGCCGGCCCGCTCCCCCACCCGGCCACCCAGCAGCAGCATCCTATGGGTGGCCGGGTGGGGGAGCGGGCCGGCACCGCAACCGTTTCAGCAAGGCTGAAACACATTCTAGTAAGGGGCAAGCCATGCTCGAACACGTTCCCCGCTGGCTCGGCGCCGTGCTCAAGGGGGTGCGGGCGGGCGCGGACAAGCTCACCATCGTCCAGCCGGACCTCGGCAATTTCGCCGCGCTCGAGCTACGCAGCCCCGCCTTCGCCGATGGTGGGCGGCTGCCCGAACGGTTCACCGCTGATGGCGCGGGCGTGTCGCCGCCCTTGTTCTGGACCGGCGTGCCCGAGGGCACCGATAGCTTGGTGCTGATCGTCGAGGACCCCGATGCACCGGCGCCGAGCCCGCTCGTCCATGCCATCGTCTGGGGCATGCCCGGCGAGGACGGGCGGCTAGCGGAAGGCGCGATCGTCGCCGACGGGCCGGGCGGCGAAGGGGGCGACGTCGGCCGCAACAGCTTCCGCCGCGAAGGCTGGCTGCCGCCCGATCCGCCGCCCGGCCACGGCGAGCACCGCTACGTCTTCCAGCTGTTCGCGCTCGCGCCGAGCGACACGCCCGGCGAGACCCCCAGCCGCGGCAACGCCGTCGCGGCGATGCGCGGGCGCGTGCTCGCCGCCGGGCTGATCACCGGCACCTATTCGCGCGGCGAGCCGGCGCCGACCGGGCGCGTGGGATCGGTTGCCGCCGCCTGATCGCCAACAGTTGGCGTTATTTACGGCGGATGTTGGCGTTTGACACCACATCGAAATCGAGCCCTTAGTAAAATCAATAACTTAGAAAATTGGCACGACCCCTGCAAAACACTTGGCATCGGCGCCGGATGGTCCGGCACCGGAAACAAGACAGGGAGTTGTTACCATGGCTATCCGTTTCGAGACCTTCCAGCGCAGCGCCGTCGCAGTGTTCGGTGCGCTGATCGCCACCATGATGCTGGTCGTCGCTTCGGCTCCGCACGTTCCGCTCGCCTGACCGGAACGTCGGAGCCCCCGACCCTCCACGCTGATCCAGGAGTTCACGTCATGCTTCGCTCGTTCGCCATCGGCGCCGTCTCGTTCGCCTTCACCGCGGTGCTGATCCTCGCCAGCGCCACCGCCCCCGGGGTTCATCTCATCGCGGCCTGAGCCCCGGGCTGCCGCTTCCCTCCCGCGACGGGAGGAACAACGTCACGCTCCCGCCGGTTGGACGATCATTCCCAGCCGAGGACATGGGAGCGATGACCGACACCGTCGAAATGATCCATGAGGATGCGCTTCCCGGCCACGAGAGCGCATTGGAGCCCAAGCCCGACTGGCAGCCGCGCTACCCCGGATCGGGGCGGCTCCAGGGCCAGGTCGCGATCGTCACCGGTGCCGACAGCGGCATCGGCCGCGCCGTCGCCGCGCTGTTCGCCCGCGAGGGCGCCGACATCGCGATCGTCTATCTATGCGAGACCCAGGACGCGCTGGAGACCAAGCGCATCGTCGAGGCCGAGGGCCGCCGCGCGATCACGCTGACCGCCGATGTCGGTTTGAAGACAATGTGCGAGCGCGTCGTCGCCGAGACGATCGACGCGTTCGGGCGCCTCGACGTCCTGGTCAACAATGCCGGCGAGCAGCATCCCGACCCGGACATCACCGACATCACCGAGGAGCAGCTGAGGCGCACCTTCCAGACCAACATCTTCGGCATGTTCTTCATGGTGCAGGCGGCGATGCCGCACCTGAAGGAGGGCGCGCGTATCGTGAACTGCACTTCGATCACCGGCTATCAGGGATCGAAGGAGCTGCTCGACTATTCGTCGACCAAGGGGGCGATCACCGCCTTCACCCGCTCGCTGTCGGAAAACCTGATCGGCAAGGGCATCCGCGTCAACGCGGTGGCGCCGGGGCCGATCTGGACGCCGCTCAACCCGTTCGGCGGGACGCGCCCCGAGAAGATGAAGGATTTCGGCAAGGACACGCCGATGGGCCGGGCGGGCCAGCCCAACGAGGTCGCGCCGGCCTTCCTCTTCCTGGCGTGCGAGGATTCGAGCTACATGTCGGGGCAGGTGCTGCACCCCAACGGCGGGACGGTCGTCAACGGCTGAACGGACGCCCTCCGCTCAGCCGACGCGAATGCAGTTCCGGCCCTCGTTCTTGGCCCGGTAGAGCAGGCGGTCCGCGCGGCCGAACGCGGCACGCGCGGTGTCGCCCTTTGCTACCGGCGCCAGGCCAGCCGAGAAGGTGACCGCACCCAGCGGCTCGTCGGTCTCGCGCAGGCGATAGCGCTTGGTCGCGACCAGCTCGCGCGCGATCTCCAGCGTCGCGCGGGCCGAGCCGGCGTCCATGTCGGTGAACAGCACGACGAACTCCTCGCCGCCGTAGCGGGCGACGAGATGGTTGCCGCAGGCCTCGCGCAGCGCAGCGGCGATCGCCCTCAGCACCCGGTCGCCTACCGCATGTCCGAAGCGGTCGTTGACCGACTTGAAATGATCGATGTCGCACACGGCGAGCCACATCGTCGCATCCGTCGCGGCATGGCTGGCGAACGCCTCCTCGAAGGCGCGGCGATTGGGAAGGTCGGTCAGCGGATCGCGCCGGGCGTTGTCGCGCGCCTCCTCGAGCTTGGCGCGCAGCTCCGCGGCCTCGCGGGTCGCGCTCTCCAGCCGTGCCTCGGCGGTACGCACGCGCGCGACCATCGCGGCAGTGATCCGCGCGACCTCCGCCACCGCCGCCGACCCGTTATCGAGCGCGTCCTGCTGCTGGCGGATGCGGTCGGCGCTCTCGGCAAGCTCCCGGCCGAAGCCATGGGTCTCGGCATGAAGGCCCTGGATGATGTCGGCGAAGCCCTCGACCTGGAGCTGCGTCTGCGCGATCAGCCCGTCGGCACGCTCGCGTTCGCTGCCCGTGCCGGGCGTGACCTCGCCCCCCAGCGCCTCGATATCACGCAGCGTCAGCCGCACGCCGCCGTCGGTCAGTCGGGCCACTGCCTGCGCCAGCGGCGCATCGGGATAGGCGAGGATCGCATAGGCGAAGGCGTAGTTGGCCGGATCGGGGTCGAGCCGCTGTGCCGTCAGGAAATCGCCGATCCGGTCGAACAGCTGGCGCGGCGCTGAGCCGGCCTGTTCGGAGCGGACGACGTGAGCCCCCTTCATGATCTTTTCCGATCCCCTCGCGGCCAGCCCAGCCCGGCGCGGCCGCTCAGGCACGCGTCTAATGCCGAACTGCTAACATCGGGTTGTCGCTACGATATATCAGTGAGGTCACGACCGCCGCTTACCGAGGCCCTGCACCGCGGCGAGCGTGCCGGTGATATGCCCCGTCGGGCTGGGATCGTCGTGGACATAGGCAATGCGGCCGTCGGGCGCGATGACGTAGCTGGTGCGGCTGGTCGCGTTGATCGTCGCGCCGCCCGGCGTCTTGATCGAGCGGCCGAGCGCCACGTCATAGCCCTTCACCACATTGGGCCCTGCGCTGGCGACGGTGAACTTGCCGGCGCATTTCTCCGACGAGAATTTCTGCAGCACATCGACCGAGTCGGCCGACATGCCGAGCACGGTCGCGCCGGCGCGGGTGAACTCGGGGATCTTCTCGGCGAAGGCGGCGGCCTCGGCGTTGCAGCCGCCGGTATAGGCGGCGGGGAAGAAGTAGAGCACGACCGGGCCCTTCCTCAGCAGGTCGTGCAAGCGGACGTTGACGATCTTGCCGGCGACCGCGCCGCGCGTGGCGAAGTCGGGGGCCTTCGCGCCGGGGGCAAGCGCCGCCTCGGCGGGAACGGCGAGCAGGGCGGCGACGGCGATCAGGGGCAGGCGCATGGGGCAGGTCCTTCGCTGGAAATGCGCCCTTGGGATACGCCTTCGCCGGGCGCGAGTCATCACCGCGTGAGCGCGATCCCGAAGCGGGCGTGGGTATCGTTGATGCGATAGTCGTCGAGCGCCTCGCCATAGCCGGTGAAGGCCTGGCCGAAGAGATAGATGCCGATGCCGTCGCCGACGCCCGCGAGCGGGTAGGAGGCAAACAGCTCGGCCCCGCCCTTGCCGGTGCCGGGATTGCCGCGCGCGGTGACGGATAGCTTGATCCCGTCGGCCTGGCCGATCGCGGCCTTGAGCGAGGTATAGCCCCAGTAACGGTCGAGCCCGGACGTGTCGTCGAGGAACGCCCAGACCTGCGGCACCAGCTCGGCGTGCCATCCGTCGCCGAGGTCGAATCTTTTGGCCGCGCGCAGGGTCAGCCGGTTGACGGAGATCGAGCCGGGGCCGTCCTCGCCGTTCGAGTCATGGCGGAAGCCTGCGGCGACGTTGAGATCGTGGGCCACCGGTATGTCGAAGAAGGCCTCGGGGCTGTAGGTGGTGCTCCGGAACGGGGCGGACGGGCGGTCGATCGCCCAGAACATCGTCTGGGTATAGGCGAAGGTGAAGCGCGACAGCAGCCCGTCGCCGCCGAACGGCTTGAGCGCGAAGCTCACCTGCAGCTTGGCGCCCGCGTCGTCGGCGCCGACGACGCCGTAGATCGGCTCATAGGGCGCGAAGCGGTCGAGGAAACCGGAAGCTTCGCCATTGCCTGAGGCGACGACGGTCTCCCGCGCGATCGGCGCGGCGGCGGGCGGCGCCGGCTGAGCCGCGGCGACGCCGGTCTCGGCCAGGCGATAGCCGAGCTTGACGAAGCCGTGCGCCGGCACCTCAGCCGGCGAGCCGCTCACCGGCTCGAGGACGAGGCGCGTGCCGTCCGCGGCGGTGATCTCGAGCCGCTTGGGGGGTTCCGAAGCCTGGGCGGTTTCACCCTCGTTGATCAGATAGATATCGACGCCCTGCCGCGCCGCCTCCGCGGAGGCGATCGGGGCAGGCAACTGTCGGACCTGAGCCGCGGCGGGCGTCGCGGCGGCGGCGAGAATCAAGGGAAGGAGGCGCATTGCGGGCGGAACTCCTAGCCGTCCGCCGACAGGCGCGCTAGGCGGGGGCCATGGCTGTCACCCCCTCAGACGTCGCGCTTGCGCACCGGCTCGCCGATGCCGCGGGCGCCGCGATCCGCCCACTGTTCCGCGCCGAGTTCGGCCTGGAGATGAAATCCGACGAGACCCCCGTCACCCGCGCCGATCGCGAGGCCGAGGCCGCGATGCGGCGGCTGATCAAGGCCGAGGCGCCGCGCGACGGCATCGCCGGGGAGGAATATGGGATCGAGGAGGGATCGAGCGGCCGCCAATGGGTGCTCGATCCGATCGACGGCACGCGCGCCTTCATCGCCGGCCGCCCGATCTTCGGCACGCTGATCGCGCTGGTCGCGGACGGCTGGCCGGTGCTGGGGGTGATCGACCAGCCGATCCTCAAGGAGCGCTGGATCGGCGTCACGGGCCGGCCGACCGAGTTCAACGGCGCGCCGGCGCGCACCCGGTCCTGCCGCGATCTCGCCGGGGCGCTGCTCGGCACGACCTCACCTGCCTGCTTCGACGACGCCCAGCTCCATGCCTTCGAGCATCTCGACGGCGCGGTGCGTTCGACCGTGCTCGGCGGCGACTGCTACAATTATGCCTGCCTTGCCTCGGGGCACCTCGATATCGTGGTCGAGGCCAATCTCAAGCTCCATGATTTCGCCGCGCTGGTGCCGGTGGTCGAGGGCGCGGGTGGGCGGATGTGCGACTGGGCGGGCGATCCGCTCCACGCCGGCAGTACCGGCGAGGTGATCGCCGCCGGCGACCCGGCGCGGATCGAGGACATCATCGACGCGCTCGGTTGCCGCGGGCATTGAGCTCGGCGCTCGCCGGAGCCTCTAAAGGCCGAACAGCATTGCCGTGTGCGGCGGCACCGTAATGGTCCGCGTCGGCACGACGGCGAAGGTCCGAAGCGAGGTCGCCTCCTTGCTGTCGAGCGCCGGGCCGGTCAGCATCTCCGCCTTCGCGCCTACGGCCCCGGGAAGAGTGATCCGGGCTGATCTCTCGGCCTTGTTGATGACCGCGAGCCGGCGCCGACCATCCTGCTGCAGCGCATAGGCAGTGACATGGGGATCGAGACCGCTCGCCGTCAGCGGCAGGAAGCGGGCGCCCGTCAGCAGCTGCGCGAACTGGATGCCGAAATATTGCGGCCGGCGCGTGAATCCGGTCGAGGGCGCCCCGGCGATCGGCGTATAGAAGCCGTTGCCGCCGCCGTGCCAGTTGACCCCGATCCAGCCCTGCCGGGCGAAGCGGAGCATCGCGTCGGCGCACCACAAGGCCGAGGCCAGCGTATCCGACACTCCCGGCTTGCCGCCGTCCCAGCACGAACCGCCCTCGGTCATGCGGAAGGGCAGCCCAGCGGTCCGCATCGCATCGCGCACCACATCCATGCCGGCGAGATGCATCGTCGCCGTCTTCGGGTCGGGCTCCATCAACTGGTCGAGCGTCGCGTCGGGCGAGCCGGCCGGGCCCATCGCATAATAATGGCCGCTCAGCATGATCACGTCGGGATGGCGCAGCGCCTCGGCGGCGAAGGCGGTGAGATAATCGAGCTTGTTCGAGATATCGGGGCCGGCGAACTTCACGCCCGGCGCCGCGGCGGCGACCGCATCGTGAAAGTTGCGCCATTCGCGGATGAAGTCGTCCGGCGTCCATCCGGCCGGGCGGTAGCGCCGGCGGAACGAGTCGGGCTCGTTACCGATCTGGAGCGCGATCAGGCGATCCCCAAGGGTGCGCTGAACCGCGGCCGCCTCGATCGCGGCATTCTCCCTGCTGCCCTGCCCGAAGTTGAGGCCATAGAGACACCGCCATCCGGCCGCATCGAGAAAGCCGCGCAGATTGCGGAGCGCGCGGGCGCTGGTGACGGTGCCGTGCTTGACGGTCTTGGAGGTGTCGGGGCCGAAGATCTCGAACGGCGGCGGGCCGGCGGGATCGGCATCGGAATAGCGCGTATATTCGCTCGATCCGCCGCCGATGCGCAGGACGCCCGACGGCGACAGCTCCCGAAACAACGTGACCAGGGCCGCATTTGCGGGCGCGAAGAAATCGGGATTGGCGAGCTGCGCCGCCTCATAGGAAAGCCCGACATAGTCCGGCGGGATTGTCGGTCCGGTCGCCTGGGCGCCAATCGATATCTCACCCTCGGTCTGGGCAGACGCGGCCCGCGGCAGCGCAGCCGAAACACCAGTGGCAGCCAGAGCATGGAGCAGGTCGCGTCGCTTCATACAGTAGCTAATATCTCAATTCGCGATTATAACATCTCAAATTGTCCGCGGGCCGGTCATTGCCCAACGGGCATTTGACATTTCCCCAGCCGTTCCCATTCCAGGACCACGATGACTCTCACGCTCGAAGCCGCACCGCACGCCATCCATCGTGTCGACGCGCGCGATCATGTCGCCACCGCGCTCCGCGACCTCCTTCCGGGCGAGCGGGTCGCCGCGCCCGACGGGCCGATCGAGGTGCGGGACGAGATTCCGACCGGCCATAAGATCGCTATCCGTCCGATCGGCGAAGGCGAGGAGGTGCTGAAGTTCGGCTGGCCGATCGGCCGCGCCACCCGCGCCATCGCCGCGGGCGAGCATGTCCACGTCCAGAACGTCGCGACGCTGCTCGACGGGGTCGAGACCTATGAGTTCCGCCCTGCCGCCGGTGAGGAGGAGGCGACCGCCGCGCCGCCGCGCACCTTCCTCGGCTATCGCCGCGAGAGCGGCCGCGTCGGCACGCGCAACGAGATCTGGATTCTCTGCACCGTCGGCTGCGTCGGCGCGACCGCGCGGCGGCTCGCCGAGCTCGCCAACGCGCGCTTCGCCGGGCGCGTCGACGGCATCCACGCCTTTCCGCATCCCTATGGCTGTTCGCAGCTCGGCGACGATCTCGCGCACACGCGGCAGATGCTCGCCGCGCTGGCGCAGCATCCCAATGCCGGCGGCGTGCTGATCGTCGGGCTCGGCTGCGAGAACAATCAGCTCGGCGCGCTGCTCGCCGAAGCGACCGATCTCGCTCCCGATCGCGTCCGTTCCTTCACTACGCAGATGGTGGCGGACGAATATGAGACCGGCCTGGCGATGATCGAAGAGCTGGTCGCCCGCGCCGAGCAGGACCGGCGCGAGCCGGTGCCGCTGTCGGAGCTGGTGATCGGCCTCAAGTGCGGCGGCTCGGACGGCTTCTCCGGCGTCACCGCCAACCCATTGGTCGGCCGCGTCGCCGATGCGGTCGCCGCAGCGGGCGGCACGCCAGTGCTGACCGAAATCCCCGAGATCTTCGGTGCCGAACGCATCCTGATGGCCCGAGCGCGCGACGAGGATGTGTTCGAGAAGATCCGGAGCGTGGTCGACGATTTCAAGGGCTATTTCATCGCCCACGGCCAGCCGATCTACGAGAACCCCTCGCCCGGCAACAAGGCAGGCGGGATCACCACGCTCGACGAGAAATCGCTCGGCGCCGTGCAGAAGGCCGGCCGCTCGACGGTGGTCGAGGTGCTGCGCTACGGCCAGCGGGTCGGCGCGCACGGGCTGACACTGCTCGAGGCGCCGGGCAACGACGCGGTGTCCTCGACCGCGTTGACCGCTGCGGGGGCGACGGTGATCCTGTTCACCACCGGCCGCGGCACGCCGATGGGCTTTCCGGCACCGACGCTCAAGATCGCGTCGAACAGCGCGCTGGCGGAGCGCAAGCCCAACTGGATCGATTTCGACGCCGGCACATTGCTCGCAGGCGAGAGCGCCGAGGACGCGACCGGGCGGCTGCTCGATCTGGTCGTCGCCACGGCATCCGGCGCTCCGACCCGCTCGGAACGCAACGGCGAGCGCGAGATCGCGCTGTGGAAGCAGGGCGTGACGGTCTAGCCGTCGCTGCGCCCGAACCAGCCCAGGCCCGCTGAAATCGTACGGGCGGCGGCGGCGAGGTGCTCCTGGCTCGCGTCGATCGCGACCGGCTGCGATCCGTCGATACGCTCGAGGAACGGGATGGTGAGCGCCGCCGCCAGCCGGCCGTCGAAGCCGAACACCGGATAGCTGATGTCGACAACGCCATAGGTCATTGCGCTCGGCCGCCGCTCGAAGCCGCGCGCACGGATCGCCGCCAGCGTCGGTTCCAGCTTCGGCAGCACGGTCTCCGCCTCCTCGGCGCGCGGGCCAAGCAGCGCGAAGCGCCGATCCGGATCGGTCAGCGCCAGCAGCAGGTTCCCCGAGCAGCTGCTGAACAGATCGATTGCAGCGCCGCGCCGGACGCTGAAACCGGTTGGCCCGGGGTTCTCCTGCCGCAACACCACCAGCCCCTGCCCCTCCGCCGGGACGACGAGGTGGCAGGACTGACCGACGGCGTGTGCGAGGTCATACATGACCGGCGCCGCGACATGGGTCAGGTCCTGCACCGGCGTCGCGCGATGCGCGAGGTCGAGCACGCGATAGGTGACCCGGTAACGGTCCGACTCCGGCTCCTTGCGGAGATAGCCGCGGCGCTCCATCACCACGATCAGCCGGAACAGCTCGCTGATCGAGCGGCCAAGCCCGGAGGCGATCTCCGACAGCGTCAGCCCGTCGGGATGGTCCGCGAGCAGCTCGAACACGTCGAAACCCTTTTCGAGCGCAGGCGCCGAATAGGTGTTCTTGAGCGCCCTGGGCTGCCGGTCGCCGCTCATCACACCGTCCGGGCCCGCGCATAGACCGCGACCGCGACGAAGCAGGCCAGCGGCAGCGCGACCGCAGCCTGGATCGTCCCCGCCCAGTGCGAGACCAACCCCATCAGCGGCGGGAACACCGCGCCGCCGATGATCGCCATGATGATCAGCGAGGATCCCAGCATCGCCTTGTCGCCGAGGTCCTTGACGCCGAGCGAGAAGATCGTCGGGAACATGATCGACATGAAGAAGCTGGTGAGCCCCAGCGCTGCCACCGCCACCCATCCGGACGCGACGATGGCGACGGCGGTGAGCGCGATGTTGGCCAGCGCGAACACCAGGAGCAGCCGCCTGGCCGCGATCCGCTGCATCAGCAGCGTGCCGATGAAGCGGCCCGACATGAACAGGATCAGGCTGACCGACAGCAGATAGGCGGCGGTGCGCTCCGGCGTCGCCGGCACCAGCTCCTTCACGAAATCGACGAAGAAGCTCCAGATGCCGACCTGTGCGCCGACGTAGAAGAATTGCGCCGCCACCGCGCCCGCCAGACTGGGGACCTTCAGGACCTGCCACAGCGAGGTGCGTTCGGTCTGCCGTGCCGGGCCCGCGCCGATCTCCGGCAGGCGGACGAGAGCCACGGCAATCGCGAGGAGGACGACGACGCATGCCAGCGTGAGGTAAGGCCCCTGCACCATCCGCGCCTCGGCGAGGCGATAGGCCTCGAGCTGGGCGGGGGCCATCGCCGCGAGCTGACCCCGGCTGTGCTCGACTCCGGAGAAGATGAACCGGCCGCCGATGATCGGCGCGATGAACCCGCCGAAGCCGTTGAACGCCTGCGCGAAGTTGAGCCGCTGCGAGGCGCGGCTCGGGTCGCCGAACGCGACGATATAGGGGTTGGCCGCGGTCTCCAGGAACGCCGCGCCCGATGCGATCACGAACAGCGCAGTCAGGAACACGGCGTATTGGCGCACCTCGGCCGCGGGATAGAAGAGCAGCGCACCTGAGGCATAGAGGCCGAGCCCGGCGAGGATGCCGGCGCGATAGCCGAACCGCCGCATCAGCAGGCCGGCCGGCAGCGCCATGGTGAAATAGCCGAGGTAGAAGACGAACTGGATGAACCCCGCCTCGGCACGGTTGAGGTCGAGCGCCTTCTGGAACTGGCGGATCAGGATGTCGTTGAAATTGTTGGCGATCGCCCACAGGCAGAACAGGCTCGTCACAAGCGCGAAGCCGGCGAGATAGCCGGGCGTGATGAAGGCGCCGCGCGGCGCTGGCGACTTATCCGTGCCGATGGGAATGCTGGTGCCTGCCATTCTCTCTTCCCTATACCGTCACGATCGCCTTCATGACCGATCCCTGTTCATCGATCAGCGCCGGAATCCGCTCGGGAACCTCCGCGAGCGGGAAGGCGTGGGTCATGATCGCCTCCGTCGGGATCGCTCCGCTCTCGATCGCGGCGATGACCACGCGGAAATCCTCCGCCGTCGCATTGCGGCTGCCGATCAGGCGCATCTCGCGCTTGTGGAACTCGGGATGGGCGAAGGCGACGGCCTGCTTGGTGAGGCCGACCAGCACATAGCTGCCGCCATGGGCGACGAAGCCGAACCCGCGCTCCATCGCCGCGCGGTTGCCGGTGGCGTCGAACACGACGTCGAAGAAATCGCCGTCGGTCCGAGAAGCGAGCATCGCGTCGAGATCGTCGTCGACCGCGACGACATCGGCGATGCCGACCGTGTCGCGCGCATAAGTCAGTCGCTGACGGCTCGTGTCGGCGAGCGTCACCGCCGCTCCCGTCTGCGCGGCGAACAGCGCAACCGCAACGCCGATCGGCCCGGCGCCGACCACCAGCACCCGGTCGCCCGACTGCACCTCGCCGCGACGGACCGCATGGGCGCCGACCGACAGGAACTCGACCATCGCCGCCTGATCGAGCGTCAGCGAGCCCACCGGGATCACCGCTCGTTCGGGAACGACGAGATAATCGCACAGGCCGCCGTCGGCATGCACGCCGAGCACCTGGATCGCCACGCAGCAATTCGGCTTGTCCTTGCGGCAGGCGACGCAGTCGCCGCAGGCGAGATAGGGATTGATCGTGACGAGTTCGCCCTGCCGGAGCCCGCTGTCCTCGTCCGCCTCGGCGACCTCGCCGGCGAGCTCGTGCCCGATCACGCGCGGATAGCTGAGGAAGGGCTGGTCGCCGGCGAAGATGTGATAATCGGTGCCGCACAGGCCGACCCGGCGGATGCGGATCAGTACCTCGCCCGGCCCGCGAGCGGGAATCGGGCGCTCCGTGATGTCGAGCCGACGCGGCTGCTCGCACACGATTGCCCTCATCGCCTCTCCGTCTCCGCAATTTCACATATGAAAGCGTCTTTAGCCTATAGCAGCCGTGCCGCCGCGCAAGAGAAATCGCGACGCGCGGGATTTGACGTGAGGCGCGGGCGTGGCCGCACGACCTATTGCAGCGCGATTGCGGGAAGGATCGCGTCCATTTCCTTGGTCACCGCCCCGGTTACGTCCATCGCGTTGTTCCAGCCATAGGCGTGGTCGCGCTCCATGACGACGCTGCAGGCGGTGCGGGTGACGACGCGGCTGAGCGCCTGGCCGAGCGCGCCGTCGATCTGCTGCTGGCCGCGCTGCTGGGCGGCGATGAAACGCGCGTTCTGCTGCTGCTCGAGCGTCTGCGCCTGCTGATTGAGGGCGGTGAGCTGACGCTGATACTCGATCGGCGCAATTGCGCTCTGCCGCGCCTCGAGCTGCCGGCGCTGCTGATCGAGTGCCGCGCGGCGCTGCGCGAGGTCGCCGTTCAGCGAGCCCTGCATCTGCTTGAGCTGCGCCTGCATCGACTGGCCGGCGCGGGAGGCCGCAATCGCGCCGGCGCGCGACAGCAGGCACAGGCCCTGGATCGGCGGGCCGAAGGTCTGGGCCTGCGCCGGCATCGCGGCGCAGGCAAACAGGGAGGCGGCGATGAGGCTGATCGAGCGCATGCCGCCGCCTCTCGCCCAATCAGTCGGCGGCCGCAACCCGGTCCGCGCAGGCCTGGTCCTGCCAGATCACCTCGGACACGGAGACGTTGTAGAGGCCGCGCTGGCGCGTGAGGCGGATCTCCATCCGGCAACGCACCCGCTCCGTGCTCCCCGGCGCGGTGGGGAAGAACAGCACATAGTTCCATCGCCGGGTGATGCCCTCGTCGAAGTGGGGCGTGCCGATCAGCCGGTAGACGGTGAACTTGTCGACGCCCGGCGTGATCATCCGGACCGCGGCGGGATCGACGACCACGCCCAGCTTCTTGTGCTCGAGCGGCGTCGGGTGGAACGCGCTGGGATCGACCCTGCCGACATAAGCCGAGGTGGTGCCGGCCTTCTCCCCGGCGATGGCCGGCGAGAGACCGAGGGTGGCCAGAAGCGGAAGGGCGAGGAGCCTGAGTGTCATTGTGTCCTCCTTGAGATGATGGGGTTCACGAGGATCAGAACTGGAAGCCGACGCCGACGTTGGCACCGACATGCTGCTGGGTGTCGTAGGTGGCGCCTGCCTTCACCACGGTCACGCCGTCGTCCATCACCCGCGACAGGCCGAGCGCGAATGCCGACTGGCCGCGATAGGTGCCGCCGCCGAACGCCAGCATCCCGCGGCCCGGTTCGAACGCCTGCGGCATGCCTGCCGCGGCGAGCGCGCCCGCGGTTCCGGCATTGGCCTCGCGCCGGACCTGCGAGAGGTCGTACTGGATCCCGGCGACCTTCTGGTCGGTGTAGGCATTGGCCGACTGCAGCGTCTTCGAGAGTCCGTCGTTGAGCTGCTGGACGTTGACCGCGTCGGTCGGCGCGACGCCGGCCGCGACATTGTGGATGGTCGCCGCCGACCCGCCCGGATTGAGCGTCACCGAATTATGGTCGGCGTCATATTGCACCGAATTGTTGGCGACCTGCTGCACCTGATGGAGCTGCGCGCCGTTGACCGCATCGGTGGAGGTGGCGTTGACCGCGCCCGCGCCGACGTTCTGGACGACGTTGCCGCCCATGTTGACGCTGGTGTTGGCCCCGACGGTGAGTCCGCCGTTCGCCGTCACCATGCCGGCGAAGGTCGGATTGTCGACCACCCCGACCTGGAGCTGGTTGCCGTTCAAGGTCACGACGGTGTTAGAGCCGGCGGTGACGTTGAGCGTGCCGTTCGACCCGATGTTGGTCGACGGACCGCCGTTGGCCTGGATGTTCCAGCCCGCGCTCGCCGTCTGATTCAGCGACTGCAGCGCGTCGTTGACGTTGTTGTAGGTGTTGCCGCCGACGTTGAGTTGGGTGGTCACCGTGCCCGTGGTCGGATCATAGGTCGAGCCGCCGCCCAAGCTGTTCGCGACGCTGTCGCCGAGGTTGGTGACATTGTTGGCGACCTCGGTCACCCGGTTGTCGACGTTGGTGACGCGGTTGTCGAGGTTGGTCACCTTGCTGTCGACCGCCTGAAGCTGGCTGACGTTGACCGCATCGGTCGCCGCCGAGCCGGCGGCGACGTTGGTGACCTTCCGCTCGGCGCCCGCGCTGCCCACCGAAACTTCGCCAGCCGAGTTCTGCGGCGCGGTGAGGCCATAGGCGGCATAGCCACTCTCCGAGCCGACGCTGGTCTGCGACCCAGCCCCGAGGGCGACGCTGCCCGAGTGGGTGGCGTTGGCGCCAGCGCCGATCGCGACCGACTGGATGCCGTTGCCCTGGGCATTGGTACCGAGGGCGATGGCGTCGGCCTGGGCGACCTGCGCGTTCTGACCGATCGCCGTGCCGCCCGGCGCGGTCGCCTGGACGATCGCGCCATTGCCCATGCCGATGCCGTTGTTGCCGTTGACCACGGTCTGCGGCCCGATCGCGACCGATTCCTGGCCAATCGCCAGCGAATCCGCCGCCGTCGAGTTGGCATGGAAATACATGATCGGCGTCACCGCGAAGGACGACAGCGCCCCCGCCAGCTGACGGATCGTCACCGCATCCTGCGCCTGGGTGCCGTCGGCGACGTTGGTGATCTGGCGATAGGCACCGGCACTTCCGACCGAGATGGCGCCGAGCAGCGTCTGATCACTGGTATTGTAGGGAATGTAGCCGGTGGTCGCCGGGATCTGACCGACGGTCGGCGCCAGGGCGCGATCCGCGACCGAGCCGGCGCCGAGCGCCAGCGATCCGTCGACGGTGGCCTGGGCGCCGCGGCCCAGCGCCACTGCATTGCCGGCGCTCGCCTGCGCCTGATAGCCGAGCGCCGTCGATCCTACCCCCTGGGCGAAGGCGTCGGTCGGCGCGAGGCCCGTCTCGTTGGTGCGGGCGTAGCGGATGCCGTCACCGTTCGCGTCGGTGAAGATGGAGGTGGTATCCCCGGCGATGTTGGTGATCGTGTTGCCGAGATTGGTGAGGCTACCCTCGACGGTCGTCACCCGGCCGTCGAGATTGGTGACGGTGCTGCCCAGGTTGGTGACGGTATTGCCGAGATTGGTCACCTGCGTGCCGAGGCCGTCGACCGCCTGGTTGGTGGCGAACAGCTGCGAGCCGTTGATCGCGTCGGTCGAACCGCCGTCGACCCGTCCGGCGGCGACGTTGGTGATGGTCCGCTCGGCTCCGGCCGCGCCGACGCTCACCGTCGAGGTGGGCGTCGTCCCCGCGAAGGTATAGGCGGTGCCGTTGATGGTCGTGCCGCCCGTGGCCACCGCAACGTCCGTGGTCGAGCCGCTGCCGAGGGCAATGTCGCCGGCGTTGTTGGCCACCGCATTGGGGCCGATCGCCACCGAGTTCGTCCCAAGCGCCTGCGAGTCCGGATCGCTCGAGTTGGCGTGGAAATATTTGATCCCGCCGCCGTTGTTGATGTTGGTGAGATCGCCCTCGATCGTCGTCACGCGACCGTCGAGATTGGTCACGTCGCCCTCGACCGTGGTCACGCGGCCGTCGAGGTTGGCGATGTCGGTGGTGTTCTGGTCCACCTTCTGGTTGGTCGCGAACAGCTGGGAGCCGTTGACCGCGTCGGTCGAGCCTCCGTTCAACTGTCCGGCCGCGACATTCTGGATCTGCCGCTCGGCCCCGGCCGCGCCGATCGAGAAGGCCCCGCTCGGCGTCGCCCCGGCGAAGGTGTAGGCGGTGCCGCCGATCGTCGCCCCGCCGACCGCGGTGGTGGCGCCCGACACGGCATTCAGGCCGATCGCGACATCGCCGGCGTTATTGGCCACTGCATTGGGACCGATCGCGACCGAGTCCGTCCCCAGTGCCTGGCTGTCCGGCAGCGCCGAGTTGGCGTGGAAATACTTGATCCCGCCGCCGGTCGTGATGTTGGTAAGATCGCCCTCGATTGTCGTCACGCGGCCGTCGAGGTTGGTCACCTGCGTGCCGAGATTGTCGACCGCCTGGTTGGTGGCATAGAGCTGCGACCCGTTGATCGCGTCGGTCGAACCGCCGCTGATCCGGCCCGCCGCGACGTTCTGGATCTGCCGCTCCGCCCCGACCGCGCCGACGCTCACCACCGCACCCGCCGCCGGGCTGCCGCCGGCGAAGGTATAGGCCGTGCCGTTGATCGTCGCGTTCGGCGTCGGGCTCGACGCCGTCACCGTGCTGCCCGCGCCCAGCGCCACTGCGCCGTCGAGGCCGGCGGCGACGTTCACGTTGCTGCCGACGACGAAGCTGTTGTTGGAGTTGATCGTGTTGTTGTTGCCGAGCGCATAGGAACCGTTGCCGTTGACCGTGTTGGGGTCGCCGATCGCGGCCGACCCGACGCCGTTCACGACGTTGCCCTTGCCGATGCTGATCGAATTCTGGGCGTTCGCCTGCGCGCCGTTGCCGATGGCGACGGCGCTGTCACCGGCAGCCACCGCGCTGCTGCCCTGCGCGATGCTGTCGCCGCCGGTGGCCTTCGCGCTGAAGCCGAGCGCCACGTCACGCGAGGTGGAGCCGTCGGTCGCGCCTGCCTGCGCGCTCGTGCCGAGCGCCGTCGCGAGCGTGCCATATGCGACCGACTGATCGCCCACCGCCACGCTCGAGGGTCCGAGCGCCCGGGCACGGCTGCCCAGCGCCGCGCTGAAGTCCGCCGCATTGGCCAGGTTGCCCACCGCGACGCTGCCGCCGCCGGTCGTGCTCGAGGCGCGGCCGATCGCGACGTTGCTCGATCCATTGGCTGCTGCGTCCGAGCCCAGCGCGATCGAGTCGGAGAGCGCCGCCCTGGCATTGGTGCCCTGCGCGATCGTATTGAGCGCCTGCGCCTGCGCACCCGTGCCGAGCGCGAGGGCGTTGGCGCCTCCGGCGCTCGCCGTGTCGCCGAGGGCGACGCCGGACGGCGCATTGGCGACCTTCGATCCCCAGCCGATCGCGACACCGTTGGTCGAGGCCGCATCGACGGCCAGCCCGGTGTTCGACCCGATCGCGACGCTGCCTTCGCCCGCGGCGACGATCTGGTTGCCGAGGGCGGTCGCGTTCGTGGCGGTCGCCTGGGTCAGATTGCCGATCGCGACGCCTTCCAGCCCGCTCGCGTTGGCACCGGTGCCAAGCGCGACGCTGCTGCCGCCGCTGGCCTGGGCGAGCGTGCCGATCGCCGTGGCCCCGTCCTCCGACGCCTGGGCCTGCGTGCCGACCGCAATGCTATTGAGATGGTTCGCGACAGTGCTGGTGCCCAGCGCGAGCGAATTGACGCCTGAGGCGGTCGAGTTGTTGCCGAAGACGAAGGCGCCGTTGGCCGAGGCGGTTGAGGTTACGCCGACCGCTGCCGAATTGGCGCCGCTGGCCACGGTCTGCACGCCCGCCGCCAAGGCATTGATGCCGCTCGCGCCGTCGTTGTTGTAGTTGCCGTTGGGGCTGCCACCATCGTTGACGCTGTAATAGTGGCTGGCCGCGCCCGCGATCGCTGCCGAAAGCGCTTGGTTGGTGGCATAGAGCTGCGAACCGTTGATCGCGTCGGTCGAGGTGTCGCTGATGCGGCCGGCGGCGACGTTGGTGATGGTCCGCTTGTTGGTGGCGGTGCCGACGCTGACGGTGCTCGTCGGCGTGGCGCCGGCGAAATTATAGACCGTGCCGCCGAGCGTGACGCTGGCCGTGCCGACCGCGACGTCGGTGGTCGAACCGCCGCCCAGCGCCACGTCGCCGAAGTTGTTGGCGACGGCCGAGTTTCCGAGCGCCAGCGCGGTGTTGGCAAGCGCGTTGGCGCCGGCACCGAATGCCATCGCGTTCGTCCCGTTCGCGACGCTGATCCGTCCGATGGCGATGGCGCTTCCGCCCGTCGCGGTCGAATTAGAGCCGATCGCGACGCTCTGGTCGGTGTTGGCGACCGCCGTATCGCCGAACGCAAGGGCGCCGGCCGCCAACGCCTTGCTGGTGCTGCCCAGCGCCACGGCGCCCTGGCCGACCACCTGGTTCTGATAGCCGATGCCGACCGCGCCCTGCGCCGCCGTGCCGGGCGTGCTCACCGCCTGCCCGCCGCCGCCGACCATGTTGGTGTTGCCCATCGCAACCGAACCGTTGCCGGTCGCGGTATTGTCCAGACCGCTCGCGATCGCGCCGTTGCCGCTAGCGGTATTGGGATCGCCGATCGCCACCGCGCCGTTGCCGTTGGCGGTGTTGCCGGCACCAACGGCCACGGCGCGGCCGCCCGTCGCGGTCGAGTTGGTGCCGATGGCGACCGCACTCGCGGAATTGGCGACCGCATTCGTTCCGGCCGCGATCGCATTCTGGGCGCTTGCGTTCGCGGTGTCGCCCACGGCCAGCGCGCTGGTTCCACTCGCTGATGCGCTAATGCCCAGCGCGGTTGCGCGCGCGACGGTTGCGTTCGTGGTGTCACCCACGGCCAGCGCGCCTCCTCCGCCCGCTGATGCGTTAATGCCCAGCGCTGTTGCGCGCGCGGCGTTCGCGTTCGCGGTGTCGCCTACGGCCAGCGCGCTCGTTCCGCTCGCCAGTGAGCTAACCCCCAGCGCGGTCGAGCGCGCGACGGTCGCTCGGGTACCGTTGCCGAGCGCTACGGCGGCATTGGCCGTACCTTGGGCGCCCGACCCAATTGCGACCGAGCCAATTGCACTCGACACAGCAGCATTGCCCAGTGCCAGTGCGAAGTTGCCCGAAGCGTCTGCGTTGGGACCGAGCGTTGCCGAGCTTATGCCCGACGCCCGAGAATTTACCCCGATCGCGGTTGCGAACTGAGCCGATGCCACGCTTTCACGTCCTATCGCGGTGGCGTCGGACACGTTTGCCGTCACGTCCGTGCCGATGGCGATGGCGCTCTCAGCGAGGGCGCCCGTCGCGGCTCCGGTGCGCGCGCCCAGATAGACGGCGTTTATGCCGCTGGCAGTGGCTCCACTGCCAACGGCGGTGCCGTTGGTCTGGCTGGCCAGGGCATTGATGCCGATCGATGTCGTCGAGTTGGCAGCCACGCCGATGCCGGCATTGGTTCCGATCGCGACGTTGTCGCTGCCCGTGACCAGATTGCCTGCCGAGGCGGAAAGCGTACCGTCGTAGGTGACGGCGCCATTGCCGCTTCCGAGGGCGACGTTGCGCGTCCCCGTGACGCCGGAACCAGCGCCTCTCAAGACGCTTGGGACACCTCCGCCAACCGCGGTATTCTGTCCACCACTGACGAGCGTGCCGGCCGCAATGCCCACCGCAATGGAACTGGCATTACCGGTAGTCGATCCGGCGCCGGCGCCCTGACCGACAGCAACCGTACTGCCACCAATGGCCAGCGCTTGCGCTCCGAGTGCGAGCGAGCTGTTCCCCGTCGCCCGAGCGCCATTGCCGACGGCGGTGGCGGCGTTGTCCGTAGCTTGGCTCACGCTGCCGATAGCGACAGAATGGCGCTGGTTGCCTGACTTGCCACGCCTACCGCCGTAGCGACGCCGGTGGCATTGGCCCCGTTGCCGATGGCAGTCGCCCCCGCGCCGTTTGCAAAGGAGTTGACGCCAAAGGCGCTTGATCCCTCCGCGCTGGCGCGCGCGGCTCCGCCTACGGCGAGGGCGTTGATGCCGGTCGCGTTCGTATTAAAACCAATAGCTATCGCATTGAGGCCATTGGAGGTGAGGCTATAGCCCAGCCCGATCCCACCGGCGGTGGTCACGGTGACGCTGGTTCCGAGACCAATGGTATTATTGCCGCTGACCGCCACGCCCGTTCCCACGGCGGTTGAGCCACTGCCAGTGGCGCTGCTGCCACAACCGATAGCAACACTAGCCGGTACAGTTGCAGAGGGGTTGGAGCAGGTGGCGGCATTGGTGTTGACCCCATTGCCAATGGCGACCTGCGCGAAAGCCGTTTGAGGGGTGGCGACAACGCTCAGCGCGGCCAACGCTACGCCGGAGAAAAGGCCCGTCTTGCCTGTCAGCGCAAGCGGAAGGCCCGATGCCGCCGCTGCGGCGCTAGACGGATTCGTCGTGCCGAGCCCGCCAAGCCCGAGCTTGTCGCGGTTCACCCCAAGCACCCGATGCGCGCGGCGCAGCACCGCCATCAGCCGGCGGCGTTGCGACCAGCTCGCGCCCTCGGCGCCGACGACCCAGTTCGCGGCAAAGCGGGCGCGACGAACATTCTGCGACTCAAATCCGGACATGCCACTTCCCCTTGTTGAACTGGCCACGGCACCTCGACCGATGGCACGGAGCGAACAGACACAGTTTCCCCGCCGCCCCGAGGTGCGAGGACGCTTCCACGAAATTCAGAAATTCAGTTCAGTCCGATCGGGAGTGGCGCGACGAGCCTCAGCTCGTCCCGCCCCTCCCCAATTCATCCGAAGTCTGCCTCTGGCCCATTGCGGCGAAGAGATTGGCGCACTTGCGCACGCCCAGCCCGCCCCGCCTGCTCCTGAAAGACGTTGACGTTGCCTGCGGGAGCCTTGGCCGCGGAGGGCGGCCGGGTCTCGGCCGATGCGCCGGCGGCGAGGGAGATGGCGAGCACGGCGGCAACCAGGCGCCGGGCCCGCGGACGAGAGACGTCCGCGCGTTCTTCTTGATGCGACGAAGTGCAGACCTTGGAAGATCGTTCGGTCATGCAGACAAACCCCCTTGTTGCCAGACTGACGTCTATGATCGACCCGTCAAAGAGGATGGATTCGTGCGAAACCCTGCTTTCGCAATGATTCGCCCCTTTATCCAGATCGGACGCATTCAGACTAGGTCCATCTTCGGGAGAAGTTCAATATGGTGTTACAAAATTTTTCAATCGGCGTTAGTAAATCTGTAATAAACCAAGTAGGAATTAGCTAGCGGCCGTCAGCCGTATACGATTGGATACTATTTCCTACTAAATTCTACTGTTCTTTGACAGACATTTTGTTGCGAATAAGCGCATGCGAGCCGACGACTCGGGTGATCGATGGCGTGCGCGAATGCCAAGAAGGGCCGGATCGGAGATCGACTCCGATATGGCGGAGAACGGTAACGCGGCTTCTGCGGAACGCTAGCGGGCGGGCGTCCTGCGCCGTTCCAGCCGGATCGGAGCGGAGAAGAGGTAGCCGCGGCCATGCACGGTCTGGATCGGGGCGGGATCGCCGGTCGCCTTTTCGATCTTGCGCCTGAGCCGGCGGATCACGGCGTCCAGATTCTTGTCGCCGGCCTGGTCGGTGCCGTAACCGAGCTCCGCGCGAAGCTCCGCACGCGCGATCACCGCACCGGATTGGATCAGCAGCCGCTGGACGAACCGCGTTTCCACAGCGGTCAGCTTCACCAGTCTTCGGTTCGGAGCCTGCAGCGTCCAATGGACCGGATCGAAGAACCAGCGCGGCTCCGCTGTCACGGGTGCCGGAACACGCATTTCGCCGCGGACGATCCGCCGGGCGAGGCTGTGCACCCCGTGAACCAGCTCATCGCCGGCGACTGGTTTCGCCAGGTGGAGATCGACGCCGCTCTCGAACGCTCCGATCCGATCCTGCGGCCGGTTGCCGACGGTAAGCAGAATGATGCCGACACCGCCCTTTCGGCGCAGCCAGGACGCGATCTCCAGCCCGACCTGATCGGACGGGCCGGCATCGATCACGACGATGTCATAGCTGTCCATCGCTATGCTTCGATAGAACTCCAGCGCCGACCCGGCGCCTTCGGCCTCGAAGCCCTCACGCCGCAGGCGTTTGTGCAACGGCTCATCGGAACCCGCCCCCTCTTCAAGAACGATGATACGCATTCAAGCCACCATGTTCATGGGTAGGGACCGGCGCGGCGAGCAAACTGGAATTCGCTGCATGATCAGATGCTTATGATGATTTGGCTGTTGGGGCGGTAGAGGCGCTCGCCGCGTCCAGCAACCTTGATACGCACATCACGGGCCTGCACATCGCCGATCCTTTGCTTGGCAGCGATATTGAAGGAAATTTGAGCTAAGGAACAGTTAGCGCTCTCATATTTTTTAACTTATTTTACAATTGAGTAGACAAGGATACTATCCTATCTATCTTGATTTGGCTCGCCAAGGCCAAGCATTCGCGATCTCCACGCTGTTACGCGGCCGCCTGAGAGTTCGCGAGTGGAATTGGCTTTCCTCAGCAGCCTTGAGGCGGCGGCTGTCCTCGACCTTTTCGATTTCGCTGGCGGCGTCAGTCCTTTCTGGGTGAGCTGGAGAGACGCCCGTCCTCCTACCTTCGTCCATTCGGCGAGGCGCTCGCCGACCACGAAGTCGATCGCGCGTGCAAATGCCTGCCTCCCCCGGCCGCGAAGTTGCGATGGCGGTTACTCCTACGCTCGCGACCGCTGCCTGACGGCGATGCTGCCTTGCGCGCGGAAACCTCGTTGAAGGAGCAATTTGATCGCTCTTACCGAAGCCTCGGTGGGGAGGTTCTTCTTGTGTAATGAGAAAAACCTGGCCGTAGAGTTTGCCAAGGTCTCGACCTGCTAGACGGTCTCGAAATTCAAAGAGCTTCTGCTTGTTGCGGTCTATGCCGACGCTCACTGGCAGCTCGGTTGCAACGCGATTTGGGTCGTTACGATTACATAACTGCCACAGGGCCGAACGGGCAATCTTCAAAAACCGCAGAAAACTGGCGCGCCCGGCGTGAATTTGGTGGGCACTCAAATCATTGGGGAATCTCTGTACCGGTGAACCGCTGACGACCGCTTTGCGCCCTCATTTCGGTCATTCCGCCGGGTCGCCCGCGATCCCGAAACCTGCCGTTCGTTCAGGTGACGATCGACCGTCCGTTATTGGGTGGATTGCCGACGTGCGGCATTTGCGTCTTAGCGAAGTAAGCGGACGCTGCTCCGACTAACCGCTACGCACGATCCTGAAAGCTAAATAGCCCGCCACTGCTAGAACCGCACAGATCAGAGCGATGGCGCCGGGGGTCAAATACATATTCGAAACAGCGGACGATAAGGTCCACCGCGTCGGTGGTGGCGGGTTGGCCGGATCGAACAAAACGGCGTGGGTGCGGATTGGGATGATGAAAAAGATCAGTCCGGCCGTCACGATTACGAGAATCCCGAGCTTCCACCACATACGATCAACCAACTCCGTCCGCTTTCGGGAAGGCTGCACGAAGACGAAAGCGTCCGCAACTGGGGCGTGAGCGAACGCTCGACCGTGGACACCCGGATCTGACGGCCACGCGCCTCATAGCGGTCATTCCGCATCCTCGTGGCTCTGCCCGAAAGCTGACGCTGTTCGCCAGTTGGTCTGTGATCGAGATTGGCCGAAAGCTTGGGTCGCGACACACGCCGTTATCGCTGCTCGATCCTTCATAAGGCACGAAGGCGATCGGCTTGGCTCTGCAGGATCTGCGCAACCCGAACACAATTTGGATCGGCCGGGTCCATCGCCTCGACAGCAGTCAGCAATTGATCGAGGCGCTCGGTATATATCTCGTGCGCGCTAGTCCCTTGGGGAAGCGAGGCAGCCTCGCGCGGTGCCGTGAACGAGATCCCCGCCTTGCATTCGGGATGCGAGGAACCGGCAGGCAAGCGAGCAGCACGCTCGCCCATTGCGCCGATGGCGTGCATCAGCCCGACCGCGCAGGCGACGTAGGTCGCTTTACGGGGATCCGGTCGAGGAACGGCATAAGCTCCGGCAAGAAGGCGGAGTGCCAACGCATAAATAGCGTTCGCTGCGTCGACGGTGGCGACGGCTTCGGCATTCTCCAGCCAGACTTTTCCATCGGGATGGGGAGGCTTGCGCAGAACAGGATTGACCGCGGCAGGATGTGCCGGCGCGAAATCGGGGTTCGCAGCCCTGAGCTGCCGCAGCTCCGATCGTACCGCCAGGAAGCGCGCGAAGTGCGAATTCTCCCGGTGGTCCGGAGCGCCTTCGCCTTCCACCACGATCTCGGTGAGCGCCGCCAGCGCGCTGTCGAGATCGGTGACCGCCCTGGCGCCCTTGAGACGGTTCTCCGCTTCGGTGAGTTGGAGCGCAGGATCCCCGCAGAAGACGGTCTTCTCTCCCAATGCGGCGACAAGCGCCCGCAAGTCCGATTCCACGCGTTGGTAGAAGTCGCCGATCGTGGCGTAGTCGAAACCAGTGGGCGTCAGGCGCAGCGCGGCCGGCGTGCGGGGGCCGGTCACCGGTGCCGCAAATCCTTCACCGTCCGGCTCATCGGACGTGTCGGGCCGCTCAAGATAGATGAAGTGCTGGATTACGTCTTCGCTGAAGGGAGCGAGCTTTACGACGATGTTCGCCGGCAGATAGCCGGCCTCGAGCGGGAAGTTGGTGCGGCCGAACCGCGGCGCTCCGCCCAGTGCCGAGGTGAGATTCCAGACCGCCGCCAAATGGCTCATCTCGTCGACCGCGACACCGAGAATCGTATGACGCCAGCGCGCCACGGCTTCCGCCTCGGACGCGCTCAATCCTTCCGCCTCGCCGGCCTTCAGGCTGAAGGCGGCGTAGAGATAGGTGCACATCAGGTTCTGCTCGAGCTCCGCCGCTTCGTACAGCGCGTGCAGCAATGCCTCCCGTGTGACCGGGAAACTGTCTTTCGGGATCACCATGATTACGCTCTCCGGGGTTTCAGTATGTCCGTCAGGCTTGGCTACTCGCCTGCCGCCGCCTCGATCGGCGCAGCGACCTCATCAGGACGCGAGACCATCAGCGCGTGCGAGGCGCGGCCCACCTCGACGGGGGCACGCCCGTCCCGAGAGGGTAGGTTGGCGATCCACCGGTCGAAATCTATGGCGCCAAGGCGCGCGCCCGCCCCGGGGAGGAGCGTGTCATCGGCAAGCCTGACGCCGAAATAGGGCGCTTCGGGATCGGCAACCACGCGCCGCGGATCGCCATCATGCCTGAGTAAGCGCGCGACCAGCTCGTTGATGCGGAAAACCTCGGGTCCGGCCACTTCGACTATGTCGTCGATCGGTCTTGCGAGCGCCGTCTCGACTACCGTAGCCGCGACCTCTTGTGCCGCGATCGGCTGGAAGTGCGCCAGAGGGAGACGGACCAAATCCCCTTCGGTGGCGGACTGCGCGATACTGCGGAGGAATTCGAAGGACTGCGTAGCGTACAGGAGCGTCCAGGGGATGCCCGAATCCTTGATCAGCCATTCCTGGACCTGCTTCGCGCGGAAATAGCCGCTGTCCTGCAGGCGATCGGTCCCCACCACCGACAGCGCGACATGGTGGCGGACGCCGGCGGTCTTCTCCGCCGCGGCGATGTTCCGCCCTGCGGTCAGGAAGAAGTCCATTGCCGGCTTGTCGTCGAACGAGGGCGAGTTCGAGACGTCGACGACCACGTCCGATCCGTCCAGCGCGCGGTCGAGACCTTCGCCGGTCAGCGTGTTCACACCGGTGTTCGGCGCCGCGGCAAGCGCGTCGTGACCTTGCCCGACGAGCGAGGCGACGATCTTCGATCCGATCAGGCCGGTTCCACCAATGACGACGATCTTCATGCGGGCTGCCCCTTCCTGTCGGCGACAACGAGAAAAATGGCGCGGTTGGGTGGATCGCGGCCATCATCCCGAGGATTGCATGGCGCTCGCCAATCGGCAGGCGGACCACACCCTTGGGCGAGGTCGGGTGCTGCCATTTGGCAGATGCGATCGGAGCATTCGCGCCGCAAAGACGCCACGGCTCGGCGCGAGCGCCGGATCAGCTTGAGGAGCCGGTGTCGAACGGCCGAGTTTAATTTGAAGTGCGCGAGCGATCGTCGCTGGAACTGCCCATCACCTGAAGGATACGGACATGCTCAAGGATCATGCATCGTCGGCGATCGTGCCGTGCGCCGATCTCGCTCGGGCCAAGGACTTCTATGGCAGGATACTTGGCTTGCCGCTGGTCGCCGACCACGGCAACGGCTTCGTCTTCGGAACCGGTGCGACAAAGCTCAACGTCTATTTCAGCGACTATGCAGGCACCAATCAGGCAAATGCCGTCGTCTGGGCGGTCGGCGACGAACTTGAGACAATCGCCGCGGACCTGCGTGCTAAAGGGGTGACGCTGGACGAATATCCCGACGGCTTCGACAGGGTCGTTGACGGAGTTCATGTCAGCGGCGCGTTCAGCGTGATCTGGTTCAAGGATCCCGACGGCAACATCCTGCACCTTACCAGCGGTAACGCCAATTGACGCCGATCGTGTTTTTCTCGTGCAGCCGTTCCGGCAAAGGGACGTGATCCGCACCTCCTTGGCCAGGCGCTGCATCGGGTCCCCAGCGCGTTCCGCCAGGTGGCGACATGCCATTGTGGGGGGCGAGGCACTGCCTTGGAATAGATGCCTTGAGGGCGTCGGCACCGTACGAAACCGGCCTGCCGGAGGAGACGAGCTTGCCCGACCGCCTTTTGATCAAGTTCCCATTCGCTTGCATGGCGGCTGCTTTGCTGGCGGTATCCGCACCCGCTCAGGCACAGGAGCTGCCCTATCCGGCCGAATTCCGCACGGAGGAGATCGACGCGAATGGCGTGACGATCCACGTGCGCGTTGGCGGCAGCGGGCCGGCGATTGTCCTGCTCCACGGCTTTGGCGAAAGTGGCGATATGTGGGCTCCGCTGGCTGCAGGCCTGGCCCGGAATCACACCGTCATCGTGCCTGATCTTCGCGGCATGGGTCGGTCGTCGAAGCCGGCGGGCGGCTTCTCGAAGATGAACCAGGCTACCGACATCGCGGAGGTAATGGACGCGCTGAAAGTCGTGCAATCCGACATCGTTGCACATGATGTTGGCAACATGGTCGCCTTTGCCTTTGCGGAAAAATACCCGGACCGTGTTACCAAGCTCGTAGTGATCGATGCGCCGATCCCCGGGATCGGCTCGTGGGAAGAGATCGTAAAGAGCCCGGCGACCTGGCATTTCCGTTTTGGCGGCCCCGACATGGAGCGGCTCGTGAAGGGGCGCGAGCGCATCTATCTCGATCGCTTCTGGAACGAATTTTCGGCGAACCCAGAGCGTTTTACGGAACGGTCGCGACGCCATTATGCCGCGCTTTATGCGCTCCCCGGTGCGATGCATTCCGTGTTCGAGCAATATCGTGCCTTCGATCAGGATGCGGGCGACAACCGGGCATGGGTGGCCGCTCACGGAAAGCTGGCGATGCCCGTGCTGGCGTTGGGCGCGGAAAAGGGTCTCGGCATGCAAATGGCGGACATCATGCGTGCCGCTGCTTCCGATGTGACCGCCGGACTGATCCCGAACTCCGGTCACTGGGTCATGCAGGAGAACCCTGCCGCAACGGTTCGACTCGTCCAGGCCTTCATCGAGAAGCGCTGAGAAGTTCAAGAACGAGAGCTTCCCCAATAGGCAGCGCCGACATGCCCTGGTTCATGGATTGTCTCCACGATGGAGGTCATGTCCACGATGGCAAACTCGCGCTCAAGCATAGCTTCGATGCGATCTCTTCGTCCGGCTAGTCGACACCCGGCAACGGCGACAGAACCTATACCGGGGCGTGGCCGGCCCTCTCCCTTGGCCCGATCGACCGCATGCGTGCCCAAATATTATCGCCGCGGATGCCGTGTGTAGACGGCAATCAGCAGGAGACGAACATGAGCCTAGACATCGCCTCACGCCCCATGAGGCCCGGCCCCGAAGAACTGGTTCCGTCACGCTACGCGGTGCGGATCGGGGAGATCGACGTGCTGGTGGTCAGCGATGGAGTGCTGCCGCTCCCGACCGAGATGTTGGGATACAATGCCGATCCGGGCGACCGGGCGGCCTGGCTGAACGGCATGTTCCTGCCGCCGGACGCTTTCGACTGGTCGCTGAACGCGGTCGTGGTCCGCAGCGGCGACCAGATCATCCTCGTCGATGCCGGGCTGGGCCTGGATCCGGACCTGAACCTGCCGCGGGCGGGGCAGCTGATCAAGCGACTGGAGGCTGCAGGCATCGATCTCGCGTCCGTGACGGATGTGGTGCTCACCCACATGCATATGGATCATGTTGGCGGACTCCTCGTCGACGGGGTGAAGGATCGGCTGCGTCCGGACCTGCGGATCCATGTGGCGGCCGCCGAGGTCAAGTTCTGGGAGGCGCCCGACTTCACCCATGTCAACATGCCGGCGGGGTTTCCGGATGCGCTGCGGGCGACCGCCAAGCGGTTCGCGCAGGAGTACCGCAGCCAGCTGCGGCTGTTCGATGACGAGCATGAGGTGGCGCCGGGCGTGGTCGTCCATCGCACCGGCGGCCACACGCCCGGACACAGCGTGGTCCGCGTGACGTCCGGCGGCGATCGGTTGACCTTCGCCGGTGACGCCGTGTTCGCGGTCGGGTTCGAGCATCCCGACTGGTACAACGGCTTCGAACACGATCCGGCGGAGGCAGCTCGCGTCCGGATCGATCTTTTGAAGGAGCTGGCAGCGACCGGCGAACAACTGGTGGCCACCCACCTGCCGTTCCCGTCCGTCGGCCGGGTGGCGGTCGACGGCGACGCCTTCCGCTGGGTGCCGGCCTTCTGGGATTATTGATCGCTCGTCTGATCAGGGTCGAACCGGAGGGTGTAGCCCTCCGGTTCGGCCGACAACGCCCGCGTCAAAGGATCGCCGGCGGATCGCTGGCCGGAAAGCTCTCTTCGAGCGCTTCGTCCAGCTCACCGTCGCGATCAGCTTCCAAGTCGCCGTCGATCGTGGATCGGCCGGCGAGCCACAAGGTGAGATTCCTGACATAGCGGCGGATCGAGCGCTGCGCCTCGGGCGATCGCGCCAGGCCGTCGCCCGGCGCCTCGCTGACGAAGCTGGGACAGCCCATCGCCGGGTCCCAGTTGTAGTCGGCAAAGTGGTGGAAGGTCGATTCCGCCACGGCCGGCCCTGCTCCGGCATCAGGCTCGAATGCGACGGCGATGTTGAAGCGCCTGCCGGTCACCTTGCTGACGCCGGTCGCGATCACGCGCGCGGAAGGATCGTCGGACGGGGCTCCGACCGCTCCCTCATGGGGATGGGCGGGAAGATATCGGATCGACCCGCCGGGCGCGGCGGGATCGAGCAGCACCGGGTGCAGCGGGCCGACGGGCGTGATCTCCTGAAAGTCGCCATTCGCGCCGGAATGATAGTTGGGCCAGAGGATGTAGCTGGTCTCGCTGTCGTCGATGACGTGGCGCGCCTCGTCCGGCTCGATGTTCTTGCTGTGGAAGAAATGCGCGTTGCCGACGCCGCCGAGCGTGCAGACCGAGCTTCCCAGGTCCATGTGGTCGCGCGTCACCAGCAGACCGCCGCCGTTCCGGCGGAACCGGCTGATCGCCGCACAATCCTCCGCGTCCAGACCGTCGCCGGTGTCGACCGCGAACAGCCAGAGCTGGTCGAAGTCCGACCGGTCGATCGTCGACAGGACCGGATCGGGGCCGCCCGGAGCCGTGCGATCGCGCGCCGTCACCTCGCACAACGGCGCACCGGATTCATCCGTAAGCCCCGCGAGATAGTCGCGGAGCATCGAGAAGCGGCCGATGTGCCAATCGTCCGCGATCGGCGGAATGGTCGTCTGCAGCAGGATGCGGATCGGGGAAGCCATCGTCTGTTCCTTCTGATCGTGGGCGGCCGTCATCTCTCGAGGAGCCGGACAGGTTGGATGCTCGACTGCCGCTTCGTCGGCCGCAGGGTGAAATCGGAAAAACTCCTGCGTTCATCATCCCTGTCGCGTCCGATTAACACGGCTCCCCAAGCTCCTCCATGACCGAGCCGGAGGTCGGGACACGGAGCAAGCACGCGTCGTCGCGGTTCTTTTGCCCACCGAAGGTCGGCGGCGACCACCTGCGCCCTGGAAGGGCGGAGCCGCTACGAAAGGGACGGAGGGTATCACCGGATCGGCAAGACGGCACTGTGCGATCGATGTGCCTGTCCTGCTCGGCGAGCATAGCGGCCTGAGGCTTCGGTCGCCCGTACCCTGGACCTTCGGTGATGGCGGCCTCGACCGAGGCCCAGGTTATCGAAGCGGTCGGCGACCATAGCTTCCGGGCGGACAGACCTGAAAGGACGACAATGGGAATGCTGGCCGGCAAGACCGCGATGATCACCGGGGGAACGAGCGGGATCGGCCTCGCCATCGCCAAGGCCTTTGCCGTCGAAGGCGCTCAGGTCGTCATCTCGAGCCGCCGCCGCCAGGCGGTGGATGATGCGGTGCAGCTGATCGGGGCCGGCTCGATCGGCTTCGATGGCGACGTCGCGGATCCGAGACATCATGACCGGCTCGCCGATGAGATTGTGCGACGGTTCGGCGGGCTGGACATCTATGTCGCCAATGCCGGGATCAACACGATCCGCCACTCCGCCGAGGTGCCCGAAGCCGAATATGACGCGCAGTTCGCGGTCAACACGCGCGGCGTCTTCGTCGGTGTGCAGAAGATGGTGCCGATCATGCGCGACGGCGGTGCGATCGTGCTGACCGGATCGCTGGCGAGCGAGAAGGTGCTCGACGGTCATGCCGTCTATGCCGGCTCAAAGGCGGCGATCGGCGCCTTTGCCCGCAGCTGGGCACTCGAGCTCAAGGATCGCGGCATCCGGGTCAACGTGCTGAGTCCGGGACCCACCGACACCGAAATCCTCGCCAAGCTCGGGGTCGCTCCCGAACAGCGCGCCGACTTCGAGGCGGGAATGGCCGCCGCGATCCCGCTCGGTCGTCTCGGCCGACCCGAGGAGCTGGCGCAGGCGGCGCTCTTTCTCGCTTCCGATGCCAGCAGCTTCATCACCGGGATCAATCTCCGCGTGGACGGCGGCATGGCCCTGCTGTGATCGCCCATCAAAGCTGGATGATTCCCCGTCGCGCCGCCACCGTCACCGCATGGGTGCGATCGGTGACGTCGAGCTTGGCGAAGATGTTCTTGAGATGCGCCTTCACCGTCTCCTCCGAGAGCGACATGGCGTGCGCGATCTCCTTGTTGGCCTTGCCGATCGCGACCAGGCGCAGCACCGCGATCTCGCGTTCGCTCAGGCTGTCGTCGGCGACATGGAGCGCGATCTCGGCGGCGACCTCGCCATGGACGTGGCGGCGGCCGCGGTGGACGTTGTGGATGGCGTCGAGCATCTCGGTCCTGAGGCTGCTCTTGAGCAGATAGCCGGTCGCCCCCGCCTTGAGCGCGCGCACCGCCTGCACGTCGCCGGCATAGGTGGTGAGGACGAGGATGTGCGCGTCGGGGTAGTCGGACCGGATCGCGACGATCGCATCGACGCCGTTCATGACCGGCATCTGGAGGTCCATCAATGTCACGTCCGGCCGGAGCTCGCGGAAGCGTGCGACGGCCTCGGCGCCGTCGCGCGCCTCGCCGACCACGACCATGTCGGTGCGGTCCTCCAGGATCGACGCGACGCCTTCGCGCAGCACCGGGTGATCGTCGACGACGAGGATGCGGATGGGCGAGGGACCCTTGTCAGCCACGGCTCGGTTCCTTCCTTCTCGGGAAAAGCCGGGAAAACAGCCGGCTCGGCGCATGATCGGCATAGGCGAGGCGGCCGGGCAGCGCGATCGTCACCGCCGATCCCATGCGCCGATAGCTGTGGATCGAGAAGCCGCCGCCGATCCGCTCCGCGCGCTCGCGCATTCCGATCAGGCCGAAATGGCCGGGCTTGTGCCCGTTCTCGAGCACCTCCTCGGCGATCCCGATCCCGTCGTCGCGGATCTCGACGCCGAGCTGATGGGCGCCGAAGCGCACGGTGATGTCGACGCAGCCTGCCCTGGCGTGGCGCGCGACGTTGAACAGCGCCTCGTCCGCGATCCGGCCGAGCTCGATCGAGACGAGCGGGTCGACCCGGCGCGGCTTGCCTTCCACGACGATGCGGATCGTCGGGACGGGGTCGAAATCCACCGCGGCCGCGCGTTGCTTGAGCAGATCGGGCAGGTCTGCCGGCTCGTCGGCACCTCTCAGATCCTGCACGCGGTTGCGCCCGTCGGCGATGACCTCGTCGGCGCGCTTGAGCGCAGCTTCCAGCTGGGCTCTGGAAGCCGTCTCCGCCGGCATCCTGTTGGCCACGGACTGGAACCGCAGGACCAGCCCCTGGATGCCTTGCAGTAGGGTGTCGTGCAGTTCCCGCGCGATGCGCTCGCGTTCGCCCATCCGCTCCTCGAGCCGTGTCCGGATCCGGCTGGCGAGCTGGGCCGTGCGCAGCCGGTAGATCAGCCAAAGCGCCGCCAGGATCAGGAGGCCGCACAACAGGGCGAACCAGCGGGATTGCACGAAGGTCGGCGGAATGACGAACTCGACCGCCGCTCCCTGCTCGGTCCAGGCGCCGTCCTCGTTCGCGGCGATCAGCCGGAAGCGATAGGTGCCCGGCGCGAGATTGGTGTAGAAGGCCTGCCGCCTGCTTCCGGCCTCGATCCAGTCGGCGTCCTGCCCCTCGATCCGATAGCGGACCCGCACCGCGTGCGGGTTCGAGAAGCTCAGCACGGAGAAGTCGATCTGGATGCTCGACCTGCCTGCGGGCAGCGTGACGGCGGTCGGGTCGCGATAGAGCTTGTCGGCGACGAGGGCGCTCACCGCCACCTTGGGCGGTGTGCGGCTGCGGCTGACGTCGTTCGGATCGAGCCACAGCGTTCCGGCCTGGGTGGCGATCCACAGCCGCCCGTCGCCGCCACGCACGATCGAATGGCGGCTGTGCGAATGGGGCCGGCTGCGCAGCCCATCGTCGGGGCCGAAGACCTGCATCGGCGGCGTCCGGTCCGGATTGGAGAAGGTCCGCTCGAGGTCGGCTGACGCGATGCGCACAATCCCTCCCGGACCGGCAAGCCAGAAATGATCGTCCGGCGTCCGGACCATACCGCTCAGGCCGCTGAACAGAGGCAGGCGGCGGGCGGAAATGCTCTGGAATCGACCATCGCGGAGACGGGCGAGCCCGAACCGGCCGGCGACGTACACGGTATCGGGCGGCAACGGGTAGAGTGCCACGTCGTAGGGCTGGTAGCTGCCGAACGGGATCGGCACCGCGCTGCGCATCGATCCGTCGAGGCGGTTCAGGGTGCGATCGTTCCACTGGACGAGGATCCCGCCATGCTCGTCGGCCGTCATCGACTTGGGCAGGAACGCATCGCCGGTCGGTCCGAACATTCGCTCCCAGCGGCCCGCGCCGAACCGGGCCATTCCGCCGAGCGCCGCGGTCACCCAGTAGTTGCCGGCGGCATCGAACGCGCAGTCGTAGATGGTGTCCGACACCGGCACCTTCTGCCCCAGGCGCCGCGTCCGGCCGTCCTGCCAGATCACGACCTCCCTGTCGTCGGTCCCGATCCAGATCGCACCGTCAGGCGCCTCGCACAATGTGCGGGGTTCGACCTTAGTCCTGAAGATCGCCTCGGGACGTTCGCCGGGGCGGACTCGGTACACGGCCGACGCCTCTCCGATATAGACGCTGCCGTCCCTCGCCTGCAGCAGCAGGTCGCCGAACGCCGCGGGCTGACGCAGCTCGGGCTCGGACCGCAGCGTCGCGGGAAAGAACCGGTCCAGGCCGTCCTCGCTGGCGACCCAGACATTGCCTTCCGCGTCCTGGAAGACCTGGGCCGTCGCGTTCGAGGACAGGCCCTCGCGCACCGTGAAACGCTCGACCCGGGAAACGGCCTCGGCCGCCGAGGCGGCGCCGCGGGGATCGGGTGCCGCCACGCGTTGCAGCCCGTCATAATAGGTGGCGATCCACAGGTTGCCCTCGCGGTCGAAGATGGGCCAGCCGCGGATCTTGGCGCTGTCGGTCGCATAGGGATGGCGCAGCGGCGGCGGGCTGCCGCGCCCTCCCGGCCCGGTGATGGGATAGGTGCCGCGGCGCTCGGTCAGCCAGATCCGCTCCTGCGGGTCCAGCGACAGCCGGCCGGTGGCACCCCTCTCGCGCCGCACGAACTCGAAGCGGCGACCGCCCGGCGGCAGCCGCGCCACCGAGCCGGTGAACGAAACCCAGACAGTGCCGTCGTTCGTCACCACCATGCTGAAGGGATTGTCGAGCGGCGCCCCGGCTTCGATCCCGAACGAGGTCCAACGTCCCCCTTGGAAACGCATGAGCGGAAGCCCGATGCGTTCGGTGAGCACCCAGATTGTGCCGTCCCGCGTCTCCTTCATCGCGATGACGCGATGCGGCGCCCGTGGCGCGTCGAGGAATTTCAGCTGACCATTCCGATAGACCGCGAACCGCCCCGAGCGCTCGAAATTGGTCCAGACCTCGCCATTGCGCCGGACCAGTATCGCCGACGGCGGGCCATGCTCGACGAGGTCGATGCCGGTGCTGACCGGCTCGAAGCGGATGCCGTCTAAGCGGAACAGGCCGAGCGCGGTCGCGACCCAAAGATAGCCGCGCCCGTCCTGCGCCAGGGCGAAGACCGGCCGCGGCGCGTCGCTCTCTTCGCTCCAGCGCTGATGGGTATAGTCGGCGATACTGCGTCCCCGAACGCCGGCCGACGCGACGAGCGGCTGCAGCAGCATCGTCGCGACGAGAAGCGCCCTGATCAGCTGCATCGCCGTTCCCGTAATTTCGGTGGGTCCTCCGCCACGCCCTAGCCAATGCGGCCCTTCGCCGGGAGCCCTCAAGGATGCTACCCCCGAATGGGGGATCGGAACATCCCCGGACCGAAGGCTGACCCGACCTGGCGGCGAGACTATCGCGGGGCAGTGCCCAAGCTGATCTTAAGTTATCCGGACGGCGTCACCGGCGCCGCCCTGTTGTTGATGCGGTTGTCCTATGCGCTGATCGCGTTTTCCTGGCTTGCCTGTCCGTGGCCGGTCGCGGCGCTTTGCGTCGTCGTGATCCTGGCCCTTACGACGGGGTTCGGCACACGCGTGGCGGCGGCGCTGCTCGTGCTGGCGCTCATCTCCAGCCTGCTCGGTGCCCGGGGAGAGGCGTTCCTGTTCCTTGCGGCATCGGCCGGCGGCGCCGGTGCGCTCGTCCTGCTGGGTCCCGGCGCCTATTCGATCGACGCGCACCGCTTCGGCCGCCGCGTCATCCGGGTCGACCCGCGCTCCCCGGATCGGGGAGGCTCGGGCTAACCGTTCCGGGGATTCCGCCGCGACGTTCACCATGAGACAGTCAATCGTCTCCAGTCGGAGCACGCCCGATGAACCACGGATCGCAGCTGAATCACATGGAGCGGGAGGCCGCGCCGGATGCCGCGGCAGCGGAGGACCGCCCGCTGGTGCTGATCGTCGACGACGATGCGGCCGTCCGCACCTCGATCGAGGAGCTGATGCTGTCGGTGGGGATCGACGCGGTCGGCTTCGGCTCGACGCGCGAGCTGCTCGCGGCGGACGTGCCGGAGCGGCCGGGCTGCCTGGTGCTCGACGTCCGCATGCCCGGGTCCAGCGGCCTCGATCTCCAGCAGCATCTCGCCGCCAGCGGCAACGCGAAGCCGATCGTCTTCCTCACCGGCTACGGCGACATCCCGATGACGGTGCAGGCGATGAAGGCCGGCGCGATCGATTTCCTGACCAAGCCGGTCCGCGACCAGTCGCTGCTCGACGCCGTGGCCGCTGGGATCGAGCGTGATCTCGCGCAGCGCATCGGCGCGCGGAGGATCGGGCAGTATGCGGACCGCTATGCCACACTGACGCAGCGCGAGCGCCAGGTGTTCCGGCAGGTGGCGCAGGGGCGCCTCAACAAGCAGATCGCCTTCGATCTCGGCATCACCGAGGTCACGGTCAAGCTCCATCGCAGCGGCGTGATGAAGAAGATGGCGGCGACGACGGTCGGCGAGCTCATCCGCGCCTGGGACACGCTGCCCGCCGAGCTGCGCGGGGAGGCGACCTAGACCATGGTATGGTTACAATCCGCTGGATATTCAGCGACATCCGGAGGAGGCCGCGCCGGCCGCGTCGAGAAGGGCCCTCTGCTTGTCCAAAACGTCGGTGATCGCGATCGTGGATGACGACGAAGCCGTGCGCGAGGCGCTGTTCGACTTCCTTCAGGTGGAGGGCCTGGCGGCGTGCACCTTCGATTGCGCGGCCGCCTTTTTCACTGACATGGCCGTCTGGGGCTTCGACTGCGTGATCACCGACGTGCGGATGCCTGAGATCGACGGACCCGAGCTGCAGCGGCGCCTGCGCGCCTATGGCTCGTCGATGCCGGTGATCTTCATCACCTCCTCCACCGAGGAAGCGACGCGCGCGCGTGCGCTGCGAGAGGGCGCGACCGCCTGGTTCACCAAGCCGGTCGACAACGAGGCTCTGCTGCACACGCTGCGGACGGTGCTGCCCCTGGCCCATTGACATGAGGTCCCTGTCCTCCGCCGCGGTATCCGACCCGGACGCGACCGTCATGCCGATGGGCGTGGCCGCGGAGTCCGCGGCGTGCTGGCGGATCGACCTGTCGCAGGTCCGCACGCTCATCGACACGGTCGCCGATGGCGGTGCGTGGATCGACTGGGTGGCAGCGCTGCTGCACGGGGCGCGCATCATAGAGGTCAACGCACGCGCCCTGGAGCTCGTCGGCTCGCCGATCGCGCGCGACATCATCGTCGGACAGCCGGTCGCGAGCTTCTGCCCGCCCGAAAGCTGGCCCATCCTCGCCGAGCTGATCGTCGCGGTCGCGTCGGATCGGCCGGATCATGCCGTCAGGACCAGCCGGGTCAATTCGTTCCTGCTGCGCGATGCGGTGCTGACGGTGTGGGGTGCGGCGGGGGACGCGGCGCCGGACACGCTGTGGATCGCGGTCGACGGCGAGATCGCCGACGACCGCTCCTTCTGGGCGGTGCGGGCGAGCGAGCAGCGCTACCGCAGGCTGATCCACCATCTCCCCGGCGCGCTCCTGCAGGTCGACGCGCGGCCGATGGGCGCGGTCTTCTACCGGCTGCGGTCGGAGGGCGTGACCGACATCGCGTCCTATCTGGACGAGCATCCCGAGCTGGTCGCCACCGCATGCGAGGTCGTGCGGGTGACCGATGGCAACGGCGGCGCCGCGCTGCTGTTCGGCGTCGCCGGCGTCGGGGATCTCGTCGGTTCGGTCGCCTATCTGTTCGCCAACGCCCCCGAGGCCGCGCGAAGGATCGTCGTCGCCCATTTCGAAGGGCGCCGCAGCCATGTCGAGCGGATGAAGCTCAGGACGTTCGATGGCCGCCTGATCGACGTCGAGCTTTCCGTCACCTTTCCGACTCCGCCGGAAAGCCTGGACGTGACCCTGCTCACCCTCGAGGATATCACCGAGCGGCTGCGCACCGAAGCGCAGCTCCGGCAGCTGCAGGCGGACTATAGCCGGACGGCGCGGATTGCGACGCTCGGCGAGATGGCCAGCTCGATCGCGCATGAGGTCAACCAACCGCTGTCCGCCATCGCGATGAACGCGGAAACCTGTCTGCGATGGCTGTCGCGCGACGATCCCAACCTCGCCAAGGTCTCGCAGCTCACCACCCGCATCGCCGACAGCGCGCGCCATGCGAGCGAGATCGTGCAGCGCATCCGGGGGATGGTGGCGCGGCATGTGCCAGAGAGCGTCCCCATCGACCTGAACGGCGTGGTCGAGGAGGCGCTGCTCTTCGTCTGTCACGATATCGAGGCGCGCGCGATCGTCCTTTCGGTGCGCTTCGACATCACCCTGCCGCGCGTGCTGGGGGACCGTGTCCAGCTCCAGCAGGTGATCGTCAACCTGCTCGTCAACAGCCTCCAGGCGCTGGCGCAGAAGAGCGCGGGGGAGGGGCGCATCGCGCTGACCACCGCAACTGGTGCCGACGGCACGATCCGCTTCTCGATCCGCGACAACGGCGCCGGCATCGCCGAGGAGAATCTCGATCGCATCTTCGACGGCTTCTTCACCACCAAGGCGGACGGGATGGGGATCGGCCTTGCCGTCTGCCAGTCGATCATCGCGGCGCATGGCGGCTCGATCTCCGCCTCCAATCATCATGAAGGCGGCGCGCGCTTCGAGTTCACGCTTCCCGCGCTCGAGGCGTGACGCCCGGCGGCCTCGAGAGCGCCGCCGGGCTCGGTGTTCAGCTGCGCAGGAAGGCGAGCAGGTCGGCATTGAACCGGTCCGCGTGCGTCGCGGTCAGGCCATGCGGCAGGCCGGGGTAGAAAATCGTCTGCGCCCCCATGATGAGCTTGGCGGATTTGTGGGCGGAGTCCTTGATCGGCACGATCTGGTCGTCGTCGCCATGGACCACGAGCGTCGGCACGTCGAACTTCCTGAGGTCCTCGGTGAAGTCGGTCTCCGAGAAGGCCTTGATGCAGTCATGGGCATTCTTGAGGCCGACCTGCATGCTGATCAGCCAGAACTCGTCGAGAAGGCTCTGCGGCACGTCGGCGCCCGGCCGGTTGGCGCCGTAGAAGGGGATCGCGAAGTCCTTGTAGAACTGCGAGCGGTTGCGGAGGATGTCGCGGCGCAGACCATCGAACACCTCGATCGGCAGGCCCTCGGGATTGGCGTCGCCGCGCACCATGATCGGCGGCACCGCGCCGAGCAGCACGGCCTTGGCGACGCGGCCGGTGCCGTGACGGCCGATGTAGCGGGCGACCTCGCCGCCGCCGGTCGAATGACCGACCATCGTGATATCGCGCAGGTCGAGCGCCTCGATCAGCGCGGCGAGATCGTCGGCATAGCCGTCCATGTCGTTGCGCGTGGCGGTCTGCGCCGAACGCCCATGCCCGCGCCGGTCGTGCGCGATGGTGCGGAAGCCGTTCTCGGCCAGGAACTGCATCTGGATGCCCCAGGCGTCGGAGTTCAGCGGCCAGCCATGCGAGAAGGTCACGACCGGGCCCTCGCCCCAGTCCTTGTAATAGATCTCGTGTCCGTCCTTGGTGGTGATCGTCGGCATGGAAAACCTCCTTTGATGAGCGCCGCGCGACCTGCCGCGTCCGGCGCCCGTTCGGGGTAGGGTGAGGTATCCTCGCGATCGATCGGACCCAGGGGAGGGGAGTCCTCTCCCTGGGGTGTGGTCATGACCGCCGGAGGATGGGGCGGTCGGCGCATCCGGCACGAGTCCGGTGCCTATGCGCGGTCCCGCGGGCGGCGCGGCGTATCGGACCTGCACCTTGGGCGAGGGTCTCCTGCCGAATGGCGAGCCCCATGCATTCCTCGGCACGATAGAGGCGAGGGACCCGATCCGCGATCTTCCTCCCGTTCCTGAAGGCGCCATGCCGGCGCCGCTCACGGGGAGGTGAGGTCATGAGGATCGTGGTGGTCGGCGGCACCGGCCTGGTCGGATCGAAGCTCGTCGAGCAACTGAAGCAAGCGGGCCACGAGGCGGTCGTCGCTGCGCGCTCGACAGGTGTCGACACGGTCACCGGAGAAGGGCTGGCCAGGGCTCTCGACGGCGCCGAGGTGGTCGTGGACGTCTCCAATCCCGGCTATGCCGATCCCGCGGCGATGCTGCGGTTCTTCGAGGCGTCGGGCGCCCATCTGCTCGCCGCCGAACGCCAGGCGCGGGTCCGGCATCACGTCATCTTCTCCGCGATCGGCTCCGACCGGGTGAGCAGCGGCTATTTCGTCGCGAAGAACGCGCAGGAGGCGTTGGTCGCCGACGCGGGCATCCCGTTCACCATCGTCCGGTCGGCGCCGCTCTTCGAGTATGTCTTCAACATCGTCGACGCTGGCCGCGAGGACGATGCCGTCCGGCTGCCGCCGGTGCGGATTCAGCCGATCGCCGCGGACGATGCGGTCGCGGCACTGATGCGCGTCGCGCTGGGGCCTCCGGAGAATGCCATCGTCGAGGTTGCCGGCCCGGACAGCTACCTGCTCTCGACCCTCGCGGAGCAGATCCTGACCGCCGACGAGGACTATCGCCCGGTGCTGGTGGACGAGGGTGCGCCCTTCTTCGGCGCGCGGCTGGACGACGCATCTCTCACAGCGGGCGCCGGTGCGCGGATCGCCGGGACCGGATTCGAGGATTGGCTTCGGCGATCGCTGGCGCCGGCCTGACGCCCTTCAACGACAGAAAGGAATAACGCATGAAGATCGTGGTGATTGGCGGCACCGGCCTGATCGGGTCGAAGGTGGTCGCGTCACTGGCCCGAGACGGCCACGACGCGTTCGCCGCCGCGCCGAACACGGGGGTGGACACCCTCACCGGCCAAGGCCTCGACCGTGCGCTGGACGGTGCCGAGGTGGTGGTCGACGTCTCGAACTCGCCCTCGTTCGACGACCAGCCGGCGATGGACTTCTTCCAGACGACGGGCCGCAACATCGCCAATGCGGAGAAGGCGGCGGGCGTCCGTCATCACGTCGCGCTGTCGGTCGTCGGCACCGAGCGGCTGCAGGACAGCGGCTATTTCCGCGCCAAGCTCGCGCAGGAGCAGCTGATCAAAGGATCGTCGATCCCCTACACGCTCCTCCACGCCACCCAGTTCTTCGAGTTCCTGCGCGGGATCGCCGCGTCCGCGACCGAGGGTGACACCGTCCGTCTGTCTCCCGCGCGCTTCCAGCCGATGGCGGCGCAGGATGTCGCCGCGGCGGTCGCCGAGGCAGCGCTCGCGTCACCCGCGAACGGCACGATCGAGGTGGCGGGCCCGGAGGCCTTCCGCATCGACGAGTTGGTTGCCCGCGTGCTCGACCACGACAAGGACCCGCGGCGCGTGATCGCCGATCCGGAGGCGCCCTATTTCGGCGTCCGGCTGGACGACGCCTCGCTGATGCCGGGACCGGGCGCGCGCCTCGGCGCCACCAGCTTCGACTGGTGGATCGCCAACGTGCCTCCGCCGGCGAAGAAGTGAGGCGCGCGATGCTGAAACAGATCTGCATCTCGCTGGCCGCGATCATGGGCCTCGCCGCCGTCGCGAACGGCAGCTTCATGCTGCTGTCGCCCGACGGCTGGTATTTCGCGGTGCCGGGCGTCACCACCACCGGCCCGTTCAACCAGCACTTCATCCGCGACATCGGCATCATCTTCCTGTTCCTGGGCGCGGCGTTCCTGATCGGAGCCTTCCGACCCGGCTACCGGATCGTCCTGTGGAGCGCGGCGACGCTGTGGCTGGCCTGCCACGCGCTGTTCCATTTCTGGGAGGTCGCGGCGGGCATCTGCGGGCCATCGGCGCTGGCGCGCGACTTTCCCGCCGTAACGCTCCCCGCGCTCATCGGGGCGGCGCTGGTCCTCTGGACTCTGGGCGACCGCCGCGCCGGACGGGCGACCCCCTCGACCTCACCCTTCCACCCCGCGGAGCGCTGACGCTCCCGTTCAAGGAGAAGACCATGACCCCCCGCTTGAACATCTTCCAGGCCGCTCCCGAAGGGGCGAAGGCGATGATGGCCGTCGAGGCGGCGATCGGAAAGAGCGGCATCGAGCACGGCCTGCTCGAGCTGGTGCGGCTGCGCGCCTCGCAGATCAACGGCTGCGCCTTCTGCATCCACATGCACGTCAAGGACGCGCTCGAGAACGGCGAGAGCGAGATCCGCCTCCACATGCTCGACGGCTGGCGCGAGTCCCCGCTGTACACCGACCGTGAGCGCGCCGCGCTCAACTGGACCGAGGTGCTGACCCGGGTCGGCAAGACCCATGCGCCGGACGCCGACTATGCATTGCTGCAGAGCCAGTTCGACGAGACCGAGATCGCCAATCTCACGCTGCTGATCGGCGCGATCAACCTGTGGAACCGGGTGCAGATCGGCCTGCGCGCCGTGCATCCGGTCGAGGCGTCGGCGGCCGCGGCCGCCTGACCGATGGTGGCTGCGAGGTGTGGCGACCAGCTCCCTCCGCGCGCCTCGCAGCCCCTTTTGAAGGGAAGATGCCCGTGAAGCTCTTTCAGGCCTCCGGCCCCGTCGATGCCGAGATTCTTCCCCCGATCGACGAACGGGGCGAGCTTTCGACCATCGCGGCGGCCAGCGTTGTCCACGATCTGGGCAACCTGATCCAGATCGCGTCTTCGGCGATCAACATCATCGCCCGGACGCCGGACATGCCCGCCGTCCACGCCGGGCCGATGCTCGATCGGGCGAGGTCCTGCCTGGAGCATGCGGGGTCCCTCGTCCGCCAGAATCTCGGCCGTCTCCGCGACCGCGAAGCGGGCGACGAACGCACCGGGCTCGCCGCCTGCCTCTCCGACGTCGCGGCGCTGGTCGAGGCCATGGGCGAGCCGGGCCTGATCCTCGACATCGGCGCCGAGCCGGGCGTGCCCGACGCGCGATGCGACTCCCTCGGATTGCGCAGGGCGCTGCTGAACCTGGTCCTCAACGCGCGCGATGCGATGGGCGGCAAAGGGGTCGTCCTCGTCCGCGCGCAGGTGATCGCACCGGGCGGCGTCGAGCTTCGCGTCACCGACCATGGCATCGGCATGTCGCGCGACACCATCGCGCGCGTCTTCGATCCCCGCTTCACAACCAAGAAGGACGGGCTTGGCGGCATCGGCCTGCCGATGGTCGAGCGCTTCGTCCGCGCCGCCGGCGGCAGCGTTTCGATCGACAGCACGCCGGGGATCGGCACCACGGTCACGCTGCGGTTGCCGGCCATCGCCCAACCCAAACCCCATGTCGAGGAGTCACGTCGATGAAGCTCTATTACGCGCCGGGCGCTTGCAGCCTGTCCGGCAGGATATCGCTCCACGAAGCCGGGCTCGACGCCGATTTCGAGCGGGTCGACATCAAGACCAAGATCACCGAGCGAGGCTATGACTACACCGCGATCAATCCCAAAGGCTATGTACCCATGCTGGTGCTCGACGACGGCAATGCCGTGACCGAGAACATCGCCGTCCTGACGCTCATCGCCGATCGCGCGCCCGACCTGGAGCCCGGCGGCCCGCTCGGGCGGACTCGGCTGATCGAGATGCTGTCGTGGATCTCGACCGAGCTGCATGTGGCGTTCACGCCGCTTTGGAGCAGCGACGACGAGGCCGAGAAGGCGCGGGCGGCCGAGGTGATCGCGAAACGTCTGGACCTCATCTCCGACCACATCAACGAGCTCTATCTGTTCGGCCCGCGCTTCACCGTGGCGGATGCCTATCTGTTCGTGATGCTGCGCTGGGCGCAGGCGTTCGGCGTGCGCATGTCGCCCGATCTGGTCGGCTATTTCGAGCGGGTCGCGGAGCGCGAGACCGTCCGCCGCGCCCTCGCCGAGGAAGGGCTGCCCGATGCCCGCCCCGCCAGCCAGATCGCGTCTCCGGAGCTGTCGTCATGAAGATCGTGGTGATCGGCGGCAGCGGCCGCATCGGCGAGCGGCTGGTCCGCAACCTGCGCCAGGAGGATTTCCGCGTGTTCGAGGCGTCGCCGACCTTCGGCGTCGACACCGTGACCCGCGTCGGGCTGGCCGAGGCGCTGGCCGATGCCGAGGTCGTCGTCGACGTCTCGAACTCGCCGTCGCTCGACGGCGAGGCAGCTCTGCGGTTCTTCGAGACTTCGGGGCGCAACCTTCTGGCGGCGGGACGGGCGGCGGGCGTGCGGCATCACGTCGTGCTCTCGATCGTGGGCGTCGACGGCCTGCTCTCCAGCGACTACTTCCGCGCGAAGAAGATCCAGGAAGAGCTGGTCCGCGACTCCGGGATCCCGTTCACGATCGTCCGCTCGACCCAGTTCTTCGAGTTCATCGCCGACGTCGTACAGGACGGCACCGCCCGCGAGATTCCGATTTCGCCGGCACTGGTGCAGCCGATCGCGGGCGAGGACGTCGCCGATACGCTGGCGGACGCCGTGTTCAGCGATCCGTTCAATGCCGCCGTCGAGGTCGCCGGGCCGGAACGGTTCCGCATGGACGAAGTCGCGACCGAGATCGCGACCGCATATGAGGACGGCCGCCGGATCGTGGCCGACGTTCACGCCCGCTACTTCGGCGCCGAGCTTGCGGAACGATCGCTGCTTCCCGGGGCGGGTGCCCATATCGCCTCGCTGAGGTTCGACGACTGGCTGCGCGACAGCCTGCAGCCGGCTTGGGCCGCAAAGGCGGCGAACTGAGAAGGATCATTCCCTACAGGAAATGGAGGACATAATGCGCATTCCCATCGCTGCCCTGCTGACCGCCGCGCTCGTCTTGTCCGGGAGCGCAGCCGCGCAGGACGGAACTCGCACGGCCAAGCCGACGATCGTGCTGGTGCACGGCGCGTTCGCGGAATCGTCGAGCTGGGGTCCGGTCATCACCAGACTTGAGAAGGACGGTTATCGCGTCATCGCGGCCGCCAATCCGCTGCGTAGCGTCGCCAGCGACGCCGTCGCCGTCTCGGCCGTCGTCAAGTCGGTGGCCGGACCGGTCGTGCTGGTCGGCCATTCCTACGGCGGGCCGGTCATCACCGAAGCCGCCAACGGCAACGCCAACGTCAAGGCGCTGGTCTATGTCGCCGGTTTCGCGCCCGAAGTCGGCGAATCGAGCGCGACGCTCTCCGCGAAATTCCCCGGAAGCACGCTGGGAAGCGCCCTAATGCCCGTTCCGCTGCCCGATGGAGGACAGGACCTCTACATCCGGACCGACAAGTTCCGCGCGCAATTCGCTGCCGACGTGCCGGCCGCACAGGCCGCGGTCATGGCAGCGACCCAGCGCCCGATAACCCAATCCGCGCTCGCGGAACCCTCCCGCACCGCCTCATGGAAGTCTTTGCCGTCCTACATGATCTACGGCTCCGCCGATTTTAACATCCCTCCCGCGGTGATGAAGTTCATGGCCGAGCGTGCACACGCGCGGAAGACCATCGTCGTGGAGGGCGCTTCGCACGCACTGATGATCTCGCGTCCTGACGAGGTCACCTCATTGATCAAGGAGGCGGCAGGGGAAGATTGAGGCGCAATGTCCGCATTTTCGCTGACGCGTGCTCGCAGCGGACGTACCGCTAAAACCGCAAAAAACTGGCGCACCCGACAGGATTCGAACCTGTGGCCTCTGCCTTCGGAGGGCAGCGCTCTATCCAGCTGAGCTACGGGTGCCGGCGGAGGCTCACCTAGCAGGCGCCCGCGGGGTACGCCAGCCCCTCGCGTTCAGCGGGTCGCCTTGACCAGCTCGACGGGCTGAAACTGGCCGAGCCCGCAGCTTGCTCCGCGCGTGATGCCGGGGCCGGTGAGGACGGTGATGATGTCCGTCGAGCAGAGCTGTGAGGTCGACACCCGGTAGCTGAAGCGCCGCTCGAAGCCGAGCTGCGGGCAAGCGCCGTCGAGCGTGGTGCGGTAGATCTTGTTGCTCCGGGTCACGAAGTCGATCACCTCGTCGCTCTGGACGCGGCTCTCGCGGATGTCGTTCACCCGAATGCAGTCGACCGGCTTACCGATGGGCTTGGCCGCGGGGACCGGCTTGTCGCGGCCGAGCGCGGGGCCGGCGATGGCAAGGATGGCGAGCGCGAACACGGCGCTTCTCATCACGGCTCTCCTTTAGCCGCGGCGGATGATGTCTTGCGGGCCGCCGGCGGCGGGGTCTTGGGCTGGTAGGGGCAGAGGTCGGCGACGATGCAGCGCCAGCACTCGGGCACCCTAGCCTTGCACGTGTATCGGCCGTGCAGGATTAACCAGTGATGAGCGTGGATGCGGAAGGGCTGCGGCACGGTCTTCTCGAGCTTGTGCTCGACCGCGAGCGGGTCCTTGCCGGGCGCGAGGCGGGTGCGGTTGCAGACGCGGAAGATGTGGGTATCGACCGCGAACGTCTCCTGTCCGAACGCCGAGTTCAGCACCACGTTGGCGGTCTTGCGCCCGACGCCGGGCAGCTTCTCGAGCGCCTCACGATCGGCGGGAACCTTACCGTCATGATCGCGGATCAGCGCCTCGCTGAGCGCGATCACGTTCTTCGCCTTGGTGTTGTAGAAGTTGATCGTGCGAATGCGCTCGCGCAGCGTGTCGACGCCGAGTGCGGCCATCTTCTCCGGCGTGTCGGCCTCGGCGAACAGCCGCCGCGTCGCTTTATTGACGCCGGCGTCGGTCATCTGTGCCGACAGCACCACTGCCACCAGCAAGGTGAAGGGATTGGTGTATTCGAGTTCGGTCTCCGGGTGCGGATTGTCGGCGGCAAGGCGCGCGAAGAACTCGACGACGTCCGCCTTGTTCAAAGCCCGAGCACCTCGGCCATGGTGTAGCGGCCCGCAGGCTGCCTCGCGAGCCACAGCGCGGCGGCGATCGCGCCGCGAGCGAAGATCGCCCGGCTGTCGGCACGGTGGACGAGCTCGATCCGCTCGCCCTCCCCGGCGAAGACGACGCTGTGGTCGCCGATCACCGAACCGCCGCGAAGGGAGGCGAAGCCGATCGTACCCTCGCTTCGTGCGCCCGTGATGCCGGAGCGGTCGTAGACCGCCGCCTCGGCGAGCGTAGTGCCACGTCCTTCCGCCGCCGCGGCGCCGAGCAGCAGCCCGGTGCCGGACGGCGCATCGACCTTGTGGCGGTGATGCATCTCGGCGATCTCGATGTCCCAGTCGGCCGCACCGAGCCGTGCCGCCGCGTCGCGCACCAGCCGGGCGAGCAGGGTGACGCCGAGCGAGGTGTTGCCGGTCTGCAGCACCGCGATCTCCCGCGCCGCCTCGTCGATCGCGGCGTGGTGCGTCTCGGTGAGGCCGGTGGTGCCGATCACGATCGGCTTGCCGGCGGCGCGGGCGGCGGCGAGATGCGCCTCCACCGCGCGGGCACTGGAGAAGTCGACCAGCACGTCCGCCGCCTCGGCGACCAGCGCCGGATCGTCGGTGGCGTCGGCGCCGCCGGCATGGCGCGCACCCATCCCGGCGAGCTCCGCAGCGATCGCCTGGCCCATGCGGCCGAGGCTGCCGTAGATGCCGATCGCGGTCACTGTACGCCTCTCCCTCTCGGTGAAAGTTGACCAGAAAAATTGACTAGATTGACTCACCCGATGATCGCGCCCGGCCCGGCGGGACGCGACCCGCATGGCCTGCGCATAGCCCCGCCTCTGGCACAGCTCGACCCGTGTAGGACAGCGGAATTTGTGATTGACGGTCCGATAACCTGTTAGTTATATAACCTATCTATGATAGAAACAGACGCGCTCGACCGTCGTTTCGCCGCGCTCGCCGATCCCACCCGACGCGCGATCCTGTCGCGGCTGGCGTTGGGCGAGGCGACCGTGGCGGAGCTCAGCCGCCCCTTCGTGATCAGCCAGCCGGCGATCTCGAAGCATCTCAAGGTGCTCGAGGAGGCGGGGCTGATCGCGACCGGTCAGGCGGCGCAGGCGCGCCCCCGCCGGCTCAACGCCGAGGCGCTGGCCGAGACCGTCGCCTGGGCCGATGGCGTGCGCCGGATGTGGGAGGAACGGCTCGACCGGCTCGACGCGCTCCTCAGGAGCCAGATGAAGGGAGACGACCATGCTGACCGTGACTAGCCCGGCGCCCGAAGCCGATAGCGACTTCGTCCTCGTCCGGCGGTTCGCCGCGCCGCGCGAGCTGGTATGGCGCGCCTGGACCGACCCGGCGATGCTCGCCCGGTGGATGGGTCCGGCGGGCTGCGCGGCGACGGTCGAGCATCACGACCTCCGCACCGGCGGCCATACGCTGATCCGGATGGAGATGGGCGAGATGACCCTGCGCGCGCGGCTCGGCTGGCGCGACGTCGAGCCGCCGGCGCTGCTCGCCTACGAGCATTCGGCGGGCGATGCCGACGGCAATGTAGTGCGGATGCCGTTCGACGGCGATTGGCCGCTCAGGCTGATGACGGTGGTCGAGTTCCACGACGAGGACGAGGCGACCCGGCTCGAGCTGCGCTGGTGGCCGATCGACGCCAGCGACGCGGAGACGGCCTATTTCGCCGGCCAGCATGATTCGATGCAGCAGGGCTGGGGCGGCAGCTTCGACAAGCTCGACGGCGTGCTCGCCCGCTGAAGCCGGTGGCGGGCGCAGCAGCGAGGCGCTAAGCCCGTCGTCGTGTCCGAGCTTCGCAACATCGTCGTGCTCACCGGCGCCGGCATCTCGGCGGAGAGCGGCATCGCCACCTTCCGGGGGCCGGGCGGGCTGTGGGAAGGGCATCGCGTCGAGGACGTGTGCACGCCGGAGGCACTGGCGCGCGATCCGGCGCTGGTACATCGTTTCTATGACCTGAGGCGTGAGGCGCTGGAGCGGGTCCAGCCCAATGCTGCGCACGAGGCTTTGGCACGGCTCGATGCCGAGTGGCCGGGCGAGCTGCTGATCGTCACGCAGAACGTCGACGACCTCCACGAGCGCGCCGGCGCCAGGCGGCTGCTCCACATGCACGGCGAGCTCAATTCGGCGCTGTGCGCGGCCTGCGGCGAGCGGCAGGCCTGGCGCGGATCGCTGCCGCCGGGCACGGATTGCGACGCCTGCGGGCGGCCGGCGCTGCGGCCCGACATCGTCTTCTTTGGCGAGATGCCCTATGAGATGGAGGCGATCGACCGCGCGCTCGCCCGCGCCGACCTGTTCGTGTCGATCGGCACCTCCGGCGCCGTCTACCCCGCGGCCGGTTTTGTCCGGACGGCGCGCTATCACGGTGCCGACACGCTGGAGCTCAACCTCGAGCCGTCCGAAGGCAGCGTCTACTTCGCGGAGAGCCGGATGGGACCGGCGGGCGTGCTGGTGCCGACGTGGGTGGATGAGGTGCTGGCGGATTAGCGTTCCGCCCGGTTCGGGCCGAAAACAATATCGGTGCTCCTGCGAAGGCAGGAGCCTTGGCCGCAAGCGCCTACCCATGATCCAGGGCTCCTGCCTTCGCAGGAGCACGGTCTCCCAACAAGGAGGGCGGTGCTAGGCGGCCGCGTCCAGCGTCAGCGCCATGAACAGCGAGCACGGCGTCGGCTCGTAATAGGCGGGGATCCGGCGGAAGCCCATCGCCTCGTACATGGCGATCGCCGCGGTCATCGACGGCAGAGTGTCCAGCCGGAGCTCACGATAGCCGCGCTCGCGCGCTGCGCCGATCGCCGCCTCCGCCAGCGCGCGGCCGAGCCCGAGGCCGCGCGCGGCGGGGACGAGATAGAGGCGCTTCATCTCGCAGACGCCCTCCTCCGCCAGCGGCCGGACGCCGACGCAGCCGAGCGGTTCACCCCCGGCGTTGCGGGCGAGCAGCAGCGCTCCGCGCGGCGGCGCATAGCTGCCCGGCAGGCCGGTGAGCTCGGCGGCGAAGTTCTGGTAACCCAAGTCGACCGGCAAGGATGCCGCATAATCCTCGAACAGCCTTGCGACCGTTCGCAAGTCGTTGTCGCCGACCGCCGGTTCGATGCGGAAGCCGGTCACGACCGCGCCACCGCCTCCTCACCTGCCCGCGCCAGCACGCGCTCGGCCTGGAGCAGATGCGGCCGGTCGATCATCCTGCCGTCAAGGCTGAGCACGCCGGCGCCGGGATGCTCGGCGAACGCCTCCACCACGACGCGGGCGTGGGCGACCGCCTCGGCCGAGGGAGTGAAGGCAGCGTTGATCACCGGCACCTGCATCGGATGCAGCGCCATCATGCCGATGAAGCCGTCGCGCGCACCGCGGGCGGCATAGGCGGCGAGACCGTCGAGGTCACGAAACGCCGGATAGACCGTCTCGATCGGCGCCACCCCGGCGGCCGCGGCACCGAACAGGGTGAAGGCACGCGCCACCTCATAAGGCGGCGTGTAGCGGCCGTCCGCCTCGCGGCTGGTCTCGGCGCCGATCGCGGCGGGCAGGTCCTCCGCGCCCCAGGTGAGCCCGGCGAGCCGCGCCGCCTGTGCGCCATAGGTGCCGAGCTGGAAGATCGCATTGGCGGTCTCGGTCGCGATCGGCAGGATCAGCGCGGTCTCGTTGCCGCGCCGCTCGAGCCGCGCGGCGAGATCGGCGACCGAGATCGCGCCCTCCGCCTTGGGCAGCACGATGCCGTCGGGGCTGAGCCGCGCCACCGCATCGAGGTCGAGGTCCGCCATCAGCGTGTCGAGCGGGTTGATGCGGACATAGGCCGGCACCGCGCGCGGTTCGCCGAGATAGGCCGCCACCGCCTCGCGCGCGGCGGTTTTGGATTCGAGCGCGACCGAATCCTCCAGGTCGAGGATCAGCGCATCGGCACCCGACGCGGCAGCCTTGGCGAAGCGCTCGGGCCGGTCGCCCGGCACGAACAGAAGCGAGCGGAGGCGGGTCATGGCGACCGGATTAGGAGCCTTGGCCGGCCGGGTCCACCCGCCCGTCAGCACACCTCCGCCGTGTTCATCGGCAGCGGCCCCGGCGGCACGCGGGCGGCGCTTTCGTAGAAGGGATCGGCGCCGAGGCGATGGCGGTCGCCATAGGCGACGCGCAGCGCCTCGGCGAGCGGCGGATCATAGGCGGCGAGGTCGGCGTCGGACAGGATACGGCGGCCGTCGAAGATCGCGATCTTGTTGGAATTGAACCAGAACTGGCTGCCCTCCGCCCAATATTCGTCGAGGCTGGTCGAGGCATATTCGTCCTTCCAGCGCCCGGCCTTCAGCGCCGCGGCATAGGCGGTCTGGACACGGCCATAGAGCGCCGGATCGCGCTCGCGGATCGCCATCAGCACGTCGTGGGCGAATTCGTGGACGAAGATCGTCTCGCCGTAATAGCGCGAGCTCCGGAGGCCGAGCAGATCCTCGGTCGCGGCGCTGGTGAAGCGGCCGGCCATGCCGCGGGCGCGGGCATTCCAATATTGCGCGTCGGTGAGCCGGCCGATGCGCTCGTCGTAATGCTTGCGTTCGCAGCGGGTGAGGCGCGGATCGTTGCGTGCGGGTCGGGTCCAGTGGCGCTGCTCGGGCAGGTCGAGCGTGCCCTCGTCCTCCGCCATCACCGCGACGCGGAAGCCGTCGGCGGCGAGCTGCGCGGCGAGGTCGGGGCGGTGCGCGAGCATCTCGGCGATGATGTCGCGCGCGATCGCCAGCGCACGATCGGGGACCTTGGCGGAAGCGATCACCGGAATGCCGCCGGCGTCGAGATATTTGGCGTAGAAAGGATCGGCGCGAAGCGTTGCCGGGGGTGCCCCGACGCTCGGTGCGATTCCGTCGTTCCCATGCGCCGACACACCCATGGTCCAGGCGGCGGCAAGCAGGAACGCGGCGTGGAGCGATGCCTTCCGGAAGGCCATTGCTTTCGGCTGCCTTTCGCCCGGAACCGAGTCAAGCATCGCTCGTGGCGCGACGGGTTTCGCGCCCTTCCATTTTGCTTCCGTTTCGCGGGGGCGATGCCTATATCCTAGGCATGGCAGATACCCCCCCGCAGAACGAATACGGCGCCGAATCCATCAAGGTGCTGAAGGGCCTCGACGCCGTGCGCAAGCGTCCCGGCATGTACATCGGCGACACCGACGACGGTTCGGGCCTCCACCACATGGTGTTCGAGGTCAGCGACAATGCGATCGACGAGGCGCTCGCCGGCCATTGCGACCGCATCTCGATCACGCTCAATCCCGACGGCTCGGTCTCGGTCGAGGACAACGGCCGCGGCATCCCGACCGGCATCCATCCGGAGGAGGGCGTCTCCGCCGCCGAGGTCATCATGACCCAGCTCCACGCGGGCGGGAAGTTCGAGAACACGTCCGATTCCAACGCCTACAAGGTATCGGGCGGCCTGCACGGCGTCGGCGTGTCGGTGGTCAACGCGCTGTCGGAATGGCTCGATCTCACCATCTGGCGCGACGGCGAGGAGCATTACATGCGCTTCGCCCATGGCGATGCGGTGGCGCCGCTCAAGGTGATCGGTCCGGCGAATGGCAAGAAAGGGACGCGCGTCACTTTCCTCGCCAGCCCGGCGACCTTCAAGATCACCGAATACGACTTCGAGAAGCTGGAGCACCGCTATCGCGAGCTCGCGTTCCTGAACTCCGGCGTGCGCCTGTTCCTCAAGGACGCGCGGCACGAGGAGCCGAAGGAGGTCGAGCTCTATTACGAGGGCGGCATCGCCGCGTTCGTGAAGTGGCTCGACCGCAACAAGCAGCCGCTGATGCCTGATCCGGTGGCGATCTCGGGTACGCGCGACGACGTCACCATCGACGTCGCGCTGGAATGGAACGACAGCTATTACGAGAACGTCCTCTGCTTCACCAACAACATCCCGCAGCGGGACGGCGGCACCCATCTGGCGGCGTTCCGCGCGGCGCTGACGCGCACGCTCAACGCCTATGCCGACAAGTCGGGGGCGCTCAAGAAGGAGAAAGTCTCCCTCACCGGCGACGACATGCGCGAGGGGCTGACCGCGATCGTCTCGGTCAAGCTGCCCGATCCCAAGTTCAGCTCGCAGACCAAGGACAAGCTGGTGTCGTCCGAGGTACGCCAGCCGCTCGAGAGCCTGATGGCCGACAAGCTCGCCGAATGGCTGGAGGAGAATCCGCAGCACGCGCGGATGATCGTGCAGAAGGTGATCGACGCGGCGGCGGCGCGTGAGGCGGCCCGCAAGGCGCGCGAGCTCACCCGGCGCAAGGGTGTGATGGACATCGCCTCGCTGCCCGGCAAGCTCGCCGACTGCCAGGAGCGCGATCCCGCCAAGTCCGAGCTGTTCCTGGTCGAGGGCGATTCGGCCGGCGGCTCAGCCAAGCAGGGCCGCGACCGGCATTTCCAGGCGATCCTGCCCTTGCGCGGCAAGATCCTGAACGTCGAGCGCGCGCGGTTCGACCGGATGCTGTCGTCGAAGGAGATCGGCACGCTGATCCAGGCGATGGGCACCGGCATCGGCCGCGACGACTTCAACCTGGAGAAGCTCAGGTATCACAAGATCGTGATCATGACGGACGCCGATGTCGACGGCGCCCATATCCGCACGCTGCTGCTGACCTTCTTCTATCGGCAGATGCCGGAGATCATCCAGGCCGGGCACCTCTACATCGCCCAGCCGCCGCTCTACAAAGCGACGCGCGGGCGGTCGGAGGTGTACCTCAAGGACGATGCCGCGCTCGACGACTATCTGGTCGAGGCGGGCGTCGGCGCGAGCATCCTGCAGACGCCGGGCGGCGACCGCACCGGGGCGGACCTGCGCGACCTCGTCGACCATGCGCGGCGGATGCGGACGCTGATGCGCTTCGTGCCGCGCCGCTACGATGCCGGCATCATCGAGGCGCTGGCGATGGGGGGGGCGCTCGATCCCGAGGCGTCGCGCGAAGTGCGGGCCGAGCGGCTCGCGGCGGTAGCCCAGCGGCTGGACCTCACCGACGAGGACGCGCGCTGGACCGCGCGGCTGACCGAGGACGGCGGCTTCCACTTCGAGCGGCTGTGGCGCGGCGTCACCGATCATCACATCATTGAGGCGGCGTTCCTCGCCTCCGCCGAGGGCCGCAAGCTCCATACGCTCGCGGCGGAAGCGATCGAGAGCTACGCCGGCCTGTCCAAGCTGGCCCCGCTCAAGGGCGCGCAGCAGGCGGCCGTCGAGGAAGCGCCGGCGACGGGTGAGGACGGCGAGGAGGAACCCGTCACCGCGGGCAAGGGCGAGAGCCTGATCGCGCGGCCGTCGCAGCTGCTGGAGGCGATCCTGGCGGCGGGCCGCAAGGGGCTGTCGATCCAGCGCTACAAGGGCCTCGGCGAGATGAACGCCGAGCAGCTGTGGGAAACGACGCTCGATCCGCAGAACCGCTCGATGCTGCTGGTCGCGGTCGACCAGGCCGATGTCGCCGACGAGATCTTCACCCGATTGATGGGCGACGTGGTCGAGCCGCGGCGCGACTTCATCCAGGAGAATGCGCTGTCCGTCGCCAATCTCGATGTCTAATGCTGGGCGGCGGGTCTGGCCGGCGGTAGCGGCGCTGCTGCTGCCGCTAGCCGGGCCCGCGGCGGCGCAGACCAACACGCTGCTGCCGCCGGCCGTGCAGGTCCCCTCGTTCGTGCTGCCGCCGTCGAACCAGCTCTCGCCCGAGGCACGGGCCGTGCTGCTGCGGATGAAGGCCGCGACCGCGCCCAAGGCGCTCGAGGGCGACATCGCCAAGCAACGTGCCTTCTACCAGAAGTACAATGACGACCGGCTCGCCGAGATGCGCCGCCGTTTCCAGACGCGCGAAACCCGCGCGACGATGGGCGGGATCGGCGTCGACGTGGTCGAGCCGGCGGCGGGGATCGCGCCGAAGAACGCGCGGCGGGTGCTGATCAACGTCCATGGCGGCGCCTTCATGTGGGGCGCGGGCAGCGGCGCGCTGGTCGAGGCGATCCCGATCGCCGCGACGATGCGGGTGAAGGTGGTCACCGTCGACTACCGCCTCGCGCCCGAACACCGCTATCCGGCAGCGTCGGAGGACGTGACGGCAGTCTATCGCGAGCTGTTGAAGCACTACCGGGCCGAGAACATCGGCATCTACGGCTGTTCGGCGGGCGGGATCATCACCGCGCAGGCGACAGCATGGATTGCCAGACAAGGCCTGCCGCGGCCGGGTGCGATCGGCACCTTCTGCGGCACCGGCGCGCCGTTCAGTGGCGATAGCCCGTATATCGCCGATCCGATCACCGGCGGCGATCCGCTCAAGGCGCCCGAACTGCCGCCGGTGCTGCCGCTGTCCTATATGGAAGGCGTGCCGGCGAGCGACCCGCTCGCCTATCCCCTCCAGTCCGATGCCGAGATCAAGGCGATGCCGCCGACCCTGCTGCTGGCGGGCGGACGGGATTTCGCGGTGAGCGCACTGACGCTCGCCCACCGCAAGCTGGCCGCGGCAGGGGTCGAGAGCGAACTCCATCTCTTCGACGGCCTGCCCCATGCCTTCTTCGTCTGGCCCGACATGCCCGAATCGATCGAGGCCTATCGGCTGATCGCCAGCTTCTTCGACCGCCATCTCGGAGCCCGCCATGTCCGACGTCACCGATAACCGCGACGCCAACCGCTACGAACTGGTCGAGGACGGGCACAAGGCAGTGGCGGCCTACAAGCTGGCGGGCGACACGATCACCTTTACCCACACGGTGGTGCCGCAGGAGCTGCAGGGGCGCGGCGTCGCCAGCCGGCTGATCAAGGCCGCGCTCGACGACGTCCGCGCGCGCGGACTGAAGGTGGTGGCGCAATGCCCGTTCGTCGCCGCCTATATCGAACGGCATCCGGAGGAGCGCGACCTGCTCGCCTGAACCGGAAGGGGTGACCTGCCGCCCCGTCTCTGCCATGGGGCGGCGGATCATGGAGCAGCCGCATCACATCAGCGCGAATCGCGCGCCGATCGCGTTCGTCGAATTCGTCGTGCTGATTGCGGCGATGATGGCGACGGGCGCGATCGGCATCGACACGATGCTGCCGGCGCTGCCGACCATCGGCCATGATCTCGGCGCGGCGCAGCGCGACCTGCCGCTGATCATCGTCATGTTCTCCGCCGGCTTCGGCGTGGCGCAGCTCGTCCACGGGCCGCTGTCCGACCGGTTCGGACGGCGCCCGGTGCTGCTCGGATCGCTCGGGCTCTACGTCGTCATGAACCTGCTCTGCGCGGTGGCGGGGAGCCTGGAGCTGCTGCTGATCGCGCGGGTATGCGGCGGGCTCGCCATCGCGGCGACCCGCGTGGTGACGGTGGCGCTGATCCGCGACTGTTTCGTCGGGCGCGCGATGGCGAGGGTCAGCAGCCTGGCGGTGATGACCTTCATGATCTTCCCGATCATCGCGCCGAGCATCGGCCAGCTCATCCTGACGATGGGATCGTGGCGGCTGATCTTCCACGTCATCGCCGGAACGAGCCTGATCGTCGCGATCTGGTTCGCGTTGAGGATGCCGGAGACGCTCGCGCCCGAGCATCGCGTACCGCTCGAATGGAAGCGGCTCGTCGCCAACTGGCGGCTGACGCTGAGCGACCGCCAGTCGGTCGGCTATGCCGGCGCGGTGATCGGCCTGCAGGGCGCGCTGTTCGGCTATATCACCAGCATCCAGCCGATCGTGGCGGAAGTGTTCGGCGAGCCCGATCGGCTCGGCCTCGTGTTCGCGGGCTGCGCGGTGGTGATGGCGTGCGGCAACCTGCTCAACTCGCGCATCGTGATGTGGCTGGGCATGCGGCGCATCTCGCACGGCGCGATGCTGCTGCTGATCGTCGTCGCCTCGACCAGCCTGGCGATCGAGGCGCTCGGGTGGGAGACGCTGTGGCTGTTCGTCGTGCTCCAGTCGATTACCATGGCCTGCTTCGGCCTGGCGGCATCGAACTGCTCGGCAATGGCGATGGCCAACATGGGCGATATCGCCGGTACCGCGTCAAGCCTGCAGGGCTTCGTGGTGACCACCGGCGGCGCGATCATCGGCGGACTGATCGGCCGCGCCTTCGACGGGACGACGACGCCGCTGCACCTCGGCTTCCTCACCGCCGGCATCGTCGCGCTCGCACTGGCCGCGATCGTCGAGCGCGGAAGGCTGTTCCAGCCAAGCTGAGCTGTCCCGACGGGAACCGTCAGGCTATAATCGCCGTTCGCACGGACAGAAACGGAGGTGCGCAATGGGCGGTCATCAGGTTCCGGAGCAGGGCCCCAACGACGACGGCTATGACGAGGACGGCTACGACGAGAGCCAGCGCGCGGAGATCCTCGAGGCGACGCGCGACGGGCCGAGCGACGGCACCATCCTGACCGACCTCGCGCCGGACCTGGGGGAGGATCCGCTCGACGATGGCGATACCGACGATCTCGAGATGGAGGCGACCGACCTCGCCGAGGAGGATGAGGATATTCTCCAGGATGAGGAGGACATGGCGGAGGATTCGCTCCAGGAGGACTTCGAGAGCGACGCCGAGGACCTGGACGAAGAGCTCGACGACGGCGACGATACCGCGCTTCGTCCTTGATTCGATCGACGTCGGGCGCAGCATCCCGCGCCATGGCCAGCGATCCGCGCATCGACGCCTATGGTCTACACCTGCTGCCCGGAGGTCAAGGAATTGGGTACGCCGGCCTGGCGGCGATCCGACCGAGGCGCTATGCACGGGCAGTGCCCACCTTGCGCCCATTCCACCTCGCCTTTCCGGTTCACGACATCGCCGAGGCCCGGCGCTTCTACGGCGGCATCCTCGGCTGTCCTGAAGGGCGGTCGGCCGAGCATTGGATCGACTTCGACCTCTACGGGCACCAGATCGTCGCGCATCTCGACCCGGCTGCGAAACCGGTGATGGTGGAGAATCCGGTCGATGGTCACGACGTGCCGGTGCCGCATTTCGGCGTGGTGCTGACGATGGCGGATTGGCAGGCGCTTGCCGAGCGGGTGAGGGCTGCGGGGATCGCCTTCGGCATCGCACCGCACATCCGCTTCAAGGGTCAGCCGGGCGAGCAGGCGACGATGTTCTTCCGCGATCCCAGCGGCAATGCGCTCGAATTCAAGGCCTTCGCCGACGACGCGATGCTGTTCGCGACATGACCGAGCCGATCGCGATCGACATTCCGCACAAGCTGGGCCGCGACGGCGCGCGAACGCGGATCGAGCAGGGGACGGGACGGCTCGCCGAGTTCATTCCCGGCGGCATGATCACCGAGCAGCGCTGTGAGGAGGACACGCTGCACCTCGCGGTCGAGGCGCTCGGCCAGCGCGTCGTCAGCCGGATCGCGGTCGAGGAGGCGAGAGTCCACGCCGAGTTCGACCTGCCGCCGATGCTGGCGCTGTTCGCAGAGAAGATCCGCGCCAAGCTGACGAGGGACGTGCCCAAGCTGCTCGAATGAGCGGGGGGAAGCCGTTTCCCGTTAGGTCTTGATCAGCCCGATCTCGACCAGCCGCTCGTGCAGATAGTCGTGCGCGGTGATCGGCTCGGGATAGCGGTTGGGATTGTCCGGGGTGATCGTCGACGGCAGCGTCTTGATCAGGAAATCGGGCGCGGGGTGCAGGAAGAAGGGCATCGAATAGCGCGAGAAGCCGCGCCGCTCCGGCGCCGGGTTGACGACGCGGTGCGTGGTCGAGGGCAGCACGTGGTTGGTGAGCCGCTGGAGCATGTCGCCGACATTGACCACCATCGCCCCCTCGGGCGGCCGCACCGGCAGCCACTGGCCGTCCTTGTCGAGCAGCTCGAGCCCCGCTTCCTCGGCGCCGAGCAGCAGGGTGATGAGGTTGATGTCCTCATGCGCGCCCGCCCGCACCTCCGGCGCGTCGGCCGGCACCGGCGGATAGTGGAGCAGGCGCAGCACCGAATTGCCGTCCCTAACCGCGGGATCGAACCAGTGCGGCTCGAGCTTGAGATGGCGCGCGATCGCCGACAGCAGCCGGTCGCCCGCCGCGTCGAGCGCCGCGAACAGGTCGAGGAAGGTCTCGCGGAAGCCCTCCGGCCGGTCGGGCCAGATGTTGGGCGCCATGTCCTTCTCGAAACGGTGCCCGGGCGGCAGCTGGCGGCCGACGTGCCAGAATTCCTTGAGGTCGACATGGGTCGCACCCTTGGCGATCTCGGTCTTGAACGGGGTATAGCCGCGCGCCCCACCGCCGCCGGGAACGAAATAGCCGCGCTTCTCCTCCTCGGGCAGGTCGAAGAACGCCTTGGTCATCGCCCAGGCGCGCTCGACCACCCCCTGCGGCACGCCGTGGTTGGAGACCATCGCGAAGCCGAAGCGCTCGAACGAGCCGCCGAGCTCGGCGGCGAAGGCGTCGGGATCGGCGTCCTGGTCGGCGAGGTTGACCAGCGGCACCTGGGCGAGCGGGGTATCGAGCATCGGCTGACGTCCTGATGGAAGCGGAAATGCCGCCATCATAGGCCGTCGCACGGAGCCCGACTAGCTTTCGAGGGTGATCACGCTCTCCGCGCCGGCCCCTGCCGCCTTGGTGATGAGCCTGAACGGTTTCCCTTCGTCGGTGGTGCCGGACAGATTGTCGCCGGCGGCGGTCAGCTTGAAGCCCTTGGCGGCGAGCCTGCCCTGGAACCAGTCGCGCACCGCCGATGGCGCGATCGGACTGGTGAAGCTTATCCGCACCCGGTCGTCGTTGCCCTTGTTGCCCTCGACGTTGATCCCGCCGATCTTCGAACCCGGCGGCAGGTGCACGCCGTTGATGTCGAAATCGTCGGCGTCGAGCTGGATCTTCGGCAGCTTGATCGCGCCCTTGAAGCCGGGTGCGTTCACCGAGACCGTGCCGTCTTTCCCCGCCGATGCGTTGAAGCCGGCATCGGGATCGTTGACGTTCAGCGTGATCTCGGTGCCCTTACCGCTGCCGCACGCGGCGAGGGCAAGCGGCAGCACGATCGAAGCAAGGCGCATGGCATGGCCTCCTGTATTATCTATCTAATACACTAAGCATTTGTTCGGTTGCGGTCAACCACAGTCCGGGCCTATCGCCGCGCTGCAACATCAGGTGACACGATGGCGACTCTCCCCCCGATCACCAACAATCCCGACGTCCGCTTCCTCGGACGCCTGCTCGGCGACGTGATCCGCGCCTATGGCGGCGAGGAACTGTTCAAGCGCACCGAATATATCCGCGCGACCTCGGTCGACCGCGCGCGGGGCGTCGCCGGAGCGGATGCGATCGACCCGGGGCTGGAGCGGCTGACGCTCGACGAGACGCTCGATTTCGTGCGCGGCTTCATGCTGTTCTCGATGCTCGCCAACCTGGCCGAGGACCGGCAGGGTGTCGCCGCCGAGGAAGGCGCCGATCTTGCCCATGCGTTGGCGAAGCTCGAGCAGGATGGCGTCGATCGCAAGGCGGTGATGGCGTTGCTCGACGGCGCGCTGATCGCGCCGGTGCTGACCGCACATCCGACCGAAGTGCGCCGCAAGTCGATGATCGACCACCGCAACCGCATCGCCGAGCTGATGACGCTCCGCGATGGCGGAATTGCCGAGACCGAGGATGGCGACAAGATCGACGAGGCGATCCTGCGCCAGATCGCGCTCCTGTGGCAGACGCGCGTGCTGCGGCGCGAGCGGCTCTATGTCGCCGATGAGGTCGAGACCGCGCTCTCCTACCTGCGCGACGTATTCCTGCCGGCGCTGCCCGCGCTCTATGCGCGCTGGGACCGGGCGATGGGCCAGCGCGTGCCGAGCTTCCTCAAGCCCGGCAGCTGGATCGGCGGCGACCGCGACGGCAATCCCTTCGTCACCGCCGATTCGCTGCGACTGGCGCTGCGCAGGGCGGCCGAGACGGTGCTCAGCCATTATCTCGACGCCGTCAACGCGCTCGGCGCCGAGCTGTCGATCTCCAGCGACCACGCGGCCATTCCCGATGAGGTGACACAGCTCGCCGAAGCCAGTGGCGACAACGCGGCGAGCCGCGAGGACGAGCCCTACCGTCGCGCGCTCTCCGGCATCTACGCCCGCCTCGCCGCCACCTACGAGAAGCTGATCGGCCGCCCGGCACCGCGCCCGCACCCGCTCGTCGGCGAACCCTATGCCGACCCGGGCGAGCTGCGCCGCGACCTGGTCGCGATCGCGCACGGCCTCGGCAGCGGGCCGCTCGCCAGCGAAGGCGCGCTGGGGCGGCTGATCCGTTCGGTCGAGACCTTCGGCTTCCATCTCGCCACGCTCGACATGCGCCAGAACAGCGCCGTCCACGAGCGCGTCGTCGCCGAACTGCTCAAGGCAGCCGGCGTCGCGGAGGATTACGCGAGCCTGCCCGAGGAGGAGCGCGTCGCCCTGCTCCGCCGTGAGCTCACGAGCCCGCGCCCGCTCACCAGCCCCTATGCGACCTATTCGAAGGAAACGGCGTCGGAGCTGGCGATCGTCCATGCCGCCGCCGAGGCGCATGCCACCTACGGGCGCGGCTGCATCGTCAATTATGTGATCTCGATGGCCACCTCGGTCTCGGACCTGCTGGAGGTGCACCTGCTGCTCAAGGAAGCCGGCCTCTATGTCCCCGGCGATCCGCCCGAGGGCCACATCATGGCAGTGCCGCTGTTCGAGACCGTCGCCGATCTGGAACGCGCGCCGGGGATCATGGCCGAATGGTTGGCGCTCCCCGAGGTCGCCGCGATCGCCCATGCCCGCGGCATGCAGGAAGTGATGATCGGCTACTCCGACTCGAACAAGGACGGCGGCTATCTCACCTCGACCTGGCAGCTCTCCAAGGGCTCGTCGGCGCTGAAACCGGTGTTCGAGGAGGCGGGCATCGCGATGCAGCTGTTCCACGGCCGCGGTGGTGCAGTCGGGCGCGGCGGCGGCTCGGCCTTCCAGGCGATCCAGGCGCAGCCGCCGGGCACGGTGCAGGGCCGCATCCGCATCACCGAGCAGGGCGAGGTGATCGCGGCGAAATACGGCACCCGCGCCTCGGCGATGACCAATCTGGAGGCGATGGCATCGGCGACGCTGCTCGCCAGCCTCGCTCCGGCCGAGCTGCCGGCCAAGGACGCCGAGCGCTTCCATGCGGCAATGGACCGGCTTTCCGACGCCGCGTTCAAGGCCTATCGCGGCCTCGTCTACGAGACGGAGGGCTTCCGCACCTTCTTCCGCCAGATGACGCCGATCGCCGAGATCTCCGGCCTCAAGATCGGCTCGCGCCCGGCCAGCCGCAAGAAATCCGACGCGATCGAGGACCTGCGCGCGATTCCCTGGGTGTTCTCCTGGAGCCAGGCGCGGGTGATGCTGCCTGGCTGGTATGGCGTCGGCGAGGCGATCGCGGCGTTCGAGGACAAGGGCCTGCTCCGCGAGATGGCGGGCGCCTGGCCCCTGTTCCAGTCGACGCTCGCCAACATGGAGCAGGTGCTCGCCAAGTCCGATATGGGCATCGCCAAGCGCTATGCCGCGCTGGTGGAGGACAAGGATTTGGGCGAAGCGATCTTCGGCCGCATCCGCGAGGGCTGGGAAACCACCCACGACGGCCTCCTCCAGGTCACCCGCCAGACCCGGCTGCTCGAGAAGAACCCCGGCCTCGAGACCTCGATCCGCCTGCGCCTGCCGTACATCGAGCCGCTCAACCTGCTCCAGATCGAGCTGCTGAAGCGCCACCGCGCCGGTGAGGACGATCCGCGCGTCGGCGAGGGCATCCTGCTGTCGATCAACGCGATCGCGACGGCGCTGCGGAACTCGGGCTGATCACCCGGCGCGGTCGAGGAACGGCGCCGCCACCTCTGCCGGCACGCGGATCAGCCGGCCGCTCGCGCGGTCGATGATCGCCCAGGTGGTCTTCGCCTCGACCTTCACCTTGTCGTCTGCGCCGACGAAGCGGACGTAGCGGTCGAATCGCGCCCCGCGCGGCGGCTCCGGCACCCAGGTCTCGGCGGTGACGGTCTCGCCGGCCGCAACGTTGCCGCGATAGTCGATCTCATGCCGCGTCACGACCCAGACATAGGCTTCCGCATGTTCGGCCGGCGCGACCGCATTCCAGTGCGCTACGGCGATGTCCTGGATCCAACGCACCCACACCGCATTGTTGACATGGCCGAGCTCGTCGATGTCCTGGGCGGTCGCGGTGATCGTAAGCGTGAAGCGCGCCATGGCCGCTTCCTAAAGAAGCGCCGCGGCCGCCGCCAGCCGTCAACGTGGGCTGGGGTGCGGCTTGAGGTCGATGCTGCGGATGCGCCAGCTGCGCTGCTCCGCCGTCGCACCGTCGATGTCGCCGGCGCGATGCAGCGTCACGTCGCCGCGCAGATGGAAGGGCTCGCCTGATTTGAGCCGGCCATAGGCCTGTACCGGCACGGTCACATAGCGCTGGCCGGCACCGGCATCGATCCGCCCCGGCGCGCCAATCTCGGCATGATACTCCGCGTACTTGGCGAAGCCATCCGCGAACGCCTTGCCGCCCATGCCCGCGGATTGCGGCTCCCACAGCGCATAGGCGCGATCGTAGCGGCCTTGCTCGACCAGAGCGTAATAGCTCTGGACGACCTGCGCCGCACCCTGTGCGCTCTCGGCGGTGAACGGCGCCTCGGACACCGGCGTGCGGTCGTCGGGCAGTCCGCCCGGCTGGCCCGGCGGGATCGGCGCGACCGGCGGAAGCGCGGCGGTGTTGACCGCAGCATCCGCCGGTTCGGCCTCCGCGGCATTGCCGGCGGTGAAGGCGCTCTCGTCAGCCGGAACGTCGGTGATATTGGCCGGCTCGGCGGTCGCGACCTCATTCGCCGAGCCCGCCGGCTGGCCGTTGCACCCGGCCAGCACCAGGCATCCGGCGGCGATCAGGTGAATACGCATGGCTGCTCCTCGCTGGGCCTGGGCCCGTGAACGCGAGGACGTAGCCTCGCGTTCCTCACTCCGCCAGCGGCTTGTCGCCGACGAAGCCCAGCCGCCGGATATTGGCGCGCTTCACCTCCGCCAGTACGTGGTCGAAGCGCTCGTAGCGCGCCTCGGGATCGGTGCGCATGTGGAGCACCGGCTCCCTGCTACCGGCCGTCAGCGCTGCCAGCAGCGGTTTCAACTCGGCGTCGGCGATGGCGCGCCCGTCCCAGCTCAGCGCCCCCGACCGCGCGATCTCCAGCCGGTGCGGCTGCTCGGGTGTCCCCGTGCTCGGGCCCGGCTGCGGCAGGTCGATCGGTACCTTGTGCGTCATCGTCGGGATGGTGAGGATCAGCATCACCAGCAGCACCAGCATGACGTCGATCATCGGCGTGATGTTGATGTCGGAAAAGGGCTCGGTCTCGCGCTTCGCTATGGCAGCCATGGCACCCTCCTGGTTGTTATGATGTAACGTCACTCAAAGTGTGTGTGGTGTCAACCGCCGACAGATTGGCGGCGCATCGGCGGAATGCTCGCAGTGTCTTGCCGGTCGTCATCGCCTTGCGGTCCAGAGGCCGAAGGTCGCATGTTCCTTGAACGCTGCCATGTTGGCGAGCGGCCGTCCCCGACAGCTGAAGGCCGGATCGGGGCAATATTCAACCGATCGGTTGACAATTGCCGTCGCCGGCACATATTGAACCATATGGTTGAACAACGACTTGACACCACCTTCGCCGCGCTTGCCGATCCCACCCGGCGGGGAATGCTGGCGCGGTTGGCCGAGGGCGAGCGCTCGATCGGCGAGCTCGCACAGCCCTTCGCGATGAGCTTCGCCGGCGCCTCCAAGCACGTCCGCGCGCTGGAGAAGGCGGGGCTGGTCGAGCGCCGCAAGGCGGGACGGCAGATGCTCTGCCGCCTGCGCGCCGAGCCACTGCGCGAGGCCGAGGCGTGGCTGAGGCAATGGGAGAAGGTGTGGACCACCAGCCTCGACAGACTCGAGGCGCTGCTGCGCGGCGACAAGGGAGAGGAACGGTCATGAGCTATGTCGACGGCTTCGTGCTCGCGGTGCCGAGCGAGAATCGCGAGCGATTCCGCGCAATGGCGGCCCGAGTCGCCAGAATCTTCACCGAGCACGGCGCCCTGCGCGTCGTCGAATGCTGGGGCGACGACGTACCCGACGGCAAGGTCACGGACTTGAAGCGCGCGGTGCAGGCCAAGCCGGGCGAGACAGTCGTCTTCTCCTGGGTCGAATGGCCGTCGAAGGAGGCGCGCGATGCCGGCAACGGAAAGATCGCCGCCGATCCGCGCCTTGTGCCCGACCCGGCCGATGCGGACATCATGGACCCCAAGCGCATGATTTTCGGCGGCTTCATGCCGATCGTCGACGAAGGGGGCGGGCGGTGAGTATCGGGTCCCACGGGGAGCCCAAAGCATGACCGCCCCGATCGTCCTCACCGTCACGCGCGAGATCGCGGCATCGCCCGAGCGGGTGTTCGACGCCTGGCTCGATCCTGTGCTCGCCGGACAGTTCCTGTTCCGCACCGACGAGGGCGAGCTGGTGACCTGCGAGATAGACGCCCGCGTGGGCGGCCGAGCCACCATCGTCGAGCGCCGCGGCGGCGTCGACGCGCATCATCGCCTGAAGTTCGAGGAGATCGATCGGCCGCGCCGGTTGGTGATGCTGTTCTCGGCCGATCCGGCCGCGGAGGGCGAATGGACCCGCGTCACGATCACGCTCGCGCCGAGCGGCGTCGGATCGACGCTGACGCTCACCCACGAAATGGCCCCGCAATGGGCCGAGTACGAGGACCGGACCCGGCAGGGCTGGACGATGATCCTCGGCAATCTCGCCCGCATCCTGGAGAGGCACCATGGCTGACAGCGACATCATCACTGCCGCGGAACTGCGCTTCGAACGGTTGCTCGACGCACCGGTCGAGACCGTCTGGCAATATATCGTCGATCCCGAGCTTCGGGCGCGATGGTTCATGGGCGGTGGGATCGAGCCGCGCGTCGGCGGCCGGATCGAGATGGTGTTCGATCACGACCGCCTCTCCGACGACGAAGTGGCGATGCCCGAGCGCTATGCCGGCAACCGCGGCAAGCGCTGGCACGAGATGATCACCGCGATCGCGCCGCCGGAGATGATCGCCTTCAGCTGGTCCGGCGGCGAGGCCGGCACGGTGACGATTACGCTGGCCGACGGGGGCGACGGCAGGACGCGGCTGAAGCTGCACCACACGGGCCTGCGCGGTCCGGCCGACGCCAGGAACTTCGGCGGCGGCTGGATGTCGCATCTCGACGTGCTCGAGGCGCGCATCGCCGGGCGAAGCGTGCCGGACTTCTGGGCGCTTCATGCGCGGTCGGAGGCGCAGGCCGCCGAGCTGCTGGGAGATGCCGGATGAGCATCGCCGCGCATCCCTTCCTGATGTTCCAGGGCGAGGCGGCGGCCGCGCTGGCGCTGTACGAAGCGTCGATCCCCGGAGCGCGCGTCGAAACACCTGCAGACGGCGCCGACTCCGGAGGCCAGGCCGCGGTCGCGACGCTGGTCGTCGGCGACCTCGCGGTCCGGATCTTCGACAGCCCGGTGAAGCACGCCTTCACCTTCACCCCCTCCTTTTCGCTGTTCCTCGATTTCAGCGAAGAGAATGCACTGCGCGCCGTCGCCGATGCGCTCGGCGAGGGCGGACAGGTGCTGATGCCGCTCGACAGCTATGATTTCGGCCCGTTGTTCACCTGGCTCGTCGATCGTTTCGGCGTGTCGTGGCAGCTCAACCTGCTCCGCTGACCCTCCAGTCTGCCGCAAAGCTGCCGCGATCGAACGCTAGCGGCGGCCGCGGCGGTTTTCCGGAGACGCGGCGATGACGCTTCACACATGGTGGCTATTCGTAGGAGCGGTCGTCCTGCTGTCGGGCACGCCGGGACCCAACATGCTCCACATCCTGTCGCGCAGCGTGGAGCTGGGGATGACGCGCAGCATCGCGGCGATGGCCGGCTGCCTGCTGGCGCTCGTGACCGTCCTTGCCGCGTCCGCCGCGGGGCTCACGACGCTCCTGCTCGCCGTACCCGGCGCGTTCGAGGTGCTGCGTTATGCCGGCGTCGCCTATCTGATCTATCTCGGTATCAGAGCCTGGCGTAGCGAGGTGACGCCGATCGACGTGAGCAAGGGCGATCTGCCCGCGACCGTTTCGACGAGGGCGCTGTTCCGCGGAGGCTTCGCCATCTGCATCAGCAACCCCAAGCTGCTCCTGTTCGCCGCGGCCTTCCTGCCTCAGTTCGTCAATCCGGCGCTGCCGCAGGCACCCCAGTTCGCGATCCTCGTCGTGACCTTCGCTGCGATCGAGTGCTTCTGGTACGCCGTCTATGCGCTCGGCGGACGCTCGCTGTCCCATTATCTCGGCCGTCCCGCGATCAAGCGGGCGTTCAACCGCCTGACGGGGGTGATCTTCGTCGGCTTCGGCCTGGCCTTGCTGAAGGTGAAACCGTCCTGATCGCTGCGCCGATCACGGAATCTCGAACAGCCCCGCCGCGCCCATGCCCCCGGCAGTGCACATAGAGACGACGACGTACCTCACCCCGCGCTTGCGTCCCTCGATCAGCGCGTGGCCGACGAGCCGCGATCCGGTCATGCCGAATGGATGTCCGATCGCGATCGCGCCGCCGTTGACGTTGAGCCGGTCCGGATCGATGCCGAGCGTGTCGCGGCAGTAGAGGCACTGCGACGCGAACGCCTCGTTGATCTCCCAGAGCCCGATGTCCTCGATCCCGAGGCCGGCGCGCTTCAAGAGCTTGGGAATCGCGAACACGGGGCCGATCCCCATTTCGTCCGGCTCGCAGCCGGCGACCTGAAAGCCGCGGTAGATGCCGAGGATGGCCTTGCCCTCCGCCTCCGCCGCCTTGCGCTCCATCAGCAGCTGCGCCGATGCGCCGTCGGAAAGCTGACTGGCGTTGCCGGCGGTGACGTGCCGCCCTTCCTTGATCACCAGCCCGTCCTTGAACACGGTGCGCAGCCCCGCCAGGACCTCGGCGGTGGTGCCGTCGCGGATGCCCTCGTCCTGCGTCACCGTCACCGGTTCGGTGCCGATGAGATTGCCGTCCTTGTCGTAATTGGCCTTTTCCACCGTGATCGGCGCGATCTCCTCGGCGAAGGCGCCGTTCCGGAGCCCGGCGAAGGCGCGCTGCTGGCTCATCGCGCCGAATGCATCCTGCGCCTCGCGGCTGATGCCATAGCGTTCGGCGACTACTTCAGCGGTCTCGATCATGGTCATGTATGCGAGCGGCTTCCTCGCCAGCACCGACTCGTTCAGTACGCGCGCCGGCGCCTGCATCGCCGTGAGCGAGATCGATTCCATTCCGCCGGCGAGCGCGACATCGATCTCGTCGCAGACGATGCCGCGCGCCGCCAGCGCGATCGCAGTGAGGCCGGAGCCGCATTTGCGATCGAGCGTGAATGCCGGCACCTCGGTCGGCAGCCCCGCCGCGAACACGCACATGCGGGCAAGGTTGGCGCCCTGCGTACCCCACTCGTTGCCCGCGCCGAAGAAGACGTCGTCGATCCGCGCGGGATCGATGCCGGCACGCTCGACCGCGGCGTTCATCACATGGGCGCCCAGCACCGGCGCTTCGGTCATGTTGAAATAGCCGCGATTGGCTTTGCCGATTCCGGTTCGGGCGGTCGAGACGATCACGGCTTCACGCATGACGCCAGCTCTCCTAGATTTTCGTATTTTCGGTATGGACTAGCATGTGCAGCGCACAGGCACCATCTCATCGGTGCAGTCAAGCAGGAGACGGCAGATGCCCGAGAAGCTCGAGCCCGGCCCCGACCATCCGATCACAATCACGCCCGCCGAGCGCCGCGTAGTGGTGAAGGCGGGAGGGCGCACCATCGCCGACACCACCAGGGCGCTGAAGCTTGAGGAGGCCGATTACCCGCCGGTCTATTACGTGCCGCGCGCCGATGCCGATATGAGCGCGCTGGCCCGCACCGATCACGGCACCCATTGCCCCTATAAGGGCGAGGCCAGCTATTTCTCAGTACCGGGCGAGCGTGGCGCCAATGCTGTGTGGAGCTATGAGGAGCCGCACGAGGCAGTCGCGGCGATCAAGGACCACCTTGCCTTCTATTCCAACCGTGTCGATTCGATCGAGGTGGGCTAGCGTTCCAGACTAACAGGTCTGAGCGGCTGAAATCGTCCAATAGCCGAAGACCATACGATCGCTGGCACTCTTCATCTGCGAGGCGTATGATTAGCCTGTGCGGAGGGGTAGTTCTCGATTCTGGCTTATTGCCGCAGCGGTGTTCTGTGGCTTGATGTTCGCCATGAACTACCGCCAAGCTACTACGTTGCTCGTAGTTTCGACCATCGTGGGAGTGGTCGCTTCAACCGGATTCTTAGCCTTCTATGTATTACGGGCTCGGTTCGGCCGGCAGCGCTAGGCTTGGCTCCAGCTGTCCCACCTGGGAACGGAAGCTAACCACCAATACCAGCCGCTCAGACTTTCCAAGTCCATGCGCTAATCGGCAAAGTCCGGCGCCCGCTTCTCAATATTGGCGCGCACAGCCTCGATCTGGTTGGGTGAGCGCAGCAGCGCCGCCTGTTCGGCGCTCTCGGTCGAGAGAATGGTGGCGGCATCGGCCTCGACGGCTAGGTTGGCGAGCCGCTTGGCGGCGCGGATCGCGTCCGGATTGCGGCCGGCGATGGCGGCGGCGAGCGCCAGCGCCTCGGCCACCGGATCATCCGCCGTACGCATCGCGAAGCCGTGGCCGACTGCTGCCGCGCCGCTGAACTCCGCAGCGGTATAGGTCAGTTCGCGCAGCACGTCGTCGCGTACTCGCCCGCGCCATAGCGCGAAGCCGGCCATGTCGGGGACGATGCCCCATTTCATCTCCATCACCGACAGCCGCGCCTCGGGGTGGATCAGCACCACATCGGCCCCGCTCGCGATCTGGAGACCGCCGCCGAAGGCGATACCGTGGACCGCGGCGATCACCGGCACCGGCAGCGTGCGCCATCCCCAGGCGACCTGCTGCACGCGATTGGCGGCGCCGTGGCTGCGCGTCGCGAGGTCGATGCCGGAGCCGCCGGCGGCCATGCTCGCCATGTCGAGCCCGGCGCAGAAGGCGCGCCCCTCGCCCGACAGCACCACCGCGCGCAGACCCGGCTCGCCCGCGAGCCGGTCGATCGCGGCGATGATCGCGTCGAACATGGCGGGATCGAGCGCATTGAGCTTGTCGGCGCGGGTCAGGCGGACGTCGGCGACGCCGCCGGCGATGGCGATCGAGACACGTTCGGTCGAGACATGGGCGGTCATGGCCGCGACTATCGCGCGGGCCTCAGGTCGCGGCAAGTCGGTAGCCGACCCCCTTCTCGGTCTGGAGCATCGGCGCCGCGAAACCGCGGTCGAGCTTGGCCCTCAGCCGCGACATATGCACCGCGACGACATTGGTGCCGGGATCGAAGCGCAAGCCCCACACCGCCTCCAGCAGCGCCTGGCGCGGCACCGCCTCGCCGGCGTGCTGGGCGAGGTGGAGCAGCAGCGCATATTCGCGCGGGAAGAGGCCGATCGCGCGGCCGGCGCGCGTCACCTTGCGCGCGACCCGGTCGATCAGCAGCTCGCCGACGCCGATCGGGGCCGCGGCGAACCGCAGCCGGGCGGCGATGCGCGCGGCGATCTCGTCAACGGGGGCACCGGCAAGCACGGCATCGTCGGCACCGGCATCGAGCGCGGACGAGACCTGATCGAGCGTCTCCACCATCAGGATCAACGGACCATGGTTGCGTGCCTCGACCAGCGCCTCCGACGTGAAGCCGGCCGCGCGAGCGAAGGTCGCGATTCCCCCGGCCGCGACACGAATACCGCGTGCCGCAAGCGCCGGCGCCAGTCCGGGTACGTCGCATTCGATGCGCACGCTGCCCCCCATATCAGCAACTTAGCCGGAATTAGATCCATTCATGCGGTAAGCTCCTCCGGATCGGATGCAATCCGGTCGAGCCGCAAGCGGGCATGGGCTGCTACATAGCGGTCGGGATCATCCGCCGCTCGCTCGAGTGCGGGCAGCGCTGCCGGTCCATCCGCCGACAGCAGCGCGTCGAGCGCAGTGACGCGCATCCGCTCGCAGGGGTGGCGCCGCGCATAGTCGCGCGCGAGACCCAGCCCCGCCTCTCCGCCGAGATGCGCGGCGATCGCGAGTAATCCCTCGGCCGGGGTGACGTTGAGCCCCTGGGCAATGGTGCCGCGATCAAGGTCGAAGCGATATTGCTCGATCCACGGCTGTCCGGGGGCATAGCCGAGAATGTTGAGCGAGACCGAAAAGGCATCGGGCGGCAGCTGGCGATGGACGTCGCGCCGCGCGCGGTAGAGCATCAGCTTGCCCTGTTCGAGCCGCGAACGCTCGACGAAGCGCAGCCCAGCCGGCTCCCCCGGCACGCCGATCACGGCATCGGCATCGCGCTCATAATAATCGCTCCAATAGCCGGGACCCTGATAACCGTAGGTCAGGAACGAGAAATTATGATCGTGCGGCATGTCGTAGAGGAAGGCGGCCGCGCCGCTCGCACGCACTGCGGCGTCCTCCAATGCCGGCCAGAAATTGGCGCGGATCAGATAACGGCCGGTGGGCGGCTTCAACAGGAAGGACTGGGCGCCATAGCCGTTGCTCGCCGCCTGGCCGGCGCAGCGCATCTCCAGTTCGGCGATTGCGAGGTCGGCGAGGAAATCCGGATTGCGTCCCAACCGCGCGAGCAGCGGCCCTACATCGGCGAAACTGTCTTCGTCGCGCGGATCGAAGGGGTGCGCCTCCAACGCCTCGACCAGCTCGCCGAGCCCGATCGCCTCGCCCCGGCCGGCGTCGATCATGCGGGGCACGGCACCGCTTCCATTCGGGCGCGAATCGCCGCGAGCGTCGACCCCGCCGCCTCCCGCACCTCGCTATTGGGATCGCCCGCCGCCATCTCGGCGAGCCGCGGCAGCGCGGCGCGGGCGTCGAGCGCCAGCCATTCGCGCATCGCCGACCAGCGGACGTGGAAGGCACGGTCGCGCGTCGCCGCTTCGAACACATGGCCGGCATCGGTACGGCCCTGCGTGCGCAGCAAGGTCAGCAGCATCGCCCCGCGCGAGGCATAATCGTCGAGCGTCGAGGCACGCAGCAGCCGTCCGTCGATGATCGCATATTCGCGGACCAGCGCCGTTTCGGGCGGCCGGATCATGACGCTGAGCGTCACCACGTCACTCTTGGCGCCGACCGCGACATGGCCGTCGGTCGCCCCGTCCTGGACGACCACGTCGCCGTCGGCGAGCACGAACGGCATGATCTCCACGGCCGGCGGAGCCGTTGCGGACGAGAAGTCGGCGCCGGCCGCCTCCACCCGCCAGCGCCGCAGCATCACGCCGCCCGCGTGGACGTAGCGGGTGACGGCGACATGCCCGGGCACCACCACGCTGCGCGGCAGAGCGGCTGCGAGTCCCCGCGCCGACAGCACCGCCGCGCTCACCCGTACCCCGGGCGAATCGAACAGCACCGCGCCGATCCGCGCCGGATCGCGGCTCACCTTGAACGGCGGATCGAACAGCGGGTCCGCCGCCAATGCATCGACCAGCGGTGCGAGCAGCGCCTCGACCCAATGCATGTCCAACAGCAGCGCCGTCGCGCGCTGGCGAAGCTCGGTGGCGGGGGCATCGAGCGTCTCCGCCAGCATCCGCACCGGAGCCGAGGCGCGCCAGCCCGCGTTGATCTCGGCTGAGCGCGCCCGTGCCGCCGACCAGCGCCCCGCCGGGATGTCGGTCGAACCGCTCATCCTCGGACCCTTCCGCTCAGCCGGGATCCATTTCATAGACCAGCGCGGCGACCCCGACGATCGTCTCGAACAATTGATCGCCCGAATATTCGGCGATCACCGCCGCGCCGTTGATCGCCACAAACGTCGCCAGGTCGGCGATGTCCGCGATGTTGATCGTGAACAGATCCATCGTCCTTCCCCCTCTTGCCGCCGGCCCGTGCCGGCGCTGGGAAGGCTAGGTCGGGTGCCCCACGGACGCTTAGTTACAAGTTTGTAAAGTGGCGGCGGCCGCGATAGGGCGGGGCCAATGAGCCTGCCCTTCCACCCGCGCATGTTCTTCGAGGGACGCGTGCAGGGGCACGGCCATGCGGTGGGCATCCGCTATCGCGATCACGGGGACGACTGGGCGGAGCTCGAGCTACCCTATGATCCGCGGCTGATCGGCGAGCCGGCGACGGGCGTGATCGCCTCCGGCCCGATCCTGACCTTGATGGACATGGCGACCAGCGTCGCGGCGTGGCTGAAGCGCGGGCGCTTCGTCCCCCATGCGACGCTCGACCTGCGCATCGACTATCTGCGCGCAGCCCGTCCGGGAGAAACGGTCGTGGGGCGCGGCGAATGCTATCGCGTGACCCGCTCGATCGCGTTCGTGCGCGGCCATGCCCATGACGGCGACCCGGCCGATCCGCTCGCGCATGTCGCCGGCACCTTCATGCTGACGGAGGGCTGATGCGGCTGCCGCCCTATGCCGATCTCCTCGGCCTCTCGATCGAAGCCGGCGAAGGCTCGCCCGTCCTGGTGATGCCGTTCGATGAGGCTCGACTGTCCGGGCGCCCCGGCTTCCTCCATGGCGGCGCGATCGGCGGGCTGCTCGAGATGGCGGCGATCGTCGCGCTGCATCATGCCCTTGGCGACGACGGCACGCGGATCAAGCCGGTCAATCTCACCGTCGATTACATGCGCGGCGGCCGCGCCAAGGCGACGCGCGCGCAAGGCCTCATCCGCCGTCTCGGCACCCGAATCGCCAATGTCGACGCGACCGCCTGGCAGGATGATTCCGACAAGCCGATCGCCGCCGCGCGCCAGACCTTCCTGCTGGTGCGGCCTAGCTCCCCGGCGTCAGCTTGAGCAGCCGCCCGGTCGGTGCGTCCTCCAGCACCCAGATCGTACCGTCCGGCCCCTGCTCCACCTCGCGGATGCGGTTGCCGAGCGGGATGCGCTGCATCTCGGTGCCGGCGGTGCCGCTGATCCGGACGCGCACGAGGCCCTGGCTGCTAAGCCCACCGAGGATCACGTCTCCATGCCAGTCCGCGAACAGATTGCCCGAGTAGAAGATCAGGCCCGCCGGTGAGATCACCGGGTTCCACGAGATTGCGGGCGCGGCATAGCCGTCGCCGGGCGCATGGTCGGGGATCGGCGTGCCGTCGTAGTTGCTGCCGTTCGAGACGTTGGGCCAGCCATAGTTCTTGCCCGGCTCGATCAGATTGAGCTCGTCGCCGCCCTTGGGGCCCATCTCATGTTCCCACAATCGCTCCGATGCATCGAAGGCGAGGCCGTAGGGATTGCGATGGCCGAGCGTCCAGATCTCCGGCCGCGCGCCGGTCGTGCTCGCGAAGGGATTGCCTGCCGCCACGCTGCCATCCGGGTTGAGCCGCACGATCTTGCCGAGCGTGCCGCCCATGTCCTGCGCCGGGCTACCCTGCTGTCGCTCGCCGGTCGCGACGAACAGGTAGCGGCCGTCGGGCGAGAAGGCGAGCCGCGCGCCCAGCTGCCCGCCGGTGGTGGTCGGCACCGCGCGCCAGATCACGCTGAGCCCATCGAGCCTGGGTGTGCCGTCGAGGTTCAGCGTCGCGCGCGCCACCGCCAGCCGCTGCCCGCCTGACGCGCTCTCGGCGTAGCTGAGGTAGATGCGGCGGTTGTTGGCGTAATCAGGATCGAGGATCACGTCCTGGAAGCCGAGCTGGCCGCCGTAATAGACCGCCGGCACGCCGCTGACCTCGGTCTTGGCGCCGCCCTGCGTCGCGAGCTGCAGCCGGCCCGGCTTCTCGGTCACCAGCATCCGGCCGTCGGGCAGGAACACCATCGCCCAGGGCGCGTCGAACGTCGCCACCACCTGCCGGTTCACCGAGGTGATCGGCGAGGGTGAAGGGCTCGGCGTCGGAGACGGGCTTGGGGATGGCGTGGGTGTCGGAGTCGCAGTCGGCGTCGGGCTTGGCATCGGCGAACCGCCGCCGCTATCGCCGCCATCGCATCCGGCGAGCGCCGCCAGTATCAGCACGGTCGTCCAGCGTTTCATGGCCTGGTCCTCTCCAGTCCTCGCCCGCGAACTCCCCCAACGATGCTCTGCGCCTGCCCTCGACCTACGGCGGCGTCAGGCGCATCAGCTTGCCGCCGGCGCCCCTGCCGCCGTCCTCGAGCAGCCAGATCGCGCCGTCCGGGCCCTGCGCCACGTCGCGGATGCGCGTGCCCATGTCCCACTGATCGGCCTTGGACGGCGCGTCGCCCAGCGTCACGCGGATCAGCGCCTCCCCAGACAGCGCGGCGATGAAGCCCGATCCCTGCCATTTCGGGAACAGCTTACCCGAATAGATCATGAAGCCGCCCGGCGAGATCGACGGATTCCAGAACAGCTTGGGCGGCTCGAAACCGTCGCCGGGGGCGTGATCGGGGATCGGCGTGCCGTCGTAATTGTCGCCGTTCGACACCTTGGGCCAGCCATAGTTCTTGCCGCGCTCGATCAGGTTGACCTCGTCGCCACCCTTCGGTCCCATCTCGGTCTCCCAGAGGCGTCCCTGGGCATCGAAGGCAAGCCCGTAGGGATTGCGATGGCCGCTGGTCCAGGTCTCCGCCGGGATGCGATTGGGGCCGGGGAAGGTGTAGGTGCGCTTCGGCGCGGAGGCGGCTGCGCCCGTATTCGCGGGCGGGTCGAAAATCTGCACGCTCTGCGCCCCGGTCCTGCCGGCGCCGGGGTTGTCCGGCGCGGGCTGGCCGTCGAGCGTCAGGTGGATGATCTTGCCCAGCGCCTGGTTCGGATCCTGCGCCGGATCGAAGCGCTGGCGCTCGCCGGACGACAGGAACAGCGACTTGCCGTTGGGGGCGAAGGCGATGACCGCGCCGAACTGGCCGCCCTGGCCGTCCGATCCCGCGCGCCAGATCACCCTGGGCGATCCGAGCGAGGCGGTGCCGCTGACCTCGTCGAGCGTCGCGCGGGTCAGCGCGAGGCTGCTGTCCTCGCCGTCGCCGCGCGGTTCGGAGTAGCTGAGATAGATGGCGCGGCTTCGCGCGAAATCGGGCGCGACCGCGACGTCGAGCAGGCCGCCCTGGCCGCCGGCGCGGACCGCCGGCACGCCGGTCACGTCGATCACGCGGCCGTTCGCGTCGCGCAGCTTGAGCTTGCCCGCTTTCTCGGTCACCAGCATCCGTCCGTCGGGCAGGAACGCCATGGCGAACGGCTCGTCGAACTCGCCCACGGTCTCGACCTTGAACGGCTTGCCATCGGGTGCCGTCTTCTGGGCGCCGCCGGAATCGGAGCAGCTGGAGACCATGGCGATCAGGGCAAGCGAAGCAAGACGCATGGATATTCTCTCCCGGGGGATGCGCGGGAAACGTGCCATTCCGGCGAGGGTTGCGCCAGCGAAATGGTGCTCGGGCGACCGCAAGCAGGCGCCCCTTGCCTGAAACGGGGGGCGGCGCTATATCGCCCGTGCTTTCTCGACATCGTGAAAACCTTGGCGAGGCCGGGCGGCGACGCTCGGCAGCGGGCAGACGCGTTTTGAATTTTCGACTTTCGGAGAACGGATGGCGGACATCGCCGCATTGACCGCGCTGATCGAGCCCGAGGCGAAGGCCCTGGGGCTGGCGCTCGTGCGCGTGAAGATGTTCGGCGGCAAGAGCGATCCGACGCTGCAGGTGATGGCCGAGCGTCCCGACACGCGCCAGCTCACCATCGACGACTGCGCCGAGCTCTCGCGCCGCATCTCGGACCGGCTCGACGAGGCCGACCCGATCGAGGAGGCCTATCGGCTCGAGGTATCGTCGCCCGGCATCGACCGGCCGCTCACCCGCCTCCAGGACTTCGCCGACTGGGCGGGGCACGAGGCGCGGGTGACGCTCGCCGAGCCGGTCGAGGGCCGCAAGCAGCTCAACGGCATCCTGCGCGGGATCGAGGGCGACCAGGTCACCGTCGACGTCCGCAATTTCCATGCGATGACGGTGCCGTTCGCCGCCGTCGCCGACGCCAAGCTGGTGATGACCGATGCGCTCATCGCCGCCACCGCACCGCTTTCCGCCGAAGGGGCGGACCAGATCATCGAAGTAGAAGGGTAAAGAGGATGGCCACCGCCATTTCCGCCAACAAGGCCGAGCTGATCGCGATCGCCGATTCGGTCGCCAAGGAGAAGCTGATCGACAAGGCCATCGTCATCGAGGCGATGGAGGACGCGATCCAGCGCGCCGCCAAGAACCGCTACGGCGCCGAGAACGACATCCGCGCCAAGCTCGACCCCAACACCGGCGACCTGCGCCTGTGGCGCGTGGTCGAGGTGGTCGAGGCGGTCGACGACTATTTCAAGCAGGTCTCGGTCAAGGACGCGCAGAAGCTGCAGCCCGGCGCCGCGGTCGGCGACTTCATCGTCGATCCGCTGCCGCCGATCGAGTTCGGCCGCATCCAAGCCCAGGCGTCGAAGCAGATCATCTTCCAGAAGGTCCGCGACGCCGAGCGCGAGCGCCAGTATGAGGAGTTCAAGGACCGCGTCGGCGAAATCATCATCGGCGTCGCCAAGCGCGTCGAGTTCGGCCACGTCGTCGTCGATTTGGGCCGCGCCGAGGGCGTGATCCGCCGCGACCAGCAGATCCCGCGCGAGGTGGTGCGCGTCGGCGACCGCATTCGCTCGATCATCCTCAACGTCCGCCGCGAGAACCGGGGCCCGCAGATCTTCCTCAGCCGCGCGCATCCCGACTTCATGAAGAAGCTGTTCGCGCAGGAAGTGCCCGAGATCTACGACGGCATCATCGAGATCAAGGCGGCCGCCCGCGATCCGGGCAGCCGCGCCAAGATCGGCGTCATCTCGCATGACTCCAGCATCGATCCGGTCGGCGCCTGCGTCGGCATGAAGGGCAGCCGCGTACAGGCGGTGGTGCAGGAGATGCAGGGCGAGAAGATCGACATCATCCCCTGGTCGCCCGACACCGCGACCTTCGTCGTCAACGCGCTGCAGCCGGCCAATGTCGCGCGTGTGGTGATCGACGAGGAGGACGACCGCATCGAGGTGGTGGTCCCCGACGACCAGCTGAGCCTGGCGATCGGCCGCCGCGGTCAGAACGTGCGCCTCGCCAGTCAGCTCACCGGCAAGGGCATCGACATCCTCACCGAGACCGACGCCAGCGAGAAGCGCCAGCAGGAGTTCGTCCGCAACTCCGAGACGTTCCAGAACGAGCTCGACGTCGACGAGACGCTGGCACAGCTCCTCGTCGCCGAGGGCTTCAGCGAGCTCGAGGAGGTCGCCTATGTCGAGCTCGACGAGCTCGCTTCGATCGAGGGCTTCGACGACGAGCTCGCGCAGGAGCTGCAGAGCCGCGCGCAGGAAGCGCTCGAGCGCCGCGAGGAAGCGAATCGCGAGCAGCGTCGCGCGCTCGGCGTCGAGGACGATCTCGCCACCATGCCGTACCTCACCGAGGCGATGCTGGTGACGCTCGGCAAGGCGGGCATCAAGACGCTCGACGACCTCGCCGACCTCGCCACCGACGAGCTGATCGCCAAGAAGCGCACCGAGCCGCGCCGCCGCAGCGAGAACGCCCCGCCCGCCCGCGAGCAGGACAAGGGCGGCGTGCTCGGCGAGTACGGTCTCAGCGAAGAGCAGGGCAACGAGATCATCATGGCCGCCCGCGCCCATTGGTTCACCGACGAGGAGCCCGCGCCGGCGGGTGAGGAGGACGCGCATGCGGAATCCTCGCAATGAGGCCGCGCTAGCCCCCCAGCGCACCTGCATCCTCTCGCGCGACGAAGCGCCGCGTGAGGGACTGATCCGTCTGGCTCTGGCGCCGGACGGGTCCGTGCTGCCCGACATCCGTGCCAAGGCGCCCGGCCGCGGCGCCTGGATCGGCGTCACCAAAGTCGAGCTCGAGGCCGCACAGGCCAAGGGCAAGCTCAAGGGGGCGCTCGCGCGGGCGTTCAAGGGCGCCACGCTCGTGATTCCCGACGAGCTCGGCGCCCAGATCGCCGCGCAGCTTCAGCGTGCCGCACTCGATCGGCTGGGGCTTGAGGCGAAGGCCGGCCGCCTCCTCACCGGCACCGATCGAATCGAGGCGGCGGCGCGATCCGGCCAGCTCCACCTGCTGCTCCACGCCGCGGATGCAGGCGAAGACGGTATGCGCAAGCTCGCCCAGGCGTGGCGCGTCGGCTCGGATGCGGAAGGATCGGGCCTCAAGGGATTGGCATTGCCCGTCCCACGCCCCATATTGTCCTTGGCGCTCGGCCGCGAAAATGTGGTACATGTCGGCCTGACGGACGCTCAGGCGGCGAAGCGGGTGGAGCAATCCTTGCTCCGCTGGCTCCACTTTATCGGACCTGAACCTGTACCCGATGCTTGCGCAGACCCGCCGGTCGGCGCATCGGCATCCGTCAATCTGTCCGAGGCGACGCACGCCTCACACGAAGGAATTTGAGTAACCGCATGAGCGAGACCGACAACGACAAGCCGAAACTGGGCATGCGCCAGCCGCTGGGGCTGAAGCGCACGGTCGAGACCGGCAAGGTCAAGCAGAGCTTCAGCCACGGGCGCTCGAACACGGTGGTGGTCGAGGTCAAGCGCCGCCGCGTGCTCGGCCCCGGCGCCGGCGGCGCCCAGGCCGAGACGCCCGCGGTCGAGCAGGCCGCACCGCCGCCTCCGCCCCCCGCGCCTGCGCCGCAGCGGACCGCCGCGCCCGCTGGCGAGACGCCGCGCGAGCGCCAGGAGCGCCTGCTGCGCGAGGCCGAAGAGCAGCGCATGGCCGCACTCGAGGACGCGCGTCGCCGCGAGGAGCGCATGCGCGCCGAGGCCGCCGAGGAGGAACGCCGCCGCGCCGAGGAGCGCGCCAAGGCCGAGGCGGAAACCGCACGTCAGCCCGCGCCTGCCGCCGAACCCGCGCCCGAGCCGGAGGCAGCCGCCCCCGCTGCCGAGCCGCAGCCTGCAGCACCGCCGCCTCCACCTCCCCCGCCGCCCGTGGTCGAGCTGACGCGCGACGCCAGCCGTCCGGCGCCGCGCATGTTCACGCCGGTGCAGCGCCCTGAGATTCCCAAGCCGGTCGAGCGCCCCGCGCCCGCGCCGGCGGCCAGCGCGCCGTCGAACGGCGGCCAGTCGGCCGGCGCCGCGGCATCGCGTCCGGCATCGACCGGCGGTCCCGCGCCGCGCCGGGATGCGCCGCAGCAGCAGCGGCCGCAGCAGCGCGACCGCAAGGGTGACGATCGCCGCCAGTCGGGCAAGCTCACCGTCAACCGCGCGCTCGGCGGCGACGACGGCGCCCGCGCGCGGTCGCTCGCAGCGCTCAAGCGCGCCCGCGAGAAGGAGCGGCGTTCCCACACCGGCCCGCGCGAGGCGCAGCCCAAGCAGGTCCGCGACGTGGTGGTGCCTGAGGCGATCACCGTCCAGGAGCTCGCCAACCGCATGGCCGAGAAGGGCGCCGACCTGGTGAAGGCGCTGTTCAAGATGGGCATGATGGTCACCGTCAACCAGACGATCGACCAGGACACCGCCGAGCTGCTCGTCACCGATTTCGGCCACAACATCGTCCGCGTCAGCGAATCGGACATCGACCTCACCACCGACACCGGCGAGGATGCGCCCGAGAGCCTGAAGCCGCGTCCGCCGGTGGTGACGATCATGGGTCACGTCGATCACGGCAAGACCAGCCTGCTCGATGCCCTGCGCGGCACCGACGTGGTCAAGGGCGAGGCCGGCGGCATCACCCAGCACATCGGCGCCTATCAGGTGACGCTGAAGGATAAGAGCCAGATCACCTTCCTCGACACGCCCGGCCACGAGGCGTTCACCGAGATGCGTGCGCGCGGCGCCAACGTGACGGACATCGTCGTGCTGGTGGTCGCGGCCGACGACGGGCTGATGCCGCAGACGATCGAGGCGATCAACCATACCAAGGCGGCCGGCGTGCCGATGATCGTCGCGATCAACAAGGTCGACAAGCCCGAGGCCAATCCGCAGCGCATCCGCGAGCGCCTGCTCGAGCACGAGGTGATCGTCGAGGAAATGGGCGGCGAGACCCAGGACGTCGAGGTCTCCGCGCTCAAGAAGACCGGCCTCGACCAGCTGATCGAGAAGATCCAGCTCCAGGCCGAGCTGATGGAGCTCAAGGCCAATCCCGACCGCGATGCCGAGGGCACCGTGATCGAGGCGAAGCTCGACAAGGGCCGTGGTCCGGTGGCGACGATCCTCGTCAACCGCGGCACGCTCAAGGTCGGCGACGTGTTCGTCGTCGGCGCCGAGAGCGGCAAGGTCCGCGCGCTGGTCGACGACAAGGGCCGCCAGGTGAAGTCGGCGGGCCCGTCGGTGCCGGTCGAGGTGCTCGGTCTGTCCGGCGTGCCGTCGGCGGGCGACCTGCTCCAGGTCGTCGAGAACGAGGCGCGTGCCCGCGAGGTCGCCGAATACCGCCAGGGCGTGCTGCTCCAGAAGCGCACGACCCAGGCGCCGGCGAGCCTGGAGAGCATGTTCTCCGCGCTCAAGGACAAGCAGGCGATCGAGTATCCGCTGGTGGTCAAGGCCGACACCCAGGGCACGGTCGAGGCGATCGTCGCGTCGATCAACAAGATCTCGACCGACGAGATCAAGGCGCGGGTGCTCCACTCGGGCGTCGGCGGCATCACCGAGAGCGACGTCACGCTGGCGGGTGCCTCGGGCGCGCCGATCATCGGCTTCAACGTCCGTCCCAACGCCAAGGCGCGCGAGATCGCCGAGCGGAACAAGGTGGCGCTGAAATACTATGACGTCATCTACGACCTCATCGACGAGATCCGCGCCGGTATGGCGGGTGAGCTCGGGCCGGAGGCGTTCGAGACCGTGGTCGGCCGCGCCGAGATCCGCGAGGTGTTCTCCGCAGGCAAGCACGGCAAGGCGGCGGGTCTCCTCGTCACCGAAGGCGTCATCCGCAAGGCGCTCAAGGCCCGCATCACGCGTGCCGACGTCATCATCTACCAGGGCGAGATCGCATCGCTCCGGCGCTTCAAGGACGACGTGCCCGAAGTGCGCGCCGGTCTTGAGTGCGGCGTGACCTTCTCGAACAACTTCGTGGACATCAAGGCGGGCGACTTCCTCGAAACCTTCGAAGTCGAGATGCGCGAACGGACGCTGTAGGCGATGTGGCTCGTCGGGTTGCTGGCTCTCGTAGCGCTGCTGATTGCGGTGCATGGGGGCCGCTCAACCTGGCGAGACTTTCGCGACGATCGTTGGGGATGGACGCTCGCGGGCGCGGGCGCGACCATAGGCGGCATCGTGTCATTGGCCTTCTCGGCCGTCATGATCTGGCAATTCGTCAGAGCGGGTGGTCTCTAACCGATGCGACACACCGAAACCCCCGAGACCCGCTCGGTCCGCCTGCTCCGCGTCGGCGAGCAGGTGCGCCATGCGCTGTCGGACATCCTCCAGCGCGGCGACGTGCACGATGAGGTGCTGGCGAGCCACCTGGTCTCGATCACCGAGGTCCGCATGTCGCCGGACCTCCGGCACGCCACCGTCTTCGCCAAGCCTTTGCTGGGCAAGGACGAGGAGGCGGTGCTGAAGGCGCTGCGCCAGAACACCGCCTATCTCCAGAGCGAGGTCGCGCGCCGCGTGAACCTCAAATATGCCGCCCGCCTCAAGTTCCTCCCCGACGAGAGCTTCGACGAGGGCACCCGCATCGACGCGCTGCTGCGCGATCCCGGGATCGCGCGCGATCTGGACGGCGAAGGCGATTGACAACTCGCAAAGTAAGACACATCTTACTTCAATGAGCGCCCATACCAGGATGTCGGAAAAGGGTCAGGTCGTCATCCCGAAGGATGTCCGCGACCGGCTGCGGCTAATGCCGGGTGACCGCCTCGATGTCGTCGAGCGGCCGGACGGGGTGCTGTTGCGCAAGGCTCGGATAAAGTCGGGAGAGACGTTCGAGGACATCACTGCCCGCATCCGCGCCCGCATCGACTATCGGGGACCGTCCGTTCCGATCGAGGAGATGAGCAAGGCGATTGCCGACATGTGGGCGAGCGGCGGGCCGCGCTGGGATCGGTGAGGTCGGTCGATACCAACGTCCTCGCGCGCTACGTCATGCGCGACGATGAAGCGCAGGCGCGTGTCGCCGACGCAACGCTGTCGGAGCCCTGTTTCATCTCGGACACCGTGTTTCTCGAAACGGCGTGGCTCCTGTCATCGCGCTACCGATTGACGCGGGCAGTGCTCGCGGCAACCCTCACCGATCTCCTGCAGCTGCCGGCCGTCACCGTGAGCGATCCCGATCGAATCGGCTGGGCGATCGAACGGTTCGCTGCCGGCGCCGATTTTGCGGATATAATGCATATCGTCGCTTCGGACGGCGCGGACAGCTTCGTCACCTTCGAACGCGACATGGTCCACCTTGCGGGCAGCGAGTCGCCGATTCCCGTCGAGACACTCGGCTGATGGCCAAGCTCTATTTCTACTACGCCAGCATGAACGCCGGAAAGTCGACCACGCTGCTGCAGGCCGACTTCAACTATCGCGAGCGCGGGATGCGGACGATGTTGTTCACTGCCGCGATCGACGACCGCTTCGCTGCCGGCACGATCGCCTCGCGGATCGGTCTGTCGATGCCGGCCACTGCCTTCGACAGCGCAACCGATCTCCGCCGCTGCGTCGAGGAGGAGCATGACCGCGCACCGCTCCACTGCACCCTGGTGGACGAGGCACAATTCCTTACCGTCGCGCAAGTCGATCAGCTCGCGACCGTCGCCGACGAACTCGGCATCCCGGTGCTCGCCTATGGCCTCAGGACCGATTTCCAAGGCGCGCTGTTCGAGGGATCGGCACGCCTGCTAGGGCTGGCCGACGCGCTTGTCGAGATCAAGTCGGTGTGCCTGTGCGGGCGCAAGGCGACGATGAACGCCCGCGTCGGCCCCCATGGCCGCGCCCTCACTCGCGGCGCGCAGACCGAGATCGGCGGCAACGACCGTTACGTCGCGCTATGCCGCCGCCATTTCGCCGAGGCGCTGGCGGGTACGTTGTCGCTCGGCACCGGTTCGGACGGCATCGGCTAGGGCCTTTACTCCGCCGGAAACCCGCGCCGCTTGAACAGCGCTGTCACGTCGGGATCGCGGCCGCGGAAGGCGCGGTATGCGGCCTTGCGGTCGGTCTCGTTCCCCGTCGACAGCAGCGTGGTGCGGAAACGGTCGGCGGTCGCCTTGTCCCAGACGTTGCCGGTCTCCTCGAACGCGGCCCAGGTGTCGGCGTCCATCGTCTCCGACCACAGGTAGGAATAATAGCCGGCGGAATAGGCGTCGGACGAGAAGAGATGGTTGAACTGCGGCAGGCGGTGCCGCATCACGATCTCCTTCGGCATGCCGATCTCGGCCAGCGTGTCGCGTTCGAAGGCGGCGACGTCGGTGACCGGCGTGTCGCGGTCGTGGAGCTTCATGTCGACGATCGCCGAGGCGAGATACTCGACCGTGTCGAAGCCCTGGTTGAAGGTCTGCGACTTCTCGATCTTGTCGACCAACGCCTGCGGCATCGCCTGGCCTGCGGCGTTCTTGGCATAGCGGTCGAGCACGTCGCGGGTGAGCAGCCAATTCTCGTTCACCTGGCTCGGATATTCGACGAAATCGCGCGGCGTGCCGGACAGGCCGGGATAGGTCACGTTCTGCAGCAGCGAATGAATCGCGTGGCCGAACTCGTGGAAGGTGGTGTTCGCATCATCGAGGCTGACCAGCGTGCGCTCGCCGGAGGGCGCCTTCACGAAATTATTGTTGTTGGAGGCGAGCACGGTACGCTCGCCGCCGAGGTGCTGTTGGCCGCGATAGCGCGTCGCCCAGGCGCCGGAGCGCTTGCCCGAACGGGCATAGGCGTCGAAGTAAAAATAGCCGATGAAACGACCGCTCTTGAGGTCCGTGACCTCGAAGGTGCGCATGTCGGGCGCGAATACCGGGATCTGGCCGGTATTCTCCTTGAAGCCGAGGTCATAGAGCCGGCCCGCGGCGTAGAAGGCGCCCTGGAGGATGTTGCCGAGCTCGAGGTAGGGTTTGATCTCCGCCTCGTCGAGGTCGTACTTCGCCTTGCGCACCTTCTCGGCGTAGTAGCGATAGTCCCAGGGCTGGATGGTGATGCCGGCGCCTTCCTGATCGGCGACCGCCTGCATGTCGGCGACTTCCTGCTTCACCCGAGCGACCGCGGCCGGCCAGACGCGCGTCATCAGCGCCATGGCATTGGCCGGGGTCTCGGCCATGGTGTCGTCCATCCGGTACCAGGCGTGGTTCTTGAAGCCGAGCAGCTTCGCCCGCTCCTGGCGGAGCTTGAGGATGGTGGCGATGGTCGACTTGGTATCGTTGGCGTCGCCGTTGTCGCCGCGGTTCACGAACGCACGCCACACTTTCTCGCGCATGGCCCGGTCGGTCGCGTACATGAGATAGGGCTGGGCCGAGGAGCGGGTGTTGACCACCACCCATTTGCCGGCAAGCCCGCGCTCCTCGGCGGCGGCGCGCATCGCCGCCTTGACGCTGTCGGGCAACCCGTCGAGCTGCTTCGCGTCGTCGAGGACGATCCAGGTCTCCTCGTCGGCGAGCAGCTTGCGGCTGAACTCGGCGAAGGCACCGGCGAGTTGCTGATTGATGCGGGTCACCTCGGCGCGTTGCGCCTCGCTGAGTGCTGCACCGGAGCGCACGTAACTGCGATAGGTGCGCTCGACGAGGCGGAGCTGCTGCGGGTCGAGTTTCCGGCTGGCGCGCGTGTCGTAGACCGCCTTCACCCGTTGGAACAGCAAGGGATCGAGCGTGATCTCATCATAGAAGGCGGCGAGCTTCGGGCTCCATTCCTGGTCGAGGTCCTGCACCTCCTTGGTGGCGAGATTGCTGGTGTAGACGCCCCAGGCGGCCATCACCCGGTCGAGCGTGTCGCAGCTGAGTTCCAGCGGCTCGATGATCGATTGGAAGGTGGGAGCGGAACGCTTGTCGCGGATCGCCTGGATCTCGCGCCGGCACTCGGCCATCGCCGTCTCGAACGCAGCCGGGAACATCGCCGGCTTGATCCGGTCCCATGGCACCACGCCGCCGTGCGGCCCCGGCCAGGGCGCGGTGAGCGGCGAGGCGTCCACCTTCGCGGCAGCGGGGGCGGGCGTCTGAGCGGAAGCGGTGACGGACATGACGAGCGAGGTCGTGGCGAGCAAGGCAAGCGTCAAGCGAAAGGTCATATCGAAAATCCCCCTGATGCGCCCGACTGTGCCCGCAGGATGACAAAGGGTCCAGAGCCGCTCGTGACTTCGTCGGGGCATCTCGTCGTCGCTTGACTCGCCGGCTGCATGGAACAAAATACGAACATTCGTCATTGCCCGAGTCGTGAGCTTGTCCAGAACCCAGGTCCTTGCCCGATTGCGCGAAGAGCTTCGCGGGCTGGAGAGCGGCGGCTTCCGCCGGCGGCCGGCGCTGCCGTTCGGGATGGCGCCGGTCGATGCGGCGCTGACCGATGGGGGTCTGAGGTTAGACGCGCTGCACGAGGTCGCCGCCGCATCGCCGGGACTGGGGGATGATGCCGCGGCGACCCTGTTCCTTGCCGGCATCGCCGCGCGCGCCTGGGGCCCAGTGCTGTGGGTGGTGCGGCGCCGCGATTTGTTCGCGCCGGGGCTGGCGCAGGCTGGGCTGGCGCCGCACCGGCTGATCTATGCCGAGGCTCAGGACGATGCCGACCTGCTCGCCATCATGGAGGAGGGGCTCAGGCATCGCGGGCTCGGCGCGGTGATCGGCGAGATCAAGCGCGCCGAAATGGCGGCGACGCGGCGGCTCCAGCTCGCCGCCGAGGGCGGACGGACGATCGCGCTGCTCATGAGGCGCCATGGCCGCGCCGGCGCCGATCCGCTCGGGCCTCCCTCGGCGGCGGTGACGCGCTGGCGGGTGGCGAGCGCGCCGTCGGCACCGCTGCCGGTGGAGGGCGTGGGGCGGGCACGCTGGCGGATCGAGCTCACCCGCCAGCGCGGGGGCGAGCCGGGTAACTGGACCGTGGAGGCTTGCGATGAAACGGGTCGCTGCGCTCTACCTGCCGCACTGGCCGATCGAACGGCTGCGGCGGGCCGCGCCGACACACGCCGCCGCGCCGCCGCCTGAGGGCGGGCGAACGCCGGCGTCGGTTCCTTCGCGGGAAGGCAGCTGGCGGCCGGGGGCGAGATGGGCACTGGAGAACAGCTCCTCCCCGGCATGGGGAGGGGGACCGCTCGCGAAGCGAGTGGTGGAGGGGGCCCAGCCACGAGCGGTGACCGAGGTGGAGGGCCCCCTCCACCATTCGTCTGCGACGAATGGTTCCCCTCCCCGTGTCGGGGAGGAGCTTCTGGTCACATCCCACCGCGTCGGCAGCCGCATCCTGATCGCTGCGGCTTCACCCGAAACTCGGACAGTAGGCATCGCTCCCGGTATGGCGCTCACCACCGCGCGAGCGCTCAATCCCGGACTGGTCGTGCGCGATGCCGATCCTGAAGGCGACCGCGCCGACATGCTCCGTCTCGCCACCCTGCTCGCTCGGCGCTGGTCGCCGACCGTTTGGCTCGACGGCGACGACGGGCTGCTGATCGACATGACCGGCGTCGCGCACCTTCATGGCGGCGAGCAGAACATGGCGCGGCAGCTGATCCGGCTGCTCGCGCATTTCAGCTTCACCGCGCGGATCGCAATCGCCGACACGCCGGGCGCGGCACATGCGCTCGCCCGCCACGGGCCGCGGATTTGTCTATGCCCGCCGGGCGAGCAGGCGACGATGCTGGCGCCGCTGCCGCCGCGCGCGCTGCGACTCGACGAAGCTCAGCTCGATCTGCTGCGTACCCTCGGCATCGACACAATCGGCCAGCTCGTCACCATGCCGCGCGCGCCGCTCGCCCGGCGGCTAGGGGACGCGCTGGTCGCACGGCTGGATCAGGCGCTGGGCCGTATCGCCGAGCCAGTCGATCCCATCGTCCCGCGCGAGACGATCGCCGTCGTCCAGCGCTTCGCCGAGCCGATCGCCACAGCCGAGGCGATCGAGCATTGGCTCGGTGTGCTGGTCCCCTGCCTCGCCCAGGCGCTCACCGCCGAGGGGCTCGGCGCGCGCCGCATCGAGCTGATCGCCGAGCGGGTCGACCATGTGCCGCAACGCATCCGCATCGGCCTCGCTCGGCCGAGCCGCGATGGCGCACACATCCTCAAACTGCTCGTCCGCCGGATCGAGAGCGTCGAGCCCGGCTATGGCATCGACGCGATGACGCTCGTCGTCCGTGCGACCGACCCGCTGGAACCCCAATCCTTCGCCGAACGGCTCGACGAAGAGACCGCCCCCGATCTCGCCCCGCTGATCGACACGCTGACGACACGCGGCGCCCGCATCTGGCGCACCGAGCCGATCGAGAGCGACGTTCCCGAGCGCAGCGTCGCGGTCGCTCCGCCGCTCGATCCGCCGGGCCGGACGGGCACCGAGCCGCCAATCGACGACGTCGCGCGATTGAAGCGGCTAGGGCCGCTCGATCCCTGGACGCCGCTGTGGCCACGGCCGGCGCGGCTGCTGGCGCGGCCCGAGGAGGTCGACAACGTCCTGTACGAGCTGCCCGACCATCCGCCGCGGCGCTTCACCTGGCGCGGCGTCACCCATCGCGTGATCCGCGCCGACGGCCCCGAGCGCATCCAGGGCGAATGGTGGCGCCGCCCGTCCGAGCGGCATTCGGTGCGCGACTATTTCCGGGTCGAGGACGAAACCGGCGCGCGCTTCTGGCTCTATCGGCGCGGCGACGGTGAGCGAACTGCCAGCGGCGATCTCCGCTGGTTCATGCACGGCGTGTTCGGATGACCTATTCCGAGCTTCAGGTGACCACCCATTTCTCGTTCCTACGCGGGGTGTCGTCGGCGGAGGAGCTGTTCTCGACGGCCGCGCTGATGGGGATGCCGGCGCTCGGCATCTGCGACCGCAACTCGGTGGGCGGGATCGTGCGCGGACTGGTCGCGGCGGAGGCGATCACCAAGCAGGGCTGCCCGATCCGCATGGTCGCCGGCTGCCGTCTCGACCTCGTCGACGGCGCCTCGATATTGGTGTGGCCGGAAGATCGGGCGGCCTGGTCGCGGCTGACCCGGCTCCTCTCCAAGGGCAAGCTGCGCGCCGATCCCAAGCGCGGTGAGAAAGGGAAATGTTTCCTTCATTGGGAGGACGTCACCGAGGCGAGCGAAGGGCTGGTCGGCGCGCTGGTGCCGGGGATGGCGGACGAGGGCGATCCCCTGTCGCTGCGCTGGATGGCGGACGTGTTCGGGACACGCGGGCATGTCGCACTGACCCCGCACCGCCGACCGGGCGAGGCCCTGCGTCTCCACAATCTCGCCGAGGCTGCGCGCCGCCATGGCCTGACGCCGCTCGCAACCGGCGACGTGCTCTACCACACGCCCGACAAGCGGATGCTGCAGGACGTGGTCACCGCGATCCGCGAGAAATGCACGATCGACGAGCTCGGCTTCCGCCGCGAGCGCAGCGCCGACCGCCATCTCAAGACGCCCGAGGACATGGCCCGCCGCTTCGCCCGCTTCCCCGAGGCGCTCGACGCGGTCGAGGCGATCGTCGAGCGCTGCACCTTCAATCCTCGCGATCTCGATTATCAGTATCCCGACGAGATCGTGATGACCGGCCGCACGCCGCAGGAGGCGCTGGAGCGGCTGGCCCACAACGCGCTCGACCGGACGTTCGGCGGCAAGGTGCCGCCCGACTATCGCGCGCTGCTCGACCGCGAACTCTCCCTGGTCCGGCAGATGGGCTATGCGCCCTATTTCCTGACGGTGAACTCGATCGTCAGCTACGCGCGGAGCGAGGGTATCCTCTGCCAGGGCCGCGGATCGGCCGCCAATTCGATGATCTGCTACGTGCTCGGCATCACCTCGATCGACCCGATCGAGCGCGGCCTCCTGTTCGAGCGCTTCATCTCCGAGGAGCGTCACGAGCCGCCCGACATCGACGTCGATTTCGAGCACGAGCGGCGCGAGGAGGTGATCCAATGGATTTACGAGACCTACGGCCACAACCATGCCGCGCTGACCGCGGTGGTCAGCCGTTTCCGCTCGCGCGGCGCGATCCGCGAGGTCGGCAAGGCGCTGGGCCTGTCGGAGGACCTGACCGGCGCGCTGGCGGGGCAGGTCTGGGGCGTCTCAGGCGACGGCATCGAGGAGAAGCACAGCCGGGCGCTCGGCGTCGACACCGGTCATCCGCGGGTCGCGCTGGCGATCGAGCTCGCCAACGAACTGGTCGGCATGCCGCGGCACTTGTCGCAGCATCCGGGCGGCTTCGTGCTCACGCGTGACCGGCTCGACACGCTGATCCCGATCGAACCCGCCGCCATGCCCGACCGCTGGGTGGTCGAGTGGGAGAAGCTCGACATCGAGGAGCTGGGCTTCATGAAGGTCGACGTGCTGGGGCTCGGCATGCTCGGCTGCATGCGCCGCGCGTTCGAACTGATGGCCGAGCACAAGGGGCGCCCGATGACGCTGGACAGCCCCGAATTCCAGGACGACGACCAGGCGACCTTCGCCATGATCCGCAAGGCCGACACGCTCGGCGTCTTCCAGATCGAGAGCCGTGCGCAGATGTCGATGCTGCCCCGGATGAAGCCCGAGGAGTTCTACGACCTGGTCATCCAGGTCGCGATCGTGCGGCCCGGACCGATCCAGGGCGACATGGTGAACCCCTATCTCAAGCGCCGGCAGAATCCCCATCTGGTCGAATATCCGTCCGAAAAGCTGGAGGCCGTGCTCAAGAAGACGCTGGGCGTGCCGCTGTTCCAGGAACAGGCGATGCAGGTCGCCATCGTCGGCGCCGACTTCACCGGCGGCGAGGCGGACAGGCTGCGCAAGGCGATGGCGACGTTCAAGGCGACCGGCAACGTCGGCGAGTTCCGGCCCAAGCTGATCGAGGGCATGCTGAGGAACGGCATCAGCCTCGACTTCGCGGAGCGGATGGTCAAGCAGATCGAGGGCTTCGCCAACTACGGCTTCCCCGAGAGCCACGCCGCCAGCTTCGCCAAGATCGCCTATGCCTCGTCATGGATGAAGGCGCATCATCCCGACGTGTTCTGCGCGGCGCTGCTCAACGCGCAGCCGATGGGGTTCTACGCCCCCGCGCAGATCGTCCGCGATGCGCGCGAGCATGGGGTCGAGTTCCTGCCGCCGTGCGTCAACGCGAGCGCATGGGACACGTGCTTGGCGCCCGCGGCGCGGGCTACGGGACGCGAGAGGCATCCGGGCTTCTACGGCACCGACGAGGAATGGGCGGCGCTTGCGCCGCTTCGGCTCGGCCTCAGGATCGTGAGCGGGGTCGGCAAGGAGGATGTCGAGGAGAGACTCCTGAAAGCGCGTGCCGCCGGCCCCTTCACCTCGGTCGAGGACGTGTGGCGACGCTCCGGGGTCAGGCCCGCGGTGCTCGAGCGGCTGGCGCGGGCGGATGCCTTCCGCTGCTTCGGACATGACCGGCGGCAGGCCCTTTGGGCGGTGCGCGCGCTCGGCGAGAAGCCGATGCCGCTAGGGCTCGCCGATCGGCGCGAACCCAGCGTTGCGCTGACGCCGCTGACCGCAGGGCGCGAGGTGGTGGAGGATTATCGCGCCATCCAGCTTTCGCTGCGCGCGCATCCGGTGTCCTTCCTGCGCGGCCGGCTCGATCTGCTGGGCGTGACGCCTGCCGCGGGGCTCAAGCAGGTACGGTCCGGCCGTAAGGTGGAAGTTGCGGGCGTGATCTTGGTGCGCCAGCGCCCGGCCACCGCCACCGGCGTGCTGTTTCTCACGCTGGAGGACGAGACCGGCATTGCCAACGCGATCGTGTGGCGCGACCGGTTCGAGGCGCAGCGCCGCACGATCATGACCGCGACGATGATCGGCGTACAGGGCGAGGTGCAGCGCGAGGGCGAGGTGATCCACATCATCGTCGACCGCATCGTCGACTATTCGGACATGCTGCGCGAGGTCGGCGCGATCGACCTGCCGCGCCTTGCCGCTCCCGGTGACGGCGCGGCCAGCGATGGTCCGCCCCGGCACCCGCAGCCCCCCCGTCCTGGCAATCATTGGCGCAGCCGGCGGGACGAAGATTCGATTCCGATCCGCAGCCATGACTTCCACTGATGGAGGATTCGAACAAGCGGCAGGCGAGCTGAACCGGCCATTCGGCGCATCACCTCAGGAAGACCTTAATGCTTTCAGGGGCATATGGCCTTCCCGCCGATATCGGCTAAAGGCCGCCGCGATGAGCAGCAGCCCGATGGCCGAATCGAAGATCGACGCGTCGAACCTTTCACCGGCGCCCATACCGATCCTCTCGGTGATCGTGCCGACGTTCAACGAGCGCGACAACGTCAGCCGGCTCTATGACGCGCTGCAGGCGGCGCTCGCCGGCATTCCATTCGAGGTGGTGTTCGTCGATGACGACTCGACCGACGGCACCCGCGAGGCGATCGCGGAGATGGCGGCGCGCGACGGGCGTGTGCGGATGCTCCACCGCATAGGCCGGCGCGGGCTCGCTACCGCGGTGACGGAGGGGATGCTCAGCACCTCCACCCCCTATGTCGCCGTGATCGACGCCGATCTCCAGCACGACGAGCGCATCCTGCCTCAGATGCTCGACCTGCTGCAAAACGGCGCCGCCGACGTGGCGATCGGCTCGCGCTACGCCGCCGGAGGGAGCATCGGAGGCTGGGACGCGCAGCGGGCGCGGGTGAGCGCGGTGGCGACGCGCCTCGCGCGGCTAGTCACCGGCGCCGACATCTCCGATCCAATGAGCGGCTTCTTCGCGATCACGCGGTCCGCGTTCGACTCCGCCGTCCGCGAACTCTCCGGCCAGGGCTACAAGATCCTGCTCGACATCTGCGCCTCGGCCGAGCGGCCGCTGCGCACGGTCGAGGTCCCCTATTGCTTCCGTCCGCGCGAGGCCGGCGAGAGCAAGCTCGATGCGCTGATCACCTGGGAATATCTGCTGCTGCTCGTCGACAAGCTGATCGGCCATGTCGTGCCGGCGCGCTTCCTGTCGTTCATGTTCATCGGCGGCCTTGGCGTGTTCGTCCACATGGGCGCACTCACGATCATGATGGAGGCGCATTATCCGCCGTTCCTGTGGGCGCAGTCGATTGCGACGGTACTGGCGATGATCTTCAACTTCTTCGTCAACAACACCCTCACCTACCGCGACCGTCGCCTCAAGGGCGCCCGGCAGATCGTGCGCGGCCTGCTCACCTTCGTCGCCGCCTGCTCGATCGGCGCGATCGCCAACGTCGGCATCGCCAATTATCTGTTCGCCGATTACGACTATGGCTGGTGGGCGGCGGGGCTCGCCGGCATCCTGGTCGGCGCGGTGTGGAACTATGCCGCGACCTCGGTCTTCACCTGGCGGTCGAGATAGACTTCGGCGGAGACCGATCGAAGGGGGGATGCCGATGCCGACCGACCGCCGGACCGTCCTTGCCGCTGCGGGCGCGCTCGCTGCCGGCGCCGGACCGCTGCTGGCCCGCTCGCGAATAGAGCCGGCACGCCCGAAGCCGACCAAGCCGGCGGCGAACGGCGTCCGCCTCGACCCGCGCGACTTCGGCGCAAGAGGCGATGGCATCGCCAGGGATACCGCCGCCGTCCAGCAGGCGCTCGACCGCGCGGCCGTGCTCGGCGGCGGCGAGGTGGTGCTGGCGGGCGGCACCTTCCTGACCGGCGCGATCCGGATCGGATCCGACACCACGCTCAGGATCGAAGAGGGCGCGACGCTGCAGGGCTCACCCGACGTCCGCGACTATCCGGTGACGCAGGTCCGCTGGGAGGGCCGCTGGATTCCCGGTCATATCGGCCTCGTCTGGGCGCAGGACGCGCGCAACGTCGCGCTGGTCGGCAAGGGCCGCATCGTCGGATCGCCGGCGATCCGCGGCCGCGTCGCCACCTCCGGTCTCCGCCACCCCGCGCTACTCGAGTTCGTCGGCGTGCAGGGGCTCAACGTCACCGACCTCGACACGCAGCAGAACGACATGTGGTCGATCCACCCGGTCTATTGCGAGGACGCACTATTCCGCGGCCTGACGGTGAAGGGCAATGCCGACGGCATCGACGTCGACAGCTGCCGCCGCGTCGCGATCGAGCATTGCGACTTCGACACGGTCGACGACTGCATCTCGCTCAAGTCCGGGCGCGGGATGGAAGGCAGCATGATCGGCCGCCCGACCGAGGACGTGACGATCGCCGACTGCACCTTCCGCGACCATCGCTGGGCCTGCATCGGCATTGGCAGCGAGACTTCGGGCGGCATCCGCCGCGTCCTAGTCGAGCGCTGCAAATGCCTGCTCGCCTACACCTTCGCCATCTACCTCAAGAGCCGCCCGGGACGCGGTGCCTTCATCGAGGACATCACGATGCGCGACCTCGAGGTGTCGGGCGCGGGCAACGGCTTCCTGCGCCTCAACTTCCTCGACAGCGGCAAGCAGGACCAATTCCCCGTGCCCGGCATGGACGGCGTGCCGCGGCTCGCCAATTTCACCTTCGAGCGCATCCGGGTGAAGGACGTGCCGGTCCTGGTCGAGGCGGTGAACATCCACCCCGACAAATCGCTCGACGGCTTCACGCTGCGCGACGTCACCGGCACCTGCGGCAAAGGCATCGCGCTCGCCAACATGCGGGGCGTGCGGATCGAGCATGTCGAGGTGAGCGGGTTCGCCGGCCCGAAACTCGCCGCGGCCAACGTCGCCGGCCGCGGCCTCGACGACGCTGCGCCGCTGGTCCCGCCGGAGCGCCCGGCGCCGGTGCTCGCAGCCGAGCCGCCCTATCGGCTGGGCATGGACTCGGGCCGGCCGAACTGATCGCTACTCTGCAAACATTGCCGCTGCGCCGCCGAAAGCGTATGATCGCCGGGCGGGGGCTCGAAGGAGCGCGTCATGGCAATCGCTCAGGTCGAAGGCATCGATCGTCCTGCCCAGGCCCTTGAGGTCCGCACCATCACCACGTCTGATCTCAGAGCTGCCCTCCGCGAGGGCTGGGGTGATTTCATGGACCGGCGCGGCGATCTGATCTTCGTCGGTATCATCTATCCGATGGTCGGCTTCATTGCGGCGATCGTGGCGCTGCGCGGGTCGCTGATCCCGCTGTTCTTTCCGCTCGCGGCCGGCATCTCCCTGCTGGGGCCCGCCGCCGCCATAGGATTCTACGAGCTGGCGCGGCGCCGCGAGCAAGGGCTCGCGGCCGACTGGTCGCACTTCCTCGACGTGACGAAGCGGCCCGCCTTCGATTCGATCGCCGTCGTGACCGGTGTCCTGCTGGCGATCTTCGGCGCGTGGGTGACGGCTGCCGCCACGCTCTACTTCGCGCTGATGGGACCCGCTCCGGAGAGCGTGGGCGCGTTCGTATCCCGCCTGTTCACCACCCCGGAGGGCTGGGCGCTGATCATAGCAGGCAATCTCCTCGGTGCTGCCTTCGCGGCCGCGGTGCTGGCAGTGAGCGTCGTGTCCATGCCGATGCTGGTCGACAAGGACGTCGACGCGCGGACGGCGGTCGACACTTCGCTCAGCGCCGTTTCCGCCAACCGGGGCGTCATGCTCCGCTGGGGCCTGATCGTCGCCGCCTTGCTAATCGTCGGTACGATTCCTTTCTTCGTCGGGCTGGCGGTGGTCCTGCCGGTGCTCGGCTACGCGACCTGGCACCTCTATACGAAGCTGGTCGTGCGCTGATCGGGATCAGTCGGGCTGGGCTGCCTGCGGAGGCCCCAACCGCAGCACGATCACGCCGAGCAGCGCCGACAGCAGCGACCCGACCAGCACGCCGACCTTCACCTGGTCCTGCAGCAGCGGGTCCGCGAAAGCGAGACCGCCGATGAACAGGCTCATGGTGAAGCCGATCCCGGCGACCAGCGCCATGCCGTAGAGGTGCCGCCAGCCGCAGCCGCGCGGCCGCGGCGCGATCTTGAGCTTCACCGCCAGCGCGATGCCGCCGAGGATGCCGGCCTGCTTGCCGACGAACAGCCCGAGCAGGATCGCGAGCACCAGCGGCTCGCCGAGCGTGGCGAGAGACATGCCGGACAGCGATACCCCCGCATTGGCGAAGCCGAACAGCGGCACGATCAGATAGGCGACCCAAGGGTGCAGCGCATGCTCCAGCCGGTGGAGCGGCGAATGCGTATCGTCGGGCGCGGCGGGCGACTTGGTGATTGGGATGGTCAGCGCGGCCACCACTCCGGCGATCGTCGCATGCACGCCGGAGATCAGCGTCGCCAGCCATAGCGCGAGGAAGCTGATCAAATAGGGCCACAGCGCCTTCACGCCGCCCCGGTTCATCGCCCACATCGCCAGCGCGATTCCCGCTGCTGCGGCGAGCGCGGGCAGGTTCAGCCCTTCGGTATAGCCGACCGCGATGATCGCCACCGCGCCCATGTCGTCGACGATGGCGAGCGCGGTCAGCAGCAGCTTGAGTGACGCCGGCACGCGATCGCCGAGCAGCGCCAGCACGCCGATCGCGAAGGCGATGTCGGTCGCCGCCGGGATCGCCCAGCCGCGATGCAGCTCGGGATGGCCGCCCGCGACCGCGAAATAGACCGCCATCGGCACCAGCATCCCCGCCGCCGCCGCGATCAGCGGCAGCCGCCGCCGCTCGGCGCTGGACAGGCCGCCGTCGACCACCTCGCGCTTGATCTCCAGCCCGACCAGCAGGAAGAACACCGCCATCAATGCGTCGTTGATCCACAGGTGCACGCTCATCGGCCCGAGCTTGGGCGACAGCACCGGCCCGGTCTCGAAATGCAGCGCCTCGAAATAGCCGTGCGCGAGCGGCGAGTTGGCGACGATCATCGCCAGCGCCGCCGCGCCCATCAGCAGGATGCCGCCCGCCGCTTCGGTCGCGAGGAAGTCGCGCGTCAGCGAAACCACGCGAACGGCAGGCCGGATCGCCTTCGGGGTCGTGCGCTCATCCATGGTGCCGTCCTAACCGACTGGTCCCGTGCGGCAAAGCCGAACCGGTTGTGGGGCGCGCTCAAAACCGCATAAGCTCGGGCGATGGATCGCCCTTCCCCCGTCGCCGTGTTCGCGCGCTGGTGGCGCGCCAACGTCATCGCCGAGGTCGAGCATCGCGAGGTGCTGGAGAGTATCCATGAGGATGCCGGCTGGAACGGCCGCTACGTCTTCATGATCCTGATGTCGGCCGGCATCGCCATGCTCGGCCTGCTGCTGTCGTCGCCGGCGGTGGTGATCGGGGCGATGCTGATCTCACCGCTGATGGGGCCGATCATCGGCCTGGGCTTCGCGCTGGCGACGCTCGACCTCCATTATATCCGCCGCTCGGCTGGCGCATTGGCGGCGGGAGCGGTGTGCGCCGTCCTGTTCTGCGCGCTGATCGTGCTCTTGTCGCCGCTCCAGAACGTGACCAGCGAGATCGCGGCGCGCACCCGGCCCAACCTCTTCGACCTGCTCGTCGCGCTGTTCTCCGCGCTGGCCGGCGCCTATGCGACGATCCGCAGCCGTGCCGGCACCATCGTCGGCGTCGCCATCGCCACTGCGCTGATGCCGCCGCTCGCCACCGTCGGCTTCGGGCTCGCCACCGCCAACGGGACGGTGTTCTTCGGCGCGCTGCTCCTCTTCATCACCAATTTCGTGACGATCGCGCTGTCGGGCGCGGTGATGGCGCGCCTCTACGGCTTCGGCCCGCGCCTGACGCCCGAGCAGACCCTGTGGCAGAGCGCGTTCATCGTCGCGACCTTCGTCGCGCTGGCGGTCCCGCTCGGGCTCACCCTGCGCCAGATCGCCTGGGAAGGCCTCGCCGGCCGTCAGGCGCGCGCCGCGGTCGCCAGCGCCTTTCCCGACAAGGCGCGGATCAGCCAGATCGACGTCGATTTCGGCGCGCAGCCGCTCGCGGTCCGCGCCAGCGTGCTGACGCCCAGCTATCGCGACGACGCCGAAAGCGCCGCCGCCGCTGAGTTCGCGCGCCTCGTCGGCCGCCCCGCGGCGATGACCATCGACCAGTATCGCGTCGGCGTCGGCCAGGCCGAGGCGGCGGCGATCCAGCAGGCCGGCGCGACCGCCCCTGCGGCCGCCGATCCGCTGGCCAATCGCCTCGCCGAGGGGCTGGCGCTCGCCGCCGGGGTGAACCGCGGTCAGGTGCTGATCGATTCGGGCAAGCGCCAGGCGTTCGTCCGCGCCGATCCGCTGCCCGGGGCGGGGCTCGCCGCCTATCACGCGCTCGAGGTGCGGCTCGCACAGGGAGCCGACGGCTGGTCCGTCCATCTCGTGCCGCCGCCGGCCACGCCCGGCATCGTGCCCTTCGACGGCGACGTCCCCAGCGCGATCGGCAGGGCGGCGATCGGCGATGCCGCCTGGGCCGCCGCGCGGCGCGGCGAGGCGATGCGGGTCAGCGGCCCCGCCGAAGAGGTCGAGACGGTGGCGCGCGCGCTGGCCGAGGCGGGCGTCGAGGCGATCCGCGATCCCGGCGGCGAGGCGCCGGTGCGGCTCGCCTGGGCGGTGCCGGTCAGCGAGCCAGCGCCTCCGCGATGAGCCTGCGGCTGTTGGCGATGCCGTAGAGCCGGATGAAGCTCCCCATCCGCGGCCCCTGGCTCGATCCCAGCAGCGTCTCGTAGAGCGCCTTGAACCAGTCGCGCAGCTCGGCGAAACCGCCCAGTTCTCCAAACTGCGCCTTGCCGATCTCGTAGACGATGTTCTGGATGTCCTCGGCGCTGGCGTCCTCGGGCAGCGCGGCGAGCTCGGCATCGAGCCGCTCCAGCGCCGCGACCTCCACCCCCTCGGGCGCGCGGCGCTTCAGCGTCGGCGCCACGAAATCGCGCGCATAGGCCAGCGCATAGCCGATCAGCCGGTCGAGCTCGGGCTGGTTCTCGGGCGTGGCGTCGGGGACGTAGTTGCGGAGGTATCCCCACACCTGCTCCTTGGTCGCCTCGCCCATCACTCCGACCAGGTTGAGCAGCAGCCCGAAGGTGACCGGCAGCGTCCCCTCCGGCAGCTTGCCGTCGTGGATGTGGTGGACGGGATTGCCAAGCCGTTCCTTGATCGGCTGGCCGGGATAGTTGGCGCGGAACTGCCAGTAATCGTCGACCGCGCGCGGGACCACGCCGAAATGCAGCGACTTGGCCTTCTTGGGCTCGCGGTAGATGTAGAAGGCGAGGCTCTCGTCGGGGCCATAGGTCAGCCACTGCTCGATCGACAGGCCGTTGCCCTTGGACTTGGAGATCTTCTCGCCCTTCTCGTCGAGGAACATCTCGTAGTTGAAGCCCTCGGGCGGCCGTCCGCCGAGCGCGCGGGCGATCTTGCCCGACTGGATCACCGAATCGATCAGGTCCTTGCCCGCCATCTCATAGTCGACGCCGAGCGCCACCCAGCGCATCGCCCAGTCGACCTTCCACTGGAGCTTGGACAGGCCGCCGAGCGCGGACTGGACGATCCGCTCGCCCTCGTCCTCGAAGGCGATGGTGCCGGCGTCGGCATCGACCACCTCGACCGGCACCTGCAGCACCACGCCCGACCTGGGGCTGACCGGCAGCACCGGCGAATAGGTGGCGCGGCGCTCGGCGCGCAGCGTCGGCAGCATGATGTCGAGGATCGCCTGCCAGCTCCTGAGCACGTTGCGAATCGCCTCGTCGAAGCGTCCCGAGCCGTAATAGTCGGTGGACGACGCGAACTCATAGTCGAAGCCGTAGCGGTCGAGGAATTCGCGCAGCATCGCATTGTTGTGATGCGCGAAGCTCTCGTACTTGCCGAACGGATCGGGGATACGCGTCAGCGGCTTGCCGAGATTGGCGGCCAACATCTCCTTGTTGGGGACGTTGTCCGGCACCTTGCGCAGGCCGTCCATGTCGTCGCTGAACGCGATCAGCCGCGTCGGCCGGTCGCTGAGCGCATGGAAGGCGTTGCGCACCATCGTCGTGCGCAGCACCTCGTTGAAGGTGCCGATGTGCGGCAGGCCCGAGGGGCCGTAGCCGGTCTCGAACAGGATCGCCTCTCCGCCCGGCTTCCCCTCCGGCCAGCGCTTGAGCAGCTTGCGCGCTTCCTCATAGGGCCAGGCTTTGGACTCGAGGGCGGCGGTTCGGAGTTCGGGTGAAACGGTCATGACCGCGTGCGTCTAGCGAAGCGCGCCCGCAATCGCCAGCACCAGCACCGAACCGAAGGCCGTAGGTCTCAACGGGCTTCGAGCACCATGTTGAAGGGCCCCTCGGTCGCCCGCCTCACCTGTGTGAAGCCGCCGTCCCGGATCACGGCGCCGAGCCGTCGCTCGCCCGCCTGTGCGCCGAGCCCTTCGCCCACTTCCTGATCGAGCGACGTGGGGATGCAGATCATGGTCGAGGCGTTGTAGTAGAGCCGCCCGACCGGGTTCATGTTGTCGGCAGGTGTGTCGCCCGCGATCGGCTCGACGATCATCCAGCTGCCGCCCTCGGCAAGAATCCGGCGCATATGAGCCGCGCAGCCACGCGGATCGCCCATGTCATGCAGGCAATCGTACATGGTGACGAGATCGAAACCCTCCTCGGCGATTTCCTTCGCCTGGGCGACCTCGAAGCGGACGCGGTCGGACAGGCCGTGATGGTCCGCGTGACGGCGCGCCTCCTCGATCGAGGGTTCATGGAAATCGAAGCCGACGAAGCTGCTCTCGGGATAGGCCTCTGCCATCAGCAATGTCGAGAAGCCGACTCCGCATCCGATATCCGCCACGCGCGCGCCTTCGCGCAGCCTGGCTTCGACGCCGTCCAGCGCCGGAATCCAGTTCTGGACGATGTTGTTGACGTAGCCGGGCCGGAAGAAGGCGCCGGTCGCGCAGAACAGGCAGCCGGCATGATCGCCCCAGCGCACGCCGGTGCCGCGGCGGAAGCAATCCTCGACCCGCGGCTCGGCCTCGATCATCGCCGCGACCAGCTCGAACGCGCCGGGCAGGTAGACCGGACTGTCGGCGAGGGTGAACACCATCGCCTGCTCCGGCGACAGGCTGAAGCGGTCGGCGGACGCGTCATAGTCGATGTTGCCATTGGCTGCCTGCGCCAGCGCCCATTCGCGGACGTAGCGCTCGTGCAGGCCGCCCGCGCGCGCGGCGAGCTCGCCGGCGGTGGCGGGCCCCTGCTGAAGCGCGTCGAACAATCCGAGCCGCAGGCCGATGCGGACCGTCGGCACGCTCATCGCTCCGCCGAGATCGCCCAGCATCTTGCCGACGAAGGCATGAAGCTTCGTTTCATCGATCGCGCTGGCCATCGTGCATGCCTTTCGGGTCATTGGATTCGGAAGGGCGGCTGCGGACCGGATGATAGCCGTTCTGTCCCCAATCGCGGAACGAAATGGAGAAGCTCAGCCATAAGGGTAGGTTGAGCTGTTCCTCAATCGTTCCGACCAGTCTAAGCAGAGGTGATGCTGCCCCATCCCGCCCTTCACGCCAGCCATGGCGGCATCTGGATCGCCGATGACGACGACCTGTGGGGCGGCGCGCGTGCGATCAGCCGCGGCGAGGCGATCCGGATCGCCGCTGATACCCCCGTCATCCTGCTCAACGCGCCGCTGGTCGGGCAGCGGCTGGGACATCCCGAGCTCAATGGGCTCGATCTCCTGGAGCTGTTCGCCTTCGTTCGGCCGGCCGTGTTCGCCGTGCCGACGCCCAAGGGGCTGGCACAGGCGCTCGGCATCGAGCCGCCGGCGAGCGATGCCGACGTCGCTCCGTTCCTCCGCCGTGCCGCCGGGGCGCTGCTGGAGCTGCTCGAAACCGACTGGCCCGAACGCGAGGGCGCCTGGACCGCCGCGCAGAACCTTCAGCGCCTGCGCTGGCCGTGGGCGCCGGCGGTGGCCGCGCGCCTCGCCAGGCCCGACAAGGCCGAACGCTGGCTGTTCTCGAAGCTCCCCGAATGGAGCGAGGCCGCACCCCGCCCCGCCCCGCGCACGGTGATGATTGGCGACGGCCAGGTCTCCGCGCGCCTCAACGCCCTTACCGGCGCCGGGGCCGAGCGGCGCGAGGGTCAGCATGCCTTCGCCGACGCCGCGACCAAAGCATTCGCACCGCGGATGATGCGCGATTCGCCCAATCTCGTGCTGGCCGAGGCAGGGACCGGGATCGGCAAGACGCTCGGCTATCTCGCCCCCACCTCGCTGTGGGCGGAGGCGGCGGGCGGCGCGGTGTGGGTGTCGACCTTCACCAAGGCGCTGCAGCGCCAATTGGCGCACGAGACCGTGCGGCTTTATCCCGATCCGGCCGAGCGCAACCTGCGCGTCGTCACGCGCAAGGGGCGCGAGAATTACCTGTGCCTGCTCAACCTCGAGGATGCGCTGCAGGGCGGCTTCGCAGGCCGCGCCGCGATCCTGGCGCAACTCGTCGCGCGCTGGGCGGCCTATAGCGCCGACGGCGACATGGTCGGCGGCGATCTGCCCGGCTGGCTGCCGACTCTGTTCCGCCGCAACGGATCGACCGCGCTCACCGACCGGCGCGGCGAGTGCATCTACGCCGGCTGCCCGCACTACCGGAAATGCTTCATCGAGCGCGCGACCCGCGCCAGCGCCGAGGCGAGCATCGTCATCGCCAATCATGCGCTGGTGATGGTCAACGCCGCCCGCGGCCGCGAGACCGCGAGCCGGCCGACCCGCTACGTCTTCGACGAAGGCCATCACTTGTTCGACGCCGCCGATTCGATGTTCGCCGCGGCGCTGACCGGCGGCGAGGCAATCGAGCTGCGCCGTTGGGTCACCGGCCCGGAGGGCACTGCGCGCGGCCGCCGGCGCGGGCTGGCGGCGCGGCTCAGCGACGTCGCCAGCTATGACGAGGAGGGCGGCCGCGCGATCCAGGACGCGGTCGAGGCGGCGCGGGCGTTGCCGTCCGACGGCTGGCTAGGCCGGCTGGCGGAGGGGGCGCCGTTCGGCCCGGTCGAGGCGCTGCTCGCCGCGGTGCGCGGCCTCGTCTACGCTCGCGCCGCCAAGGAGGAGGACGCCGGCTACGGCCTCGAGACCGAGCTTGCTGAGCCCGACGCCGCGCTGGTTGAGGCGGCAGGGCCGGCCGGTGCCGCGCTCGACGCGCTGGTGCGCCCGCTGGTCGCGCTCGGACGGCGGCTGGAAGCGGTGCTGGCGGACGATCCCGACTGGATGGACGGCCCCGCGCGCGCGCGGATTGAGGGGGCGATCGCCTCGCTCGGCTGGCGCACCGAGACGGTCGGCGCCTGGCTGTCGCTGATCGCCCGGATCGGCGGGCCGGCCGATCCCGACTTCGTCGACTGGCTCGCGGTCGACCGCAGCGAGGGGCGCGAATGGGACGTCGGCCTCCACCGCCATTGGCTCGACCCCAGCCGGCCCTTCGCGAGGACGGTGCTGGAGCCGGCACACGGCGCGCTGGTCACCTCGGCGACGCTCAAGGCCGGCGGTGACTGGGATGTCGCCGATGCGCGGAGTGGTGCAATCCACCTCCCTCAGCCGGCGACGCATTTCGAGGTGCCGAGCCCGTTCGACTATGCCGCCCATGCTGAAGTGCTGGTGGTGACCGACGTCAAGCGCGGCGACCTGGCCGCGCTCGCCAATGCCTATGCCCGGCTGATTGTCGCGGCGGGCGGCGGCACGCTCGGCCTGTTCACCGCGATCCGCCGGCTCCGTGGCGTGCACGCTCGCATCGCCGACCGGCTCGCGCGCGAGGGGCTGCCGCTGCTCGCCCAGCACGTCGACCCGATCGATACCGGCACCCTGGTGGATATCTTCCGCGACGATCCGCGCACCTCGCTGCTCGGCACCGACGCGCTGAGGGACGGAGTCGATGTGCCCGGTCATTCGCTCAGGCTGGTGGTGATGGAGGGCGTGCCCTGGCCCAAGCCGACCGTGCTTCACGCCGCGCGCCGCATGGCGGGCGGGGGCAGCGCCTATGACGATCGCATCGTCCGTGCCCGGCTGGCGCAGGCGTTCGGCCGCCTCATCCGCCGCGCCGACGATCAGGGGCGGTTCGTGCTGCTCTCCGCCGCCGTGCCGTCGCGGCTGCTCACCGCCTTCCCGCCCGGCACGCCCGTGCGGCGCGTCACGCTTGACGAGGCGGTCGAGCGCTGCCGTCTTCCATCCGTCACGGACCTTCGGCAGAAGCAGCCCTCGTGAAGACGCTGACCCTGCTCCGCCACGCCAAGTCCAGCTGGGACGATCCCGTCGCCCGCGATTTCGACCGGCCGCTCAACGCCAAGGGCCATCGGGCCGCGGTGGCGATCGGCCACAGCCTGAGATCGCTGGGGTTGGCGTTCGACCAGGTCGTCGCCTCGCCGGCGGTGCGCGTGACTGAGACGCTGGAGGGGGTCGAGGAGGGCTATGGCCGCGATCTCGTGCCGACGTGGGACCGGCGGCTCTATCTCGCCTCCCCCGCGACGTTGCTCGACGTGATCCACGAGCTGTCCGACGCCGCCGGCCGGGTGATGCTGGTCGGGCACAATCCGGGCCTGGAGGAGCTGGCGTTGCTGCTCGTCCCGGACAGCGCGGGCGACGCGCTGCGCAGCGAGGTCGAGGCGAAGTTCCCCACCGGCAGCGTTGCCGTGCTCACCTTCGAGATCGATCGCTGGGCTGATGCGCGTCCGGGCGAGGCGACACTGACCCGCTTCGTGCGTCCCCGCGACCTCGATCCGAGCCTCGGGCCCGGGAGGGACTAATCGAACAGGCTGGAAACCGAGCTCTCGTCGGCGATGCGCTTGATCGCCTCGGCGATCAGCGGGGCGATGGTGAGGTGGCGGACCTTCTTGGCGGCGGCGATGATCTCATGGTTGCCGATCGTGTCGGTGATCACCAGCTCCTGGAGCGCCGATCCCTCGACGCGCGCCACCGCGCCGCCCGAGAGCACGCCGTGCGTCACATAGGCGACCACCCCCTCGGCCCCCGCCTCCTTGAGCGCCGCGGCGGCGTTGCAGAGCGTGCCGGCCGAATCGACGATGTCGTCGATCAGGATGCAGAAGCGCCCCTCGACCTCGCCGATGATGTTCATCACCTCCGATTCGCCGGCACGCTCGCGGCGCTTGTCGACGATCGCGAGCGGGGCGTTGTCGAGCCGCTTGGAGAGGGCACGCGCGCGCACCACGCCGCCAACGTCGGGCGACACCACCATCCAGTTCTTGTCCGGGAAGCGGCTGCGGATGTCGGCCGACATCACCGGCGCGGCGAAGAGGTTGTCGGTCGGGATGTCGAAGAAGCCCTGGATCTGCCCGGCATGGAGGTCGACCGACAGCACGCGGTTGGCCCCCGCGGTGGTGATCAGGTTGGCGACCAGCTTCGCCGAGATCGGCGTGCGCGGGCCGGGCTTCCGATCCTGCCGGGCATAGCCGAAATAGGGGAGCACCGCCGTGATCCGCCGCGCCGACGCGCGCCTGAGCGCATCGATGCAGATCAGCAGCTCCATCAGATTGTCGTTCGCGGGATAGGAGGTCGACTGCAGCACGAACACGTCCTCGCCGCGGACGTTCTCGTGGATCTCGACGAACACCTCCTCGTCGGCGAAGCGGCGCACGCTCGCCTTGGTCAGCGGACTCTCGCAATAATCGGCGATCGCCTGCGCCAGCGGCAGGTTCGAATTGCCCGTCAGAAGTTTCATGGTGAGGGCCTCCCGTCGCCTCGCTTCTACGCTATGAGACGCGCCTTAGGGGGTGGAACGGGGTCAGGGCAAGGCGATGGTGATCCCGCACCGCCCGTCGCCGTTGAGCTTGCCGGCCCGGCGGTCTAGGCCGCGCCGATGATCGTCACCCGTTTCGCGCCGAGCCCGACCGGCAGGTTGCACGTCGGCAACATCCGTACTGCGCTCCACAATTGGCTGTGGGCGAAGAAGCAGGGCGGGCGCTTCCTGCTGCGTATCGACGATACCGATCGCGAGCGTTCCGAGGAGCGGTTCGTCGAAGCGATCCGGGCAGACCTCGCCTGGCTCGGGCTGATGCCCGACGGCGAGGAGCGGCAGTCGGCGCGGTTCGACCGCTATGAGACGCGCTTCGAGGAGCTGAAGGCGGCGGGACGGGTCTATCCGGCCTATGAGACAAGCCAGGAGCTTGATCTCAAGCGCAAGATCCTGCTCGGGCGCGGCCTGCCGCCGATCTACGATCGCGCCGCGCTCCGCCTCACAGAGGCCGAGAAGGCGGCGTTCGAGGACGAGGGGCGAGCGCCGCACTGGCGCTTCCGGCTCGGCGGCGACCTGCTCGAGTGGGACGATCTCATCCGCGGTCCCCAGCATTTCGCGGCGGAGGCGATGAGTGATCCCGTCGTCCGCCGCGCCGACGGCTCGTGGCTCTACCTGCTCCCCTCGGTGATCGACGACATCGACATGGGTGTGACTCAGGTCGTGCGCGGCGAAGACCATGTCTCCAATACCGCGCTCCAGATCGACATGTTCCACGCGCTCGGCGCCGCGCCACCCGCCTTTGCCCACGAGGCGCTGCTCACCGGCAGCGAAGGCAAGCTCTCCAAACGGCTCGGCTCGCTCGGCGTCGATCACTTCCGCGAGGCGGGGATCGAGCCGGAGGCGGTGATCGCGCTGCTCGCACGCATCGGCACCAGCCAGCCGGTCGAGCCGCTGATCGACCGCACGCCGCTGATCGCCGGCTTCGACTTCAGCCATTTCGGCCGCGCGCCGGCGCGATTCGACGAAGCGGAGCTCGCCGGGATCAATGCCAAGATCGTCCATCAGCTTCCCCACGCGGCGGTGCGTGACCGTCTGCCCGTCGGCATGGGCGAGGCGGCATGGGAGGCGATCCGCCCCAATCTCGAGCGCGTCGCCGATGCCGCCGACTGGTGGGCGGTGATCGAAGGTCCGATCGCCGCTTCCGGCGATCCCGAGGACAGCACCTATCTCATCGAAGCGGCGACGGTCGCCGCGCAGATCGACTGGTCCGCCGATCCCTGGCACGCGCTCACCGCCGCGCTCAAGGACCGCACCGGCCGCAAGGGCAAGCCGCTGTTCCTCCCGCTCCGCCGTGCCCTCACCGGCCGCGACCACGGCCCCGACATGGCGGCGCTGCTCCCGCTGATCGGCCGCGACCGCGCGGTCGAACGGCTACGGAGCGCCAGCTAGGGCCCGCCACCGTTCTTCTCCCGCCTGAAATCGCTTTGTGACGATTGTGTAATGTTGTATCATCCCTCAACCGGATCGCCCGGCGTGAAGGAGAGGACAATGTACGCAGACCGTGCGAATCGTACGAAGATGAGCCCCGCGGGGCTGACGATGGCGGTGGGAATCAACGCAGCGCTGCTCGCGGCGCTGATCTGGTCCGCGCCCGAGCTGCCGAAGGTCATCAACTGGGACCCGATCGAGGCGATCAACATCCCGATTCCGCCGCCTCCGCCGCCGATCCCTAAAGTCGAGCCGACGAAGACGGTCGAGGCACCGCGCCCGATCGATCCCTATGTTCCGCCAAAAAGGGTCGACGTGCCCACGAAGCCGACCGATCGGGTCGACACCACGGACGTGATCCTGCCCCCCGATACTGGAACTCCGCCGGGAACCGGGACCGGCACTGGCGGCGGCGTCACCGTGGATCCGCCCAAGCCGCTGCCGGTGGTGACCGTGCCGGAGATCGATTCGCGCTACGCCGACGATCTCCAGCCTGACTATCCGGCCGACATGCGCCGTGCCGGACTGGAGGGCCAGGTGGTCGTGAAGGTGCTGGTCGGCACCAACGGCCGGGTGAAGGCGATCGAACTGGTGAGCAGTCCGCACGACAGCTTCTTCCAGGCGACCAGGCGCCAGGCGCTGTCCCGTTGGCGGTTCAAGCCGGCGACTCGTGACGGCATACCGTTCGAGAGCTGGCGGACGATGCGGCTCGGCTTCCACCTGACCGACGCCTGACCGCGACATGGCGCCGGGGGTGGTGGCGAGCCTCCCCGGCGCCTATGTTATGCGGCGCAATGCGTTATTTCGCCCGCTTCTCGCCTTTTCGAGCGATCCAGGATCTGCGTATCTTCCTGTCGCAGCGCCAGCCCTATGAGCTGGTGTTCCTGTTCCTGTCGATCGTGGTGACGACGCTGCTGATCGCCGGCTTCGTCCACGATTCACACGAGGAGCGCGTCTACAAGCGCGAGATCACCTATTTCCAGAGCTGGCCGCTCACCCGCACCGACGAGGAGATCCGCGCCCAGCAGAAGATCGACCTGCCCAAGGAGCTGGCGCGCAAGGCCGAGGCGGAGCGCAGGGCCAAGGAACGGCAGGAACAGTTCAAGAGATACGACGACGCGCTCAAGAAATGGGGCCTGTGAGCGATCCGCGCTGGATGGGCGCGGCGTTGGCGCTGGCCGAACGAGGGCGCGGGCGGACGGCACCCAATCCCAACGTCGGCTGCGTGATCGTGAAGGACGGGCGCGTGGTCGGACGCGGTTGGACCCAGCCCGGCGGCCGCCCTCATGCCGAGGCGATGGCGCTGGCCGAGGCCGGTGAGGCGGCGCGCGGGGCGACGGCCTATGTGACGCTGGAGCCGTGCGCCCATGTCTCGCCGCGCGGACCGGCCTGCTCGACGCTGCTGGCCGAGGCGGGCATCGCACGAGTCGTGGCGGCGCTCGAGGATCCCGATCCACGCACCGGCGGTGCCGGGATCGAGCGGCTGCGGGCAGCCGGCGTCGCCGTCGAGACGGGAATTGGCGCGGCGGAAGCGCGGCGGTCGATGGCCGGCTTCCTCACCCGCCGCGCGCTCGGCCGGCCGCATGTCACGCTCAAGCTCGCGACCTCGCTCGACGGCTGCATCGCGCTTGCCAATGGTGCGAGCCGCTGGATCACCGGCCCTGCCGCGCGGGCGCACGCGCATCTCGAACGCGCACGGCACGAGGCGATCCTGGTCGGGCGCGGGACGTTTGATGCGGACAAGCCGATCCTCGACGTGCGCCTGCCTGGCTTGAGCAAAAGCCGCGCACCTCGCCGCTTCGTTCTGACGAATCGTCCCCTCCCACCATTTGCCAATTCTCATGAGGCGGAGAATTGGCACACGCTGGAGAATCCGGCCGATATCGCCGATTGGCTGGGAATCGACCATCTGCTGGTGGAGGGGGGTGCAGAGACCGCCGCCTCCTTCCTCCGTGCGGAGCTGGTCGATCGGCTACTCCTCTACCGCGCTCCGATCCTGATCGGCGGCCGTCAGGCGCTCGGCGACCTGGGCCTGACAGACCTGGAGGCGGCGCACGGCCGCTGGCGGCGCGTGGACCGGCGTCAGCTTGGCACCGACACCCTGGAGGTCTACGAGCGCGACTGATGTTTACGGGAATCGTCACCGATATCGGCACCATCCGTTCGGTCGAGCAGCAGGGCGACCTGCGCGCGATCGTGGAGACGGGCTACGACACCGCCACCATCGACCTGGGCGCGTCGATCTCCTGTTCGGGCGTATGCCTGACGGTGGTCGACAAGGGACCGGGCTGGTTCGCGGTCGACGTGTCCGGCGAGACGGTGAGCCGCACCGCCCAGGGCCAGTGGACCGCGGGCCGGCGCCTCAACCTCGAGCGTGCGCTGCGGCTCGGCGACGAATTGGGCGGCCATATCGTCACCGGCCATGTCGACGGTATCGGCGAAGTGGCGAGCGTGCGCGAGGAAGGCGGGTCGCACCGCGTCGTCATCGCCGCGCCGCGCGAGCTCGCCCCGTTCGTCGCGCCCAAGGGCTCGATCACCGTCGACGGCGTGTCGCTGACCGTCAACGAGGTGACGGATACGGCGCACGGCGTCGCGTTCGGCCTCAACATCATCCCGCACACCGCCGAGGTCACCACCTTCGGCGCGATCGAGCCCGGCCAGCCGGTCAACCTCGAAATCGACGTGCTGGCCCGCTATCTCCAGCGGATGGAGCAAGCCAGAAAGTCCCTGACCGATGCCGAAGCCTGAGCTGGCCCGCCTGCGCCACGCCTTCCTCTCCTCGCCGGAGGAGATCATCGACGAGGCGCGCAACGGCCGCATGTTCATCCTCGTCGACGACGAGGACCGCGAGAACGAGGGCGACCTCGTCATCCCCGCGCAGATGGCGACGCCCGACGCGATCAACTTCATGGCGAAGTACGGCCGCGGCCTGATCTGCCTGGCGATGACCAAGGCGCGGGTCGACCAGCTCGGCCTCGACCTGATGAGCCGCAACAACGGCACGCGGCACGAGACCGCCTTCACCGTCTCGATCGAAGCGCGCGACGGCGTCACCACCGGCATCTCCGCCGCCGACCGCGCGCGCACCGTCGCGGTCGCGATCGACGCGTCGAAGGGGCGCGAGGAGATCGTCACCCCCGGCCACGTCTTCCCGCTGGTCGCGCGCGAGGGCGGGGTGCTGGTCCGTGCCGGTCATACCGAGGCGGCGGTCGACGTCGCGCGGCTCGCCGGGCTCAATCCCTCGGGCGTGATCTGCGAGATCATGAACGAGGACGGGACGATGGCGCGGCTCGACGACCTCGTCGCCTTCGCCCAGCACCACAATCTCAAGATCGGCACGATCCGCGACCTCATCGCCTACCGCCGCCGCCACGACCATCTCGTCGAGAAGCGCGCCGAGGTGCGTTTCACCAGCCAATGGGGCGGCGAGTGGACCGCGATCACCTTCTGGAACAAGGCGACCGGAACCGAGCAGGTCGCGCTGATCAAGGGCAGGGTCGATCCCGCCAAGCCGACGCTGGTGCGCATGCACGTGCTCTCGCCCTTCTCCGACATCTTCGGCGAAGGCGGCGAGCGCGGCGGGATGCTGCGCCGCTCGATGGAGATGATCGGCGCGGAAGGCGCCGGCGTGGTGGTGGTGCTCAATCCGACCCGCGCCGACAGCTTCACTATGGCGCTGCAGGCGCGCGCCGGCACGCTTGCCGAGAAGGACATGGAGGAGCTGCGCGACTATGGCGTCGGCGCGACCATTCTGACCGAGCTCGGCGTGCACGACATGATCCTGCTCACCAACACCCACCACACGCTGGTGGGGCTCGACGGCTACGGCCTGTCGATCGTCGGGGAGCGGGCGGTGGACTGCTGCGGCCCGGCCTGACGCTCCCGCCGCGATGCCAGGCGGATCCACGGCGGCGCGTGGATCACGCTCATCAGCACCCACATCGCGGTCATCCCGCCGAGCGGCGAAGCGCCTGCCGCCGAGCAGAGCATGTCGGCGGCGCTGCCCTGGACGGCGCTGTGCAGCGCCATCGCCGCACAGGCCGGCATCGCGGCGAGGCCGAGCCAGCGCGCGCCGTTCACGTCTTCGCCTTCGCCTCGGGATCGCGGAACGCGGCCTCGCCCGCGTCCGAGATCTCGACCCATTTGGGGTCGGGCCTGGCCTCGGCGTCGTAATTGTCGTGCCAGTTCCACCATTTGTACGGCGGGTCCTGCGGATAGCCTTCGGGCGAATCCTCCCAGCTCTCCTGCCGGCCGAGCGGCGTCACATCGAGGTAGCTCCACACCGTCCCGAACGCCTCGTCGCCGCGGTTGTCGGTGAAATAGGTGCGATAGATGCGCTCGCCGTCGCGGATGAAGACATTGTGCCCGTGCCATTCGTCCACGCCGAAATCGGCGTCGAAGCTGTCGGTGATCGTGTACCACGGCATCGCCCAGCCCATCCGCGCCTTCAGCCGCGCGATGTCGGGCTGCGGCGCGCGCGAGGCGTAGGCGAGCGTGGTGTCGCGGGCATTGAGGTGCGCGAGGTGCGACACCTGGTCGGCGCCGAGCGAGCAGCCGCGGCAGGCATGGTCGGGCCAGCCGAACACGCCGGGCTCGAAGAAGGCGCGGTAGAGGATCAGCTGCCGCCGGCCCTCGAACAGGTCGAGCAGGCTCATCCGGCCGTCCGGCCCCTCGAACGCATAATCCTTCTCGACCGCCATCCACGGCATCCGCCGCCGCTCGGCGGCGAGCGCGTCGCGCGCCCGCGTATGGGCCTTTTCCTTGACGAGCATCGCCTCGCGCGCCGCGCGCCATTCTTCGGGCGACACGATCGGCGGATGGGTCTTCGGCAGTTCCTGCTGCATGGCCTTCACTCCTGCTGGGCCTAGGTCGTGTTGACATTCAGGCGTTTCGGTGACGGCCGCGGTAAAACCGCGGTAAACCATCGTCATGCCGGGCTTGACCCGGCATCCAGAGCCACAAGCGGTGTCCCCCATGGCCCTGGATGCCGGGTCAAGCCCGGCATGACGGCTGTTTGGAGCCCGCGCGACGGTCTCGACGCTGAATGTCAACGCGACCCAGGCCCGTCATCGCGCTGCGCTCTGCTCGCCCGACAGTTCGCCGATCCGATGGACGACCTGCGTCCAGCCGCCGCTCATGTTGCGATAGGCCGTCTCGTTGCGCGGCAGGACGAAGCCCGAATGGACGACGCGCAGCCGGGTTCCGCCCTCGACGGGCTCAAGCGTCAGGGTGACGACGGTATCGAGCAGCGAGCCATAGCCCTGGTTCTCCGCATGTCCGCCCTTCCACGAATAGGCGAGGCGCCGGTTGGGGATCACCTCCACCACCTCGCACCGGATCGTCCCGTCCCATTTGCCGCCGGGCGAGGTCTGATAGGTGAAGCGGTTGCCGACCACCGGCTCGAAGCCGGCGGGCGTCATGTTGAGCCAGCGCGCGATCAGCTCCGGCCGCGTCAACGTCGCCCAGATCACCTCGGGCGCGTGCGGGAACACCTCGTCGACCGCGATCTGCTCCGAGTGCGTTGCCAGGTCTCCGACGGTCATGGATCGATCTCCTTCAACAACGTGCGCAGGTTGCCGAGCCGCTCGCGCCAGAAGGCGTCGTAATGGTTCAGCCAGTCGAACAGCGGCGCCAGCCCTTCCGGCCGCGCCCGGTAGAAGACCTGCCGGCCCTGCGGACGTTCGGCGACGAGGCCGGCCTGCTTCAGCGACTTGAGATGCTGCGAGACCGCCCCCTGGGTCACGCCGCTTGCGCGGGTCAGCTCGGCCACGTTGACCTCGTCGGAGCGGGCGATGCGCTCGAACACCGCCCGCCGCGTGGGATCGGCGAGGGCGCGCATCACGGTGTCGAGGCCGGCGACCTGCATCATGCGAATCCTATTAGCCTATGCTAATTCATTAGTCAACACTAATATTAACTCCGCCGTTGCCGAAGCCCGGGCTCTTCTTCTACCGGAGGGGCTCAAGCGAACGGAGTGACGGAAGATGGCCCATGTCCTGATCGTCGAGGCGCGGTTCTATGACCACCTCAACGACCTGCTCCTCGCCGGCGCGCGCGCGGCGATCGAGGCAGCGGGGCACAGCCATGAGACGGTCACCGTTCCGGGCGCGCTCGAGGCGCCTGGCGCGGTGTCGCTGGCGGCGGAGACGGGGCGCTACGACGCCTATGTCGCGCTCGGCGTGGTGATCCGCGGCGAGACCTATCATTTCGAGATCGTCTCCAACGAGAGCGCGCGCGGGCTGATGGCGCTGACCATGGACGGGCTGGCGATCGGCAACGGTATCCTGACCGTCGAGACCGAGGAACAGGCGATCGTCCGCGCCGATCCCGCGCAGGCCGACAAGGGCGGCGGCGCGGCCAGGGCGGCGCTGGCGATGCTCGCGCTCAGGGAGCGGTTCGGGGTCGCATGACCGGCCCGATCCTCTTCACGCCGCGGCTGATGCTGCGGCCGCTCGACGGCTCGGATTTCGAGGCGTGGGCGGCGTTCGCCGCGGACGAGGAGCAGATGCGCTTCCTCGGCGGGCCGAGGGACCGCGCCAACGCCTGGCGCGGGCTGGCCGAGATGGCCGGCGCCTGGGCGGTCTCCGGCTTCTCGATGTTCTCGGTGATCGAGCGCGCCACCGGCCAATGGGTCGGCCGGCTCGGCCCCTGGGCGCCGGAAGGCTGGCCCGGCACCGAGGTCGGCTGGGGCGTCGCCCGCGCGTTCGCCGGCAAGGGCTATGCCTATGAGGGCGCGGTCGCGGCGATGGACTATGCGGTCGAGGTGCTCGGCTGGACCGAGATCATCCACACCATCCATCCCGACAATGTCCGCTCGATCCGCCTCGCCGAGCGGCTGGGATCGACCAACGGCGGCCCGACCAGGCTGCCGCCACCGCTCCAGGACGTGCGGGTCGATCGCTGGGGTCAGACCGCCGACCAATGGCGGGCCCGCCGCGCAGCATTGTGACCGACGCGCCGCCGAGCCGCTACAAGGTGATCGAGCGCGGCCGGCGGCTGGTAGTGATCGATACCCGCACGGGCAGGGAAGCAGCCTCGGCGCCACCGCCCGATCGCACGCGCGTGCCCGACGAGCGACGGATGGGCGAGGGCCCCGATCCGGTCGACCGGATGCTCGATCGCGTGACGAGCGCGGTGGTCAGCGCGGCGCCGCGCTCGGTCGACGACCGTAGCGGCCGTCCGATCCTGACGACCTCATCGCTCTACGATCTCAAGGGCCCTCGCCGAGTGATCCTGGACGAGAACACGCAGCGGGCTTTCGCCGGGGTGGTGATCGTCACGCTCGTCATCGGATTCGTGCTGCTCAGCGTCGCAGTCGAGTGGCCGGCGATCCTGATCGTGCCGGCTCTCGTGCTGATCAATGGCACGAGGCCGATCCGGCGATGGGTCACGACCCGGATCGATGCGCTCGATCAAGCGGCCGACTAGAACAGCCGGCCGCCGTTCGGCACCTCGTGCGACGGGCCGATCAGCACGACCTTGCCGTTCTCGTCCGGGAAACCGAGCGTCAGCACCTCGGACATCATCGGCCCGATCTGGCGCGGTGGGAAGTTGACCACCGCCGCCACCTGCCGCCCGACCAGCATCTCCGGCGTGTAATGCTCGGTGATCTGCGCCGACGACGCCTTGCATCCGATCGGGTCGCCGAAGTCGATCGTCAGGCGATAGGCGGGCTTGCGCGCCTCGGGGAATTCGCGAGCCTCGACGATCGTGCCGACGCGGATGTCGACCTTGAGGAAATCGTCGAAGCCGATCGTCGCCGCCGGCGGCGCGCCGGCGCCATGGTTCATGTGCATCTAGACGCTCGCACCGTCGAACCGGGTGATCTCGAGCGCGTCCGGGTCGATGCCGTCGGTGCAGCGCAGGTTGATCGCGACCATCGCCTTGCCGTCGGGCGCCGTGCCTTCGGCGAACGGCGCGCAGCCGCAGGTGGTGCAGAAATGGTGTTGGATATTGTGCGACTTGAAGGTGTAGGTGGTGAGCGCCTCGCGTCCCTCGACCGTTACCGCATCGGCCGAGGCGAAGTGGAGCAGCGAGCCCTTGCGCCGGCAGATCGAGCAGTTGCAGGCCATCGCCTTGGTCGGCGCCGGCTCGTCGAGCGTATAGTTGACGGCCCCGCAGTGGCAGCTTCCGGTGACGGACATGAGCGAATCTCCTCTCCTCGCCATCCCTTAGCCCGCCAAAGCGGCACCGACCACCGCCGGACTCGCCTCCGGCTCGAGCTGGTCGAGCGTGCACTGGCGCGGCGCCTTGTCGGGACGCCAGCGGAGGAACGCCGTGCCGTGGCGGAAGCGCTGGCCGGTGACATGGTCGTAGCGGACCTCCACTACCAGCTCGGGCCGCAGCGGCTGCCATTCGGCCGAGCGCTCGGTCGACCAGCGGCTGGGGCCGCCCGGCGCGTCGCCGGTGAAGCCGGGCGGTGCGATCAGCGCCTCCAGCCGTCTCGTAAGCGGTACGCGGTCAGGCATGTTCGAAGTGAAGCCGACATGGTCGAGCCGGCCGCCCTCGTCGTAGAGCCCGAGCAGCAGCGAGCCGACCACCGGCTTGCCCGTCGCATAGCGGAAGCCGCCGACGACGCAGTCGGCGGTGCGCAGGCGCTTGACCTTCACCATCGCCCGCTCGCCGGGCCGGTAGGGCTCGTCGAGCCGCTTGGCGACCACGCCGTCGAGCGCGCCGCCCGTCTCCGCCAGCCACTCGCGGGCGCGGGCGGGATCGCGGGTGACGGGCGACAGGTGGAGTGCGGGCGAAGGATTCCTCTCGACGAAGGCCTCCAGCGCGGAGCGACGTTCGGTCAGCGGGGCGGCCGGATCGTCGAGGTCGTCGAAGAGCATCAGCTCGGCCGGCGTCTCGGCGGCGAGCCTGGCGACCCGCTTGGCTGAGGGATGCAGCCGCATCTGCAGCGCGGCGAAGGACAGGCTGCCGCCCACCGGCACGATCAGCTCGCCGTCGAGGCGGAACCGCTTCGCCGGCAGCGCGGCGAGCGCGGCGACCACCTCCGGGAAATAGCGGCCGAGCGGCTTGCCCGCCTTCGACCACAGCTCGACGCGGTCGCCGTCGCGCAGCGCGATGCAGCGGAAGCCGTCCCATTTGGGCTCGAACTGCCACCCCTCGTCCGATGGAAGCCCGGCGGCGAGCTTCGCCTCCATCGGCACGATCGGCGCCGTCACGTCAGGCGTCGGCGAACTCGGCCTCGGCGTTGACCTGGCCCTCCGCCATCGTCGTCAGCTTCTCGTCGGTCGCCTTCTCCTCGGCCAGCGTCTCGGCCAGGATCGACGCCGCCTGGCTCTGGCCGAGCTGGTTGGCCCAGGCGATCAGCGTGCCGTAGCGGGTGATCTCATAATGCTCGACCGCCTGGGCGGCGGCGATCAGCGCGGCGTCGAGCACCTTCTTGTCGGCGATGTCGCCGGCGATCTCGTTGGCTTCCTTGATGATGCCGTCGATCGCCGGGCAGGTGACGCCCTGCGGCTCCTTGCCGAGCAGGCCGAAGACCTGGTCGAGCCGGCGGATCTGGCCCTCGGTCTCGCTGAGATGCACCTCGAACCCCGCCTTGAGATCGGGCGAGGTCGCCTTGTCGACCATCTTCGGCAGCGCCTTGGTGATCTGGTTCTCGGCGTAATAGATGTCCTGCAGCGTGTGCAGGAACAGGTCGTCGAGCGTTGCGATGTCCTTGCTGAACAGGCCCATGGCGGACTCCTTGCCCTTGATCGGTTTCGGGATGTGCCGGCGCGTAAAGGGGGAAACGCGCCGGCACCCGGCAACAACGCGGCGGCAGGACTCAAGTTGCTGTACCCAAGAGTCTTTTTGTCGCCGAATGCGATCGGCCGAGCGCGAAGGGGCTTTGTTGTTGTTCACGATATGTTCTAAACTGACCGCGCCATGCAGGAACGATTCGCCTTCGGTGCGGAGATGGAGATCGAGCGCTGGCGGGCGGCATTGGCGCCGCTGGCCGCCGGCGTGGTGCCGGGCAAGCCGCGGAGGCCGATCGGACAGCTCGTCAAGTCGATGATCAGCGGCCGCACCCGCGACGAGGTGTCGCTCGCAGCCTATCGGCAGCTGGGCCGCCGGTTCGGATCGGTCGGACGGCTGGCGGCGGCCGAGCGGCGCGAGGTGCTGGCGGCGATCCGCGACGTCACCTTCGCCGAGGACAAGGCGGCCCATCTCCTCGAGACACTGCGCCGGATCGGCCGCGAACGGCACGGCTACAAGCTCGATTTCCTGGGCGAGATGCCGCTCGATGACGCGCTGGCCTGGCTGGAGCGCTTCCCGGGGGTGGGGCGGAAGGCGGCAGCCTCGACGCTCAATGCGAGTACGCTCGCGCGGCCGGTGTTCATCGTCGACAGCCATGTGCTGCGCGTGCTGCGACGGCTGGGCTTCGTCTCCAGGACAGCGGAAGCGCAGGCGGCGAGCGAGGCGATGACCGCGGCGATGCCGCACTGGTCCGGCGCCGACTTCCTGTGGTTCCACATCGCCTGCAAGCGGCTCGGCCAGACGCTGTGCCGGCCGGAGGCACCGCAATGCAGCGCCTGCCCGCTCTCCGCCGACTGCCGGCGCCGAGCTAACCGATTGACATCCGCCTGAACGCCCGCCCATCGAATGGCCATGGCCGAGATCAAACTGCATCCGAGCTGGCTGGAGCCGCTGCGTGGCGAGTTCGACAGCCAGTATATGGCGGACCTGCGCAGCTTCCTGGTCGAGGAGAAGGCGCGCGGCAAGCGCATCTTCCCCGCCGGCAGCGAATGGTTCCGCGCGCTCGACCTGACGCCGCTCGACCAGGTGCGCGTCGTCATCCTCGGGCAGGACCCCTATCACGGCCCCGGCCAGGCGCACGGCCTGTGCTTCTCGGTCAAGCCCGGCGTCCGCACGCCGCCGAGCCTGGTCAACATCTTCAAGGAGATGGAGAGCGACCTCGGCATCACGCCGGCGCGGCACGGCTTCCTCGAGCATTGGGCGAAGCAGGGGGTGCTGCTGCTCAACGCGGTGCTGACGGTCGAGATGGGCCTCGCCGCCTCGCACCAAGGCCGCGGCTGGGAGAAGTTCACCGATGCGATCGTGCGGCAGGTCAACGCTAGGCAAGAGCCGGTCGTGTTCCTGCTGTGGGGCAGCCACGCCCAGCGCAAGGCGGCGGCGGTCGACAGCATCGAGCGCGGCGGGCGGCACCTGGTGCTGAAGGCGCCGCACCCTTCGCCGCTGTCGGCGCACAACGGCTTCTTCGGCTGCCGGCATTTCTCCAAGGCCAACGCCTTCCTCGAGAGCCGCGGCCTGCCGCCGATCGACTGGGCGCTGCCTGCACTGGAATAGAGGGATCGACATTTGAGGGAGTGACGACATCTCAATCTTCCTCACCATCACCCCGGACTCGTTCCGGGGTCCACCGGGAGGCAAGGACTGGGCAAGAGGTTTCGAGCGCAGTCGGCGAAGCACAGTGGACCCCGGAACAAGTCCGGGGTGACGGCCGGGTGACGGGCTACGGAAGACCTGCAACCTCAAATGTCGATCCGCTCTAGAGCCGGCCGAGGTTGACCAAATTGACTCGGCGGGGGGTTTGCGTCGGCCGTACGAGGGGAGGCAAGGCCGACGCGCCGGCGAGGCGACGGGAGGGCGCCACCGGCGCGCCACCCGGGTAACAGGTAGGTACCATCGACGCGCCACCCGGGTAACGGGCAGGCGCCACCGGCGCGCCGCCCGAGTGACAGATACGCGCCATCGACGCGCCACCCCGGCGACAGGGGCGCGACACCGGTGCGACGGACAGGCGCCGCCGACGCGCGTGGTTCGCGACAGGCAGGCGGCGTCCCGGCGTCATGCGCGCTCCGGTGACGCGGCAGGACGGGCAGCCGGCGCACCATCGTGCGCGAACGGATCGGCCATCCGGCGGGCATGGAGCGCGAGCGCGTGCTCCCATAGACGATCGAACGGCGTGCCGGCGAGGCGCCGGCGCAACCGGTGTGCGCCCGACCGCGACATGCCCGCGGCCCGCGCCGCGCGCGCGACGCTGCCGCTCTCGGCCAGCGCGGCGAGGAAGATGCGCTGCAAGGCGGGCGTCCATTGCGCGCGGTCCGGCGGGACGCGCGGCTGGAGGGTTCGGGGCGCCACCGGCGCGGCGTCGCGCGCGGGCGGCTGGTTGCGGTGGGGATGCTGTTCCATCGATGAGGATAGAACAGATCAAATCCTACATTGGAAGGGGTTTTGCGACACATGGCGCGCCGGGGTCCGGTTCGGCGGGCGCTTGGCCGATACTTGGGGTGAATGCCGATATATTGGTTCACGCGAAGACGCGAAGACGCGAAGACGCGAAGAAGAAGGAAGATTTTGTTCGCGCAGAGGCGCAGAGAGCGCAGAGGTTACGTCGCTTGCCGCACATGCAGCCGCGCCAGCGGCTTTCAAGCTTGTCGCACGTCAAAGACTGAAGGTCTCGCTGACGCGAGACGGGGCCGCAAACGAATCACCTCTGCGCCTCTGCGCCTCTGCGCGAAAATCCTTCTTTTCCTTTCTTCTTCGCGTCTTCGCGCCTTCGCGTGAACCCTCTCTTCCTTGCCATCCACACCTGTCGGCGCACGATTCATCCGGAATGGCCCACGGCCCTCACTGGAACAGCGGCAGCTCCGGCATCAGCCGCCAGCGTCCGACGATCTCGTGCCGGGTCGCGCCGACATGGCTGTGGATCAGCACGAACTCGTCGACCTGCCATGCGACCGGCGCGACCGCGCGGCTGAACGCCTCGCCCTCGCGATAGCCGAGCGTCAGGTGCGGGCTGAAGCTCCATCCCTCGCGCGCCTTGAGCCCGGCGCGATCGACCTCGGCATGGATCGCGCGCTGGAGCAGCGCCAGCCCGGTCGAGCGCCGCCCCGGCCGCAATGCCACCGATCGGACGGTGCCGACCACGCGGTCGAGCATCAGCTCGAACGCCGCCGCTTCCACCGCATTGCCGATAGCGACCAGCTCGGCGATCAGCTCGTCCGGCCGGCGGGGATGATCGTCGAAAATCTCGAGGGTGATGTGGGCGTGCTCGGATCGGACCGGCGTGCCCTCTCCGCAATAGGTCCGGCGCATCCCTGCGATCGGCGCCAGCACCTCGTCCGCGGGCTTGATCGCGAAGAACGGGCGGTATCGGACGGGTGCGGACCCGGGCAGCTCCTGGAACATTCATGCCTCCGAATCGTCGATTTCGTTCTTTATATGTTCCGCACATCGAAGAGTCGATGAGCGATTGACGCGGCGGCGGTCCGCGCCGACAAGGGAGCGTCATCGACCGGGGGACGCGGCAGTGGCGAAGCGGGGACGTTTGGGTGCGGCGCTGGCTCTGGCGGCGCTGTTGGCAGGATGCGGCGGCGGAGGGGGTGGCCCCGGCGCGGTGGTTGCGCCGAGCCCGACGCCGACTCCAACGCCAACTCCTACACCCACCCCGACACCGACCCCCGTCGCCGGCTGCAGCCTGCGCGAACGGCAGGATTGGGTCGCGGCGCAGATGCGCGAATGGTATCTGTTCCCCGAGACGCTGCCGGCGAGCCTCGATCCCGGCGTCTACCCGACGGTGGACTCCTATCTCGACGCGCTGACCGCGACCGCGCGGTCGCAGGGGCGCGACCGCTATTTCACCTATCTGACCTCGATCGCCGAGGAGAATGCCTATTATGAATCGGGATCGAGCGCCGGCTTCGGCTTCCGGCTCGGCCTCGGCGGGCAGCGGCTGTTCATCATCGAATCCTTCGAGGGCGGGCCGGCGCTGACCGCGGGGATCGATCGCGGCACCGAGATCCTGGCGATCGGCACGACAGCATCGAACCTGCGCAACGTCAGCGACATCATCGCGAGCGCGGGTACCGCCGGCCTGACCGACGCGCTCGGCCCCGACACCGCCGGCACCGCGCGCGTGCTGCGTGTCGCCGACGCGGGCGGCACGCGCACCGTGACCCTCGCCAAGACCGACTTCGCGCTGACGCCGGTCTCCAGCCGCTACGGCGCCAAGGTGCTCGACGACGGCGGGCGCAAGATCGGTTATCTCAACCTGCGCACCTTCATCAACACCGCCGATCCCGCGCTGCGCCAGGCCTTCGCCAATTTCCGCGCGCAGGGCATTACCCAGCTCATCGTCGACTTGCGCTACAATGGCGGCGGCCTGCTTTCGATCGCGGAGTTGATGGGCGACCTGATGGGAGCCAACCGCACCGGATCCGATGTGTTCGACCATGTGACTTTCCGGCCCGAGAAGGCTTCGGAGAACGAGACCCATTATTTCACCGCACAGTCCGAGGCGGTGGCACCGGCCAGGATCGCCTTCATCGGCAGCGGCGGCACCGCGTCGGCGAGCGAGCTCGTGATCAATGGCTTCCTCCCCTATCTCCACGCCAACATGGCGCTGATCGGCACCAACACCTACGGCAAGCCGGTCGGCCAGATCGCGATCGACAAGACCGCCTGCGACGACCGACTGCGGGTGATCGCCTTCGCGCTGGAGAATGCCGCTCACCAGGGCAGCTATTTCAACGGCCTCGCCAGCACCGTCGAGGCGAGCTGCCAGGCGAGCGACGACATCAGCTATCCGCTCGGCGACCCGCGCGAGGCGTCGACCAAGGCGGCGCTCGATTTCCTCGCCGGGCGGAGCTGCACGCGGATCAGCACCGCCAGCGCGGCGACGCGCGAGCTGAAGGTGAGCGCACCGGGCGGCCGCGAGCTGCTGGCGCCGGCGCGGCCGACCACGATGCAGCGCGAGGTGCCGGGGGCGTTCTAGGCCAACTTATTCGGAGGGGCAGTTGCCGGGGCGCGTTTCCGTCTTGCCGCCTGGCAGGTACCAGGTCGAGCGGCCTTCGACCGAATCCTCGTTCTCGTAATAGCAGACCTCGGCGCTCGCCCCATCGGGCGTGATGGCGACCGACCAGTTGTGATAGCCGCAATTGTGCTTCTCGCAGCCCCAGGCGAGGACGCGGCCCTCGCTCATCACGATCGGCGCGTCGGGGCCGTCGTACTTGAACACGAAGTCGCGCGCCTTGGCATCCTTCGCCACCGCGCCGACCGCAGCCTTGACCAGCGGCTCGTCGAGGAAGGTGCGGCCATCCACCTTCTCCGACGGATGGCGGCCGACATAGGCGGCGAGCGGGCCGGGATCGGCCGCAGCCGCGTTGGTCGGGTTGGCGGCAGCGTCATTGGCGGCGACCGCGGCGTTGACCGCATCCGCGGCGGCGTTGGCGGCGGGCTGGTTGGCGGGTTCGCCTTCCCCGCTCCCGCCGCAGCCTGCGAGCAGCAGCGCGGCGGCCAGCGCCGCTCCCGTCCGCGAACGATCGATCATGACATCCTCCCTGTTCGCCGGCCGACTCGACCGTGTCGATGCGATCATGACGGAGAGCGCACCGGCGGCAAGCGACTTTGCGGCCGGCGGGTTCAGCCCGGCTGCTTCAGGCAGGCCGCGATCAGGCGCGCCTCCGGCGTCCTCAACGCGGCCTTGCTGCCGCACAGGAAGATGCCGTTGCGGCAGGCCGGGGCGGCGGTCTCGAGGCCGAAGGCGCGGCAGGCATCCGCAGGCGCGATCGTCGCACCCCGCCCGGCCGCGACGCTGGCCAGCGCCTCCTCGAGCTCCTCGAAATGGTCGTGGCGCCGCAGGAACGGCGGCTGGCTGCCGACGATTTCGGCGAACCAGCGGCCGAACACATATTCATATTCGTCATACGTGACGAAGGGCAGCCGGCCGGCGCCGGCGTCGGCGGTTCCGGCGGCGCCGACCAGCACGAGTTCCTCCTCCGCGACCGCCAGGCTCTCGAACGGCGCGGCCACCACCGGGCGATAGGTCAGGGCAAGGTCGATCTCGCCGCGGCCGAGCGCATCCAGCAACGCGTCCTGGCTGTCGGTGTGCAGGACCAGGCGCTGCTCCAGCGGCAGGCGCGGAAGGAGCGCGGGGACCAGGCGATAGCGGCCGAAGCCGGTGACCGCCCCCAGCCGGAGCGGCGAGACGACCGGCGCGTCGGAGCCGATCGCGGCGCAGACCCGGTCGATGTCGGACAGGGCGCGCCCGACCACGTCGAATATCTCGCGTCCCTTGGGGGTGAGGCGGAGCGAGCGCCCGACACGCTCGGTGAGCCGGATTCCGACCTCGCGCTCGAACCGGCGCAGATCGGCGTGCACGGCCGGCGGCGACTTTCCGATCCGCTGCCCGGCCGCCGTGATGCCGCCGGCCAGGCCGACCGCGTGGAACACGGCCGCGCGCCGCAGGGTGCTGCTGTCCATCATTCATCTGTATCGAAGATTAGCGGCAAGAGGAAAGAATTTTGGAATGATAGCCGCGCGCCTAACGAGTGCATGAGGAGATACCACGATGCGCTCGTTTCTGCTGGCAGCAGCCATTGTCCTCGCGGCCCCTGCGATCGCGCAGGCGCAACCGGACGACGGGAAGCGGATCGCGCAATTCTACAGCTATCGCCTCACCGATCGCGCCCGGTTCGAGAGCGGCTATCGCGCGCATCTCGGCTGGCATGCCCGCCAGCGGGATCGGCTCGTCTGGTATGCCTGGACCGTCCAGTCGGGCCCGCGGCGGGGGCAGTTCATCGATGCGACCGCGGGCGCCAGCTTCGCCGACCTCGACGCGCGGCCCGATATTGCCGGCGACGGCGCGGATTTCGCGCGCACGGCGGCGCCCCATGCCGAGCCGGTCGACGTCGAGACATGGGAGCTGTGGCCGGAGCCATCCACCGCCACCCCGCTGGAGGACCGTGAGCCGAGCCGGACCGTGGACGTGTTCCTCATCCAGGTGGATCCCAGCGAGGAGCTGGCGTTCGAGCGCGCGATCGGCGCGATGGCCACGCGCAAGGTCCCCGGATTGCGCGTGAGCTGGTATCGCAAGCTGCGCGGGGGACGGGTTCCTGCCTATATGGTCCTGCTGGCGCGGGACCGCTGGGCGGACCTCGGCCGGGCCGGCGGCACGCTGTCGTCGCTCCTGGCCGGCGCCTATGGCGCGCAGCCGGCCGCGATCCAGCCGGTGCTCGACGGCGTCGCGTCGATCGACACCGAAAGCTGGAGCTACGAGCCGCGGCTGTCGCTGATCCCGGGAATTCCGCTGCTGCCCTGATCTACGCCGTCCCGGCCTGGTGTCCCCACAGCACCAATGGTCGTGCTCTTGTCATCTTCTGCTATCGCGGCTCCTGGCGCATCATCGCTCGATGATGGTCATGGGAGTGTGGCTGCGGGTGGGGAAGACAGGCATGGATCGGCGCGGGACGGGTTCGTCATTGTGGCGCGGCTTCGCCGCTGCGGTCGCCCTGGCCGGCGGCGTTCCCGCCGCGGTGGCGCAGGACGCGCAGCCGACCCAGAGCCCCCCGTCCGCAAACCAGGACGGGCTCCGCCCTGTGCTCAACTCCGACGGCGGGAGGACGCTGCGCTTCGACTGGCCGATGCTCAGCATCGGCACCGGCGAATATGAGGAGGGGCCGACCGGCGTCACCGTGTTCCGCTTCGGCCGCAAGGTGCACGGCGCGGTCGACGTGCGCGGCGGGGCGCCGGGGACGGTCAACACCGATTTCCTGCGGCTCGGCTACGAGACGCCCGACCTGGATGCGGTCGTCTTCGCCGGCGGTTCCTGGTACGGGCTCGAGGCGACCACTGCCGTCGATACCGCGCTCAAGGACGACGGGGTGCGCAGCGGCTATTGGGACAATATCGGCCTCGCCGTCGGCGCGATCATCTACGACTTCGGCGGCCGGCGGCTGAACGAGATCTATCCGGACAAGCGCCTCGCCCAGGCGGCGCTGAGGGCGGCGCGTCCCGGCATCTTCCCGCTCGGCGCGCGCGGCGCCGGCCGCTCGGCGATGACGGGCAGCCTGTTCGGCTGCGACGCCCATTCGGGGCAGGGCGGCGCCTTCCGCCAGGTCGGACCGGTCAAGATCGCCGCCTTCACCGTCGTCAACGCATTCGGCGCCGTCACCGACCGCGACGGCAAGCTGGTCGCCTGCTATCCCGATCCCGCCTGGCCGAAAGACGTGAAGACGAGCCAGCTGCTCACCGATTTCTCTGAGAAGCGGCTGTCGGGGCTGCTCGCCTCCTCGGCCGACAAGGGACGCAAGAACACGACGGTCAGCCTGGTCGTCACCAACGTGAAGATGAGCCCGGCCGAGCTGCAGCGGCTCGCGATCCAGGTCCACAGCTCGATGGCGCGCGGCATCCAGCCGTTTCAGACCATGTTCGATGGCGACGTCCTCTACGCCGTCTCGACCGACGAGGTCGATCCGGGCGAGACGACGCTGGGCTTCGGCTCGGTCGACGTCGCCACGCTGGCGTCGGAGGCGATGTGGGACGCGATTCTCGCCTCGGTGCCGCCGCAGCCGGCGGCGCCGGTGCCGGCGAAGCGCGCCGTCGCGGGGCAGGCGGTGCTCGAGGGCTATGCCGGCGACTATCGTTTCAGCCCGATCGCCGAGCTCCGCGTCACCGCGCGCGAGGGCAAGCTGTTCGGCGAGGCGACCGGCAAGTACGACATCTTCTCGATCAAGCGCGGCCAGCCGGTCGAGCTGTTGCCGGTGACCGCGACCGACTTCACCGTGCCGGGTCGCTATCCGATGCTGCTGCGCTTCGACGGCAACGGGATGCTGACGATCAATCCCGGATCGTGGCAGCAGGTCGCGCAGAGGACCGACCGCTGACGTGCCGCGCCTTCAGCCGATGACCGAGCCGATCGAGGAAGCCGATCCGGCCGAGCTGCTCCACGCCACCTACGCCGGGCACCTGCTTCCCGGCCGGCAGCTCGAGGCGTTCCGCCGGTTCGAGCACCTCTTCCCGACGCGCATGGTCCGCCGCGGCATGGCCGCGCGCCCGTTGCCGCGACGCGACGCGCCGTTCCCGGAGCTGTCATTCCGGTCGAACGGCAAGAGCTGCGACCTCTACGACTATGTCTCGCGCAACCGCGGCATCGGCCTCCTCATCCTGAAGGACGGCGCCATCGCGTTCGAGAACCACGAGCTCGGCCATGACGAGCGCACGCGCTGGATGTCGATGTCGATGGCCAAGTCGATCACCGCGACCCTGGTCGGCGTGGCGATCAACGACGGCTTCATCGCCTCGCTCGACGACCCGCTCACCCGCTACCTCCCCGAGCTCGCGGGCTCGGGCTATGACGGCGTCAGCGTCCGGCAGCTGCTGATGATGGCGTCCGGCGTGCGCTGGAGCGAGGATTACCTCGACCCGGCGTCGGACCGGCGGCGGATGCTCGACCTCCAGCTCACGCAGCAGCCGGGCGCGATCATGGACTTCATGGCGAGCCTGCCGCGCGTCGCCGAGCCCGGCACGGTATGGAACTACAGCACCGGCGAGACGCATGTCGCCGGCGCGCTGGTCCGCGCCGCGACCGGGCGGCCGCTCGCCGACTATCTGTCGGAGCGGATCTGGTCGCGGCTCGGCATGGACCAGGACGCCTTCTGGTGGCTCGAATCGCCGGGCGGGCTGGAGGTCGCGGGCAGCGGGCTCAGCGCGACGCTGCGCGACTATGGCCGCTTCGGGCTGTTCATCGCCGGCGGCGGCGTGATCGACGGCGAGCGCGTGCTGCCGGAGGGGTGGGTCGCCGAATCCGGCGGCTGCGCGATCCCGGCGCCGGGGCGCGGCCATTACGGGCTGATGTGGTGGCCGATCGCCGGCAGCGACGGCGGCTATGGCGACGGCGCGTTCCGGGCAGGCGGCATCTTCGGCCAATATATCTACGTCAACCCGAAGCAGCGCGTGGTCATCGTCGTGTGGAGCACGCGGTCGAAGCCGCTCGGCGCCGACGCGATCGAGGACAACGACTTCTTCAACGCCGTGGTCGAGGCGCTCGGGTGAGCGGCGCCGCGGCCGTGCAGCCGATCGCCCCCTTCGCCCCGCCGGCCGGGGAGCGGACGCTGTTCGGGCACCCGCGCGGGCTCGCCTATATCGTCTTCACGGAGGCGTGGGAGCGGTTCTCCTTCTACGGGATGCAGGCGCTGCTGGTGCTCTACATGGCGGGCTATCTGCTCCAGCCCGGCCATGTCGACCAGGTGCTCGGCTTCGCCGGCTACCGCCATATGGTCGAGGCGCTGTTCGGGCCGCTCTCCACGCAGGCGCTGGCGACGCAGACCTTCGGCCTCTACGGCGGCTTCGTCTATCTGACGCCGATCTTCGGCGGCCTGCTCGGCGACCGCGTGCTCGGGCGGACGCGCGCGGTCACGCTGGGGGCGGCAGTGATGGTCGCCGGGCATTTCCTGATGGCGTTCGAGGGCGCCTTCCTGATCGCGATCCTGGCGCTGCTGGTCGGCTGCGGGCTGCTCAAGGGCAATCTCGCCGCACAGGTGGGGGCGCTCTATCCGCGCGACGATCCGCGCCGCGACCGTGCCTTCTCGATCTATTATGTCGGCGTCAACGTCGGCGCCGCCGTCGCGCCGCTGATCTGCGGGACGCTGGGCGAGCTCTACGGCTGGCATTACGGCTTCAGCGCGGCGGGGGTCGGGATGCTGATCGGCCTTGGCGTCTACCTGTCGGGGCACCGGCACCTGCCGCCGGATGGCCTCGCTGCCGGCGGCGAGGCGCCGCGACTGGCACGGAGCGATGTGAGGCCGATCCTCGGCCTGCTGATCGTCCTCGCGCTCGTCACCCTGTTCTGGGTGGCGCAGACGCAGGTGTGGAACAGCTATCCGCTGTGGGTGCGCGACCGGGTGGACCGCGGGCTGTTCGGGCTCAGCGTGCCGATCACCTGGTTCCAGTCGGTCGATTCGATCGCGGTGCTGCTGTTCGCGCCCGTCTGCATGGCGATCTGGCGGTGGCAGGAGCGCCGGCGCGCGGAGCCGTCCGATCTCGGCAAGGTCGCGCTCGGCTGCGCGGTGTTCGCGGGGGCGTGCCTGTGGCTCGTCGTCGGCGAGGCGCTGTCGGGGGGCACGCGAGTGCCGATGCTGTGGCCGGTGCTGTTCCACCTCACCTGCGCCTTCGGCTATCTCTATGTCGTGCCGATCGCGCTGGCGCTGTTCGCGCGCGCCGCGCCCGCCTCGGTCAATGCGCTGATGGTGTCGGTCTACTACGTCGGCATCTTCCTCGGATCGATCGCGAGCGGCTGGCTCGGCCGCTTCTACGGCACCGTTCCGCCATCGCATTTCTGGGCCATCCACGCCGCCGTCGTCGGCGCCGCGGCGGTGCTGATCGTCGCGCTGCACCGCCCGCTCACGCGCCTGCTCCGCATCGGCGCGCCCCATCGTTCAGGAGTAGCATCATGACCGACCGCACCTACGACAACGACCGCCTCCGGCGTCTCGACGTCGCGCATCACCTGCCGGCGCAGCAGGACTGGGGGCTGCAGCGCGCCGCTGGCGGCAGCCGCGTGATCGTGCGCGCCGAGGGGTCGACGATCCACGATGCCGAGGGCAACGCGCTGCTCGACGCGATGGCAGGGCTGTGGTGCGTCCAGGTCGGCTATGGCCGCGAGGAGCTGGCGCGCGCCGCCTATGACCAGATGCGCGAGCTGCCCTTCTACAACAGCTTCTTCCGCACCGCCGCGCCGCCGACGATCGAGCTCGCCGCGAAGATCGCGGAGCTGCTCGGCGGCCGGCTGAACCACGTCTTCTTCAACAGCTCGGGCTCCGAGGCGGTCGACACGCTGATCCGTACCGCGCGCCATTATTGGCAGGTGAAGGGCGAGCCGCAGCGCACGGTGATCATCGGCCGCACCAACGGCTATCACGGATCGACCATCGGCGGCGTCAGCATGGGCGGGATGGCCGCGATGCGCGCGCAGGGCGGGCCGTGGGTGCCCGACATCGAGCATGTCCTCCAGCCCTATCGCTTCAACGAGGGGTTCGGCGAGGACCCGGACGCCTTCGCCGCGCGCGCCGCCGACGCGATCGAGCGGCGCATCCTGGAGGTGGGGCCGGAGCGGGTCGCGATGATCTTCGGCGAGCCGGTGCAGGGCGCGGGCGGCGTCATCATCCCGCCCGACGGCTATTGGCCGCGCGTCGAGGCGATCGCGCGCAAATATGGCGTGCTGCTCGGCTGCGACGAGGTGATCTGCGGATTCGGGCGGCTCGGGCGGTGGTTCGGCTTCCAGCATTTCGGCGTCGCGCCCGATCTGGTGTCGATGGCGAAGGGGCTGTCGTCGGGCTATCTGCCGATCTCCGCGGTCGGCGTCGCCGATCATGTCGTCGAGACGATCCGCGGCGCGGGCAAGCCCTTCGTCCACGGCTATACCTATTCGGGCCATCCGACCGCGGCGGCGGTGGCGCTCGCCAACATCGGCATCATCGAGCGCGAGGGGCTGGTCGAGCGCACGGAGATGGAGAGCGGTCCCTATTTCGCCGCGGCGCTGGAGCGATTGGCCGACCATCCGCTGGTCGGCGAGGTGCGCTCGCTCGGCCTGCTCGGCGCGATCGAGATCGTTGCCGAGAAGGGGACGAACAGGCGCTTCGGCGGCGCGGAAGGAACGGCGGGGCCGATGCTGCGCGATGCCTGCATCGAGCGGGGGCTGATGATCCGCGCGGTGCGCGATTCGCTGGTGATGAGCCCGCCGCTGGTCATCACCCATGCCGAGATCGACCGCATGGTCGACATCATCCGCGACGCGCTCGACGCCTGCCGGCCGCGCCTCGACGACACGCGCGCCGCCGCCTGATCCTGGAACCGATCGATGGCCGATTTCACCCCCTTTCGCTGGGACGACCCGTTCCTGCTCGACGCGCAGCTCACCGACGAGGAGCGGATGGTGCGCGACACCGCCGAGACCTATGCGCAGGAGCGGCTGCTGCCGCGCGTCCTGTCGGCAACGATTGAGGAGCGGTTCGACCGCGAGATCATGTCGGAGCTCGGCGAGCTCGGGCTGCTCGGCGCGACGATCGACGGCTATGGCTGCGCGGGGGTGAGCCATGTCGCCTACGGCCTCGTCGCGCGCGCGGTCGAGCGGGCCGATTCGGGCTATCGCTCGGCGATGAGCGTGCAGTCGAGCCTCGTCATGCACCCGATCCATGCCTATGGCAGCGAGGCGCAGCGGCAGGCCTATCTCCCGCGTCTTGCCAGGGGCGAGATCGTCGGCTGCTTCGGCCTGACCGAGCCCGATGCCGGCTCCGATCCCGGGGGCATGAAGACCCGGGCGCGGCGGGTCGACGGCGGCTATCGCCTGACCGGCAGCAAGATGTGGATCACCAATTCGCCGATCGCCGACATCGCGGTGGTGTGGGCGAAGGACGACGACGGCGTCATCCGCGGCTTCATCCTGGAGCGCGGCATGGCGGGGCTGAGCTTCCCCAAGATCGAGAACAAGCTGTCGCTGCGCGCCTCGATCACCGGCGAGATCGTGATGGACGAGGTGTTGGTGCCGGAGGAGAATCTCCTCCCCGGCGCGCGGGGCCTCGGCGGGCCGTTCGGCTGCCTCAACAAGGCGCGCTACGGCATCGCCTGGGGAGCGATGGGCGCGGCCGAGGATTGTTATCATCGCGCGCGCCAATATTCTCTTGACCGCAGCCAGTTCGGACGGCCGCTCGCCGCCAACCAGATCCCGCAGCTCAAGCTCGCCGACATGGCGACCGAGATCGCGCTGGGCCTCGGGGCGGCGCTGGCGGTGGGGCGGAACATCGACGCGGGCACCTGGTCGCCGGAGATGGTGAGCCTGATCAAGCGCAACAATTGCGGCAAGGCGCTGGAGATCGCCCGCACCGCACGCGACATGCACGGCGGCAACGGCATCTCGGCCGAGTTCCATGTGATCCGCCACATGATCAACCTCGAGACGGTCAACACCTACGAGGGCACGCACGACATCCATGCGCTGATTCTCGGACGTGCGATCACCGGGATACCGGCGTTCGTGCCGGGTGGCTGACGCACGCTCTCCGGTGGTGACCGATGGGCACCAGCCATCGACTCTTTGGCATCTGGCGGTGCAGCATGGTTCGGCAATCATCGAGGTCCGCAGGAGCATCACGACCGGATCGGCAACAGCCACGCCCGCAGAGGCACATCCGGACTTGCCAGGGAAGGATCGAGAATGAGCGGACGTTACAGGATGCTGGCGGCGGCGACGATGCTGGCATCGCCCTGGTGGCTGGCGAGCGCGGCCGCGCAGGATGCGCCTGCCCAGGCGGCGGAGGCGCCCGCCGACGCCGACGACATCATCGTCACTGCCAGCCGCCGCGATGAGCAGCTGAGCCACGTGCCCGCCAGCATCGCCGCGCTCAGCCAGGCGAAGATGGACAGCCAGGGCGTGCGCGACGTCAACGACATCGCCCGCCTGACGCCGGGCCTCAACTTTCGGCGCGAGAGCCGCTTCTCGGGATCGAACACCAACATCGCCATCCGCGGCATCCAGTCGACCGACGGCGCGGCGACCACCGGCATCTACATCGACGACGTGCCGATCCAGTCGCGCGCGGTCGGCTTCAGCTCGGCCAACACCTATCCCAAGATCTTCGACCTGCAGCGCGTCGAGGTGCTGCGTGGGCCGCAGGGCACGCTGTTCGGCGCGGGCGCGGAGGGCGGCGCGGTGCGCTTCATCACGCCGCAGCCGGGGTACGACCGCTACAGCGGCTATGCCCGCGCCGAGGTCGCCTTCACCGAGAACGGCGATCCCACCTATGAGGCGGGCGCGGCGGTCGGCGGACCGATCGTGAAGGACGTGCTCGCCTTCCGCGCCAGCGCCTGGTTCCGGCGCGACGGCGGCTGGGTCGACCGGGTCGATTCGAACACGGGCACGGTCACGGCCGACGCCAATTCGGAGAATTCGCTCGCCTTCAAGGCCGCGATCGGCTGGCGGCCGGTCGAGGGGCTGACGATCACGCCGTCGGTCTACTACCAGAACGTCAAGATCGACGACACCGGCGGCTATTGGGAGGCGCTGACCGACCGCGGCGACACCCGCTTCCGCAACGGCTATGTCCAGGCGCAGCCGCAGCGCGACCGCTATGTGCTGCCCTCGCTGGGCGTGGACTGGGATTTCGGCGGCGTCACGCTGATCTCCACGACGTCATGGTTCGACCGCAACCAGCGCGAGACCCGCGACTATACCAATTTCGATGCCGAGCTGGTCTCGCCGGGCCATCCCTATCCGACGCTGCCGGGCCAGGTCGCGACCGGCTTCTTCGGCGACAAACAGCATAATTTCACGCAGGAGGTGCGGCTGCAGTCGAACGGCAGCGGGCCGTTCCATTTCGTGATCGGCGGCTTCTACAGCAACGAGCGGCAGAGCTCCTATCAGCGCAACCGCGACGAATTCATGGACACGCTGATCCGCAACGCCTTCAACAACGCGTTCGGGATCGAGGGCTTCTTCGGTACCGGCTATCTGCCCGACTTCTACATCTACGACAGCATCACCCGCAGCCGGACGCGGCAGCTCGCCGGGTTCGGGCAGGTGGACTTCAAGCCCACGGACACGCTGACGCTGACCGCGGGCGTGCGCGTCGCCCACGTCAAGGTGGACCACGCGCAATATGCGATCGGCCCCTTCGCCGGGGGCACGATCGACACATCGGGCAGCGCCAAGGAGACGCCGGTCACGCCCAAGTTCGGCATTTCCTGGCAGGTGACGCCGGACAATCTCGTCTATGCCTCGTTCGCCAAGGGCTTCCGCGCCGGCGGAGCGCAGACCCGCGTGCCGGCATTGTGCGAGCCCGACGTCCGCGGCCTCGGCTATGACCAGTCGCCGGCCAGCTACGATTCCGACAGCGTCTGGTCCTATGAGCTCGGCACCAAGGGCGGCTTCCTCGGCGGTGCGCTGACGGTCGATGCCAGCGCCTTCTACATCAAGTGGAAGAACATCCAGACATCGCTGTACCTGCCGACCTGCGGATCGAGCTTCATCGCCAATGCGGGGCAGGCGACCAGCAAGGGCTTCGACCTGGCGCTGCAGGGCCGGCCGAGCGACGGGCTGACGCTGGGGCTGGTGATGGGCTATACCCACGCCACCTACGACGAGGATGTCTACGGCGGCAGTGGGCTGCTGATCTTCGGCAAGGGCGACTATGTCTACCGGGGGCCGAAGCTGAGCTTCACCCTGTCCGGCCAGTACGACTTCCAGCTGGGGGGAAGCGGCGCCGACCGCGACGGGTTCGTGCGGTTCGACTATTCCTACGGTCAGCGTGGGCCTCGCAACAATCCCGACGCATTCGGCTATGACCCGGTCATCACCAACGGCGATGAGACCAACATCATCAACGCGCGGGCCGGTATCCGGCGCGACGGGGCCGAGCTGTCGCTGTTCGTGAACAATCTCACCAACAACCATCCCGAACTGGCGCGCTACCGCCTGTTCCCGGGATCGCCGCTGATCACCAACGCGACCGTCCGCCCGCGGACGATCGGGCTTACGGCGACCTATCGCTATTGAGGGAGATGGGGGAGAGCCTGGAGCCTGATTGGCCCGTGTGTATCTGTTCCCCGGCGAAGGCCGGGGCCCAGTTGCGAGCGGTTTGATCCTGGGCCCCGGCCTTCGCCGGGGAACGGCTGCTTCAAGTCGAGTAGGTCAAACTCCGGCTCCCCCGCGGTTCAGCGCGGCCGGTCGAGGTCGGCGATCATCCGCGCGATCGTGCGGGTGTCGTCGTCACGCATCAGCGCCTCGGCGACGCGCGCGCGGTCGCCGGGCGGGTGCGACTGGCTGAGCTTGGCGACGCCCTCGATGCTGTCGACATGGATACGGAAGGAGCGGATCATCGGCAGCAGCATCGCGACGCGGCCCTCCGGCGCGTTGTCGAGCGTCCAGGGCCGATCGGCGCCGCGCTCCAGGCAGGCGGCGGTGCGCTCCAGCACGGCGAGCTGGCCGGCCTCGTCGTCGATCGGCTCGAGCGTGCCGCGGACATGCGCGGCGACATAGTCCCAGGTCGGCACCTGCGGCTTCTCGACATACCAGCGCGGCGAGACATAGGCGTGCGGCCCGGAGAACACCGCCAGCACCTGCTGCCCCGCCGACAACGCGGGCGCATGCGGATTGCGCCGCGCCATATGGCCGAGCAGCCGGTCGGTGGCGGCGTCATGCTCGAAGACGATCGGGCAGGAGGTGGCGCGGATGCCCGCCTCGTCGGTCGTGATCAGCAGCGCGAAGGGATAGGTGCCGACGATCGCCGCCGGATCATCGGCGCGGTAGACGTCAGGCACGAACAGGCCCGGCCTGGCTTGCCCCGGCGCGGTCATGCGCCCGCGGCGAGCGGCGGCACTTCGACCGCCATCAGCTTGATCTCGACATAGTCGTCGATGCCGTGCCGCGCCCCTTCGCGGCCGAGTCCGGACTCCTTGACCCCGCCGAACGGCGCGACCTCGGTCGAGACGGTGCCGGTGTTCATGCCGACCATGCCATACTCCAGCGCCTCGGCCATCCGATAGGACCGCGCCATGTCACGCGTATAGACGTAAGCGGCGAGGCCCGCGCGGCCTTCGTTGGCGAGCTCGACGGCCTCCGCCTCGCCCTCGAAGCGGATCAGCGCGGCGAGCGGGCCGAAGGTCTCCTCGCGGCACAGCAGCGACTGCGGATCGACGTCGGCAAGCACCGTCGGCGCGAAGAAGCTGCCCTCGGCGGTGCCGCCGCCGGTCAGCATCCGGGCACCGCGCTCGACCGCGTCCCTCAGATGGCGGGCGACCTTGTCGACCGCAGCCGCGTTGATCAGCGGTCCCTGATCGGTGCCGTCCGCGAGACCATCGCCGAGCCGCAGCGCGGCGGCGCGCTCGGCGAGCCTGGCGGCGAAGGCGTCGTAGACCGGCGCCTCGACGAAGATGCGGTTGGCGCAGATGCAGGTCTGGCCGGCATTGCGGAACTTGGCGATCATCGCGCCGGCGACGGCGGCATCGAGGTCGGCGTCCGCGAAGACGATGAACGGCGCGTTCCCGCCGAGCTCGAGCGAGACGCGCTTGACCGTCGCCATGCAGCGCGCGGCGAGCTGCTTGCCGACCGCGGTCGACCCCGTGAAGCTGAACTTGGCGATGCGCGGATCGCCGACGAGGACGTCCCCGATCGGTGTGGGGGCGCCGGTGACGATGTTGAACACGCCGGCCGGCACGTCCGCCTCGTCGGCCAGCACCGCCAGCGCGAGCGCGGAGAAGGGGGTGAGCTCCGACGGCTTGAGCACGATCGTGCAACCGGCGGCGAGCGCGGGCGCGACTTTGCGCGCGATCATCGACGAGGGGAAGTTCCACGGCGTCACCGCCGCGACGACGCCGACCGGCGCGCGCGTGACGATCAGCCGCCGGTCGGCCTGGTTGGCCGGGATCACATCGCCGTAGATGCGCCGCGCCTCCTCGGCGAACCATTCGAGATAGGCGGCGGTCGACCCGACCTCGCCGCGCGCCTCGGCGAGCGGCTTGCCCTGCTCGCTGGTGAGGATGCGCGCCAGGTCCTCGCGGTGCGCGACGATCAGGTCATGCCAGCGGCGCAGAATCTCCGACCGTTCCTTCGCCGAACGCGCGCGCCAGGCGGGCAGCGCACGCTCGGCCGCCGCCACAGCATCGCGCGCCGCTGCGCCGTCGAGATCGGGGACCGTGCCGATCACCGCCCCGGTCGCCGGGTTGGAGACGGCGAGGGTCGCATCGCCGTCGATCCAGCGTCCGCCGACATAGGCCGACCGGCGCAGCAGCTCGGGACGGGCGAGGGCGATGGGGTCGGTCATTCGCCGCTCTCCCGGGCGAGCGCCTGCTCGAGGATGTCCAGCCCCTCCGCCAGCTGCGCATCCGGGATGGTGAGCGGCGCCAGAATACGGATCGCCTGCCCGAGCGGGCCACAGGTGAGGATGATGAGGCCGCGGTCGAGCGCCCGCGCGACCACCCGCTTCGCCGCTTGCGGGTCGGGCGCGCCGGCATCGTCGAGGATGTCGAAGGCAACCATCGCGCCGAGTCCGCGCGGCGCGGAGACGCGGGTCAAGTCATTGCGCCCCGCGAACCCGGCGATGCGGGCGGAAAGCGCGGCTCCGATCGCGGCGGCACGCTCGCACAGCCGCTCCTCCTCGATCACGTCGAGCACGGCCAGTGCGGCCGCGCACGCCATCGGCGAACCGCCGAAGGTGGTGCCGAGCCCGCCCGGGTCGCACGCGTCCATCACCGCCTTGCGCCCGATCACCCCGGCGAGGGGGAAGCCGCCGGCGAGCCCCTTGGCCACGGTGATCAGGTCCGGCTCGACCCCGCTGTGCTCGATACCGAACAGCTTTCCGGTGCGGGCGAAGCCGGTCTGCACCTCGTCGGCGACCAGCAGGATGCCGTGGCGGTCGCAGATGTCGCGAAGCGCGCGCAGCAGCTCGTGCGGCGTCGGATGGAAGCCGCCTTCGCCCTGGACCGGCTCGATGATGATCGCGGCGACCTGTCCGGGATCGACGCTCGCGGCGAACAGCAGGTCGAGCGCGCGCAGGCTCTCCGCGACGGTGACGTCGCCGGAGGGGAAGGGCACGTGGTGGATGCCGCCCTGCATCGGCCCGAAGCCGGTCTTGTAGGGGGCGACCTTGCCGGTCAGCGCCATCGTCAGCAGCGAGCGCCCGTGGAACGCGCCGGTGAACGCGATCACCGACGCCCGCCCGGTCGCGCGGCGGGCGATCTTCACCGCATTCTCGACCGCCTCCGCGCCGGTCGAGAAGAGCACCGTCTGCGCATCCCCCGCGACCGGTGCGAGCGCGTTGAGCCGCTCGGCCAGCGCGACATAGGGCTCGTAGGCGACGACCTGGAAGGCGGTATGCGTGAACCTGTCGAGTTGCGCATGGACCGCCGCCATCACCCTGGGGTGCCGATGCCCCGTGTTGAGCACCGCGATCCCTGCCGCGAAGTCGATGTAGCGCCGCCCCTCGACGTCCCACAGCTCGGCGTTCTCCGCCCGGTCGGCGGCGATCGCGGTGACGTTGGCGATGCCCCGCGGGATCGCCTCGAGACGGCGACGGTGGAGCGCGGCGTTGGACTGCATGGCGGCCTTTCGAAGACAAGCGAACAGGCCGCCAGACTGTCACCCTGCGTCGGTCGGAATAAGATGCGAACGAGAGCGGCGGTGGTGCATGCGAATCACCGTCGGGCTTTTGCTCAATCCTCCCCCGCCAGGGGGAGGTGGCGCGCGAAGCGTGACGGAGGGGGAGGAAGCACACCGATGGCCGGTCGCCGTCCTCCCCCCTCCACCGCCTTCGGCGGTCCCCCTCCCCCTGGCGGGGGAGGATTTGATCTAGACGATCTCCTCCTGCGCCACCGTCGCCACGATCCATCGCCGGAACCGCGCGATCGCCGGGCTCGACCAGCGATCGGTGCGGGCGATAAGCAGGTAAGAGCCGAGCGAGAGCTTCTCGAACGGGCCGTGCTCGCCGCCGAGCTCGACCAGCTGCCCCGCCTCGATCGCGTCGACCGCGAGGAAATGGTTGGCGAGCGCGATGCCGCGCCCCTGGCAGGCGGCGTCGATCGTCAGGTGCGCGTGCCACAATCGCGTGCCGGTGATGTCCTCGGGCACCGCGACGCCATGCGCGGTCAGCCATGCGCGCCAATTCTCGAAATTCTCCTCGTGCAGCAGCGGATGCGCCAGCAGGTCGGCCGCGCGCGCGATCAGCGGCGCGCTCGCCAGATAGGCGGGGCTGGCGACCGGAATCACCGACGGCCGCGCCAGCTCGAGCGTGCGCACGTTGGGCGGCAGGTCGATCGATTCGCCATAGGTGGGTGCGTAGCGGATATCGATATCGGCCTCGTGCCGGTTGAAGTCCGGCTGATGATCGCTCGGCCGCACCTCGATCGTCATCCCGGAGTTCGCCATCTCGAACGCGCGCATCCGCGACAGCAGCCATTTCGACGCGAAGCCGGGCATGCACCAGATCTTGAGCTGATGGTCGTCGCTCGCCTTGATGAGGTCGAGCGTCGCATTGGAGATGAGGTCGATCGCGGCGGCGATGCTGCGGTGATAGGCGAGCCCCTCCGGCGTCAGCGCCGAACCGGAGCGGGCGCGCTCGAGCAGCACCGTCCCCGTCCACAGCTCGAGCGTGCGCAGGTGGCGGCTGACCACGGCGTGATCGAGCCCCAGCGTCTGCGCCGCCTTGCGGATCCCGCCGAGCCGCGCCACCGCGTCGAATGCCCGCAGCGCCGCGAAGGGCGGGATGCTGTTGCGCGGGGGGAGTTCCTTCGTCCCCGGGCCGGGCTCGCGGCTGCTCAATTCGGTCTCCGTCGTCGAACGCGGCCGACCTTTCACGCCATACCGCTCGCTTCCAGCTTGGGAGCTCTCCTCGCCAAACGCAATCGACGGCGTCAGTTCCGCGCGGTCGCGTCCACCGGCGGCTGGCTGGCGAGCGACTTCGCCACCGCCTCGACCTGCTCCATCACGCGCAGGATGTTGCCCTGAGCGAGCTTGGCGAGATCCGCATCGCTCCACCCGCGTCGCGCCAGCTCGGCGAACACCAACGGGTAGCCGTCGACGCCCTTGATCCCCTCCGGCCCGGTGCCGCCGATGCCGTCGAGGTCCGCGCCGATGCCGACGTGATCCTTGCCCGCGACCTTGGCGATATGATCGATATGGTCGGCGACGGTCGCGGCGGTGACGCGCGGCTCGGGATGCGCCTTGTCCCAGGCGGCGAGGATCACCGGCGCCTTGTCGCCATAGCCGTCGGACGGCACGCCGACCGACTTGGCATAGTCGTTCCGCGCCTTGTCCCACGCGTTCCATTCGGGCGAGATGAAGGCGGGGTAGAAATTGACCATCACCACGCCGCCGTTGGCCGCGATCGCCTTCAGCAGCTCGTCGGGGATGTTGCGGGGCCGGTCGGTCAACGCGCGCGCCGACGAGTGCGAGGCCATCACCGGCGCCTTGCTCGCCCTGATCGCCGCCGCCATCGTCGTGTCGGCGACGTGGCTCACGTCGACGATCATGCCGATGCGGTTCATCTCCGCCACCACCTGGCGGCCGAAGTCGCTGAGGCCTCCCGCGCGCGGCGCGTCGGTCGAGCTGTCCGCCCATTCGAGGCTCTTGCCGTGGGTCAAGGTCATGTAGCCGACGCCGAGCGCTTTGTACTGGCGCAGCACCGACAGGCGCCCGTCGATCTGGTGCCCGCCCTCGACGCCCATCAGCGAGGCGATCTTCCCGGCTTTCTGGATGCGGCGCACGTCGGCGGCGGTGGTCGCGAGCTCGAAGGTGTCGGGATGCTCGGCGACGAAGCGGCGGACGATGTCGATCTCCTCCAGCGTCACCTCGACCGCGCGCGGGCCGGTGATGCCGGCGTCGATGTAGACCGACCAGAACTGGCCGCCGACATGGCCCTTCCTGAGGCGCGGGATGTCGGTCTGGAGCGGCAGCGGAAGCCGCGACGTGTCCTTGTCGAGGTCGAGCGATTCGACCTTCGCTTCGTATTTCTCGCGAATCTCCCAGGGCAGGTCGTTGTGGCCGTCGATCACCGGATATTGGCGCAGCAGCTTCTCGGCGCGGGCGAGATCGGCGGGTGCCGGCGCAGCGGCCTGAGGCGCGGCGGTCGCGAGCAGCAGCGAAAGGATCATCATCGGCAACCCCCCTCGAAAATTTTTTACAGAATTCTTACAGGACCCGGAACCGGTCTCGATATCCGGCGTTGATACTCCGCTTGAACGAAAGAACGAGCATCTTTTGACGGATTGAAAACCGCATGGTGGACGATCCGTCATAGGGAGCCCCGCCGCGAAAGCGACGGGGCTTACCTGTATCCGGGTCAGGCGCCGATCGCCGCGCGCACGAACGCAACCCGCTCCGCGACGCCGGCGCGCGGCAGCTCGACCAGCACATAGCCATAGCTCCGGTAGGTCTCGACCATCGCCGCCTGGGTCGCCTCGGCGAGTTCCGGCGATTGCTTGCGTTCGGCATCGTGCGCGTAGATCTCTGCCCAGAAGGGGGCGATGAACACGCGGGCGTTGTAGCGGACCTCGTGCGCCGCGGCGTCGATGTGCGGCGGCACCGGCAGGTTCGAGACGCGGAGGAAGCCGACCACGTCGGGCACCCCGCGGTCCATCACCGTCACGCGCCCGCTCGCCAGCGCCGCCTGCTGCGCGGCGACGTCGCGGACCAGCATCTCCTCCGCAAAAGCGAGCTCGTCGCCCCAGGGCAGTGCGGTTCCGCCGGTCGCGAGCTGCTCCTTGATCACCGCACGGCCGACCTCCGGGCTGGTGGCGATCCCCGCGGCGGCGAGTGCCTCGATCAGCGTGGTCTTGCCCGATCCGGGGCCGCCGGTGACGACGTGGAGGCGATCGGTCGGGATCACCGGGCGCGCTCGACCGTTGCGAGCCACTCCCGCGCCATCAGCCCGTGCCCGGCATAGGTCGGATGCACGCCGTCCCAAGCCCAGTGACTCGCCGGAGCGCGGGCCATCGCGCGATCGAAGGCGGCCTGATAGCGGACCAGCGGCAGGCAGTAGCGCCGCGCAAGCTCGGCCACGATCGCCTGGCGTTCGGCCAGTCGTGCGCGGAGTTCCGGTGTGATCGGGGCATAGCGGCCCACCGGCAGCAGGAAGGGCTCGCCCAGCACGATCCTCACCTCGGGCAAGGCCGCTCGCGTGCGCTCGATGAGCGCGGCATAGGTCCGGCGATAGGCGTCCGCCAGCACCGGTTTGTCCGAAAGCAGGTCGTTGATGCCGACAAGGATGCTGAGGACGTCCGGCTTCAGGTCGATCACGTCGGTTTGCCAGCGGCGTTCCAGATCGACCACCGTGTTCCCGCCGATGCCGCGGTTGACGAACCGCAGGCGCCGTTCGGGGAGGTCTGCGCCGATCTCGGCGGCGATCAGATAGGCATAGTCCTGCCCCATGATGTGGTTCTGGTCATCGCCTTCGCGCCACCGGCCGCCGTCGGTGATCGAATCGCCCTGGAACAGGACGAGCGCGCCGGGGCGAAGCGTTTCGAGCCGGTCGGCCGCATCCGCAACGCCGGGCAGGCCGATGACGAGCAGCAGTAGCGGAAAGAAACGGCGAACGTGCTGGAGCATGGTTGTCCTTTCCGGAAATCCCCCGGACCGCCCTGTCAGGGAGCCTGATCCGCCGCCGGGTCGCACAGCCGCGTCGGATCGAGCACGACATGGCGGATGCGGGTGCGGTTGTGAGTATAGGTGATGTGGATCAGCCCGTCGTGCGCCTGGATCACCGCGGGATAGGCATAGCCGTCGCGGATCGGCTTGCTTTCGAGCGTCAGCACCTCACGCCAGCTTACCCCGTCGTCGGATAGCGCGACGTTGAGCGGATAGCGCGGCCCCTTGCCGGGGCGATCGGGATAGTGCGCGCTATGGTTGTAGACCAGCAGCTGCCGCCCGTCCTTCAGCGTCACCGCGTCGGTACCCGAATTGGGATTGGGCAGGTCGATCGCCGCCAGCGGCGACCAGTTGCGACCGCCGTCCTTCGACCAGGTCATCGCCAGCGCGCCCTGCCGGGTCCGCGCCACCGCCTCCAGCACGCCGTCCTTGTGGACCAGGATGCTCGGCTGGATCGCGTCGATATGTTCGGGCGAGGCGACCGGCGCCGTCGCGGTCCAGCTCCTGCCACCATCTGCGCTGCGTTCGAAATGCAGCGACCAGTCGTCGCCCTCGCGCTCGGTGCTGGACGGAGCCAGCCAGCTGCCGTCGGCAAGCGTCACCGGCTTGTTCTTGATCGGGCCGAGGATGCCGTCGGGCAGGCGGCGCGGCGTACTCCACGAGCGGCCGTCGTCGCTCGACGTCATCGCCATGCCCCACCAATGGCGCGGATCGGGCCCGACCTTGTAGAACAGCGTGAGCGGCCCGCGCGCGGGCTGGAACAGCACCGGATTCCACGTCGGCAGCCGCGTGCCGTCGGGCTGGACGCCGTCGGCGACCTTGACCGGCGTCTGCCAGCTATCGCCCTCCTGCCGCGCGAGATAGATGCTGACGTCAGGATGGCGCTCGTGCGTGCCGCCGAACCAGGCGGCGAGCAGCGTGCCGGCGCTGGTCTCGACGATCGTCGAGGCGTGCGCCTGCGGATAGGGCGCGCTCTCGTAGATGAAGCCCGAGGCGAGGATCGCCGACTGCGCGGTGCAGGCCGGCACCGGAGCGGGCGCCGCCCATCCGGAGATCGAGGCGCAAAGCAGCGCGGCGGCGGGTGCCAGGGTCCGGACGAACCGCCGCACCAGCCGCCGCGCCGGGATCACAGCTTCGAGGTCAGCTCGGGAACGACCTTGAACAGGTCGCCGACCAGGCCGATGTCGGCGACCTGGAAGATCGGCGCGTCCTCGTCCTTGTTGATGGCGATGATGGTCTTGGAGTCCTTCATGCCGGCGAGGTGCTGGATCGCGCCGGAGATGCCGATCGCGATATAGACCTCGGGCGCGACGATCTTGCCGGTCTGGCCGACCTGATAGTCGTTGGGGACATAGCCCGCATCCACCGCCGCGCGCGACGCGCCGACCGCGGCGCCGAGCTTGTCGGCGAGCGGCTCGATGATCGTGTGGAAATTCTCGCTGTTCTGCAGCGCGCGGCCACCCGAGACGATCACCTTCGCGCTGGTCAGCTCCGGACGCTCCGACTTGGCGAGCTCGGCGCCGACGAAGCTGGAGACGCCCTTGTCGCCCGTACCCGAGATCTTCTCGATGCCTGCCGAGCCGCCGTCGGCCGCCGCCTTCTCGAAGGCGGTGGTGCGCACGGTCAGTACCTTCTTCGCGTCCTTCGACTGTACCGTAGCGATCGCGTTGCCGGCGTAGATCGGGCGGGTGAAGGTGTCTGCGCTCTCGACCGAGAGGATGTCGGAGACCTGCATCACGTCGAGCAGCGCGGCGACGCGCGGCGCGATGTTCTTGCCGGTGGTGGTGGCGGGCGCGACGAAGGCGTCGTGGCTCGCCATCAGATCGGCGACCAGCGGCGCGACATTCTCGGCGAGGCCATGCGCATAGGCGGCGTCATCGGCGACCAGCACTTTGCCGACACCGGCGATCTTCGCGGCCGCCTGTGCGACGCCGTCGACGCCCTGGCCCGCGACCAGCAGGTCGACGTCGCCCAGCTTCGCCGCCGCGGTCACCGCCGCCAGCGTCGCGTCCTTGACGGTGGCCCCGTCATGCTCGACCCAGACCAGCACGCTCATTTCGCCACTCCCAGAGCCTTGAGCTTCGTCACAAGTTCATCGACGTCGGCGACCTTGACGCCCGCCGTGCGCTTCGCCGGCTCGACCACCTTGAGCGTGGTCAGGCGCGGGCTCACGTCGACGCCATAGTCGGCGGGCGACTTGGTCGCGAGCGGCTTGGACTTGGCCTTCATGATGTTGGGGAGCGACGCATAGCGCGGCTCGTTGAGGCGCAGGTCCGTGGTGACGATCGCCGGCAGCTTGAGCTCGACCGTCTCAAGGCCGCCGTCGACCTCGCGGGTGACCTTCACGGTCTCGCCCGCGACCTCGACCTTGGAGGCGAAGGTGCCCTGGCCCCAGCCGGTCAGCGCGCCGAGCATCTGGCCGGTCTGGTTGTTGTCGTCGTCGATCGCCTGCTTGCCGAGGATGATCAGGCCCGGCTGCTCCTCGTCGGCGATCGCCTTCAGGATCTTGGCGACGCCGAGCGGCTCGACCCTGTCGTCGGTCTGGACCAGGATCGCGCGGTCGGCGCCCATCGCGAGGGCGGTGCGCAGCGTCTCCTGCGCCTTGGCCTCGCCGATCGAGACCGCGACGATCTCGGTCGCCACGCCCTTTTCCTTGAGGCGGATGGCTTCCTCGACGGCGATCTCGTCGAAGGGGTTCATGCTCATCTTGACGTTGGCGAGGTCGACCCCCGTCCCGTCCGCCTTCACGCGGGGCTTCACGTTGTAGTCAAGCACGCGCTTGACCGGCACCAGGACCTTCATTCTACTCTCCCATGGTTTCGTCTCTTCCTGGGGAGGAAAGAGCCGAACCTGTCCTCCGTCATCCCGGCGAAAGCCGGGATCCAGGAGTCACGAGCGACAAAGCAGAGACACCCTGGACCCCGGCTTTCGCCGGGGTGACGCTATTCTTATGCCGCCTGCTTTACCTCGGCGACGATCTTCTTCGCGGCGTCGCCCAGGTCGTTGGCCGGGACGATCGCGAGGCCCGAATTGGCGAGGATGGCCTTGCCTTCCTCGACGTTGGTGCCCTCGAGGCGCACGACCAGCGGCACCGACAGGTTCACCTCCTTGGCGGCCGCGACGATACCCTCGGCGATGATGTCGCAGCGCATGATGCCGCCGAAGATGTTGACGAGGATGCCCTTCACCGCCGGATCGCTGAGGATGATCTTGAACGCCGCGGTCACCTTCTCCTTGCTCGCGCCGCCGCCGACGTCGAGGAAGTTGGCCGGGAACATGCCGTTCAGCTTGATGATGTCCATCGTCGCCATGGCGAGCCCGGCGCCGTTGACCATGCAGCCGATGTCGCCATCGAGCTTGATGTAGGCGAGGTCGTACTTCGACGCCTCGAGCTCCATCGGATCCTCCTCGGTCTCGTCGCGCAGCTCCATCAGGTCCTTGTGACGGAACGACGCGTTCGAATCGAAGCCGACCTTGGCGTCGAGCACCATCAGCTTGCCGTCGTCGGTGACCGCGAGCGGGTTGATCTCGATCTGCGAGGCGTCGGTGCCGAGGAACGCCTGATAGACCTTGCCCGCCAGGCTCTGCGCCTGCTTGGCGAGGTCGCCGGTCAGGCCGAGCGCCTTGGCGACGGCGCGGCCGTGGTGGGGCATGAAGCCGGTCGCCGGGTCGACGTCGAAGGTGTGGATCTTCTCCGGCGTGTCATGCGCGACGGTCTCGATGTCCATGCCGCCCTCGGTCGAGACGACGAAGGCGACGCGGCCGGTGGCGCGGTCGACGAGCAGCGCGAGGTAGAATTCCTTGGCGATGTCGACGCCGTCGGTGACGTAGAGGCGGTTGACCTGCTTGCCGTGCTCGCCGGTCTGGATGGTGACGAGGGTGTTGCCGAGCATCTCCGTCGCCGCGGTGCGGACCTCGTCCTCGGTCTTGGCGAGGCGGACGCCGCCCTTGGCCTCGGGCGGCAGCTCCTTGAACTTGCCCTTGCCGCGGCCGCCGGCGTGGATCTGCGCCTTCACCACGTAGAGCGGCCCGGGCAGCTTCTTGGAGGCCGCGACCGCCTCCTCGACGCTCATCGCCGCATAGCCGGCGGGCACGGGCACGCCGAACTTCGCGAGCAGTTCCTTGGCCTGATATTCGTGGATGTTCACGGGGCGCCTCTTTTAGAAGATCGGGAATCTCGATGGCCTTAAGCACAGCGCGGCGGGCGAATCCACCCTGCCCCTCCTGCGGGCGGGCGAAAGAGGCGCTATACCGGTACCGTGAACCTGCTGGCGGCGCGCACATGCCGGAGGAGGAGTGCAATGAAGGCTCTCGACTGGCTCGGACGAGTCGCGCTGCTGGTGCTGAGCGTGCTGGCGACATTGTCGCTGGTCGGATCATTGGCTTCGGTCTCCGGCGGCAGGCTCGGCGACGCCGTGCCGGGGCGAGTCGGCGCGCCGATGCCCGTTGTGGAGGAGGCATCCAGACCTGCTCCGCTCGAAACCGGAGGGGCGTCCGGCGTGCCGGACCTCGTCAACGGCACCGCACCCGCCGGCACCGTCGCGGCGGAACGACCGCGCGCGGAGGATGAGATCGCGCGGTGGCTGAAGGCGCTGACCTATGCCGTGCTCGCGCTGGCCGGCTTCGCGGCGGCCGGGCTGCTGGCGCTGCTGCGGATCACCGCGCACCTCGCGCGGATTGCGGATCGATAGGGCTCGTCAGAGCGTCCTGCCCTACCGCCGATCTTCCTCCAGCGCCGCCGCGAGATCGGCGCGGATCGCGCGGGCCGCGTCGCGCGTGCTGCGCGCGCCCTTGGCCGGCGACTCGCTCGCGAGCAGCTTCTGGACGCCGCGGATCGTGTAGCCTTCATGGTCGAGCAGATGCTGGATGCGGCGAACCAGCGTCACGTCCTCGGGCCGATAATAGCGCCGGCGGCCGGCGCGCTGCAGCGGCTTCAATTGCGGAAAGCGCGTTTCCCAATAACGCAGGATATGCTGCGCGATCCCCGTCTCGCGCGACAGCTCGCCGATGGTTCGGAAGGCTCCGGCCGCCTTGTCCGGCGCGGCCATGGCCTGGGTCAGCCGGCCTCGACGATGCGGTCGCGCATCATCTGGCTGGCGCGGAAGGTGAGCACGCGGCGCGGGGCGATGGGCACCTCGACGCCGGTCTTGGGATTGCGGCCGATCCGCTCGCCCTTGTCGCGAAGGATGAAGCTGCCGAAGCCGGAGATCTTGACGTTCTCGCCCCGCGACAGCGCCTCGCACATGTGGCCGAGGATCTGTTCGACCAGCTTGGACGAATCGGCCCGCGACAGCCCCACCTCATGGTGCAGCGCTTCGGCAAGATCGGCCCGAGTCAGCGTTCCGGACATGTCCATGCGGCGTAATTCCCCTGCCAAGCCAAGCAGCAACGTCGAGACGCTATCATAGCGCGACGAGTCGCGCAAAGCCGAGGGCCGTTACGCCCTCGTCACGAGTCCCGAAGTCGGACAGCCTTGTTCGTTTCAGCGAGCTGAAACGGGTGCGGCACCGGCCCGCTCCCCCACCCGGCCACCCAACGGCAGTATCTTATGGGTGGCCGGGTGGGGGAGCGGGCCGGTGCCGCTCAACATCAATAACGCACGACCGCCGCGCCCCAGGTGAATCCGCCGCCCATCGCCTCGAGCACGAGGAGGTCGCCGCGCTTGATCCGGCCGTCGCGGACCGCCGTGTCGAGCGCGAGCGGCACCGAGGCGGCGGAGGTGTTGGCGTGCTCGTCGACCGTCACCACCACCTTCTCGGGCGCGAGGCCGAGCTTGCGCGCGGTCGCGTCGAGGATGCGGGCATTGGCCTGATGCGGGACGACCCAGTCGACGTCGGCGCTCGTCAGCCCCGCCGCCGAGAGCGATTCGTTCATCACCGCGGCGAGGTTGACCACCGCGTGGCGGAACACCTCGCGGCCCTTCATGCGGAGCTTGCCGACCGTGCCGGTGGTCGAGGGGCCGCCGTCGACGTAGAGCAGCTCGTTGTGGCGTCCGTCAGCGTGGAGCCGGGTCGCGAGCACGCCGCGCTCCGATCCCTCCTCGGCCGCGAGCACGATCGCGCCGGCGCCGTCGCCGAACAGCACGCAGGTCGCGCGGTCCTCCCAGTCGAGGATGCGGCTGAAGGTCTCGGCGCCGATCACCAGCGCCTTCGAATGCGCGCCGGCGCGGATCATCGAATCGGCGACCTGGAGCGCGTAGAGGAAGCCCGAGCACACCGCGGCGACGTCGAACGCGACGCAATCGTCGATGCCGAGCGCGGCCTGGACCTTGGTCGCCGAGGCGGGGAAGGTCTGGTCGGGCGTCGCCGTCGCCAGCACGATGAGGTCGATGTCCTGCGCGGACACCGCCGCCGCGGCGAGCGCGGCCTTGGCCGCATCGGTGGCAAGCGTCGCGGTGGTCTCGTTCGGTCCGGCGATATGGCGGAAGCGGATGCCGGTGCGCTCGACGATCCATTCGTCGGAGGTGTCGACCTGCTGCGCGAGCTCGTCATTCGACACGCGCCGCGGCGGCAGCGCCGACCCGGTCCCGAGAATCACCGAACGCCGTTGGGTCACGCTGGCACTGCTCACGCTGCTTGGGCCTCGAAGTTGCCGAGATCCTCGGTGATGCGGCGGGTGAGGTCGTCGCGCACCATCTTGGCGGCGACCTCGATCGCGTGCGCCACGCCGACCTCGTTGGCGCTGCCGTGGCTCTTCACCACCAGCCCGTTGAGGCCGAGGAAGACCGCGCCATTGTGGTTGTTGGGATCGAGATGGTTGCGCAACAGCTCGGTCGCCGGGCGCGAGATCAGGAAGCCGATCTTCGAGCGCGTCGAGCTCTGGAACGCACGGCGCAGCAGGTCGGCGACGAAGCGGGCGGTGCCCTCGGCGGTCTTGAGCGCGATGTTGCCCGAGAAGCCGTCGCACACGATCACGTCGACATTGCCGCGCGACAGCGAATTGCCCTCGATGAACCCCTCGAAGCGCAACGGCAGATGGTCGGCCGCGCGCAGCTGGGCGGCGGCGTCGCGGATGATGTCGGTGCCCTTCAGGTCCTCGGTGCCGATGTTGAGCAGCGCGACGCGAGGGCTTTCGAGATCGAGGATGGTGCGCGCATAGGCGGCGCCCATCACCGCGAACTGGACGAGGTTGCGCGCGTCGCACTCGGTATTGGCGCCGAGGTCGAGCATTACCGTGTCGGTCGCGCCGAGGCTCGGCAGCTGCGCGGCGAGGGCGGGGCGGTCGATGCCCGGCATGGTGCGCAGCGACAGCTTGGCCATCGCCATCAGCGCGCCGGTGTTGCCGGAGGAGACGGCGGCGGCGGCGCGCCCCTGCTTCACCAGGTCAATCGCGACGCCCATCGACGTGGTCTTGGCGCGGCGCAGCGCCGCGCTCGGCTTGGCGTCGGACGCGACCAGCTCGGGCGCGTGGACGATCTCCGACGCGGCGGTGAGGTTGGGGTGGGTCTTCAGCCCATCGCGAATCGCCGGCTCGTCACCGACGAGGAGGAAGCGCATCCCGTCGAACTTGCGCCGCGCGCGCGCGACGCCGGCGAGCATGACCGCCAGCCCCTCGTCGCCGCCCATCGCATCGACGGCGATCCGCGAACCGGGGGGCATTTCGGTCAAGCTCTGCTCAATCGCTTTGAGGCTCAGCCCTCGACCGACACGATCTCACGGCCGTTGTAGTGGCCGCAAGCGGGGCAGAGATTGTGCGGACGCTTCAGCTCGCCGCAGTTCGGGCATTCCTGGAACGATTCGACGGCAAGGGCGTCGTGCGCGCGGCGCATGCCACGCCGCGAGGGCGAAGTCTTTCTCTTGGGGACGGCCATTTCGGCACCTTCTCAAAACGAATTCGAACGGTTCGGGGCCGCGATACGACCCGGGCGCGGGAAGGGCAAGCGGAGCCGACGGCCGGCCGCTCGTCCAGGCCGGCATGTCCGGGCGGGTCGCGAAGCGAAGGCGCGCCTATAGCGATTTCCGCCGCAGTTGCAACCCGCGAGGCGGCGTGCGACGCTTTGGTGCCGCCCTGTTTCAGCTCTGCTGAAACAGATTAGGGGAAGCTCTATGCACGTCATCCTGCCCGTCGCGCTCGCAACCGCCGCCGCTGCGGCATTGATCAACCTGTGGATCGGCGTGCGAGTCGGGCGGCTGCGGATGGCGGAGAAGGTGATGGTCGGCGACGGCGGCAATGAACGGCTGCTCGCGGGCATGCGCGCTCATGCCAATTTCGTCGAGTATGCGCCGTTCGTACTGATCCTGCTCGCGCTGGTCGAGCTGGCGGCCGGCACCTCGGCCTGGCTGTGGGCGGCGAGCATCGTCTTCATCGCCGGTCGGCTGCTGCATGTGTTCGGGATGGAGGGCTGGCGGCCGGGTCGGATGATCGGAATCGGTGCGACCTGGGCGGTGCTGCTGGGGCTCGCCGTCTATGCCGCCGTGCTGCCGTTCCGCAGCGCGCCGCCGGTGGATGCGACGCCGGTCGAGGTGGTGCCGTCGGCTTGACCTATCCGTCACCCCGGCCTTGTGCCGGGGTCCACCGGGCAGCACCTCCACCGCTCAAGCTCCTTGCTGCTGTACTTGCGGTGCAGTGGACCCCGGCACAGGGCCGGGGTGACGAGCGAGTAGGGGGGCTAGGCCAGCACCGCGTCCCCGACGAACGGATTGCTCGCGCGCTCGCGGCCAATGGTGCTCGGCTGGCCGTGACCCGGGAGGAACACCGTGTCGTCTCCCATCGGCCACAGCTTGGTGACGATCGAGTCGATCAACGCCTGATGATCGCTCATCGGGAAATCCGTCCGCCCGATCGAGCCCTGGAACAGTACGTCGCCGACGATCGCCAGCTTCGACGGCGGATGGTGGAAGACGACGTGGCCCGGCGTGTGGCCGGGCGTGAACCAGGTGTCGAGCGTGAGCTCGCCCACCGTCACCGTGTCGCCGTCGACCAGCCAGCGGTCGGGCTCGAACGGCGCGGTGGGCAGGCCCCACTGCCTGCCGTCGTCGGCGAGCCGGGCGATCCAGAAGCGATCGGCCTCGTGCGGCCCCTCGATCGGTACGCCGAGCTCCTCCGCCAGCGGGCCGGCCATGCCGCAATGGTCGAGGTGGCCGTGGGTGACCAGCACCTTCTCGACCGTCACCCCGGCCTGTTCGATCGCCGAGCGGATGCGCGGCAGGTCGCCGCCGGGATCGACCACCGCGGCGCGCTTCGTCGCCGTGCACCAGAACAAGGTGCAGTTCTGCTGAAGCGGCGTGACCGGGATGATGGTGGCGCGGAGCGGCGGTTCGCTCATTTCGGCATGTCTCCGAGCAGGGTCTGCCGCCAGAACATCAGGCCGGCGAGATAGGCGAAGTCGCGGTTCGCCTTCTTGGCATAGCCATGGCCCTCGTCCGCCGCCAGCAGGTGCCACACCTGCCCGCCGTTCGCGCGCACCGCCTTGACGATCTGCTCGGCCTCCGAAGCCGGCACGCGCGGGTCGTTGGCCCCCGTCACCACCATCAGCGGGATCCGGAGCTCGTTCACGCGGGTGAGCGGGGAGATCTCGACCAGCTTGGCGCGCTGCTTCGGGTCACGCTCGTCGCCATATTCGACGCGGCGCAGGTCGCGACGGTATGACTGGGTGTTCTCGAGGAAGGTCACGAAGTTGGAAATGGCGACGACGCAGTTCGCGCCCTTCAGCCGCGCGCCGTAGCGGATCGCGGTCGCATAGCACATATAACCGCCGTAGCTGCCGCCGGTGACGGCGATGCGGCCCGCATCGATCGCGGGGTCGGCGGCAAGGCGGTCGAGGAAGGCGCCGATGTCCTTCACCGAATCCTCGCGCTTGAACGGGCCGTTGTCGAGGCCGACGAAGCGCTTGCCGAAGCCGGTCGAGCCGCGCACGTTGGGATAGAAGACGGCGATGCCGAGCTCGTTGATGAGATAGTTGGTGGTGCCGTAATAGTCCGGCCGCTCCTGCCCCTCGGGCCCGCCGTGGATGTTGACGATCAGCGGGCGCTTGCCAGGGAACCTGGCGGGATCGGGCCGGAGCAGGAAGCCGGAGACCTCCTCGCCGTCGAAGCTCCTGATCTTGACGAGCTCGGCGTCGGCATTGGCCCTGGGATCGAGGCCGCCGGTCTCGCTCTCGGTCCATTGAACGACTGCCAGCGTCCTGGGATCGACCACGAAGGCGTCGCCCGGCACCTTGGGCCCGCTCAGCGTCAGCGCGACCGCGCCCCATGGGGCGATCTCCAGCCCGCTGGCGACGCCGGTGGGCAGCTTTACCTCGCGCGCCTGGCCGGTCTTGGGATCGAGCAGCTTCAGCCTGCTGAACCCGTCCTCGTTCACGAGATAGGCGATGAAGCTGCCGTCCTCGGCAATCGCGAATTCCTCGACGTCCCATCTGGGTTCGGGCGCGACGGCGGCGAACTTGCCGCCCTTCAGCGTGCCGAGGCGCTGGAAATCCGATCTTTCGTCGCTCAGCACCCAGAGCGTGCCGTCGGGGGCGTAGTGCGCACCGCTGTAGGCGACCTTGGCCTTGAGGTCGGTGAGTGGCGTCAGCTTGCCGCCAGCGAGGTCGAGCTCATAGAGGTCGCTCTTCTCGACCGAGATGTAATTGGCGACGACGGCACGCCGCCCGTCGGGTGCGAAATCGAGGATCGACCAGCCGCCGCCCTTCACCTGCGCAACGAGGCGATCGCTCTTGGGATCGCGCGGATCGACGACATAGAGGTCGCTGTCGGCGCCGTTGCGGCGGGTCGAGGAATAGCCGACCCATTTGCCGTCCTTGCTGAACGCGCCGAATTCGTTGCGGCTCTTGCCGTCGGTGATCAGGCCGAGGCGCCCGTCCTTCAGCGTGTAGAGCTGGAAGAACTCGTTGCCGCCGACGTCCTTCTGCACCACCAGTACGTCGCTGGCCTTGGAATAGTGCGCGCCGGCGATGCGGTCGGCCTCGAAGCTGATCTGGCGGCGCATCGCCAGCGGGGCGGCGACGCTGTGGAGCTGGGCGGTGTTGGCGAAGCGGGTCGAGATCAGCAGCGATTTGTCGATCGGGTTCCAGTCGACCACCGCCGCCGAACGGGCCTCGAGATAGGGCCGCGTCGCATCGGCCAGGCTCTCCGGAATCGGCGGCACGCCGTCGGCGGTGAGCGCGGCGGGCGGCGTCACCTGAGCGGCGGCCGGAGTGGCGGCGAGCAAGGCGATGGCGAACGTCAGGCGCATGGTGGTTCTTCCCCCTGTGATCGCCCAAAGGGTTAAGGCCAGTCCCCATGATCGGCAACGGCTTGCGGTGACGCGCGCGGAGGGGCATGTCCTCAGCAACATCATGACCGCGCTGCCCGATATTGTCGCCACCATGTCCTTCGATCCGCTTGGCGGGATCGCCGACCTCGAACGTCATCTCGACGGGATGAAGGAGCAGGCCGAGGCGCTCCACTATCCGTTCAACCGCCACATGGTCCGGAACGAATTGCAGGCGGCGACCTTCCGCATCCGCTATCCGCGCCGGGTGCGGCTGCTGCTCGGGCCTTCGGGCGCGCTGGCGATCGAGATTTCGCCGCTCGCGGTTGCGAAGGAGCGCGAGACGCGCCTATAGGCGCGCGCGCTTCCCTTCCAGCTCCGAGGTGATCCCCATGAAGCCCTCCGCCGCGCTCGGCCGCATCCAGCCCTCCGCCACGCTGGCGATGACCAGCCGCGTGTTCGAGCTGAAGCGCCAGGGCGTCGACGTGATCGGCCTCGGCGCGGGCGAGCCCGACTTCGACACGCCCGAGCATGTCAAGGAAGCGGGCATCCGGGCGATCCGCGACGGCAAGACCAAATACACCAACGTCGACGGCACGCCCGAGCTCAAGCAGGCGATCGTCGACAAGTTCGCGCGCGACAACAACCTCACCTACGGCACCGACCAGGTGACGGTGAACGTCGGCGGCAAGCACACGCTGTTCAACGCGATCGTCGCGACGGTCGATCCCGGCGACGAGGTGATCGTGCCGGCGCCCTATTGGGTGAGCTATCCCGACGTCGTCCAGTTCGCCGGCGGCACGCCGGTGTTCGTCGAGGCGGGGGTCAAGCAGGGCTACAAGCTGCGCCCCGAGCAGCTCGAGGCGGCGATCACGCCGCGGACCAAGTGGGTGATCCTCAACTCGCCGTCGAACCCGACCGGTGCCGCCTACAGCGAAGCGGAGCTGAAGGCGCTGGGCGAGGTGCTCGCGCGCCATCCGCACGTCTGGGTGTTCGCCGACGACATGTACGAGCATATCGTCTACGACGGCTTCGTCTTCCGCACCATCGCGGAGGTTTGCCCGGAACTCTACGAGCGCACGCTGACCGTCAACGGTTGCTCCAAGGCCTATGCGATGACCGGCTGGCGGATCGGCTTCGCCGGCGGCGCGGCCTGGCTGATCAAGGCGATGGCCAAGCTCCAGTCGCAGTCGACCAGCAACCCCTGCTCGATCGCGCAGGCGGCGGCGGTGGCGGCGCTGACCGGGCCGCAGGATTTCCTCAAGGAGCGTGCGGCCGCGTTCCAGTCGCGGCGGGATCTGGTGGTCTCGATGCTGAACCAGGCGACCGGCATCCATTGCCCGCGGCCCGAGGGCGCCTTCTACGTCTATCCCGACGTCTCCGGGCTGATCGGCAAGATCACGCCGGGCGGCAAGGCCATCGCCAGCGACGAGGACCTCATCGGCTATTTCCTCGACGATGCGCGGGTGGCGGCGGTGCATGGCGCCGCCTTCGGCCTCTCGCCGGCGATGCGGATCAGCTATGCGACCTCGGAGAGTGCGCTGCGCGAGGCGTGCGAGCGCATCCAGACCGCGGCGGCGGCGCTTCGCTGAAACCGCGATGAATAGGGCGGCCAGCGCCGGTTAAGCGCGCGGCCGCCACATTCGCCCATATTTCGACGCTTTTTCGCCCGCCCGCCTCTTCGGGTCAGCCGGCGTTCAGGCGTGGCAGTCAATGGAGCCTCCTATGCGTACCCGTCTGAAGCCCCATTTCCTCCGCTATTTCGTCGGCGGGTTCGCGATCGGGGCGATCTGCGTGATCGGCAGCCAGGTCGCGCATGCCGAGGCGCAGCCGGCGTCCTCCGTACCTTTCGTCCAGACGGCGTACTGACCATGCGCTGGCCGCTCCTCGCCGGAACGATCGCGGCGGGAGTGGCGGCCATGGCGATGCCGGGACGCGCCGAGCGCGCGGTGCCGATCCCGCCGCCGGCCCGCGATGTCGTCGCCAGGCCGGGGCTGCAGAATGCGGTGCTGGCCGGCGGCTGCTTCTGGGGCATGGAAGCGGTGTTCGAGCATGTGAAAGGCGTACGCGCGGTCGTCAGTGGCTACGCCGGCGGCTCGCGCGGTTCCGCCAGCTACGATCAGGTCTCGACCGAGCGCACCGGCCATGCCGAGGCGGTGAGGATCGTCTATGATCCCAAGCAGGTGAGCTACGGTACGCTGCTGCGCATCTATTTCTCGGTCGCGCACGATCCGACGCAGGTGAACGGGCAGGTTCCCGATCAGGGCCCCAGCTATCGTTCGGCGATCTTTCCGCAGAGTGCGGCGCAGAAGCTGGTGGCGGAGCAGTATATCACCCAGCTCACCCGCGCCCATGCCTTTGCCAAGCCGATCGCGACGAAGATCGAGAGCGGCGGGTTCTTCCCGGCGGAGGCCTATCACCAGGATTTCGCGCGGCGGAATCCGAACCACCCATACATCGTGCGCTGGGACCGGCCGAAGGTGGCGGCGTTCCGGGCGGCGTTTCCGGCGCTGGCCCTATAACCCTTCGTCACCCCGGCCTTGTGCCGGGGTCCACCGTGCCTCAAGCGCCAGCATTGGCGGCTCCGTGGATGCCGGAACAAGTCCGGCATGACGATCAAATCAGCGCCAATGCACTGAGTTTGCCCGCCAGCTCTGCGGGCATCTCAGCGATGCCTTCCAATGAGCCAGCAAGATCGGACGGAGCGTCCTTGGCTTCGAGATAGCGCCAGCCTTGGTGCGCACGTTTCGGGAGTGGCTGGACGGGGATGAACTGCGGTTCGAGATGGATCGCGACGCGGCCGCTCTCCGCCTCGCCGAAGCCGAGGATCGGCGTGCGGCCGACCAGCTGGTGCTTGACGATCCAGAACAGCGAGCCGCCAGCGATCTCCGCATGACGCTTGGGCAGGTAGCGCGTCGTCATCACGAACGCGCCCTCGGCGGCGCGGATGGCGATGCGCTCGCGGAGATAGGCGACGCTGTCGCAACCATAGGCGACCTTGGTCAGGTGAAGCGGCATCGGCCTGATCTGGGCGCTCGCGTGGCCCGACTCAAGTCAGCCGGCCAGGCCGCTCACGGTGGCGAGGCCGAGGAAGACGAGGAAACCCATCGAATCGGTCGTCATCGTCACGAAGATCGACGAGGCCACCGCCGGATCGGCGCGCAGGCGATCGAGCGTCAGCGGCACCACCACCCCGGCGAGGCCGGCGATGACGATGTTGCCAAGCATCGCCGAGGCGATCACCGCGCCCAGCGCCGGATGATGGTAGAACAGCCCGACCGCGATCCCGATCACCGCCGCGACGCTGAGGCCGTTGAGCAGCGCGATCGAGATCTCGCGGCGGATCGCGCGCCAGGTGTTCGATTGCGTCAGCTGGTTGGTGGCGAGTGCGCGCACCGTCACCGCCATCGTCTGGGTGCCGGCATTGCCGCCGACGCCGGCGACGATCGGCATCAGCGCGGCGAGCGCCACCATCCGGCTGATCGTGCCCTCGAACAGGGTGATGATCGTCGCGGCGACCAGCGCAGTGCCGAGATTGGCGATCAGCCAGCGCACGCGCGCCTTGTAGCTGTCGATCACCGGCTCGTTGATGTCGCCCTCGCCGGCGCCGGACAGGCGGAGGATGTCCTCGCCCGCCTCTTCCGAGATGATGTGGACCACGTCGTCCACCGTGATCACACCGACCAACCGGCCGTTGCCGTCGACCACCGCGGCCGAGATCAGCGCATATTTCTGGAAGCGGAGTGCCACCTCCTCCTGGTCCATGTCGACCGGGATCAGCGTCTGCTCGCGCTTCATCACGTCACCGATCGCCACAGACCGCGGCGCGCGCAGGATCCACGAGAGCTGGCAGGTCCCGACCGGCTTGTGCGCCGGATCGACCACGAAGATCTCCCAGAAATCGGTGGTGAGGTCCTCGTTGCCGCGCAGATAATCGAGCACGTCGCCGACGGTCCAATGCTCGGGCACCGCGACCAGCTCGCGCTGCATCAGGCGGCCGGCGGATTCCTCGGGATAGGAGAGCGCCTCCTCGATTGCGGCGCGGTCGTCGGGGTCGAGCGCGCGCAGCACCGCGCGCTGGTCCTCCTCCTCCAGGTCCTCGATGATCGCGACGGCATCGTCGGTGTCGAGCTCGGCGGCGATGTCCGCCACCTGGTGCGGCTCGAGGCTGTCGATCAGCTCCTCGCGGACCCAATCATTCATCTCGGCGAACACGTCGCCGTCGAGCAGGTCGGAGATGGCGCGCGCCAGCGCGGCACGCTGCTCGGCGGGCGTCAGCTCGAACAGGTCGGCGATATCGGCGGGATGCAGCGGCTCGACCAGCTCGCGGGCGCGGCCGTCGTCGCCGGCGTCGACCGCGTCGAGCACGGCGCGGACGAATTCGGGCTTGAGCCGGTCGTCCTCGTCGAGCTCGCTGCTCTCGGGCGCGTCGGGTTGGGGAAGCTCGGTCTCGCTCATCGTGCCGCCCCTTGCTGGTTACCGGTTGCCGTCAAGCTCCTAACGCCGGTGCTGCCAACTGCCAATCGGCCGCTTGGCTCCCGCTTCGGCACAGCCGAATCGGATACGAATTTGCCAAGCCTCCGCACGCACTCTAGGGCGGCGCAACCCCCGTTGCTTTTGGAGTGAGCCCCGCGTGACCGACCTTCCCGAAACGCTGACCTTGACGCTGGAGACCGGCGACGTCGTCATCCGCCTGCGTCCGGACCTCGCGCCCGGCCATGTCGAGCGGATCACGACGCTGGCCAACCAGGGCTTCTACGACGGCGTGGTGTTCCACCGCGTGATCGACGGGTTCATGGCGCAGGGCGGCGACCCGACCGGCCGCGGCACCGGCGGCTCCGACCTGCCCGACCTCCAGGCCGAGTTCAGCCGCGAGCCGCATGTCCGCGGCGTCTGCTCGATGGCGCGCACCTCCTATCCGCACAGCGCCAACAGCCAGTTCTTCATCTGCCTCGACGACGCGACCTTCCTCGACGGTCAGTACACCGTGTGGGGCGAGGTGACCGAGGGCATGGAGCATGTCGACGCCCTCCCCAAGGGCGAGCCGCCGCGCAACCCCGGCAAGATCGTGCGGGCGCGGGCGGCGTAATCGCCAACCTCGTCATCCCGGCGAAAGCCGGGATCTCAAGCGAAGGCGCAATACGGCAGGAGATCCCGGCTTTCGCCGGGATGACGGCCGGGACTATCAGGTCGTCGCGATCGTCGCGGCCACCCAGTCGTGGAACAGCCGCACCGGGCGCGTCTGCAGTGCGCGCGGGCGGCACACGAACCAGTAGCTGTAGCGGCTCTCGACGGTGACGTCGAAGAGCTGGACGAGCCGCGGGTCGTTCGCCGACTCGTAATGGGTCTCGAGCATGAAGGCGATGCCGAGTCCCTGCGCCGCCGCCTCCAGCATCAGCGATCCCGAATCGAAGAAGTCGATCGCCAACGGCTCGAGGTCCGGCAGTCCCACCGCCTCGCGCCAGGCGGTGAAGGTCTCCGGCATGTCGCGGTGGATCAGCACGGTCTGGCTGGCGAGCTGGTGCGGCTCGGTGATCGCGCCCGGCCCTTCGGCGAGCGCGCGCGCGGCGATCACGTGCACGCGGTTGCGGTCGAGCCGTTTGGCGTAGAGCGCCGGGTCGATCTCTTCGGCCAGCACGATCGCGGCGTCGAGCCCGTCGCCGAGTCGGGTCACGCCATGGCCGCCGGTATCGACGTCGAGATGGAGCTCGGGATGGAGCCGCTTCAGCTCGCCGAGCCGCGGCAGCAGCCGCTGCGTCGCGAACAGCGGCAGCACGCCGAGGCGCAGGCGCAGCAGCTCGACCCCGCTGGTCATCGCCTCGATCGTGTCGGAAATGGTGTCGAGCGCGGGCGCTATCCCGCTCAGCAGCCGCTCGCCGTCCGCATTGAGCCGGAGCGCCTGGTGGCGCCGCTCGAACAAGGGCTTGCCGATGAAGCGTTCCAGCGCCTGCACGCGGCGGCTGAGCGCGGGCGAGGACAGCGCCAGCTCCTCGGCGGCGGCCTTGATCGAGCCGAGCCGGGCGACCTGGACGAACGCCTCGATCGCGGTCAGGGGAGGGAGCCTGCGCATCGCTCAGCTTCCTTGCATCGCCTCGCACGCATGTCAAAAACGCACTGATAACGGTCCCATAGTTGCATTTTATGCAATTTAATAGAATTATTTCGCACTTGCACAAAAACGTGCTGCGCCGCACATAGAGCGGGCCTTTCAGGCATCCTCTCCTAAACCTTTCCAAGGCCGGTCCTTCGGGACCGGCCCTTTTTTTGCCCGCAATACCCCTCCCGCTCCCGGAACTGCCGCCCTATGTGGCGCGCTTCAGGAGTTTGCTCAGGGAGAGTCGGATGGCCGACGACGAAACGCGCGGGCGCAAGCTGCAGGTAGCCAACGCCCGGCCCGAGGACAGCGGCCGCGGGCTTGCCCATATCCCCCGCGCCATGATGGCGGCGCTCGGCATCACTGAGGGCGACGTGATCGAGATCGTCGGCAAGCGCGTGACGCCCGCCCGCGCGGTGCTGCCCTATGCCGAGGACGAGGGGCTGGAGATCCTGCGCATCGACGGCCTCCAACGCGCCAACGCCGGCGCCGGATCGGGCGATTTCGTCGAGGTGCGCCGCGCCGAATCGAAGCCGGCGACGCGGGTGGTGTTCGCGCCGGCCTCCAAGAACGTCCGCCTCCAGGGCTCGGGGCTCGCGCTCCAGCGCAGCTTCGCCGGGCGGCCGCTCACCGCCGGCGACACCGTCGCCACCGTCGGCCAGCAGCGCGTCCCCGGCAGCGACGTGCCGCCGCACATCGCCCAGTATCTCCGCGCGCCTGCTTATGCCCTGCAGGAAATCCGCATGATCGTGGTGTCGACCGCGCCCAAGGGCATCGTCCATATCGACGAATCCACCGAGATCGAACTGCGGTCCGATTATGAGGAGCCCAAGGAAAGCCGCCGCGCCGATGTGACCTACGACGACGTCGGCGGCATGGCCGCCACGATCGATCAGCTGCGCGAGATGGTCGAGCTGCCGCTGCGCTATCCCGAGCTGTTCCAGCGCCTGGGCGTCGATCCGCCCAAGGGCGTGCTGCTCCACGGCCCGCCCGGCACCGGCAAGACCCGGCTCGCGCGTGCGGTCGCCAATGAAAGCGATGCCAGCTTCTTCCTGATCAACGGGCCCGAGATCATGGGCTCGGCCTATGGCGAGTCGGAGAAGCGGCTGCGCGAGGTGTTCGAGGAGGCTGCCGCCAACGCGCCATCGATCGTGTTCATCGACGAGATCGATTCGATCGCCCCCAAGCGCGGGCAGGTGCAGGGCGAGGCCGAGAAGCGCCTCGTCGCGCAGCTGCTCACCTTGATGGACGGGCTGGAGGCGCGCGCCAACATCGTCATCATCGCCGCGACCAACCGGCCCGAGGCGCTCGACGAGGCGCTGCGCCGGCCCGGCCGCTTCGACCGCGAGATCATCGTCGGCGTCCCCGACGAGCGCGGGCGGCGCGAGATCCTGGGCATCCATACGCGCGGCATGCCGCTCGGCGACCGCGTCGACCTCGGCGAGCTCGCGCGCACCACCTATGGCTTCGTCGGCGCCGACTTGGCCGCACTCGCCCGCGAGGCGGCGATCGAATCGGTGCGGAGGATCATGCCCAAGCTCAATCTCGAGGAAGGGACGATCCCGCCCGAGGTGCTCGACACGCTCGCCGTCACCCGCGAGGATTTCCTGGAGGCGCTGAAGCGCGTCCAGCCCTCGGCGATGCGCGAGGTGATGGTGCAGGCGCCGCAGGTGCGCTGGGAGGACGTCGGCGGGCTCGACCAGGCGCAGGAACGCCTGAAGGAGGGCGTCGAGCTGCCGCTCAAGGACCCCGACGCGTTCCGCCGCATCGGCATCCGCCCGGCCAAGGGCTTCCTGCTCTATGGCCCGCCCGGCACCGGCAAGACGCTGCTTGCCAAGGCGGTGGCGCGCGAGGCGGAGGCGAACTTCATCGCCACCAAATCCTCCGACCTGCTCAGCAAATGGTATGGCGAGAGCGAGCAACAGATCGCCCGGCTGTTCGCCCGCGCGCGGCAGGTGGCGCCGTGCGTGATCTTCATCGACGAACTCGATTCGCTGGTCCCCGCGCGCGGCGGCGGTCTCGGCGAGCCGCAGGTGACCGAGCGGGTGGTCAACACCATCCTCGCCGAGATGGACGGGCTCGAGGAGCTGCAGTCGGTGGTGGTGATCGGCGCGACAAACCGGCCGAACCTGGTCGACCCGGCGCTGCTGCGCCCGGGCCGGTTCGACGAGCTGATCTACGTCGGCGTGCCCGATCGCGAGGGGCGGCGGCGCATCCTCAACATCCAGACGCAGAAGATGCCGCTGGCCGAGGACGTCGACCTCGATTCGATCGCCGCGCGGGCCGAGCGCTTCACCGGCGCCGACCTGGAGGACATTGTCCGCCGCGCCGGCATGATCGCGCTGCGCAAGTCGCTGGGCGCGAAAACGGTGTCGATGGCCGACTTCGAGGAGGCGCTCGAGGAATCGCGCGCGTCGGTCACGCCGGAGATGGAGGAGGAGTATCGGCGGATGTCGTCGCAGCTCAAGCAGGATGCGGTGGCGATCCAGCCGATCGGCTTCATCGCGCCGGGGACGCTCCAGGGCCGCGGACCGAAGAGCGCAGATTAGACAGGGCTTTCCCCGCCCCTATCCCCGTTCGTCCCGAGCGAAGTCGAGGGACATGGCCTGCGTGAGCGTCCCTCGACTTCGCTCGGGACGAACGGGGGTAGGGGACTTGTCTCAGCACGAACGGGGTGAGGTGCGGTCCTTCAACACCAACCACGCATAGCCGAGCAGCAGTACGAGCGCGGCGGCCGCGGTCAGATAGGGCAGCGGCCGCCACAGCTCGTAGAGACCGACGCCGATCGACGGCCCCAGCACGAAGGAGGCGCCGTTGATCGACGTCACCTTGCCGGCGACCGATCCCTGCGCCTCGGCGCCGACCGCCAGGCTCGATCCGGCGGTGAAGCCGGGGCGGATGAAGCCGAATCCCATCGCCGCCAGCGCATTGCCCATCGCGATGCCATAGAGCGTGCCGGCGGTCCCCGTCGCCGCGCAGCCGACCGCCGCGATCGCCAGCCCGATCCGCACCAGCGTCGCGGGCCTCAGGTTGAGCAGCGGGATGAAGCCCCATTGCACCAGCAGCGCGGAGACTGCGCCGATCATCAGCACCAGGCCGGTCGGCGGCAATGCCTCGGCCGGGGCCAGGTGGAGCCGGTCGATCACCAGGAAACCGATCACCTGACCCGTCATCGCCTGAGCATGGCCCATCACCAGCCCGACCGTCATCCAGCCGCGGACGCGCGGGTCGAGGAAGCCGACGCGCTCGTCATGCCCGGCGACGGCGGCGGTGACGCTCGCCCCGGTCGGCGCGCCGCCGATCGAAGGATAGGCGGAGGCGACGCCATGCCCGGCGAGGTCCGGCTGGCCGGACAGCTGCCGCGCCGCCGCGGTCAGGACGACGAGACCGATCATGCAGCCGACGAAGGCCGGGCCGGCCAGGCCGATCTCGACCGACCCGAGATGCCCCACCACCAGATAGGGCGCGATCGCGGGGCCGAGGATGGTGCCGAGCCCGAACGCCGATCCGAGCAGCGCCAGCGCCCGCGTGCGCTCCTCGCGCGTGGTGCGGCCGGCGACGATCGCCTGCACCGCCGGCGGTGCCGCCGAGCCGAGGCCGCCGTAGAACATCCGCCCGATCACGAAGAGCGCGAAGGCGAGCGTCCCCGGAATCCAGCCGTTGATCCCCGCGGCGAGGAACGATCCGCACAGGAACAGCGACAGGCAGAAGCCGGTGAGCCCCAGCAGCACCATCGCCCGCCGTCCATGCCGGTCCGACCGGTTGGCCCAGAACGGCGCGGCGACCACCCAGAGCAGCGCCGAGACCGAGAAGGCGACCGCCACCCAGCTGTCGCGCACGCCCAGCGACCGCCCCAGCGCCGGCAGCACCGACTGCAGCGCCGTGTTGCCCGCGGCGATCGTCAGCATCACCACGAACAGCATCGCGAAGGTGCGGTCGAAGCGCGGACCGTTCATCCGCTCATCGCTTAAGCGGCCGGTCGCATTGTGCAACCGTTCCCGCTTCCTACATGCAACCGGTGCGCTTGCACTTTCGTTGCAGTTTTGCGACGGACGCTCGCTTGTCGCCGGCTTCGCAAGGATCATGATGACCAGCTCGCTTTCCCTCGGCCGCTCGGCACGCAAGAGCAAGCGCCGCCTCTCGCCGCAAGCGATGTTCTTCCGCGAGTTCTTGAGGCGGCCGGTGATGGTCGGATCGATCATCCCGTCGTCGAACCGCACGATCCGGCGCGTGCTCGACCGCGTCGACTGGGCCAGCGTCAAGCTGTTCGTCGAATATGGCCCCGGCGTCGGCACCTTCTGTCAGGCGGTGCTCGACCGGCTGGGCCCCGACGCGCAATATATCGCGATCGACACCAACCCCGATTTCGTCGAGTATCTGCGCGATTCCTTCCACGATCCGCGCTTCACGGTGGTGCAGGGATCGGCCGAGGACGTCGAGAAGATCGCTGCCGAACATGGCCATGAGCATGCCGATTACGTGCTCTCGGGCCTGCCCTTCTCGACGCTGCCGCCCGGCGTCGGCGACCGTATCGCCGCGGCGACGCGCCGCGTGCTCCGGCCCGGCGGCGCCTTTCTCGTCTATCAGTTCAACCCGAACGTCCGCAATTTCCTGACACCGCATTTCGATCGCATCGACTATGAGATCGAATGGTGGAACGTGCCGCCGGCGCAGATCTGGTGGGCGTGGAAGGATTGATCCTTTCGACGTAATCCGGGCGGAAGGCGACCGTCCTCCTGATATGGATCAAGCATTTCCTGCGTTGACGCACGGGCATGAATCGATCACGCGAAGACCCATGGACCAGCTCAACCTGTCCGAGGCCGAATGGCGCAAGCGCCTGACGCCCGAGCAATTCCACGTCCTGCGCGAAGCCGGCACCGAAGCGCCGTTCGCGGGCAAGTACACCAACAACAAGGCCGACGGCGTCTATCGCTGCGCCGGCTGCGGGCTCGAGCTGTTCGACAGCGAGGACAAATATGATTCGGGTTCGGGCTGGCCGAGCTTCACGCGCCCGATCGCCGAGGACCATATCACCGAGCATGGCGACGCGAGCCATGGCATGGTGCGCACCGAGGTACGCTGTGCGCGCTGCGACGGGCATCAGGGCCATGTCTTCCCCGACGGGCCGCCGCCGGCGGGGCTGCGCTACTGCATCAATTCGGTCAGCCTCGATTTCCGCGCCAGGGCGAACGGGAAGGCGGCCTGATCCCCTTGTCCGTGAATCGGTAACCGCGTAATCCTCCCGCCGACGCGATGGCGAGCCGCAGCACCCGATCCCCCAAGCCGCGCTGGCGCCGCGTCCTCGCCTGGACGGTCGGCATCGGCCTGACGCTCGCGATCCTCGGCCTCGCCGCGCTGGCGATCGCCGTCTATACGGCGCGTGCCTCGCTCCCCAGCTTCGACGAGCTCAAGTCCTCGCCCAACGGCCAGATGATCCGCGTCCATGCCGCCGACGGCACGGTGATCGTGTCGCTGGGACCAAGCTACGGCGAGTGGATTCCCTACAGCCAGATCCCGAAGGTTATGCGCGACGCGATGGTCTCGGTCGAGGATCGCCGCTTCCGCTCGCACATCGGCGTCGATCCGGTCGGCATGGCGCGCGCGATCAAGTTCGGCATCGAGAACCGGAACAACGGCCGCCGCCTCCAGGGCGCCTCGACCATCACCCAGCAGGTCGCGCGCACCATCTTCCTGTCGAACAAATACGACTGGCGCCGCAAGATTCGCGAGGGCATCCTGGCGCTGGCGCTCGAGCGCAAGTTCAGCAAGGACCAGATTCTCGAGCTCTACCTCAACAAGGTCTATTTCGGCGGCGGCGCCTATGGCATCGACGCGGCGAGCCGGCGATTCTTCGGCCATCCTGCCACCAACCTGTCGCTGAGCGAGGCCGCGGTGATCGCCGGGCTGGTCAAGGCGCCGTCGCGCTATTCGCCCACCGCCGATGCCGAGGCCGCGGTCGGCCGCGCCGGCGTGGTGCTGCAGACGATGGTCGAGACGGGCGCGATCACGCCGGCCGAGGCGGCGAGCGCCGATCCCAAGGCAGTTAAGCTCGCGCCCGAGCCGCAGCAGAACTCCGTCCGCTACTTCACCGACTGGGCGCTGCCCCAGTTGGAGACGCTGATCGACGAGACGGTCGAGCCGCTGGAGGTGTGGACCACGCTCGACCTCAACATGCAGCGCGCCGCAGACCAGGCGATCGATGCCAACACCCCCGGCGGCGCCCAGGGCGCGCTGGTCGCGCTCGACCGCGGCGGCGAGGTACGCGCGATGGTCGGCGGCAAGGATTACATCAGCTCGATCTACAACCGCGCGACCCAGGCGACGCGCCAGCCGGGTTCGGCGTTCAAGCTGTTCGTCTATCTCGCCGCGCTGGAGGCCGGCCACAAGCCCGACGATGCGATCGTCGACGAGCCGGTCAACATCAACGGCTGGAGCCCGCGCAACTCGTCGCGGCGCTTCTCCGGCCAGATCGATATCCGCACCGCCTTCGCCTATTCGATCAACACCGTCGCCGCGAAGCTGGGGCAGGAGGTCGGCTTCACCACCGTCGCCGACATGGCGCGCCGCTTCGGCATCACCACGCCGGTCAACACCCATCCCTCAATGGTCCTCGGCACCAGCGACGTGCGCCTGATCGACATGACCCGCGCCTTCGCCAGCGTCGGGCAGAAGGGGGTGATGGTCACGCCCTATGCGATCACCCGCGTCACCGCCAACGGCCAGGTGATCTATCAGCATCAGGTCGACACCAGCCGCGTGCTGGTCGCCCCCTATGTCGCCGCCGAGATGACCGACCTGCTCCAGACCGCCGTCAACACCGGCACCGCGCGGGCGGCGCAGATCGGGCGGCCGGTGGCAGGCAAAACCGGCACCACCAGCTCGAACAAGGACGGCTGGTTCCTCGGCTTCTCCAGCGGCATCACCACCGGCGTATGGATGGGGCGCGACGACGCGCGCCCGATCCCGGGCCTGCAGGGCGGCACCGCGCCGGCGCGCGCCTTCGCCAGCTTCATGCGCAAGGCCGTCGCCAATCGCCCGATCGAGAATTTCGACACCGAGGTGAAGTTGCCCGAATGGCAGCTCGAACCCGATGACGAGGCCTATCTCGGCCAGCCCGACAACGGGATGATGGTCGATCCCGACGGCAATCCGCTCGAACCCGCGCCCGACGATTTCGCCGTCCCTGAGCCCGGCACCGGGACCGAGAACCAACCTCCGCTGCCCGAAGGCGGCGGCGAGCAATTGCAGCCGCCACCGCAGCGGCTCGATCAGGACTTCATCGACCGCGCGATCGGCCGCGACCGCTCACGCGAGGCACCGCCGCGCCAGTCGCCGTCGCAGCAGGGAACACCCCGGCCGCTGGACCGCGACCGTCCTCCCCCACGCGCTCAGGACGAGCGGCCGAACCAGTGAAGCCGGGCGCCGTGGGCGCGCAGCCAGGCGCGCGCCGCAGCGGGATCGCCCTCGAACAGCGCGGCGACCAGCCGATGGAAGGCGGGGCCGTGGTTCATATGGACGCGGTGCGCGACCTCATGCGCGACCGTCGCGCGGCGGACATGGGCGGGGGCGAGGATCAGCCGCCAGCTGTAGCGGATCGCCCCGCTCGACGAGCAGCTTCCCCAGCGCCCGCGCGGATCGCCGATCGTGACCGCCTCGACCGTGACGCCGGCCCTTTCGGCGTAATGCGCGGTCTCCTCGCTCAGCACCCGCAGCGCCTCGCGCTTGAGCCAGCGGGCGATCCGGCCGGCGAAACCCTCCACTGGGCCACCGCACACCAGCCGGTCACCCTCGCGGACCGGCGTGCGGACGGCGCCGAGGCGATGCTCCAGCGCCACCTCGATGCCGCCGATGGGGATCACCATCCCTGGCAGGAACGGCCGCGCCTCGGGCAATTTCGCGCGCTGCGAGGCGATCCAGCCGGCCTGCTCCTCGGCCCAGGCCAGCGCCGGCTTCAACGCCGCGCGCTTGGGCAGCGTCAGGCGTACCCGTCCGCTCGCCGGATCGACCGAAAGCTTGAGCCGCCGCGCGCGCGGATGGCGGCGGACCTCGATCGCCGTCACAGCTCGCGGTCGATCATGTGGTGCTCGAGCTCGCCGGCATCGACTTCCGACACCGTCCAGCCGCGCGTCGATTCGCCGGCGCGGTGCACCGCCTCGCGATCGCCGCACACCAGATAATGCCATTCCGGCAGCGGCTCGCCGGCCGCGCGCAGGCGATAGGCGCAGGTGCCGGGCAGCCAGTCGATGTCGGCGACGTTGCGCGTCGTCAGCCGCACGCAGTCGGGCACATGCGCACGGCGGTTGCGATAGTCGCTGCACAGCCCGGTACGCCGGTCGAGCAGCCGGCAGGCGACATTGGTCGGGTAGAGCGCACCGCTCTCCTCGTCCTCCAGCTTGTGGAGGCAGCATTTGCCGCAGCCGTCGCACAGCGCTTCCCATTGCGCGCGGTCGAGCCGGTCGAGCGGCAGCGTCTCCCAGAATTTCTCGTCGGTCACTTCACCCAGCGTTTGAGCTCGTCCGTCACGGCCGCAGGGCCCTTGTCGGCCGGCAGTAGCGCGATCGGCGCCCCGTCCGGACCCATCAGATAGGCCTGGCGGCTGTGCTGTACCAGATAGCCTCCACCCGGCGCCGGCGGTTCGAGCTTGTAATAGATGCCATAGGCCTTGGCCGCCGCGTCGATCTCCGCCTTGCTGCCGGTGAGGCCGACCATGCGCGGATGGAAGGCGGAGACGAATTGCTTGAGCACCGGCGGCGTATCGCGGGCGGGATCGACGGTGACGAAGATCGGCACCACCTTCGCCCCCAGCGCCGGCGAGGCCTGTTCGAACGCCTTGAGGCCCGCGCCGATCGCCTGCACGTCGATCGGGCAGACGTCCGGGCAGTAGGTGTAGCCGAAGTAGACGATGCGGTAGCGGCCGGCGAAATCCTTGTCGCCGACGCGTTTGCCGTCCTGGTCGGTAAGGGTGAAGGGGCCACCGATCCGGGCCCCGGCCAGCGGCGGCGGAGCGCTCGAATCCGCGCCGCCGCCGCAGCCGGCGAGCGCGAGCAGCAGGGCGAGAGCCGGTAAGCGTCTGTTCATGGCATCGCGAGCCTTGGTCTGCTAATCGGTTCCATGCAAGCTCAACAGGATCCTTCGTCGATGGTGTCGCCCGCTTTCCGCCTCGTCCTCGCCGCCGCGCTGCTCGCCGCTCCCGCCGCGCTTCCCGCCCAGCGCATGTCCGACAGCTACGAGTTCCTGAAGGCGGTACGCGAAGCAGATGGCAACAAGGTCACGCAGATCCTGGACAAACCGGGGTCGCGGATCATCAACACCCGGGACGATTCGGGCGACGCGGCGCTGCACATCGTGACCAAGCGCGGCGACGTCACCTATCTCCGCTTCCTCATCGCCCGCGGCGCCAACATCAACATCCAGGACGGGCGCGGCAACACGCCGCTGATGCTGGCGGTGAGCGCAAGCTGCTTCGACTGCGTCGACGTGCTGACCCAGCAGAAGGCGAACGTGAACCTCGCCAATGCCTCGGGCGAGACCCCGCTGATCCGCGCGGTGCAGCTGCGCAATCTCGAGATGGCGCGGCGGCTGCTCGACGCCGGTGGCAATCCCGACCAGCGCGACGTGGTCGCCGGTCTGTCCGCGCGCGATTATGCGACGCGCGACACCCGCTCGCCGGCGCTGACCAAGCTGCTCGCCGATGCGCCCAAGGCCGGCAGCAGCCGCAGGGTTGCGGGACCGGGGCTCTGATCCTCCGACCCCGGCACGACGCCGGGGGGACGGTGAGGGCCAGAGTTTGATCCATCCGGCTTGAAGCAGCTGTTCCCCGGCGAAGGCCGGGGCCCAGCTGCGAGCGGTTCGATACTGGGCCCCGGCCTTCGCCGGGGAACAGCTACAACTGGCCGAATCCGACTCTAATACCCCCCGAGATCGCCGAACGCGTCCGGATCCATGAGCCCGATCACCCGCCGCGCCGCACGTCTTGCGAGCGCGAGCGTGCAGCGGCGGCGGGCATGGACGGGCAGCGCCACCGTCGCCGCTTCACGCACGATCGCCGCGTCATAGCGGTCGGCGACGATCACCCCGGAACGCTCGGGCAGGAAGCCCGGCCCGTCGAGCGGACTCGCATCGAAACCCTCCGGCACCGCCCAGTAGAAGCGGTCACAATGCCCCAGATAGTCGGTCCATTTGGCGTCGCCGAGCAGGTCGGCCCGCGATACCTTGATCTCGACGATCACCAGCCCGCCTTTGGCATCCAGCGCCATCAGGTCGGCACGGCGCCCGCCGTCGAGCGGCACCTCCGCGATCGCGACGATATCGTGACGGAGCAGCATCCGGCACACCCCACGCGCGACGTCGGCAGCGACGAGAGGGGCCGCAGAATCGGAAAGGGGCACGGCGCTGGCCATGCCCCTTCCTAGAACATCATGGGAACGCTGGAAAGCGCTCGTGCGCCGTAAGACGGTACCGGCCCGCTCCCCCACCCGGCCACCCATAAGATACTGCCGTTGGGTGGCCGGGTGGGGGAGCGGGCCGGTGCCGCCTAGATAAACGACTCAGCGATAGAAGACGTGGTTGCCGATCGCGGCGACCTTCGACAGCCGCCAGCCGGGCGAGACCCGCCGCGCATGGAAATAAAGCGCACTGCCGGCAGCCGAATCCCACAGGTCGCGCTGCGCGACCTTGGCGACCGCCACCGCGGTCTGCCATGCCTTGCCCTTGCCGGTCGGCACATAGCCGCCGCGCACGAACGAGAACTGGCCGCGCTGGGTCAGCACCGAGCACACCGAGGTGGGGAAGCGGCCCGAGCGGGTGCGGTTGAGGATGGTCTCGGCGACCGCCAGCTGGCCGGCGAGCGGCTCGCCCTTCGATTCGAAATAGACGCCGGAGGCGAGGCACTGGAGCTCGCGATCGTCGTCGAGCGCGGTGTTCTGCGCGGCGACCGCATCGGCGAGCGAATCGAAATCGTCCTCAGCCTGGACAGGCTGCTGCTCGTCCTCGGCCGGAATCGCCTGGATCATCGCAGGCTGCGGCTGGACGGTCTGAACCGTCGCGGTCGGCTCAACGGCGGCCTGGGGCGCCGGAGCGGGCGGAACCTGGGGAAGGGTGATGGCGTTGAGCGTAGTGAGCGGCGCGGAATCGAGCTTCTGGGCGAAGCCGGGCGCCGAGGTGCCGACGAACACGGCGCTCACGAGAAAAACGGCCGCAGGAATTGCGGCGCGGGCAACGAACGACATTCAACAACGATCAAGTGCGGTTGGCACACGATCCGGCGGCTTCCCCGCTCTTCGATGAGGCGGGTTCGATACGGATCGGGATACCCCCCGACTGCGTCACCGGCCGAAATCGCACTTCGAACGGCACAACGCGAACATAATGACACCGGTAGGTCATTCCGCGGCGCAGCAAAGTCAATTCAACGCAATCGTTTCAGCGACGAATCGTTCTCCTTCCGGGATATCCAGTTCGATTACCCACAAATCGGGATCGCGCTCGACGCGGCGGCGCCAATAGGCGGCGATCGCCTCCGCATCCTCCTCGCGCGGGCCCGTTCGGATGAGTGCGGTACGACCATCGGGGCCGATTCCGCGCTCGACGAAACGCGGCTCGCTCCCCCTTTCGAGCAGCAGCACCAGCAGCGCCCCGGCCTGATCGTCGCCCCGCGCGAGCACCATCGCGCTGCCGCCGGCATCATGGACTCGGCGGATCAGCGCCTTGGCCAAGAGACCACTCGGCAGACGTTCGATCACGCGTGATAACCAGGCAGCCCCGCCAGCGGGATATTCGAACGCATGAAGGTGCCGGTCCCCCGCGCCGCTTCCTCGCCCGAGGCGTCGACCAGGCGCGCCTCGGCGATCAGCACCCGCCGCTGTCCGCTCACCCAGCGGCCTTCGGCGATCACTGGTCCTGCTCTCAGCGGCTTGGTGAACAGCAGGTTGAAGGCGGTGGTGAGCAGGAAACGATCGCTGACCAGGCTGTTCGCCGCATAGAAGGCGGCATCGTCGAGCATCTTGAAATAGGCGGTGCCGTGGAGCGCCCCCGCGGCATGGAAGAAGCTTTCCGCGACGATGAAATGAATCCGCGCCTCGCCCGGCGCGACGATCTCCATCCGCGAATCGAACAGCCGGTTGATCGGCGCCGCGTCATAAAGCGATTCGAGCGCGCGGAAATGCGCCTCCGCGCCGGCGGGCGGAGACGACCCCTCAGGCGGCATCGCGGGCTTCGATGCCGGTGAGCAGGGCGTAGATCGCGTCGGGCGATGCCGCGCCGCGCAGCTTGTCGGCGAGCGCCCGGTCGCGCATCCGCCGCGAGATGCGCGCCAGCGCCTTCAGATGCTCGGCGCCGGCGCCGGCCGGCGACAGCAGCATGAACACCAGGTCTACCGGCAGATCGTCGACCGCCGCGAACTCGATCGGCCGCGACAGACGGGCGAACAGCCCGCGCACGCCACTCAGTCCTTCGATTCGCGCGTGCGGCACGGCAATACCGCCGCCGAAACCGGTGGTGCCGAGCTTCTCGCGCGCCGCCAGCCGGTCGACGATCAGCTTGGCGTCCATCCCCCAGAGCTTCGCCGTAGCGGCGCCGAGCGCGGTGAACAGCGCGCGCTTGCTGCCGACGGCCATGTCCGCGAACACGGCGTCGGGGCCGAGCAGGTCGGTAATGTCGTTCATCGATGATCTTTCGGCAGATGGGCTCAGTCGGCGCGGTTGGGCTCGACCCAGCCGATCGTCCCGTCACCGCGGCGATAGACCATGTTGAGGCTGCCGGTGCCGCTGTTGGTGAAGAGCAGCGCGTTGGTGTTCCTGAGGTCGAGCATCATCACCGCGTCGGACACGCTCGCGCTCGGGACGTCGACGCGGGTCTCGGCGATGATCAGCGGGGCCTCGGCGACGTCTTCCTCGCCGCCCGCGTTGAAGACGGTATAGCCGGCGTTGTCATACGCCTGACTCTCCTGGACCGCGACCGCCTCCCCGGCATTGCGGTCCTTGAGCCGGCGCATGTAGCGTCGCAGCTGCTTCTCGATCTTGTCGGCGGCGCCCTCGAACGCGCCGTGCGCGTCCTGGCCGTCGTTGCTGCCCTTGAGGATCAGCCCCTGCATGACATGCGCGACGATGTCGCAGGTGAAGCGATGGTCGTGCGGCCCCTTGCCGAAGGTCACCTGCGCCGAGAGCGCGCGCGAGAAATATTTGTCCGCGATTCCCTGGAGCCGCTCCGCAACATGGCGCTTGAGCGCGTTGCCGGTTTCGACCTGATGGCCAGAGACCCGGATATCCATCGCTTCCTCCTTTCAAAATTGGGGATGGCGCAAAGGAAGCGCGCCCCCCGGCGGACTCATCCCAACGCCGGAGACCCCCATAACGGTTCCTTGACCGTCGTCAGGAACTCGGCGTGGCGCGCAAGTTCTTCCTCGCTGGCGGCGTGCGGCCGCGCCGGCCGCACCACGGCGCGCGTCACCGGCGCCGCGACCTCCACCGTCTCGACCTCGACCGCGAGCCCCAACCCGATCTGCCGTCCGCCGGACAGCTCGACATAGACCTGCGCGAGCAGCTGCGCGTCGAGCAGTGCTCCGTGGAGCACACGGTGGCTGCGATCGATGCCGTAACGCGTGCAGAGCGCGTCGAGCGTGTGCTTGGCGCCCGGATGCTTCGTCCGCGCCAGCACCAGCGTGTCGATCATCCGCGTGCGGCACACTTCGGGATGGCCGCAGCGGCCGAGCTCGCCGTTCAGGAAGCTGAAGTCGAACCCGGCGTTGTGCGCGACCAGCGGCGCGTCGCCGAGAAACTCCAGCAGCTCGCCGACCAGCGAGGCGAACACCGGCTTGTCCGCGAGGAAGGCGTCCCCCAGGCCGTGCACAGCCTGCGCTTCGGCCGCCATCGCGCGCTCGGGATTGATATAGGCGTGGAAGGTGCGGCCGGTCTCGACCTTGTTGATCAGCTCCACGCAGCCGATCTCGACCAGCCGGTCGCCACCGGCGAAGCTGAGGCCGGTGGTCTCGGTGTCGAACACGATCTCGCGCATATGGCCCCTTATCCTCCCGACTGCGGCATCAGGCAAGCGATCACGCAGCGCACGACGGCGCGCGTCTCGTCCAGCGGTCCGCCGGTCGGGATGACGAAATCGGCGCGGGCGCGCTTTTCCGCGTCGGGCATCTGCTTGGCAAGGATCGCGGCGAATCGTTCCTCGGTCATGCCGGGCCGGGCCAGCACGCGTTCGCGCTGGACCTCGGGCGGGGCGGAGACCACCGCGACCTTGTCGACCTGAGCCTCACCGTGGGTCTCGAACAGCAGCGGGATGTCGAGCACGACGAGCGGCGCATCGGCATGTTCGGTGAGGAATCCAGCACGCTCCTCGCGCACGGCGGGGTGGACGATCGCCTCCAGCGCCTTCAGTTCGCCGGGCCTGCCGAACACCGCAGCGCCGAGCGCTGGCCGGTCCACCCCCGCCGGTCCTGTGGTGCCAGGAAAACGTGCCTCGATCGTCGGCAGGATACGCCCGCCCGGGCCCTGCAATCGATGAACCACGGCGTCGGCGTCAAATACGGGGACGCCTTCATCGGCGAACATCGCCGCGACAGTCGATTTCCCCATGCCGATCGAGCCGGTGAGGCCCAGCTTGATCATGACGTCAGCAAGGCGCGCAGCTCGTCGTCGCGCTCGCGAGGGGGCTCGGCATCGAACAGCAGCTCGAACGCGAGCGCCGCCTGCCCCACCAGCATCTCCAGGCCGTCGACGGTATCCAGCTCACGCGCGCGCGCCTGTGCCAACAGCGGCGTCTCCAGCGGTGAATAGACGATGTCATAGACCACCGCCTCCTCGGACAGCGGCGAGAGATCGATCTCCAGCGGAGGATGGCCGGTCATGCCGAGCGCGCTGGTGTTGACCAGCAGCGCGCTGGTCGGCGCGAGCGGCGCGGTGAGCGGCACCACATCGCCCTTGAGTCCGAATTGCGCGAGCAGGCCGGCGGCCTTGAGCGGCGTGCGGTTCATCAGCGTGACGCGGCCGACCTCCAGCCGCGCCAGCGCGAACAGCACCGCCCGCGCCGCGCCGCCCGCACCGATCACCGTCACGTGCTGGCCGGCGAGGTCGAGTCCACCGATCGGCGCGGCGAACCCGCCGGCGTCGGTGTTGGTGCCGATCAGGGCATCGCCGTCGCGCAGCACGCAGTTGATCGCGCCGATCGACTGGCGGATGCCGCCGCGATCCTCGACATGATCGAGCGCGGCGACCTTGTGCGGCAGCGTGATGTTGCACCCCCGCCAGGCCGGATCGGCACGGCGCTCGGCGAAATAGGCGGCGAGACCGTCCGGCGTGACCAGCGTCTTGCGATATTCGGCATCGATGCCGAGCGCATCGAGCCAGAAGCCATGGATCACCGGCGACTTGGACTGGACGATCGGATCGCCGATCACCTCGGCATAGGCTCGCGTCATGACGTCAACACGCCTCTCACACGCAGATAATCGAGCACCGGCAGCAGCGGCAGGCCGAGCACGGTGAAGTGGCTTCCATCGATGCGAGCGAAGAGCTGGGCACCCAGTCCCTCGATCCGGAAGCAGCCCACGCAGCCGGCGATCGCCGGCCATTCGGCATCGAGATAGGCTTGCACGAAGGCATCGCTCAACGGCCGCACGAACAATGTCGCGGTATCGACCTCGCGCCACACCGGCCGGCCGGCTTCGGCGATCACCGCGGCGCTATGGATCTTGTGACGCTTGCCCGACAGAAGCCTCAGATGCTCCTCGGCCTCGGCGCGCGTTGCCGGCTTGTCGAGGATCGCGCCGTCGGCAAGCTCGACGATCGAATCACTGCCGAGCACGAGCGCGCCGGGCTCGTTCATCGACACTTTGCGCGCCTTCAATTCGGCGAGTGCATCGGCAGTGTCGCGCGCGCTCACGCCGGCGAGCCCTGCCTTGGCTGCCGCTTCGTCGACGTTGGGCGGCACCGCCATGAACGGCACGCCCGCCGCCTCCAGCATCGCCCGGCGCGACGCGCTGCCGGACGCCAGGATCAATCTCATGTCTCCACCTTCGGCAGGTTGCGGTCGTTGACGAGGCCGATGATCGCCGCGGCCGTCTCCTCGATCGAGCGGCGGGTGACGTCGATCACCGGCCAGCCGTTGTCGGCGAACATGCGGCGGGCATAAGCGACCTCCTTCGCCACCGCTTCCTGCTCGACATAGGCGGTCTCGGTCTTCTGGTTGAGCGAGAGCAGACGGTTGCGCCGGATCTGCACCAGCCGGTCGGCGCTCGTGGTGAGGCCGACGATCAGCGGATTCCTGAGCGCGAACAGTTCGGACGGCGGCGGCGATTCGACGACGATCGGCACGTTGGCGGCCTTGTAGCCGCGATTGGCGAGATAGATCGACGTCGGCGTCTTCGACGATCGCGAGACCCCGACCAGCACGATGTCCGCCTCTTCCCAATCCTCCGGCGCGATGCCGTCGTCATGGGCGATGGTGAACTGGATCGCGTCGACGCGCGCGAAATAGGCGGCGTCAAGCATGTGCTGCCGGCCGGGCCGCGCCTTCGCCTCCTGCCCCAGCATCGCCGACAGCGCGTCGTTGACCCCGTCGAGTGGCGCCACCGCCGGAAGGCCCATCGCCCGGCACCGGCTCTCCAGCGTCTCGCGGATCGCATGGTTCACCAGCGTGAACAGCACCAGGCCGGGATTCTGCGCGATCTCCTGCAGGATGCGCTCGAGGTGCGCCTCGCTTCTCACCATCGGCCAGAAATGGCGCTGCGTCTCGACGTCGTCATATTGGGCGAGCGCCGCCTTGGCGATGTTCTCCAGCGTCTCGCCGGTCGAATCCGACAGGAGGTGCAGATGGAGCCGCATTCAGGACAGACCTGTGGAAAACATGGGGACGAGCGCTAGCGCAACCCCGTCCATGCGCCAAGCGAGGTGATTCCGATCGATTCGTCCATGACAATCCACAGCCCCGCCGACAGCGCCCGATTTGCCCCACAGCCTGTGGATAGCGGGGATGCCGCTGCCCGACTCCCGTCCGCGCCGCGATGAATCGCATCGTCAAGCTGTTGGCAGATGCGGGATGCTCGCCTAATCCCGGCCATCCACCCGCCAACAACCTTCAACAACCCTTAGATTTTTCCTTTAATAGAGGTAGGCGACGCCGGTGAGCGTGAACGAGAGCAAGCCGCTGCTGGCGACGCTGAAGGGGGAGCGGCAGGCGATCCCCCCGACATGGCTGATGCGCCAGGCCGGGCGCTATCTGCCCGAATATCGCGCGCTGAGAGAAAAGAAGGGCGGCTTTCTCGAGTTGGTGACCGACAGCGCCGCGGCGGCCGAGGTCACACTCCAGCCGATCCGCCGCTTCGGCTTCGACGGTGCGATCCTGTTCTCCGACATCCTGATGGTGCCGTGGGCGCTCGGGCAGGATCTGTGGTTCGAGATGGGCGAGGGCCCGCGGCTCGCCCCCACGATCGGCCGCAGCACGATCGATGAGCTCGTGCCGGTGCCGGGGCGGCTCGATCCGGTTTATGAGACGGTGCGCCGGGTGAAGGCGTCGCTCGATCCTGCCACGACCTTCCTCGGCTTCGCAGGGGCGCCGTGGACGGTGTCGACCTATATGATCGCCGGCCAGGGCAGCCGCGAGCAGGCCGAGGCGCGCCGGCTCGCCTATGCCGATCCCGGGCTGATGGCGGCACTGGTCGATCGCATCGTCGCGACGACGCTCGATTATCTGGAAGGCCAGGTCGCTGCCGGCGTCGAGGCGGTGCAATTGTTCGACAGCTGGGCGGGCAGCCTTTCTCCTGCGCAGTTCGAGACCTGGGTGATCGGTCCCACCGCCCGGATCGTCTCGGAACTCCGCACGCGCTGCCCGGACGTCGCGATCATCGGCTTCCCCAAGGGCGCCGGCGGCAAGCTCCCGGCCTATGCGCGCGAGACCGGCGTCGATGCGGTCGGCATCGACGAGACGGTCGATCCGTTGTGGGCAGCCACCGGCCTGCCCGCGGGGTTGCCGGTGCAGGGCAATCTCGACCCGCTCGCGCTGATCGCCGGCGGCGCGCCGCTCGACGATGCGATCGATCGGATCCTTGCGGCCTTCGAGGATCGGCCGCATGTGTTCAACCTCGGCCATGGCATCTTGCCCGACACGCCAATCGCGCATGTCGAGCAACTGCTGGCCCGCGTACGGAGGACGGCATGAGCAATTGGCTCGGCAGCACCTATCTCTGGGTCAAAGCGGCGCATGTCATTTTCGTGATCTTCTGGATGGCCGGGCTGTTCATGCTGCCGCGCTATCTGGTCCATCACCAGGACGCGCTCGGAAACCCCGGGGAAGCGGCGAAATGGGTCGAGCGCGAAGCCAAGCTCCGGCGGATGATCCTGACGCCGTCGATGATCCTGGTGTGGGTGCTCGGCCTGATGCTGGCTACCAACCTCGGCCTGTTCGACGGCGCGCCGAATCTCGGCTGGCTCCATGCCAAGCTGCTGCTGGTGGTGCTGCTCTCGGGCTACCACGGCTGGGCGGTCGCCTATGCGAAGAAGCTCGCGCGCGGCCAAGCCACGCTCGCGACGCGGACGCTGCGGATGATCAACGAGATTCCGGCGCTCGCCGTCACGCTGATCGTCATCCTGGTGATCGTCCGCCCCTTCTGAGCGCCTTGACTTGGGCTTGAGCCGCACCTAACTCACTTCTGTGTCGGGACACCGCTCCAGCGGGCTCGGCATCCCTCCTTTCATCGCCAGCGCGCTCGCACTTCCTCAGCCGTTCAGCGCCTGCCAATCTCCCTCGATCCTACCTACCGGACGCTTGAAATGCATCTCAAGGACCTCAAGAAGAAATCCCCCGCCGAGCTGGTCAGCATGGCCGAAGAACTCGGTATCGAGGGCGCGTCGACCCTGCGCAAGCAGGACCTGATGTTCGCGATCCTCAAGGTCCAGGCCGAGAACGGCGAGCAGATCATGGGTCTCGGCACGATCGAGGTGCTGCCCGACGGCTTCGGTTTCCTGCGCAGCCCCGAGGCGAACTATCTCGCCGGCCCCGACGACATCTATGTCTCGCCCAACCAGGTCCGCAAGTTCGGCCTGCGCACCGGCGACACGGTCGAGGGCGAGATCCGCGGGCCTAAGGACGGCGAGCGCTATTTCGCGCTGACCAAGCTGGTCTCGGTCAATTTCGACGACCCCGACGCGGTCCGCCATCGCGTCAACTTCGACAATCTGACGCCGCTCTATCCCGAGCAGAAGCTGACGCTCGACCAGCTCGATCCGACCCAAAAGGACAAGTCGGCGCGCGTCATCGACATCGTCTCGCCGCAGGGCAAGGGCCAGCGCACGCTGATCGTCGCGCCGCCCCGCGTCGGCAAGACGGTGATGCTGCAGAACATCGCCAAGGCGATCACCGACAACCATCCCGAGGTCTTCCTGATCGTGCTGCTGATCGACGAGCGGCCCGAGGAAGTCACCGACATGCAGCGCTCGGTGCGCGGCGAGGTCGTCTCCTCGACCTTCGACGAGCCGGCGACGCGTCACGTCCAGGTGGCGGAAATGGTGATCGAGAAGGCCAAGCGCCTGGTCGAGCACAAGAAGGACGTGGTGATCCTGCTCGATTCGATCACCCGCCTCGGCCGCGCCTACAACACCGTGGTGCCGAGCTCGGGCAAGGTGCTGACCGGCGGCGTCGACGCCAACGCCCTGCAGCGGCCGAAGCGTTTCTTCGGCGCCGCGCGCAACATCGAGGAGGGCGGCTCGCTCTCGATCATCGCCACCGCGCTGATCGACACCGGCAGCCGCATGGACGAGGTGATCTTCGAGGAATTCAAGGGTACCGGCAACTCCGAGATCGTGCTCGACCGCAAGGTCGCCGACAAGCGCATCTTCCCGGCAATGGACGTCGGCAAGTCCGGCACCCGCAAGGAAGAGCTGCTCGTCCCGAAGGACAAGCTGTCGAAGATGTGGGTGCTGCGCCGCATTCTCATGCAGATGGGCACCGTCGACGCGATGGAGTTCCTGCTCGACAAGATGAAGGACTCCAAGACCAACGAGGATTTCTTCGATTCGATGAATCAGTAGCCGAGTGCGGCCGGAATTAGCGCCGCTAATTCCGGACTCGCACCGGCTCGGCCGGCGGAGCAAGGCTCCGGCCGACGGCGTGGGCTTTGCTCACGCCCTGACGGGTGCTGAATCCCTTTGCCCTCGCCGGCTAACCCGCTAAGCCCGCCGGCATGACCGAGCTCTGGCAGCATATCGTCAACGACTTCGCCAACATCACCAGCCCGAGCGCGCTGAGCGCGTTCCTGCAGGTCCTGGCGATCGACGTGATGCTGGCGGGCGACAACGCCATCGTTGTCGGCGCGCTCGCCGCTGGTCTTCCCGCCAATCAGCGCAAGCAGGTGATCCTGATCGGCATCATCGCCGCGCTGGTGCTGCGCATCATCTTCGCGCTGGCGGTGACGCAGCTCATGCAGATCATCGGCCTGATCTTTGCCGGCGGCCTGCTGCTGCTGTGGGTGTCATGGAAGATGTGGCGCGAGATCCGGCAGGACGTGAATCACGACGAGGAACTCGGCAATCTGAAGCCCGCCAAGAGCTTCGCCGCCGCTGCCTGGGCGGTCGCGGTCGCGGACGTGTCGATGAGCCTCGACAACGTCCTTGCCGTTGCCGGTGCCGCGCGCGAGCATCCGGGCATCCTGATCGTCGGCCTGCTGCTCTCGGTCGCGCTGATGGGCATCGCCGCCAACGTCATCGCCAAATACATCGAGCGCCACCGCTGGATCGCCTATATCGGCCTGGCGGTGATCCTCTACGTCGCCTTCAAGATGATCTACGAGGGCTGGACCGACCACCAGGTCGGGGTGCTGAGGCTGTTCAGCTAACGCGTCAGCCGAGATTGTCGGCGAAGAACTGCCGTGTCACCGCATCGGCGCGCACGGCAGAGTCGGGTGAGCGGCGCTTGCCCATCTCGGTCGCGAAGCCGTGATCTTCGCCCGGATAGTCGACCAAGGCGACCTTGGGATGATCGTCGAGCCCCTCGTGCATTGTCTTCTGCACCTCGGGCGACACGAAATGGTCGGCGCCGGCGATATGCAGGAGCAGCGGATGCGCGATCGCGTGCTTCTCGCCGAGGAGATTGTCGATGCCGACCGCATAATAGCCGACGCTGGCGTCCACGTCGGTGCGCGCCGCGGTCATATAGGCGAGCCGGCCGCCCAGGCAGTAGCCGACGCAGCCGACCTTGCCGCCGCCGATCTCGGCGCGGGCGGCGCGGATCGTCGCCTCGATGTCGCGGATGCCGGCGTCCTGGTCGAACCTGCCCATCCAGTCGAGCGCCTGTTGGAACTGCTCGGGCACGTCGGGATCGAGCTCGATGCCGGGTTGCAGCCGCCAGAACAGGTCGGGCGCCACCGCGAGATAGCCGTCGGCGGCGAGCTTGTCGCACTTTTGGCGGATGCCCGGATTCACCCCGAAGATCTCCTGGATGACCACGATCGCCGCGCGCGGCTCGCGGGTCGGGCGGGCGACATAGGCGGAGAAGCTGCCTTGGCCGTCGAGCGCTTCGATCGTCAGCGTCATATGAGTCTCCCGTGCCTGGCTTCGTGGTCGAGCAGCCACCGTTTGGTGGCGAGTCCCTCGCCCGCCGAATAATGGCCGAGCCCGTCCGCGCCAAGCACGCGGTGGCAGGGGACGACGATCGGAAAGGGATTGCGCGAGCAGAGCTGCCCGATGGCGCGCGGGCCTGAATCGAGCCGGCGAGCGAGCGCGCCATAGCTCATCGTCTCGCCGTAACCGATGGCGATCAGTCCACCCCTAAGTTCTTGTCCTCGCGTGGTTTTTGCGGGTTCGAGTGGCAAGGTGAATTGCTGCAGCGCACCATCGAACCACGCCTCGAGCTGCTCGGCCGCGGCAACGACCGCCGGCGCGTGCGCTCGCGACGGAGGCGAGCGATCGCGCTCGATCGCGATGCGGTGAATGATGGTCGCATCTCCTTCGATCCGTATGGTACCGACGGGCGTTGCGATCAGGGCTGTGTCGCGCGCATAAGGCATGGCTCAGAGGTTAACACGGGGACGCGCGCCCATGAAGATCAACGTCGAGATCGACTGCACCCCCGAAGAAGCGCGCCGCGCGATCGGATTGCCCGACCTGACACCGCTCCACGATCGCTATGTCGCGATGATGCAGGAGGCGATGAACGGCGGCGCGTCGCCCGAGTTGCTCGAATCGGTGATGAAGAGCTGGGCGCCGATGGGCGAGGCCGGCCTCAACCTGTGGCGCACGCTGTTCGAGAGCGCGACCAAGCCGAGCAACAAATCCGGCGGATGAGCGACACCATCTTCGCGCTGTCGAGCGGCACGCCGCCGGCAGCGATCGCGATCATACGGCTGAGCGGGGCGGGGGCCTTTGCGGCGGTCAAGGCATTGGCGGATCGGCTGCCCCGACCGCGCTCCGCCGCGTTGCGCTCGCTCCGTGATCCGGCGACAGGTGCCCTGCTCGATCGCGCGCTGGTCCTGCTGTTTCCCGGTCCCGACAGTGCGACAGGCGAGGACGTCGCCGAGTTGCATCTTCACGGCGGTCGCGCGGTCGTACGTGCCGTCGATGCCGCGCTGGCGGCGATGCCGGGTCTGCGTGCGGCGGAGCCCGGTGAATTCACTCGCCGTGCGCTCGCCAATGGCCGTATCGATCTCACCGAGGCCGAGGGTCTTGCCGATCTCCTTGCTGCCGAGACCGAAGCGCAGCGTCGGTCCGCCATCGCCAGCGCCGAAGGCGGGCTGCGTCGCCAGGTCGAGCAATGGAGCGCGCGGACGGTGACGCTCGCCGCACGGATTGAAGCGGCGATCGACCATGAGGACGAAGGTGACGTCGAGGCGGAATCGATCGCCACCGGCGTTCGCGAGGACGCGGAGACGCTGGCGCGCGAGATCGAAGCGATGCTGGCGCAACCGCCGGCGGAGCGATTGCACGAAGGCATCCGTGTCGTCCTCGCCGGACCACCGAACAGCGGCAAATCGACTCTGCTCAATGCGATGGCCGGGCGGGAGGCCGCAATCGTCTCGCCGATCGCCGGCACGACGCGCGATCGCATCGAGGCGCCGGTGACACGGCGAGGCATCGCCTGGCTGCTCACCGATACCGCCGGTCTCGCCGCCGAGACCGATGACCCGATCGAGGCGATCGGTATCGCGCGCGCGCGCGAGGCGGCGGCGCTTGCCGATATCGTGCTGTGGCTGGGGGATGAGGCGCCGCCCGAGCCGGCGATGCTGGCCATCCACCCGCGTGCCGATGCGCGTCCCTCTCGTCCCGACCGTCTTGCGATCTCGGCGGCGACGGGGGAGGGGATGGAGGCGCTGTGGGACGTTCTGGTCGAGCGGGCGACGACGCTGTTGCCCGCGCCCGATGCGGTCGCTCTCAACCGGCGGCAGGCGGAGCTGGCCAGCGCCGCCGCCGCGGCGCTGGGCCTCGCCGCTGCGGCGTCCGATCCGCTGCTGATCGCCGAGGAACTGCGTCACGCGCTTGTCCAGTTCGACCGGCTTACCGGACGAGCAGGCGTGGAGAATGTCCTCGACGATCTGTTCAGCCGCTTCTGCATCGGCAAGTGATGTTTCACGTGGAACACGGCGCTCCGAACGATTAGATGGCGCTCGCCATGAACAGCTTTGATGTCATCGTCGTCGGCGGCGGTCACGCCGGAACCGAGGCGGCCGCCGTTGCCGCCCGGCGCGGCGCGCGCGTGGCGCTGGTGACGTTCGATGCGCGCATGATTGGCGTGATGTCGTGCAATCCGGCGATCGGCGGGATCGGCAAGGGGCATCTGGTTCGCGAGGTCGACGCCTTCGACGGACTGATTGCGCGGGCGGCCGATGCCGCGGCGATTCATTACCGGATGCTCAACCGCAGCAAGGGGCTGGCGGTGAGGGGGCCCCGTATCCAGGCCGATCGCCGCCGCTACGCCGCTGCCATTCGGGCGATGCTTGCCAGCCAGGGGAATCTGACGATCGTCGAAGGCGAGGCGGCGGAGCTGATTGTCGCCGGGGACAAGATTGCAGGGCTCGTGCTGGATGACGGCACCAGCCTTGCCGCGCCTGCGGTGATCCTGGCGACCGGGACCTTTCTCGGCGGCCGCATCTTCCGCGGGGAGGAGCGCCAGGAAGGTGGCCGTGTCGACGAACGCGCCGCGACCCGGCTTGGAATTCAGCTCCGCGCGCTTGGTCTGCCGATGGCGCGGCTCAAGACGGGCACGCCGCCTCGGCTCGATGGGCGCACCATCGATTGGGCGGCGCTGCTGGAGCAGCCGTCCGATGTCGAGCCGTGGACGATGTCCCCGCTGACACTCGCGCGTACGCTGCCGCAGCTTGCCTGCGCCGTAACCCGCACGACGGCGGAAACCCATGCGATCATCCGCAGCGGTCTCGATCGCTCTCCGCTGTTTGGTGGCGATATCCAGGGTGCGGGGCCGCGCTATTGTCCGTCGATCGAGGACAAGGTTCATCGCTTCGGCGATCGCGATGGTCATCAGATTTTTCTCGAGCCGGAGGGGCTCGACGACCATCTCGTCTATCCCAATGGTATCTCGACCTCGCTCCCGGCCGATGTGCAGGCAGCGATGATCGCGTCGATCCCCGGACTCGCACGCACGCGGATCGTCACGCCGGGGTACGCCGTCGAATATGACTATATCGACCCGCGGTCGCTCGATCGCACGCTGATGCTGGCAGCGTTGCCCGGACTATTCTGTGCCGGGCAGATCAACGGCACTACCGGCTACGAGGAAGCGGCGGGGCAGGGGCTCGTCGCGGGCCTCAATGCAGCTGCCTATGCGCGCGATCTCGCGCCGGTCGCGCTGAGCCGCTCCGACAGCTATCTCGGCGTGATGATCGACGACCTGATCCTGCAGGGTGTGACGGAACCTTATCGCATGCTGACGGCGCGGGCGGAGCACCGTCTCCGCCTGCGCGCAGACAATGCCGAGACCCGGCTCGGGCCGATCGCGCTCGCCGCAGGATGTGTCGGCGAGGAGCGGCGCCGCCATCTCGAAGAACGGATGACCGAGCGTGATCGGCTCGACCGTCGTTTTGGGGAGCGCTTCACCGCATCCGAGCTGGCCTTGCGCGGCGCGCCGGTTGCGCAGGATGGCGCGCGCCGGAGCGTCCGCGAATGGCTGCGTTTCGACGGCGTCGATGTCGAGATGCTGCTGCCGGACGTCCGCGCCGAGACCGATCCTGCGCTACTCGCAGAGGCGGTCGAGGATGCCCGTTACGCTCCCTATCTCGAACGTCAGGCGGCGGACATCGAAGCCGCGGCGCGCGAGGAAGCCATGCCGCTCCCGCCGGCGCTCGATTATTCAATGATTCACGGTCTTTCCAACGAGATGGTGGAGAGACTCTCTGCGGCGCGGCCCGAAACGCTCGGCGCCGCCGGCCGGGTGCGCGGTATCTCCCCCGCAGCGCTATCAGCGATTCTGCTCCACGTGAAACGTGCCGCGTGACTGAGGACGAGGCGCGAAGCTGGATAGCGAATCGCTGTGGCGCTCATGCGATCGAGCGACTGGAGCACTACGTCGACTTGCTGGTCGATGAGATGGGACGCCAGAATCTCATCGCTGCTTCCACCCTGGCGACGCTATGGGCACGCCACCTGGTCGATTCCGCTCAGCTCCTGGAACTGGCGCCGTCCAGCACAGGCGAGTGGATCGATATCGGTTCCGGCGCCGGTCTGCCCGGCCTGGTGATCGCGCTGGCCAGCGACTGGCATGTCGCCTTGGTCGAGCCGCGACGGTTGCGTGTCGCCTTCCTCAACCATTGCATCGAAGAACTCGGCCTCATGGGCCGCGTTACGGTTGAAGCAAGCAAGATCGAGAGCATCCGCCGCGCGGCGCCGGCACGCGTGATCTCCGCTCGTGCGGTTGCGACGCTTCCGCAATTGATCGCCTCGGCAGTGCATCTCGCCGATCGAGAGACGGTCTGGCTGTTGCCGAAGGGCAGCCGCGCGCAATCGGAGGTGGCGGAGGCGCGGCGTTCGTGGCAGGGTGTGTTTCACGTGAAACAGAGCGTCGTCGACCCTGACTCGGGAATCGTCGTCGCCAGCCGGGTTGCGCGCCGCCGATGATCTGCATCACCATCGCGAATCAGAAGGGCGGGGTCGGCAAGACCACGACCGCCATCAACGTCAGCACCGCGCTGGCCGCGACCGGGCTGCGGGTGTTGATCATCGATCTCGATCCGCAGGGCAATGCCTCGACCGGCTTTGGTATCGCGCGCGCCGAGCGTACCCGCTCAAGCTACGATCTGCTGATCGGCGACACCGACCTGCAGTCGGTTGCGACGCCCACCCGCGTACCGCGGCTCGACATCGTGCCGGCGACGGTCGACCTCTCGGGCGCCGAGATCGAGCTGGTCGAGTTCGATGCCCGCACGCATCGCCTCGATGCCGCGATCCGCCGTAGCGAGCAGCGCTGGGATGTGGTCCTGATCGATTGCCCGCCATCGCTCGGCCTGCTCACGATCAACGCCATGGTCGCCTCCCATGCGCTGCTGGTGCCGCTGCAGTGCGAGTTCTTTGCGCTGGAGGGACTGAGCCAGCTCCTGTCCACGGTCGAGCGCATCCGGTCGCGCTTCAATCCGGGGCTGTCGATCCTCGGCGTGGTGCTCACGATGTTCGACCGCCGCAACCGCCTGACCGACCAGGTATCGGACGACGTGCGCGCAGTGCTCGGCAAGGTGGTGTTCGACACCGTCATCCCGCGCAACGTCCGTCTGTCCGAAGCGCCGAGCCATGGTGTGCCGGCGCTGATCTACGACCATCGCTGCTCGGGGTCCGAGGCCTATATGGCGCTCGCTCGGGAGGTGATCGCCCGTTTGCCCAAGGTTGCCCAGGCCGCATGACCGATTCCGTCACTCCGATTCGCAAGTCTCGTCCTGGCCTCGGCAGGGGCCTCAGTGCTTTGCTCGGCGATGCCACCGGGGAAACGCCAGCCGGCACGGTGTCCGGGGAGGTCATTGGCGTTCGCATGATGGCGGTCAGCGCGCTCTCACCGCATCCGGATCAGCCGCGCCGCCGCTTCGACGAGGAGGCGCTGGAGGAGCTGGCGCGCTCGGTCGCCGAGCGTGGGGTGCTGCTGCCGCTGCTCGTCCGCCCACATGGTAAAGACTATCAGATCGTCGCCGGCGAGCGCCGCTGGCGCGCGGCGCAGAGGGCGAGGCTGCATGAGGTGCCGGTGATCGTCCGAGAGATCACTGATGCCGAAACGATGGAACTCGCGCTGGTCGAGAACATCCAGCGCGAGGACCTGAATGCGATCGAAGAGGCGGAGGCCTATCGCAAGCTAATCGATCAATTCGGTCATACCCAGGAGGCGCTGGCCAAGCTGGTCCACAAGTCGCGAAGCCATATCTCTAACTTATTGAGACTGCTTGATCTTCCTGCGCCCGTCCGGGAAATGGTGGTCGAAGGCAGCCTGGAGATGGGCCACGCGCGCGCGCTGATCGGCGCGCCCGATCCGCTCGCGCTGGCGCGCAGGGCCGTGGAAGGTCAATTGTCGGTGCGCGAGGTCGAGAGGCTGGCGCGCGAAGCCAAGCCGGGTACAAAAGGAAAGGGTGGGGGCGGCACGTCCGCCCGCAACGCCGATATCGAGGCGCTGGAGCGGCAACTCGGCGACGTGCTGGGGCTCAAGGTGGCGATCGCCCATGGCGACAAGGGCGGCACGCTGACGCTCGCCTATTCGACGCTCGATCAGCTCGACATGCTTTGCCAGCGATTGAGCGGGGAACGGATTTAGGCGACGGGACGCGTTGAACTAAGGCGTCATCCCGGCGAAAGCCGGGATCTCAAGCGATAGCGCAATACGGTACGAGATCCCGGCTTTCGCCGGGATGACGATTTCGGACTCGAATTGCTCTTGCCCGACGGATCGGCTCAAAGCCGCGCTGCGGCGCGCGCGATGGTGAGCAGATCATGGGCGGCACCTACCGAGCCAACCGTGCCTCCGCCGGCCATCACGCCGCGTTCCGCGCGCCGTACCCGCTCCAGCGCTGCGGCGAGCTGGCTGGTATCCCATTTCCGTAACGCCTTGAGCGTACCGGATTTTTCCTTCCAGAACACGCGATGCCGCTCCACCACCGCATCGGGCGAGGCGCCGGCATCGACCTCGCCGCGCATCTCGGCGAGCGTGACCAGCCGTCGCGCCAGCGCGCGCAGCATCGGGATTTCCATATTGGCGCCGGCGAGCGCCGCCAGTTCACGGCCGAGATCGGCTGGTCGGCCGTCGATCGTAGCCTCGATCGCCGTCGCCATTTCCGCCTCGTCGAAGTTCGCGCCTATCGCCGCCAGGGCATCGGCGTCGGCGTCCCTCGGCCGGTCGGGTGCGGCGTCGAGATAGAGCGCCAGCTTCTCGATCTCGCGCGTCAGCACTGCGCGATCGCCGCCCGCGGCGTCGAACATCGCCATCGCGGTGTCGCCGATCAGGCGCAGGCCGTGCTCGCGCGCGATTCCCGCCGCCAGCCGTGCCGCGTTCTGGCCCTCAGGTGGGTAGCAGGCGAGCGCCATCGCATTGGACGCGGCGATCGCGGCCTTGACCAGCTTGCCGGTCGCCTTGGCGCCGGGCGCGATCGCCACCACCGGATTGCCCGCGGTCGGGGCGTCGAGCAGCAGCTGTATCGCCTCGGCCGATTCCTCGCCCATGCCGGTCACGCGCACCCAGCGCTTGTCGCCGAACAGCGACATCGATGCTGCCTCATCGGCGAGCCGTCCCGGCTGACTCTTCAGCGTCGAGCCATCGAGATCGACCCTTTCGGCCTGTCCCATCGCGCGGCCGAGCCGTTCGGCATAGTCCATCGCTCCCGCCTCGTCGGGACCGTGGAGCAGGAACAGGCGGATGTCGCCGCCGTTGCCTGCCCGATCGATCGCGCTGCCGATCTGGGCGGCGTTGGCCTTCATTGCTTGGCGTTGCGCTCGGCGTAGAGCGCGAGCCGCGCGACGATCTGGTCGGCGACGATTCCTGCCAGCCGCTCGAGCGCCGACTGCTCGGCGGCGATGGTGGCATATTCGGAGCCGACCACGTCGATGCCGGCGTCCGATCCGGCGGTGGCGTCGAGCACGACCTGGCCGTTGGCAAGATCGACGAGCTGATACCGTGCGCGCAGCGTCCGGCGCTCGCGCGTGATCGCATCGTCCCGGCGCACGCCGAGCCCGGTGATATCGTCGTCCAGCTTCACTTCGAGCCGATAGCGGGGCGTGCCGCCGTCGACCGCCGAGAAACGGTCCCTCAATTCCTTGGAGACGAGCCAGCCCTGCTGCCCTTCGATCGGCGCGACCTGCACGCTGCCCAGCATCGTGCGCGACGCACTCTCCGCACCGCCGTAGAGCGGCCTGAGGCCACATCCGGACAGGGCGGCGAGCGCCAGCAGGGCGGCAGCGACCCTCATGCGACCAGGTTCACCAGACGGTCGGGCACGACGATGATCTTGCGCGGCGCCTTGCCCTCGAGGATGCGCACGACATTGGCCGAGGCCAGTGCTGCCGCTTCCACCTCGTCCTTGGGCGCCCCCTTGGGCAGGGTGAGCGTGTCTCGCAGCTTGCCGTTGACCTGCACCGCGATCGTCACCTGCGTGTCGACCAGCAGCGCGGGATCGACCGCCGGCCATTCCGCGTCGGCGACCAGTCCGTCGTGGCCCAGCCGCGCCCAGGCTTCCTCGGCGAGATGCGGCACCATCGGCGCGACCAGCCGCACCAGCGTCGCCACGGCGACGGTGCGCGAGGCGGAAGGGGCGGCGCGCTCGATCGCGTTGACCAGCTCGTAGAGCTTGGCGACCGCCTTGTTGAACGCGAGCGCCTCGATATCCTCGGCGACCCCGGCGATGGTGCGGTGGAGCTTGCGGTCGAGCTCGGCATCGGCGCCGTCGGCCGGCGCGGCACCGTCGACCAACCGCCATAGCCGTTGCACGAAGCGCCACGCACCTTCGATGCCGGCCTCGCTCCAGGGCAGGTCGCGTTCGGGCGGGCTGTCGGAGAGCATGAACCACCGCACCGCGTCCGCGCCGTACTGGTCGACGATCGGGGAGGGGTCGACGGTGTTCTTCTTCGACTTGGACATCTTCTCGACGCGGCCGACCGTCGCCGGCGCGCCGCTCGCGATCACCTTGCCGTCCCTGACCTCCTCCGGCGCCAGCCAGTTGCCGGCCGGGTCCTGGTAGGTCTCGTGCGTCACCATGCCCTGGGTGAACAGCCCGGCGAACGGCTCGGCGATGTCGAGCCGGCCGACGCGGCGCAGCGCGCGGGTCCAGAAGCGGGCGTAGAGCAGGTGGAGGATCGCGTGCTCCACGCCGCCGATATACTGGCCGACCGGCAGCCATTGTTCGGCGACCGTCCGATCGAACGGCTTGTCCGCCGGCTGGCTGGCGAAGCGGATGAAGTACCAGCTCGAGTTGACGAAGGTATCGAGCGTATCGGTCTCGCGCCGCGCTGCGCCGCCGCACCGCGGGCAATCGACATGCTTCCAGGTCGGATGACGGTCGAGCGGATTGCCCGGCACGTCGAAGCTCACGTCCTCGGGCAGCTTCACCGGCAGCTGGTCGCGCGGCACCGGCACCGGGCCGCACGTCTCGCAATGGATGATCGGGATCGGCGTACCCCAATAACGCTGGCGCGAGACGCCCCAGTCGCGCAGCCGCCACACGGTGGTGCCCTGGCCCCAACCGCCCGCTTCGGCCCGATCGATCACCGCGCGCTTGGCGTCGGCGACGTCCATCCCGTCGAGGAAATGCGAGTTCACCAGCGTGCCGGGGCCGCTATAGGCCTCGCTCTCGTGGAACTCCGGCGCGGTCTTGTCGCCGTCCGAGACCACGCGGCGCACGGCCAAGCCGTACTTGCTGGCGAACTCGAAGTCGCGCTGGTCGTGCGCCGGCACGCCGAACACGGCGCCGGTGCCATAATCCATCAGCACGAAATTGGCGATGTAGACCGGAAGTTTCCATGTCTCATCAAAGGGATGCGTTGCGCGGATGCCGGTGTCGAAGCCCAGCTTCTCCTGCGTCTCGATCTCCGCCGCGCTGGTGCCGCCTTCCTTGCAGCGCTCGACGAAGGCGGCGATCTCCGCGCTCTCCGCCGCCAGCGCCTGCGCGATCGGATGGTCGGCGGCGATCGCGACGAAGCTCGACCCGAAGATCGTGTCGGGCCGGGTGGTGAACACCTCGATCTCGCCGGCTCCGGCAGCATTGGGGGACAGCTTGAACCGGAACCGCAGCCCCTCGCTCTTGCCGATCCAGTTCTCCTGCATCAGCCTGACCTTGTCGGGCCAGTGCTCGAGCGTGCCGAGGCCGTCGAGCAGCTCGTCAGCGAAATCGGTGATCTTGAGGAACCACTGGCTGAGCTTGCGCCGCTCGACCGTCGCGCCCGAGCGCCAGCCCTTGCCGTCGATCACCTGCTCGTTGGCGAGCACGGTCATGTCGACCGGATCCCAATTGACCGCCGATTCCTTGCGATAGACTAGGCCGGCGTCGAGCAGGTCTAGGAACAGCGCTTGCTCGTGCCCGTAATAGGTCGGGTCGCAGGTCGCGAACTCGCGCGTCCAGTCGAGCGCGAAGCCCAGGCGCTTCAGCTGCGCCTTCATCGTCTCGATGTTCTGGTAGGTCCAGGCGGCGGGATGCACGCCCTTCTCCATCGCCGCATTCTCGGCCGGCATGCCGAAGGCGTCCCATCCCATCGGATGGAGCACCTCCATGCCCTTCATCCGCCGGAAGCGCGCGAGCACGTCGCCCATCGTGTAGTTGCGGACGTGCCCCATATGGATCTTCCCCGACGGATAGGGGAACATCTCGAGGACGTAGCTCTTGGGCTTGTTGGACGCATCATCAGCGGCAAAGGTGCGGCGCTCGTCCCACACCTTCTGCCACGCGGCATCGGCTTTCAGCGCGTTGAAGCGCGACATCGTGACTCCGTTGGCTGGCGGCACCGGCGGCGCCGCGACCCTATCAATTCGTGATCGCACCGCGGCGCAAGTCGCGGGCGCGGGTAAGGATGATGTCCTCGAGCTTCTGCACCGTCGCCGCCTGCACCGGCGCGTCGACCCACTGACCGTTCTGGTTGACCTGGCGCAGCGCCGCCACCCGCACCGCATCGGCGCGCAGGTCCTGGTCGAGGATGCTGACGGTCACCTTCATCCGCTCGGCCGGCGAGTTGGGGTTCGTGTACCAGTCGGTGACGATCACGCCGCCGTTCGAATCGGTCTGGAGCAGCGGCATGAAGCTCAGCGTGTCGAGACTGGCGCGCCACAGGTAGCTGTTGACGCCGATCGTCGTGATCTTGCTCGCGGCGAGATCGGCCTGGGGGCGATCGCCGCCACGGCTGCAGGCGGCGAGCGGGATGAGCGCGACGCTCAGCAGCAACAGGGTACGCGAACGGGCGGTCATCGGCGGGTCCTCGGGTCCGAAAAAGAGCGACATGCTTCTATAGAAGCTGCGCGCGCCGGAGCAAGCGCGGCCGGGCTGTGGATAAGCTGCAACACTATACGGAAAAACATTCGCTGCCGTGGCACATTACGGCGGGATTGTGGTAGGCCCGAATCACCAAGAGGGAGTCGCATGGTCCAGCGCCGTGTCATTGCCGGGATCCTGGCCGCGTCGGCGCTTGCCGGCGTGTGCGCGATCGCGCCGGCAATGGGGGCGAACGACGTGCGTTATGTCGCGCGCAAGCCGCATGCCCAGATGAGCTCCGGAATCGGCTCCTTCACCCCGGCTTCGGCCGATCCGCGCCTGGCCGCCGTGCTGGCGCGCGCGGGCGTCACCAGCAGCGGGTTCCGCTTCACCCCCTCCGGCACGAATCGGGCGAACAACCGTTCGGTGACCGTCGCGGTGCGCGCCCGCTCGACCCAGACGGCGGCGGCGAGCGATCGCCTGCCGAGCGCCGCTTCGCCGGTGGCGCTGGCCCCGATCGCCTACAACCTCGGCGTCGCGGTGGGCTGGAAGCGATTCGCGCTGTCGGGCGATCTCGCCAAGGTCGATCTCGCCGGACAGCCGGGCAGCCGCGAATCGGTCGATCTCGGTCTGTCCTATACCGCCCGCAAGTTCAGCGGCCGGGTAAAGGCGACGGCGGACCGCCCGATCGGGAGCGAGCCGCGCCTGATCGCCGACCAGCCGAGCTATTCGATCGACGTCGGCGGTTCCTACAGCCTGACCCGCAACCTCGATCTGACCGCGGGCGTCCGCTACAAGACCGAGCGTGAGCGCCTGCCGCAGCTCACCGACGACCGGCGCGACAGCCAGTCGGTCTATGTCGGGACGGCGTTCAGGTTCTGAGGATTCCGTCCCTCTCCAGCTCGACGTGAAGAACGGAAGCGCGATCCTGACCGGGTTGGGATCATCGGAGTGAATTGCGGAAAGTCTCACCCCTTCGTCACCCCGGACTTGTTCCGGGGTCCACCGGGCAGCCAAGGGAAGGCTTCAAGGCTCCAGCTTGAACCTCGCCACCAGTCTTCGTTGTGGAGTGGATGCCGGAACAAGTCCGGCATGACGGCTCAGGCTTGTCGCGGACTCTGGAAGTCCAGCCAGGAATCGATCCCCGCCCAGCCGTAAACGCCAAGCTGCTTCAATGGCTTGAACCGCGCTGACGTCATGCCGCCAAGCGCGATCGCCGGCACCGGCAGACCGCGGATCATCAGCCCCAGCCGCGCGCGTCCGAGCGTCCTCGCACTCGGATGCGACCGTGTCGGCCACACCGGCGAGACGAACAGCAGGTCCGCACCGGCACGCACCGCGGCGACCGCCTCGCGCCGGCTGTGCGCCGACCGGCTGAGCAGCCCGCGGCGTCGCCGGCCATTGTGCACGCCGTCGCGGCCTTCGATCCCTCCCGCCGCCAGCAGCACCAGTCCCCGCCGGGCCGCAATCTTCGCAACCTTTCGCAGAATCCCGCGCCGCTCCGCTTCGGGCAGGCCGTAGTGACGGAACACCACGCCGCTCCCTCGCGGCAGCCGTTCGAGCGCATCCCACAGTCGATCGCCCATCCGTTCGTCGGTCATCATCCAGACGCGAGGGATCGGGTGGCGGCGGCGCATTCCTCATCCTATAGCGCGCGCGATGCCGACCGACGACGCTTCCATCCGCCTCGCCGCGATCCATGACCGTATCGCCCGCGCCGCAGGCCTTGCCGGCCGGTCGGCGGCCGACGTGACGCTGGTCGCGGTCTCGAAGATGCATGACGCCCCCGCCATCCAGCCTTTGATCGACGCCGGCCACCGCGTATTCGGCGAAAACCGCGTGCAGGAAGCGGCAGCGAAATGGCCGGCGCTGTGTGAGGCGACCTCTGGCATCGCGCTCCATCTCGTCGGCCAGCTCCAGTCGAACAAGGCGGCGGATGCGGTGACGCTGTTCGATGCGATCCATTCGGTCGACCGGCCTTCGCTCGTCGCTGCGCTCGCCAGGGCGATGGAGGGGGCAGGCCGCCGCCCCGACTGCTTCATCCAGGTCAACATCGGCGACGAGCCGCAGAAGGGCGGCTGCGCGATCGACGACCTGCCGGCGCTGCTTGCCGAGGCGCGCGCCGCCGACCTGCCGGTCGCGGGCCTGATGTGCGTGCCCCCGGCGGGAGTCGAGGCGGCACCCTATTTCGCGCTGCTGGCGAAGATGGCGCGCGATTCGGGACTGCCCAAACTCAGCATGGGGATGAGCGAGGATTTCGAGGTCGCGGTGATGCTCGGCGCTACCCATATCCGCGTCGGTACAGCCTTATTCGGGAGTCGCATCTAATGGCCGATCTCGGCGTCCAGTCCTTCTCGCAACCGATCGCGGTTCGCTTCGACGCGCTGCTGTTCGATTTCGACGGCGTGCTGGTCGAGAGCGAATACGCCGGCAACGCCCAGGTCGCCGCCTATCTGACCGGCATCGGCCATCCGACCACGCCCGAGGAATCGATGGCCAATTTCATGGGCCTGTCCGGTGCCGAATTCTACGGGGCGGTCGAGCGCTGGATCGGGCGGCCGCTGCCGGAGGATTTCCATACCATCCGTGCTGCCGAGGACGACCGAGTGATGCGCGAAGGTATCGGCGAGGTGCTCGGCGCGGTCGCTTTCGTCCGCTCGCTGCCGCCGGAGCTGCCGAAGGCGATCGTCTCGTCGAGCTCGACGCGCTGGATCCGCAGCCATCTCGCGCATCTCGGCCTCGCCGATGCGTTCGGCGATCATCTCTACAGCGGCCGGGAGCATGTCGAACGCGGCAAGCCGGCGCCTGACCTCTATCTCTATGGCGCGGCGCAGCTCGGCGTGCCGATCGAGCGGATCGCGGTGCTGGAGGATTCGCCGGTCGGTGCGACCGGCGCGGTCGCTTCGGGCGCCTATGTCATCGGCCTGTGTGCCGGCAGCCACTGTGGTCCCGGCCACGACGCCCGTCTCCGCGCGATCGGCGTCGATGCGATCGCGCATGACTTCGCCGAGGTCGCCCGCCTGCTGGCGTAGCGCTATTGCACTCCCGCTTCGGGAGCGAGACGGTAGCGGAAGGCATGCTCGAGCGGCAGCGCGGTCTCGCAGAAGGCGCATTCAGCCATCACGCGTCCGATCAGCCAATGCTGCTTGCCGCAGCTCGGGCAGTGGTTCACGCCATCGTCGTGGTAGAGCAGGTTGTAGCCGGGACGGAACCACGCCGGCGCCCCCTCCTCCGCTCTGTCGAGACCTGCATACATTGCCATTCTCCAACATTATGGCTTGGCAACATAACGTTTTAACGCAGCAGGGTTTCATTTCCTAAGCGAAATTATGGGCGACGCCTCCGAGTCGCGGGTCAGAGCTGGTGCCCGGTGCGGTCGCGCTTGGTGGCGAGATAGCGCTCGTTGAACGGATTGGCCGGGAGCGCCAGCGGCACGCGTTCGGTGACGGTGATGCCCTGCGCTTCCAGTCCGGCGACCTTGGCGGGGTTGTTGGTCAGCAGCCGCACCGCGCGCGGCCCGATCAGGCTCAGCATCCGCGCCGCGATCCCGAAGTCGCGCGCATCGATCGCGAAGCCGAGCCGGGTGTTGGCGTCGACCGTGTCGAAGCCCTGGTCCTGCAGCGCATAGGCGCGCAGCTTGTTGACCAGGCCGATGCCGCGCCCTTCCTGCCTGAGGTACAGGAGGATGCCCCAGCCGGCGCCCTCGATCCGGCGCAGCGCCTCGTGGAGCTGCGGCCCGCAATCGCATTTGAGGCTGCCGAGCACGTCGCCGGTCAGGCATTCGCTGTGCAGCCGCACCAGCGGCGGCGTGCCGTCCGGCTGGCCGACGATCAGCGCGACATGCTCGTTGGTCGATTCGGGGCTGCGGAAGACGACGATCTCGCTGGTCTCGGCGCCTTCGACCGGCAGCCGTGCACGGGTAGCAATGGTGAGGCGGGCCGGGTCCTCGTGCGCATCGATGTCGGCGGCGGCGATCGCCACCTCGACCGCGCTGCGCGACCGGATGAAGAAGGCCGGCAGGATGCCCGCGATCCGCGCCAGCCGCAGCGCCGCCGCCGATGGCTCGGGCGCGGTGACGGGGATCGCTCGGAACGGCCCCTTGAGCGGGGTCGCCAAGTCGAACTGCGGGTCCGCGAGCGCGGTCGCGGCAGCGAAATCGAGCCACGGCGCACGCTCCACCCACACCGGCGCGTCGGGGACGGCCGCCTCGCGCTGGTTGGCGAGCTTCAGCGTCTGCGCACGGCCGGCCGACAGCAGCACCGGCGCTTGCCCCTCGGGATCGAACTCCGTCAGCCGTTCGGCGTCGGCGGTCTCGATCGCCAGCAGCGCCAGCCCGTCGATCGCGACCGGCCAGCCGCGCCGCAGCGCGTCGATCGCCCGGGCCGCGGCGCGCGGGTCGCTCACAGGTCGAACTCGGTGACGATCGGCACGTGGTCGCTGGGCTTGAGCCAGCTGCGGCACGGCTCGCACACGCGGTGGGCCACTGCCTTGGCCGCGACCTGAGGGCTCGCCCACATATGGTCGAGCCGCCGCCCGCGGTCCGATGCCGCCCAGTCCTTGGCGCGATAGCTCCACCAGGTGTGGAGCCGCGCCGGCGCCGGATGGAAATGCCGGCCGAGGTCGACCCAGCCGTGCGCCGCCTGCAGCCGGCCAAGCGCCTCGACCTCGATCGGCGTATGGCTGACCACGTCGAGCAGCGCCTTGTGGTTCCACACGTCGCATTCGAGCGGCGCGACATTGAAGTCGCCGACCAGCAGCGTCGGGACGTCGAGCGCCGCCGACCATTCGGTCATCCGGGCGAGGAAATCGAGCTTCTGTCCGAACTTGGGATTGAGCTCGCGATCGGGGATGTCGCCACCGGCCGGGACATAGACGTTCTCGAGCCGGAGGCCGTTGGCCAGCCGCACGCCGACGTGCCGCGCCTCGCCGTTCGCCTGCCAGTCGAGCCGGTCGTCCTCGGCGAGGGGCACGCGGCTGACGATCGCCACGCCGTGGTGCATCCGCTGGCCGTGGATGACGATATGGTCGTAGCCGAACGCGCGGAACGCCGCGGCGGGGAAATCCCCGTCGATCACCTTGGTTTCCTGCAGGCACAGGATGTCGGGCGATTCCTCGCGCAGGAACCGCTCGACGATGTCGATGCGGAAGCGGACGGAATTGATGTTCCAGGAAGCGATCGAGAGCATGTGCGGGCGATGTAGCGAGGCGCCGCCGGGCCGACAAGGAAAGGCCCCCGCTCCGGGGGCTTGGAGCGAGGGCCAACCAGCGTTCGTCACGCAGGCAGGAGGCGAGGCCACTGGCCCGGGCAACAGGGGGAAAATCCCGAACGGAAACCCCGCCTCCGCGATGTCCGTGTTAGTCCCCCTTTCCTGTCACCAGAATGAACGGGCGGCGGTTACCCGCGCCCGCCCTGTCTCCGCGGATCGTTCCAGCGGAACGTCCCGTCGCTGACGGGCACGTTGAGCTTCTGGTTGCCGAGGCGGATGGTGGTGCGGTTGTTCTGGGAATCGAGCGCCACCCAGCCCTGCAGCATCAGCCCCGCCGGCCCCGCGGCGTTGCGCGCGAAGATCAGCGTGATGCGGCCATATTCGGGGTGTTTGGGATCGTGCGCCTCGACGCTCAGTATGCCGGGATTGGGGCTGGGCTGTACCCTGGCGATGCCGGAGATGTCGCGCTTGGGGTCGAGCAGCACGGCGAGCGGCGAGTTGCCGATCGGCCAACGCGACACCTGACGCACCGAATAGTCGATGAAGAACAGCGACTTGCCGTCCGCGACCGCGAGATAGGGCACGCCCTTCTCATATTGGAAGCGCACCTTGCCCGGCTTCTTGAGCGAGAGCGTGCCGGTCAGCACCTTTCCGGCGCGGTCGGTCTGCGAGAAGGTCGCGGTCATGGTGTCGACCGCGGCGAGGTGGCGCTGCACCTGCTGCAGTTCGGCGGAAGCGGGAGCGGCAATCGCCGGCGCGGCGAGGAATGCGGCCAGCGCAGAGGGGAGGAGGATCGTCTTCATGAGGTCAGGATAGGTCCGTCGCTTGAATTTGTCGTGAACTGAACGCGGCGCGGGCCCGCGACCCAGGGGGAGCGGCGGCGAGCGGTGCAGAAACCCGCGGAAATCCGTCGAAGGTCACGAAAGTCATAGGTAAACGGGCCTCGCGTCGAGAGGTGAACTTCGGGAAGAGTTTGTCACGCGGGCGATCACGGAAAAGTTGACTAAGTTGACTCCGGACACGTGTGTGCGGCCGGCACCGAGAGCGCGGCAGAGGAACGCGACGCGGACGCGCCAGGAACGCGACACCGATGCGCCGAGAAGGCGCCACCAGCGCGCCGGGGACGCGCCAGGAGCGCTACAGCGGCGCTACGCGGAGGCGACAGCGACGCTACGCCGACGCGCTACGGATGAGATCGACGGAGTCAAAGAGCTGGCCGAGGCTCGCACGGCTCGGACTAGGCGAGCCAAGCAGGCGAAATCCTACTTTGCAAGCGGCAGCGGTACGGATCGAAATTTGTGGGGATGGCTAACATCGCTTCCCTTTCCTTCGTCACCCCGGACTTGGTCCGGGGTCCACCTGTCGTCCTCTGAAGTCGAGAGAGCCTCTTGCGTTGCGCTTGCGGCACAGTGGACCCCGGACCAAGTCCGGGGTGACGAAGGGGAAAAGGCACGCGCGCCAATCTCCACAGACCCGCTACACCACGCGCGGCACGCGGGGACGGCCGATCGGGCATTCGAGGGCGGCGCGGTCCCATCCACCGAGGTCGGCGGCGGCATCGTAGGTCGATTGCAGGAACGCAAGCAGCACGGCTTCGGGATCGGCCGCGATGCGGACTGCATCATAGTCGAGCAGCCATTCGCCCATCTCGACACTGAACGCCGCTGCCTCCGGCGACACACGCGCGGCGCCATAGCCCTCGGGCGCCGGATAGGCATAGGCGTAGAAGGCGGGCTTCGGATAGGCGTCGCTGCCCGGCCAGAAGCCGGCGCTCGCCTCCTCATGGCTGTAGGCCTCGCACGTCACGGCGTCGGGCAGGCCGGGAAATCCGCCCGGATGGCGCGGTGCCGTCCGGCCCGAGAAGCGCGTCTCGGCGAGGTCGAAGCTGCCCCAGAAGAAGTGCACCGGGCTCGACTTGCCGAGGAAGCCGGTGCGGTAGCGCGCGAACACGCGGCTGACCGACAGGAGCGCGCGATGGAAGCGGCGCACCGCGTCGCCGTCATAGGGGCGTTCGGCGAAATCCTCGGTGAAGGGATAGGCGCCGGGCAGCTCGTTCGGCATGACGTTGATGCGGGTCGGCGCGCCGAGCTCGGCTAGCGCTTCCATCACCGCGCCGTGGAATCCCGCCATCGTGCCTGCGCGCAGCGGCAGCGTCCGCGTCTCGCCGCGGTCGCTGGCGAGGGAGAGCATGTCGCCGACCAGGTCGAAGTCGATCTGGATCGTGGCGTCCGGCGCGGGAATCGGCCCGGTGCCGAGCCCGCGCACGGTCGGATAGAGCGCGACCTGCCAGCCGTGATTGAGCCACGGGCTGTGCGCCAGCCGGACCTTGCCCACGACCTGCGTCATCAGGTGGAGGTGCTGCGCGGTCTCGCGCCAGGACGGCCAGTCGAGTTCAGGCCATGCGTCGTTCATCCGGCGATCTCCTCCAGCCTGTGCCCCAGCGCGGCGCGATCGGGGATGCGGATATCGAACAGCGTCTCGATGACGTCGCACGTCTCGGTCGGCGACTCGAGGCGCCGTCGTTCGCTCGGGCCATCGACGTGGTGAATCGTCAGGTCGAAGTTCCTGAGCACGCTGCGCCGTCCTGGCGTCGCGCGCGCGACGATCAGTCCGGTCAGGAAATGCGAGCGTGGGCTGGTCGCCGACCACCAGTTGGCGAGCTCATAGTCGATCGGGAGCTGCGGCTGCAGGTCATAGGCATAGACCGGCCGCCATTCGCCGAGCACCGACACCTCCTGCCGCCAGACGTCGCCGTTGTGGATCAAGCGGAACGGGCCGTGCGGGGTCGCCTGCTCGATGCCGTCGACCAGGTCGAGCACGCCGGTCAGCGTCTGGCTGCCGAAGCCGACGTCGGCGATCACCGGGCCTTCGGGCAGGTCGACGCGCAGCACCATGTGGGTGCGGCCGGTCGGTACCTCCTCGGGCAGGTTCCACATCACCCGTGCCGCGTGGCCGGTGACTTGGAAGCCGATCGTTTCGAGCACCGCCTTGAACAGTCCGTTCTGCTCATAGCAATAGCCGCCGCGCCCGGCGTGGACGAGCTTGGCGACCAGGCCGGACAGCGTGAGATCGGGCACCTGGCCGGTCAGCGGGTCGAGATTCTCGAAGGCGAAGGTGCGCGTGTGGTGCGCGACCAGCGTCTCCAGCGTAGCGCGATCGGCGCGCGCATCGCCGTGCCAGCCGATCCGGTCGCGATAGGCGGCGAGATCGGCCGGCGACAGCGTCACACCGCCGTCCCGCCGACCGTCAGTCCCTCGACCAGCAGGGTCGGCTGGCCGACGCCGGCCGGCACGCTCTGGCCGCCCTTGCCGCACATGCCGACGCCTTCGTCGAGCGCCATGTCGTTGCCGATGCCGGTCACCTGGGTCAGCACGGTCGGCCCGTCGCCGACCAGCGTCGCACCCTTGATGGGTGCGCCCAGCTTGCCGTCCTCGATCCGGTACGCCTCGGTGCAGGAGAAGACGAACTTGCCCGAGACGATGTCGACCGATCCGCCGCCGAAGCTCTTGGCGAAGATGCCGTTCTTCACGCGCGAGAGCAGCTCGGCCGGATCGTCGCTGCCGCCGCGCATGAAGGTGTTGGTCATCCGCGGCATCGGCGCGTGGGCGAAGGATTCGCGGCGCCCGTTGCCGGTCGGCTCGACGCCCATCAGCCGGGCGTTGAGGCGGTCCTGGATATAGCCCTTGAGGATGCCGTCCTCGATCAGGACGTTCTCCTGCGTCGGCGTGCCCTCGTCGTCGATGCTGAGCGATCCGCGGCGGTCGTGGATCGATCCGTCGTCGACCACCGTCACGCCTGGTGCGGCGACGCGCTCGCCGATGCGGCCGGAGAAGACCGAGCTGCCCTTGCGGTTGAAGTCGCCCTCCAGGCCATGCCCGACCGCCTCGTGCAGCAGCACGCCCGGCCAGCCCGGCCCCAGCAGCACGGTGAACTCGCCGGCCGGCGCCGGCACCGAATCGAGGTTGACCAGCGCCTGCGCCAGCGCCTCGTCGATCGCGCGGTTCCAGGTGACGGGCTCGAGCAGCCGCTCGTAGGTGGTGCGCCCGCCGGTGCCGAAGGTGCCGGTCTCGCGCCGGCCGTTCGCCTCGACGACGATGGTGACGTTGAGCCGCACCAGCGGCCGCACGTCGGTGGCGACGAAGCCGTCGGGCCGGACGATCTCGACCACGCTCCACGATCCGAGCAGCGAGACGGAGACCTGGGCGACGCGCGGATCGCGGGCGCGCGCGGCGGCGTCGATCGTCTGGCAAAGGTTCACCTTGTCGGCGAAGGGGACGAGGTCGAGCGGATCGGCGTCGGTGTAGAGATGGCGGTTGGTTGCGCGCGGCGGCGCGGCGCGCGGGCCGGCGGCGGGATCGATCAGCGCCATCGTCGCGGCGGCGCGCTTGATCGCCGCCTCGGTCAGCTCGTTGGCATGGGCGAAAGCCGTGGTCTCGCCGGAGACCGCGCGCAGGCCGAAGCCGGCGTGGGTGTCGTAGCTCGCCGTCTTGAGCCGCCCGTCGTCGAAGCCGAACGCCTCGGCCTTGCGGTACTGGAGGTAGAGCTCGCCGTCCTCGGCCCTGGCGAGCGCCTCGGCGGTGAGACGGCGGGCGGCGTCGGGATCGAGTCCCTCGCGATAGAGGAACGAGCGGGGATGGGGGGCGACGGTCATGCGCCCCGATATAGGCGCGTCAGAGGCTCGCGCCAGACGGGATGTCGGGAAGCGTGCCCGGGTCGACCCCGTCGGCCGGTCCGCCGATCAGGACGAAGCGGCGGTCGCAATAGCCGCAGTCGACATAGCCGTGCTCGTCGATCTGGAGATACACGCGCGGATGGCCGAGCGCGGCGGGCAGGCCCTCGCCGGTGCCGTCGCAGGCGACGCGGGGGCTGGAGACTCGGAGGACTTCGGGCGGGGCGATCATGGAGGCGCGGATAGCAAGCCTGAATGCCTTCGTCACCCCGGACTTGTTCCGGGGTCCACTGCGCCACCGCCACTATAGTCGATGTGGCAGGGTGGATGCCGGACCAAGTCCGGCATGACGACTTTGGTTTGATTGCACTGGCGTAGCGACCTAGATGACGCCCATGACCGACGCCGCCATCGCCATCTCCGGCCTCTCCAAGACCTACCAGGGCGGCAAGCGCGCGCTCGACGAGGTGAGCTTCGAGGTGCCGCGCGGGCAGATCTTCGGCCTGCTCGGCCCCAATGGCGCCGGCAAGTCGACGCTGATCAACATCCTGGCGGGTCTCGTCAACAAGACCTCGGGCACGGCGTCGATCTGGGGCTTCGACATCGATGATCACCCGCGCAACGCCAAGGCCTCGATCGGCATCGTCAACCAGGAGATCCTGTTCGATCCCTTCTTCACCCCCTTCGAGACGCTGGAGATCCAGGCCGGCCTCTACGGCGTCAGGAAGGAGCTGCGCCGCTCGATGGAGCTGCTGCGCGCGGTGCATCTGGAGGACAAGGCGAACGCCTATGCCCGCACCCTGTCGGGCGGCATGAAGCGGCGGCTGATGGTCGCGAAGGCGCTGGTGCACCGTCCGCCGGTGCTGGTGCTCGACGAGCCGACCGCGGGCGTCGACATCGAGCTTCGTCAGCAGCTCTGGGCCTATGTGCGCGAGCTGAACGCCGGCGGCGTGACGGTGGTGCTGACCACCCATTATCTCGAGGAGGCCGAGGAGCTGTGCGATCGCATCGCGATCATCAACCACGGCAAGCTCGTCGCCAACGAGCCGACCCGCGAACTGGTCGGCAAGGCGCAGGAGAAGATGGTCGAGGTGACCGTCGACCGCGACGTCACGACGCCGCCCTCCGCCGCCTGCTTCCAGAAGATCGAGGCCAAGGGTGCGCGCGTGCTGTCGATCACCTATCGCAAGGACCAGGCCAACGCCGGCCAGGTGCTCGCCGCGGTGACCGAGGGCGGCTACGGCATCGTCGACGTCTCGACCCGCGAGCCCGATCTGGAGGACGTGTTCCTGAGCCTTACCCGCGCCGCGAATGGCTAGCGGCCCCATTTCCCCGTTCGCGCTGAGCTTGTCGAAGCGCCGTCCTTTCTTCTAATCCGCCCGGGAAAGAAGGGCGGGGCTTCGACAAGCTCAGCCCGAACGGAGGTTGAGTGCCTGATCCTCATTCCACCGACATCCTGATCGTCGGCTCCGGCGCGGCGGGGCTGACCGCGGCGCTCAACCTTGCCGAGCATTTCAAGGTGACGGTGCTCGCCAAGGGCGGGCTCGACGAGGGCTCGACCGCCTGGGCGCAGGGCGGCATCGCCGCGGTGCTGGAGCCCGGCGACACCTTCGAGAGCCATATCGAGGACACGATGATCGCGGGCGCCGGGCTCAACGACCGCGGCGTGGTCGAGATGGTGGTCGAGGGCGCCCCGGCGGCGATCGCGAAGCTGGTCGAGCTCGGCGTGCCGTTCAATACCGACGGCAACGCACTGCACCTGACGCGCGAGGGCGGGCACAGCCATCGCCGGATCGTCCATGTCAACGATGCGACCGGCTGGGCGGTGCAGGAGGCCTTGCTCAAGGCCGCGCATGCCAATCCCAACATCACGTTGGTACCGGACATGGTCGCGATCGACCTCGCCACCAGCCGGCACGAGACGCGCTATTCGGGTGCCGGCAATGTCTGGGGCGTCTATGCGGTGAGCCGGGCGACCGGCCGCGTCGAGCTGTTCACCGCGCGTGCGACCGTCCTGGCGACGGGCGGGGCAGGGCGGACCTATCTCTTCTCGACCGCGCCGCGCGGGGCGACCGGCGACGGCATCGCCATGGCATGGCGGGCGGGCGCACGCGTCTCCAACATGGAGATGATGCAGTTCCACCCGACCTGCCTCTACAATCTGGAGGTCAAGAACTTCCTCATCACCGAGGCGGTGCGCGGCGAAGGCGGGCAGCTGCTGCTGCCGGACAACGGCTACCGCTTCATGCCGGACTTCGATCCGCGCGCCGAGCTTGCGCCGCGCGACATCGTGGCGCGCGCGATCGACCATGAGATCAAGCGGCTCGGCCTCGATTACGTCCACCTCGACATCAGCCATCTCGATCCCGGTTTCGTGAAGGGACACTTCCCCACCATCCACGAGAAACTTTTGGGACTCGGCATCGACATGACGAAGGAGCCGATCCCGGTGGTACCCGCGCAACATTATACCTGCGGCGGCATCGTCATCGACCGCGACGGCCGAACCGACCTGCCCGGTCTCTATGCCGCGGGCGAGTGCACCCAGTCGGGCCTGCACGGCGCCAATCGCCTCGCCTCCAACTCGCTGCTCGAATGCTTCGTGTTCGGCGAGGCGGCTGCGAGCCATATCGCCGCGCATTGGGACGATTTCGCCCCGCCGCCGCCGATCCGTCCCTGGGACGAGAGCCGCGTCGCCGATTCGGACGAGGAAGTCGTCATCAAGCAGAACTGGACCGAGATCCGCCGGTTCATGTGGAACTATGTCGGCATCGTCCGCACCACCAAGCGGCTCGAGCGCGCGGCGCACCGCATCAAGATGCTGCAGGAGGAGGTGGCCGACTATTACGGCCATTTCCGCGTCACGCCCGACCTGATCGAGCTGCGCAACCTGCTGCAGTCGGCCGAGCTGATCGTCCGCTCCGCGCTCCACCGCAAGGAAAGCCGCGGCCTCCATTATACGCTCGACTATCCGGAGATGCTGCCCGAGCCCGTCGATACGGTGCTCGTTCCGTAACCGTTCACCTTTCTGCCGCCATATCGACTCGGTTCGCCGCAGGAAATCGGCAAGACTCTTGCAGTGCGACGGCGATGAGGCTTTTATGGGAAAACGGGCAAGGGCTTAGAGTGAGCGTGGGGTTCGTACCGACATTTACGGCGCTCGAGAGGGCATTGACGCTGGCGGGTTTGGCGCCGGTGGTGTTGCTGGGCGCGGGCGTGCATCAGACGGCGCAGACGCGCGATCTGCTGCCGCCGAGCTATCGCACGCTCATCCCGGTTCCGCCGCCGGCTCCGCGGGTCCAGGCGCCGCTGGCGCTCAAGACGAGCATCCTCGCCCTCCGCAACCGCTTCGATGGGCTCGCCGGCATCTCGGTGCAGAGCGTCGACGACGGCTGGGCCGTCGACAGCGCCGATGCCGACCGGCCGATGCCGCAGCAGAGCGTGAGCAAGCTGTGGGTGGCGATGACCGTGCTCGACGCGGTCGACCGCGGCCGCATCACGCTCGACGACCGGCTGACCATCACCCAGTCGGATCTGACGCTGTTCCATCAGCCGATTGCGGCGATGCTCAAGGACGGCAGCTACACGACGACGGTGCGCGACCTGCTCCACCGCGCGCTGACGATGAGCGACAACACCTGCAACGACAAGCTGCTGCGCTACGTCGGCGGGCCGGCGGCGGTGCGCAGCTTCATCGCCAGCCATGGCATCGAGAACGTCCGGTTCGGTCCCGGCGAGCGGCTGCTCCAGTCGAAGACCGCCGGGCTCACCTGGCGGCAGGACTATGCGATGGGCCGAGCGTTCGAGGCGGCGCGCGCGAGGCTGCCGATCGGCGTTCGCCAGGCGGCGTATCAGAGCTATGTCGCCGATCCGATCGACGGCGCGGCGCCGAGCGGGATCGCCGGTGCGCTGGCGAAGCTGAAGCGCGGCGCGCTGCTGTCGCCCGAATCGACCAGCTACCTGATCAGCACGATGGAAGCGTCCAAGACCGGCAAGCAGCGCATGCGCGGTGCGGTGCCGCCGGGCTGGAGCTTCGGCCACAAGACCGGCACCGGGCAGAATTTCCTGAGCCGCACCGCCGGCTACAATGACGTCGGCCTGCTCACCGCGCCAGACGGGCGCAGCTATGCGATCGCGATCATGATCGGCGACACCGCGCGCACCATTCCCGAGCGCCAGGCGCTGATGCAGGCGGTGGTGCAGGCGGTGGTGGCGAACCACGACGCCGCGACCACGACGATCGCGCGCTAGGACGGTTCGACATTTGAATGAATCCTCCCCCGCCAGGGGGAGGTGGCAGCCGAAGGCTGTCGGAGGGGGCGGATGCCAGAACGATCGTTGGGGAGTCCTCCCCCTCCGTCGCGCTACGCGCGCCACCTCCCCCTGGCGGGGGAGGATTGAAACGCTGACGTGCTGGGAACGCGCTTGAGTTCGCGCGCAAGCGGCGGGAAGCGTGCGGCCGGACGGGCGGATAGGCGGCCGCCATGGATTTGCAACGCTATGACTGGCCGGCGCTGACCGGCGATCTCGATACGCAGGGCTGGGCGGTGCTGCCCGGTCTGCTCGACTCCGCGACCTGCCGCACGGTCGCCGCACTCTATGATGAGTCGGACCATTTCCGCAGCCACGTCGTGATGGCGCGTCACGGCTTCGGCCGCGGTGAATATCGCTACTTCGCCTACCCCCTGCCGGAGCTGGTGTTCGCGCTGAGGACCACGCTCTACCCGCGCCTCGCGCCGCTGGCGAATCGCTGGCACGAGCGGATGGGCCTGCCGGCGCGTTTTCCCGAGACGCACAGCGAGTTCGTGCTTCGCTGCCACGAGGCCGGGCAGCTGCGGCCGACGCCGCTGCTGCTGCGCTACGGCACGGGCGACTACAACGCGCTGCACCAGGACCTGTACGGCGATCAGGTCTTTCCGCTGCAGGTCGCGATCCTGCTGTCGGCGCTGGGCGAGGATTTCACTGGCGGCGAGTTCGTGCTGACCGAGCAGCGCCCGCGGATGCAGTCCCGCGCGCATGTGGCGCCGCTGGGCCAGGGCGATGCATTGGTGTTCGCGGTCAACCAGCGACCGGTGACCGGCACGCGCGGCGACTATCGCGTGACCATGCGCCACGGCGTCGCCGCCGTGCGAAGCGGACAGCGCCACACGCTTGGCGTCATCTTCCACGACGCCAGTTGAGCTCGGACGGATCGCCACCAAGCATGTCGTTTGGTTATGTCTTAAGCCCCTCCCCTTCAGGGGAGGGGTTGGGGGTGGGGAAGTGCGGCAGGCCGTCCGGCTCGTGGATAGTCCCCACCCCAACCCCTCCCCTGAAGGGGAGGGGCTAAATTGCTGGACGTCGATCGGCCTAAGGACAGCTAAGGGTTTGAGGGTCGCGTTGCCCCTGCTATCCCCCGCCCATGCCCCACCTCTATCTGGTCGACGGCTCCGGCTACATCTTCCGCGCCTATCACCGGCTGCCGCCGCTCACCAACAAGCACGGCGAGCCGGTCGGCGCCGTCTACGGCTACACCACCATGCTGTGGAAGCTCGCCGACGAGCTCCACAAGGCCGAGGGGCCGACCCACATGGCGGTGATCCTCGACAAGTCCGAGCACACCTTCCGCAACGAGCTCTACGACCAGTACAAGGCGCACCGTCCGCCTGCGCCCGAGGACCTGGTGCCGCAGTTCCCGATGATCCGCGACGCGACGCGCGCCTTCTCGCTGCCGTGCATCGAGGAGCAGGGCTGGGAGGCGGACGACCTGATCGCCTCCTATGCCAAGGCGGCGCTTGCGCAGGGCTGGCAGGTGACGATCGTCAGCTCCGACAAGGATCTGATGCAGCTGATCGAGCCGGGGCTCGACCTCTACGACACGATGAACAACCGCCGGCTGGGGCCGGAAGCGGTGGTCGAGAAGTTCGGCGTCGGGCCCGACAAGCTCGGCGAGGTGCTGGCGCTGATGGGCGACAGCGTCGACAATGTCCCCGGCGTGCCCGGCGTCGGCCCCAAGACGGCGGCCAAGCTGATCCTGGAACATGGCGACGTCGAGGCCGTGCTTGCCGCCGCCCCCTCGATGAAGCCGGGCAAGCTGCGCGACAACCTGATCGAGCATGCCGAGATGGCGCGGCTTTCCCGCAAGCTGGTGACGCTCGCCTGCGACGTGCCGCTGCCCGATCCGCTCGATGCGCTCGAGCTCAAGGGGATCCCCGATGCGCCGCTGCGCGCCTTCCTCGAGCATCACGGTTTCCGCTCGCTGATCGCCAAGCTGTCGGCGGTGGCGGACGCGCCGGTCGAGACGCCGACGCTGCCGATCGCGCAGGAGGAGGACCCGCCCTGCGACCACGACGCCTATGAGACGGTGGTGGACGAGGCCGCGCTCGACCGCTGGATCGAGCAGGCGCGCTACCAGGGCCATGTCGCGATCGATACCGAGACCACCGGCGTCGACGCCACCCGCGCCGAGCTGGTCGGCGTCAGCCTGGCGCTCGCCCCGAACCAGGCCTGCTACATCCCCGTCGGCCACGGCGGCAGCGACATGTTCGCCGAGAAGCCGGTGCAGCTGGATCGCGAGCTGGTGCTGGCGCGGCTGAAGCCGCTGCTCGAGGACCCGGCGGTGCTCAAGATCGGGCACAACCTCAAATACGACCTGATCGTGCTCGGCCGATTGGGAATCGAGGTCGCGCCCTATGACGACACGATCGTGATGAGCTTCAACCTCGATTCGGGGCTGCACGGCCACGGCATGGACGAGCTCGCCGCGACCCACCTTTCGCACAGCTGCATCGCCTACAAGGACGTGGTCGGGACGGGCAAGAAGCAGCTCGGCTTCCACGAGGTCGATCTCAAGGCCGCCACCCGCTACGCTGCCGAGGATGCCGACGTGACGCTGCGCCTGTGGCGCCGCTTCAAGCCGCGGCTGCCGTTCGAGAGCGTGACGCGGGTGTATGAGATGGTCGACCGGCCGCTGCCGGCGGTGATCGCCGGCATGGAGCGCGCGGGCGTCAAGGTCGATGCCGACATCCTTTCGCGGCTCTCGACCGAATTCTCGCATCAGATCGCGGCGCTGGAGGACGAAATCCACGCCATCGCCGGCTTCAAGTTCACGATCGGCAGCCCCAAGCAGCTGGGCGACGTGCTGTTCGACAAGATGGGGATCAAGGGCGGACGCAAGGGCAAGTCGGGGGTCTATTCGACCGACGTCAACGAGCTCGAGCGGATCGCCGCCGACAAGGATTCGCCCGGACGCGAGATGGTGCAGAAGGTGCTCGACTGGCGCCAGCTCACCAAATTGAAGTCGACCTACACCGACGCGCTCCAGGCGCAGATCAACCCGGCGACGGGCCGTGTCCACACCAGCTATTCGCTGACCGGCGCGCAGACCGGGCGCCTGTCCTCGACCGATCCCAATCTGCAGAACATCCCGATCCGGACCGAGGTCGGTCGGCAGATCCGCGACGCCTTCGTCGCCGAGCCAGGCAATGTCATTCTCGCCGCCGACTATTCGCAGATCGAGCTCAGGCTCGCCGCGCACATCGCCGACGTCGATCCGCTGCGCCAGGCGTTCCTGAACGGCGACGACATCCACAACATGACGGCGATGGAGCTGTTCGGCGAATTGAACCGCGACACCCGCGCGCGGGCCAAGACGATCAACTTCGCGATCCTCTACGGCATCTCGCGCTGGGGGCTCGCCGGTCGGCTCGACGTCTCGTCCGACGAGGCGCAGGCGATGATCGACCGCTATTTCGAGCGCTTCCCCGGCATCAACCGCTACATCGCCGACACGCTGAGGGAGGCGAAGGAGCGCGGCTACACCACCACCCTGTTCGGGCGGAAGACGCATTTCCCGCGCCTCAAGTCCCCCAATCCCAACGAGCGCGGCGGATCGGAGCGCGCCGCGATCAACGCGCCGATCCAGGGCACCAGCGCCGACATCATCAAGCGCGCGATGGCGCGGATGGGCCCGGCGCTCGCCGCCGCGGGGCTGCCGCACGTCCGGATGCTGATGCAGGTGCATGACGAGCTGGTGTTCGAGCTGCCCGAAAGCGATGTCGAAGCGGCGACGCCGATCATCCGCGATGTGATGGCCCGTGCTGCCGAGCCTGCGGTCGAGCTGACGGTGCCGCTCGGCATCGACATCGGGGTCGGACCGAGCTGGGGCGCGGCGCATTGATACTGGTGCGAATCCAGCCCCCTCCACCGTTCGTGCTGAGCTTGTCGAAGCACCGCCCTTCTTCTCTCGGAAGTGAAGGACGGCCCTTCGACAAGCTCAGGGCGAACGGGGTTGGTGAAGTAGCCGCACATGGCTGAATCCCAACAAGACATCGCCGCGCTCGCCAAGGGCGGGCGCACCAACATCCTCGGCTTCGTGCTGCGGCTGGCCGCGCGCCTGCCGTTCCTGTTCATCGCCGGTCGCCTCTACGGGCCGGAGATCGTCGGCCGCTTCGCGCTCGCGGTGCTGGTGGTCGAGTTCGTGGCGATGATCGCGACATTGGGCCTGAAGCGTGGGCTCGCGCAGGCGCTGACCTCGACCGACCGGCCGCACGTCCATGTCGTGTGGGACGCGATGGCGGTGGCGTTCGGCGCCTCGGTGCTGGGGTCGGCGGTACTGTTCGCCTTTCCGCAGGCAATGTATCCCAACAGCCAGGTGATCGGCTTCGAGCGGCTGCTGCCCTGCATCGTCTTCGCCATCGCCTGGTCCGACGTGAGCCTCGCCGCGCTCGCCTATCGCATGAACGTGAAGGCGAGCGTCACCGCCCGCGCGGTGGTCGAGCCCTGGACGATCAGCATCGCGGCTTGGGGGCTCTATTATGTGTCGTCGCGCGACGGGCTGATCCTGGCCTATGTGCTGTCGATGCTGGCGGCGCTCACCGCGTCGCTGGTGCCGTTCGTCAAAAGCTACGGCCTGCCCTATGGCTGGTCGCCGCACATCGCCTCGATGTTCGCGCTCGCGCGGCGCAACGCCCCGCTCGCCGGCGCCGATGCGATCGAATGGGGGACGCGCAACGTCGACCGCTTCATCCTGGGCATCATGTTCGCACCGTCGATCGTCGGCATCTATTACATGGCGCAGCAGGTCGCCTCGCTGCCGCAGAAGCTCAAGACCAGCTTCGATCCGGTGCTGGGGCCGGTGATCACCCAGAGCCTCAAGGAGGGCGATCGCGCCGCCGTCGCCAAGCAGGTGCGGCAGGTCGGCTTCTGGATCATGGCGGCGCAGGGCTGCCTCGCGCTGATGGGGTCGATCCCGGGCGAGGCGGTGATGGGCATCGTCGGGCCGCAGTTCGTCGCGGGCACCGCCGCGCTCGCCTTCCTGCTGATCGCCGAGGTGCTCGCCTCGACTGGCGCGGTGTGCGAATCGGCGCTGGTCTATGTCGCGCGCCACCGCAACCTGATGATCTCGATCGGGGTGCTGCTGTTCCAGATCGTGCTGAGCTTCGTGCTGATCCTGGCGATGCGCGGCCTCGGCTGGCCGATCAATTATCAGGCGGCGGGCGTCGCGGTGGCGCTGATGGTGGCGGTGTTCGTGGGATCGGTGGTGAAGGCGAACTTCCTCTCGCACCTGTTGAAGGCGCCGGTCGCCGGCTGGCGTTGGCCGCTGGTGTGGGCGGCGTTGGCGGCGATCGTGGTCGGCTGGATGTTCACCACCCTGCCCAAGAGGTTCGAATGGGCCGAGCTGGTGATCGGCGAGCCGATGATCGCGCTCACCTATCTTTTCATATTGTGGAAATGGGCGTTCGGCCCGGAGGACCGCGCGTTGTTCCGCAAGGTGCCCCGCGCCGAGGCGATCGACCTCAAGGAGACGGCGGCGACGGGGCATTAGCGGTTAAGTGCTCCTGCGAAGGCAGGAGCCCTGGATCACAGGCCGTCTCGCTTGCGGCCTGCGCTCCTGCCTTCGCAGGAGCACCGGGTCCGCTAGTGGCGGAAATGCCGCATCCCGGTGAACACCATCGCGAGCCCCGCTTCGTCGGCGGCGGCGATCACTTCCTCGTCGCGGATCGATCCGCCCGGCTGGATCACCGCCGTCGCGCCCGCCTCGACCGCCGCGAGCAATCCGTCGGCGAAGGGGAAGAAGGCGTCGGAGGCGACCGCCGATCCGATCGTGCGCGGTTGGGCCCAGCCGGCCTTGTCGGCGGCGTCCTTCGCCTTCCATGCGGCGATGCGCGCCGATTCGAGGCGGTTCATCTGCCCTGCGCCGATGCCGGCGGTGGCACCGTCCTTGGCGTAGACGATCGCGTTCGACTTGACGTGCTTGGCGACCGTCCAGGCGAAGCGGCAATCGGCGAGCTCCTGCGCCGTCGGCGCGCGCTTGGTCACCACCTTGAGGTCGAGCTCGGAGATGGTCCCGTTGTCGCGGGTCTGCACCAGCCAGCCGCCGGCGATCGACCGGGCGGTGAGGCCGAGCCGCGCGGGATCGGGCAGCTCGCCGGTCAGCAGCAGCCTGAGGTTCTTCTTGGCCGCGAACAGCGCCAGCGCCTCCTCGTCGGCGCCGGGCGCCACCACCACTTCGGTGAAGATGCCGGTGATCGCGCGCGCCGTCTCGGCATCGAGCGGCCGGTTGAGCGCGATGATGCCGCCGAACGCCGATACCGTGTCGCAGGCGAAGGCCTCGGCATAGGCTTTGGCGAGCGTGCCCGCGGTGGCGACGCCGCAGGGATTGGCGTGCTTGACGATGACGACGGTCGGCTCGGCGTCGCGGAACTCGCTGACCAGCTCGAGCGCGGCGTCGGCATCGTTGTAATTGTTGTAGCTGAGCTCCTTGCCCTGCACCTGCCGCGCCTGGCCGATGCCCCGCGCGCCAGAGCCGCCCTGGGTGTAGAACGCCGCTTGCTGGTGCGGGTTCTCGCCGTAGCGCAGCGCCTGTCCGCGCCGGAGCGCGATCGGCAGCGTCTCGGGGAAGGTCTCGCCCTGGTCGGCGAAGGCGAACCAGCTCGCGATCGCCGCGTCATAGGCGGCGGTCGCGGCATAGGCCTTGGCCGCGAGCCGCTTGCGGGTGGCGAGGCTGGTGCCGCCGGCCTCCAGCTCGCCGATCACCACGGCATAGTCCGCGGGATCGGTGACGATCGCCACCGCCGCATGGTTCTTCGCCGCCGAGCGCACCATCGACGGGCCGCCGATGTCGATGTTCTCGATGATCTCGTCGCGGTCCGCGCCCTTCGCCACCGTCTGGACGAAGGGATAGAGGTTGACCACCACCAGGTCGATCGCGCCGATGCCGTGCTCGGCCATCGAGGCGACGTGCTCTTCATTGTCGCGCACCGCGAGCAGGCCGCCGTGCACCACCGGATGCAGCGTCTTGACGCGGCCGTCCATCATCTCGGGAAAGCCGGTGAGGTCGGAGATGTCGCGCACCGTCAGCCCCGCCTCGCGCAGCGCCTTCGCCGTGCCGCCGGTCGACACCAGCTCGACGCCGCGCCGCGCGAGCGCCTCGGCGAGCTCGACGATACCGCTCTTGTCGGAGACGGAGAGCAGCGCACGCTTGATCGGAACCTGGTCCATGGACGTCCTTACTTCGATCGGTGGAACCACCAGCTCACGCTCGTCCCGCCGGCGGGCGTTTCCCCGTTGACGACAAGCTGCTGGGTCGGATGGGGGCGGCCGTCGCCGTCGATCCACACGCTTTCCTCGAGCGCGAGGCCGGCGCCGCGGCAGCGGAACTGCCAGAGGAGGTTGCCGGGGAGCCGCAGCAGCGCGGCTTGGCCGTCGGCGGTCATCGCGGCCTCGACATGGGGCGCGAGGTGGAAGCGGATCGCGAACGGCGTGGCTGCGGTGGCGCGCTTGCGCCCGGCGGGCACCAGCATGTCCTCGCCGCGCAGGTCCCGCCCGTCCCCGCTGAGTGCCAGCGTGCGGCGGTGGACGAAGCCGAAGCGGCGGACATAGCCGTCGTGGCTTGCCTCGATCCGGCTGACGGTGTCGCTTTCGGCGCGCGCCAGCTCGACCTCGGCCACGCCCTTGCCGAGCGCGCCGTCGGGCAGCACCGCGGTCGAGTTGGAGTCGGCAAGCACCAGGGTCGAATGGGCGGCGGTAGTGCGCAGCCCCTCGATCAGCGCGGCCGGCAGCGTCGCGTTGGCAATGCGCCCGCCGCCGCAATTGACGATGATGCGGTGCGGCCCGTCCGAAAGCTCGAAGGCCAGCGTCGAGGCGCAGCCCCCCTCCGCCACGCGCGCGACCGGCGGCGGGGCGGCATCGACGATCAGCAGGGTCGATTGCGCCGAGAGCCGCTGGTATCCCCATTCGCGCGCCTGCTTGAGCGGCCGCGTGCGCACGCCGGAGGCGGCGACGATCGCCTCGATCGTCTCGCCGGCGATCGGGCCGCTGCCCTGCCAGCTGGCGAGCCCGCGGTCGCCGTGGCACAGCCCAAGCAGCGGCGGCACCAGCGCCGCGATCGCGCCGGTCATCTCGGCGGGCGGCTCCACGCGCCGCGCGGCATAGACCTCGCGCAGCGCGACCAGCAGCATCAGCGTGTCGAGCTGCCCCGCCGGCGAGCGGCCGAGCGTGCCGCCGTCGCCGGTGATCGAGGCGGCGAGCGCGCGGGCGAGCCCCGCCTCGCCGACCGCGCGCCGCGTCTCGCCGCCGGCGATCATCAGCCCCGCCGCGACCACACCGCACCAGGCGGCGATCCGCGCCGGCCCCGGCGGCACCCGGTCGGCGGTGCGCTCGGCATGGCGCACGCCGCGCGCGAGCGTGTGGAGCACGCTGGAGCGGTAGACGAGGTCGTTCGACGACAGGATCAGCGGCGCATGGGCGATCCAGGCGAGCACGCGGCGCCCGACCAGGTCGGCGCGCCATGCCGGATCGGAGACCTTCTCGGCATGGGCGGCGAGCCAGCGGCGCGTGAGCGCCTCGGCGATCGGGACCGCCTGGTCGCGCGTGGCGACGGTGGACAGGTCGCGCAGCCAGCCGAAGCCGTGGAGATAGGCGGCGAAATCGATCGAGACGTCCGGCCGCGCGAGATCGAGCGCGTCGATCGCCCGGCGCTCGCCCCGGAACATCACCATCGCCTTGAGCAGTGCGTGGCCCCGCGCCGGATCGCCGAGGAAGGGGTCGTCAGCCACCGCGAGCAGCCGCAGCGGATGGCGCCCGCTGAGGGCGAGCCGGTGGAACGGCGTGCGCCAGGCGAGGCGCTGGAACCGGTCGGCGATGCGGTCGGCGAGCGACAACCCCTTGTCGCCGCCGACGCGGATCAGCCTCCTGCCCTGGTCGATCGTGTCGGGGCCGGGCCGGGTCGGGTCGTCGGCGCTCACTGTCCGCGCAGGGCCCGGATATTGTCGGCGTAGCGGTCCGCGCCGCCGGCGAAGGTGGCGGTGCCGGCGACCAGCACGTCGGCGCCGGCATCGATGCATTGCCGCGCGGTGGTGCGGTCGACGCCGCCGTCGACCTCCAGGTCGATCGCGCGGCCCGAGGCGTCGATCAGCTTGCGGATCGACGCGATCTTGCGGAGCTGGCTGGCGATGAAGCTCTGCCCGCCGAAGCCGGGATTGACGCTCATCACCAGGATGAGGTCGACCTCGTCGATCAGATAGTCGAGCGCGGCGATCGGCGTCGCGGGGTTGAGCACCACGCCCGCCCGCTTCCCCAGCGCCTTGATCCGCTGCACCGAGCGGTGGATGTGGGGCCCCGCCTCCGGATGCACGGTGATGATGTCCGCGCCCGCCTCGGCGAAGGCGTCGAGGAACGGATCGACCGGCGAGATCATCAGATGGACGTCGAACGGCTTGGTCGTGTGAGGACGCAGCGCCTTCACCACGCCGGGGCCGATGGTGATGTTGGGCACGAAATGGCCGTCCATCACGTCGACATGGATCCAGTCGGCCCCCGCCGCATCGATCGCGCGGATTTCCTCGCCAAGACGGGCGAAATCGGCGGAGAGGATCGAAGGGGCGATGCGGATCGGCATCCGAGGAGCCTCTAGCACGCATGCGCCGAGGGGCAAGGCTTGGTCTAGCCGGTCCGCATCATCCGCGCGATGAAGAAGCCGTCGAGCCCACCCGCGTCGGCCATCATTCCCGGCAGCGTGCGCACCCAGCCGCGCGGATGGGCGACGAGATCGTCGGGCAGCTCGTCGGCGAGCACCGGATCGATCGCGAAGTCGCGCTGCTCGCCCAGGAAACGCTCGAGCTGCGTCTCGCCCTCGCTCGGCTCCAGCGAGCAGGTGGCGTAGACCAGCAGTCCGCCGGGACGCACCCAGTCCGCGGCGCGCGTGAGCAGTGCCCCCTGCAGCTCCGCCATCTCGGCGATCAGGCGCGGCGTCACGCGATGGAGCACGTCGGGATGCCGACGGAAGATACCGGTCGCGCTGCACGGCGCGTCGAGCAGCACCGCGTCATAGGACTCGCTCGGCGCCCATCGCAGCGCATCGGCGGCGATCACTTCGGCGGCGAGGCCGGTACGGGCGAGGTTGTCGCGAAGTCGCGCGAGACGACTTTCGGAGATGTCGAGCGAGGTCACGCGCCAGCCTGCCGCCGCCAGCTGGAGCGTCTTGCCGCCCGGCGCGGCGCAGAGATCCAGCGCTCGACCGTCCCCCCCGCCGATCAGCCGCGCCGGGATCGAGGCGGCGAGGTCCTGCACCCACCAGCCGCCCTCGGCATAGCCGGGCAGTCCCGGCACCGCAGCGCCGTCGGCAAGCCGGCGATGGCGGGGGAGCAGCGACGGCCCCTCCGGCGCCATGACGTCATCGGCCTTGAGCGTGAGATCGAGCGGCGGCGGCGCGGCGACGGCGTGGCGGGCGCCCGTCACCACGGCCTCGCCCCAGGCCTCGCGCCAGCGGACGGCCGCCTCCTCGGGCAGCGTCGGCAGCGCCGGCAGCGTCGCACAGCGGCGGGTCAGCGTGCCGAACACGCCGTGCACCAGCCGGCGCGGCCCACCGTCGACCAGCGGCAGCGTGGTCGCGATCGCCGCATGGGGCGGTGTGCCGAGCGCGAGCGCCTGCACCAGGGCGATGCGCAGCACCGCGCGCGCCTTGGCATCGCCGGGGAGCGGCTGGCGCGTCGCCGAGTCGATCAGCGCGTCGAGGTCGGGCAGGCGCCGCAGCGCCTCCGCGGCGATGGCGTGGGCAAAGGCGCGGTCGTCGGCGCGTTCGATGCCCTGGGTGGCGGCCGGGAGGGCTTGCTCGATCGCCTGACCGCGTCTCAGCACAGCATCGAGCAGCCGGAGTGCGGCACGACGGGCGGGGACACCGGCCGGATCGGCCTTGATCGGGGACTTGGGCGGGCGCATTGGGCCTCTATGGCCCAACGCCCGCCGCATGTGAAACCGCCCGCCGACTGGCCGCCGCCCAGCCCTCCCGTGCCCACGCCCGAACCGCTGGTCCGTCCCGACGCCGATCCGCTCGGCAAAGACCCGGTCCGCTACGGCGATTGGGAGCGGAACGGGATCGCGGTGGACTTCTGAGCCGCGCCACTATCGAACGCTGTTACTCGGCCGCTTCCGCCAACTCCGGCTCCTTCCACACCAGCGCGGGCTTGCGCGCCGCCAGCGTCTCGTCGAGGCGGCGGCGCGGGGCGAAGTGCGGGGCGGACTTGAGCGCCGCGTCGCCGGCCTTCGCCCGCTCCGCCACCGAGCGCAGCGCTCCGATGAACTGGTCGAGCGCCGCCTTGCTCTCGGTCTCCGTCGGCTCGACCAGCATCGCGCCGTGGACCACCAGCGGGAAGTACATCGTCATCGGGTGATAGCCCTCGTCGATCAGCGCCTTGGCGACGTCGATCGTCGAGAAGCCCTCGGCCAGCCCCTCGTCGGAGAAGATCGCCTCGTGCATGCACGGCCCCGACGCGGCGAACGGCGCGTCGAGCGTGCCCTCCAGGCTGCGCAGGACATAGTTGGCGTTGAGCACCGAATCCTCGGCGACCTGCCTGAGGCCATCGGCGCCGTGGCTGAGGATATAGGTCAGCGCCCGCGTGAACATGCCCATCTGCCCATGGAACGCCGTCATGCGTCCGAAGGTATGGGGATGATCCTCGTCCGCCGTCTCTTCCTCGACCAGTTTGTAGTGGCCGTCCGGCATCTTTGCGACGAAAGGCAGCGGGCCATAGGGTGACAGCGCCTCCGACAGCACCACCGGACCCGCACCGGGACCGCCGCCGCCATGCGGCGTCGAGAAGGTCTTGTGCAGGTTGATGTGCATCGCGTCGATGCCGAGATCGCCCGGGCGCACGCGGCCGACGATCGCGTTGAAGTTGGCGCCGTCGCAATAGACGTAGCCGCCCACCGCATGGACCGCGTCCGAGATCGCCTTCATGTCGCGCTCGAACAGGCCGCAGGTGTTGGGATTGGTGATCATCACCGCGGCGACGTCCGGTCCCAGCCGCGCCTTCAGCGCTGCCAGGTCGACGCGGCCCTCGGCGGTCGCCGGGATATCCTCGACCGTATAGCCGGCGAAGGCGGCGGTGGCGGGGTTGGTGCCGTGAGCGCTTTCCGGTACCAGGATCACCTTGCGGTGGCCTTCGCCGCGCGCTTCCAGAGCCGCCTTGATCGCCAGGATGCCGCATAGCTCGCCGTGCGCGCCGGCCTTGGGGCTCATCGCCACGCCGTGCATGCCGGTTAGCTCGATCAGCCAGAAGGCGAGCTCGTTGATCACCTGCAGCGCGCCCTGCACGGTATCGACCGGCTGCAGCGGATGGAGGTCGGCGAATCCCGGCATCCGTGCGACCTTCTCGTTGAGGCGCGGATTGTGCTTCATCGTGCACGAGCCGAGCGGGAACAGCCCGAGGTCGATCGCGTAGTTCTGCCGGCTGAGGCGGGTGTAATGGCGCACCGCCTCGGGCTCGCTGAGGCCCGGAAGGCCGATCGGCGCCGAGCGCTCCAGGCCCGCCAGCCGCGATCCGCTCGCCGCGGGCGCGGGGCCGAAGTCGACGCCGGTGGTATCGGTCGAGCCGATCTCGAAGATCAGCGGCTCCTCCAGCATCAGCGCACGGTTGCCGGTGAAGGTCGCGGCCTCGCCGGTGCCGCCCTGCGGCGCCTCGGGGCGCCAGCCGCTCGGATTGATCGTCATGCCAGCACCTCCCTCAGCGCCTCGGCAAGCACGGCGACGTCCTCCGCCGTGGTGGTTTCGGTGACGGCGACGACGAGCCCGTTCTCCAGTTCGCTCGCGCCCGGATAGAGCCGGCCCAGCGAAACGCCCGCGAGGATGTCGCTGTCGGCGAGCTGGCGCACGACCGGGCGTGCTTCCTTGCTCAGGCGCAGGGTGAACTCGTTGAAGAAGCTCGGCGTCACCAGCTCGACGCCGGGCACCTCGGCCAGCCGGTCGGCGGCGGCGGAGGCGGCGGCGTGGTTGACCCGGGCGAGCTGGCGCAGGCCCGCTTCGCCGAGCAGGGTCATGTGGATCGAGAAGGCGAGCGCGCACAGCCCCGAGTTGGTGCAGATGTTCGACGTCGCCTTCTCGCGGCGGATGTGCTGCTCGCGGGTCGAGAGGGTGAGGACGAAGCCGCGCTTGCCGTCGGCGTCGACGGTCTCGCCGGTGAGGCGGCCGGGCATCTGGCGCACCAGCTTCTCCGAACAGCCGAACAGGCCGACATAGGGCCCGCCGAACTGAAGTCCGACGCCGATCGACTGACCCTCACCGACGACGATGTCGGCGCCCATCTCGCCCGGCGACTTGAGCAGGCCGAGCGCGACCGGCTCGGTGACCACCGCGACGAGCAGCGCCTTCTTCGCATGGCACGCCGCAGCGAGCTCGGAGAGGTCGGCGATGCGGCCGAGAATGTCGGGGTACTGGACGACCACGCACGACGTATCATCGTCGATCTTGTCGATCAGCGCGGTGGTATCGGGCTCCGCAACCAGATCCGGCAGCGAGGTCTCGAGCACGTCGCCGGTGAACTTCGCCATGGTCTTCGCGACCGAGACGTAATGCGGGTGTAGCCCGCCCGAGAGCACCGCCTTCGCCCGCCGCGTCACGCGGCGCGCCATCACGATCGCTTCCCAGCACGCGGTCGAGCCGTCGTACATCGAGGCGTTGGCGACGTCGGTCCCGAGCAGGCGCGCGACCTGCGTCTGGAACTCGAACAGCATCTGCAGCGTGCCCTGCGCGATCTCCGGCTGATAGGGCGTGTAGGCGGTCAGATACTCGCCGCGCTGGATGAGGTGGTCGACCGAGGCCGGCACATGATGGCGATAGGCGCCGCAGCCGAGGAAGAAGGGCGCATCGCCTGCCGCCAGGTTCTTGCGCGCGAGCGCGGCCATGTGGCGCTCGACCGTGAGCTCTGAGGCATGGAGCGGCAGGCCCGGGATCGGGCCGTCGAGCCGTGCGGCTTCGGGCACGTCGACGAACAGGTCGTCGATCGACTTGGCGCCGATGACGCCGAGCATCGCCTCGCGATCGGGCTGGGTGAGGGGGAGGTAGCGCAATGTCATTCTCCAAGCCCCTCCCCTTCAGGGGAGGGGTAAGGGGTGGGGGAGTGCCGTCTCACCGAGCCTGTGGCCTGCAGACAGTCCCCACCCCAACCCCTCCCCTGAAGGGGAGGGGCTTTCAGGGTTACAGCTTGCTCACGAAATCCTGGTACTTGGCCTCGTCCATCAGGCTCTCCAGCTCGCCGGCATCGGCGATGGTGAGCTTGAAGAACCAGCCCTCGCCCTCGGGGTCCGAATTGACGAGGCTCGGGTCGTCGCCGAGCGCGGCGTTGCCCTCGATCACGGTGCCGGAGACCGGCGAGTAGACGTCGGATGCGGCCTTGACCGACTCGACCACCGCGGCGTCGTCGCCCTTGGCGAGCCGGCGGCCGCCCTCGGGCACCTCGACGAACACGATGTCGCCGAGCTGGCCCTGGGCATAGTCGGTGATGCCGACGGTCGCGGTGTCGCCGTCGACGTCGATCCATTCATGATCTTCGGTGAAATAGCGGCTCATCTGGTCAGGCTCCCTGGCGGACATAGCGATGGGGGACAAAGGGCATGGCGGTGACGGTGGCTTGGTGCAGCTTGCCGCGCTGGGTGAGCGTGACCTTGCTGCCGGGCGCGGCGAAGGCGGCGGCGACATAGGCCATTGCGATCGGCGCGCCGACGCTGGGAGCGAAGCCGCCGGAGGTGACGCGGCCGATCTCGCTGCCTTCGCCGTCGACCACCAGCGCGCCTTCGCGCACCGGCTGACGGCCCTCGACGGCGAGGCCGACGCGCTTCACCGCCGGACCCTGCTCGCGCTCGAGCATGATGCGGGCATGGCCGGGGAAGCCGCCTTCCTCGCGCCGGCGCTTCGACAGCGCGAAGCCGAGGTCGGCCATCACCGGCGTCGTCTCGGGATCGAGGTCGTGGCCGTAGAGCGGCAGCCCCGCCTCCAGCCGCAGCGAATCGCGCGCGCCGAGGCCGATCGGCCTGACCTCGGGCTCGGCCGTGATCGCGTCGGCGAACGCCTCGGCGCGGTCGGCGGCGATCGAGATCTCGAACCCGTCCTCGCCGGTATAGCCCGAGCGGCTGACCCACAGCGGCGTGCCCGCCCAGTCGAAGCGGCCGCCGGTCATGAACACCAATGTCTCGACGCCGGGCGCCAGCCGTTTGAGCGCGTCGACCGCCTTCGGGCCCTGCAGCGCGAGCAGCGCGTGCTCGTCCATATGGTTGAGCGTGATGTCGTCGGGCAGCGAATCGCGCAGGTGGCCGATATCGTCGAACTTCACCGCGCCGTTGACGACCATGTAGATGCCGCCCGGCCAGCGCGTGATCATGATGTCGTCGAGAATGCCGCCATTGTCGGCGAGCAGCAGGGAGTAGCGTTGCTGATGGACCTTGAGCCCCTTCACGTCGGCCGGGATCAGCGCCTCCAGCGCCGCGTCCAGACCTTCGCCCGACAGCAGCAGCTGGCCCATGTGGCTGACGTCGAACAGCCCGGCCGATTCGCGCACCCACAGATGCTCGGCCATGATCCCTTCGTACTGGACCGGCATGTGATAGCCCGCAAACGGCACCATCCGGCCGCCCCGCGCGCGGTGCCAGGCGTCGAGCGGGAGCGTCATCGGCTCCTCGGCGATCGGCTGGTCGATAGTGTCGTCGCTCATGGCCGGCCTTCCGTTTCGATGGGTCTGCGACGGCAACGCGCGTATCGCGCCATTGTCCGCCGCCCCCTCTGTCACGGAAACCTGAGAGCTTTGACCCCGGCCGCGGCCGGGGCTTACCCCTTCGGTGGCCCCGCTCGCGCGGGACGCTTTCCAGAGTGTCGGGCCTCGCGCGGTCCCTTGTGCCTGAGAGATTCCGGGGCGGTTGCTCCTTCGGCGGCGAGGGGCGTGCCCCTCACTCTCTCCCGCGCGCGCCTCGGCCGGTCACCCGGCCTCGACCGGCCAAGCTGTGGCGGGGCGGCTGCCCCAAGTCAATCGGGGAAAGCGCTTCTTAAGCCCCTCCCCTTCAGGGGAGGGGTCGGGGGTGGGGGAGTGCCATCTCACCGAGCCTGTGGCCTGCGGACAGTCCCCACCCCAACCCCTCCCCTGAAGGGGAGGGGCTTAAGTAGGTCAATCGCCGAACGCGCGCGCGATCAAATCCTTTGTGGACGGATCGAAGTCGCCACCGCCCTGATCGGCCGCCTTCGCCATCTCCTTGCCCAGCTCGACGCCGAACTGGTCGAACGGGTTGATGCCGAGCAGCGCCGCGCTGGTGAAGACGCGCTGCTCGTAGAAGGCGATCAGCGCGCCGAGCGTCCGCGCGTCGAGCGTGTCGAGCAGGATCGTGCTCGACGGCCGGTTGCCCGGATAGGCGCGCGCGGCGTCGTCGTTGGGCCGTCCCTTCATCAGCGCCGCCCCCTGCGCGAAGGCGTTGAGGAGGAGCTGGCGGTGATGGACGTCGGCCAGCGCATCGCCCGGTTCGATCGAGGCGACGAACTCGACCGGCACCAGGTGCGTGCCCTGGTGGAGCAGCTGGAACACCGCATGCTGCGCATCGGTGCCGACCCCGCCCCAGGTGATCGGCGCGGTGGGACGGTCGAGCGGCTTGCCGTCGACGGTGACGCCCTTGCCGTTCGATTCCATCTCGAGCTGCTGGAGATAGGAGGGCAGCAGCCGCAGCCGCTCGTCATAGGCGAAGGTCGCGCGGGTCTCGCAATGCCGGACCTGCGCGTAGAACAGGTCGGCGAAGGCGGCGAGCACCGGGGCGTTCTCATGCGAGGCGGCCAGGCGGAAATGGCGGTCCATCTCCGCCGCGCCTTCCAGCAACTCCTGGAACGAGTCCCAGCCGAGCGCGAGCGCCGCCGGGAAACCGATCGAGGACCACAGCGAATAGCGTCCGCCGACGCTCTCGGCGAACGGCAGCACGCGCGTCTCGTCGACGCCCCATTCGATCGCCTTCTCGGGCGCGGCGGTCAGCGCGATCACGCGGCCATAGGGGTCCTCGACCCCGTCCTCGGCCATCCAGGCGATCGCGCTCTGCGCATTGAGCAAAGTCTCGGTGGTGGTGAAGGTCTTGGACGCGACCACCAGCAACGTCGCCGCCGGATCGAAGCGTGCGAACGCCTCCTCCAGCGCGGCGCCGTCGACATTGGAGACCACCGCCACCTCGTAGCGCGCGCTCTCGCGGCCGAGCGCGTCGACCAGCAGGTCCGGCCCCAGCGCCGAGCCGCCGATGCCGATGTGGAGGACGTGGCGGATCGGGCCCAGCGCATCGGCCTCGATCGCATCGATGAGCGCGCGCATCCGCGCGTGCAGCGCCTGGGCGCGGGCGACGCTCTCCTCCGCGCCCTCGCCGCGCTCGGCGGTGTGCTCGGCGGCGCGGCCCTCACTGGTGTTGACCGCCTCGCCGGCGAACAGCGCGTCGCGCCGCGCGGCCAGGCCCGCCGACTTCGCCAGCCCTTCGAACGCCGCGATCGCCGCGGCATCGAGATGGGTCTTGGAGAAGTCGAAATGGATGCCCGCGACATCGACCGAGAATCGCTTCACGCGATCGGGATCGCCCTGGAACAGCTCGACCAGGCTGGGGGGATTCAGCGCCTCGACCTTCGACCAGTCCGTCATGTGCATCTCCTTGGGGGACAGCGCCACCTAAAGCCTAATGCTTGACGCGCAAGGCGCGCCGCCACATGCCGTGCACATCATGTCCGACACCGCTACCGCTCCGGCGACAAAGCCCAAGCGCTCCGAATGGCGCGAGACGCTGAGCTTCCTCATCAAGCTCGCGCTGATCGTGTTCGTCTTCCGCAGCTTCATCCTCTCGCCCTTCTCGATCCCGAGCGAGTCGATGCTGCCGCGGCTCTTGATCGGCGACTATCTGTTCATCTCCAAGTGGAACTACGGTTATTCCCGGCACTCGCTGCCGTTCAGCCTGCCGCTGATCCCCGGCCGCATCTTCCCGTCGACGCCCGCGCGCGGCGACGTCGTGGTGTTCAAGGCGCCGCCCGGCAACAAGGCCGACTATATCAAGCGCGTGATCGGCGTCCCCGGCGATACCATCCAGATGGTCCACGGCCAGCTCGTGCTGAACGGCAAGCCGGTGCCCAAGCAGCGCGTCGCCGACTTCATCGTGCCGATCACCCCCAACTACGGCTGCGAGGCGCAGTTCCAGGACGACGTCGGCGGCAAGCCTGTGTGCCGCTACCAGCAGTTCCGCGAGACGCTGCCGAACGGCAAGAGCTACAACGTGCTCGACCGCGGCTATTACCCGCAGGCCGACGATACCGGCGTCTACACCGTGCCCGCCGGTCACCTGTTCATGATGGGCGACAACCGCGACGCCAGCGCCGACAGCCGCTTCCCCGCGGTCGAGGGCGAGGCGATCGGGCTGGTGCCGATCGAGAATGTCGAAGGCAAGGCGCTGGTCAACTTCTGGTCGACCGACGGCACGGCCAACTGGTTCCTGCCGTGGACCTGGTTCACCGCCGCGCGGTGGAAGCGTCTCGGGATGGGGTTCTGAGCAGCGATCTCGACGCCTGGCTCGCAGCGACGTTCGGCGCGGCTCCGGCCAACCGCGCCGTGTTCGAGCGTGCGCTGACGCACGGCAGCCAGGCCGCGGCGAATTACGAACGGCTCGAGTTCCTGGGCGACCGTGTGTTGGGGCTGGCCATGTCGGAATGGCTTTACGAGCGTTTTCCGGACGAGCCCGAAGGTCAGCTCTCGAAGCGGTTCAACGCGCTGGTGACCGGCCCGGTCTGCGCGGAAGTGGCGCGCGAGCTGGGGGTGCCGGCGCATGTCCGCCTCGGCAAGCAGGCGCGCGACGACGGCGCCGCGGCGAGCGACAACGTGCTCGGCGACGTGATGGAGGCGCTGATCGGCGCGCTCTATCTCGACCGTGGGCTGAAGGCGGCGAGAGCCTTCGTCCGTCAGCATTGGGCCGGCCGCATCGACCAGCTCCGCGCGCCGCAGCACCCCAAGTCCGCGCTCCAGGAATGGGCGGCCGCGCACAACCGACGCCCGCCAGAATATGCGGTGGTCGACCGCACCGGCCCGCATCACGCGCCGCGCTTTCGGGTGAAGGTCGCGATCGGCAAGCTCGCCGAGGCTGAGGGAGAGGGCACATCCAAGCAGGAAGCGGAGACGGCGGCGGCGGCGGCGTTGCTCGGGAAACTAACGAAATGAGCCTCGTCCCTCTCCCCGTTCGTGCTGAGCTTGTCGAAGCACCGTTCTTTGATGGGGACAGCGGGCGATGAGCTTCTGGGCCTATATGCTCCATTGCCGTGGCGGCGTGTTCTATGTCGGCCACACCGACAATCTCGAAGCGCGTATTGCCGAGCATCATGCCGGCAAGTCCGCCTACACTCGGCAGTACCTCCCATTGGAGCTCGTCTGGTCGCAGGACTTCCCGACCCGTCTCGAAGCCCTGGAAACGGAACGCCGGATCAAGGGTTGGAGCCGGGCGAAGAAGCTGGCATTGGTTCGAGGGGATTGGGCCGCGATTTCAGTGCTTGCGGCGAGCAAGAACGGTCCTTCGACAAGCTCAGGACGAACGGGTGAAGGGAACACCCCATGACCCAGCATTGCGGCCTCGTCGCCGTCGTCGGCGCGCCCAATGCGGGCAAGTCGACGCTCGTCAACGCGCTGGTCGGACAGAAGGTCGCGATCGTCAGCCCCAAGGCGCAGACCACGCGCGCGCGGCTGATGGGGATCGCGATCGAGGGCGACGCCCAGCTCCTGCTGGTCGACACGCCGGGCATCTTCGAGCCCCGCCGCCGGCTCGACCGGGCGATGGTCGCCGCCGCCTGGAGCGGCGCGGAGGGCGCTGACCTGATCGCACTGGTGGTCGACGGCAAGGCAGGAATCGGCCCGAAGGTGACCATGATCATCGAAGCGCTCAAGGCGCGGCCCGAGCCAAAGCTGCTCATCTTCAACAAGGTCGACGTTGCCGACAAGCCGCGCCTCCTCGGCCACGCGGCCAAGCTCAACGAACTGCTGCCGTTCGACGAGACCTTCTTCGTCAGCGCGACGACCGGCGACCGCGTGCCCGAGCTCAAGGCCGAACTCGCGAAACGGATGCCCGAAGGCCCGTGGCATTTCCCCGAGGATCAGGTCGCCGACGTCACCGACCGGATGCTCGCCGCCGAGGTGACGCGCGAGCAGCTCTACCACCAGCTCCATGCCGAGCTCCCCTACGACAGCGCGGTCGAGACCGAGCTCTACAAGGAACGCGAGGACGGATCGGTCGAGATCCACCAGCAGATCCTGGTCGCGCGCGACACCCAGCGCGCGATCGTGCTCGGCAAGGGCGGCAGCCGCATCAAGGAGATCGGCGCCCGCGCCCGCGCCGAATTGAAGGAACTGCTCGGCGTGCCGGTCCACCTCTACCTGCACGTCAAGGTGAACCCGCGGTGGGAGGAGGACCGCGGGCTCTATCGCGACATCGGGCTCGACTGGGTTGAGTGACCGCGGCGCCGGCGTCAGAGGATCGCCGGCGCCACGCCCCCTTTGCCGTTAGAGCGCGAACCGCGCCGTCACGCGGATGTCGCGGCCCGCGAGCGGAGCGAAGTCCTTGAGGAAGCTCGAGGCGCGCCGCGCGACGACGTCGAAGATGTTGTTGGCGCTGAGAACCAGGTCGAGCTTCTTGTCGCCGAACGGCTTCCACGACGCCGAGGCGTTGACCATGGTGTAACCCGGCGTGGTCGTCTCGAAATCGGTGACGCGGTCCTGCTTGAACACATGCTCGACCTCGAACCGGCCGGTGAGCGCATCGCTCTGCGCCTCGAGCCCGCCGAGAAGGCGGAGCGGCGGGATGCGCGGCGCCGGGCCCTGGTCGACGATGTTGGCATGGACATAGTCGCCGAGCGCGTCGGCATTGATCGTCCAGCCGCCGAGCCGCGCCAGCCGCACCGAGGCGTTGGCCTCCAGGCCCCAGTAGCGCGCGTCGGCCTGGAGCGACTGGAAGCACGGCAGGTCGACGTCGCGGCCGGATGGCGCCGCGGCCGCGTCGCACACCGACTGCGCCACCTGGTTCTCGTAGATGAAGTTGGAGAACCAGTTGTAATAGGCCGAGGCGTCGAAGCTGTAGCCGTCGCCGTGGCCGTGCAGCGTCGCCTCGACGCCCCAGCCCTTCTCGGTCTTGAAAAAGGGATTGCCGAGCTCCCAGGCCTGGGTGCCGGCGTGCGGTCCGTTGGCGAACAGCTCCTCGGCCGAGGGGGCGCGCTCGGTGCGCGAGACGTTGACGCCGATCCGCCAGTCGGATGCGATCGCGTAGGAGGCGCCGAGCGAGCCCGACAGCGTCTCGAAATGCCGCTTGCCGCCGAAGAAGGAGAGATCGTCGGCCAGCGTCTTGGCGTCCTGGTCGGTCACTTCGTAGCGGAGGCCCCCCTCGACCTTGAACGCGCCGAGATCGAGCTGCTGGAGCGTGAAGACGCCGAACTGGTTGGTCTCGCTGCGCGGCAGGAAGGCCTCGTCGCCGACGACGTTGAACGCGCGATTGAAATATTGGACGCCCGACGCGCCCGTCCAGCCGCCGCGATTGGCCTGGACCAGCTCGAGCCGGCCCTCGGTGCCGTTGTTGTAGAAGGCGGTGCCGATCGAGCCGTCCTCTTCCAGCTCGTAATGGCGGTAGTTGGCGTGGCCGATGCGGAGGCGAATCTGGTCGAGGAAGCCGCCGCCGGTATCGATCTCGCCGCGCAGGTCGACGCGGTTCTGCACGACGTCGAGCCGCGGCGCTTCCTGCTCCTGGCCGGGTTCGGTCGCATAGCGGATCGGCACGCCGTAGAGGCTGTCATAGTGGCTGTAGGAGACGCCGAGGTTGCCGGTGTCGGTGATCACCGAGGCGCCGAAGCCGGCGGTCCAGGTCTCGGCCGAGGAATTGGGGAGCTTGCCCTTGAGCCTGGCCTGGCCGGCAAAGTCGATCGGCTCCTCGTCCGGATCCTGCGGCAGGCCGGCGCTGGCAAGCGAGGCGGCGCGCGCCCAGGGCGCGAGCAGATAGCCGCCGGTCCGAAGGTCGTCGGACTTGGAATAGCTGCCGTCGGCATGGACCACGAACGGACCGCCGATCGCGACGTCGCCCGCCGCGCCCACCGTGCGCTCGTTGGCGGCCGAGCCGTAGGTGGCGATCCCCTGCAGGCGATAGCCGTCCTCCGGGATGCTGCGCGGGATGCGCGTATCGATCACGTTGACGACGCCGCCCACCGCCGACGAGCCGTAGAGCAGCGCGGAGGGCCCGCGCACCACCTCGATGCGCTCGGCGAGCAGCGGATCGATGATCACCGCATGGTCGACCGAGGTGTTGGAGACGTCGATCGAGCCGATGCCGTCGGTCAGCACGCGGACGCGGTCGCCCTGGAAGCCGCGCAGGATCGGCCGCGACGCGCTCGGCCCGAACGACGTCGCCGACACGCCGGGCTGGCGGGCGAGCGTCTCGCCGATGGTCGGGCGCAGGCTGCGAGTCAGCTGCTCGCCGGTGACGACCGAGGTGCCCTGTAGCACGTCCGATTCGCTCCGTTCGATGATGCCGGTGACGACGATGTCGCCCGGATCGTTGGCATGATCGTGCTGCTGCGGAGCAGGTGCCGGAGCGGCGGGCGTGTCTTCCGCGAAGGCGGGAGCGGCGGTGACGGCCAGCGCGATCAGGCTGGCGGCGGAGGCGAGCTTCAGCATGGGCGCGCCTGTTACGAGCAATGTTACAACGTATCAAGTCCGAATTGTCGCACCGCAGCAACAGTCGGACCGGCCGATCCTTACAATCGGATGCTACAGCGGCTCCGGCCCATGCCGCGTCAGCACATGGGTGCACAGCTGCGCCTCGGGCGTATCGTCACCGGTGAGCGCGGCGACCGTCACCCAGCCGTCGGTGCGCAGCTTCGCCGCGGCGGCGGCATCGGTCCCGAACGGCAGGAACAATCGCCGCCGCTCGACCGAGCGACCCTGCGATTCGAGGATCGAATCGGCGACGATCGTGAAGCCCACCGCCGGCTCCTCGCGGCCGCCGTCGTGGACGATGGTGTAGCTGCCACCGCGCCCGATCTCGCCGCGCGCGCCGCCGCCGAAGATCGAGAAGCCGACCCAGCTCTGGTACTCGAACCCGTGGCGTTCAGTGGGATCGAGCGTGAGGCCGATACCCTCCGGCAGCGCCTCGGCAATCGCGACCAAGCCGTCGAGCCGGCTGGCGAGCTTGTCATGAGCGCGCAGCTTCTCGACCGCGGCGGCGAAGGGTCCCGCGGCTTCTATCAGCGGCAGATAGGCGCGGTCGATCGCGGCGACGCGGCCCGCGTCCTTGGCGTCGAGCGCCTCGCTCAGCGCAGTCCGCGTCTCCGGCGCAAGATCGCCGGCGAGCGTCGCGAGGATGTCGGGCAGGGTGAAGTCGATCGACAGTCCCTTCACCCCGACCGCGGCGAGTGCGTCGACCGCGACGCGTACCACCTCCGTCGCGGCGGCGACGCTGTCGAGGCCGATCAGCTCGACGCCGATCTGCCGCATCGCCCGCGCCGGGCGCAGCTCGGACGCGCGCAGCTTGAGCACCGGCCCCGCGTAGCTGAGGCGGATCGGCCGCGGGTGATGCGCCATCCGCGTCGCCGCGATCCGGCCGATCTGCGCGGTGATGTCGGGCCGGATCGCCAGCGTGCGCTGCGACAGCGGATCGACGAAGCGCACCGCGTCGCGCACGGCGCCCGCCTTCAACCGGCGGGTGAGCTCGTCGGCATATTCGACCAGCGGCGGCTCGACCTGCTCATAGCCGTTGAGCCGCGCGGCATCGAGCACGCCTCGCTCCAGCCGCGCCGCGACATCCGCGAACGGCGGCAGGCGATCGTCGAAGCCCTCGGGAAGCAAGCCGGTCATCAATGGATGAAGCCCCTCATCGGGCCGAGCGTGCCGAAGCCCGGTCCTCACTTGCCCCGGCTAGAAGAAGGACGGCCCTTCGACAAGCTCAGGGCGAACGAGGAGGTGGAAACACCTCCCACCCCCCCCCGCTCAGGATCAGAACGCCAGCGCCATCGCGGTCTTCACGCCCGGCAGCGCGCGGACCTTGGCGATGAGGTCCGGCGTCACTGCCTCGTCGACCGACAGCAGCAGCACCGCCTCGCCGCCCGCCTCGCGGCGGCCGAGGTGGAAGGTGCCGATGTTGACGCCTTCCTGCCCGAGCAGCGAACCCAGGCGGCCGATGAAGCCCGGCGCATCCTCGTTCACCACATAGAGCATGTGGCCGGCGAGATCGGCCTCGACCTTGATGCCGAACAGCTCGACCAGACGCGGCGCCTGGTTGCCGAACAAGGTGCCCGCGACCGAACGCTCGCCGGCGTCGGTCTTCACCGAGACGCGCAGCAGCGTGTGGTAATCGCCTTCCTTCTCGGTCCGTACCTCGCGTACCTCGAGCCCGCGCTCCTTCGCGAGATAGGGGGCGTTGACCATGTTGACCGTCGCGGTCTGCGTGCGCAGGTATCCGGCGAGCACCGCGCTCACGATCGGCTTCGGGTTGAGCTCGGCCGCCGCGCCCTCGGTGTGGATCGAGATGCGCGGGATCGCGCCGTGGCTGAGCTGGCCGACCAGGCTGCCGAGCTCCTCGGCCAGCGCCATGTAGGGCTTCAGGCGCGGCGCTTCCTCCGCCGACAGGCTCGGCATGTTGAGCGCATTGGTGACGCCGCCGGTGGTGAGGTATTCGGCCATCTGCTCGGCGACCTGGATCGCGACGTTGACCTGCGCCTCGCTGGTCGACGCGCCGAGGTGCGGGGTCGAGATGAAGTTCGGCGTGCCGAACAGCGGCGACTCCTTGGCCGGCTCGGTCACGAACACGTCGAGCGCGGCGCCGGCGACATGGCCCGCATCGAGCGCCTCCTTGAGCGCCGCCTCGTCGACCAGCCCGCCGCGCGCGCAGTTGATGATGCGCACGCCCTTCTTGGTCTTGGCGAGGTTCTCGCGGCTCAGGATGTTGCGTGTCTGGTCGGTGAGCGGCGTGTGCAGCGTGATGAAGTCGGCGCGGGCGAGCAGCTCGTCGAGTTCGACCTTCTCGACCCCGATCTCGATCGCACGCTCGGGGCTGAGGAAGGGATCATAGGCGATCACCTTCATCTTGAGGCCGATCGCGCGGTCGGCGACGATCGAGCCGATGTTGCCGGCGCCGATCAGCCCCAGCACCTTCGACGTCAGCTCGACGCCCATGAAGCGGTTCTTCTCCCACTTGCCGGCCTGGGTCGAGGCATCGGCTTCTGGCAGCTGGCGGGCGAGCGCGAACATCAGGGCGATGGCATGCTCGGCGGTGGTGATCGAGTTGCCGAACGGGGTGTTCATCACCACCACGCCCTTGGCCGAGGCGTGCGGGATGTCGACGTTGTCGACGCCGATGCCGGCGCGGCCGACGACCTTGAGGTTGGTCGCGGCGTCGAGGATCTCCTTGGTCACCTTGGTCGCGCTGCGGATGGCGAGGCCGTCGTACTGGCCGATGATCGCCTTAAGCTCATCCGGCGTCTTGCCGGTGATCTCGTCGACCTCGATCCCGCGCGCGCGGAAGATCTCGGCGGCAGTGGGGTCCATTTTGTCGCTGATGAGGACTTTGGGCATGTGCGTGCCTTTCAAGAGCATGTGCTCCCGCGAAAGCGGGAGCCTAGAGTTGCGAGGGGAACCGCTTGCGGCCCTGTGCACCCGCCTGCGCGGGTGCCCAGGGGCAGGTCAGCCCGCCTTGGCCGTCGCGTAGGCCCAGTCGAGCCACGGGCCGAGCGCTTCGATATCGGCGGTGTCGACCGTGGCGCCGCACCAGATGCGCAGCCCCGCCGGGGCATCACGATAGCCGGCGATGTCGAACGCCGCGCCGTCCGCTTCCAGTAGCGAGGCCATCTTCTTGATGAACGCCTCGTCGGCGCCCTCGACGGTCAGGCATACGCTGGTCTTCGACCGGATGCCGCGGTCGACCGCGAGATGGCCGAGCCAATCACGCTCCGCGACGATCTTGTCGAGCGCGGCGGCATTGGCGTCGGAGCGCGCGATCAATCCCTTCAGCCCGCCGACCGATTTCGCCCACTCGAGCGCGAAGATCGCATCCTCGACCGCAAGCATCGACGGGGTGTTGATCGTCTCGCCCTTGAAGACGCCCTCGGCGAGCGCACCCTTGGAGACGAGCCGGAACACCTTGGGCAGCGGCCAAGCCGGCGTATATTCGGTGAGCCGCTCGACCGCGCGGGGGCCGAGGATCAGCACGCCGTGGCCGCCCTCGCCGCCCAGCACCTTCTGCCAGGAGAAGGTGGCGACGTCGATCTTGTCCCACGGCAGGTCGTAGGCGAACACCGCGCTGGTCGCGTCGGCGAAGCTCAGCCCTTCGCGGTCGGCGGGGATCCACTCGCCGTCGGGCACGCGCACGCCGCTGGTGGTGCCGTTCCAGGTGAACAGTACGTCGTCCGACCAGTCGACCTTGTCGAGATCGGGGAGCTGGCCATAGTCGGCGCGGATCACGGTCGGCTCGAGCTTGAGCTGCTTGACCGCATCGGTCACCCAGCCCTCGCCGAAGCTCTCCCAGGCCAGCGCGGTGACGCCGCGGGCGCCGAGCATCGTCCACATCGCCATCTCGAACGCGCCGGTGTCGGAGCCGGGCACGATGCCGATGCGGTGCGTGTCGGGCAGCTGGAGCAGCTCGCGCATCAGGTCGATGGCGTACTGGAGCCGGGCCTTGCCGAGCTTCGAGCGGTGCGAGCGGCCGAGCACGTCGACGGCGAGCTTCTCGGGCGACCAGCCGGGAGGCTTGGCGCAGGGACCGGAGGAGAAGTGGGGGCGCGCCGGCTTGGTGGCGGGCTTGGCGGGCGCAGCTGTGGCGCCGGGTACGAGCGTATCAGTCATGTAGACTCTCCTTGCAGAGAGCACGCGCGGCGTTGGGACCGCGTGGCCCGCCGGCGGCCCTAACGATGCGGCGGCTGCTGTCAAGCGCGGGCGTGCGTTCTGCCGCATTTGGCGATCCCCTTCGTCACCGCGGCCTTGTGCCCGAGTCTGCCATGCCGCAAAGTCCCGTCCATGCGAGTGTATGGGCGGGGTGGACGGCGGCGCGTCGCCGGCGTGGCGGGGCTGGCGCTGACGCTCATGCTCACCTCCTGCGGCGGCGAGCGGCCCGCGCCGCGACCGCGCAACAGCGCGCCGATCACGCTCAGCTCGGAACCGTCGCGCGAGACGCGGCAATGCTTCGCCGATCTCTCCGGCGCGAACGTCCGCTATTCGCCGCTGCCCGACCGCGACTTCGGCGGCGGCTGTATCCTGACCGGCACCGTCCAGCTCATCGACTTCGGCGTGCCCACCACCAACCTCAAGGCGATGACCTGCCCGCTCTCGCGCACCTTCGTCGCCTGGGCGCGCTACGGCGTGGTGCCGGCCGGACGCGAGATCCTCGGCAGCCCGGTGGTGAGGATCGAGACCTTCGGCACCTATTCGTGCCGCGGCATCATCGGCGGCGGCGGGGCCACCGCCGGCAAGCTCTCCGAACATGCGCATGCCAATGCCGTCGATGTCTCCGCCTTCGTGCTCGCCGACGGGCGCCGGATCGCGATCGAGCAGGACTGGCGTAATCCCGATCCGGCGGTGCGCGACTTCCTCCAGATCGTCCGTGCCTCCGCCTGCAAGCGGTTCAGGACGGTGCTGAGCCCCGACTACAACGCCGCGCACTACAACCACCTGCATTTCGACATGGGCGGCCGGCCGTTCTGCCGATAGCCAAGACCCGCGCATTCCTCTAAGGCCCGCAAAAATGACCGACACGAAAGTCCCCGCGCGCGTCTTCCCGCGCGCCGAGCAGGATGCCGAGACCGCCAGGAAGGGCATCAGCACCCCCCAGACCGAGCATCCGGCCTACCGCCTCGCCTTCCAGGACATGGATTTCCTGCTGCGCGAGGATCTGCGTCCCGTCCGTTTCCAGCTCGAGCTCTTGAAGCCGCAGCTGCTGCTCGATGAGGCGAACATCGCCTCCACCTTCGTCTTTTACGGATCGGCGCGCATCCCGGCGCCCGACAAGGCCGAGGCGCTGGTCGCCGCCGCGCCCGAGGGCGAGGCCAAGCGTATCGCCGAAAGCCTTGCCGCCAAATCGCGTTACTACGAGGTCGCGCGCGAACTCGCCCGGCTCGCCAGCGGCTTCCCGGTCGACGAGGCCGGCAAGCGCCATTTCGTGGTGTGCTCGGGCGGCGGCCCGTCGATCATGGAGGCGGCGAATCGCGGCGCGGCCGACGTCGGCGCCGAGACGATCGGGCTCAACATCGTGCTGCCGCACGAGCAGGCGCCGAACCAGTATGTCACGCCGCGCCTCAGCCTGCAGTTCCATTATTTCGCGCTGAGGAAGATGCACTTCCTGCTCCACGCGCGTGCGCTCGCCGCCTTTCCGGGCGGGTTCGGCACGTTCGACGAGCTGTTCGAGCTGCTGACGCTGATCCAGACCGGCAAGATCGCGCCGATCCCGGTGCTGCTCTATGGGCGCGAGTTCTGGGAGCGGGTGGTGAACTTCCCGGCGCTCTGCGAGGAAGGCGTGATCTCTCCGCGCGACCTTAGCCTGTTCACCTATGTCGAGACGGCGGAGGAGGGGTGGGACGTGGTCCGCGCCTTCTACCGCGATCGCGGCGGGATGATGGTGCCGTAACCTATATCGTCATGCCGGACTTGTTCCGGCATCCACTTCTCCACGAGGACAGGCGGTGAGGTTCCGGCTGGAACCTCGAAACCAGTGCCTGGCTGCTTAGTGGACCCCGGCACAAGGCCGGGGTGACGAAGTGGTCCAAAGACCTTAGTGCTTCTCGGCTTCGACCGCTGCCGCCTTGTCGACGGTCGGCGCGCCCGGAGCAGGCGCCGCGGCGTTGGCCACATTGGCGGTCTCACCCGCCTCGCCGGCCTTGGTCGCGGCATCGGCCGCCGCCGGCGCAGCCCCCTCGGCCGGAGCGGCGGGGAGCGGCAGGTTCGAGCCCTGCTGGTTCAGATAAGCGATCACGTTGGCGCGATCGTCGGCATTGCCGAGGCCGGCGAAGGTCATCTTGGTGCCGTCGGCGAACTTGCGCGGGCTCTTGAGCCACGCGTCCATCTTGTCGAAGTCCCAGGTGCCGCCGACCTTCTTCAGCGCGTCGGAGAAGGCGAAGCCGCCCTTGCCCTGTGCGATCCCTTCGCCGAGCGTGGCGTAGAGATTCGGCCCGACGCCGTTCGCGCCGCCCTGGTTGATCGTGTGGCAGGCCGCGCACTTCTTGAACACCTCGGCGCCCTTCGCCGGATCGGCGGTCGCCAGGCGGGCGGCGATCGGCTTGTCGGCCGCGGCGGCCCCGCCGCTCTCCTCGACGCCCTCGATGGGATAGCCCATCTTCTCGGGCTTCTCGCCGTGGAATGCCATGCCGCTCACGATCGAGAGCCCCAGCGCGGAAACGCATGCAGCCAGCACCCAGCCCGCGATCGTGTTGGTCCGATTGTCCATTTGCCCGCCGATGGAAGAACTAGAAAGGTCGTGCTCCTTTAAGGCGCACATTTCGTCGCGGCAAGCCGCGCTTGCGATGATGAAATGCGACGGCTACGCGCCCGGCATCATGGAGAATTTCGCCGCCCCCGCCCGTCCGATCGTCGCCCGCATGGCCGAAGCCGCCGCCGCGGACCCCGAGCGCGCGGTCGCCTTCCAGGGCGCGCCGGGCGCCAACAGCCATGTCGCGGCGATGGAGGCGGTGCCGGACGGGCTGCCGCTCCCCTGCTTTGATTTCTCCGACGCGATCGAGGCGGTGCAGAAGGGCACGGCCGGCTGTGCGATCATCCCGATCGAGAACTCGCTCCACGGCCGCGTCGCCGACATCCACTTCCTGCTGCCCGAATCGGGGCTGGTGATCGTCGGCGAGCATTTCCTGTCGATCCGCCACGCGCTGCTCGCCAAGGGCCCGCGCGAGGGGATCCGGGAGGCGATGAGCCACCCCCAGGCGCTCGGCCAGTGCCGTCACTGGCTGCGCGCGCACGGCATCGCGCCGGTCGCCTATCCGGACACCGCCGGCGCCGCGGCGATGGTGGCGGAGAAGGGCGATCCGACGATCGCCGCGCTCGCGCCGCCGGCCTCGGGCGCGCTTTACGGCCTCGACGTGCTCGAGGAGGACGTGTCGGACGCCGAGCACAACGTCACTCGCTTCGTGACGCTGGCGCGGGGCTCACGGCCGCTGGAGGGCGACGAGCCGTTCATGACCACCTTCATCTTCGAGGTGAAGAACGTGCCCGCCGCGCTCTACAAGGCGCTCGGCGGCTTCGCGACCAACGGCGTCAACATGACCAAGCTCGAAAGCTACCAGCGCGGCGCGAGCTTCGCTGCGACCGAATTCTACGCCGACATCGTCGGCCGCCCAGGCGAGCCGGCGGTCGACCGCGCGCTGGAGGAGCTGGGCTTCCACTCCAAGTGGCTGCGCCTGCTCGGCACATACCGCCAGGCGCGGCCGCGGCCCTAATCGCCGAGCCAGGCGGTCAGCAGCGTGTGCGCGATCGCGTAGCGGGGCGGGCAGAGGAAGGGGGCGCTTTCCTCGCCTGCCAACGCTGCGCGGACGTCTTTGCGCGAGACCCACATCGCGTCTTCCAGCTCGTTCGGGTCGATCGTGATCGCCGGGTCGTCGGCGAAGGCGATGCAGGCGATCATCAGCGAGCCCGGGAACGGCCAAGGCTGGCTCGCGACATAGCGGACGTCGCGCACGCGCACGCCGGCCTCCTCGTGTATCTCGCGGGCCACCGCCTCCTCTATCGTCTCGCCAGGCTCCACAAAGCCGGCCAGGGCCGAATAGCGCCGCGCGGGCCAGCTCGGCCCGCGGCCGACCAGCGCACGGCCTTGGTGTTCGGCGATCATGATGACGACCGGATCGACGCGCGGATAATGTTCCGCGCCGCAGTCAGGGCAGACCCGCGCCCAGCCGCCGCGGATCAGGCCGGTCCCTGCGCCGCAGACCGAGCAGCGCCGGTGCCGCGCGTGCCAGGAGACGAGATGGCGCGCGGCGGCGAACACCGCCGCTTCCTCGTCGGGCATGAGCGCCAGCATCCCGAACAGCGCCGGCGAACGGTCCACCGCCGGCGGATCGCTGAGCCGCGTCTCGGCGAAATGAGGGCGGCCGCCCGCGTCGAGGCCCAGGAACAGCAGCTCCCCATCATCCGCGCGCTCGGCGAGGTTCGACCAGGCGAGCTTGCCGTCATCGCCGATCATCGGATCGAAGCTGCCGTCGAGCTTGAGCAGCCGCGCGCGCCAGTCGCCCGCCGCCGCGGCGAGGGCATCGGCATTCATGCGGACATGGTCGGCGCGGTCGAGCCAGCCGCCGGTGAAGCCGGGACGCACGCTCACGGACGATCGGCGTAAAGCGCCTTCACGACGTCGGCACGGAGCGGCCATTTGTCGGAGGGGAAATAGTTGACCATCACCGTGCCGCGGACCTTGCGCACCGGGTCGACCCAGGCGACCGTCCCGGCGGCGCCGCCCCACCCGTAGGTGCCCTTGCTCGCCCCGCCGGGCACGTCGCGCAGGTAGACCGAGCCGCCGGCGCCATAGCCCTGCTCGGGACTGGCGTCGCCGCCGGTGTTGCCACCGACGCCGCCGAAGGTGACGCCCGGCGGCAGCAGGTTGGACATGGCGAGCCGCACCGTCTCCGGCTTCATCACGCGCACGCCGTCGACCTCGCCCTCGTTCAGCAGCATCTGCAGGAAACGGTCATAGTCCCGCGCCGACATGACGAGGCCGGCGCCGCCATAGGGAAAGCTCGGCTTCTGGAGATAGACCGAGGTCGCCGCCGGATCGATCGGCACGCGGTTGTCGCCGACCCAGACATAGTTGCTGGCGAGGCGGCCGACGTCCGCGGCGGGCACCTGCCAGAAGGTCGACGTCATCTTCAGCGGACCGAGAATCCGCTTCTGCACGAAGGCGTCGAACGTCATGCCGCTCGCCTTCTCGATCACCGCCCCCATCACGTCGAGGGCGATCGAATAGCTCCATTCGGTGCCGGGATCGGCGATCAGCGGCAGGCCGGCGACGCGGTTGGCGAATTCCTGCAAGGTCGCCGGGCGCACCTTGCGCAGGCCGTTCTCGGTGCTGACGTTGACCGCCGCCGGGACGATGCCGAGCCGGTTGTATTCATCGAGCAGCGGCCCCTTGGTGACGATGGTGTAGCCGAGCCCCGCCGTATGGGTCAGCAAGTGCCGGATCGTGATCGGCCGCGCCGCCGGCCGCGCGGCGAGGCTGTTGGCGGGGTCGGTCAGCACCTTCATGTCCTTGAAGGCGGGGATGAAGTCGCTGATCGGCTGGTCGAGCGACATCCGGCCGTCCTCGATCAGCATCATCGCCGCCATCGCGGTGATCGGCTTGGTCATCGAATAGACCCGCCACAGGCTGTCGGGACCGGCCGGTTCCGACCCCGGCTCGGCGGCGATGGTGCCGGCGACGAGGAAGGTCGGCGGCGCGCTGCCCTCGCCGATCGCGACGACGATGCCGTTGGTCTTGCCCTCCGCCACATAGCGGTCGACCAGAGTCTTGAGGGCAGGGTAGCGGCCGATCGACGCCTGAACCGCCGGAGCCGGCGCCGGCGCCGGCTGCGCCTGCCGGGCCCATGCGGATGCCGTCACGCTGCCCGCCAGCAGGATCGCCGCCGCCAATCTCATCCCCATCGCTCTCTCCCGAACAGTTGCGCCGCGCGGGCGAACAGCGTCGGCAAACCCGCCGCGCCAAGATCGGTGATCGGCCACCATTCGCCCTCCGCGTGCACTTCCTGCGCCGCGATCGAGGCGGCCGCAAGCCGGCATTCGAGCCGAAAATGGGTGAAGACGTGGGTGACCTCGTCCTCGAGCAGCCGCCAGTCCGTCGCAGCGGGGGCGCCGGCGAGGCCCGGCGGCGCTTCCGCCCAGGCGCCGGTCGGCAGCGCGCGCATCCCGCCGAGCAATCCCTTCGGCGGACGGCGCACGAGCAGGACGCGGCCGTCCCGCTCCAGCCAGAAGATCGTGCCGTGACGGGTCGGCCGCGCCTTCCTGGCCGCCCTGGCCGGAAACGCCTCGGGCGTGCCGCTCGCGAATCCCCGGCATTCGGTGCGCAGCGGGCAGAGCAGGCAGCGCGGGCCGCGCGGCGTGCAGACGGTCGCGCCGAGGTCCATCATCGCCTGGGCGAAGTCGCCGGCGCGCAGGTCCGGCGTGATGCGCTCGGCATGCGCCGGCACGTCGGCCTTGTCCGCCAGCGCGAACAGCCGCGCGACCACGCGCGCGACATTGGCGTCGATCGCCACCGCCCGCCGGCCGAAGGCGATCGCCGCGACCGCGGCGGCGGTATAGTCGCCGATGCCGGGAAGCTGCCTGAGCTCGGCCTCGGTCGTCGGGAAGCCGCCCCGCGCCGCCACCGCGCGGGCGCAGGCGACGAGGTTGCGCGCCCGGGCATAATAGCCGAGCCCCGCCCACGCTCCCATCACCTCCTCCTCCGACGCCGCGGCGAGGCTCGCGACGTCCGGCCAGCGCGCGACCCACGCCTCGAATCGCGGCGTCACCGCGGCGACGGTGGTCTGCTGCAGCATCACCTCCGACAGCCACACGCGATAGGGATCGGCGGCGTTGCTCCGCGGCGGCGCGCGCCACGGCAGCACGCGGGCGTTGGCGTCGTACCAGGCAAGCAGCTGGTCGGAGATGGAAGGCTTTGCGGACACCCGCGCCCTATGGCATGGGTGAGCGCGATGCCGAAGCCCGACGCCCCCGAACCGCAGCGTGCGAATCGCGTCCGCAAGGTGAGCGAGCTGCTCCCCGACGTGGGCCGCGCCGCCTTCCGCCGCTTCGGCTTCGTGCAATCCTCGGTGATCAGCCGCTGGGCCGAGATCGTCGGCGAGAAATACGCCCGCGTCTCCGCGCCCGATTCGATCCGCTTTCCGATGGGCGAGCGCGTTAACGGCACGCTGACGCTCACCGTCTCGGGCCCGCACGCGACGATGATGCAGCACATCGGCCCGGAGATCATCGAGCGGGTCAACCGCTTCTTCGGCTATGCCGCGGTCGGCCGCATCGTCATCCGCCAGGGCGAGATCAAGCGGCTGCAGCGCGTCGCCCCGCCCGCCGTCCGGCCGGTTCCGATCGAGCTCGGCGACAGCCTGCGCACCATCGCCGACCCCGAGCTCAAGGCCGTCCTTGAAGGGCTCGCCGCCGGCGTCGGCGCCGGCCCCATTCCCAAGATCGGCAAGATCAACTGATGCGCATCCTCCTCGCGCTCCTGTTCGGCGCGCTCCTCACCGCCGCGGCGCCCCCCCAGGCGCGCGACTGGCGCACCAATGTCGGCGTCGCGCCGGCGACGGGCGGCTTCACCGTCGGCAATCCCGCGGCCAAGGTGGCGCTGACCGAGTATCTGAGCTTCACCTGCCCCCATTGCGCGCATTTCGCCGCCGAATCGAAGGCGGTGCTGCACGACCGCATGGTGCGCGACGGCACTGTCCGGGTCGAGACGCGCAGCGCCGCGCGCGATCCCTTCGACCTCGCCGCCTGGGTGGTGGCGCGCTGCGGCGGGCCGCGCCGCTTCGCCGGCCTCAGCAGCGCGATCTTCGCCGCGCAGGACGACTGGATGAAGAAGGGCGAGGCCTATGTCCAAGCCAATCTCGCCGCGGTGAAGGCGATGCCGCAGGCGGCGCAGCTCCGGGCGGTCGCCGACAACAGCGGCCTCAGCGCGATCGGTGCGCGGCACGGGGTGACGCCGGCCGCGCTCGGCGCCTGCCTCAAGGGCGACGCCACGTTGAGCCCGATCCTCAAGATGACCGACGCCGCCTTCGCCAAGATCAACGGCACGCCCGGCTTCGAGATCAACGGCACGCTCGCCGCCAATACCTTCGACTGGGCGACGCTGGAGCCCAAGCTCCGCGCCGCCGGCGCCCGATAGATCCCAGGAGAGAACCAAGGAATGCGCAACCTCCTCGCCCTCACCGCGCTGATCGCCCTCGCCGGATGCGGCGGCGGCGGATCGACCGGCGCCAACAGCACCGCCGAGGCGCCGCCGGTCGCCGGCGCGGCGCCGCCCGCCGGCAAGCAATGGACCGACGTGGTCGAGAAGACCGAGCAGGGTTATCGCCTGGGCAATCCAAATGCGCCGCTCAAGCTGGTCGAATACGGCTCGCGCACCTGCCCGACCTGCGGCATCTTCGGGCGCGAGGGGATGCAGCCGCTCGAGCAGAAGTACGTCTCGACCGGCAAGGTCAGCTACGAGTTCCGCGAGTTCCTGGTCCATGGCGCCCCCGACCTCGCCGCCAGCCTGCTCGGCACCTGCGTCGGCACCGAGCCGTTCTTCGTCATCCTCGAGCAGATGTACCAGAACCAGCTGAGCTACCTGGAGCCGCTCGAGGCGGCGAGCAAGGATCAGGCGTTCACCGCCAGCCTCCAGGGCAAACCGCCGGGCCAGGTTTCGACCGCCTGGGCGGAGCGGCTCAAGCTGATCGACTTCTTCAAGCAGCGCGGCGTGCCCGAGGCGAAGGCACGTGCGTGCCTCACCGACCAGAAGGCGATCGACGCGCTGGCGAAGGTCACCAACGATGCCGGCGCGAGCGGGCTGGTGACCGGTACGCCGACCTTCATCCTCAACGACAAGCCGGTCGAGGGGGTGGTGTCCTGGTCGCAGCTCGAGCCGGCGCTGCGCAACGCCGGGGCGCGGTAGCTGGAAGGGGGGCGATGATTCGCCCCTCTCCACCGTCACCCCGGACTTGTTCCGGGGTCCACCGTGCCGCTCGTGCTGAGCTAGAGGCTTTATCGGCTGAAGAAGTCGATGGGTGGACCCCGGAACAAGTCCGGGGTGACGATGAGAGATCGTTTCGCCCAACAAATCGCTTCCCTAATAGGATTTGCTTTGCTTGACTTGGACTGGAGGCTGCCGCCGCACAGCCCCGGGGGACAAGTGGAGCAAAGTGAACGAATGAAGCGCGACTCCCTTCCCCTTGGCGCCGGTCGCGCGGCCCGTCCGAACCTCGGCCGGTCCTAGCGCCATGCGGATCAAGCGGCTCAGACTGACCGGCTTCAAGAGCTTCGTCGACCCGGCGGACCTCCGGATCGAGCCCGGGCTGACCGGCGTGGTCGGTCCCAACGGCTGCGGCAAGTCCAACCTGCTCGAGGCGCTGCGCTGGGTGATGGGCGAGACCAGCGCCAAGTCGATGCGCGGCGCCGGCATGGAGGACGTGATCTTCGCCGGCACCGCGAGCCGGCCGCCGCGCGACTTCGCCGAAGTGTCGATCCTCGCCGACGAGGTGGCAGGTGAGGGGGGCGAAGGCGACGGCGAGCTGGAGGTGGTGCGGCGGATCGAGCGCGGCGCCGGCTCCGCCTATCGCATCAACGGCCGCGACGTGCGCGCCAAGGACGTCGCGCTCGCCTTCGCCGACGCCGCGACCGGCGCGCATTCGCCGGCGCTGGTGAGCCAGGGCCGGATCGGCGCGATCATCCAGGCCAAGCCCGCCGAGCGCCGCGCGATGCTGGAGGAGGCGGCGGGCATCGCCGGCCTGCACGTCCGCCGCAAGGACGCCGAGCAGAAGCTGCGCGCGACCGAGACCAACCTCGCCCGGCTCGACGAGGTGATCTCCGACCAGGAGGCGCGCGCCGCCGCGCTGAAGCGCCAGGCGCGGCAGGCGGAGCGCTACCGCACCCTCTCCGCCACCATCCGCGTCGCCGAGGCGCGGATGATCTTCGCGCGCTGGCGCGATGCCGCTGCCGCCGCCGATGCCGCCAAGGCCGAGGCCGCCGCCGCCGAGGCGCTGGTCGCCGAGCGCGGCGAGGCCTCGCGCATGGCCGAGGCGGCGCAGGCCAAGGCGACCGAGCTGCTGGTGGTGGCGCGCTCCGCGGCGCTCGCCGCGCGCGACCAGGCGAGCGAGGCGGGGCACAAGCTCGCCGGGCTGCGCGCCGAACGCGACAGCGCCGAGCGGCGGCTGGTCGAGCTGCAGGACGCGGCGAGACGCCTGGTCGACGACCGCGCGCGCGAGGGGGCGCTGGCGCATGACGCCGCCGAGGCGCTCGAGCGGCTGGGGGAGGAAAGCAAGGCGCTCGAGGCGCGCATCGCGGAAGGCACGGACCGCCTGCCGGCGCTGGAGGCCGCGCTCGCCGAAGCCGAGCGCGGCGCGCGCGATGCCGAGGTGGCGCTGGCGCAGGCATTGGCCGAGCAGGCGGCCGAGGCGGCGGACGCCAGGGTCGCCGACGCCGCGCTCGCCGCCGCGCGCCAGCGGCGCGACCGTTCGCAGCGCGACAAGGCCGCGCTGGCGGCGGAGGCGGCACGGCTCGCCGATCCCGAGCCGCTCAAGGCCGAGCGCAAGCGCGCCGCCGAGGAGCGCGCGAAGTGCCAGCGCCATGCCGAGCAGGCGCGCACCGCGCTCGCCCGCGCCGACGCCGAGGAGCGCGGTGCGATCGCCGGGCGCGATCATGCGCAGAATGCCCGCGCCGAGGCGCATGCCGAGCTCGCCGCGCTCGACAGCGAGGCGGCGGCGCTGGCCAAGGCGACGCGGACGACAGGCGGGGACAAGCTGCTCGACCAGCTCCGCCCCGATCCGGGCTATGAGCGCGCGCTGGCGGCGGCGCTGGGCGACGATCTCGAGGCCGGGCTCGATGCCAAGGCCGATCGCTACTGGGCGGGCGCCGAGCCGCTGCCCGACGATCCGGTGGCGGCGAGCCCGCTCGCCGATCACGTCAAGGCGCCGGCCGCGCTGACGCGGCGGCTGCGGCAGATCCTGGTGGTGGACAGCGACGACGGCCGGCCGCTCGCCGTCGGCCAGCGGCTGGTGACGCTGGCCGGGGTGCTGCGGCGCTGGGACGGCTATGTCGCGCGCCAGGGCGGCGCGGCGGCGGCCGAGCGGCTGCAGCGGCTCAACCGCCTGCGCGCGATCGAGGCGGCGCGGCCGGCGGCGGTGCGCGCGGTCGAGACGGCCGACGCCGAGCTCGCCCGGATCGACGCCACCATCGCCGAGGCGCGCCGCGCCGCCGCCGATGCCCGGCGGCTGCTCGATTC